>NZ_KB908257.1 GCF_000382405.1 Mycobacterium sp. 141
CCCGACGACGAGACCCTGGGCTTGGGTGCGACCGCAGCCCTGCTGCGCGACGCGGGTGTCGACTTCCAGGTGCTTTCGGTGACCGATGGTGGCGCCGCATTCGGGGACCGCTCGCTCCGAGCCAATCGGACGGCAGGCAACGTAGTGCTCCCGGCGGGGTTGCGGTTCCACGCGCTCCGGCACACGTACGCGAGTCTCTGCGCGGCGGTCCCCAGTATCTCGGTGCGGCAGGTGGCCGAGTGGATGGGGCATGCGAACCCGACGACCACCGAACTCGTCTGCACGCACCTGTACGCGAAGGCCGACCACGACGACGAAATGGCGGCGCTCGGCGCGTTAGCCGCTACTCCGAAGTACCACGGCGACAACGTGATACCGCTACACGGTTAGACCAAGTTCTCCCGTTCGAGCACACCACGAATCTCATGGAACTTGGCAGAGATATTGCCTTTCGGATACCGAATCTGAGTGAGGCCGTGGATATTTGAGAAGTCGTCGCAGCCTTCTTCGACCATCACGATGGCTTTGTCGAAGCCGAGCCTGCCTTGAAACAAGCCCACTTCGTGAATGACATTTTGCCGCGCGCGGAAGCCGCCCTCGGGGGGTCTCATCCTCGGCCGTCATCACCAGGAACGCCATGGCGGCGCTGTCGAGCATCTCGCTGAGCCGCGCGATGGTTGAGTATCCCGCGGTTGGCACCCGATTGAATTCGTCAACGGGCACTCCAAGTTGGTCTTGAACGTAGTCCTTGAGCTCGCGCCACTGGTGGGAGCCGCCGTGTCCAATGAACACGCGACTGCCCAGTTGCGCCGTGGCAGCCATCGGTGGGCTGGCAGGCCTGCGCCGCAGGTGTTTTGCGGCATTATCGGCATGATCTGCTAGGGATCGCAAACATATATAGGGAGCTTCTATTGCTTGCCGGTCACCATAGATTTGGTGGTGCGGAGACACTTTCAGACCCGCATTGATCGCGGTTGCGTCGCGAGACATAATTTGCCCGCTAGGCAAGAACTGACGCGCGAACGCCATCGCTCCCGGCGCGCTGAGGTCGCTAACCTTCCCGTTGAGGCCGGACAGGTATGCATCCGGTTGCGTCGATTGACAGTTGGTGAGAACCGACGACACGGTTTCCTTGCCATCGAGCAGAAGTTGGCGAGCCTGATCGGACTTCTCGCTCAGAGCCTTGAGGTCAGCTACACCAGCGTGGTCAAAGATGTATTCTCTGACATCATCGTCGTCGTCATACACGACCCACCCACGGCCTTGGCCGCCGGTCATCATGAGTCCCCACTCTTTATCGAATAGGTCACTCGACGGTGGTGGCTGGTACCCGGCGTAGTACGTACGTGCGTGATAGCCGAGGTTCGATCCAGACCAAGACTTGTGGACGCTTTCGATAACTGCGTCGAGGGCCTCAATTGGCCCCCGTACTTCGGCTGAGTCGCCCTCCGCGACAACCTCGCGCAGCTTTCGGGCGGTCTCCTCCAGCTCGGCTATGTACTTCTCGTTGTCCGCTGCTGCTTCGTTGGTGACCGCGACCATGCTCAGCATTTTCCCACCACTGGGTGACAAGCTTCCGCAGGCCGGGGTATCGAGCGGTCAGCGGAACCGCCGTTACAGCCCGTTTGCCCTGCTCAACGTGGAGCCGATGACGGGAATCGAACCCGCGTATTCAGCTTGGGAATTTGCTATGGCCAGATCAATACAGTTCGGATAAGCTGCAATAGCTAGCTACGGTTCCTGGCAAGCCGCAGGCCAAGCGCAATTTTACATGCCCGGCCGCGAAGCGTTGCTACCTATCAGAGACCCGCTGCATCCCCGCTGCTCACGGCCAGGTGACGGTCACGCACAGCAAAGCTCGGTTGCATCTGCCGACCGCGGGTCGTCCCAGGAAGACAATTGGTCGGGTTAGGACGATTCGTCAGATGCGTCCGAAGGTGTATCCGCGCTCTCGGAAGGCGAGGGATCCGAATTGTCTACCGTCTGGATCTCATTGCGATCCAGCGCGAACATAAGAAGTGCCGCCTTGATCGTCTTCAGTTCAGTCTTGCTGGCGTGTCGATAGTCAACGAACGTATGGCCGGGTGACCGAAGGTCTCCGTCGGTCAACGGTGTCTCACTGTCGTCAATTGCGCGAGTTCCCGCTTCGCTCACTTCAGCCACGGAGCACCCCCACACGCCTTTTGACTTGGAGTTTGCGTTTTCGTTGTGCCAGTCGCGGCTCGCTTGCGCGGATACGAGAGATGCGCGCGCGAACGATGGCTTCCGCTCATCGGCTCGCTGTGGGCCGAAAGAATGAAGGTCCGGCCGTCCGTACTGGACGTCCCAGATATGTTTGCAAATCTGCCGGTAAAGAAGCTCGGAAGGCTGCGAATCATCGGGGATGACGCTTTCTCCCGGAAGAAGATCAACGAATTCAGCCTTAGTCACAGATCAGCTCCATCGACAAATGCAAAAACGTCGGTGATAACAGTTGTAACAGAGGCAACAGGCTCGGTTTCACCTCGTGTCATCTGGAATAGTTCGAAATCTGCATCAGGCGAAATCTCGATGGTGGTAACTCGCCGGCTGGTAGCCCATTCCAGGCTGACGCCACCCTCTACAGTCGGAAATATGCCAGGTTGCGCTATTCCCTTTTCAAGCACATGAAGTAACACGTTCCTTGCGCCATCTAAGGCCGAGAAGGCTACTACTTCACTATCCAGGTAGTCATCGTGCCAACCGGCTTCGAGGTTGGCTAACTCGATGAAGCGCCTCGACCAAGGTTGGCCATCGATTTCAAGCAATTGAAGTTTGGTAATGTCCAGAATCCGCTCTAGGCGTGTATTTGCAAAACGTAATCGACCATACATTCGTACAACGGGTGCGCCCTCGCTCGAACCTAGGACCGCCTTCAGGTCAGCGAGAATTTCTTCGTCCTTGTAACGCCCGTTCACCGTGCCGTAAGTATCTGACACGATAGTGTAATTTTTGTTATCGGCATTGATTGCTGTGAGACGGCCAACGATCCACCCGATTTCGGTGTGCCGTTCAGGTTTGGTGAGTTTCTTATAGGCCGGAACTAAGCGCTCACGGATGTGGCGTGATGTCGATGGTGTCAACTCGACTACGCGCGCGCGCTGTCCCTCAGTTTCCGGCGACCTGATCTCGATGCGTTCGTCGTCTTGTAACGATGAGCCGAAGTCGCGAAACTCTTTGTACTCAAGCAGCGAGATAATTTCAGCGTCGGCCGACGGGCTTGCTGCCAATTCCAGATCTTGCTCGACTAGATCGCGCCCTTGATCATAGAAGTTGTCGTAGATGCCGACGCTGGGCCGTTCGAGAACAGATACGGCGCTCCCAGGCTCGACATCCGTAAGAACTAGGTCGAAGTTCTCTTCGAAATCTTCAGGAAGGTCTCGACCTTCGTTGGCCTCTCGCCACTGCTCGGCTGCTGCTCGCAAAACCAGTGCGCGGTAACGGACAATTTCGTCCAACGAACGAACGGGAATTCGACCGTTCTCGAAGTCATCTCCGACCATCCGTACTCGGGCGAATAATGATCCTGACCACTCGCTCTCGTGGTCGTCGTCAGCCATGCGCGCAGTGTAGGGCATGTAGATTGGCGGACTGCACGACTGTAGCCGAAACGATAGAAATCAGCCGCGGAGTGCCACATTTGCCGCCGTGCGACCGCAGGGAACCAAGCAAGGTCGCTGTCGATGCACATTCGCGGGCTAGGCCGGGCCGGATCGGCGTGACGGGGCGGTTTTGGCCGTTTCGGGGATTGCGCCACGGGCGCACGGTCTGCCCGTAACGCATCGGACCGGGTTGCAGCGGATACGGCGGTTCGGCTGGCCCGTAGGTGTCGCTCAATATGCGATCTTCGGCCCGCTGCGACGCCGACGTAGTACCGACTCTTGCCCTTGCGGGGTTTGAGTTCCACACCAGCGCGAAAACCGGCGTACTGGCCGCGAGGACCCACGCGACCAACGCGCACGTTCTGACGAACCGACCCGCGAACGACGCGCGTCGGCAGCGACCGTTTGACCCGCGTTGACCGTCACCAGACGTTCTACAAAGCCGTGTTCCGTCCCGCAGTTGCACGCGCCAACCGCCTTGGCGGGGTTTCGCCCGAATCGCCGGAATCGGCGGAGTCTCCCAAGTCGTGCAAATCGTCGTGATATCCCAGACCGTCGTTGGTGCTGCCGCCAGCGCTCAAGTTCCACGCGTTGCGGCACACCTACGCGAGTTTGTGCGTTGCGGCTGGTATCCCGCCGTTGCAGCTTTCGCGATTCATGGGTCACGCCAAGGTGACGACGACTCTGGCGATTTACACGCATCTGTTCGATGACGATCACGCCGAAACGATGACCGCGCTCGAAGCGATGAGCCGCCCAACCGCTGCGCCGAACATCACTCCGTTGCGTCGGCGGGGTTAACCTCGTTAAATAGCGCGTCAATCTGAGCGGCTGTTTCAGGCGATCGGTTCTCCGTTTCGTGCCTCGCTAGCATCATTCCCACCGGCGAAAGCTGAAACGAGAGTGCATTTGTTGACTGAATCAGATCGAGGAACTTTGCCAGTTCTGGACTAGTATCGCGAATCATTGCTGTGAATTGCTTTTCATCGATGGAGTGATTTAGCAGAAAATCGCGGAACTTGGCTTCTGCGCCACTGAGGCTCTTGATAACCTGCCGGTCAACTGACAGGATTCTCTTGACTGCACTGGTCTTAAGCTTGAATTTTTGCGAGCCGGAAAGCACGTGTGGAATCTCAATTATCTGGACTATTTCGTTCAAGTCCGCGTTCATTTCCGCTAAGGTTCCAGAGACGATTTGCGGTAGTTCGTTAGCGTCAACCGGGTCGTACATCGCGTTCCTGTGCGCGTTGTAGATTCTTGCGTAAACCGTACTTCCTAAACCAGGGACGAATGTTCCTGCTTGAGTCGCGCCCATGTATCCGTAGTCGAACGCATCTGTAGGTATTGCAGAGTAGTACGGACAAAGTTTGTCGTGCAGTACGGAAATGAGTTCATTCGGGCCGATGGTCAAGTGGTGGACGAAGCGCGTTATGCGAATGATCACGCTGAGTGCATTTAAGTGATGCGTTGTCAATTTCGGAGCACATTCTATTGACTCGCGTAGGACGATTTCGCGACGAGTTCGTATAGGTTCGCCCGCTAGATCTGCGAGTAAACCTGAGAGTATACTGCCTAATTCGGGGTCTCCCGTTTCGGCGAAATTACGTTGACTAGAGGCTAGCGGCCCTAGGAACCGAGGGTCTTTAAAACGCTCGTAAAGCATCTCGTCTTTTTCGGCGATCTTACGTATCACTTCGTCGGTGATTTGTTCGGTTCGTCCCATAATTAAGTCTTTGGCGATTGGAAGCGAGTCCAGGAAAACGGATTTGGCCACGTCTAATGCGATTTCTCGTATTTCGGTAATTGTCAGAACGGTGCCGACATTGATCGTTCCATAGTCGGTGTGAATTTGAGTAGCGTCATTACCAGCGGTCATGTCGGGCACGGATCAGGAATCCTTCCGCTTATCGATGTTGAATGTGCCGCCACCTTCGTTGATGATCTGAGTGGCGTTATCGCCTGCGGTCATCGTCGGTTTCTGCTCGACATTGTTCGTGGTGGCCGGTGTGTCAGGCCGGTCGTTTGATTGCCACACAGTGAGCAACGTCAAAGCCGCGACCAGGCCGAAAGCGATGCCGATGGTGAGCCATACCCAGCGCGGCCCGGTATCGATGGGCAATGCACCTATGACGATCCCGCCAGCGCGATCACGGTTGCGCCGATCCATGCCATGTACTTAGCCACCCGACTGACCTCCCCTTTCGGTGGCGTAAACGCTACCGGCACGGTCCGACAAGACAGATCAAGCCAGCAAACCGTTTCGGCACGAACGTTTCGCGCGCTCACGGTTAAACGCCGGTCAAGATCGCCCTTGGCGGGTGGTTAGGAGTCTCGCATGAACCGCTGATCAGCCGATGTATCGAGCCGATGACGGGAATCGAACCCGCGTATTCAGCTTGGGAAGTCGATTCGGGGCGTCCAAGGGCGTCCGTGGATGGTCGTAGACCGGCATCGACCTGCGCGAACCATCCATCCGTGTCCACGTCTATCCGGCGTTCACGGTCGGACTTGTGACATCGTCGTGACAGCGAAGGTGCTTGAGCTGCCGGGATCGCGAACAATCCGCCAACGGCTTGGTTTTGGCCGCGTTCGAGAATTGAGTGTTACTCCCGTCTGACTGGGAATCCGAGAATGAACTTGGGTGCAGCATTTACATCGGCCAGTGGTGAGTTGTACGCGCCAACTCTGTTATTGCCCCACGCTGTCAAAGCGCTCTCAAGGTGTTTGGAGATGTCCGAGTCGAAGGGAACGACTGAATCGGGAACCTGCTCGTACCCGCCGTATGCTGCTAGCTCCTGATCCTCGACATGGTGTATTGCGAAATTGTATTTATCCCACAGGGGCGGTCGGTTGAATAGAAACCAGAAGTAAGGGAACCTGCCGGGGACCGATTCAACTAAGGTCCTTAGCTCCGAAGTGCCAGCATCGTCCACATACTTTTTAGGTGCTTGTTCAAAAAATCGTACGAGTTCATCGAGTATTCCAGCCAACAGATATGTTACATATAACGCGGCTAGCAATGTTGCGGATTTAGTATAAGTCTTGCCCATGCCAATGGCCGCCCTACCACTTAGATAGTTTCTATTTGCGTGCAGTTCGCGAGCGGCGTTATGTGTAGGATGCAAGAATTTACCGAGAAAGGTATAGTGCGCCTCTAGGAGGGCAGTTCCGCCGTCATCAAGTATTTCGTTAAGTTCTAGACACACACGCAGGGCATCGTATGAGAGATAGAAGCGGTACAGGTTGTCTGCCTCCCGCCTTCGATCCTTTTGCATCCGTCGCTCATCGCCGCTGGCGGGGTAGTATTCGAAATATTCCTCGTCCTTGAGACGAAGGGCTTCGGGCATGAACTCTTGGAAATGAAAGTAATGTGCAGGGATGAAAAAATCCGGCTCATCCTCGCTGGTTAAACCCTCGAAGACGTACATAAGACATCGCTTCGCACGAGGATATTTCGCAACGTAGAGAGCGTCTGCTTCGCCACGACTCCGGAGCTCTTCCAGCTCCCTTACTTGTTGTTCCAAGTGTTCTTTAAAATCTTCGGGCGATTTGGACTCTAGATTCACGATGCGGAAGTATTTGCGCCCTCTGCACATCAGCATGAGAAGCATATAATTCTCAAGTAAGGCTCTGCATAGTCCGAGCGCGTCAGCGACACTATTACTCTTGATAAGGTGTAAGCACGAATCGGCGGTTTCGACACGGAAGTTTACGAACTCTGTTACTTCTGAGTATACAAGATTGTGTGTCTCGCCAACCTTGACTTTCTCGCCCCAAGCGACATATGCCCGGATCAGGCCGTCCGCAGTGTCGAGCGCCTGTTGGATTTCATCATCAATGCTGGCCATTCATTAACCTTAAGAGAAGGCACAAGTCGTATTACGCAGGGCCGCCGGAGAGAGAGGCGGCGCTTGCCGTTCGAGGCGGAGGTTGAGGGACTTAAGGGGTCACCCCCCACCCCCTACGTCGATGCCTAGCTCAGCTAGGAGAACCTGCGCTGCCGCTGAGCTAGTCGGAGTCCTCGTCGCTCTCCGCCAGCACTCGGTAAATGGTTGCGCGACTGACGTTTAGCGCCGCAGCGATAGTGCCTGCGGACTCACCAGTAGCGTGCATCCGCTGCGCGAGTCGGACCTTGCCGTTATCCAGTGCCTTGGGGCGTCCGATGGCCTGTCCGCGTGCGCGACGTGCCTCACGCGCCGCGCTCCGCCGCTCGCGGCCCAACTCCAATTCCAGTTCAGCCAGACTTGCCAGCACACCTGCCACCATCCGTCCGGTCGCGTTGGAGGTGTCGATGCCTTCACGAAGTGAACGAAGCACGATGCCGCGCTCGCCAAGTTCCCTAATCGTGGTCATTACTTCTGCGGCGTTCCTCCCGAGCCGGTCGATGCCGACGACCACGATTGCATCGCCAGGCCGCGCATAGTCGAGCAGATCGCTTAGCCCTGGTCGATGTTCCCGCGTGGACATGCCGGAAAGCTTGTCGGTGTAGATGCGCTTGGCATCCACGCCAGCCGCAGTCAGCGCGTCGAATTGTTGGTCCAGCGACTGGTGAGCGGTGCTCACGCGGGCGTACCCAAGTTGCACACCAGTAGGGGTGGGAGCCATGGAGATGGTCATGCTCTCAGTGTGTCTCAAAAATCGCATAAGTGCAAGGTTTTGCAACGCATATTTTGAGGCAACGTCTGAGACAGAGTCACTTGAAAGTTTCTGCGCGGCAACCACCCCGACCTTCACGGTTTCAAAACTTTTAGTTCTGAGACCGCGTTCGCGAGACGGTCCACAGCGCAGGCTATTAGCGGACTTCGAACGACACGAATAACATGGATGTCATTCCTTCAATGAGGGGGAGCCATATGGGTCGGACGACGAAGGCGACCGAGACTCAAATCTCGCGACCCGACCAGGTGGATCGGGCAGGTGATGATCCGGGTGACGGTCCCGGGCTGACTCCGTCTGCGCGAAACATGTTTCTTCGCGAGTACTTGTATGTCGATAGCGACAAGGTGCGAGGAATCCTCTCGCAGATGGATGACGGTGTCCCGGAATCCGCAACAACGCTTGAGCGTAAAGAAAAGGACGCAGTAGCCAAGAATAATTGGATTGGTTCACTCGGGCGACGGACAATTGACGAGGAGTCAGTCCAGAAGAACATGGGCGACTCTCTATTTAAGATTCTGGAAGAGGAGCTAGAAGCTCTAGGGATTCTGCACGATTTGTCGGAAGAGGTTGCAGGTCAACAGACGACCTCTGAGATAATGCAGAGAATCCGACCTGGCTCATTGATAAGAATAACTGCCCCGGGAACATTGTTTCATCCAGGACAGCTTTCTCATTCTTTAGTGGGCATCGCCACTGCTGCATACGGCGTCTCACACTTGGTAGGGTCTGCTGAACCCGAGACGCTAAACATTGGTAAGCAGCGAAAAAGCGGTCAACCGGGCAAGGGGCGCACTGTCCAGACCGGCGGGCCGGAGGATGCTCTTAGCGTTTTTCCTGATCCGATACCAATGTTGGACATTTCGCGGGATTTTGTCGCTGGAATTATACAATTTGTCAGGGGTACATTTAGCGACGGAGTGCATCTGCACTTACGGCCACAGGGAGTAAATGGCCCAATTATTACGGCCCGATTAGAAGACGGCAGAAGATTTCTAGACTCCACGCCGGAGATTTTGTTCTCTCGCTATGGATTAGGCGAACAAGAATGGACACTTGTCGGCACCGTAGGCCAGCTTGGCAGCGCCCACGAAGCCGGCTATCCGGATATTGCCGATGCTGACGGCAATATGAACCGTGCCGCGATGGTGAAGCTGGTCGAGACATTCCTAGGTCACGCCGGAGAGGTTGGCCTAATCGACCTACCGGCGTCCTCGGGATTCTCCGTAGTCCCGCTGGCGGTTTACCGGGCGATAGGTTGGGAGTAGAGCCTGCTGTGCCCGGAGGGGTAGCTCGAATCACTGGGCAGGACGGTTGTTGGACCGCTTGCCAGTCGTAGCAGTGGCGGACGAGTTTCCGAAATTTGTGGGGACATGTACGGGGTCATAGATACTTTAGAAGCGCAACAGGAAAGAGGCTGGTAGAAGCATTTTGGGTACACGCTCAGTGTGAAGCCAGTCCATGTCCAGCGTGAACGCCCAAATCAGGCGCGTGGCTAAGCCCTCTAAGCGGCGCTAAGTGACCGAGCTCCGTCGTGGACGCGGCACTTCTCGTGCCAGTTGCCAAGGCCACCTGTTACCGCGTGGGCTGGAACGACGAGGCACCGCGCACACGAAGCCCGGTCGATGAATCCCTTGTCCTTCGCGAGCTTGATAGCATTCGACACCTCAGACTTTGACAGCGGTTTGCACTCGCCGCTCGGGCTTACGTCTGCGAGCAAGCGCCCAATCTCGCCGAGACCGAAGTTCGCATGTCCGTTCGCCTTGTGCTTCGCGAAGGCGAGTCCGGCGAGACGGAGCCAGTCAGGCAGCGTGCGGTCCTTCGCCCGTTCAAGCCAGACGGACTGGTAGTGGCCGGACCAGGAGTTGATCGGCATTGCGACTACGCCGCGCTCGCCGCGACCAGTGCGTCGATGTAGTCGATCAGCGCCGATTCAGGAATGAGACGACGGCTGCCTACTTTGACCCAACGGAGGCGGCCAGCCGCCATCTCCGTATAAAGCTTCGAGCGGCTCAAACCAGTCCGGGTCGCGGCGTCGGTGATGCTGTTCAGAAGAACGGCCTGTGTCATGTACTTCCTCGAACTCGTCATGCTCTGCTCCGTAAGGGAGCTTCAAGCGGCCAAATCTGCTTCGTCCTAGAGCGTAGCATGTTGTTCGACAATGAAGCTATATGTGTGCCATCATGTCGCAATGCCGAGCATCAATCGCGACGCCAAGACGTTCGAGACGAACCGTGCCCACTGGTTCGCTTTCGCGGTCAAGCAACGCCGGAAGGCGCTCAGGCTTACGGCTGCGGAGCTGTCGAGGCGTACCGCTGACTTGGGCTATCCCATCAGCCGGGGCGCTATAGCGAAGATCGAATCCGAAGTGCGTTCGGGCAAGATCGACGTAGCTGAGGTGCTGGTTCTGGCCAGGGCGCTGGACGTGCCTCCGGCTCTCCTCCTCTTTCCCGCCTTTGCGACTGATGGCCCGGAGGAGCTTCTGCCTGGCTACTTTGCCCGCGGCGAGGACGCTGTCCGTTGGATGGCGGGCGAAATCTCATACCCGCAGGAGTACGAATCGTTGAGTATGACGCTCTTAGGTGAGCCCGCGCCGCCAAACAGCGGCGTAAACCTTGTGGATGCCGCGTCGCTGCTTGCGCAGGCTCTCGATACTCGCACAGCGCTGGTCAGGTACTTGCAGGAAGTAGAAGGCGACCCCGAAGAGGTTGTGAACGCCCGCCAAATGCTGCAACGCAATGCTGAGCAGATCGCCGGGCTCCGACGCCGGAGGCGTGACGCGCTGATGGAACTGTGGGGGATGCGTCCCTCCGATAACGAGTGGGAGGACGACAGCGATGAGTAGGCAGCAGCTTCCGCCGCGGATCAAGAAAATCATGGTCGCGGACCGCAAGACGGGGAAATCTGTTGTGCGGTATCAGGTCACCGTTGACACAGGCATAAACCAGCAGACGGGACGGAGGCAGCAGGCACGTCGGCGTTACGCGACTGAGCGTGAGGCGCGGATGGCGTTTGCAGAAATCGCCGACGCTACGGCGAAGGGGCAGTTTGTATCCCGTTCGAGCGTGACGGTGGACGCTATGTGCGTTGCGTTTCTCGCCGGTCGCCACAACCTCCGCGCAAGCTCAAAATCAAAGCTGGAGTACGACTTAGCGCCGCTCCGTGAGCGGTTTGGGCACCTGCCGGTCCAGCGACTGACCAAAGCGCATGTTGACGCCTTGGTTGCCGACCTTGTCGCAGGCGGGACAACGACTGCTAAAGGGCGGCAGCGGAAGCCATGGTCCGCTGACTCGGTTAATAAGGTGATCGCGACTGTAGAACAAGTGCTGGCGGACGCGAAGGGGCAGGGGATTGTGCCTCGCAACGTCGCGGAGTTGGTCAATCGCGTGGCTGCGCCACATAAGCAGGTCGACACGTACACCGAGGCCGAGGTGTTGGTGTTGCTGGAAGCAATCGCTGGCGACCGACTCGGGCATGCTTGGGAACTCGCCCTTTCTGGCCTGCGTCGTGGTGAGGTTGCCGGACTGAGGTAGCGTGACGTAGATCTGGAGTTCGGCACCCTTTCGATCACCAACAATCGCGTTTCGGCGGGCGGTCAGACTGTCGAGAACGATCCGAAGTCCGCCGCGTCCCGGCGCACCTTGCCGCTGCCAGAACGGCTGGTTGGTGTGCTGCGGGCGGCGAAGGCTCGGCAAGCGGCAGAACGGCTGGCACTTGGCTCAGAGAGCGGTCCGTGGGAGTACGTGGTCTGCAATGAAGTAGGTCAGCCGTATGCGCCTGGGGTGCTATCTCGCTATTGGCGCGACACTGCGCGGGCAGCAGGCGTTCGGCACATCAAGCTCCACGCTGCGAGGCACACCTGCGCAACCCTGATGCACCTGAACGGGGTCCCTGCCGCAGTGATCGCCGCCTGGATCGGACACAAGGACGCAAGCCTCACAATGAAGCTCTATGCCCATTCGCAGGACGATGCGCTGAAAGCTGCTGGCGCAACTTTGAATCGTGTTGTGACATTGCGTGACACTGGCGTGGTCTGATCGAACAGTTCGAACGACGTTTGCCCTGCTCAACGTGGAGCCGATGACGGGAATCGAACCCGCGTATTCAGCTTGGGAAGCTGATGTTCTGCCATTGAACTACATCGGCGGTGTGTGGCTAGGAAGGTTAGCATCCGCAGCCTATACGCTCGTCGGGTGCTGCTCTCCGATCGCGATATCCGAGCCGAGATCGCCGCGAAACGCCTGGCCATCGAGCCGTTCGACGACACGCTGGTGCAACCGTCCAGCGTGGACGTGCGGCTGGACAGCTTGTTCCGGGTGTTCAACAACACCCGTTACACCCATATCGACCCGTCGATCCAGCAGGACGAGCTGACCAGCCTGGTCGAACCGGATGCTGGTGAGCCGTTCGTGCTGCACCCGGGGGAGTTCGTGCTCGGCTCCACCTTGGAGCTGTGTACGCTGCCCGCCGACCTGGCAGGCCGGCTGGAGGGCAAGAGCTCCCTGGGCCGGCTGGGCCTGCTGACACACTCGACGGCCGGCTTCATCGACCCGGGCTTCTCCGGCCACATCACCCTGGAGCTGTCCAACGTCGCCAACTTGCCGATCACGTTGTGGCCCGGCATGAAGATCGGCCAGTTGTGTCTACTGAGGCTCACGAGCCCGGCCGAGCATCCGTACGGCAGCGCCAAGGTCGGGTCGAAGTATCAGGGTCAGCGCGGGCCGACTCCGTCGCGATCGCATCTGAACTTCATCAAGTCCTAGGCGCCGCGAGCGTGCGCATATTGCTGCTGGAACACGGCGTTTTGAGCAGCAGACACGCACGGTCGCGGGGAAAGTCCGGGGAAAGCGACATTGATCTGTGGCGCCGTTTACAGGAATACCGAGTAGGGTCTAACTAACCGGCGTCGGCGGGCACCGTGTCGTCGCGGTCCGACCAGAACAAGCGCTATCAGCTAATGCGTTCCGGTGTAACGATCGAGCTGCTTGCGTCGATGAAAGTTCTAGTGGTCAGGCGCGTGCGGGATGTGTGCACAATGGCGAATGGCACAACGCAGCAAACACTTTGGAGGGGCTCGGTGGACATCGTACTAGGTGTGTCGATGACACCTACGACGGTCCGCATGGTGCTGGTCGAGGGGGAGAAAGCCGACGGCATCACCGTCGATCACGACGTCTTCGACGTCACGGGCGGGGATGACTCGGCAACCTTGAGCGCGGCGGACCAAGTAATCGCGGCGGTGCTCGGAACCCAGGAGAGCGCCGCTGCGGGCGGACATCAATTGAAGGCCACCGGTGTCACGTGGACCGACCATTCGGATGCGTCTGCATTGCGTGACGCGCTGACCGCACACGGGATCGACGACGTGATGCTGGTGTCAGAGGGCCACGCCGCCGCGGCGCTGGCCCAGGCCGTAGGTCGCGCCGTCGGCTACGACACCACGGCACTGCTGTTCATCGATCGCGACGCGGCGACGCTGTCGGTGGTCAAGACCGATGACGGCTCCGTGGTCAAGGTGCTGGGCCGCAGCCTGCACAGCAGCGACGCGATGGCGGTGCTCACCGAGATGGCGGCTGCCGTCGCAGCCCAGGATTCGGCACCGCAAGGCATGTTCGTGGTCGGTGCGGGTGTAGACGTCAGCTCGGTCAAGGCCCACCTGGAGAACCTGGTGTCGCTGCCGGTCAGCGCCCCGGACGAACCCGAACTCGCACTGGCCCGCGGCGCCGCGCTGGCGGCGGCGAGCGCGCCGGCGTTCGAGGCGTCCACCGTTGGTCTGGCGTATTCCCAAGACCCCGACGGCACCACTGCGGGTAGTGCCTACGCCGGGCTGGCCGCGCTGCCCACCGAGATGGCCGCCGTCGGTACCGAGCTCGACGGCTTCGAATCGGCGTTCGGCGACGAGTCGCCGGTCGAGGCGGGGCGCAAACCGTTCCTGCTGGTCGGCAGCGCATTGACCTCGATATTCGTCATTGGTGTCGTCGCGCTGGTCATTTCGCTGGCGGTCAGCATCCGGCCGACCGTAGATCAACGGCCCGCGCCCGCTGAGGGCGCGGTGATCCCGGCCGCTCCGGTCAAGCCCGCGGCACCCGCGCCCGCGCCGGCACCCGAAGCGCAGCCCGCGCCGCAGGCGCCTCCGCCCGCACCGCCGCCGGAGACCATCAAGGCCCCGATCCCGGTGGTACAGGAGGCACCGCAGCCGCGTACGGTCGTCGTCGATCAGCAGCCCGCGGCCGTCCCACAAGCTCCGCCTCCGGCAGCTCCCGCGCCCGAGGCGCCTCCGCCCGCGCCGGTACCCGCCGCGCCCGCCCCGGTTCTGCCGGCTCCCGCCCCGATCTACAACCCGCCGGGCTATATCCAGCCACCGGTGGTGATGCTCCCGCCGATCCTGAGTCCGCCGGTGATCGAGCAGCCTCGGCGTTCCCCGTGGCAGCCGCCTCGGCAGCGTCAGCCAGCCGATGAGCCCGACTATCCGTGGCAGCCGCCGTCGCGGCAGAGCCCGGGTTCGCAGTATCCGTATCCGGGCTCCGGCTCGGGCGGCTCCGGAGACTGGGGCCCGGGTTCCGGTTCCGACAGTCGTGGTGGTGGTGACAACACCTGGAACCCTGGTGGTTCGGGTGGTCGCGGTGGTGGCGGCGGCGGTGGTCGCGGTGGTGATTCGATCTGGCCGTGGCCGTTCGGCGGCCACTGACCACCACCAACCGTTACCTGACGTTGGTTTGCCGCTTGGTGTGACGTAGCGGCTCGCTCACTCGCGCGGCCTATTCAGGCAGTATGCGATGCACCGTATTCGGAACCGGTTACCTCGGAGCCACGCACGCCGCCGGTATGGCAGAGCTCGGCCACGAGGTCATCGGGGTGGACGTCGACCCGGGCAAGGTAGCCAAGCTCGCCGCCGGCGATATCCCGTTCTACGAGCCGGGATTGCGGAAGGTGTTGAACGACAACCTGTCCGCGGGGCGGCTCCGGTTCACTACCGACTACGAGGAAGCCGCCGACTTCGCCGACGTGCATTTCCTCGGCGTGGGCACACCGCAGAAGAAGGGCGACTACGGCGCCGACCTGCGCCATGTGCACGCCGTCATCGACGGCCTGGTGCCGCGGTTGCGTCGCCCGGCGGTGATCATCGGCAAGTCGACCGTTCCGGTGGGCACCGCCGCGGACCTGTCCAAGCGGGCCCTCGACCTCGCTCCTGACGGCGTCGACGTCGAGGTGGCTTGGAATCCCGAGTTCCTGCGCGAGGGCTTCGCCGTGCACGACACGCTGCACCCCGACCGCATTGTCGTTGGTGTGCAACCTGATTCCGGCCCGTACGCGAGAAGGACAACAGAATCACGCGCCGAGGCCGCGGTGCGGGAGCTGTACGCGCCGTTGCTTCAGGACGGCGTGCCGTTCCTGGTCACCGATCTGCAGACCGCCGAGCTGGTCAAGGTGTCTGCCAATGCGTTTCTGGCTACCAAGATCTCGTTCATCAACGCGATCTCCGAGGTGTGTGAGGCCGTCGGCGCCGATGTCACGCTGCTGGCTGACGCGCTCGGCCACGACCCGCGCATCGGGCGGCGCTTCCTCAACGCGGGCCTTGGCTTTGGTGGCGGCTGCCTGCCCAAGGACATTCGCGCATTCATGGCCCGCGCCGGTGAGCTCGGCGCCAACCACGCGCTGACCTTCCTGCGTGAGGTCGACAGCATCAACATGCGGCGCCGTACCGCGATGGTGGAACTGACGACCCGGGCGTGCGGCGGATCGCTGCTGGGCGCCAACATCGCGGTGCTGGGTGCGGCGTTCAAGCCCGAATCCGATGACGTGCGTGACTCACCCGCGCTCAACGTGGCGGGCATGCTGCAACTCAACGGGGCCACCGTGAACGTCTACGACCCCAAGGCGATGGAGAACTCACAGCGGGTCTTTCCGACGCTGAACTACTCGACATCGGTCATCGAGGCGTGCGAGCGGGCCGACGCGGTGCTGGTGCTGACCGAATGGCAGGAGTTCCTGGACCTGGATCCCGACTCGCTGGCCGATACGGTGCGCGCGAAAGTCGTTGTCGACGGCCGCAATTGCCTGAACGTGCAGCGGTGGCGACAGGCCGGGTGGGGCATGTACGCATTGGGGCGCGCGGCAGCGGCTGTTTGATCGCTGTCGAGCAATCCCGGCAGTCGTAACCTCGGGTCATGCGGGAACGGATCCGTTGGCTCGCTCTGCACGGCGTCATTCGCGGCCTGTCGGCGGTCGGAATGCGTCAGGGCGACCCGCAGGTGTTCGCCGACCCGCACCGGTTCGACATCGAACGCGAGAACGCCGGCCGGCACCGGTGGCCGGCATTTCCGCCTGGGCGCGGCGCTGGCCCGCGCCGAGGGCGAGGTCGGCCTGCGCGCGTTCTTCGACCGGTATCCCGACGCTCGGCTGGCAAACGGTGGAGTACGGCGCAACACGGGCGTGTTGCGCGGTTGGTCGACTCCGCCGATCGCACTCGGTACCGCGCGTGCGGCGGTAAATTTGTGATGTGGACTTCCGAGCCGCCCTGCTCGATCAGACTCACGCCTTCGGGGAGTTGATCGCCACCGGCGATCCCGAGACTCGCATTCCGACCTGTCCGGACTGGACGCTCAAACAGCTCTTCCGCCATGTTGGCCGTGGAAACCGTTGGGCTGCACAGATAATCGCAGAGCGAAGGCTGAGGGCACTGGACCCGCGCGAGGTTCGTGACGGTCGCCCACCCGATGACTCCGATGCGGCGATCGCCTGGCTCAACGACGGCGCCCAGCTGGTCCTCGATGCCGCAGACCAGGTCGGCAACAGCGCCCGCGTGTGGACCTTCATGGGAGCCAAGCCCGTGGGCTGGTGGATCCGCCGTCGCGTGCACGAGGTTGCCGTTCACCGCGCCGACGCTGCGCTGGCTCTCGGGGCCGATTTCGAGCTGGCGCCTGAACTGGCCGCCGACGCGGTCAGTGAATGGCTCGACCGGACGTGCGTGGAGGCGACCACAGCGCACCGGACACCTCTGGAGCCCGGGCGTACCGTGCATCTGCACGCCACCGATGCGGGCCTGGGCCCGACCGGTGAATGGATGGTGCGTAATGACGACGGCGAGATCTGGTGGTCGCACGACCACGGCAAAGGCGGCGTCGGGCTGCGCGGCAGCGCCACGAACCTGCTGCTCGCGGTCTCGCGGCGGGCCACGGCGGCCGATCTCGGTCTGGAGACGTTCGGCGACATCGGTGTGTGGGACCGGTGGCTCGAGCACACCGCGTTCTGAGTAGCGTACGTTTCGTTCATGACCACATCCGAGATCGCGACGGTTCTGGCCTGGCACGATGCGCTCAACGCGCGGGATTTCGGGACCTTGGACCGGCTGTGCAGCGATGACATCGAATTCGGTGACTCCCGTGGCGCCGCACAGGGCCGCGCCGCCCTGCGGCAATGGGCGCGGGAGCTGGGCGAGACCGTGACGGCCGGCCAGATGTTCGTCCACGACGGCGTCGTGGTCGTCCAGCAGACCATCCTGGACTCCGACGGCGATGCCAGCACTTCGGCTTCGGCGTTCCGGGTTGTCCATGACCACGTCACCTCGGTTTTTCATCACCCGGATCTGGCTGCGGCGCTGACGGCGACGGACCTGACCGAGAGTGATCTTGTTTAAGGCGTGAGATCCAGCGGGTGGTGATCGCCGCGGCGCGGCAACGCTAGTGGCGCGAATGCTCGGGCGTGGCCAGCACTGCCGCGATACCCGTCGTCAACGGAACCGACAGCGCCAGTGCGATACCGCCGACCGCGGACCGCGTGATCTCGATGGCCACGCTCTCACCCGTCAACACATCGCCCAGAGAGCGGTTGGCGACGCTGAACAGCAGCAGCAGCGGCAGGGCGCTGCCGGCGTAGGCCAGCACGAGGGTGTAGACGGTGCTGGCGATGTGATCGCGGCCCACTCGCATGGCCCCGACGAAGACCGACCGCCGGGTGCCGCCGTGCTCAGCCAGTTCGAACACCGTCGACGCCTGCGTCACCGTCACGTCGTTGAGCACACCGAGTGAGCCGATGATGAATCCGGCCAAGAGCAGACCAGTGATCGACACATTGCCCAGATACGCCGCAACCTCATTGTTCTGATCCTCGGACAAGCCCGTCAGGTGAGCCATTTCGATTGCCCCCCAAGATAACAACGCGGCGAGGAGCAGCGCGGCGAGCGTACCGAGCAGGGCTGCACTGGTGCGCAGGCTCACCCCGTGGGCCAGGTAGATGACGGCGTAGAGGATCGCCGCCGCGGCGACCAGCGACACGGGGACGGCCGCGGCACCGTCGCGCAGCGCAGGCAGCAGAAACACCACCAGCACCACGAACGCGACCGCGATACCGATCAGGGCGCGCAGCCCGCGCCAGCGCGCCACTGCCACGATGACCACCGCGAACGTCGCTGCCAGCGCAGCCAGCGGCCAGGTGCGTTCGAAGTCGAAAAACGCGTACGTCGTCGTTCCCGCATCGTCGACCTGTCGGCTCAACCGAACGTTGTCCCCGGGAGCCAGGTGGGGTTGCCCGGGGCCGTTGGTGAACTCCAGCAGAGTATTCGCGCCCTTGTTGGGTCCCGAGTCGATCGAGACCAGGTTCTGCACGCATTGGCCACCGCCGGGCGGGGCCGCCATCGGATTGGCGGTGAGCACCGCGCCGGTCGACGGACTGCCGCAGTCGGCCATCCGGCTGGACAACACGTGCCCGGCCTCGGTGGTGACCGCGCCGCCCGCGGAGTTCTGGAACGGCAGCGGGATGGCGACCTTCTGCTGGCTCGGCCACAGCAGGACCAATCCGGCCAGTACCGCGATACCGATGGCGACCAGCATGCCGACGACGATCTTGGCGGCCAGCGGGCCCAGCGGGGCAGGACCGCTTAACGAGTGCGAGTGGGCCACCCGGACAGGGTAGAGGCTCGATCCCATCGCCAGCTGTGGGCACTCCCAAACGCAGTAGTGCTGTGCATTCTATGTAATGGTGCCGACACCAGGCTCGTTGATGCCCAGGCGTTCGATCAACCACCGGCGCAGATCGGGTCCGTACTCGTCTCGCGCCAAGGCGAAGTCGACTGCCGCTTTCAGGTAGCCGCCGGGGTTTCCGAGGTCGTGACGGGAGCCGTGGTGCACGACGACATGTACGGGATGACCTTCGGAGATCAGCAGCGCGATGGCGTCGGTCAACTGCAGTTCGTCGCTGTGGTCACGTGAAATCCGGCGCAGCGCATCGAATATCTCCCTGTCGAGGACATAGCGCCCCGCTGCGGCGTAAGGCGAAGGCGCATCGTCGGGATGTGGTTTTTCGACCATGCCCTTGACCCGCAGGACGTCGGGGCTGGCAGTGTCCGGTGCCGCTTCGACGTCGAATACGCCGTAGGCGGCGATTGCCGGGCCGGGCACCTCGATAGCGCACAGCACCGATCCACCGTGCCTGGCACGTACCTTGGACATGGTCTCCAGCACGCCGGTCGGCAGAACCAGGTCGTCCGGCAGCAGGACCGCGACAGCATCCTCGTCAGGCAGCAGCGTTGACTCGACGCAGGAAATCGCATGACCTAGGCCGAGGGGCCGAGGCTGTACCACCGATTCCACCTTGATCAAAGCCGGGGCCCGGCGAACCTTCTCGAGCATCACATGCTTGCCGCGGGCTTCCAGCGTGCCCTCCAGAACCAGATCCTCGACGAAGTGCGCGACCACCCCGTCCTTGCCTTCAGAGGTGACGATCACCAGTCGTTCGGCGCCTGCCTCGGCAGCCTCCGCGGCCACGAGCTCGATGCCCGGAGTGTCGACAACCGGCAACAATTCCTTCGGCACCGTCTTGGTGGCCGGAAGGAAACGCGTACCCAAACCTGCGGCGGGCACGATCGCCGTCCACGGAATACCATTCTTCTGCATAGTCGAATACTAATTCAGCAAGATCATTTACGCATGCCGGGAGTTTCGACGTACAAACGTCGAAACGAGTTTGTCAGCTGTTTGCTGCAGATTATAAATGCATCGGCTTGGCGGATCACTCCGGAATGGCGCCAGGGCGGTTTGGGCGAAAATCGCCTTCCGTGTGCCATTTGCTTGGTCCCATGCACCAAAGGGATCTAACAATTTCCGGTGGCGGGTATGCCGGCGAAACGGTCGGTTAACCACTGACCGAGAACTGCGCCGGGATCCAGCGTATGGCCAGCGTCTTCGATCCGCACGCGCATGATGGTGTCGCCCAGGGCGCAGGCGCGTCCCATCGCAACTTCGGTCCACGCCGCAGGCACTGTGTCGTCCCGGCCCCCGTAGATTGCCAGAATCGGAGTTTGGGTCGGCTGCTGAGGTAATGCGTAGGCGGCAAGCAAACTGGCCAGGCGTTCGGCGGCTGCCGGCGACGAAGGCCGGGTGTCAGAGTTTGCCAGAGCGCTGCTCAGTTCTCCCTTGTCATTCAGCGAATCGGCGCGACACGCGATCAGCGTTGTCCGATTGTCGCGTAGTGCGTCGTGAAGATAATCGTCGGGTTTGATCGACTTGTCCACGCCTGCGAGTCCGGTGACGATGTAGGGGTATAAGTACCGCTGATCCGTGGTCAAAGTCGAAGCCTGCGCACTTTGCACCAGTGGTGACATATCGAGGGTCGGCGCGATCGCCGCCGATCCGAGAAGGTCCGTACCCTCCCCGTATGCGGCGAAGTACTCCGCTGCCGCCCAAGCGGTTTCACCACCCTGGGACGCACCCAAGGCCACCCATCGTGATGACAGGTCGGGGACCGCTGTACGAGCCGCGCGAACGGCATCTATGAGGTTGAATGCGGCGGACTTCGGTTCCAGGTAGGGGTGTGGATCGGACGCGTCGGTCGGGGAGGCGCCCTGCAGGCCGGCGTAGTCGGTGAACACGACCGCATAGCCTTGCCGCAGCTGGATCGCCACTGCCGTCAAATCGCCGAAGAGGCGCGGATCCGCCGTCGGACCGCAGTCGGAAGTGACGCCGACGGTCCCGTGGGCGTAGCCGATCACCGGCCAGCCGCCGGGTGGAGGCGGTTCCGGCGGGGTGAAAACCGCTCCCGACACGACCGTCGGCTGGCCGGTGATGCCCGAGATCGACCGGTATGTCATGGTCAGCGCGCCCGAGCCGGCGGGTAATTCGCTGAAATCCAACTTCGGGTGTTCGAACGACTGCAGGAGAGTCCCCCGACCGCTCCAATCAGCAGGAGCGATCGCCGGCATCTCGCGGGCGTACACAAATGTATTTGTGTCTGCACCCATGTGGGCAGACCCGAAGGCGCTGCAGGCGGCCAGCGCTGTGCAGCCCGCAAGCATTGCGAACCGCCCTAACAATGTCCACGCCATTTCTACCCCCCGGTGCGTCCAGAAGCATTATGGCATGTTTCCCGATCTTTGGCCGGTGAACTGAAACGCTACGGTGCGGAACTGGCGAATGGCAAAAGGTACAACAATCCGTTCCGCTTCCGAATATTACGCGAGTGTAACTGTGGTTTAAAGCACACCTGGCAGACTGGGATCGCGCGGTTTGAACGGCTGATATATGGTTTTGACCATCCGGCAGCGAAGTCAGAACGCGGGGCAATGAAGCCCAATGCTCGTTGTAGGAGCGGTCGCAATACCGTGTGTGAGCCTTGCGCTGGCAAATATTTGTCACAACGATGAATTTATTCAATACGGGATGGAACCCGCATCGTGGAGGTAGGTGCCGTCGGTGCTCTTATGCAGAACTTCTGGGGGAGTTTGACATGGTGGCGTTAGAGAATCGCGAGCGCGAGACGTTGGCGCCGGAAAGAGTTCGTACGCCCGAAGCACTGGTGACTCCGCCCAGTGACGAGGAGGTCTACTGGTACTTCGGCTCACAGATGAGGTGGGTCCAGGTCATGTTGCTCCTCGCCTTCGTGTTGGCGGCCTGGAGTTTGCTGCAGTTTTCGATGTCCAAAGTCGAAGTGCTGTGGTTCATGCTCGTGGTACTTGGGCTCAACGTCGTCGGGAACGTGCTCGCGGTCGTCACGAGCTTCAACACACGTCGCTACAGCGCGAGCGGGCACCGTGCGCTGGTCGAGGGGTGGAAACCCCACGGGACCGCGCCGAGCGTCGATGTGTACCTCCCCACCTACGGCGAGGGGTTGGACGTGCTCCGCAACACTTACACGTACGTCGCAGCCATGGAGTGGGACGGCGTGGTCAATGTCTACGTTCTCGACGATGGCGCCCGTGAGAACGTTGAGAGGCTGGCCCGAGAGTTCGGATTCCACTACATCGTCCGTACGAACCGCGGGCACATGAAGAAGGCAGGCAACCTCCAGTTCGCCTTCACCCGGACGTCGGGTGACCATATCGTCATCCTGGACGCGGACTTCTGCCCGCGCGCAGACTTTCTCAAGCATCTGGTGCCCTACATGGACGACCCCACCGTGGGTATTGTGCAAAGCCCCCAGTACTTTGACACCACGGAGGAGCAGAACTGGATCCAGCGCACTGCGGGTGCGACACAGGAGCTGTTCTATCGCTGGATCCTGCCATCGCGGGACCGCTTCGACGCGGCCGTATGCGTCGGGACGTGCGCGATCTACCGGCGTGAAGCACTAGCTGCGGCAGGGGGATTCGCTCAGATCGAGCACAGCGAGGACATCCACACGGGCCTTCAACTGATGCGTGCGGGATACCACACACGCTACGTTCCGGTGATTGTGTCGCGCGGTCTTTGCCCATCAGATCTCGCCGGGTTCCTCAACCAGCAGTACCGCTGGTGCAACGGGTCGCTGGTGCGCCTGGACAACGAGCACTCAGGTGCTGACGGTGTTGGAATGACTGCACGCCAGCGCATTTGCTTCTGGGCAGGAGTGATGTACTACATCACCACTGCGATCAATGTGGTGGCGTTGTTCATTCCCGGACTGATCATGGCGGCCTTCTTCCCCAGCCAGGTCCAGCCAATGCAGTTCGTCCCCTTCCTAGTCGGGCTGTGGGTCTACCTGGTGGTGCTGCCTTTTGTGTCCAAGGGCCGTTGGCGATTTGAAGTTCTCCGTATCCAGATGGCCTACAGCTACGCGCATATCGTCGCGATTGTGCATAAGCTCCGCGGCCGGTCGGCCGGTTGGGTGCCCACGGGCGCGGTCGGTACGACGAACACGTTGGGTCGCAGCATCGCAAAGTTCGGCGCGGTGGCGATCACTTTGTCTCTGGTGCCGTTCTGGGCGGTAGTGGTCTACGACATCCACGCTTACGGTCTACGTCGATTCTGGTTGATGGCGATGTTCCTCGGTCTCTACACCTACCTTGCAGCACCACTTCTCGTGGAGTTCTTCAAGGTGCTCTGGCCCCCGGACGCCAAGGCAGTCCGCCGTGTACCGCGCGTGAAGAGCCGCCATCGCCGTAGCGGGCAGCGAGAGTTGGTGACCGCATGACGGATGCAAGCCGCCGGCGACGCAGACTGCGGAGCTCGGTGACTCGACTGAACCCGCACCGCATTTCGGCGTACGAGGCAGTGTTCTACACCATCGGACTATTGTTCGCTGCCGCCGTTGCATTCGGTTGGTTCGATCTGATGATTCCGTGGGGATCCTGATATGACAACCGCAGTCGATCATCCGGTCCCCGCCTCGCGCGCTGAATCAGGGAACCGCTTCTTCACGGACATCGAAGGCATGCGGGGCATTGCGGTGACCATCGTCGTGCTGTTCCACGCTGGCGTGCCGCACATGTCGGGCGGTTTCGTCGGTGTCGACTTGTTCTTCGTCATTTCAGGGTTCCTGATCACCGGCCTGCTGCTGCGTGAGTTCGAACGTGCAGGCAAGGTGTCGTTCAAGGGCTTCTATGCCCGGCGCGCACGGCGCATCATCCCGCCGGCAGCGATCGTCATCGTCGCAACGTCGGCCGCGGTGTGGTTGATCATGCCGCTGCTGTCGGTGTTTCGGCAGGCCTTCGACTTGCTCGCCGCCGCATTGAACATCGCGAACTGGCGTTTCATCAGCCAGGGAAAGGATTACCTGGCGGGCGGATCGGATGACAGTGTCGCCACTCACTTCTGGTCGCTGTCGATCGAGGAACAGTTCTACTTCGTCTGGCCGTTGCTGGTGGTCGGCGCTGCGTATCTCGCGTGCCGGATGGGTTGGTCGATCCGGCTCGTGGTCGGGCTCGGCATCCTCGTCGTCTCTGCTGTGTCGTTCGTCGCGTCAGTGCGCCTGACCGCCAGTGATCCGGTGCTGTCCTACATGGCGACCCATACCCGTGCCTGGCAGTTCGGTGTCGGCGCGCTCGTCGCAGCGACGGGGCCGCTGCTCACCGCACTCATCACGCGTGTGTACGCACGCGTGATCATGTGCGTGGTCGGGTGGGCAGGGTTGGCAGCGGTGGTGATCGCGACAGTGTCGTTCGACCACACCACGCCTTATCCCGGCTGGGCTGCTGTGCTACCGACGCTTGGTGGGGGAGCGATGATTGTGGCGGGGCAGGCCGCAGGTCTGGGGGCGCCGGCGGTTGGAGCTTTCCTGTCCGTCTGGTGGCTCAGATGGATTGGGCGACTGTCGTATTCGTGGTACCTGTGGCATTGGCCAGCGGTAGTCCTGTTCAAGGTGTCCACGGGCATCACGGACTGGCGTGTGCTGACTGCGGTGATGTTAGGCGCACTGCTGGCCGCCTGGCTGTCTACGAACATGCTGGAAGACCCGATCATGAGGTCGCCGGAGCTGAAGCGGAACCTGATGGCCTCACTGTCGCTCGGGGGGACCGCCACGATTGCCGCCGTCACTGTGACGATGGGTATCGGAGTGTTGGCGGTCAATCAGGCGAGCAGCGGGGCGAACAACGCGGCGGTCAATTTCGCGTCGGTGTTCGGTTCCGCGACCGGCGTGAACTCCGGTCCGGTTACGCCGAACCCATTCAAGGCATTCGACGACCGGCCCGAACGGGACGAATGCCTCGTACCGCTGGGCGAATCACATCAGCCAACGACTTGCGTCGACGGGCCGGAGAACGGTGTGCCCGCCGTGCTGTTCGGTGACAGTCATGCCCAGCAGTGGCTGCCGCTGGCCCAGACACTGGCCCGTGACAACGGTTGGCGCCTAAGTCAATTCACCAAGGCTGCGTGCCCGGCTCCGCTACTGCAGCCCCGTGACGGTCGTACCGATCCCTTCACGAAGAGCGATTGTCTGACCTGGCGCACGGAGTCGATCGCGGCTATCAAGAACCTCGCACCCAAGCACATCATCATCGGCTCGTTATCCACCTACGTTCCGGACTACCAGGAACTCAAAGAAGGCTGGGACGCAACCCTGAAAGAGCTCAGGTCGACCGGAGCGAAGCTCATCTACCTTCACGACACCCCGTATCCGAGAAAGAAAATTCCGGAGTGCATTTCGGGTTCTACGGATGACTGGGCCAAGTGCGATTTCACGCTCGACGGGGTTCGTAGAATAGAGCCCATCGTGACCGACCAGTTGCGCGGTGAAAATCTCGACATACCGGTGCTGGACGTTAACCCCTATCTGTGCGACGGCAACCAGTGCCACGCCGCGCGTAACGGCATCCTGCTCTACCGAGACGATTCCCATCTGAGCCTCACGGCCGTGTCGGCACTGATACCCGCCTTTCAGCAGCAAATCCGCGATATGGGCGTGGACCTGAGTGGACACTAGGGGCGGGTTCAGCCCGGCAACACGCTATTCCCGTACCGTGTTTCCTGGTCGAGACGTCCACGGTGGTCCAGGAGGTGCAGTTGCCCAACGATCGGGCGGGAGTGCAGTTGTCACGACGCGCATTGCTCAGTTCGATTCCGGCGGCGTCCCTGGTGCTGATGGTGGGAGGCTGCCGGAAGGAAGCAGACGTCAAGCGGGTGTTCGGTCTGGCGGCCAACGGCCTTGACGCAGCCGCGATAGATCAGGCTTCCGCCACCGGCCGAACATTGGGCCGGCGGCTGGACGTGCTCACTGTTTACGAGGCGTTTGCCTGGAAACAGCCGCTGCCGGTGCAGTTGCTCAAACTTATCGAGGCAGCTGGCAGCGTTCCCGAGATTACCTGGGAGCCATGGAATCCCGAGGACGGCCCGCGACAGCCGCTGTACGGTCTCGGACAGATCGCCGGTGGGCGCTACGATTCCTACATCGCCAGTTGGGCGAAGGCGGCCGCCGAGTACCAGGGAAGGTTGCTGCTGCGTTTCGCCCACGAGATGAATGGCGATTGGTATCCGTGGTCGGTGTCTTCCGGGGGTGGTACACCCGAGGATTACGTTGCTGCCTATCGGCGCGTGCGGCTGATCTTTCAGGATGCTGGAGCGAATCGGGTCGAATGGGTGTGGAGCCCGAACGTCATCGTCAATGGCGACGCGGACGCGGTCCGACGGGCATATCCAG
Organism: Mycobacterium sp. 141; assembly: GCF_000382405.1. Classification (GTDB taxonomy): domain Bacteria; phylum Actinomycetota; class Actinomycetes; order Mycobacteriales; family Mycobacteriaceae; genus Mycobacterium. The sequence goes on from NZ_KB908257.1 coordinate 26,601, forward strand.
GTGACGATCTGGTCGATATTGTCGGTATAGACGGGTACAACTTCGGGAACCGTAACGGGCACCGCTGGACATCACCAGAGGAATTGTTCGGTGTCACACTGGATGTCGTCGCATCGATCGCACCCAACACGCCGGTATGGATCAATGAAGTGGGCTGTAGCGACGCCGGTGGGAACAAGGCGCAGTGGATCACGGACTTCTTCAGCTACGTCAAAACCACGTCGGTCCGCGGCGTGCTCTGGTTCGAGGTGGACAAGACCGGCGAGTCTGATTGGAGGCTGACGGAGACGCCGGAGACGACGGCGGCGGCCAAGGCTGCCCTGGCCGACTGGTGAAGAGCCTACTGCCGGTAGCTGGCCAGGAAGTTGCCCAGCCGCTCGATCGCCGCGGACAGATCACGTGACCATGGCAGGGTGACGATGCGTAGGTGATCCGGTGTGGGCCAATTGAACCCGGTGCCCTGGGTCAGCAGGATCTTCTCCTGCAACAACAGGTCGAGCACGAGCTGCTCGTCGTCCTGGATGTCGTGGACCTCGGGATCCAGCCGTGGGAACGCATAGAGCGCACCCGAGGGCTTCACACAGGACACGCCGGGGATTTCGTTGAGCTTGGTCCACGCTGTGTCACGCTGCTCCAGCAGCCGCCCGCCGGGCAGAACCAGATCATCGATGCTCTGATAGCCGCCGAGAGCCACCTGAATGGCATGCTGCGCAGGCACATTCGGACACAACCGCATGTTGGCCAGCAGGCTGATGCCCTCGATGAAGCTGCTCGCGTGTTCCTTGGGACCGGTGATCACCAGCCAGCCCGACCGGTAGCCCGCAACGCGGTAGGCCTTGGACAGCCCATTGAAAGTCAGGCACAGCAGGTCCGGCGCCACCGACGCCATCGAAATGTGCTTGGCGTCGTCGTAGAGGATCTTGTCGTAGATCTCGTCGGCCAGCAGCATCAGCTGATGCTTGCGCGCCAGGTCCGCGATCTGGGTGAGGGTTTCGCGGCTGTATACCGCGCCCGTCGGGTTGTTCGGGTTGATCACGACGATCGCCTTGGTCCGCTCGGTGATCTTGGACTCCAGATCGGCGATGTCGGGGTTCCAGTCCTGCGTCTCGTCGCACAGATAGTGCACCGGGGTACCACCGGCCAACGAGGTCGACGCGGTCCACAGCGGATAGTCCGGCGTCGGGATCAGCACCTGATCACCGTTGTCCAGCAGCGCCTGCAACGTCATGGTGATCAACTCGGACACCCCATTGCCGAGATACACGTCGTCGACGTCGAACCGGGGGAATCCCTCGACCAGCTCGTAACGGGTGAACACCGCGCGGCGGGCGCTGAGAATGCCCTTGGAGTCGGAGTAGCCCTGCGCATGCGGCAGCGCCTGGATCACGTCACGCATGATCACATCGGGAGCCTCGAAGCCGAACGGCGCCGGATTGCCGATGTTCAGCTTGAGGATGCGATGGCCTTCAGCTTCCAGCCGTGAGGCGTGCTGGTGTACCGGCCCGCGAATCTCGTACAGGACATCCTGCAGCTTCGTCGATTGGGCGAATACCCGTGGCTTCGGGTGGTGCCCGGTACCTTGCCACGGCAGCTGATGGGTAGTCACGTCCACCATGGTCTCACCGTCGTCCAATTGTTTTGCAATTTGCGGTACAGGCGACAGAAACGCCGATGGCCAGTCCTGGCACACAGTTCAGAGTGAACATGCGCCATGACTGGCCATCGGCGGCGTCGATTTAGCGCTTACCGGGGCGCCGTGCACCCGGCTTGATGCCCAGGCCCACCACGGGCGGTTCGGGCTTGGCAGGCTCCGCCGGTGCGGCCACGGCTACGGGTGCCGGGGCAGCAGGAGCGGCGTTGTTGTTGGTCGGCGCGGCCTTCTTGGCACCGGGACGGCGTGCGCCTGCGGCGATGCCCAGGCCCACCACGGGCGGTTCCGGTTTGGCGGGCTCGGCCGGTGCCGGAGCAGCGGCTGCCGGAGCAGCGGTCTTCTTGGCTCCCGGACGCTTGGCGCCTGCAGCCAAGCCCAGACCCTTCACCGGGGCGGCAGGTGCTGCCGGTGCCGCAGGGGCAGCAGCGGCTGCCGGAGCAGCGGCTTTCTTGGCTCCCGGACGCTTGGCGCCTCCGGCCAGGCCCAGTCCCTTGACGGGGACAGCTGCGGCCGGTGCCGACGCCTCCGCCGCAGGTGCGGCTTTCTTGGCGCCGGGACGCTTGGCGGCGCCCGCCAGGCCCAGTCCCTTGACGGGGACAGCTGCGGCCGGTGCCGATGCTTCCGCCGCAGGTGCGGCTTTCTTGGCGCCGGGACGCTTGGCGGCGCCCCCCATGCCCAAGCCGGTCACGGGCTTGGCTTCCGCGGCGGTGGCCGCAGCCGGTGCCGCGGCCACCGCGGCTTCCTCGACCACCGGCGCCGCCGCAGCTGCAGCAGCTTCCGCCTTGGCCTCGGCCTCCGCGCGAACGGCCGCGCGTGCTTCGGATTCCTTGGCCGCCGTGCCCTTCTCGGGCAGCGTGATGACGGACTTGTCGAGCGAGGCCAGCAGCAGCTGGGCCACGTCGAGCACCTCGGCCTTCGGCAGATCGGCGTTGGCGGCTACCTCGTCGACACCGTCGGTGATCATCACGCGGCAGAACGGGCATCCGGTGGCGACCGCAGAGGCGCCTGTGTCGAGTGCCTCCTCGGTGCGCTCCTGGTTGACGCGCTTGCCGATGTGCTCTTCCATCCACATCCGGGCACCACCGGCACCACAGCACAGGCCACGATCGGCGTGGCGCGGCATTTCGGTGAGTTTGGCCCCGGCCGCTCCGATCAGCTCACGAGGCGCGGCGTACTCCTTGTTGTGCCGGCCCAGGAAGCATGGATCGTGGTAGGTGACTTCCTGGCCCACCGGCGACACCGGAACCAGCTTCTTGTCCCGTACCAGGCGGTTCAGCAACTGCGTGTGATGCAGCACGGTGTAGTTGGCGCCGAGTTGCGGATACTCGCGGCCGATGGTGTTGAAGCAGTGCGGGCAGGTCATCACGATCTTGCGGTCGACCGTCTCGACACCCTCGAACAGCTCGTTGATGGTCTCCACGTTCTGCCCGGCCAGCTGTTGGAACAGGAACTCGTTGCCGGCCCGTCGGGCGGAGTCGCCGGTACAGGTCTCACCGGTGCCCAGCACCAGGAACTTGACGCCCGCGGCGGCGAGCAGCTCGGCGACAGCCTTGGTGGTCTTCTTCGCGCGGTCCTCGTAAGCGCCGGCGCAGCCGACCCAGAACAGGTACTCGAACCCGTCGAAGCTGTCGACGTCCTGACCGTAGACCGGGACGTCGAAATCGACCTCGTCGATCCAGTTGGTGCGATCCTTGGCGTTCTGGCCCCAGGGGTTGCCCTTGTTCTCCAGGTTCTTGAACAGCACACCGAGCTCGCCGGGGAACTCCGACTCGACCATGACCTGGTAGCGGCGCATGTCGACGATGTGGTCGATGTGCTCGATGTCGACGGGGCACTGCTCGACGCAGGCACCGCAGTTGGTGCAGGACCACAGCACGTCGGGGTCGATCACACCGCCCTGCTCAAGGGTGCCGACCAGCGGGCGCAGCGCCTGCTCGGGGCCGGATCCCATGACGCGTTCGTAGCCGTCTTCGGGCACACCGTGCCGATGCGCGCTGTGGTCCAACGTGGCGAAGTCGACCGAGCCTTCCTCGGGCATCGGTTTGCCCTCGATGATGTAAGGGGCCTTGGCGAACAGGTGATCGCGCAGGTTCATGATCAAGAGCTTGGGTGACAGCGGCTTGCCGGTGTTCCAGGCCGGGCACTGCGACTGGCACCGACCGCACTCGGTGCAGGTCGCCATGTCGAGGTTGCCCTTCCAGGTGAAGTCCTCGATGCGGCCCTTGCCGAACACCGCGTCCTCGGCGGGATCGTCGAAGTCGATCTTCTCGCCCTTGTACTCCATCGGCAGCAGCGGGCCGAGACCGTTGGGCAGGCGCTTGAACGTGACGTTGATGGGGGCCAGACCGATGTGCAGGTGCTTGGAGTGCAGCACGATCAGCAGGAAGGCCAGCATGACGCCGATGTGGGCCATCAGTGCCAGGGTCTCCAGCCACACGTTGGCGGTGTGTCCCAGCGGGGCCAGCAGAGCAGCCATCGCATCGGAGAAGAACGCACCGGACTGATAGGGGAAGGCGGCGCGTCCCTCGTAGTTGAGCACGTTCACCGCGGCGCCCCGGAAGATCGCGTACGTCAGGATGACCAGGAAGATCATGTAGAGGATGGTCCAGGCGCCGCCGTTGTGGGAGCCGTAGAACCGGGATCCACGACCCACCTTCTCGGGGTTCTTGTTGATCCGGATGATCGCGAAGACGATGATTCCGGCCAGCACCGCGACGGCGAAGAAGTCCTGCAGGAAGCCCAGCACTGGCCAGCGGCCGATGATCGGGATATGGAACTCGGGGTCGACCAGCACCCCGAAGGCCTCGAGGTACACCGTGGCGAGGACGAAGAACCCCCACATCGTGAAGAAGTGCGCGATGCCGGGGATCGACCATTTCAGGAGCTTTGACTGGGCGAAGACTTCCTTGTTCTGGTTCAGGAAGCGCCGGACGAGATGGTCCTTACGGCCGCGTTCGTCACCGACCTTCTGCCCGGAGCTGATCAGTTTGGTTAGCCACATGATGCGCTTGACGGCGAATACCAAGACGATGGCGGTCGCCAACAATCCAACGATCAATCGGCCCGTCGTGAGCATGTGCTCCAGGCTGTTTTCCAACGGTGCCTCCCAGGTCCATGGTTACTGGTCGGTAACAAGATCCATGTTACTGACCGGTAACTTAAGCTCAGTGCCTGCTTATAGTGACATCTATTACGGAATCACCGCTACCAAGGCTGCCCTAACTAGCTTTTGGGACCCCTTGAGCTCCACTTGTGGAAGCGCTTGCGATTCCCTGGTAACCGACTGCGACGCTCGTCACAGCCACCGTGACGGCCGTCACAATTTTTCTCGCCCGCACCGAATGCCGGCCGGTGTTGTCAGTTCTGCACGGCCAGCATTGCCCGCAACATCGACAGCATTTCCGAGCGTGATTCGGCGCCGAGCCGCCGCCGGATCCGGGCCACGTGATGCTCGACGGTCTTTGCCGAAATGAACAATTGACTGCCGATGTCGCGATACGGCATGCCGAGCAGGAGCAACTCGGCGACTTCGCGTTCCCGGTCGGATAACCGCGCGGCGGAGCTCGGCCCGCGCTGGGCAGCCGTCGCCGCAGCGCTCGGGGCGGCCGCTGATTCCGGCAATGGTGCCTCATCGACCGCGCTGCTCTGTTTGAGGTCGCGGGCCAACTGCAGCATCGCTTGCGATACCCGGGCGTCGGGTGTGTGCAGCGCGGCCTGGCTCGCCAGCCGGGTGCCGTCCCAGGTCAGACCATATTGCGCCAAGGCCCGTGCGGCCACGGTCACCTCGTCGGTGTCGACCTGGTCGGCTAGCACACGAAGCCAGGTGCGGCCCGCGTGGGCCAGGGCCCGGGCGAACGCGCTCTCGCCGGCCGCCGCGGTCAACGCCTGCCCATGTGGGGCCACTGCGGCCGGAGAGCTGGCCAGGATCCCGGCGTGCACGCCGGCCCAGTGCAGCGGTACTGACCACAGCACCGGCTTGCCCAAGGATTCCAGCAGGTCGAAGGCTTGCGAGAGGGCGTGCTGCATCCGGTCGACCTGACGCATCCTGGCGCCGGCCACCCACAGTTCGCCGAGCGGGAGCAGGGAGAACAGGTCGACGGAGTACTCGGCCAGCACCTCCATCGCTGCATACCAGTGCTGTTGGACGGTGCCGCTGTCCCCGGTGCGCCGCGCGATGGCGGTGCGCAGCGCGGCGGCCCACAGAGCGTCCCGGCGGTGCAGCCCGTGGTCTGCGGCGGCCGCGTCGGCGGTGGCCGCCCCGAGCTGGCCGTCCTGCATCCGTACCCAGCCCTGCAGCAGCCGGTGCCGATGCACTGTGAAGGCCACCTCGTCGGTGTCTTCCGTGCGGACTGCCCGGCCGATCACGCTGCGGGCCCGGACGGGATCGCCGCCGTGCAGAGCAACCAGTGTGACCAGCGCCGACGGGGTGTCCGGAGCGACGGCCCCGGCGTGGCGTTCGCTCGCCAGGGCCTGTCCGAGCCGGGCGACCGTGGCCGGGAACGGCTGATCCAGCGACGACAACACCCCCTCTGCCAGGCTGTGGGCTGCGCGGGCCACGGCGGTGGGCGGGCCGGTGCGCTCGATGGTCAGCGCTTCGCGCGCTGCGTTGAGATCACCCGCGGCGACCTCGACGATGACACCGGCCGCGCTCACCGCGGCGTCCGGATACGGTCCCAGCCACCGAAACAGGTCGGCCGCCGCTGCGGCGTTACCGTCGTGGGCGGCGATGCTCGCGGCGATCCGAACGGCTGCGGCGCGCTGCGCGGGGTCGTCGGATTCCAGCAGTTCATCGGCCATCCGGCCAGCCGTGGAACAGTCGCCCGTAAGCGCCAGCGCGTCCGCCAGCCGGGTGTTGCCGGAGATGGACCCGGCCTTTGCGGCGGCCCGGTACAGCGCCGCCGCGCGAGCTGGGCGGCCGTGCACGCGGACCGCGCGCTCGATCAGCGCATCGGCCAACCGGTCGTCGCGCAAACCATGCTCGGCCAGTTGCACGGCGAGATCGGCCGACAGCGTCGACATCTCCAGCTGCGAGTTCAGCAGGGACGTTTCGATCTCGTGATGACGTGCGGCGCCGGCGATCTGGGCCAGGCATTCGTGCACCAGCCGCACGAACCGGCGGTCATACGACGGCTCGACCAGGCCACTCGCGCGGGCCCGGTCGACCAGGCCCACGGCCTCCTCGCCGCTGCAGTGCAACGCTGCGGCCACATCGTCGGGGCCAAGTCCCTGACTCAACGACGTGATCAGCAGGGTGTCGCGGGTGCGTACGTCGATGCGGCACAACCGGTCTATCAGGGTGAACTGCGCAGACTGATCCGGTGGGATCGTCGACCGCGCGGCCGCAGTCACCAGAAACGGCAGACCGGCCGTCGCAGTCAGGACCGATCTGACGGTCTCGGCCGACACGGGTGCGCCGAGCGCGCTGGTGAGGATGCGATTGACCTCGGCGACCGGGAGCGGGCCCAGGGACACCGCCGGACTTTCCCGCTGCAGTGCGGTGACCAGGGCGCGCAGTGCCGGCCGGTGCACCAGCGGTGCGGTCGCCACCACCACGGTCGCCGCGGGATCGGTGATGTGCTCGGCGAACTCGTCGAGTTCATCGTCGCCGAGCAGCTGCGCATCGTCGACTACGTATGCCGCGTCGACAGCATCGTGGGGCTGGGGTGGACGGGTCAGTACCAGCCGGCCGGCGTCACGCAGTGCGCTGCGCACCGCGGTGAGCACCGAGGTCTTACCTGTCCCGATCCCGCCGGTTACCAACAGCTTTGCCGGTCGGGTCGGCGCGGCGACCACGGCCGCTACGGCGTGGCGGGCGGCCGGCGGCAGGTCCATGCCGGTGTCCGGCGCCGGGAGGGACATGACTGGCTAAGCGCCGCCGTCGCCCGCTCCGCCGCCATCTCCTGTGCCGCCGCCTTCTCCCGGTGCCGGGGTATTCGTCGGCCTCGTGGGGAAGGTCCAGGTTGGGCGGCTGCGCGTGGTGGTCGGAGTCTCGGTGGTGGTCGGCGGCGCCGACGTGGTCGTTGCCGTTGTCGTGGTGGTGGTCGGGCTGGTCGTCGTCGTGGTTGTGGTGGTGCTCGTTGTTGTGGTGGTGGTCGGTTCCGTGGTGGTCGGGCTGGTCGTCGTCGTGGTGTCCGATGTGGGGGTGTCCGTCGGCGTACGCGTATGCGTCTGGGTGATCACGGTTGTCGGGGTGATGACGGTGGTGGTGTCTTGACCGTCCGGGCCGGCGGTGACCGTCGTGACCGGTGGCAACATCGAGACTGTCGTGCTGGTCTCGGTCACCGGCGTCGAATCGCTGCTGGTGCCGGTCAGTGTCACTGCGAGACCTCCTGCCGCCAGCAGGACCGCGGCCGCGGCGGCCCCGAACAGGATCACCGGCCGCTTGTACCAGGGCAGCGGCCCCGGCTCGGCGGCGAACGCCTCTTCTTCGTGGGCGAACGCCATCTGTGGGCGGGCTGATGTCGGACCCGTCGCGCCGCTCTCGTAGTTGTGGCTGTAATCGCCTCCGGCGTAGGGCACCGGTTCGTCGCCGGGAGCGTCGTCGTCCTGCGACCATGCGAGCGAGCGAAATGTCGCGGATGCGGCACCGTCGGGCACGGATTCGCCGCCGGCTGCACCCGCGGCCCACGCGCCGGGAGCCATACCGGTCGGGGCGTCTGCGGGGTTGATCCCGGGCGCCAAGCCGGTCGGCGCGTCGGCTGCGGTGATCCCGGGGGCCATGCCGGTGGGAGCGCCCGCATCGGCGATGGTGTCGGCGAGCAGGGCGGCACCCGTAGCAGCTGCGAGCTGCGGCTGCGGCGTGGTGACCACCGGCACGCGCAGTTGCTCCGACAGGCGCTGGGTCACCAGCGGTATGGCAGCGGTGCCGCCGACCGTCGCCACCGCTGCCACGCTGGATAGCGCAATGTTGTTGCGCTGCAACATATCCTGGATGACATTGAGCAGGCCCGCCAGTGGCCCGGCGATGAGCTGCTCAAGCTCGGAGCGGGTCACCCGGACATCGGAGCTGAACCCGGGCAGCTCGGTCGGGATGACGGCGACAGTGTCGGCGGACAACCGTTCCTTGGCCTGACGGCATTCGGAGCGGAGCCGGGCCAGCGATCCGACTGCCGCCGTGCCGGCAGGATCGGCATTGCCGGCCGCCGCGACACCGCTGAGAACGTGGTTGAGCAGGGCCTGATCGACCTGATCGCCCGAGAAGTCCGGGTAGCGCACGGTCTGGCCGATGGTGGCCAGGCCCGCGCCGGCGTCGGCCAGCGTCAGGCTGGTGCCGCTGCCACCGAGATCGCACAGCACCACGACGCCTGCACCGGGCAGGCCGGGGTTGGCGCGTAACGCCGCCAGTGCGGCCAGGGAATCCGGGACCAGCTCGGCTGGAACACCAGCCGGTGCCAAAGCGGGCTTCCCACGCAAAGCGCCGCGCAGCGCGCCGATGGCAGCCGGACCCCAGTACGCCGGGACCGCCACGGTGACCGGTGAACCTCCACCGGCCGCGCGGGCGATCGCATCCAGGGCTTCGGCCAGTGCGAGCTCGCCACGATGCTGTGAACCGTCGGCGGCGACGATCGGCACCGGATCACCGGTCCGCTCGACGAAGCCGGTCAGTGGCAGGCCCTGGCCGGCGTACTCGCCGACCTCCGGGGCGCGGTCGGGGAACAGGGTGAGAATCGAGCGGCGTAGCACCGGCGGACGGCCCTCGCGGGCGGCCACCAGATTGGTTGTCCCGATCGACAACCCCAGTGCGTCGGTCATCAGGCGTCACTCCTGTGTTGTCTGGGCGGTCCCCACGATAGCGGCTAGTCCCCCCAACATTGAGCATTGATCCCCTAGTGGCGGGAATCCCCTAATGCTTGAGCCCCTAATCAGGGTGCCGAGGGGGTGGGTCGGACACCGATCCGTGTGGCGTCACTGGTGGATAGCATCGATGACAGCCGTCACGAGACAGGCCCGAGATGGTCACAAGACAGTAAGGAAGGCGCCATGGCAAATTCGCTGCTCGACTTTGTCATGGCACTCGTGCGCGATCCCGACGCCGCAGCGCGCTACGCCGCAGACCCGTCGCAAGCTATCTCCGACGCCCATCTGGTCGGCGTGACCAGCGTCGACGTCAATAATCTCATTCCGGTGGTGTCCGAATCGCTGACATCACCGACCGGTGGCGACGGCTTCGGTGACGAACCTGCGGGAAACGTCTGGGCAAGTGGGGCGGCCACGGCCGCGTTCGACGCTTTCGGCGACCACACACCATTCGTCGCCGACACCGGGCACACCGTCGACCACGTGATCACCGAGCCCGACCATGTCGAGCCCGCCGCGGTCGACGGCTTCTTCACCGATCCCGGGCTCACCGCGCCGCCGCTGGACGATTCGTCGTTGCAGCTCAGCGACAGCGTCATCGACGACGCCCCGGCCATCCACACCGACTTGGGTACGGATTGGACCGCCCCCACGGTCGACGAGCATCACCACGACGACGGTGGGGCTGCCTTCGATATGTTCAGCTGAACGCAGCGTCATCTCACCGCCACGGATTAGCGCACAACCACCCTGGTTGTGCGCTTTTTGACGTTGACGTGCATAGATAGTGATCTCCCAGGTATTCGACACCTTTGCCCTAGAAACCCCTAGCGATCCCCTAATCCCCTAATGGATCCCCACGGGGCACCCCGGGCGGGCGGGCGGGCGGGAGGGGATCGCGCCCCGTTTCTGGCGGCCCGACGGATCCATAACGTTGTCACCAGTTCGCCGGGACACCCCGGAACGAGAACCAGAACTCCAGACAAGACACGACGAAAGGCAGTACCGAGATGATCACCCTGATCGACTTCATCATGGACCTATTCCGCAGCCCCGCCGCAGCCGCGGCCTACGTGGCCGACCCCGAGGGCGCACTGCGCGACGCCGGCCTGCCGAATGTTTCCGCCGCGCAACTGGCATCGGTGGCCGCGACGGCCGCACCGGCCGGCATCGCACTCGGCAACGGCGATCCGGTCTACGGGCTGCAGCGCGCTGTTGCCGACTATCACAGCATCGCCTCCCCGCAGACCGCGTTCACCTCGCAGCCGACCTTCGCGCCGCAGACCAACACCGACCTGCTCAGCGGTAACTCGACGGATCTGGCCAGCCACAACAACGTGCCGGTCATGAGCCCCAATCAGGACGCCGGCGCCAACGCTCAGCAGGGTGCCTTCAACCTGGGCTTCGGAGACATCACCCTGGGGAACAAACAGACGACCACCAACACCGCCACCGACGGTGCCGTGGTGAACACCGGTCACTCCAGCGGTCCCATCGTCACCGGTGACGGTGCGGTGCTCGGCCACGGCAACACCGTCAACAACGGCGATGTCTGGGCCGGCTCCGGCTCGCACGTCGCCGTCGGCCAGGGCAACGAGATCTCGGACAGCTCGCAGCACGCCGGCGGTCAGATCATCTCCGGTAACGACGGCCCGGTCATCAGCGGCAACGATTTGAGCGGCGGCCACGGCGGCGGCGCGAGCGCCAGCGGCAGCGGTGGGGGTCTGCTCAACATCGGCGGCAGCGGCGGCCACGCCAATGCCGGTGACGGCGGCAATGCCGGCTCGATCATCGTCACCAGCAAGGACAGCCATGCGGTCGGCGGCAACCAGACCACCGCGGGGCACGATCTGGGCAGCGGCAACACCAGCTCGATCGACTCGTCGGTGCACACCGCGTCGTCGACCAACACCTCGCTGTCCGATCAGTCGGTGCACGACAGTTCGGTGGGCAACACCAGCACGCTGCACAGCGACAGCTCCGTGCACAGCTCGGTGACCGACGACTCGGTGCACCAGGTCGGTGGCCTGCACACCAACGTGTCGACCACCAACGACGTGGCCAGCCACAACACCGTCGATCCGCACGCCGGGTTCCACGGCTTCTGATCGGCACAGCACCGCTGCTGGCGGGGACCCAAGGGTCCCCGCCAGTTCGCCGTTTACCGTTAGAGGCCGGAGGGCTCCCGTATGACGCAATCGAATGACCCGCGCAAAACAGCGGTGATCGTCGAGCTGATCGACCACACCAGCAGGATCGCCGGCGCCAGAGATCGTGGTGACCTGGTGGAGAGTCTGGCCCGCGCCAAGGAGCGCATCACCGATCCGCACATCCGGGTGGTCATCGCCGGGCAGCTCAAGCAGGGCAAGAGTCAACTGCTCAACTCGCTGCTGAACATGCCCGTAGCCCGGGTCGGTGACGACGAGAGCACGGTGCTGGCCACCGTGGTGTCCTACGGCGAACAGCCCTCGGCCCGGCTCGTGGTGGCCCGCCCCGACGGCGCCGAACCAGAACTCGTCGACATTCCGCCGGGCGATTTGCGCAACGATCTGCGCCGCGCCCCGCAGGCCGGCGGCCGGCAGGTGTTGCGGGTCGAGGTGACCGCGCCCAGCCCCCTGCTGCAGGGCGGGCTGGCGTTCATCGACACCCCCGGCGTGGGCGGCCACGGGCAGCCGCACCTGTCGGCGACGCTGGGCCTGCTGCCCGACGCCGACGCGATGTTGATGGTCAGCGACACCAGCCAGGAATTCACCGAGCCCGAGCTGAGGTTCATTCGGCAGGCACTCGAAATATGCCCGGTGGCAACGATTGTCGCGACCAAGACCGATCTCTACCCGCACTGGCGTGACATCGTCGCCGCCAATACCGCTCACCTGCAGCGCGCCGGACTGGCAGTCCCGGTGACTCCGGTGTCTTCCATACTGCGCAGCCACGCCATCCAGCTCAACGACAAGGAACTCAACGAGGAGTCCAACTTTCCGGCCATCGTCAAATTCCTCTCCGAACGCGTGCTGTCCCGGGAGCACGACCGGGTCCGCGATCAGGTGGTCGATGACATTCGTTCCGCCGCAGAACATTTGATGCTGGCGGTGGAGAGCGAGCTGGCGGCGATCAACGATCCGGATGTTCGCGCGCAGCTGACCGACGAGTTGGAGCGGCGCAAGCAGGAGGCGCAGGATGCCCTGGCGCAGAGCGCGCTGTGGCAGCAGGTGCTCAACGACGGTATCGCCGATCTCACCGCCGACGTGGATCACGATCTGCGGCAACGGTTCCGGACCATCAGCACGCACACCGAGAAGATGCTCGACAAGGTCGATCCCACGGCGCACTGGGCCGAGATCGGTGCCGAGCTCGAAGACGCGGTGGCCACCGCCGTCGGCGACAACTTCGTGTGGGCCTATCAGCGTGCCGAGGCGCTGGCCGTCGAGGTGGCCGACACCTTCACCAAGGCCGGCCTCGACGCGGTTGCGCTGCCGCAGATCGATGCGCGCGGCATGGGCGCGGGTTTCGGTGAGTTCAGCTCGGTACAGAAGTTGGAGGCCGGGCCGATCAGGGCGGGTCACAAGGTCGTCACCGGGATGCGCGGCTCTTACGGCGGCGTGCTCATGTTCGGCATGCTGACTTCCTTCGCCGGTCTCGGCATGTTCAACCCGCTGTCGTTGGGCGCGGGACTTCTGTTGGGCCGCAAGGCTTACAAGGAGGATATGGAGAATCGGATGCTGCGGGTCCGCGGCGAAGCCAAAGCCAACGTGCGTAAGTTCGTCGACGACGTGGCGTTCGTGGTGGGCAAGGAATCCCGCGACCGGCTCAAGGCAATCCAACGCCAGCTCCGCGACCACTACCGCGACGTGGCCAACCAGACGAGCCGCACACTCAACGAGTCACTGCAGGCCACCCTCTCGGCGGCCAAAGTCGAGGAGAACGAGCGCAACACCCGCGTCGCCGAACTGGAGCGTCAGCTCAACATCCTCAAACAGGTGGTTGAGCATGCTGGGAACCTTGCCCAGGTCGCCCCGCTAGGCTCGCGGAGTTAAGTGAAAGGGTCGGAATTCGCAGCGTGAGCACGAGCGATCGGGTGCGCTCAATTCTGGGCGGCACCATCCAGGCGTACCGGAGTGATCCGGCGTACCGTGATCGACCCGACGTGCACAATGAGCTCGACCGAATCGGGCGTCGGCTCAACCAGCCGATCCGCATCGCGCTCGCCGGCACCCTCAAGGCAGGCAAGTCGACGCTGGTGAATGCTCTGGTGGGGGAGGACATCGCACCTACCGACGCCACCGAGGCGACGCGCATCGTCACCTGGTTCCGGCACGGACCGACCCCGAAGGTGACCGCCAACCACCGCGGTGGCCGGCGAACCAACGTGCCGATTGCACGCGACCCGCGCGACCGTGGCCTGACATTCAGTTTCTCGGGTCTGGACCCTGCCGACGTGACCGACCTCGACGTGGAATGGCCCGCCGCCGAACTCGTCGACACCACGATCATCGACACCCCCGGCACGTCGTCGCTCTCGCGCGATGTCTCCGAACGCACGCACCGGCTGCTGGTGCCCGAGGACGGGGTGCCGCGGGTCGACGCGGTCGTGTTCCTGCTGCGCACGCTCAACGCCGCCGACATCGCATTGCTCAAACAGATCGGTGAGCTGGTCGGAGGCTCGTCGGGCGCGCTCGGCGTGATCGGGGTGGCGTCGCGCGCCGACGAGATCGGTGCCGGCCGGATCGACGCCATGATGTCGGCTAAGGACGTCGCCACGCGGTTCACCGCCGAGATGGACAAGACCGGGATCTGCCAAGCCGTGGTGCCGGTGTCGGGGCTGCTCGCGCTGACCGCCCGCACGCTGCGCCAAAGCGAGTTCGTTGCGCTGCAGAAGCTCGCCGGAGTCGACGCCACCGAGATCAACAAGGCCATGCTGTCGGTGGATCGCTTTGTGCGCGAAGATAGTTCGCTGCCTGTCGATGCGGCGACCCGGGCGGCGCTGCTCGAGCGGTTCGGCATGTTCGGTATCCGGATCTCCATCGCGGTGCTACGTGCGGGTATCTCCGATTCCGTGGCGCTGGCCGACGAACTGCTCGAACGCAGCGGCCTGATCGCCCTGCGCGACGTCATCGACCAGCAGTTCGCGCAGCGCTCCGATCTGCTCAAGGCGCACACCGCCCTGCTGTCGCTGCGGCAGTTCGTGCAGCACAACCCGATCTACGCGACGCCCTACATCCTGGCCGACGTCGACCCGCTGCTGGCCGACACGCACGCGTTCGAGGAACTGCGGCTGCTGAGCCAACTGCGGGGCCGCCCGACGACGTTCAACGAGGACGAGATGGTCTCGCTGCGTCGCATCATCGGCGGTTCGGGCACCGACGCCGCGAGCCGACTCGGTCTGCAACCCGACATTCCCTACGACGGCCCGCGCGCGGCGTTCGCGGCCGCGCAGCGCTGGCGGCGGCGGGCCGAGCACCCGCTCAACGACCCGTTCACCACCCGCGCCTGCCGGGCCGCGGTGCGCAGCGCCGAGGCGTTGGTTGCCGAGTATTCGGCGCACAACCGCTGAGCCCAGCGAAAAGCCGGAGGCGGATCGCGCATCGCCGAGTGCAACAAATCGGGCGCTTCGACCGACATAGGAGGTATGCGTGGTTGCCTGGGGTTGTCGGTTGGTGCGACCAACCTGGTAGCGGTCGCTGCCCGGGCGCCGATCGTGCGGCGCAGCGTGCTGACCCTGTTCGAGGGCCGCCGGCCTGAGGTCGGCGTGGTGGACGCAGACGGACTCGTCATCACCGGCTTCGTGGAGCGGGTCGGTGATCCCATCCCGCTGCTCGCGGCCGACGGCTCAGCCCACCGTGCCGAGCAGTTGCTGGCCGCCGCGATCGAATCGCTCACGCGCGCGGCGAGTCCGGCGCAGCGCCCGGAGCGCACCGTGGTGGCGGTGCCCGCCTATTGGAGCTCGACGGCATTCGATGCGGCACGCGCCGCACTGCCCGGCGTCCGGGTGGTACCCGACGCTGTTGCGGCGTTGACGGCGATACAGAAGCATCCTGGGCTGCCGGCTCGCGGCGTCGTCGCCCTGGCTGATTTCGGCGCCACCGGAACCAGCCTCACGCTCGCCGATTCCGACGCGCGTTTCGCACCGATCGGGCAGACCGTGCGTTACGACGATTTCTCCGGTGATCTCATCGACCAGGAGCTGCTGCGGCATGTGCTGAGCAGCCTTGATGCCGAAGCCTCGGGCACCGCGGCAGTGGCTGCCCTGTCCCGCCTGCGTGCAGAGACCCGGGCGGCCAAGGAACGATTGAGCTACCAGGCTTCCACCGGATTGCCCGGCCCGGCGCCGGACAGCATGCTGAGGCTCACCCGTGCCGAGCTCGAGGCGGCGGTGGACGCGCCGCTGCGCGGCGTGATCGAGGCGCTGCACGATCTGCTGCGGCGTAACAGCGTGCACCCGGCGCAGCTGACGGCGCTTGTCACGGTCGGCGGTACCGCGCGGATTCCCCTTGTGACACAACGACTTTCCGAAGCGTTCCGGATGCCGGTGATTACTGTCGCGCAGGCCCAGGTGGTGACCGCGGTCGGTGCGGGCCTGCTTGCCCACCGCGGGGAGGCCGAGACCGCGGCGACGCGGCGCGCGGTGATGGCTCCGTCTTCCATGACCGGTACCGTGGCCGCGTCGGGGCTGGCACCGGCCCCGCTGGCCTGGTCGGTGAGTGACCAAGCGGCCGAGGTCATGGACTACCTCCCCGAATCGGTGTCCGAGGATTCCGCACGGCCCGCGTTCACGTTCGCCGAACCCGAGGTCGAGTCCGCTGCGGCGGGCCGCACCCCGTGGTATCGCGGCATCGTGGTGTGCGCCGCGGCGCTGCTCGCGGTTGTCGGCACCGTCGGCCTGCTGCTGGCGGCCCGTGCCGACAAGATGGATGCTGCCCCTGCAAGCTCGCCCGCCGCACCTGGGTTGGCACCCGCTGAAGCTCCATTGGCGCAGGTCGGGGCGGCGCCGCCCACGCGTACCGTCGTCGTGCAGGATGCCCCTGCTCAGGTTGTAGCTCCAGCGCCCGCCCCCGCAGTGTCACCATCGTCGGCGCCCTATTCGGTGCAGCGGCAGCAGGTGGCGTCGGCTCCGGCGCCGCAGGCCGTGGCTCCGGCCCCGCCACCGGCAGCCGATCCGCCACCCGCGGACATCCCGGTGCCGGCTGCAGCACCCCCGGCTCCCGAGCTGCCACCCATCCCACAGTTGCCCATCCCGGCACTGGCGCTACCGCAGTTGCCGGTTCCGCAGTTGCCGATCCCGACTTTTCCCGCGTCCACGCCACCTCGGCCGTCGACGCACACCCCGACTCCGACCCCGGAGCCGACCCACACGCCGACCCCGACCCCGGAGCCCGAGCCGACGCACACACAGGCCCCTGAGCCTGCACCTCAACCCAGCTCGGCGCCGCAGCCGTCCCACTCGACGGAGCCGACGACGTCTGCGGCGCCTACCCCATAATCGCTGCTAGTTGCCGTGGCGGCGGGGGAACTCCGGGACGGTCACGGTATTGGTGACCACGGTCGTGCTCGTGCTGATCGTCACCGACGGCTCGGTCGTGGTCGTCGTGGTGGCCGGCTCCTCGGTCGTCGTGGTTGCGGTCGTCGTCTCCGTATCAGTGGTCGTCGTGGTGGCCGGCGCCTCGGTCTCGGTGACGGTCTGCGTGGCCGGCGGAGCGACCCCGGGAGCCTCCTGGGCCGGTGCGGTCGTCGCTGTCGTCGTCACCGACGGCGTTGTCGACGATGTCGTCGTGACACCCGCGGGTTTGGTGTCGCCTCCCGACGAGAACAGCTGCACGATCGCATAGACGACCAGCGCCACGATGATCGCGCCGAGGGCTCCGAGCCCCAGGAGAGCCACTGGTTTGCGGTACCAGGGGACAGGTTCGGGCGCGGGTGGCTCCGGCTGTGCGCCGTAAGCACCGTAGCTCTGGGCGTATTGAGTCGGTTCGTCGTCGTCGGAGTAGTAGTTCGACACGTGAACCGATGGTAGCGGCGTCAGTTACCGGGAATCGGATAGAGCGTGCGTGTCACGTTCTGGCGGGGCCGGGGGAGGCTGGTGCTGGTTTCACCGGCGTGGGTGCGCGTGGTGGGTAGCTCGTTCGTCGTCGACGGCCTCGACGATGAAGTGTCGGTCGGCGTCGTGGTGTCGGTCGGCGTCGTCGTGTCCGACCCGGATGTCGTGGCAGCATCCGGCGGCGGCCCGAAATCTGTAGTACTCACCGGCCCCGTGGTCGTGATGGTGGCGGTCGTGGTTGTGATGGAACTGGTCGGTGTTGACGATGCGAATGTCGGGTCGACGAACTGAGTCGGTGCTTCCTGCGGGCTGTTGGCGCTGCTCGTCAGGCTCACCACACCCCACACCAGCAAGGCGATCACGCCCAGTGTCACGGCGCTCGCACCGGCGACCACCGGTGTCGAATGGTGCCAGGGCGGCTCGGGAGCCTGGTCGTCGTCCTTGGCAGTCACGGGCTCCGATGATAATCGCGTTACCTGGCCCTGCTCCGCTCAGCTCAATTGGCCGACGACTTCGTTCGAGAACAGCTCGAGGTGGTCGAGATCGGCCATGTCGAGCACCTGGAGGTAGACGCGCTGTACTCCGGATTCGAGGAACGGACCGAGCTTGTCGACGATCTCGGCGGGCGTCCCGACCAGCGGCGAATTGCTGCGCAACTCATCGACTTCACGGCCGATGGCCGCCGCCCGGTCGGCGATCTCGGTCTCGGTGCGACCGGCACACAGGACGAATGCCGCAGAGTAGGTCAGTGAGTCCGGCGCCCGACCCGCGGCGGTGACCGCGTCGGCGACCCGTGCGAACTGCGCCTCGATGGTCTCCAACGGCACGAACGCGATGTTGAACTCGGCGGCGAATTCCGCGGCGAGCGCCGGAGTGCGCTTGGGGCCGCCACCGCCGATGATGATCGGCGGATGCGACTGGGTCGGCTTGGGCAGGGCAGGTGAATCGGTGACGGTGTAGTGCTTGCCGGTGAAGTCGAACTTTTCCCCGACCGGAGTGTCCCACATGCCCGTGATGATCCGGAGTTGTTCGGTCAGCCGGTCGAACCGCTCGCCCAGCGGCGGGAACGGGATGGCATAAGCTTGGTGCTCGGCCTCGAACCAGCCCGCTCCGATACCCAATTCCACACGGCCACCGCTCATCTCGTCGACCTGAGCGACGGAGATGCCCAGTGGTCCGGGATGGCGGAAGGTCGCCGAGGTGACCATCGTGCCCAGCCGAATGGTCGAGGTCTCCCTGGCGATGCCGGCCAGCGTGACCCAGGAGTCCGTAGGCCCGGGCAGGCCGGCACCGCTCATCGCGAGGTAGTGGTCGGACCGGAAGAAAGCGGAATACGCCAACTGTTCGGCCGCGCGGGCGACGGCCAGCTGATCGGAGTACGTAGCGCCTTGCTGAGGTTCGACGAACACACGGAAATCCACGACCTCCACCCTAGAGCTCCGAGTGGTGTACGTGCTCGCATCGGGGTGCCCGTCTGGTGAGCGACGGCAGGAGGTCGGTGAATTCTGTTGGCGTACCTGGATTGTGGAACACTCAATCGCGGTACGAGCTTATCCGCACGGAGCGCCGGGTCCCGAGCAGGGGATGGGAATTTGTGGTCCGCAGACGATCTGCCCATTGATTCGATCGCAGGCTTCGGTTACCCGAGCTACGGATGGTGGACCGAGACAGGTTGAGCTGGCGAAAGTATGTGCGTTGGGTCGTCAGCAGACAGGGCGTGCTCCTTGCTGGCATCGGAGCAACAGTTAATGTCTGTGGATGAACTAGGGGTTGTGGATAACCCGGTTCAGCGCGGGTGCGCGGCGATAGAATTCGAACATGCTTGCGAATGCTGTTGTGGACCGGGAAACGGTGCTGGCGGTGTTCGACGAGTACGACGCGGTCTGCGAGAAACTGGCCGCGTTGACCTTCGCGGCGATGACCCTGCCGGAACTGCTGGAGTTGCAATCCCGCCGCGAGATGCAGGCCCGCCGCGCCCCTGCAGTGGACCATCGGTTACTCGCCGAGGCCCAGACGCGGACCACCGCACGCGAGATCGGCGCGAAAAACTGGGCCGAGGTGTTAGCGATCCGGTTACGGATCAGCAAAACCGACGCCACACGCCGCATCGCTGATGCCGCCCTCCTCGGACCACGGACCGCCACCACCGGCCAACCCTTGCCACCGGTACTGCCGGCCACCGCCACGGCCCAGGCAGCCGGCCAGATCAACACCGACCACGTCGCCGTCATCGACAAGTTTTTCACCAAGTGCCCGGTGCCGCTGGATGCACAGACCCGCGCCCAGATCGACGACGATCTGGCCGCCATCGCCTCCGGTAACTCCCCGGAAATCCTGAAACGCTGTGCCGATCGCATCACGTTTCTGCTCCACCAGGACGGCCCCGACCCCCCGAATCCGTCCAGCAGCGTCGCCGCGGCATCGAGATCTTCCCGCAGGGAATCGACGGGTTGAGCAAGGTGCACGGGTATCTCGACGCCGAAACCGCGGCCACCTTCGCGGCGATCCTGGCCAAGCTGGCTGCCCCCGGCATGTGCAACCGTGCAGACGACACTCCGTGTGTCGAGGGCACACCCAGCACCGAGGCCATCGCCACCGACACCCGCAGCGCCGCGCAACGCACCCACGACGCTTTCCTGGCGATAGGCCGCGCACTGCTGGCGTCGGGGACGCTGGGACAACACAACGGATTACCGGTATCGGTGGTCATCTCGACCACGGTGCGGGAACTGGAATCCCTGGCCGGGGTCGCCACCACCAGCAGCGGCACCCGACTGTCCATACCGCAGGTCATCGGAATGGCCGCCCATGCCCGGCACTACCTGGCAGTGTTCGCCAACCACACAGAGGTGCCGTTGTATCTGGGCCGCAGCAAGCGCATCGCCTCGGTCGGGCAACGCATCGTGCTGCACGCACGGGATCGCGGCTGTACCAAACCGGGCTGCGCGAATCCGCCGGACCGCTGCCAGGGCCACCACGGCGAATTGGACTTCGCCAAAGGCGGTCAGACCGACATCACCGACCTGGCCCTGGCCTGCCCCGCAGACAATCGCCTCGTCAACGACCACGGCTGGACCACCCGCATCCGCGCCGACGGCCGCATCGAATGGATCCCACCCCTACTGCTGGACACCGGCCAAGACCGCCTCAACCACTACTGGCGCCCCGAAGACCTCTCCCACCCGAATGAAAAGCCGCTCAGCGATGGCCGCGGCGAGGACACCGGCGGCGCCTTGATGCGCGATGCGGAGTCTGAGGAGCCCAGCCGGAAGTCCGACGAGCCCAGCAATCGCGACGGGCCCGACGATCGCTAGAGGCCGCGGCGGGCGGAGCGCAGCGTGGCGACGGCGTCGTCGTCGCCGGAGAACGTCACCTCGGCCTGCTCGCGGCCCGCGGCGAACATCAGCAGCTCGCCGGGTGCGCCGGTGACGGTGACCTCTGGGCCATGTCCGACCGTGGCCAGCGTCGTGCCGTCGGGGGTGTTCAACGTGACCCGTGCCGGTGATCTCGACATCGTCATCCTGGCCATGCCAGACACCGTCCGAGCCAGTGCGCTGACGGTGGATTCGTCGAGTTCCCTTGGCTTCCAGTCGGGTTGGGCACGTCGCACATCCTCGTCGTGGATGAACATCTCGGCGACGTTGACCAGCGGGTCGAGCAGGAAGAACGGTGAGTACAGGGGCGGGCCCGCCGCGATCTTGTCGAGCAGCTCGTCCCAGCCGGTGGCGGCCGTTATTTGGTCCTGCACTCTGGCCGTGTAGCCGGCGAGTTGTGGCACGAGGATGCCGGGTGCCGCATCGAGCCTGTGCTCGCGCACCACCAGGTGGGCCGCCAGATCACGGGTTTTCCAGCCCTCGCACAGCGTAGGGGCGTCCGGGCCTGCGGATCGCATGGCTTCGACGAGCGCCGCGCGCTCACGCTTGGCTGCTGTGGTCATGCGCGATCCGCCTCCGGCTCCTCGCTGGAACTCATGCGCGATCCGCCTCCGGCTCCTCGCTGGAACTCATGCGCGATCCGCCTCCGACTCCTCGCTGGAACTCATACCGCAACTCTAAAACGTCTGTACACCCTGCACCGCGACAATCATGCCGTGACCGCTGGCGTCGTTGGTGAACCGGGTGCCGTCGCTGCCGGCGTCGATGGTCCAACCCAGTGCGCGGTAGCTGCGGTAGTCCAGGGTTACCGCCGGGATATCACCGAGATTCCCTACTACCCAATGGAGTTGGCCGCCCGCTCCGACGCGAACACCGTTGGCGGGCGAGCCGTCGATGACCGGTGAATTGGTGAACTCGGATTCGCAGCCCACTTCCGCACTGGAGATCTGGCAGCGCGTCTTGCCGGATTTGGTTCGGATGAAGACGTAGCCGTCCTTTGGTTCGAGCTGGGTGGCGCCGGCCGGGGCCTGAGATGTACTCGGCGCTGTGGTGGTGCTGGGTGAAGGCGCTGGGCTGGACAGGCTCGGACGGGGCGTCGGGAAGCTGGGTTCGCCCAGTTGGGGTGCGCTGGTGACGGGGGTGCCCTCGATGCTGGAGTGGCATGCTGTGAGCACGGCGCCAGCTGCCAGCAGGGCACCCAGCGTTCGCCGAGTCATCACGCGACAAGGCTATGCACTGAGCTGCGCGGATCGGGCTATGACGCGCCGGACATCGCTGGGTAGCCGCCGGCAAGAGCCCGCAGCTGAGCCGCGCCGTCGCCGGTGTACGACGAACCGTGCATGATCGGCAGCGTCGTCGGATTCAGCTCGGCCAGTTGCGACAGGGTGGGCCCGAGAACGGTAGTCAGACCGGTGGCGTGGAAGAGCCCCTCTGATTCCAATGCTGTTGCCACACAATCGGATTCGGTGAGTGCAGGGCATTGTCCGGTATGGAAAAGGAACGGTTCGTCGCCGCCCAGCAGGAACTGGTTGAAGGTGAAGCCGTGCTCGGTGCCGTTCTCCGTCAGGACAAGTCGCGGAACGCGAGTGCGAAGCCGCCGACCGCGGTGACCGCGGCGACGGTGTAGCCGATGATCGACCACCAGCCCATGTGGTAGTACGCGGTGATCGCTACGATCGCCATCGCGACGAACACCATCACCATCCCGTACAGCGGCGGTCGGGCGGCGTAACGGTTACGGGTCATCGATTCACCTCGTCATCGCAAGCCTGTGTGGGTCTCACTTTTCAGGATCCACCGGACGATTGGCCACCACCGGGAATTCACCCGTGTAGCCCATACGCTCTTGCGCGGCCGCCGTCACCCGGCCGCGAACCAGATACCAACCGCCGATGAGCATCGGGATGAGAATCACCAGTGTCCCGATCGTCCAAGTGCCGATCGGAGCGTCGAAGGCCATCAACACCAGGACTGCGAACAGGAACAGCAGCGTCGCGTATCCGGTATACGGGGTCAGCGGCATCCGGAAGCTGGGCCGTTTCATGATGCCCGCGTCGGCCATCTTCACCAGGCGCAGCTGACACAGCACGATCGTGCCCCACGAGGCGATGATGCCGAGCGCGGCCATGTTGAGCACGATCTCGAAAGCCTCACCCGGCTCAAAAGCGTTGAGCACCACACCGAAGAGGCAGATCACACACGTCAACATGATGCCGCCGTACGGCACGCCGCTGCGCGACATCCGCGCCGTGAACCTCGGTGCGCTGCCGTTCATCGCCATCGAGCGAAGGATCCGGCCGGTGGAGTACAAGCCGGCGTTGAGGCTGGAGAACGCGGCGGTGAGCACGACGACGTTCATCAGATCGCCTGCGCCACTGAAACCGATCTTGGAAAAGAACGTGACGAACGGGCTTTCGTGCTTGTCGTAGGCGGTGTAGGGCAGCAGCAGCGCCAGTAGCACCACCGATCCGACGTAGAAGATTGCGATGCGGGCCACCACGGAGTTGATGGCGCGCGGCATGATCTTCTCGGGATCCGCTGTCTCACCGGCCGCAGTGCCGACCAATTCGACTGCGGCATAGGCGAACACGACACCGGAGGTGACGATCAGCAGGGGCAGTGCGCCCGTGGGGAACAAGCCGCCGTGTTGCGCAAGGATGCTCAGGCCGGTGCTCTGGCCGGCGACCGGGTAGCGGCCGGCCAGGAAGATCGTGCCGACGACGAGGAATGTCATGAGTGCCAGCACTTTGATCAGCGCGGCCCAGAACTCCATTTCCCCGAACACCTTGACCGAGATCAGGTTCACGCCAAGGACAATCGTCAACGCCAGTAAAGCCAACAGCCACTGGGGGACGACGGCGAACGTCTTCCAGTAGTGGAAGTAGGTGGCGATGGCCGTGGTGTCGACGATCGCCGTCATCGCCCAGTTCAGAAAGTACAGCCAGCCGACTGCGAACGCCGCCTTCTCCCCGTAGAACTCGCGGGCGTAGGACACGAACGATCCCGACGACGCCCGGTGCAACACGAGTTCGCCGAGCGCCCGCAGGATCAGGAACACGAAGACGCCGCAGACGGCATACACCAGGAACAGACCCGGCCCCGCCGAGGCGAGCCGACCGCCGGCACCGAGGAAGAGCCCGGTGCCGATGGCCCCGCCGATCGCGATCATCTGCAACTGCCGAGGCTTGAGGCCCTTGTGATAGCCCGCGTCTTCTTTCGTCAGGTTGGGCGATGGGACGGCAGCGGGTTGGGCTTGCGGAGGCTGCGCGGTCATCGGAGTCCAATCTCGGCTGTGCAGCTGTCGGACAGCCTGATTGAACGAGTGTGACACCGGTCACGTTTTTCCGTCAAGGACGTGAACTTCGGTGCAGGGTCTCAGGGCGTCATGGGCGTCAGTTTGTTCATGGCGTCCTCCACGCGGTCGAGGTGCTGACGCATGCGCTCGGAAGCGTCGGCGAAATCCCCTGCGGTGATGGCGGCGAGGATCTTGCGGTGTTCGCGGTCGGACGCCGTGCGCCGTTCGTGAATGCCGGCGTTGAGCAACCGGGACTGGGTCGACAAGGCGCCACGGATCGCGCCGACCACGGTGGAGAACACCTCGTTGCCTGATGCGCGGGCGATGCAGAGGTGAAAATCGGTGTCCATCTTGACCCAGCAGGCCGGATCTGTCTCGGCGCTCATCGCCTCGACAATCGCTGTCAACCTGGTCAATTCGGCTTCGGTGCGGCGACGTGCCGCCCACCCGGCGGCCGGTACCTCGATATAGGGCCTGGCCTCCACGAGGTCGCGGGCGGAGAACCGGCCATTGCGCGGTGCGGCGGCGTGGGTCGAGATCACGGTGGTGCCCGAACCGGTCCGCGTCTCGGTGAGCCCGAGTGTCTGGCAGGACCGCAGCGCCTCCCGGATGACCGAGCGGCTGACGCCGTAGCGCTCCGCGAGAGCGGCCTCGGGCGGCAGTTTCACGCCGAGCGGCAAGTCGCCGTTCTCGATGGCCGAGCACAGATCGTCGAACACCGTCTCCGCGGCGTTGCGGCGCACGACGACGGCGGGACGATCTGTCCAGCTGTCGGGCAGATTCATGAAGCCAGCGTGCCTGTCGGCGATCACGGCTGTCAACGCCGGGACGGGAGCCCGATCAGTTTCCGGCGTCACCCGAGGTCTGCACCACCGTTGCCGCCGGAGCCGAGGCACCCAACTGGCGTGCTGCGAAATCGGCTGCCTGGATGGCCATCCCGTTGTCCTTGTAGGAGCTGTGGGCCGACCGGTTCATACCGCCGGGATCGCACACCGGGTCGCCCGTCGCGCACAACTGAATGGTCTTGGCGGAATACAGCGGGCCGATGGCGATTGGAGGTGCGTCGTGATCGGCGAGGTTCAGGAACCAGCTGTCCGGCGTGCCGAACAGTGCGACGGCGGCGACGTGTGGGGCGACCGCGGGCGGCATCGGGCCGGAGATGCTCGCCGGCAGGGCGAGACCGGCTGGAACGGAAGCCGATGTGGTGTAGGCCGCCACCGCGGCGCCCTGCGAGTAGCCGCCGAGCACGATCCGGGTTGCCGGGCAGCTCGCCGCAATCGACTGAATCTTGTTGCTGGCGTCGGCGATACCGTCGACGGCCTGTCCGAAGTCCAGTGATGCCGGGTAGTTCACCGCGTACACGTCGACGGACTTGCCGGGCAGCCGGGCGGTGAGTGCATCGACGAACGCCTGCCCGGTCACGCCGACGCCGGGTGCCTCGAACGTCCCGCGAGCAAATACGACTTCGACGTTGGCACACTCGTCGTCGGCGGCGCCGGCCGAGGCGATCGGGCCCGCCAGCGAGCCGACGATGATCGCCGCCAAGGCGAGCACTGTGTACATCGTGGATCGCGCCAATCTGGTGATCACGGATGCCACTCCCATCTCGTTCCGTTTGCCACGGCTTCGGTGTCGGAGTGGCAACTAACTGCTACAAGTGGGTTACTTGAGCCGCGATTCCGCGGATGTCAAGTGATCTGCGCCACGTGAGAAAGTGGATACCGCCCGGTGCGGAAGGAGGCCGGTAATCTGCGCACATGGAGCCCGTTTACGAGCCCGACGCACGGTGGGTGCCTGCCGATCGGCGCTGGTGCGGCCTCGACCGCCGGACCATTCTTCCCGCCCTGGCTGTCCTCTGCCTTGCGATTGTGATGACTGTGGTTGCGCCGGCGGTGAATTCGTCGTTCGCCTACACCGAACAGGTGGCGCCCGGCGACGTCATGGAATTGGCCGACGGTGTCACGTTCGTGCCCGAGCCGGGCTGGGGCATCACCGACGGCGTGCGTCGCGGCAACGAACCGGCGGGCGGCTACCCGACCACCGCAACTGTGGTCAACGGCGACGCGTCGCTGTCCGTCGGGGTGGTGGCGTTCAGCGGTGACGCCGACGCCGCGCTGAACCAGCTCGAGGAGCGCGTGCGGCGGACCGAGCCCGACAGCGCTGACGCGACGACGGGCCCCCGGGCTCCGCTGACCACCGATCAGGGCGTGCAGGGCCGGACCGTCGACGTCACGGATGCGACGGCGCACAAGGTGTTGGCTGCGTTCGTCATCGACGGGTTCGCGGTAAAAGCCGTCGCGATCGAACCGCTGTTGGCCACCAGCAGTGACCGCGACACAGCCAACCGGATGATCAACAGCATCCGGCGTGACGGGCAGGCAGGCCGATGACCGCGCCGGACAGAACCCAGATGGATGCCCTTGTCGCCGCGCGGGTATCGGCGATCGACGCCTCGGGGTGGGGGCGTCGCTTCGTGTTCATCCAGCCGCGCAACCTTGCCTTCTGGGTGTATGTGCTGCTGGTCCTCGTCGGGCTCGGCCAGTTCGTCGATTCGGTGGGGCACTTCCACTCGTACTCGGTGCTGACCGCAGCCGCTGTGTTCGCGATCTACGGTGCCGTCATCTGGTGGTTGGCACAGCGGGCCGACCGGTACACCGATCTACCGGTCAAGCTGCTGATCACTGCGCTGGTGTGGGGTGCCTTCGCCGCAACCTGGGCGATGGCCGCCGTCGCCAACACCGCGATCGGAGACATCTATGCCAAACAGTTCGGCCAGCGCTGGTCATTGGACTGGGCGGCCGGGCTGTCGGCGCCCATCACCGAGGAGCTCGCCAAGGGTGCCGGGCTGGTCTTGATCATCGTGCTGGCGCCCCGCATCGTCCGGACCGCATTCGACGGATTCATCATCGGATTGGTCATCGGCCTCGGTTTCCAGTTGCTCGAAGACATGCTGTACGCGTTGCGCAACGAGCAGGGCATGGCGCTCGTCATGGTGCTGCGCATGCTGACCGGGGTCGGCGGCCACTTCGCCTACACGGCGATCTTCTGCGCCGGGCTCATCTATCTGCTGGGCCGCCCGGCCGAACCGCGTCGGGCCGGCCGCGGGCTGTTGCTCATGGTGACGGCGCCGGTGCTGCACGGGCTCTGGGACTCGGCCGGGGCCTTGGTGGGCGGCCGCGGGCTGCTGCTCGTCGGGCTCTGGGCGGGCGTCCTGTTGGTGACGCTGATCATCTTCTTTCGGGTGTACGTGCTCACCGTGCCCCAGGAACGCGCCCTGCTGCGCAGCGTGCTGGTTCCAGAGGTGGCGTCGGGCGTGCTCGCCGAGGTCGAGCTCGACGCTATTGCCGGCAACCGAAGAACCCGACGGCGGTACCGGAAATCCTTGCGGCCCAGGGCAGCTCGGCGCAAAGCCCGCCAGATCCTGCAGGCCGGCGGTGACCTGGCCCAGGAACTGGCCCGGTCCCGCGGTGCCGAGACCCCGGCCGTGCAGTTCGCTCGCTCGGAGATCGGCCGGATCCGCAGCGGTGAACCGTCCCGGTGGTGAGCGTTGAGGCCCTCACGCTCCCTGATGCCGCCGGGCGGCAGCGGGGACGTGTTCGGGGCGCACTCCCGTGCCGATGATGTAACCGGGCACGGTCGACAGTCTGGGTAGCCAGTGCAGTAGCTGCTGGAGCGCCTTCGCCGGGGTGATCTCCCCGCCGGCCATGGCGGGTGCCAGCACCTGCCGGTGCACGAGCCGTTGGAACCCCTGCGTGACGATGGTGGGCAGGGTGCGTTGCCGCTGGACCGCGGCCAGGTCCGACTCGGCGATGCGGTGTTCGCGCAGCGGTTGGTACAGCAAGCGGGCCGCCGCCGCGGCGTCCTGGATCGCGACGTTGATGCCGACGCCGCCCGCGGGGGACATGGCGTGTGCCGCGTCGCCGATGCACAGCAGGCCGTCGCGATGCCAGGTGTGCAACCGGTTGAGCCGGACATCGAGGAACTTGACGTCGTCCCAGGAGTTGAGCGAATCGAGGTCGGACGCGGGGATCAGCTGAGCGAGTTCGCTCTTGAACCGGTCCAGGCCGCGGGCCCGCAGGCTGGCGTCGCTGCCTTTCGGGATCAGGTAGGCGATCTGGAAGTAGCCCAGGCGCGGGATCATGATCAGCGCCTTGCCGGGCGCGGTGCGCGGGATGAGCGAATAGCCGCCGTCGTCGGCGCGGGGCACCCGCAGCCACCACACGTCGAAGGGCACCGGGTAATCGCGCACCGCCAGGCCGGATTCCCGGCGGACGACCGACCAGCGTCCGTCACAACCGACGGTGAGGTCCGCGCGCAGCTCACCTGACCCGCCCGGGCTCTCATAGCGGACACCGGCGACGCGATCCCCGTCGTGCAGCAGTCCGGTGACCTCGGTCTGCATGCGCAGCGTGAAATGGGGCTCGGACTTACCGGCGTCGGCGATCAGGTCGAGGAAATCCCACTGCGGCACCATGGCGACGAAGGGGTGTGGTTGCCGCAGCCGCCGGAAGTCGACCAGGGTGATGGGTTTTCCGTCGACAGTGAAGTCTCCCTTGTCGACTTTGCTGTAGGGGATTCGGTCGAACGTCTCCAATAGGCCCAGTTCGTCCAGCAAGCGCATGGTGCTGGGGTGCACGGTATCCCCGCGGAAGTCCCGCAGGAAGTCGGCGTGCTTCTCCAGGACTGTCACGTCCACACCGCAGCGGGCCAGGATCAGGCCGAGCATCATTCCGGCCGGGCCGCCACCCACGATGGCGCATGTCGTGTTGTCGGTCACCGTCTCACCCAACCATGAAAATGACCGCTACGGCGAGGGTGAAACCGTCGAGCAGCGACGCGTTGGGCATAGTTGGGAGAGAGCGGCGACGGTGAATCAGTGCGCGTACGTCGACGCGGTCTCGGACAGGCTCTTGCCCTTGGTTTCCGGGGCGAGCCACTGGGACAGGCCGGCTCCCACAAAGGCGACCGCGGCCGCGACCAGCATGCTGACCGACATCCCGAGGTGAGCGATGGACCAGGGCAGCAGGAACGTGCCCATACCCGCTCCGATCCGGCTGAACGCGGCGGCGAATCCGGTGCCGATTCCACGGACTTCGGTCGGGAACACTTCGCCCGGGTACACCTGGGTCAGCGTGGTGTAGCCGGCGTTGAAGAACGAGAACGCCAGGAACATCGTCAGCACCGCGATCGCGGGTGCGCCGACCCACAACGCGATCACGGCCAACAGCACGGCACACAACCACTGCGTGGGGACCGACAGCACGCGGCGGCCGAGCTTGTCGAGTAGCAGCGCCGTGCCGATGACACCGAGGCAGGCCAGTGCCGACAACCCGACACCGCTCGCCAGGCCCTCGCCCATGCCGTACTGCTTGAGTACCTTGTCGGCGAACGTGGCAATGGCGAAGTACGGGGTCACTGCGCAGAACCAGAAGCCAGAGGTGAACAGGGTGGCCCGCCAGTTGTCCCGGTTGAACAGCATGCGGAAATTGCCGCTGGCGGCGGGCTTCTGGTCGCATCCCTCGCTCTCGCGGGTCACGGAGGCGGCTTCCAACACATCCATGTACTTGTTCGCGATAGCCAGTGCTTCTTCGCGTCTACCCTTCAGGATCAGCCAGCGTGGCGATTCGGGAAGGCCCAGCCGGGCCAGGAACAAGCCCGCCGCGATCACGGTGCTGGAGCCGATGATGATCCGCCAGTTCACCCCCGCGTCCATCAGTGCGTGCGCCACGATGAACGCGACCATGAAGCCGACGTACCAGGCCACCAGGGCGGCGCCGAGCAGGCGGCCGCGCAGCCGGGCCGGCGAGAACTCGGTCATCAGCGGCATTCCGATCGAGTATTCGCCGCCGATCGCGATGCCCATCAGAAAACGGATGATCAGCAGCTGGATCGCCGAGGTGATGAAGAACTGGCCGAGCGCGACGAAGAACTGCAGGAAGGAGGCGAGCACGAACAGGCCCATGTCGAGCAGGAACATGGGTTTGCGACCGAATTTGTCGGTCATCCAGCCACCGACGGGGGCGCCGACGAAGATGCCGAACAGCGTGCCTGCCGCGATCAGACCGATCAACAGGTCGTTGACCTGCAGGTCGTCTTGGATCAGGCCGGTGACGGGGCCGATGATCCCCAGGATGTAGCCGTCGAGGAACATCCCGCCGACCAATACTGCGGTGAGCCGGAACAGGAACCGGCGTCTGAAGTCTGACGTGCTGACGGATGCACTTGCGGCACCTTTGCCGGCGGTGCTCTCTAGCGAAGACATGGGCTGTACTCCTCTTGTGGGTGGGCTGGTGAGGGTTTGTGGTGGATGCTCAGATGGCCAGGCAGAGGCGGTAGGAATCGAGGATCGCCGCGTGGATGTTGCGGCTGGCGACGGCGTCACCGACTCGGTACAGGGCGTATCGGCCGTCGGGGTTCGCCGTCGTTGGCTGCGGCGAGCGGGCCAGTAGTTCTCGGATCGCGATCTGGCCGAGATTGACTGATCCCGGCAGCAGCGCGTCGTAGAGGTCGTTGTCGGGCTGGGTGCCGTGTTCGACCACGACGGCGTCGACGATCCGTTCGAGGGCCGCCTTGGCACCCTCGACCTGCAGCCGGGCCAGCAGCCGACCCTCGTGCTTCTCGATCGACACCAGCCGATGCAGCACGCCGGTGGTCACATCGTGATCGGCGAACAGCGCGAAGTACTGGCCGGCCGGGGATGCCCCGACGTCGACGGCGACGCTTCGCTCCGGAGTGACGTATGCGACGGTGCCGGCGGTACGGATCAGCGCCTCCACCGCGTCCATCGCCTGGTGGCCGCCGAGATCGTCGTACACCAGTACGTCGCCTCCCACCTTGCGAGCCCCCGAGATGATGTCCCAGGTGTCGACGGCCAGCTCAGCGCCGGGAATACCGAGGTCGGGGTTCGGGAGGCCGCCGGTGGCCAGGATGACCACGTCCACGGACTCGGTGAAGGACTCGAGCTCCGACGGGTCGACGTAGTGGTTGCGCTTGAGTTCGACGCCGAGCCGCTTGCACTCGTCGTACCGCCAATCGACGATGCCGATCAGATCGCGCCGGCGCTCGGAGACCGCGGCCAGCGCCACCTGCCCGCCGAAGCGGTCGCCCGCCTCGTACACGGTCACGGAATGGCCGCGCTCGGCGAGCACGCGCGCCGCCTCCAGCCCGGCGGGACCGCCGCCGATCACCACGCACCGCTTGTGCTGGCTGGCCGGGGCCGGGGTGACACGCTGCGGCAGTTGGGTCTCCCGTCCGGTGGCCGGGTTGTGAATGCACATCGCGGAGCCGTGGGTGTAGATGCCGTCGATGCACACGCTCGCCCCGACGCAGGGCCGGATCCGATCGGCGTGGCCCGCCTGTGTCTTGTTGGGCAGGTCCGGGTCGGCTATCAGCGCGCGGACCATGCCGACCATGTCGAGCAGTCCCTCGCTGATCGCGTAGCGAGCCGTGGCGACGTCCGCGATCCGGGCGGAGTGCATGACCGGGACCGCCAGCTGCTTCTTGACCCAGCCGACGAATTCCAGGTGCGGGTTGGCCGGGGTGAACATCGGTGGAATCACCTTGGCCAGTTCCCAGTCAGTGTCGGCGTTGCCGCGGTTGACGCTGAAGAAGTCGACTCCGGCGTCCTGCATCGCGATCGCGATCCGCACGGCGTCCTCTGGGACCATGCCGGAGTTGTCGGGGAGCAATTCGTCGAATGACATGCGCACGCCGACGATGTAGTCGTCGCCGACCGCTTCGCGCACCGCGTTGATGACCTGCAGCGGGAACCGCATCCGGTTTTCCAGTGAGCCGCCGTACTCGTCGGTGCGGTGGTTGTGTCGGGGCGAGAGGAAGCTGTCGAGCAGGTGACCTGAGTATGCGGAAATCTCCACGCCATCCATGCCACCCGCCTTGCACCGGGCCGCGGTGTCGGCGAAATCACGGGCGATGCGCTCCAGGTCGCGGATGTCGGCGATGCGGGAGAACGCCCGGTGTGCCGGCTCCCGGGTGCCTGACGCCGACAGCGCCGGAATCCAGTCGTGCGTGTAGTTGTCGGTGCGGTGGCCCATGTGGGTGAGCTGGGTCATCACCGCGGCGCCCTGCTCGTGCACGTCGTCGGCGAGCGCCCGCAGCAGGGGTACGGCCTCGTCGCGCCACAGCTGCAGGTTGCCGAACGGCGGCATCGAGTCGGGACTGACCAGTGCGCTGCCGCCGATCATGGTCAGCGCCACGCCGCCGCGGGCCTTCTCCCGGTGGTAGACCCGGTAGCGGTCTTTCGGAAGGCCGTCCTCGCTGTAGGCCGGTTCGTGCGACGTGCTCACGATCCGGTTGCGGAGCACCAGATTCTTCAGCGTGAACGGAGTGAACAGCGGGTCACTCATATATTTCGGACTCCCTTCGCCGCGGTACTCGCGGAACCACTTGGAAGTACGATGCGTGATACAAATCACCTCGGACTAGTCTGTGTGAGGGATCCAATCCAGATTGATTCACCGGAAAGTTGCGGTTCCAACATGGCGGACGACGCGAATCGCCTTCCCGTAGAAGACCGGGCGGAATTGCTGCGAATCACCCGATCACGCCAGGTTTCCCATGGTCAGGGGGTGCGGGCCAGGGTGGTGCTCGACTGCGCTGAGATGGGCGTCGCCGAGGCCGCGCGGCGCGCATCGGTCAGCACCACTTCGGTGAGTCGGTGGTGGCGCACCTACCGGCACGGCGGGGTGGAGGCGCTGCTGGCCGTAACCTCGCCGCAGGGTCGTCCGACGGTGACCGAGGAGATGGTGCGCGCGGTGCTCGGTTGTTCGCTCACCGCGCCGCCGGACGGTCGTGACCGGTGGACCACCCGCTCCGTGGCCGAGGCGACCGGGGTCAGTCAGGCGACGGTGAGCCGGATCCGCCGCCAGCACTTCCCTCCCGCAACTGACCTCGATGTGGGCGAGAAGACGCTGATCCTGAGCTATGTCGACGTCGGCGCCGCAGGTTGCGCACTCGGCTTCGAACGCGAGGCGGGCGAGTCGACGGGCGCGGCACCGCTGGCGACCCTGACCGAGGCCGTCGAGACAGTGCTGTGCGCCGCGTTGCTGCGTCGTCCGCCTACCGCGAGTTCACCCGACGGCGACACACTGGCCCTGCTCCGGCGCGCCGAACGCGAATGGCTCCCCGAGGCGCCGGTGACGCTCGTGGTGGATGTGCCATTGGATTCACCTGCCCGGCGCTGGCTCACCCGGCATCCGACGGTGACGGCGCTCGCCCGCCCCGGGCCCGAATGGCCGGCACAGCTGCACCGGCTCGCCGCGCGCATCGCACCCACCCAGCTGCGGGAGCTACGGGCGCTGCAGGACCGGATCCGCGACGCGGCCGCCATGACGGGCGCCGACCGCCCATGGACGTTCACCTGGAGCCGGAGCCTGCCCCGCACCGCACCGCCGCCCGAGCCGGTGCCGGCCGCACAGGCCTCGGTCCAGGACATCTCGGATACCGTGGCCGCGCTGTGCTCGGCGATCGCCGACTGCGGGCTGAGCACCGGCGAGGCGATCTCGGTGCGTCTGATCTCTGGACTCTCGGGACTGTCCCGCCCGCGCACCACCGAGGTGCTGAACTACCTGGCCGAACAGGCGATCCTCGACCGCCGGGCGGGTCACCTGCGGCTACCCACCCCCACTCCGCGCGACGTGATCGAGACGTACACGGCGCGCGGAGTGCTGGGCACGGTGCTGGTGCGGACCATGGCCGCGCAGCGGATCTCGCCGCCGGCCTATGTGGACACCACGCTGGCCCGGATCTCGGTATGCGCCAAGCACCATCTCGACGCCGAGACATACGCCCTGGACATGGATCTGCAGGACCAGCTGGCACTGGCCGCCGGAATGCCGCGGATCAGCTGGATGTTCGTGCAGCTCACCGCGCAGGTCCGGCTGTTCATCGCGATCCTGGGGCTGGACTACCGGTATCCGACCGCGGAGATCATCGCCGACGATCAGCGGATCATCGACGAGATCCGGAGCCAGGACCCGGCGCGGGCCGTGGAGGCCTGGCGGACCAAGGTGGACAACTGCGTGCGGTACATGCTCGGCCAGCTCAACGTCGAGCACCCGCAGATGTAAGCGGCTCCCGTCGTGCTCATGGCCGAATGCTGCCACAGCGCGGCAGCCAGGCACGGCGACAGTGAAGTAGCGGGTTCCTCTCCACGCAATTCTGACTCAAGAAACCAGCCTCGAAGAACAAAACCGAAAACTCTTGTGACAGTGCAATGGCACTGATACCGTCCTCTGTGTTGATCGATAAAAGCCAGTTCAAGTCATGTGAAATGTCACATAGTGATCAACGCAGAGCCGCTAGATACCCGAGGAGACCAGCTCGATGACCGACAAGCCCTGGCGCGGAATTCACGTCGCAACCGCCCTTCCCCTCAACGACGACCTCTCCATCGACTGGGACGCCTGGGCCGATGAGGTGACCTGGCTCGCCGCGAACGGCATGGACGGCGTCACCCCGAACGGCTCGCTGGGCGAGTACCAGACGCTGACCCCGGAGGAGCGCTACAAGGTCGTCTCCGTCGCCACCGAGGTCGCCCCCGCGGGCTTCCGCGTGATGGCCGGCTGCGGCGCCTACGGCGCGCTCGAGTCCGTCCGCGCTGCCGAGCAGGCCGCCGAGGCGGGCGCGCAGTCCATCATGCTGCTGCCGCCGAACACCTACCGCGCTGAGCGCGAGGCCGTCATCGACCACTACCGCCGCGTCGCCGCCGTCGGGCTGCCGATCGTCGCCTACAACAACCCGCTGGACACCAAGATCGACATGAAGCCCGATCTGCTCGCCGAACTGCACGGCCTGGGCTACATCAAGGGCGTCAAGGAGTTCACCGGTGACGTCCGCCGAATCTACGAGATCAAGGAGCTCGCGCCCGACCTCGACGTGCTGGTCGGCACCGACGATGTCTTGCTCGAGGTCGGCCTGGCCGGTGCGGTCGGTTGGGTCTCCGGCTACACCAACGCCTTCCCGAACGCCTGCAGGAAGCTCTACGACCTCGCCACCTCCGGCAATGTCGCCGACCTGGCAGAGGGCCTGAAGCTCTACCGCGATCTGCACCCGCTGCTGCGCTGGGACTCCAAGACCGAGTTCGTCCAGGCCATCAAGCTGTCGATGGACATGGTCGGACGCAAGGGTGGAATCTGCCGTCCGCCGCGCACCCCGCTCTCGCCCGAGATGGCAGCGCGGGTGACCAAGGCGACCGAGTACGCAGTCTCCTGCGGCTACAACTGAGTCATGGCCACGCCGGACTTTCTCCCTGCGGACGAGTTGAAAGCTCTCGCAAGCGAGGCGGAAGCGGTCGATTTTCTTTACGACGCTTTGAAGTCCGGCGTCGTCGACCCTGAATCCGACGCCCCACGACTGTTTTCTCCCGCGCCCGGCGGTGAGTTCCTACTCATGCCGGGCTGCGGGACCGAATACTGCGGCGTCAAAGTGATCACCGTGGCGCCGGAGAACCCGCGCCGCGGCAAGCCCAAGATCCAGGGTGTGTACGTCTTGGTGGGGAGCGACGACCTCACTCCCCGCGTACTGATGGACGGTCCGGAGCTCACCCTGCTCCGGACCCCCGCGGTGAGCATTCTCGCGATCCGTGAGTTGCTCCGGCTGGGGTCACGACGCCCGGAAGGACCACTGAAAGTCGTCGTCTACGGCACCGGCCCGCAGGCCTTGCGGCACATGGAAGTGCTCGACAACGTCGTCGGTCCGATCGACGCCGCCGTGATCGGACGGCGGCAGGAAGCGGTGGCACGCCTGGTCGAGCAAGGCAGCGCGGCCGGGCTGCGGGTGCGGTCGGGTACCGCCGACGACGTGCCCTCCGCGGCGGTGGTGCTGACCGCCACCAGCTCCTCGACCCCGGTGTTGGACGACGCTCTCATCGCGCCCGACACGGTGGTCGCCGCGATGGGCGCACACGGTCCGCAGAACGCCGAGCTTCCCCCCGAACTCATCCGTCGCGCCGATGTCGTGGTGGAGGGCCGGGCTTCGGCAATGCGCGAAGCCGGAAACCTGCTTGCAGCCCGCACCGCGGCGGAGTGGGCCGACCATCCGATTGCCAACCTGGCCGACCTCGTGACCGGACGGCTGCGCCGCCGCGCCGGCGTTCCTGCCGTCTTTTCCGGGGTGGGGATGGCATGGGAAGACCTCGTGGTCGCCGCCGCCATCTACGAGAAGTACCGCAAGTCGCACACCCGAACCTGATAGACCAACGCCAAGCCCACGCCAAGGAGCCGGACATGACTGAAACTTCCCCACACGTCGACGAACTGGTGGCCGCGGCCGTCGCGGCCGGTGACACCTGGGCCGCGACGGATGCGGCGGAGCGCGCCAAGATCTTGTACGCCGTGGCCGATGCGCTGGACGCCGACGCCGACCACCTGGTCCCGATCGCGCAGGCCGAGACCAACCTGGCCGAGGCGCGGCTGCGCGGCGAGCTCAAGCGCACCACCTTTCAGCTGCGCATCCTGGCCGACGTCGCCGCCGCGGGAGAGCACCTCGATGTCCGCGTCGACCACGCCGATGCCGACTGGCCGATGGGCGCTGCCCGCCCGGATCTTCGTCGTACCTCGGTGCCGCTCGGCCCGGTCGTCGTGTGGGGCGCCTCGAACTTCCCGTTCGCGTTCAGCGTCGCGGGCGGCGACACCGCCGCAGCTCTGGCGGCCGGTTGCCCGG
The DNA here is from genome assembly GCF_000382405.1 of Mycobacterium sp. 141. Lineage (GTDB taxonomy): Bacteria > Actinomycetota > Actinomycetes > Mycobacteriales > Mycobacteriaceae > Mycobacterium. The sequence continues at coordinate 63,428 of NZ_KB908257.1, forward strand.
TGATCTACAAGGCGCACCGCGGCCACCCGAGACTTTCCGACGCGACCGCCGCAATCGTCATCAGCGCGCTCAGGGAAGCGGGTGCACCGGATGGCCTGTTCAGCGTCATCCACACCCAGGACGAGGGCCGCGCCGCGCTGAGCCACCCGGACGTCAAGGCGGGCGCCTTCACCGGTGGCATCCCCGGCGGTCGTGCCCTGTTCGACCTGGCCCAGTCGCGCCCCGAGCCGATCCCGTTCTACGGCGAACTCGGCAGCGTCAACCCGGTCTTCGTCACCGCGGCCGCTGCCGCCAAGCGCGGCCAGCAGATCGTCGACGGCTTCGTCGGCTCGTTCACGATGGGCCAGGGCCAGTTCTGCACCAAGCCTGGCCTGCTGATGGTCCCGGCCGACTCGGGGCTGACCGAACTGCTCGGCGCGGCCCCGCTGCCCGACGGCCACAAGCTGCTCAACACCGGCATCGCGGCCGGGCACCACGAAACCCGCGAGGGTCTGCAAGCCCGCGACGACGTGGAGTTGCTCGCCGGCGGCGGGGGAGAGGTCGACCCGCCCGCGGCCACCCTGCTGGCCACTGACGCGGCCACCCTGCTGGAGAAGTTCGACGAGATCTTCGTCGAGTGCTTCGGACCTACTGCCATGGTGGTGACCTACACCAGCGACGACGACCTGCTCAACGTTGCGCGGGCGCTGGACGGTCAACTGACCGCCACGCTGGCCGCCGAGGAGGACGACGCGATCGTCGGCCCGCTCGCGAACATCCTGACCCGTAAGGCCGGACGCATCCTGTGGAACCAGTGGCCGACCGGCGTCTCGGTGACCTACGCGCAGCAGCACGGCGGCCCCTACCCGGCGAGCACCGCCTCCGGCACCACCTCGGTGGGCACCGCGGCGCTGAACCGTTTCGTCCGGCCGGTCGCGTGGCAGGGTTTCCCGCAGGGGTTGCTGCCCGGTGAACTCCGCGACGACCAAACCGTGCCCGCGCCCCGCCGCGTCGACGGCGTTCTGGAGATCGGAGACAACCGGTGAGGACCACCCACGTCTATCACGCGGTCGACTCACACACCGAAGGCATGCCCACCCGCGTGATCGTCGGCGGAGTGCCCGTCTTCCCGGGCGACACCATGGCGGAGCGGCGTCGATGGTTCATGGAGAACAACGACGATCTGCGCAAGCTGCTCATGCGTGAGCCGCGCGGGCACGCGTCGATGAGCGGCTCGATTCTGCAGCCGCCGACGCGCCCGGACGCCGACTTCGGCGTCCTCTTCATCGAGGTCTCGGGGCTGCTACCGATGTGCGGTCACGGCACCATCGGCACCGCCACGGTGCTGGTGGAAACCGGCATGGTCGCGGTCACCGAGCCGATCACCACCCTGCGGCTGGACACCCCGGCGGGCTTGGTCATCGCCGAGGTCGCCGTCTCCGGCGGGCAGGCCAAGTCCGTCACCATTCGTAATGTGCCGTCGTTCAGCTTTCGCCTGGATCAAACCGTGCAGGTGCCCGGATTCGGCCAGGTGCGCTACGACATCGCCTTCGGCGGCAATTTCTACGCCATAGTCGAACTCGAGGACCTGGGGTTGCCCTTTGACCGCAAGGCCAAGCAGCAGCTGCTGGACGCCGGCCTGGCGATCATGGACGCCATCAATGAGCAGAACCGCCCGGTGCACCCGGAGCGCCCGGACATCACCGGCTGCCACCACGTGTACCTCAAGGCGCCCGGCTCGACCGCGCAGCATTCGCGGCACGCGATGGCGATCCACCCGGGCTGGTTCGACCGTTCGCCGTGCGGCACCGGGACCAGTGCGCGGATGGCGCAACTGCACGCCCGCGGTGAGTTGCCGCTGCACACCGACTTCCTCAACGAATCGTTCATCGGCAGCCAGTTCACCGGGCGCCTGGTGGACACCACCACCGTCGGCGGCATCGAGGCGGTGATTCCCACCATCACCGGACGCGCCTGGATCACCGGCACAGCGCAGTACATGATCGACCCCGACGATCCGTTCCCCATCGGATTCGAACTGTGATCTCCTCCTGTGACGTCGTCGTCATCGGCGCCGGGGCTGTCGGCTCGGCGACGGCCTGGTATGCCACGCGTGCCGGCCTGACGGTCGCCGTGGTCGAGCGGGGGAGCATCGTCTCCGGCAGCAGCAGCGCGTGTGAAGGCAACCTGCTGGTCTCGGACAAGGAAGCCGGGCCCGAACTCGACCTCGCGCTCTACTCGCACGATGTGTGGGCAGGAGAACTCGCCGAATACGCCGACCTCTGGGAGTTCGACTTCAAGGGCGGGTTGGTGGTGGCCTCCACCGCCGCCGGATACGACGGCCTGGTGGAACTGATGGAACGCCAGCGTGCGGCCGGAGTTCACGTCGATGACGTGCCACCCGACGAGGTGCCCGCGCTGGAACCGCACCTCACGCGAGACATCGCCGGGGCCGCGTACTACCCGCAGGACTGCCAAGTGCAGCCGGTGCTGCTCGCGGCGCATCTGCTGCGGATGGCGCGTGCGGGCGGCGCGGTGGTGTACACCGACACCACCGTCACCGGATTTGTCACCGACGCGGGACGGGTCACCGGAGTGCGCACCAGCGCCGGGAACATTTCCGCTGGGATGGTTGTCAATGCCGCGGGTGCCTGGTCGGGTGACGTGGCGGCGCTGCTGGGCATCTCCATGCCGGTGCTTCCGCGCCGCGGTTTCGTGCTGGTCACCGAGCCGCTACCGCCGACGGTCTTCCACAAGGTGTACGCCGGGGAATACGTTGCGAGCACGCAGAGCTCGGACAGCGGCCTGCAGACCTCGACGGTGATCGAGGGAACGCGCGGCGGCACCGTGCTGATCGGCTCCTCGCGTGAGCGGGTCGGCTTTGACTCGGCGCCCTCGCTTGCTGCCATCCGCGAGATCGCGGCCAAGGCGCTGCGGCTCTATCCCAGTTTGCGCGACGTTTCGGTCATGCGCTCCTACCTCGGCTTCCGCCCGTACTGCCTGGATCACCTGCCGGTGATCGGTGCCGATCCGCGCGCGCCCGGCTTGTGGCATGCGGCCGGGCATGAGGGCGCCGGCATCGGCCTGTCGGTGGGAACCGCAAAACTTCTGGTGCAGGCAATGACCGGGCAGGTGACGGATATGGCCCTGACGCCGTTCGCGGTAGATCGACCCAGCTTGCAGGAGGTGTCGGTTGCCTGAGAACCAGCCCGAGAGCACCGAGGTGCTTTTCACCTTCGACGGCGAGGCGATTCCCGCGCGCGCCGGACAAACGGTCGGCGGGGCGCTCACCGATGCCGGTATCAAGAGCTGGCGCGCCACACGTTTCGACCATCGCCCCCGCGGGCTGTTCTGCGGGATCGGGGTGTGCTTCGACTGCCTGTTGACCATTGACGGACGCCCGAATCAACGCGCCTGCCTGGTCACGGTGCGTGACGGACTGGCGTGCGGGAGCGGCGGAGTCACGGGGGTGGACGCACGTGGCTGATTCAGCGGGCCAGGGGCGGCCGGCACCGTACGACGTCGCAATTGTCGGAGCCGGGCCGGCGGGGCTGGCGGCCGCGGTGGCCGCGGCCGAGTCGGGCTTGTCGGTGGCGCTGGTGGATGCGGCTGCGCAACCCGGTGGGCAGTTCTGGCGCCACCCCGACGAACGATTCGACGCTCCGGACGAAAGCCGCGGGCAGCACCTGTGGCGGCGTTTCACCGATCTGCGCGCGCGGCTGCACGAGCACACCTCGGTGGCCGCAGCGCCCGGCCGGATCGTGCTCCACTTCTCGCGTCAGGTGTGGTTCCTCGAACCCATCGAGGACGCCGGAGGCGAACCGCGCTACACGCTGCACCTCACCGCGCCCACCGGCCCGCCGCCGGAAACCAAACGGATCGACGCACGCACACTCATCCTGTGCCCCGGCGGCTACGACCGTCAGCTACCGGTGCCCGGCTGGGAACTCCCCGGAGTCATGGCGGCCGGTGGTGTGCAGGCGCTTCTGAAGGCCAACCGCAGCGTGGCCGGGAAGAAGGCGGTGGTTGCGGGCACCGGCCCGTTCCTGCTTCCGGTCGCCACCGGTCTCGCGGAGGCGGGGGCACAGGTGGTGGCGGTGTGCGAGGCAAGCCGACTCGTCCGCGGCTGGGGGCGACAGCCGATCGCCGCCGCATCGGTCCCGAGCAAGGCGATCGAGGGCGTCGAATACGCGTATGCGATGGCGCGACACCGGATTCGCTACCGCACCGGCACCGTCGTCACCGCGATCGAGGGCACCGATTGCGTCACCGGCGTCACCACCGCGCGCCTCGATCGTGACGGACGCATTCGACCCGAGACCCAGCAGCACCACGAGGCGGATCTGGTCGCCTTCGGCTGGGGTTTCACCCCGTCGCTCGAGCTGGTCACCGCGACCGGCGCACAGACCCGGATCGACGTCGACGGCTCCTTGGTTGCCGTGGTCGACGACGCGCAGCGCTCCACCACGCCCGGCATCTACATCGCGGGCGAAGCGACCGGCGTCGGTGGTGCGGTTCTCGCGCTGGCCGAAGGTGAACTGGCCGGGTTGACGGCAGCCCAGGACCTGGGAGCGATGGCGTCACCGACGCGGCGGCGCACCAAGCTCGCGGGAGTGATCAGCCGGGGGCGTCGTTTTGCGAGCGCGATGCATCAGGCGCATCCGGTGCCGGCGCGCTGGGCGGACTGGCTGCAGCCCGACACCACCGTTTGCCGCTGCGAAGAAGTCAGCTATCAAGAGCTGTCCCGCGCGCGCGACGAACTGGGTGCCGACGACGCGCGCACCGCAAAGCTGGTCGCCCGACCGGGAATGGGCTGGTGCCAGGGCAGGGTGTGCGGTTTCGCCACCGCCTGCCTGACCGCCCCCTCCGGGGTGCCCGACGTCGCCGACCTTGCCCCGACCGCCAAGCGCACCATCGCCGCGCCGATCACGCTGGGCGAGCTGGCCGACGAATACGATCGGGCACAGTCGTGAATCGGGCACAGTCGTGACGAGCATGCGGGAGGAGGTCCGGGTGAACATCACCAACCTGCGGCAGTTCGACAAGATGAGCTTGCGCGAGCAGGTGACCCGGGCGCTGCGCGCAGCGATCATCTCCGGCGAACTCGTGGCGGACGAGGTGTATTCGGCCCCCGCGCTCGGCGAGCGCTTCGGCGTCTCGGCCACCCCGGTCCGGGAGGCCATGCTCGACTTGGTTCGGGAGAACCTGGTCGAGACGGTGCCGAACAAGGGCTACCGCGTCACCGTGCTCGACGACGCCGACCTTGATGACATCACCGAGCTGCGCATGCTGATCGAGCCGGCGCTCACCGCCCAGGCCGCCGAGCTGATCCCGACGGAGGACTTCGCCGAACTGCGGGCACTGGCCGATGACATCGTGTCCTGCGCCGCCGCGGGCGATCTGGTCTCGTACACCGAGGCCGACCGCGCCTTCCATCTGAAGATTCTCAGCTACAGCGGCAACAGCCGCGCGACGACGATCATCTCCGACCTGCGCGCAAATACTCGCCTCTACGGCCTGGCCACCCTCGTGGAACTCGGTTTGCTGGCCGACTCGGCGCGCGAACACCACGCGATCGTCGACGCTCTGGAAGCCCGCGACCCCGCTCTCGTCGACCGTTTGATGCGGGAGCACATCAGCCAGACGCGCGGCCGCTGGGCGACCCGCTGACCCGAAAGCGAGGTGCCATGCAGGACCTCAGCCTGCTGAACTCCGTGATCGGTCCCGTCATGCGCGGGCCGTCCAGTTCGCACTCGGCCGCGCCCTACTTCATTGCCACGACGATCCGGCAGTTGGCGGCCGGGCCGGGCGAGCGACTCGAACGCGCCCGCGTCGTCTTCGATCCGTCGGGATCGTTCGCCGCGGTCTACGCGCAGCAAGGCAGTGATGAGGGCTTTGCGGCGGGGTTCCTCGGAGTGGGACTCCACGATCCGGATTATCGTGCGGCACTGGGCAATTGCGGACCAGGTTCGACGATCGAGGTTGTCTTCGACATCGAACCGCTGGAGGACAACGATCACCCGAACCGGACGGTGATCGAAACGCGGGTGCGTCAGACGGACGGTGCGGTACGTACCGATCGCTTCCGGGCGGTGTCTACCGGTGGTGGCATGTTCGTCGTCGACTGCGTGAACAGAGCCCCGATCAACATCACCGGCGCCGACCGCGTCGTGATCGACGACGGGGGCCGAGTCCGCATCGCCGAGCCCGTCCAGTTGCCGGTGGTGTCGACGGAAACGCTGATCACCTCGGCTGCAACGCTGATCTCACCGGGCACCGATCTCGCCGAACTGGCCCTGGAACTGGAGGGCCGGCGCCTCGGACTGCCTGCTGCACAGGTGCGGCAGTACTTTGCTGACCGGCTCGCGGTGATGCTGGCCAGCGTTCACGCGGGGCTGCTGGCCGACCCGGACGACGACGGCATGGCATTCCTCGGTCCCTCCGCGGGCCGGGTCAGCGGTGCCTCGTTGCCCGCGAATCTGAGCCCGTCGTTCCTGCACAACGCCATGTCCGCGGCGCTGGCGGTCATGGAGCAGAACTCGAACCGCGGGATCGTCGTCGCCGCGCCCACGGCCGGCAGCGCCGGCGTGGTGCCGGGCACGCTGTACGCCCTGGCCCGGGCCGGCGTCGGCCGCTCGGTTCTCGTCGACAGCCTGCAGGTGATGGCTCTGGTCGGCGGGGTGTTCGCGGCCCAGGGGACGTTCGCGGCGGAGATGGGCGGCTGCTCGGTCGAGACGGGTGCGTCGGCGGCGATGGCCGCGGGCGGGATTTGCCGGGCAATGGGCGGCGACGCCGATCAGAGCTTCCAAGCCGCCGCGATGTGTCTCATGAACACCCTCGGCCTGGTCTGCGATCCAGTGGGCGGGGCGGTGGAGATTCCGTGTCATGCCCGCAACATTGCCGGTGTCTCGCATGCGTATTCGGCAGCGATGGCGATCCTGGCCGGGTTCGACGCCGTCCTCCCTTTCGATGGTCTCGTGCAGGCGACGGTCGATGTCGGGAGGCGAATGCACCCCGACCTCCGATGCACCGGGCGAGCGGGCTGCGCGACGGCGTACCCCGTGGGGGCGTCCAAGTCCGTGCCGCTCCCATCGCCGTCCGTGCGGGCACTGCTCGGCTGAAACTGATCGCGGATTCGCCTCAGCTCGACTTCTGCCAGCCGAATCGCCAGGAGATCTCGGCGGCCGTCTTCGCAACCTCGCGACTTATCGCCGGCAACCGATCGGTGACGCGGAACGCCGGTCCGGCGAGGGTCACCGAAGCAAAGGCCTGACCGTCGAAGTCTCGGATCGGCGCGCCGACTGCGACTTCGCCGATCTCGTTCTCTTCGTAGGTGTATGCGACGCCGGTGGCTGTGGCCTCATCGAGTTCGTGGTCGAGGCGAGCGCGTTCGGTGATGGTGTGCTCAGTGAAGCGAGGCAGGGGATCTGGCACCAAGTTGGCGCGTTGCTCTGCAGGCAGGCAGGCGAGGAGGATCTTGCCCGCGGCGGTGGCGTGGATCGGCGTGCGGCGGCCGACCCAGTCGATGCTGCCGATGGCCGAGTCGCCGGCGATCTGGTCGACGGTCATCACCTCGCCGTTGTCCAGCACGGCGATATTGACGGTCTCGCCGATTCGGCGAGCGAGGTCGACAGCGAACGGGCGGCACGTCGCGACGAGGTCAGGCCTGCGTTTGGGGCTGCTCGAGAGCATCCAGGCGGTGTAGCCGAGCGTGTACTCGCCGCGTGTTTCGTTCTGTTCGACAAGGCCGCGGCCTTCGAGAGTCGCGAGGAGTCGGGACACGGTGGTCTTGCTCAGTCCGAGTTCGGTCGCGATTGCCGTCACGCCGATCGATCGCGTGCGGGCAATGACCTCGAGGATCGAGATTGCGCGATCAACCGACTGCACGACGCCGCTGCGGCCGCCATCGGGGCTAGTCATGGATCGCATCCTACGAAGTGGGGAGGGGCGGTCGATCGTTGTGTGGCGTGACGCGCCATCACAAATTTCCGAAATGTGCTTGACGCCACACCTTTGACGGGACCATGATTATGGTCCGCATTGCGGTTATGTACCACGATGCGGAACTCTTGGGCAAGGTTCAGCCAGCCTCGCCCGAGACAACTCAGCCACTTGCGGACGACCGCTCGGGCAGATCCATGCACCCCATCACCGGGACCTAGGAGACGACAATGAGTGCTCCCGCGCAGACCCCCCCGTTCAATCCTGACGCCGCTCGCGCCTCAGCCTCGGTAGACCCGCGAGTCCTTGCTGCCCGACGCGAGCCGGGGATGAGCTTGGAGGCGCCGTTCTATATCTCGCAGGAATGGTTCGACCTTGACATCGATGCGATTTTCGCGAAGTCCTGGATATTCGTGGCGAACGAAGCCGAGATTCCAGAGGCGGGCGATTACGTGGTCATCGACATGGGTCGATACTCCATCATCGTTGCGCGCGATGACGATGAGAACGTGGTGGCCTACCACAATGTCTGTCGCCACCGAGGCGCCCCGCATCCTCAACGACGCGTGCGGCTCGGTCGGCCGGATCGTTTGCGGCTACCACCAATGGACGTACGGCATGGACGGCTCGCTCGTGTTCGCGGACTCCCAGGCAGAGGCCTTCGATCCGAGTTGCTTCGGGCTGCGGGCGGTCAACGTTCGCTCTGTCGCCGGGTTGATCTTCATCTGTGTCAGCGACGAGACGCCCGCTGATTTCGACGAGGTCGTCGGGATCGTCGAGCCGTATCTCGCGCCTCATCGGCTCGGTGAGGCCAAGGTCGCCAAGCAGATGGACCTGATCGAGCACGGCAACTGGAAGCTCACCATGGAGAACAACCGGGAGTGCTACCACTGCGCCGGCGGCCACCCGGAACTGTTGGAGTCGTACTTCCCCGTCTACGGATTCGACCTCGATGACATTCCCGCTCGCCTCATCCCGGCGCGCGACCGGTATCTCGCCGCGATCAAGGATCTGGAGGACACCTGTAACGAGTTGGCGCTGCCCTATGCGGAGATCGAGGAACTCGACACCCGGCCCACCGGATTCCGCATCATGCGTGAGCCGCTGGAGAAGGCCGGCGAGTCCTTCACCCCGGACGGTACTGCGGCAGTCAGGAAGCTGATGGCAGATTTCCCGGTCGCGCGGCTGGGGCGGAATTCGATGCACGTGCAGCCGAATTTTTGGTGCCACTTCATGGCCGACCATGCGATCACCTTCTCGGTGGTCCCGATAGCGCCGGACCAGACCCTCCTGCGCACCACCTGGCTTGTCCATCCGGATGCCGTCGAGGGTGTCGATTACCACCTCGATGAACTGACCTGGGCGTGGAGCGCCACCAACCAGCAGGACGGCACCTTCGTCGCGCGCGCACACCAGGGAATCCTGAGCCCCGCCTACGTGCCCGGGCCTTACGCGCCGTCTGAGTATCAGGTCGACGCGTTCGTCAACTGGTACATCCAGCGCATCCGGGAGCACCTCGGAGAATGACAGCGCTGAGCACGCCGGGCGTAGCCGAAGCGATCACCGGCTGGGACATGCGGCCGGTCTGGGACGACGAGGTCGACGCCGCGCTCGTCTGCCGGCGGCGAAGCGCGATCACGCACGATGTGACGAGCTTCGTGTTCGAGGCGGTCGAGCCGCGCAGATTCGAGTACCTGCCGGGGCAGTTCATGACGATCGGTTTGGAGATCGACGGCCAGGAGATCGACCGCTGCTACACCATCTCGTCGTCACCCACCCGGCCGTACACGATCTCGATCACCGTCAAGCGGGTGCCGGGTGGTCCCGTCTCGAACTGGCTGCACGACAACCTGCAGCCTGGCGATATCGTCAAGGCGCGGGGGCCGCTCGGGCAGTTCACCTACGCCTATCACCCGGCCAAGAAGTTCCTTTTTCTGTCCGGTGGCAGTGGAATCACCCCGGTGATGTCCATGCTGCGGACGCTGCACGACCTCTCGGCCGACGTCGACGCAGTGTTCGTACACAGCGCACGCACCCCGGCTGACATCGTCTTTCGGCGCGAGCTCGACGATATCGCCGCCCAATCGGAAAACGTTCGCGTTGCGCATATCTGCGAGGCGGACTCCCCGACCGAAAGTTGGCATGGGCTGCGGGGGCGAATCACTGCCGAGGCACTGTCCCAGATCTGCCGGGACTTCCGCGAGCGGGAGATTTTCGTGTGCGGACCGGGCCCGTACATGGCGGCCGTCGCGCAGATCCTCGACGACGCTGGTTTCGACATGGGGCGGCACCACCAGGAGAGCTTTGTCATCGAAGAGCTGGTCGCCGCCACTGCGGAACCGGCCGTCGGAGATCCGGGCGCGGCGGCGACCGGATTCTCGGTGGAGTTCGCCAAGAGCGGCCGGCGAATCGAGGTTCCCTCCGGTGGATTCGTTCTCGAGGCGGCCACCGCGGCGGGAATGAACCTCGCCTCCTCGTGCGGGCAGGGCCTGTGCGGCACCTGCAAGGTCCAGCTCGTATCCGGTGACGTCGATATGCAGCACAACGGTGGTGTCCGGCCCAAGGAGATCGCGCAGGGAAAAATCCTGCTCTGCTGCTCCGTCCCCAAGACAGATCTGATCGTCGACGCCTGAGTCGTCGATTATCCCCAACCATCACGAAAAAAAGAGGAACCAATGACTGCAAATCGTGCAGTAACCTACGTCGGACCTGGCGAAGTCCGCGTCTCGGAGATCCCGTTCCCGAAGCTGGAACTGGCGGACGGACCGGGTGTTCACCCGGCGAACGTCGGTCGCAAGTGTGAGCACGGCGTCATCTTGAAGGTGGTCACCACCAACATCTGCGGTAGCGACCAGCACATGGTTCGCGGCCGTACGACTGCTCCCGAAGGCCTGGTCCTCGGGCACGAGATCACCGGTGAGATCGTCGAGGTCGGTCGTGACGTCGAGTTCCTCAAGGTCGGCGACCTCTGCTCGGTCCCCTTCAACATCGCCTGCGGGCGCTGCCAGAACTGCAAGATCGGGCAGACCGGAATCTGTCTCAATGTGAACCCCGACCGCCCCGGCTCCGCCTACGGCTACGTCGACATGGGTGGCTGGGTCGGCGGGCAGGCCGAATACGTCATGGCTCCGTACGCGGATTTCAACCTGCTCAGATTCCCCGATCGCGACCGGGCGATGGAGAAAATTCTCGATCTGACGATGCTCTCGGACATCTTCCCGACCGGCTTCCACGGAGCGGTCACCGCCGGGGTGGGACCAGGCTCCGCGGCGTACATCGCGGGTGCCGGTCCGGTTGGGTTGGCCGCCGCAGTCAGTGCTCAACTGCTGGGGGCATCTGCCGTGATCGTCGCGGACATGAACGAGGATCGTCTCGCGCAGGCGCGCTCGTTCGGCTGCGAGACCGTCGACGTCTCAAAGGGCGACCCCGCCGACCAGATCGAGGAGATCCTCGGTGTGCCCGAGGTGGACTGCGGCGTGGACGCGGTCGGATTCGAAGCCCGCGGTCACGGGCACGACGCCGGTCACGAGGCGCCGGCGACAGTGCTCAATTCGCTGATGGACATCACCACGGCCGGCGGCGGCATCGGCATCCCTGGGCTGTACGTGACGGCAGACCCCGGTGGCGTCGACGCGGCGGCACAGCAGGGCGCGCTCTCGCTGAGCCTGGGAACGGGCTGGGCGAAGTCGCTGTCCTTCGCCACTGGCCAGTGCCCCGTCATGCGGTACCACCGGAAGTTGATGAATGCCGTTCTGCGCGAAAAGGTTTCGATCGCCAAGGCGGTCAACGCGACGGTGATCTCGCTGGATGACGCGCCTGCCGGATACGCCGAGTTCGACAGTGGTGTCGCCAAGAAGTTCGTCATCGACCCGCACGGCGCCGTCGCCTGACCGCTCCGATTCGAAAAGGAATAGGAATACCGCCCATGGCACAGAATTACGACGCCCTCGTTATCGGCGCCGGCGTGATCGGCAGCTCAATCGCCCTGGAATTGGCCCGCTCCGGCCGTTCCGTCCGGGTCCTGGACAAGGGGCCCGGCGCGGGTCACGGGTCGACCAGCGCGTCCAGTGCCATCGTCCGCTTCAACTACTCGACGATGGACGGCGTCGCCACCGCATGGGAGGCCGCGCACTGCTGGCGCGAATGGTCCGAACACCTTGGCGGAAAGGTGGCGGAGCCCCTTGCGCGCTTCTACCAGTGCGGGTGGACCTTCCTGGACACCGAGCTCGCCCCGGCAGAGCGGGCGATGAAACTCTTCGACCTGTGTGGGGTGCCCTACGAGCATCTCGACGCGGAAGCTCTGGCCGCCCGAATCCCCACGATGGACGTCGGCCAGTACTTTCCGCCGAAGGCAATCGAAGACGAACACTTCTTCGATGACGCCCAGGGCTCGATCGGCGCGCTGTTCACCCCGGATGGCGGCTTCGTGGACGACCCGCGTCTCGCCGCGGCGAACATGGCGGATGCCGCCGTCGCCTTCGGAGCGCAGTTCTCGTACCGGACCAAGGTCGTCGCGGCCACCCGAGACGATGACCTCTGGAAGATCGAGACCGATCGTGGCGAGACCATCGAGGCGCCGGTTGTGGTGAACGCCGCCGGGCCATGGTCCGGCGCGCTGAATGAGCTCGCGGGTGTCGGCGGCGACTTCACCGTTACGGTGCGAGCGCTGCGCCAGGAGGTCGCGCACGTCAGCGCACCTCCCGGATACAACCCCGAAGGCGGACTCGGATCGGCGATCGGCGACCTCGATCTCGGGATATACATGCGACCCGAGCCGGGAGGAGGCTTCCTGGTGGGCGGAACCGAACCGGAGTGCGACCCCCTCGAGTGGATCGGAGATCCTGATTCGGCCAACCTCAACCGGACGGCGGCGCAGTTCGAACGCCAGGTCATGCGTGCCGCCCGTCGCCTGCCCGAAATCACCGTTCCGAGCCAGGCCCGCGGGATCGCCGGTGTCTACGACGTCTCGTCTGACTGGGCGCCGATCTACGACAAGACCGATCAGCCCGGTTTCTATGTCGCGATAGGCACCAGCGGCAACCAGTTCAAAACCGCTCCGCTGGTCGGACGATTGATGAACACGCTCATCACAGCGGTCGAGAACGGCGCCGACCACGACAACGATCCAGTGCATCACATCGGCGAGCACACCGGTCTGGATATGAATATCGGCGCGTTTTCCAGGAAGCGGCCGTTCAACCCGGATTCGACCGGCACGGTGATGGGCTAGCCCGCTGGTCTGGCGATCCAGGAGGGATCCTCGCGTGGCAATCTCCGTATTCGACCTCTTCAAGGTCGGCATCGGGCCGTCGAGTTCGCACACGGTCGGTCCGATGCGGGCGGCGCATCTCTTCGTGGCGCTGCTTGCCGACACGGGCCTGCTGGCTCGCGTCGCACGAGTGCGGTGCGAGCTCTTCGGGTCTCTCGGCGCCACCGGTCACGGACACGGCAGCGTCAAAGCGGTGATTCTCGGGCTGATGGGCGAAGAGCCACACCTGGTCGACCCGGTCGACGCTGGACCGAAGGCCGAGGCGGTGCGCGCAGAGCACGCAATCCATCTGGGAGGCACACACCGGGTCACATTTTCTCCTGATGACGATGTCGTCCTCTACCGGAATCGAAACCTCGACTTCCACAGCAACGGGATGGTGTTCACCGCCTACGGCGCCGACGGTGCGGAGCTGCTCCAGCGGGATTACTACTCCGTTGGTGGAGGTTTCGTCGTAGACCGCGATGAGACCGGTGAGGCAGTCCTGGTTCCCGATTCGACTCCGGTGAAGTATCCATTCCGCACGGGTGACGAACTTGTGCGCATCGCGCGTGACGAGCGCCTCTCAATCAGCGGCATCGTCCTAGCTAATGAGCTGGCCTGGCGGTCGGAGGCCGAGGTCCGCGCGGGACTGCTGGAAATCTGGGCGGTGATGCGCGAATGCGTCGAACGGGGGTCCAGGACTGCCGGTGTGCTCCCGGGTGGTCTGAAAGTGCGACGCCGGGCGGCTGAGCTGCGGGCTAGGCTCGAACACGCGTCGTCGGACAGTGATCCATTGCACGCAATGGAATGGGTCACCCTGTACGCGCTGGCGGTCAATGAGGAGAACGCCGCTGGGGGCCGTGTCGTCACGGCCCCCACCAACGGTGCGGCCGGCATCGTTCCCGCGGTCCTGCACTTCTGCGAACGGTTCGTCGTCCCATTCGGTGACGACGAAGTGGTGAGGTTTCTCCTTGCCGCCGGGGCGGTCGGATGGCTGTTCAAGGCGAACGCGTCGATATCAGGCGCTGAGGTCGGGTGCCAGGGCGAGGTCGGCGCGGCGTGCTCGATGGCCGCCGCCGGCCTCGCGGAGGTCCTCGGCGGCACGCCTGAGCAGGTGGAAAATGCCGCAGAGATAGGCATTGAGCACAACCTCGGGCTTACCTGCGATCCGGTAGGCGGGTTAGTTCAGATTCCGTGCATCGAGCGTAACGCGATTGCGTCGGTGAAGGCGATTGCGGCTGCGCAACTTGCGGTGCGCGGCGACGGAATGCACCACGTCTCGCTCGACAAGGCGATCAAGACGATGCGTGAGACAGGCGCTGACATGCAAGACAAGTACAAGGAGACCGCCCGCGGCGGACTGGCTCTGAACATCGTGGAGTGCTGATGGAGCAAAAGGCGGCGTGCGCAATCGATTCGGTGATGCTGGGGGAGAAGCTCCGCCCTCTAACCCCCTACGAACAGAAGACGCTGGCCCGGACAGCGCGGTCGCGGACCGAACCGCATGGGGTAGCGATCCGGGCGCAGATTGTATTGGACTGTGCCGCAGAAGGATTCGCAGCGGCCGCCCGGCGATCTGGCGTTAGCGCACAGACCGCTGCGAAGTGGTGGCGGCGTTTCAGTGAGGGTGGTGTCGACGGGCTCCGGGACAGTGCGAGAAACGGGCGTCCACCGGCCGCAGAGGACGACGTCGCGGCGGTGCTCGACTGCGCGCTTCGGGAGCCGCCTAGCCCAGCGCAAAGGTGGTCGACGCGAATGGTTGCCACCGAAGTGGGTATGAGCCAGGCCACCGTCAGTCGTATCCGGCGTCGATTCTTTCCTCGGCCGAATCGCCGCCTCATCCCGGATGCATCGACCGCGGTCCTTGTCTATGTTGATGTGCATTCGTACGGATGTGCTCTCGGCTTCGCACGCGTTCCCGGCACTCTCGATAGCACGAGCCATCCGGAAGTCCTGGCAGAAGTGATAGAGACCATCTCGTGTGCTGCACTGCTTCAGCGGCCGCACACCGGATATGTTGCGGGAGAAGGGGCGTGGCGGGCGAATGGTCTTCTGCGTCGCGCCGCCGACAAGATCCGGCCCGGGACGAGCGTCACGCTCATCATCGATCAGCCTCTTGATGAGAGCAGCCGTGCGTGGTTGACACAGCACCCAGATTTCACGGTCCAGTCCGTGAGTCCGGCACTGTGGCATGAGGCGGTGTGCGGAACTGCTGACACTCTGGACCCCCGTCAGGTGTCCGAACTGCAGATGGTGCAGCGGAATGTGTGGGCGGCTCGGCGGGATGGTCGACGTGAGTTCACCTGGATCCGATCGGAGCCCGGAACAGCCGACGCACGCTCAGTGACGGGACGGATGGGAGGTGGCCAAGTCAGCGGAGCGCGCTATCGGCCACGTAACGATCGAGTCGTCGTCGTCGAAGGCATCTGTTCCCTGCTGAGAACTGGAGAACTGCGTCCGAACGATCTGATTTCTGATCGGATGCTTGCCCGTCGGACCGGTATGAACCGAAGCCGGGTGATCGAGGCCCTTACGCAGCTTGCGGAAGACCTCGTAATCGATCGCCGTGAGTGGCAGTACGTGATTCCTTCACCGAGCGTCGAGGACATCACCGAGACGTACACGGCGCGCGTGCTGCTCGGGACCGGAATGGTGCGGCGAATAGCATTGGGCCGTCTGCCGCTGCCGCAATCGACCCGCAGTCTTCTGACGAGGTTGACGCGGTGTTGCGAAGCTGGGCTTGCGCATGAGGCATACGTCATCGACCTGGCATTTCAAGACAGCCTGGCCGGCGCGTCCAACTTGTCGCGGATGGTGGGGATATTCGAACGGCTGTCCCTGCAGATACATATGTTCATCCACACGATTGGGCTTGATTACAGCTATCCAATCGATGAGATCGTCAAAGACGCAGAGGCGCTGGTCGTCGCGCTCGAGGCCGGGGACGTCGACGCAGCGTTAATAGCGTGGCGGCGGAAGTTTGACTCTGCCGTCCGCCACATGACGGCGTGCTTGAACGTAGGGCATGGCCGGAGACCGGTTGGTCCCGAGCCGGTCTTCGCAGGAGTCGTTCTCAATGCCGCGCGATAATCAGCCCTGAGCCTCGGTGCGCGGCGGCTTCCGCCTGGTCATAGTCCAGACGATCGGCCGCGCCTATCCCGAACGGGCCGCCTACTTGGTCCGGCTGGCCATCGCGTCGAGGAAGCGGAGCATGTGGCGCGCGCAGTTGTCGGTCTTCTGCCGCCACGCGGCGACCGCCGCCTCGGCATCGTTTTCCTGGCATGCGAGTACCAAGCGGCGACCGTCGGTGACGATCTCGTCGGTGGGGTACTGGTAGTCCAAACCGATGACGGTGACAAACAGTCGCAGCTGAAGTGAGAGCTGGACAAACATCGAACCGATCCGGGGCATATTCGCGCAGCGTGCCAGTTCGTTCTGGAAATCCAAGTCGATCATGTAGGCGTCGTGCGTCAGGTGCATTTCGTGGCAGACCCGCAGACGATCCAGGTAAGCGTCGAGCGCTGGGGGCAAGACGGTCGCGGGATCGGCGAGACGCCGTGCGATTGCGGTGCCGAGAAGGCCGCGCGCGGTATAGGTCTCGATGATGTCGCGCGCACTCGGCATGGGAATCCAGTACCGGCCATTGCGGCGGTCGAGCAGCGCCTCGGAAGCGAACCAGCTGAGCGTCTCGCTGACCCGGGTGGGCGTAAGCCCGGTGCGACGCGAGATGGTGCGCGGAGGAATCTCGTCCCCGGGACGCAACTCGCCACCGCTGATCGCAGTGCACAGTGCGACCATGGCGAGTCCGAGGTCGCCGGATACCGGGTCCGCGGGCGCAGTCGGGATTGGTACCGCACTCGTGCTGGGTCCGTGGTCTGCGGACCGGACCCAGCTGAATCTGTCGGCGTCCTGTGCGCGTGCCGCGCGTATTCGCTCCTGGACGGTCTGCAGTTCGGCGGTTTGCCGGGGATCGAGTTCATCGGCAATCCGATGAACCGCGGCGAACCATGCCTCCCGGGTCAGGACGCGCACGGTGAACTCAGGATGGCGGCGCAGCCAGCGCCCAGCGCCCGAATCCAACTCGGTGTCAACCAACAATGTTGGCGACACCCCGGTGGACAGTGCGCCCGCGGCCCTTTCCAGCAAGGCCGAGAGGCTCATCGA
Organism: Mycobacterium sp. 141; assembly: GCF_000382405.1. Lineage (GTDB taxonomy): Bacteria > Actinomycetota > Actinomycetes > Mycobacteriales > Mycobacteriaceae > Mycobacterium. The sequence goes on from NZ_KB908257.1 coordinate 80,763, forward strand.
AACTCCTTGCCGCGCTGGAGCTTGTGCCGCGGACGGCCGTGGCGGATGGCCGACAAACGGGTGCGTCAGTAGCGCGGCGCAGAAAATGGTCTCGACGGCATCTAACAAGGCCGCACCGGGGGCGGAGGTGGGCCGAGTTCCGGTTCCATGAGAGAAGCCGAGAACACATCCACTTGGGCCTACCTCGACATAGCTCAGGATTCCCGCCGCGTTGCTGACCACCAGCTGATGGCCGGCGTCTGGATGTTCGAATACGCGGCGCCGGATGCGGCTGACCGTCGCCTGGCTCAATCCGGCGTCCTGGGCGATGGCACGCGTGGACCACCGTTTGTTGCCTTCCGGTGGCGAAAAGAGTGCATATTCCAGCACCGTGTCGATTTCGTCGCTCGATGGGCGGCCGGTGCGCGGGGCGTCGTGCAACCCCGCGAGCCCGTGCTCGGTGAAGCGGCGCCACCATTTCGTGGCGGTCGTCGGACTGACCGAACTCCGACGAGCGGCTTCGGCGACGCCGCCCGATGCGCAGTCGAGAACGATCTGGGCGCGCGTAACCAGACCGTGCGCCTCGCTCCGCGAGGTTGCGGTGCGGGTTAGGGCGTCGCGCTCAGCGGGGGTGAGTGTTCGAAGCCCCTCAACCATTTACTTCCCGTCTGTCACTCCACACCTTCTTTTGACTCAGTGTAAGCGGCGTCCGAGAAAAGGGTGATGTGTGTCACGTAACGCGTCACCCTATCTACACCACTTCGAGGAGGAGTTAGGAGGACAGGATGGGCGACCCGCTGTTTTCGCCGTTCACGCTGAAGAATCTCACCCTGAGAAATCGAATTGTGAGCACCTCGCATGAACCGGCATATAGCGATGACGGGCTCCCCAAGGATCGCTACCGCGCGTACCACCGGGAGAAGGCCCGCGGCGGGGTCGCGCTGACCATGATCGGCGGGAGTGCGCTGGTCAGCCCGGACTGTGCGCCCCCCTTCGGGAACCTCGAGCTGTACCGCGACGAGGCGGTCCCGCTCCTGCAAGCACTTGCCGACGACGTCCACGAGCAAGGCGCCGCGGTGATGACCCAGTTGACTCACATGGGGCACCGAATTCTGGACTACACCGGGGAGTGGGTCCCGGCGGTGTCCTCCTCCGGTACCCGCGAACCCGCACACCGGGCGTTCTCCCGAGTTGCCGAGGAAGGCGACCTACGCCGAATCGCGCGCGAGTTCGCCGAGACGGCGCAGCGCTGCAAAGCGGGCGGGCTCGACGGGATCGAAATCGCCGCGTACAGCAGCCACCTGCTGGACGAGTTTCTTTCGCCATTTCACAACCACCGCACCGACCAGTACGGCGGAAGCTTGGAGAATCGCCTCCGCTTCCCGCTCGAGGTGCTCGCCGCGATTCGTGCGGCGGTGGGGGATGACTTCATCGTCGGCATCCGCATGTCGCTGGACGAACTGCGCAAGGGAGGCCAGGGCATCCTTCCCGACGAAGGTATCGCGATGTGCCGGGCCTTCGAGGCCGCCGGCATCGACTTCTTCTCGGTCTCTCGCGGCAATGTCGACACCGATGCCGCGCTGACCAAGATGATCCCCCCGATGTACACGCCGTCGGCGCCCCATCTGGAGTTCGCCGGCTGGGTGAAAAAGCAGCTGACCAAACCGGTGATGCACGCCGGCCGGATCACCGACGTGGCGACCGCACGCTTCGCCATCGCCGAGGGGCTGCTCGACATGGTCGGCATGGTTCGTCCCCTGATGGCAGACCCGGACCTTCCGATCAAGGCGCAGACCGGCCGGGTGGACGAGATCCGCCCGTGCGTCGGGGCGAGCCTGTGCATCGACTCGATCTACACCTCCGGACAGGCGAACTGCGTCCACAACCCGGCCACCGGGCGGGAAGAGCAACTGCCGCAGCGGATTTCATCGGTGCCCGAGGCGGACCGCAAGAAGTGCATCGTCGTCGGCGGTGGGCCGGCGGGGTTGGAAGCCGCTCGCGTGCTCGGCGAACGCGGGCACGACGTCACCCTCTACGAGGCGAGCGACCGGTTTGGTGGGCAGGTAGCGCTCGCCGCGATCAGCGAACGCCGCCGCGACTTGATCGGGATCATCGATTGGCGAGTAGCCGAGTGCAAACGACTCGGCGTGAAACTGGTGCGCAACCATTACATCGACGTCGACGATCTCGGTTCCACCTTTGACGGCGCCCAGGTGGTGATCCTCGCCAACGGTGGAACTCCGTCCGGACGCGTCGGGGTGCCGGGCGACGAATACGCCATCGACAGCTGGGATGTGATCGCCGGCGGCCGCAAGGTAGGCGGCGATGTGCTGGTGTACGACGACCACGGTGGGCACCAAGCGCTGGATGCCATCGACGCGCTCACCCGCACCGCGGGATCGGTGCAGTACGTGACACCGGAACGCAGCGCCTCGTCGGACGTGGGCGCGTCACCGGCGGTCGGCTACTTCGCCATGATGGCCGACCACGATGTGTCGACCACGGTGCTGCAGCGATTGGTCGAGATCGAGCGTCGGGACGGCCGCCTGGTGGTTCGGCTCGAAACCGACGAGGCCAAGACGCTGCACGAACGCATGGTGGACACGGTGATCATCGAGCACGGAACCGAGCCCGACCCCGAGTTGTACGCAGCGCTGCGAGACAACTCCGTGAATCTCGGGCTGATCTCCATCCCGGAGTTGCTCGCGCGCGGCCCGCAGCCTGCGGACGCCAATCCCAACGGCAAGTACGCGCTGTACCGGGTGGGCGACGCCGTCGCCAGCCGCAACATTCCCGCCGCGATTTTCGACTCACTGAGGCTGTGCAGCGCGATCTAGCCCAACGACTTCCCGAAGAAGAACCCTTCACCAGGCAAAAGGAGTAACGATGTCCTACACACAGATTCCCGAGGAGCACATCCCATGTCCGTGAAAGACGGCGCCCTTACCGAGTTCTCCGACAACCCGGCGATTCTGGCGCGCAAGCGACGGTTCATGCAGCGGATGGTCATCGTGCTGGTGGGCGGTATGTTCATCGACGGCTACATCCTCGGCATCATCGGCCCGGTCGCTCACACCATCGAGCAAGACGCCCGTTTCACCACCGCCTGGATTGGCCTCGAGGCGGCCTCGGCGATGATCGGCATCCTCGTCGGCTCCCCGATCGGCGGCTGGCTGGCCGACAAGGTGGGTCGCAAGCCGATTCTGTTCTGGGACCTCGCGATGTTCACCGTCTTCTCGGCACTGCAGTTCTTCGTCGACGGACCGGCGCAACTGTTTATCGTCCGTCTGTTGATGGGTCTGGCCGTCGGTATCGAATACGCGGTCGGCTGGCCAATGCTCGCGGAGTTCGTGCCGAACCGGCTGCGCGGCAAGCTGATGAGCCTGACGCTGGTCGCCTGGTACGGCGGCTTCATGATCGCGTTCATCATCGGCTACTTCATGGACCAGGCCGGCGTCGACTGGCGGATCACGCTGGGCACCAGCACGTTCATCGCCGGCGGGCTGCTCCTCGGCCGGATCGGATTGCCCGAGTCGCCCCGATGGTTGTGGTCTCAGGGCAGAACCGAGGAGGCACACGGGCTTGTTTTCGAGTACCTCGACACCGAATACCAGACGGACATGATGAAGGCCGCCAGCGGCGGTCCGAAGGGCAGCTTCAAGATGCTGTTCTCGCCGGCCGTGTGGCGGGCGACGGTCTTCATGTCGATCTTCTGGGCCTGTGCGGTCACCCCGTACTTCGCGATCGCGACCTTTGCCGACGGCCTGCTGGGCGATATCGGCATGGAGGGCTTGATGCGCGGTGTGATCCTGGCGGTCTTCGCCTGGTTGGGCGTCATCTTCACGATGTTGATGATCGACCGGTGGAAGCGTCGCACCATGACTGTTCCGACGCAATGGATTGCTGGTGCGCTGCTGGTCCTCATCGCGATCATGGGTAGTTTCGTGCTTCCCGTGGACCAGGTCGGCGTCTTGTCGATGATCATGCTGGTCCTCTTCCTGGCGTACTCGTTCGTCAACGCGATGTACAACGTGATGACGACGATCTACCCGGCGGAGATCTTCCCGACCGAGGTCCGGGCGATAGGCACCGGGTTCGCGGCGGCGGTCAGCCGCCTCGGCGCGGCTGCGGGTCTGTTCCTGATCCCGCTCTCGATGGAGCACTTTGGTTTCACGTGGACGATGGTCTTCGCGGGCGTTGTCGCCTTCGTCGGCGCGATCGTGTCGCAGATCCTGGCCCCGGAGACCAGCGGTAAGTCGCTGAGTGAATTGGCCGGTGATATCAGCCACTGAGCGCTCGTCCTAACAGCCCGGTCCGGGTCGATCCTGATCCGGATCTGGCCGGTACGACACAACGAGTGAAGCGAACGCCGTCTTCGGTTTGGGTTGGAAGACGGCAAAGGAGACACTGAAATTCATGACCATCCGGGTGGCCGTGATCGGTGACGTCGGTGGGCACGTTGAGGAGTTGCGTCGGGAGCTGCGTTCTCTGGGCACGTCGGCTACCGGCGTGCTACCCGACGACCTCGTCGTGATTCAGGTGGGCGACCTCGTCCACCGCGGTCCCGACTCCGACGGCGTCGTCCGCCTCGTCGACTATTACCTGAACACCTACCCGGACCAGTGGATCCAGCTCCTCGGTAACCACGAGGTCCACTACCTGCGGCCGAATACCTTTCTGTGGTGGGATCGGATCGGCTACCTGGAACAGCGCATCCTGAAGAAGTGGTGGCGTGAGGAGAAGCTTCATGCAGCGGTTGCCGTCGAGACCGACGACGAGGAGTTCTTGGTGACGCACGCCGGTGTCACCGAGAAGTTTTGGCGCGAGCACCTCGATGCTCCCCGTACCGCGGTGGAGGCCGCACGCCGAATCAACAGCCTTGCCCGCACCGGATGCGAGACACTCTACGGCGGCGGTGCAATGCTCGGCGTGCTGAATCCGATGGTGGGCCCGATCTGGGCCAGCCGCAATGACGAGCTGGTTCCCGGGTGGGAAGGCACGACGCTCCCGTTCAGCCAGGTGCACGGGCACAGTGGCTCGCACGGCGAGTGCGACCATCCGACGACAACCTACGATCCGGAGCTTCATCACGAGGAGACCCGCTTGGCCGGCGGTCGTCTGATCGGCATCGACCCCGGCCACCTCGCCGAAGCGACCCCGACGTGGGGCGCCTTCGTCGTCACGACCGACTCCCGACCCACGCTCGCATGAGCGACCCCCTGAGAGGACCGCGCATGCCCACTGAGAGTGCGGCCGAACTGGCCGAACTGCTGGCGCAGTGCCGGCCGTTCGATTCGCTGAGCCCAGCCGATCTCGCCGGTGTGGTGGCCGCGGCCAAGATCGAGGAGTACGAGCCGGGCGACCTGATTCTGGACGCCTTCGCGACGACGCCGACCGAAATCTGTGTGGTGATGTCGGGGGAGGTCAACCTCTGGTTCGATCCGGAACGGATCGATGAGGGTCCGGCCGACAAGTTCACCCGAGGAGCGTCGCTCGGGTTCACGGCGGTGCTGTCTGGGCGACCGGCGGGTCCGCGGATCGTTGCGAAGACGAAGGCGACCATCGCTCGCTTGCCGGCCGAGAGCGTCGTCCCGGCGTTCGCGTCACGCAGTGGTGCGCGTTTTCTGGCCGACCATATCTCGCACGTGCGCGGACTCACCGCGTCGGCGCCCCGGTACACGCTGTTGTCCGACTTGGTCTACCGAGAGCCGCTCGTCGTGCGTTCCGACGAATCGGTGACCGCGCTGGCGCAGCGCATGACCGAGCTGGGCCTCCCGTACGCCGCCGTCCACACCGGCGACGGCCAGTTCGGCCTGGTGACCGATGAAGCCTTGCGCCGGAAGGTAATCGGGGAAGGCCTGCCACGGGAATCCCCCGCGAGTGCGGTGATGGACTACCCCGCGATCACCGCTTCGGCGAGCATGTCATCGGCTGACGCCCTGATCATGCTGCTCGACTACGGCGTCTCTTTCCTACTCGTGACCGGCGATGACGGGCGTCTCAAGGGTGCGGTGGGTGAGCGTGACTTCATGCTCGCGCCAACCACTGCCGGTGTCAGCCTGAACGTACGGGTCCGGCAGGCGCGCAGTGTCGATGATCTGGCCACCTACGCGGGTCGGGTTCCGGCGATGCTGGCCGACATCCTGGCGCGCGGCCTGACGGCGGATCGGGTGATTGCGGTCTATTCGGCGCTGATCGCCTCGATCACCCGGCGTGCGATCTTCTTGGTCTTCGATCACGAGGAGTTCGACGATCTCTCGATCGATGCCTTCACCTGGCTCTCGCTCGGCAGTACCGGCCGTCGGGAAGCGGTTCCCTCGTCCGACGTCGATGCCGCGGTGACCTTCGCGGACTCGTACGAGGACCAGATCCCGCGCTACCGCGAAGCATTCAGCGTCGTGGGGGACGTGCTCCAGCTCTGCGGCATCGGGGTGGACACTCACCACGCATTCCCGTCGCACCCGGGGTTCTCTCGAACCGATTCGCAGTGGCGGGAGGCGGCACACGGCTGGCTCACCAAGCCCCAGCAGAACCAGGGCACCATCATGGCCTCGCTCCTGGTGGACGCTCGGCCGATCTTCGGCGACCCGGCGCTGCCGGAGCCCGCGCGCGTATTTCGCGACTTCAATCGGCACCCGGCGACCGTTGAACTGCTCCTGCAGGATTCGCTCTCGCGCCGCGCTCGCCTGCTCTCGGTGCGCGACCGGATCATCGGGCGCGACGAGAGATTCGACATCAAAGGCCGCGGATTACTGCCGATCGTCAATATCGCCCGGTGGGCCTCGCTCAGCGTCGGCTCGCCGGAGTTGCACACCGCTGACCGGCTTCGCGTCGCGGCGGGGTCGGACGTGCTCACCGACCGCTCCGCCAGCCGATTGATCGAAGCGTTCGACGCGCTCCAACTCCTCCGGCTGGAACACCAGTTGCGCCAGATCGAGGCGGGCCAGCACCCCGACGACATCATCAACCTCGACGAACTCTCGGGGATAGACCGCAGCACGATCGAGCAGACGATCAAAGAGGTCGCCGACGTGCAGCGTCGTATGGGACGCGTCGCGCACATGAACTCCGGTGCCGAACTGGTCAAACGCGGCCAACCGGGGTTGACGGCGAGGAAGACCAGATTGCCCGCAACCAGGCCCACAAAACAGAACCGGCAAGAGCGAGACAGGTAAATAGGCCAGGTGGTCAAGGGTTGGCCATCTGAGTCTTCCGGGTATGGGAAGTCGCGGAGGTGATCCGGCCTCGGGCTAACCTCGCTTGGTGAGCACCAACGGGGATTCGGGCGTCCGGTCGGTCCATCGGGCGTTCTCGATTCTCCAGGTGCTCGCGCGCACCGGTCCGACCGGCGTGAGCCGTATCGCCGAGGAACTGGGCATTTCCAAATCCACGGTCTTTCGGCTGCTCGCCACCCTGGAGGCGCGCGGGATGGTGGAGCAGAACGCCAGCCGCGGTGAGTATCAGCTCGGCGACGGAGTGGTGCAACTCGCCGCCGGCGTCACCCAGCGGCATGACATTTCGATCCTCAGTCGAACCGTGTGTCAACAGCTGGCAGCCGATGCCGGCGAGACCGTCAACATTTCGATTCTCGAAGGCGACGAACTGCTCACCCTCGACCAGGTGGTCGGCGCGTCGGCGATCACCACGGTCAACTGGACCGGGCAGCGTCAGCCGTTGCACGTGACCGCGGGTGGGAAGGTTTTCCTCGCCGCGATGAGCGAAGCCGAACTGGACGACTACCTCAGCCGCAAGCTGCCCGCCTTCACCGAGCACACGATCGTCGACCCGGCGCTGCTGCGCGCAGAGGTGGAGCGGGTGCGCGAGACCGGCTGGGCGTATACCGGCGACGAACTCGAGATCGGCCTCGCCGCGTTGGGTGCGCCGATCCGGTCGCTGCGCGGCGACGTCGAAGCCGTGGTGTCCATCTCCGGGCCGTCGTTCCGGGTCAATCGGAACACGGCGCCGGAACTGGCCGATCGCGTCCTCGCGGCGGCGGCAGCGATCTCTGCGCGCAACGGTTATCCGCTTCCTGGCTGATCCGCTACAAGCTACCCGTCGGTAACGATTGACACGGCCTGATCGTCGGCGGAGACTGTTTCGTACAACGGTTTAGTTCCGTAGTACGAAACAGTCTAAGAAGCGGAGCCGACGCCCATGACCGATATTCTTGATGCCCCCGTCGCACCTCGGAGTGCCCGTGAGCGCGCAGCCGAACTCGTCGCCAGGCGAGTACCGGGATACACCCTGGAAACGCCCTTCTATGCCAGCCACGAGATCTTCGATCTGGACATCGAGCTGATCTTCGGTCGGCACTGGATTTTCGTCGCCGCCGAGGCCGAGATCCCGGAGGAAGGCGACTACGTGACCGTCGAGATCGGTGACGAGTCGGTCATCATCGTGCGCGACGACGACATGAATGTGAACGCCTTCCGCAACGTCTGCCGGCACCGCGGCGCGCGTCTGCTCGACGGCCGCTGCGGCGCGGTGGGGAACATCGTCTGCCCGTACCACCAGTGGACTTACGGTACGAACGGTGCGCTGCGGTTCGCCGAGAACCAGGGCGAGTGCTTCGACAAGGTGAAGTTCGGTTTGCGCCCCGTACACGTGCGCGCGATCGCCGGCCTGGTCTTCATCTGCCTGGCTGAGGAGGCTCCCGGTGACATCGAAGACTTTGCCGCCGCGGTAGAGCCGTACCTGACGCCGTTCGACCTGCGCGGCGCGAAGGTCGCCCATCAGACCTCGATCATCGAGGACGGCAACTGGAAGCTCACGATGGAGAACAATCGCGAGTGCCACCACTGCGAAGCCAACCACCCGGAGTTGCTCGGCGCCTACTTCCCGTTCCATCGCTTCGACGAGTCGAGGATCCCCGCGCGGCAGAAGCCGGTTTTCGAGCGCTACCAGGCGGCCAACGCGGCGCTCGCCGCCGCTCGTGATGCCATCGGCTTCCCGTCCAAGCACATCCGTGAACTGGACGCCCGGGTGACCGCGTTCATGGTCGACCACATGCCGCTGCAGGGTAATGGCGCGTCGTACGGCGACGATGGTGCACCGCTCTCCACCAAGCTGATGGGCGCCATCGTCGACCCAATCTTCGGCGACTTCCACATCCACACGCAGCCCAACGGCTGGTTCCACATGCTCGGCGACTGCGCAGTCGTGTTCTCGGCGCTGCCGGTCGCCCCGGACAAGACCCTGGTGCGCACCACCTGGCTGGTTCACCCGGATGCCGTCGAGGGCACCGACTACGACGTCGACAAGCTGACCTTCGTCTGGGAACGGACCAACGCCGAGGACTGCAGCCTGGTCGAGCGCACCCAGCGCGGCGTCACCGATCCCGGCTACCTGCCCGGCCCCTACGGCGTGGTCGAGGACGATGTCGACGCGTTCGTCACCTGGTACATCAAGCGTCTCGGCGCCGAGCTGGCGAAGTGACCGCGGTGCTGGAACCCACGGTCGTCGACGAGGGCGCCGTCCTGCACGCCGGGCCGGGAGCGCCGGAGGTCTGGGAGACCACCGACCGCGCGACGCTGCGGTGCGTCGCGGCGCTCCAGGTGACGCATGACATCAGGTCGTTCGTTTTCGAGCCGGTCGTCGCCCCGGGGCAGCGGGCTGGGATCTTCCACTTCGAGCCGGGCCAGTTCATCACCCTGTTGCTCGAGATCGACGGCATGCCGATCAGTCGTTGCTACACCATTTCGTCGCCGCCCACCCGGCCGCATCGGATGTCCATCACGGTCAAGCGGGTGCCGGGGGGACCGGTGTCCAACTGGCTCCACGACAACGTGGCTCCCGGTACCGAACTGACCGTCGCCGCGCCGGGCGGGGCATTCACCCTCGCGCCCCCCGCGAAAGGGAAATACCTCTTCCTTTCCGCGGGCAGCGGGATCACACCGCTCATGTCGATGACGCGTACGCTCGCCGACCTCGCGGCCGACGCCGACGTGGCGTTCGTGCACAGTGCGCGCACTCCGGCTGACATCGTCTTCCGGCATGAGCTGGCCGCGCACGCCGCCCTGCTTCCCGGACTGACGGTCAGCCACGTCTGCGAGGACGACCACGTGTCCGAAGTGTGGACGGGCCCGCGCGGCCGCCTCACTCCGGAACTGCTCGCGGCGCTGGTTCCGGACTTCCGCGAGCGCACCGTCTTCACCTGCGGCCCGGGCCCGTACATGGCGGCGGTCCGCGAGATCTTGACTGGCCTCGGCTACGACATGGCCAACTACCACGAGGAGAGCTTCGTCTTCCCGGCCGCGCCGACCGCTTCCGAACCGGCCGACGACGGTGCTGCCGGCGGCGTGAACGGTGAGCCGGCTGTCGGGTTCACGATCGAATTCACCAAGTCCGGTCAGAGCGTGGTGTGCGCGCCGGACCAGACCATCCTGGACGCCGCGCTCAAGGCTGGTGTTCGGGTGGCCTCGGCATGCGGCGAAGGCATGTGCGGCACCTGCAAGTCGTCGCTGCTGTGTGGCGACGTGGATATGCACCACAACGGCGGAATCCGCCCGCGCGAGATCCGTGAGGGCAAGATCCTGATCTGCTGCTCGACGCCGAAGTCGGACTTGCAGATTGAGCAGTGAGCGACAATCTTCCGCAGTCGGACTTGCGCCCTAGGCCCTTGTGTTGGCCGGCGGCGCCGGGATCGCGTTGCGGTCCTTGTAGTCCGCGGCGTCGAAGGCCGGTGGACATCCGCCGCGTGATCCTTTGCATCCACGGTGGGCGACTTGAGCGGAGGACTGCGGGACCGCCAGGCAATTCCGCACCGGCCTAGCTAGTCCTCCCACGGGAACGTGTCCAGGCGCTCGGGGCCGTTCGCGGTGACCAGTACCTGGGTTTCGAGCTTGATCGACTCGCTGCCTTTCTCCGCGATCAGGCTTTCCACGTTGATCACCATGTTCTCTTCGAAGCCGCCGTGGCTGTAGTCCGGATCGAAGTCCAGGTGGAGCGGGAGAAACGGCCACTCGTCGGCCATGCCGCTGCCGTGCACGGCGCAGGTATAGCGGTAGGGCTGGTATTTCTCCGGAATCCGCCATGACTTCGCATTGAACTCTGCGAAGGACATCCCGGGCTGCAGCAGCGCCATGTTGTGGTCGATCTGCTCGCGCGCGGCGGCGTAGAGCTCGCGTTGCTTTGGCGTCATGGGCACATGCCCGCAGGTCCAGGAGCGGGAGAGGTCCGCGAGATAGCTGTACGGGCCGACCATGTCGGTGTCGAACGCGACGATCTCACCCAGCTGCACCCGCCGGTCCGAGCACTCGGAATACCAAGGGTTGGTACGCGGGCCGGACAGCAGGAGCTTGGTCTCGAGATACTGGCCGCCCGAGCGGGCGTTCTCATGGTGCAGTTCGGCCCAGATCTCGTTCTCGGTGCGGCCGGGCTCGGAGGCCTCGTAGACACGAGCCATCCCGGCCTCGCAAACCCGAATGGTCCAGCGCATCAGCTCCAGTTCGTCGGGGCTCTTGATGGCGCGGGCCTGCTCGGTGAGCCGGCCGCCGTCGATCACGTCCACCCCGAGTTTGGCCAGCGCGTCGACACCGAGCGGATCAATCCGGTCGACGGCGATTCGGCAGTGCCCGCCGCCGAGCGCCCCCCGGATCTCCGCGGCCCACGATGCCACGTTGCGGTCCGTGGCGTCGCCTTTGGTGAGGTACATCCACGACGTCGCCAACCGCACCTCGTCGATTCCGGGGAGCCCGTCGTTGACGTGCAGCGCACCCTCGAACTCGAACATGATCGCCGGTCCGTCGGCGACGATCAGCGCGTAACGGCACGGGTCGTGCATGGTCCAGATCATCATGTTCGACGAGTCGAGCGCGTACCGGATATTGACCGGGTCGTAGAGCAGGATGGCCGCGCAGTCGTGCAGGGCCAGCTGTTCGCGGAGCCGGCTCAGTCGGTACCTGCGGGCGCGGTTCAGGACATCGGCGCCGATCGTGCTGATCAGCGGCTTGTCGGCGCCGTCGGGGTTCAAGTACGCACGCTTGCGCGGATCGTGAAAAACCTGGCTGGCATCGGATGCGGCTTTGTGCGCGGCGGGACTCTTGGACACAGCGGTCATGTGGTCTCTTTTCGGTCGCGGTCGAACCGGTGCGACACAGTGTGGGCCCGCACACAGCCGGGGAATGGGCTTACCGGCCGGTAGCAAATTGCTGAGTCAGAAGTCCGCGGTAGAGCCATTCGGAGGTAGCGACACCGCGGCGAGCAGCGGTGCAATGGCACTGGAGGCCATCTGGCTAACGCAGGACGAATCCCGGGATGAGGGTGTCGTCGGGGTCGACGCTGAAGAGGTGCTCGCCGGTGCGGAACGCCGTCCCGGTGACCACGGGAACGACGCTCGGGTACCCGAGGGTGATTGCGGTGTCGCGGATGCGTGCGCGGAACTCGGACCCGACGATGGAACCGTGGATCAGTTCGTGCTCGGCGTCGAGAACCCCGCGCGCGGCCAGCGTCGCAACGCGAGCGCCGGTGCCCGAACCGCAGGGTGAGCGATCCACTTGACCGTCGGCGAAGATGGTGACGTTGCGCTGGTGCGGGTTGCCTTGCTCGTCGGTTCCGTCGTCGGCGAAGAAGATGGTGCCGTAGATCCCGCTGAGGCGATCATCTTGCGGATGCCGTGCGTACTCGGTGCCCGACAATGCGGCCTTCACCTCGCGGCCGAGGGCGATCAGTTCGGTGAGGTCCGCGGGAGCGACGTCCAGTCCGACGTCAGCGACGTCGACCTGCGCGTAGATCGCGCCGCCGAACGTCACGTCGGCCTTGATCGTGCCGCGTGAGGTTTCCACCGAGACGTCGCGATGGAGCACGTAGCTCGGCACGTTCACGAACTCGACGCCGGTCACTCGGCCGCCTTTCGAGTGCACCCGCGCGGTGACTCGGCCGGAGGGAACGTCGATCACGACGTCGGTGACACCGGACGGGTCCTCGGCCACTTTCCCGGCGTGCAGCGCCCATGCGCCCAGTGCGATGGTGCCGTGTCCGCACGCCGTGGAGAAGCCGTCCTTGTGCCAGAAGAGCACGCCGAGGTCGGCGCCGTCGTCGTCCGGCGGGACCAGGAACCCGCCGTACATGTCGGCGTGACCCCGCGGCTCAAAGCACAGCAGCTGCCGTAGGCCGTCCACCGCCGGGTCGGTGATGGCGGTGACGCGCTTGGCCGCGACCGTACCGCCGGCCAGCTCCGGGACGTCCGCCACGATGCGGAAAGGCTCACCACCGGTGTGATAGTCGACAGCGGAGATCGGCGCAGCGGACATGGGAGGAGAAGCTATCACCACCAGGACAATCGAAACCCTGTATTACCTGTGCCGGATCGGCAGCACTGAAATCCGCCGTTACAGGCTCATTGTCGGCCGAGAGATAGCTCATTGTTGTAGGAAGTCGCTGAACATGTCCGATCTGATGGATGGCGGCCTGGGGTTTGTCAGCTCTGTGTCGGACGACGGCTCTCGCTAACGTGTCGGAATCCTCACGTGGTCGCCGCAGGCAAACGCGCTTGTACCGAGTAGTCGCCAACTTCTCAATCACTTGACTGCTGCGATCGGCATTCCTTGCCTGCGACTCAGCCCAGTTTCCGAGCCTTCGAGTCCACCTTGACCAGCAAGCAGGGAACGCTGGCCGATCCGAGGCGTACACGACCACCAGTCGGCTCATCGCCGAAAAGGATTGTCATTGAACCAACTGCAGCCGTGGCTGGCCCATCGTTGAGGTGACGCTGATAGCCGGTACGTCCACTCCGGCGGCAGCGGGGCCCAGCTCGACGCTGAAGGTCAGCGCTCGCACTTCCGGGACAGGTACGTGCAGGTCGGCGGCGATCTCTCCGGTGGTGACGGTTCCCTGCGGTCCGAGGATCTGGGAGAACACTCGTGATCTCTCGTGGGTCGGCATTCCGCCGGGCTCACCCTTGCGAAACCCACGGCCGGACAGCTCGATGCAGGTGTTCCGGTAGGCCCAGTCGGTCATGCGCCCCGCACTGTGTGTCGCGTGTGCCAGCGCCATCGCCGAGACCTTGAACTGGTCGCGCACGTCAAGTACCTCGGCGAGGGAGGGATTGGTCCGCAGGTATTCCGGAATGGCCTCGCGAGGGATCAGGAACTCGGACGCAAACTCGTTGGCCTCGCGTTCCTGCGCGGCGTCGTCACACGTGGCGGCCGGATGCAGCACCAGGTGCCCGAGTTCGTGGGCCACATCGAACCGCATCCCTTCCGGGGACCGTCGGCGCGCCAGAAACACGAACGGCTTGTCATCGTGCCACGCGGAGTAGGCATCAACTTCCTCGGCGATCGGCGGCAGCGTGTACACCCGCACTCCGCGGGATTCGGCCAGCTGTACCGCGTTTGGCAGCGGCCGTGTGCCCAGCCCCCACTCGGCCCGCACAAGCCGCGCTGCGAGCCGCGGGTTTTCTCCCGGGTGTATCGGTACGTCTACAGGCGGGAGGACGAATCGCTGGGAGATCCACCGGTCGATCTCTATCCCGATCGACCCGGCGGCCACTGCGGCGCCGCGGTGTCGTGCGGTCGCTTTCCGGGCTGCGCGGAAGCTGACTGTCCGCACCTCGATCTCGGGTACATCAGGGGTCGTGAAGAACTCTGCTGGAAACTCCAAGGCATGCGACAAGGTTTCCGCGAAATCGCTTGGTGCTTCACCGGATTCGTACCGGGACACGGACCGTGGCGTCACCCCAAGTGCTCGTGCCAGCTCGATTTTGGTCAGCCCCCGGCGGGCGCGAGCGATGCGGATGCGGTCGGGATCGAGGAATCGGTCAGGACGCCGGGACGATGGTGAAGTCGACATCGTCGCCTCCCACATCCAAGGGCTTCCTGCCCGTCGCAGGGGTTTCGGGCTCGTACGGGGTAAGCATGACACGGACCAGCCAACCGGTGAACTGGCCGGTCTTTCGTTCGGTGCCCTGCTCGTCGATTCCGGCGGCTTTAGACACTTCCAGCTGCACCCCGAACTCGCCGCGGTGGTACAGCACGAACCACTGCCCGAGCGGCACGTCGTCGTCGATCGAGACAGGAGTTGCTCCGCCGCCCAACAACGCGGCGACGGTGATCAACTCGTATTGGTTGCGGAGCGCTGCGATCGTGGCGGGCCCGCGGCGGTGAGCTGCGCGTGGGCCGTCGACTGATTCCGGATCGCCGGTCGCGGCGTCGCAGCCCACTACCGACAGGCTGACTTTGCCGTCGCCGCGTTCAACGGTGGGCCGGTTGAGTTCGTCGAGCTGTTTCCACTCCCGGCTGTCCACCATGTTGCGGCGCAGCCCGCCTACGGTCCCGATCCACCGAGTTGCACCGGCAGACCCGCGAGGGTGGAACTTATCGATGTCGGCAGCCCGGAGGTCGCCGAGCTCCACGCCCTGGTAGACCGCCTGGACCGGGATGCCGAGGCGACTCAGGTACGACTCGGCTCCATCGGCTGAGACGATCAGGGGTGATGATGCGGGTACAGAGAGTGTCATGGGGAAGTCCTCACTGAGCAGGATGACAGCCCCTCAGATTTTTGCATAGAACCGGACAATCCAGAGGTCACTGGCGTCGCTTCTGCGTGTCGCAACCCCGGCGCGTGATGGCTGGCGTGAATCCACGAGGCCTAATCCCGTCGCCGCAGAACCCGCAATCCGGATCGCGACGCGGTGTGTGTGGTTGTCGGTCACCCTCGCGTGGGAACAGCACCGTATAGGCGGGGTCGTCCTTGTCGTCGAACAGCCCGGTCATTCCCATAATGAATCCATTGACGGCTTCTGCCACAGGAGTGCGTTCAACGCGATGACGCTTGGTGCAGGTACCTCATCGACGTACCGCGTGGCGGGGTGGTCCATCTCCGGCGCGAGGTCGGTCGGATTGATCAGCTGGTTGCGCGGGCGATGCGAATTGGGGCGCTGGCCAAACGGTTGGACAGCGGCCCTGAGGTACGGCAGGCGACGATCCCACAGGCCGTCCGTCGGGATGGTTGAGGGCGTGCGTTCCCTCCCCACGCTGGCGGCTTCCAGCTCGACGCCGAACGTCAGCGCTCGTGCCGGGCGACGAGATGCGGGGAACGAGGGTACTCAGTCGACGCGGTCCAGAATTGCCCGGTCATCTCCAGGGGGGCGGAAATGGGTTGGAGCTGACCTACGTCTTCCTGCCGGCATGTGTTGGGGGCTCGCACGCTCATTGCTCCCACGGCCGACTCGCGTTGGATCGGCAACTCTGAGCTCCGTTCGCAACAGGTTCGTTGCGTCGGCGGAGATGTAACTTCACCTGCGTGGGTCCCCTCGTCGTGCGGTGTGGACCTTCCGCCAACACCCACCTCTGTTGGTCGTCGACGACGGTGCCGACGTCCCTGAGATCACCATCGCAGTGGCCCCTGCGTTTCGTGGACGGGGAGTTGGTGCCGCTCTACTCGATGAGTTGTTCGTGCGAGCCGGCGGGCGGTACGAGGCGCTTGGGCTCAATGTTCACCAACGCAATCCGGCGCGTCGTCTGTATCAACGCAAAGGTTTTCAGCCGGTGGGTCGAGGCCGGGGAGCTCTTGGCATTGCAATGCTTAAGTTTACGAGGTCGGGAACAAATCCAGGGAAACCCATGTTGACCGGTTCGACAACAAGTTGAGTGAAACAGACTCAAGTCTGGGTTGACAAGCGATAGCCGGTCGGAGCAGACTTGAGCGCAGTCCGCTCAGACCCCTATATGTCTAACAGGAGGCAACACTATGGCTCGTGCGGTCGGTATCGACCTCGGGACCACCAACTCCGTCGTCGCGGTTCTGGAAGGTGGCGACCCCGTCGTCGTCGCCAACTCCGAGGGCTCCCGCACCACCCCGTCGGTCGTCGCGTTCGCGCGCAACGGCGAGGTGCTGGTTGGTCAGCCCGCCAAGAACCAGGCGGTGACCAACGTCGACCGGACCATTCGTTCGGTCAAGCGCCACATGGGCACCGATTGGTCCGTGGAGATCGACGGCAAGCACTACACGGCGCAGGAGATCAGCGCGCGTGTGCTCATGAAACTCAAGCGGGACGCCGAGGCCTACCTCGGTGAGGACATCGCTGACGCCGTCATCACCGTGCCCGCGTACTTCAACGACGCCCAGCGTCAGGCCACCAAGGAAGCCGGCCAGATCGCCGGCCTCAACGTGCTGCGCATCGTCAACGAGCCGACCGCGGCCGCCTTGGCCTACGGCCTGGACAAGGGCGAGAAGGAACAGACCATCCTGGTCTTCGACCTCGGTGGCGGCACCTTCGACGTCTCGCTGCTGGAAATCGGCGACGGCGTCGTCGAGGTCCGCGCCACCTCCGGTGACAACCACCTCGGTGGCGACGACTGGGACGACCGCATCGTGGAATGGCTGGTCGACAAGTTCAAAGGCACTTCGGGCATCGACCTGACCAAGGACAAGATGGCCATGCAACGGCTGCGTGAAGCCGCCGAGAAGGCCAAGATCGAACTCTCGAGCTCGCAGAGCACCTCGATCAACCTGCCCTACATCACCGTCGACGCCGACAAGAACCCGCTGTTCCTCGACGAGCAGCTGACCCGTGCCGAGTTCCAGCGCATCACCCAAGATCTGCTGGACCGCACCCGCAAGCCGTTCCAGCAGGTGATCAAGGATGCCGGCATCGCCGTGGGCGACATCGACCACGTGGTGCTGGTGGGTGGTTCCACCCGGATGCCCGCGGTCACCGACCTGGTCAAGGAGATGACCGGCGGCAAGGAGCCCAACAAGGGCGTGAACCCCGACGAGGTTGTCGCCGTGGGTGCCGCGCTGCAGGCCGGTGTGCTCAAGGGTGAGGTGAAAGACGTTCTGCTGCTTGACGTCACCCCGCTATCCCTCGGTATCGAGACCAAGGGTGGCGTGATGACCAAGCTCATCGAGCGCAACACCACCATTCCCACCAAGCGGTCGGAGACCTTCACCACCGCCGACGACAACCAGCCGTCGGTGCAGATCCAGGTCTTCCAGGGCGAGCGCGAAATCGCTTCGCACAACAAGCTGCTCGGTTCCTTCGAGCTGACCGGCATCCCGCCGGCCCCGCGCGGTGTGCCGCAGATCGAGGTCACCTTCGACATCGACGCCAACGGCATCGTGCACGTCACCGCCAAGGACAAGGGCACCGGCAAGGAAAACACGATCAAGATCCAGGAAGGCTCGGGCCTGTCCAAGGAAGAGATCGACCGGATGATCAAGGACGCCGAGGCGCACGCCGACGAGGACCGCAAGCGTCGCGAAGAGGCCGACGTCCGCAACCAGGCCGAGTCGCTGGTCTACCAGACGGAGAAGTTCGTCAAGGAGCAGCGTGAGGCCGAGGGTGGCTCGAAGGTGCCCGAGGAGACGCTGAGCAAGGTCGACGCGGCGATCTCCGACGCCAAGAAGGCGCTGGAAGGCACCGACATCGCTGCGATCAAGTCCGCGATGGAGAAGCTGGGTGAGGAGAGCCAGGGGCTGGGGCAGGCCATCTACGAGGCCACTCAGGCCGAGCAGGCCGCCGGCGGCGCTTCCGGCTCCACCAGTTCCGATGACGACGTGGTTGACGCCGAGGTCGTCGAGGATGACAGGGAGACCAAGTGAGTGAGAACGATTCGCACGAGCCGGTGACGATCACCGACAAACGGCGCGTCGATCCCAGCACCGGCGAGGTACGCCCGCGCACGCGAGGAGTAGAACAGCCAGAGCAGGCGTCGGCCCCCAGCGGGCCGGCGTCCGCCGCGCCCGGCGCCTCGGGTCCGGCCGCCGACACCGGCGCATCCAACGATGAGATCGCCGAATTGAAGGCCACCCTGCAGCGGGTCAAGGCGGAGTACGACAACTACCGCAAGCGCGCCCTGCGGGATCAGCAGCTCGTCGCCGAGCGGAGCAAGGGCGCCGTCGTCACCCAGTTGCTGGGCGTGCTCGATGACCTCGAGCGGGCCCGCAGCCACGGTGACCTGGAATCCGGACCGCTCAAGGCCGTTGCCGACAAGCTGATCGGCGCGCTTGAGGGGCTTGGCCTTTCCGCATTCGGTCAAGAGGGCGACGAATTCGACCCGTCGCTGCACGAGGCCGTGCAGCACGAGGGCGACGGAACCCATCCGGTGATCGGAACGGTGATGCGCCGCGGCTACAAGGTCGGTGATCAGGTGGTGCGGCACGCCATGGTCGGTGTCGTCGACACCGTGCCCGGCGCCGGCGGTGCCGATAATCCGGACGCCGCAGCCGCCCAGGCCCCAAAATCAAACAACTAGACGAACCAACTAAAGAGACGAGGTAAGGAGGTGGCGCAGTATGGCCCAGCGTGAATGGGTCGAAAAGGACTTCTACAAGGAGCTTGGCGTCTCCTCTGACGCCAGCGCCGACCAGATCAAGAAGGCCTACCGGAAACTGGCCTCCGAGCTGCATCCCGACCGGAACCCCGATGCGGGAGCCGCGGAGCGGTTCAAGGCGGTATCCGAAGCCAACAGCGTTCTGTCGGACCCCGCGAAGCGCAAGGAGTATGACGAAACCCGGCGGCTGTTCGCCGACGGCGGCTTCGGCCGCCGGTTCAACACCGGCGGCAGCGGTGGCGGTGGCGGCTTCAGTGGCGGATACGGTGCCGACGGAGCTGAATTCAACCTCGGTGACCTATTCGATGCGGCCGGACAGAGCGGCGGCGCGAACATCGGTGATCTCTTCGGCGGATTGTTCGGGCGCGGTGCGCAACCGCGCCCGAGCCGGCCGCGGCGGGGCAATGACCTGGAAACCGAGACCGAACTGTCGTTCCTGGAAGCCACCAAAGGCGTGGCCATGCCGCTGCGGCTGACCAGCCCGGCGCCGTGCACCAACTGCCACGGCAGCGGTGCGCGTCCGGGCACCAGCCCGAAGGTGTGCCCGAACTGCAACGGTTCTGGTGTGGTCAACCGCAACCAGGGCGCGTTCGGGTTCTCCGAGCCGTGCACCGAATGCCGGGGCAGCGGCTCGATCATCGAGCACCCGTGTGACGAGTGCAAAGGTACCGGTGTCACCACCCGCACCCGCACCATCAACGTCCGCATCCCACCGGGCGTCGAGGACGGGCAGCGGATCCGGTTGGCCGGACAGGGTGAAGCCGGGTTGCGCGGCGCACCATCTGGAGACCTCTATGTCACCGTGCATGTGCGCCCGGACAAGGTGTTCGGCCGTGACGGCGACGACCTGACCGTCGCAGTCCCGGTGAGCTTCCACGAACTGGCGCTTGGCACAACGCTTTCCGTGCCCACGCTGGACGGCAAGGTCGGCGTCCGGGTGCCCAAGGGCACGTCCGACGGCCGGATCCTGCGGGTTCGTGGACGCGGAGTGCCCAAGCGGTCCGGTGGTCACGGCGACCTGCTGGTCACCGTGAAGGTGGCGGTACCGCCGAAGCTCGAAGGCGAAGCGGCCGAGGCGCTGGAGGCATACGCGAAAGCCGAGCGGGCCAGCGGTTTTGACCCGCGGGCCGGATGGGCGGGCAACGTATGAGTAAGCGTAAAGAGGAAGCCCGCACGTTTCTGATCTCGGTGGCAGCCGAGCTGGCCGGTATGCACGCGCAGACCCTGCGCACATACGACCGGCTCGGCCTGGTCACCCCGCAACGCAGTTCCGGTGGGGGACGGCGGTATTCGGAGCGTGACGTCGATCTGCTGCGCGAGGTGCAGCGCCTGTCCCAGGACGAAGGCGTCAACCTCGCCGGCATCAAGCGCATCATCGAACTCACCAATCAGGTCGATGCCCTGCGTGCCAGGGTTTCGGAGCTGACCCAGCAGGTGGAGCAGCTCAGCGGAGGCTCCCGCCACGATGTCGGGATGACCTCCAAGGCCGTGGTCGTCTGGCAGCCCCGGCGGGGCGTCCGCTAGTTGCCGAGCGGCCAGTTATTGCACGCGAATTTCGAAAAACCGTGTCATAACCGGCCATTCGACATTTAGCTGACCTTGATCGAAAACGTACTGGTTTCCGGCTGTCCCGGAACGGCCATCGCGTAGTCGCCGCGGCATAGTGCGTCGGTGGGCGCGGCCATCGGCTCGATCCCGATGACTTCGTCGTTGTTTGGTGCGAAGAGCTGCGCGGCCGGATAGCCGCGCACGAACGTCACCTCGACACGCCGTCCGCCCCCCGAGATCGCGAATACCGAACCATCGCCAACCTGGTCGAACCCATGGTCGAGTTCGGTGGCCTTGAGCGGCTCGGTGCCGCCAACCCATTCCTCGGTGTCGCCGGTTGGGATGCCCCAGTTGTCCACCGGCAGATGCCGCATGGTCGGCGTCTGCAGTTGCCACTCCGCACGGGGCACGTCGGGGAGCTTGAGATACGGGTGATAGCCGTAACACAGCGGCACCGACGCGGCCGTCGACGGCATCACCGTGGTGGCCACGGTGAGCGTGCGGTCGGCCAGCGTCACCGTCATCGTCAGGATGTGCGGGAACGGGAAGGTCGTCAGCAGCCGCGGCTTACCACCCCAGTCGAGGATCGCGACCAGCTTGTTGTCGGTCTGTTCGATCACCAACCAACCGGGGTTGGCGGCCAGTACACCATGGATGGGCACACCATGTTGGTCGCTGCGGACCCCGGCCACGCCGGGTGTGAGCGTCACGACCGCGCCGTTGATGGCATATTTGCTGGCGCTCAACCGGTTTGCCCACGGGTAGAGGATCGGGATGCCCATTGTCTTGCCGCTGGTGATGTAGGCCTCCAAGCCGCGTCGCTGCCCGAGAAACTCGACGCCGTCATCGGCCAGCGATGTGCACACCATGCCGGCGACCGGTACGTACGTGGCGGTCAGAGCTGACGACGGGTCGCGCAGGATGACGGGCTGGAAGTCGGCCATGGCGCCAGTCTGTCATGCGCCGGTTGCGGTCACATGAATACGGTCAGTCTGTCAGCGGGTCATGCTGGATGCGTTCCGGTGGCGCGCCGCGGGCGATCAACGCGGCTTTCGTCGCCTCCACCATGTCGGGACCGCCGCAGATCAGGATCTGCCGGTCACTCCAGCTGCCGTAGCGGGTCACCACGTCGGGAAGCCGTCCGGTCTGGCGGACATGCAGGCCGCGAGGCGGCTGAACATCGGGATAGTCTGTGGCCCAAGGCGGGTCGGTGCTGTACTCGGAGACCGGTGTCACCGACAACCACGGGTTCATCGATGCGATCTGCCAGAGCGTCTTCAGGTCATAGAGGTCGCACGGGTAGCGCCCGCCGAAGAACAGGTGCACGCGAGGGTTCACCCCGTGCTGGGTCATGTCCATGAGGAGGGTCCGCAGCGGTGCCAGTCCGGTGCTGCCGGCGACCATGAGCACATCCTCGCCGGCCCGGTCGATGTGCATGGCGCCGTGTGGGCTGGATATCCGCCACCGGTCCCCGGGGTGGGTTTCGGCGACGATCGCGGTGCTCACCATGCCACCGGTCACCGAGCGGACGTGGAACTCGATGGCGCCGGACCGGTCTGCGGGAATGGCGGGACTGAGATAACGCCACCGCCGCGGCCACTGCGGTACCCGGACTGTCACGTACTGGCCGGGGTGGTAGAACAGTGGCTGGTCGAGGTGCAGGCGGATCACCGAGACGTCGCGCGTGACGCGAAGGTGCTCGATGACGGTGCCGTCGCAGTAGGCCGGGGACTGCTCGGCATCGGCCGCCGCGCGCATCACCCCGATGAACAGCCCGACCGCGTCGTGTGCAGCCTCGGCGATCCGATCGGTGAAGCCGGCACCCAGATGCGTGCGCATCGTGGTGAGCAGGGCGTCCCGCATTGAATCGTAATGCTGTTGCGTCACACCGTATTTACGGTGATCGCGGCCCAACTGGGCGAGGAACGCCACCGGCTCTTCGGCGCGTTGGGCGATGAGTTCGGAGAACAGCCAGGTCACGGCCTGGGCGAAGACCCTGCGTTGCCGCGCCATGTCCGGCGGGAAAAGGTCCCGTGCGGTCAGGTCGGTGGCGAACCAATGGGTGTAGAAATCACGGATCAGGGTGTCGGAACCGTGTTCGGGGTCGACGGCATCGCGGAGTACCTGCAACGCATCACGGTCATCGAGGCCCACGCGGTCGCATTCTAAACGTGCCGATGTGCGGGCTGAACTCACTGCCGCCGATATTGGGCGACGAAATCGGCCTCGGCCTCTTTGGCCTGTTGGATGCTCGGCAGGGACATGCCGAATTCCACGAAATTGCGGGCGGATGAGTGGTCCATGCCCTGTTTGACCAGCATGCTGTACACGAAGTAGTTCAGGCCCGCCTGCGACTTCTTGAGGGCGATCGCCGCGGTCCGCAGGATCTCGTGACCGAGCTCGGACTCGGTCATCCGGCTGGCCCGGGACGAAAGCTGAATCTGTTGCAGCTGACCGCTGATCGCCGCGGTGACACTGACCGTACCTGGCGGATTGGTGACGACGAACAGCGAGAACATGGTTTCTTGTTCCTCGTCGCCTGCCGCCTGAGCGGGTTCGTGGAAGGCGGCAAGGTCGCTTTCCGTGTCGTATTCGGCGTGGGATGTGGCGGCCGGTGTGTCCGTGTAGAGGACGTCGATGTCGACGTCGTCGGCCAGTGGTTGGGGGTCGGAGAAGTCGAACGCGCTCAGCCCGTCGTCGAACCGGTCGTGGTCAGCCATTGCTCAACCCCCTGGATGCGCCGGAAGGGACGGTGTCGCAGCGTGAGTGCTGTCGCACCATCAGGTGTATATCGTGGTGCCGAGCACGGAGGCCTGTGTGGAGTCGGTCTGATCGTATTGGGCGGCGGCCGTATCGAGCATCTCCGACAGTGTCGACGAGACCTTCGCAGCTGCGGCGCACGCGGAGCGGCGGGCGCCGTCGGCAGCCATCACCGCCATGTTCGTGGCAGAGCAGACCGTGCCGTGCGAGCTCCACATGTTCATTGTGGTGCCCTGTGTTGCGGCGGCAGCTTCGGCGATGGCGCCGGCTGCTTCTGTCTGCCGACTCGCCAACTCGCGTAGGTGTGCGGTGGTGACGTTCAAATTTCCCATGGGTATCCCTTCTGGTCAGACCTGGTGGGTGGGTGGATGGGAGACGGTGGGTGCGGCAGTCGGGTGATCCGGATCCAACGTCACGGTGACCGGCCCGGGTACTTGCTCGCGGTCCATGTCGAACTCGAAGTGAATCGGCGCTTGTTCGCCCGCAGTGCCCGGCCCCGTCGGTGCACCTGCAAGTTCAGCGTCCTCAGGCTTGGACTCCGGCTGACGGTCCTTGTTGGCGTCGTCTTCTTTTGCGTCGTCTTCTTTTTCTGGGTCCCCACCGTGTTTTTCGTTGGATTCGGCCTCGCCGGTGGCATCGGGATCCTGGGCCTTCTGGTTCTGCGCGTTCTGCGCGGCTTGCGCACCCTGCTGGGCAGCCTGGCTGATCAACGAACCCAGCGCGCCGCCCAGGCCGCTGAGCAGTCCGCTGGCCTGCCCGACGCCGGACGCGCCGCCAGGCAGTCCACTCGGCAGTCCGCCGGCTGAACCCGTCGACATGCCGGTCGGGGTCACGGTGCCGTATTCGGAGTGGACCGGGGTGCCACCGGATCGGGAACTGCCTGCGCCTGCGCCGGGGTTGCCCCCGCCGCCACCCGAGGTTGTGCTGGCACCGGTGCTTGGAGTCGCGTTGGTATCCGACGGAGTGTGGTTGGTCGTCAAGAGTGGCGAATCGGGCTCGGGCTTGCCGTCAGCCGGCGGATCCTGCTCCGGTGGTCGGGGTTGACTACCACCCGCGGAAGGCGAGAAGAACTGTGCGCCATCGAGTCTCGCGTTCGACGCGACGTCGCGGTAGGAATTGGCGGCCTGTTGGATCGCCCGGGCGTTCTGCATGGAGTTGCTGACCATGTTGGCCATCGCCGGCGTGGCGATCGCCATGCCGCCGGCCACCGCGGCGATCTGAATGGCGACCGAGACCGCTTCGCCGCCGAGCGGGTCGGCCATCGCGATCGAGGCGGGCAGGATGGCGAGTTGGAGAGTCGTTGCGGCACTGTTGAGTTGCTGCACCGTCACACCGAGCTGTTCGGCTTCCTGCGCCAGGACCTGCGCAATGCTGCTGTCGGTCTCGGCGAGGCTTTGCATCCGATTCTGCTGCTTGACGTTCTGCTCGGCGTAGGCGCTCGCGCCGCCGCCCGCCCAGCTGTCGTCCGGAGCTGCCGAGCTGAGCGACTCGCCGACATCGGAGAACTCGCCGGCGCCGTTCGCGAAGCCCGCACCCGTGTCGGGGCTGCCGTCGCCGCACATCTCGGTCATGCCGTTGATGACCTTGAGGCCCGCGTCGATGATCGGGGTTTCCGGCGCGTTGGCGAAGAACTGTCGGCCGATGTCGATCAGGGTGCCCAAGCCGTCGGCCAGTCCGCCGAATGTTCCGCTGAAGATGTCCTTTACGTCGCTGACGATGTCGGAGACGGTGTCGGTGATGTCTTTGACATCCGAGATCTTGCTGACGATGTCGCCGCCGTGGTGACCGCCGGCGGCACCGGATTCCGGGTGGTGCCGACGGGGGTGGCCCGGGTGATGCCCGCCCGGATTGTGTGGAAACCTCGGCGCCATATGGCAACGTCCCCTCTCGTCGCAAATGAGGCTAACAGCGCGTCGGTAGGCCTCGACGCACCAAATTCACGACGGCTTGAGGGGCTAACCGGAAACGAACCCAGTCGGGTCGGCTTGTCGCTAGAGCGCGTGAATACCCTTGTACAGCACCAGAAGTCCGATCACGATGAGGATCCCCGCCATGAGCACCGCATGCTGGCGCTCCATCCAGTCCTTGACGCGGGCCAGCAGTGGATCCAGGCGATCGCCCGATATCGCGTACGCCAGGATGGGCAGTGCCACTGTCGAGCCGGCGATCGCCGCATAGTAGATGACTGCGGGCCATGCCCGGTGTTGGCCGAGTCCGGCGCTGCCGATCGTCAAACCCGCTGCGGCACAGATGAACAGCACCTTGGGGTTGATCGCCGTCAGTGCCGCACCCGTGGCGGCCGCGCGCGCTGGGCTCAGCTTGCTCATGCTGTTCAGCCAGGCCGGGCTGTGTTCGGATTTGGCCCGCGTGAGCCAGCGATAGACGCCGAACACGATGAGGGCGACGCCGAGCACGATGCGCAGCCACGACGCCCATCTCGGTGCCTGGTCGAGTCCGCCGAGCAGGCTCGACACTTCGACGAACACTGCTGTCAGCACGAAGAGCCCGACGAGCCAGCCACCCAGGAACGCCAGTCCGGTGGGCCGTGGGCGGGGTGTGTGCAGTACCAACACGGCCGGGATGATCGACAGTGGCGACAGCGCCACCACGAGTGCCAGCGGGATGAGTTCGGTGAGCACCGATCCCCAGCTTTCGGACATGGTGTGCTCTCCCGTTCGCAGGATTTGTCGGAGACGCTGGCAACGATATGGCCTGAGTGACCCTTAGGCGCCTTCGAACTGGTTGCGGCCCAGGGTGTCGACGAATGTCGGGCCCGAGACGCCGAGTTCGCGTCGGTATGTGTCGGCCCAGCCGCCGAACGGTTGGTGCGCCAGGTATTCGTTGCGGAACCGGTCGTCCTCGGACACTTCGGTCACGCAGAACGCGGGTATCGCGAGGTCCACCACCGGTCCGCCCCGTTCCACCTCGGAGAGCACCAAAGGGGCGTTCGCGCCGAGGAATCGGTCGATGATCCAGCCGTCTTCACCCAGCCAGGCCGAATACCGCACCTTCGCGACCACATGCTCGGCCCGCCGCACGATCTGCCCTGCGACCAGCGGATCGAGATCGCGCTCGGCCTCGTAGCGGGTGCCCCCTACGGCGGGGCCTTTGGCTGTCATGGTTCCGATCGCCTCGTCGCCCAAAGCCTGCACGAGCTCGCCGGGCGTGGTGTCCAGTTCGGTGGGGGCGGGGCCCTGCACCCGGATCCGGACCGCGTAGCCGTCGGCGGCGAACACGTATGCCTGCACGATGAGGGCGGGTGTGGGGTCCGAAGCGGCTACTGCAGGCAATTCGCGGACGAAGAACTTTCGCTCATATTCGAAGTCGCCGAAGCCGTATTCGGACATGGGTAGACGTTAGCCTGGCATTGCCGAAACGACGTGGATCCTCGCCGTGTACCAGCGGCTGTTCCAGGTCTGGGCGCCCGCCGGCCGCGCCGGCCCGGCAAGATGGGAGTCGCCGGTCACCTCGCGGATCGTGCCCGCTGCGAGATGACCGGAAAATTTTCAGACTTGAGCGGAACAGACTCAACCTTGACTGCGTTGGACAAGACGACAAGCATTTTCTCTAACCGAAAAGGGAGGTGTCGTGGACTCGTTCAATCCGACGACCAAGACTCAGGCGGCGCTGACCTCAGCGTTGCAGGCGGCCAGCTCCGCAGGCAACCCGGAGATCCGGCCCGCCCACTTATTGATGGCACTGCTCACCCAGAACGATGGCATTGCCGCGCCCCTGCTGGAGGCCGTCGGTGTCGATCCCGCGACGATCCGCGCCGGAGCGCAACGGCTGCTCGATCAGCTGCCCAGCGCCAGTGGCGCGAGCTCGCAACCGCAGCTGAGCCGCGAATCGCTCGCTGCGATCACCACGGCCCAGCAGCTCGCGACCGAGATGGACGACGAATACGTCTCCACCGAACATCTGATGGTCGGTCTGGCCACGGGTGATTCCGAGGTTGCCAAGCTGCTCACCAACAACGGCGCGTCGCCGCAAGCCCTGCGGGAGGCGTTCACCAAGGTCCGCGGCAGCGCCCGGGTCACCAGCGCCGACCCCGAGGGCAGCTACCAGGCGCTGGAGAAGTACTCCACCGACCTGACCGCGCGGGCCCGCGAAGGCAAGCTCGACCCGGTCATCGGTCGCGACAACGAGATTCGCCGCGTCGTGCAGGTACTGAGCCGCCGCACCAAGAACAACCCGGTGCTCATCGGCGAGCCCGGCGTCGGCAAGACTGCGATCGTTGAGGGCCTGGCCCAGCGCATCGTCGAAGGCGACGTCCCGGAAAGCCTGAGGGACAAGACCGTCATCAGCCTGGACCTCGGATCCATGGTGGCCGGTGCCAAGTACCGCGGTGAATTCGAGGAGCGGCTCAAGGCCGTCCTCGACGACATCAAGAACTCGGCCGGCCAGGTCATCACGTTCATCGACGAGCTGCACACCATCGTCGGCGCCGGTGCCACCGGCGAATCCGCGATGGACGCGGGCAACATGATCAAGCCCATGCTGGCCCGCGGCGAGCTGCGGCTGGTCGGCGCCACCACGCTCGACGAGTACCGCAAGTACATCGAGAAGGACGCGGCCCTGGAGCGCCGGTTCCAGCAGGTGCTGGTCGGTGAACCGTCGGTGGAGGACACCGTCGGCATCCTGCGTGGTCTCAAGGACCGTTACGAGGTGCACCACGGTGTGCGCATCACCGACTCCGCTTTGGTTGCCGCGGCAACCCTTTCGGATCGCTACATCACCAGCCGGTTCCTGCCGGACAAGGCCATCGACCTGGTCGACGAGGCCGCGTCGCGGTTGCGCATGGAGATCGACTCCCGTCCCGTCGAGATCGACGAGGTCGAGCGGCTGGTCCGTCGTCTCGAGATCGAGGAGATGGCGCTGTCCAAGGAGGAGGACGACGCCTCCAAGGACCGCCTGGAAAAGCTGCGCTCTGAGCTGGCGGACTACAAGGAGAAGTTGTCCGAGCTGACCACCCGCTGGCAGAACGAGAAGGGCGCCATCGACGTCGTCCGCGAACTCAAGGAACAGCTGGACACGCTGCGCGGCGCGGCTGACCGGGCCGAGCGTGACGGCGATCTGGCCAAGGCCGCCGAGCTGCGCTACGGCCGCATCCCCGAGGTCGAGAAGAAGCTCGACGCCGCGTTGCCCGTCGCGGAAGCCCGCGAGAACGTCATGCTCAAGGAAGAGGTCGGCCCCGACGACATCGCCGAGGTGGTCGAGGCGTGGACCGGCATTCCGGCCGGCCGGATGCTCGAAGGCGAGACCGCCAAGCTACTGCGCATGGAGCAGGAGCTGGGCAAACGCGTCATCGGACAGGCCGAGGCGGTGGTCGCGGTGTCGGATGCGGTGCGGCGCAGCCGCGCCGGAGTGGCCGATCCCAACCGGCCGACGGGCTCGTTCATGTTCCTGGGCCCGACCGGTGTGGGTAAGACCGAGCTGGCCAAGGCGCTGGCCGAATTCCTGTTCGATGACGAGCGGGCCATGGTCCGCATCGACATGAGCGAGTACGGCGAGAAGCACTCGGTGGCCCGGCTGGTCGGTGCGCCTCCCGGCTACGTCGGTTACGACCAGGGCGGCCAGCTGACCGAGGCGGTGCGTCGGCGTCCGTACACGGTGGTGCTGTTCGACGAGATCGAGAAGGCCCACCCGGATGTGTTCGACGTGCTGTTGCAGGTGCTCGACGAGGGCCGGTTGACCGACGGTCAGGGCCGCACCGTCGACTTCCGCAACACGATCCTGATTCTGACGTCCAACCTGGGTTCCGGCGGTACTCCGGAGCAGGTGATGGCGGCGGTGCGTGCGGCGTTCAAACCGGAGTTCATCAACCGGCTCGATGACGTGGTGATCTTCGACCCGCTCAAGCCCGAAGAATTGGTCTCGATCGTCGATATCCAGCTGCAGCAGCTCGACAAGCGGCTGGCGCAGCGCCGGCTGTCTCTCGACGTGTCGTTGGCTGCCAAGAAGTGGCTGGGTGACCGTGGTTTCGACCCGCTCTACGGTGCGCGGCCGCTGCGCCGGCTGGTGCAGCAGGCCATCGGCGATCAGCTCGCCAAGAAGCTGCTGGCCGGCGAGGTGCACGACGGCGACGTGGTGCCGGTGAACGTCAGCGAGGACGGCGAGGGTCTCGTTCTGGGCTGAGTTCTCCGCCGAGCAGTCGCAGACTCGCACTTTCAGCTGTGAAAGGGTGCGAGTCTGCGTCTGCTCGCGGAAAGAAACCGCACGTAATCGGGTTGTGACCTCACAGAGTTCGAGCAACCGGCCGACCAACAAGTAGGCTATGTCCGATGGTCCCGCTCTGGTTCACGCTGTCCGCACTTTGTTTGGTGGGTGCGGCGGTGCTGCTGTACGTCGACATCGACCGTCGACGTGGGTTGGGACGACGCCGCAAGTCGTGGGCGAAGTCGCATGGCTTCGACTACGAGCACGAGTCCGACGAGATCCTCAAGCGCTGGAAGCGCGGGGTGATGTCGACCATCGGCGACGTCACGGCCAAGAATGTCGTGCTCGGCCAGATTCGTGGCGAGGCGGTATTCATCTTCGACATCGACGAAGTCGCCACGGTGATCGCGCTGCACCGCAAGGTCGGCACCAACGTCGTCGTCGACCTGCGACTCAAAGGCATCAAGGAGCCCCGGGAGAGCGATATCTGGCTGCTCGGCGCGATCGGCCCGCGGATGGTGTATTCCACCAACCTCGATGCCGCCCGTCGTGCCTGTGACCGTCGGATGGTGACGTTCGCCCACACCGCTCCGGACTGTGCCGAGATCATGTGGAACGAGCAGCACTGGACGTTGGTGAGCATGCCGGTCACGAGCACCCGTGCCCAGTGGGACGAAGGGCTGCGCACCGTTCGGCAGTTCAATGACCTGCTGCGGGTGCTTCCGCCCGTTCCGCAGAATGGCTCCGCCGCCCCGGCCAGCCAGGCCGCACTGGTGCACCGGGCCGGGGCGCCGAGTCGCCCGTTGCAGCCCACCGCCGCCGGCCGGCGTGAGCTGCCGCCGGGCCGGGCCGACGCACCGCCCGGACACGGCGACGTGAGCCAGTACACGCAGCAGCGTTCGGAACCGAGCCGTTCGGATGCGATTCGCAGGACGCCGCCTCCCGCGCGCAGCGGGCGGTACGCACCGCACTACCAGCGCTGAGAAACTGACCTCGGGTGGTTGGCTAGTCTCTAGAACATGCCCCGCCCCGTTGCATTGATCACCGGACCTACCTCGGGGCTCGGATCGGGATTCGCCCGCAGGTATGCGCGTGACGGCTATGACCTGGTGCTCGTTGCGCGCGACACCGCACGCCTCGAACAGCTGGCCGCCGAACTCCACGACGACGTGGGTGCCGAAGTCGAGGTGCTGCCCGCCGACCTGGCAGTGGCGGCCGACCGCGCCAAGGTCGCCGACAGGCTCCGGGCCGGCGTACAGGTATTGGTCAACAACGCCGGATTCGCCACCTCCGGTGAGTTCTGGACCAGCGAATTCGCCCGGCTGCAGGCCCAATTGGACGTCAATGTCACCGCGGTGATGCAGCTGACGCATGCGGCCCTGCCGGCGATGGTGAAGGCGGGCAGCGGGACCGTGATCAACGTGGCCAGTGTGGCCGGCCTGGTCTCGGGCCGCGGGTCGACGTATTCGGCGTCCAAGGCGTGGGTGGTCTCCTTCAGCGAAGGGCTGGCCAACGGACTTTCCGGAACCGGGGTGGGCGTGCACGCGCTGTGCCCGGGTTTCATCCGTACCGAGTTCCATGCCAGGGCGGGTATCGACATGGCCAATACGCCGTCGTTCATGTGGCTGGAGGTCGAGGACGTGGTGCGCGAATGCCTGGCCGACGTGGCCAAGGGCAAGGTCGTCATCGTGCCCGGTCTGCTGTACAAGGCGCTCACCGCGGGCAGTCGAATGGTTCCGCGAAACTTGGTGCGCGTCATCACAAAGGCGGTAGGCAACGGCCGTGGCAGAACCTGAAGCACACCTCGGGACACGGTGCAGGCATTGATCGCGGCGGTGCCGGCGGTCGGTCCCATCGGTGCGCACGCCGCGCTGCGGACGAAACATGACTGAACCACTGGGCCCCACCGAATGGGGGCAGACACCCGGGGTTGGACCCTGGTCCGGCCCGGCGCCTTCCGGAGAGGACGCCGCGCGCTACGACCCGGAACTGCTGCGCGACGGCGATACCCGCAATGTCGTTGACGCCTACCGATATTGGACTCGTGACGCCATCATCGCCGACATCGACAACCGTAGGCACGCGCTGCACATCGCGATCGAGAACTTCGGCAACGACGCGAACATCGGCGCGGTGGTGCGCACGGCCAATGCGTTCGCCGTGGATACCGTCCACATCGTCGGCCGGCGGCGGTGGAACCGGCGCGGCGCCATGGTCACCGACCGTTATCAGCGGTTACATCACCACGACACCACCGCGGAGTTGCTGGCCTATGCCGCCGGGGCGGGGCTGACCGTCGTCGCCGTGGACAACGTGCCCGGCGCCACCCGGCTCGAACAGACTGAGCTGCCGCTCAATTGCTTGCTCGTCTTCGGCCAGGAGGGGCCCGGTATCACGCCGGAGGCACAGGCCGGCGCGGCGCTGACGGTGTCGATCGCGCAATTCGGTTCGACCCGCAGCATCAATGCTGGGGTAGCCGCCGGAATTGCGATGCACGCGTGGATCACCCGCCACGCCGACATGTCGAGGGCCTGGTAGGGCAGGATCAGGACCATGGATCAGCTATGGGCAAACCGTGCAGGCAGCGCCGAAGCTGCGATCATCCAACGGCATCTCTCGAAACTCTGGTACCTGCCGGGTACTCAACTCGGCGTGGTGGCCTGGCCGTCGACGCCGAAGTACCGGCATTTCGGTACCTGGCATTACTGGTGGCAGGCCCATCTGCTGGACTGCCTGGTCGATGCGCAGGTGCGCGATCCGCAGCCGGATCGCAAGCTGCGGATCGAGCGGCAGATCCGGTCCCACCATTTGCGCAACACCGGGTGGACCAACGACTACTACGACGACATGGCTTGGCTGGCACTGGCTTTAGAACGCGCAGCGCGGCTGGCCGGGGTCGAGACGCCGGGTGCACTGAAGAAGCTGTGTGCGCAGTTCGTCAATGCGTGGGTGCCCGAGGACGGCGGCGGGATCCCGTGGCGCAAGCAGGACCAGTTCTTCAATGCCCCGGCCAACGGCCCGGCCGGCATCTTCCTGGCCCGCTACGACGATCGGTTGCGTCGAGCCCAACAGATGGCGGACTGGATCGACGACACCCTGATCGACCCGGAAACCCATCTGGTGTTCGACGGGATCAAGGCCGGTTCGCTGGTGCGGGCTCAGTACACCTATTGCCAGGGCGTCGTACTCGGACTTGAAGTCGAGCTCGCGGCGCGCACCCAAGACACCCGGCACGCCGAGCGCGTGCGCCGGCTGGTCGCGGCGGTCGCCAAAGAGATGACCGAGGACGGTGTCATCAAAGGTGCCGGTGGCGGGGATGGTGGGTTGTTCAACGGCATCCTGGCGCGCTACCTCGCGCTCGTGGCGACGACGTTGCCGGGGGAGACCGCCGAGGATGCAGCTGCGCGCGACACCGCTCGGTCAGTGGTGCTGAAATCCGCCGAATCGGCGTGGGATTACCGCCAGACGGTCGACGGTCTGCCGTTGTTCGGACCGTTTTGGGACCGCAATGCCGAAGTCCCGACGGCTGCGGGTCAGGAAGCCGAGTTGGTCGAAGGTGCGGTCAACGCCTCCGCGATTCCCGAGCGGGACATGTCGGTGCAGGTGTCGGGCTGGATGCTGATGGAGGCCGCGTACACCTTGGCGGACGACGCGGACGCGGCGGACGACGCGGACGAGTAGGGACTCACTGTCCGCGTACGTGTCGGGCTACGGGGTCTCGGTGGCGTTCTGCGCCGCCCGCCGGCGCTTGAGCCACTCGAAGAACATCGGCGCGACCGAGGCCAGCACGATGACGATGAAGATCGGTTCCAGCAGCTTCTGGATGATCTGGAACTGGCCCAACCAGTAGCCCAGCAGGACGAGGCCGATGCCCCACACCACCGCACCCAGAACGTTGAACGTCGTGAACACCGAATAGCGCATCTTGGCTGCGCCCGCGGTGATCGGGGCCAGAGTCCGCACGATCGGCACAAAGCGCGCGATCACGATGGCAAACGGCCCACGCTGCTCGAAGAAGGCGTGTGCCTCGTCCAGATACTTCTGCTTGAGTACCCGGGCGTTGGGCTTGAACATCGACGTTCCGATGGTGCGCCCGATGAAGTACCCGACTTGGCCGCCGAGGATCGCTGCCAGTGGGATGAACACCAGCAGCTGCCACAGCTGGAAGTTGGCGTCGACGTCGGTTCCGCGGGCCGCCGTACCCGCCGCGAGCATGCCGGCGACGAACAACAGTGAGTCGCCGGGCAGGACCGGGAACAGCACGCCCGACTCGATGAACACCACGACCAGGATGCCCACCAGCGCCCACGTGCCGAAGAATCCGATGAGGTTGACCGGATCCATAAAACTCGGCATCAGCGCCAGATTGGTCGTAACCTCTGGGATGGCGGTGTCGATCACGAGTCCCAAGGGTACCTGTGCCCTGCCACCGGCCCGCACCTGCGAGAACCCGCGCCGTAAACAACAGCATGGGACCGGAAAGGACGTGCCATGCCCATCGCCACTCCCGAGGTCTACGTCGAGATGCTGAGCCGGGCCAAGGAGCACTCGTTCGCGTTCCCGGCGATCAACTGTGTCGGGTCGGAGAGCATCAACGCGGCCATGAAGGGTTTCGCGGACGCGGGCAGCGACGGCATCATCCAGTTCTCCACCGGTGGCGCGGAGTTCGCCTCGGGCCTCGGCATCAAGGACATGGTCACCGGCGCGGTTGCGCTGGCCGAATTCGCCCACGTGATCGCCGACAAGTATCCGATCACCGTCGCGTTGCACACCGATCACTGTCCGAAGGACAAACTGGACACCTATGTCCGGCCGCTGCTGGCGATCTCGACCGAGCGGGTGGGCGCCGGGCGCAACCCGCTGTTCCAGTCGCACATGTGGGACGGCTCGGCAGTGCCGATCGACGAGAACCTGACCATCGCGCAGGATCTGCTGAAGCTGGCGGCGGCCGCCAAGATCATCCTCGAGGTGGAGATCGGCGTGGTCGGCGGCGAGGAGGACGGCGTCGAAGCCGAGATCAACGACAAGCTTTACACCAGCCAGGAGGATTTCGAAAAGACCATCGATGCGCTCGGCGCCGGTGAGCGGGGCAGGTACCTGCTGGCCGCGACGTTCGGCAACGTGCACGGCGTGTACAAGCCCGGCAACGTGGTGCTCAAGCCCGAGGTACTGGCCGAGGGGCAGCGGGTGGCCGCGGAAATGCTCGGGTTGCCCAGCGGCTCGAAGCCTTTCGACTTCGTCTTTCACGGTGGCTCGGGGTCGCTCAAGTCCGAGATCGAGGATTCGCTGAAGTACGGCGTGGTCAAGATGAACGTCGACACCGATACGCAATACGCCTTTACCCGCCCGATCGCCGCGCACATGTTCACCAATTACGACGGTGTCCTCAAAGTCGATGGTGAGGTCGGCAACAAGAAGGCCTACGACCCGCGCAACTACCTCAAGAAGGCCGAGGCCTCCATGACCGAGCGCGTGATCGACGCGTGTAACGACCTGCACAGCGCGGGCCGCAGTGTGACCGCCGGCTGAGCCGGCAATCAGGCAAGGGCCGGCTGAGCCGGCAATTGGGCAGGAGCCGGCTGAGCCGGCAATCAGGCGGCGTCGAAGTTCTCGGTGGTGGTGTGCACGCCGTCTTCCTGTGATGACGCGGAATTACGGGTGAGCAGCACGGTGCCCAGGATCGCGATGGCCACCAGGGCGGCGATCACCAGCAGCACCGCGATCACCCAGCCCCAACTGCGCCGCGACGGCGCTTGCCCTGCGGCCGGCTGGGGTGCTCCTTCGCGCGGCGGAATCATCTGGGGCGTCGCGGCTTTCGCGGTCGGTGGGGCGAACACCTCGGTCTCGGGGTCCGGCGGAGTGTCGATCGTCTGCGTCGAACCGTCGAAGCCTGACGGTGCGGTGAAGCGCCGTTCTTCGTGCTGCTGTGCGGCTTCTGTCATGGCAGTCGCCGAGCCGATGATCTCGGTGGCGGGCTCGGATTCGGGGTCCACCCTCATTTGCTCGGTCTGGTCGTCGGTGCGCCCCGGCGTACCGACGTCGTCCGGCTCCGATGGATTCGACATCCCTGCTGCGGTCCTCCCGTACGTCGCTACCGGTGGAGCTTATCGGTCGGCGCGCAGAACATCGGTGCACAATAGGGCCATGACGCGGATGGGTGATCTGCTAGGACCGGAACCGGTGTTGCTCCCGGGCGACCCGGAGGCCGAGGACGAACTCGCCGCGGGGGAGAAGCCCGCCGTGGTGGCAGCCGCGCATCCGTCGGCGTCCATCGCGTGGGCCGTGCTGGCCGAGGGCGCGCTCGAGGACGACAAGGCGGTCACCGCCTATGCCTATGCCCGTACCGGTTATCACCGTGGGCTCGATCAGCTGCGTCGCAACGGCTGGAAGGGTTTCGGCCCGGTGCCGTTCAGCCATGAGCCGAACCAGGGGTTTCTGCGCTGTGTCGCGGCGCTGGCGCAGGCTGCCGACGACATCGGCGAGACCGACGAGTTCCAGCGGTGCCTGGACCTGCTCGACGACTGCGATCCGTCGGCCCGCGCCGAACTCGGTTTCGCCTAGGCCCTCACCAGGTCGATTCGCAGGGGCAGTCCCCGGCACTGTCCGGGGTTTCCACCTGCACCGTGGCGTGCTCCAGACCGCGTGCGGCCAACACCGCGCGCGCCTTGTCGAGCACCGTTGCGGCGTCGGCGGTGCTGGTCAGGTGCGCGGTCACCATGTCCTTGCCCGGCACCAGGGTCCACACGTGCAGGTCGTGCACACTGGTGACGCCGTTGACCCCGCCCAGTGCGCGGCGCAGCTCCGCGACGTCGATGTGGCGGGGAGAGGACTCGCTCAGGATGCGCAGGGCCGCGCGGGCCAGCGAGATAGCCCGGGGCAGCACCCACAGCGCCACCAGCACTGCAACCACCACATCGGCATACGGCCACCCGGTGGTGACCGTGACAATCCCGGCGATCAGTACCCCGATGCTGCCGACCGTGTCGGCCACCACCTCCATGTAGGCGCCCTTGACGGCGAGGCTGTCCTTGGAATGCGAGCGGAGCATGAACACCACGACGGTGTTGGCCAGCAGCCCGACGAGTGCGACGACGATCATCGGCACGCCGGGGACCTCGGGCGCGTGACCGAGCCGCTCGAACGCCTCGTAGAGAATGAACCCCGCGACGCCGAGCAGCAGCGCGGCGTTGGCGACGGCGGTGAACACCTCGGCGCGGTGCCAGCCATATGTCCGGGCCGGCGAAGCGCTGCCCTTCCGGGCGAGCAATACCGCCGTCAGGCCCATGAACATGGCGACCAGGTCGGTCAGCATGTGCCCGGCGTCTGCGAGCAGTGCAATGGAGTTGATGGTCAGTGCGGTGGCGAGTTCGACGACGAAGAAAATCGACAAGATAGCGGCGGCGGCGGCCATTCGGCTGATCTTGGTGTCCGGCGAATGGCTGTGATCGTGACCGGCTCCCATAAAAGCAATATATGCGCATAATCGCATATGTCGCAAGTGTCACGTCGGTCAAGGGTTGGCTGGCCAGTCACCTTTGCCCCATTTCCGGAATTGCGGGTGCCGGCGGCTCGTTGTTCATATCGCTATGACTTATGCCAGCTCCTTCGACGGGTCGGTGATCGTCCGCCTGACCGCACGCCTGTTTGCCTGGTGCTACGACCAGCAATTGATCAACGGCGTATCTGTTGAACCCGGCAGTCCGCTGGCGATGCACATCGAGCGGCTGACCTCCGACCGTCACCGCCGTGCGCTGGCAGCCACGCTGCGCCGGGTGCTGAAGGAAGCGCAGGCAGAACCGGTGTTCTTTCCGTCCCGGATACCGATGCATCGGAGCAGCGTCATATCGGCCGTCGACCTGATCAACGAGGTGCGACAACGCTTGGAGGGGCCACGGCCGGTCCGTGCCCACGGTGTTGCCCGGCTACGCATGCTGCTGGCCGACGGTATCGGCCCGTTTTATTCCGAGCGCCGCGATGATCTCACCATCGCGCTGCGCAGCGTCCTCGCCGACCTCTAGGCCGGTCGTCCGGTTACATCCAGGCTGACCAGAACCGGGTTAGCTGCCCGCCGACCTGCATCCAGAACCTCGACATACCGGACAGTTCGCAGACCCAGTAGACGAGGCCGAAGAACCACCGGTTGAGTGTCGGTGTGATGAGCAGGATCAGTAGGATGAAGAAACTCCACTGCTTGGCCGGTTCCAGTGCACGCTGCGTCTCGGGGCTCAGGTGCGGTTCCAGGGCGTTGTAGCCGTCCAGCCCCGGGATCGGCAGCAGATTCAGCACGAGCGCAGTGACCTGCAGAAAACCCAGGAACGCCAGGCCGGACCAGAACACGCCGTGCGCAGGGTCGAAGAACAACCGGGTGGCGCCGAGCAGCAGCACCGCGAGCACCAGGTTGGCCGCCGGACCGGCCAGGCTGACGACGGTGCGCTGGCGGGCTGTCATCCACGACGTGCGCACGTAGACCGCACCGCCGGGAAACCCGATCCCGCCGAGCGCGATGAACAGCACCGGCAGACCCAGTGACAGCATGGGATGCGAATACTTGAGCGGATTCAGTGTCAGGTAGCCGCGCACCGCGACGTCGTGGTCGCCGAACCGCCACGCCGTGAAGGCGTGCCCGAATTCATGTAGGCATAGCGACACCAGCCAGCCGGCCACCACCAGCACGAACACGCCCGCGTAGGCCAAGGCCGGGAACGGCACGGAGACCGCGCCCGCCAGCCAGGCGATCACCCCGCCTGCTGCGGTGATGGCGACGACGGCCAGGAAAACCGGGCTCGGTCGCACCGATTGATGCAGCGGACGGATGTTCACGACTCGACGCTACCGGTTGCTGTGCCGGTCAGCCGACCTTCAGCCAGCCCTCGGTATGCCGGTAGAACGTGGAACGTCGGACCTTGCGCGGCGCTGCCACGCCGTCGCGGGTGAGTTGCGCAGCCGTGGTGCCCAGCTGGGCGGCCCGCCCGGTCACCCAGGTCCGTGGACGTCCGCGTTCGGTGAGCACAGCCGCGCGCAGCCCCGGCAAGATCAGCGTGGGTTCCACGCGCACACCCGGGACCTCGCCGTCGAACAGCAGATGATCGTCCACCACGGCCTCGCCGTGCAGTGCGTGGCCGTCGATGCCGGACCATTGGGCCGCCGCCACGATCACCGAGCCGGTCTCGTCGCGGATCAGCGGTACCCGCCGTGCCGGGGCGCGCAGTGCGCGTCGAGCCGACCAGTAACCGGTGGTGTACGCGACCTCGACGTCGAGCCGGTCGGCCCGCAGTAACGCGGTCAACACGGCCGCCAGCTCGGCTTTCGTGCCGGTGACGATGATCCGGCGCTGGGCTGCCACGGCGTCGAGTTCGACGGTCGGCAGGCCGCGAAGCGGAGGGAGCGCGGTGCGGCCGAAGACGGCGACATCGGCTATATCGCGCGTCCGGTTGGGCAAAATGTGGGCTCCTCGCGTGTGCTGGGATAAGGTGACCTACCGGCTGCGCCACTTAAGACGCGGAGATAGCGGGAGATTACGCCATGCCGGCAATCGTCCTTATCGGCGCCCAGTGGGGCGACGAGGGCAAAGGTAAAGCCACCGATCTACTCGGTGGTCGCGTGCAATGGGTCGTTCGATACCAGGGCGGCAACAACGCGGGACACACCGTCGTGTTGCCCACCGGCGAGAACTTCGCCCTGCACCTCATCCCCTCGGGCATCCTCACACCCGGTGTCACCAACGTCATCGGCAACGGTGTGGTGGTGGACCCACGGGTACTGCTGGCCGAGCTCTCCGGTCTCGAGGACCGCGGGGTGGACACTTCGGGGTTGTTGATCTCGGCCGACGCGCACCTGCTGATGCCGTATCACGTCGAGATCGACAAGGTCGTCGAGCGGTACGCGGGCAGCAAGAAGATCGGCACCACCGGCCGCGGGATCGGTCCCTGCTACCAGGACAAGATCGCCCGCATCGGCATCCGGGTCGCCGACGTGCTCGACGAGAAATTGCTGGCCGAAAAGATCGACGCCGCACTGGAATTCAAGAACCAGGTGCTGGTCAAGATCTACAATCGCAAG
The DNA here is from genome assembly GCF_000382405.1 of Mycobacterium sp. 141. Lineage (GTDB taxonomy): Bacteria > Actinomycetota > Actinomycetes > Mycobacteriales > Mycobacteriaceae > Mycobacterium. Next base: position 120,536 of record NZ_KB908257.1, read on the forward strand.
GCGCTCGAGCCGGCCGAGGTGGTCGAGAACCTGCTGACCCAGGCCGAAGGTTTCAAGCACCGTGTCGCCGATACCCGGCTGCTGCTCAACCAGGCCCTGGAGCGCGGTGAGACCGTGCTGCTGGAGGGTTCGCAGGGCACCTTGCTCGACGTCGACCACGGCACCTATCCGTTCGTGACGTCGTCGAACCCGACTTCCGGCGGGGCCGCGGTGGGCTCCGGCATCGGCCCCACCCGCATCACCACCGTGCTGGGAATCCTCAAGGCGTACACGACACGCGTCGGGTCGGGTCCGTTCCCGACCGAGTTGTTCGACGAGCACGGCGCCTACCTGGCCAAGACCGGCGGCGAAGTCGGGGTCACCACCGGCCGGGCCCGGCGCTGCGGCTGGTTCGACGCCGTCATCGCCCGCTACGCCACTCGGGTCAACGGCATCACCGACTACTTCCTGACCAAACTCGACGTGCTCTCGAGCCTGGAGACCGTGCCGGTGTGTGTCGGCTACAAGGTCGACGGCAAGCGCACCGACGAGATGCCGATGACGCAGAGCGACATTCACCGTGCCGAGCCGATCTACGAGGAGCTGCCCGGTTGGTGGGAGGACATCTCGACCGCGCGGGAGTTCTCCGATCTGCCCGCCAAGGCGCAGGACTACGTGCTGCGGCTTGAAGAGCTTGCCGGAGCGCATGTTTCGTGCATCGGCGTGGGCCCCGGTCGCGACCAGACGATCGTGCGGCGCGACATCCTGGCTGAGAAGTGACTGGGCCGAATCCCTACGTCGAACAGCATGGCGGTTTCCCGGTATTCACGCCGGCCGATCCCGGACCGGGCTTCGGTCGGTTCGTAGCCGCGATGCGCCGCGCGCAGGATCTCGCGGTGTCGGCCAACCCGGATGGTGACGTCTGGGACGAGGCCGCCGACCGGGTCGAGGAACTCGTCAAGTTGCTCGCGCCGTATGAGGCGGCTGAGGGAGTCGGCCCGGCTAATCGGGTGCCGTCACTGCCAGGTGCGGGCAGCCTGCTGATGCCGCCGTGGACGGTCCGCAAGTTCGACCCCGAAGGCGTCGAACTGCAGGTCGAATTCGGCCGCTACTACGTAGGCGGCAACTACGCCGTGCACGGCGGGGTGCTGCCGCTGTTGTTCGACTCGGTGTTCGGCATGGTGATCCATGCGGCCGGGCGACCGATCAGCCGTACCGCATTCCTGCATGTCGACTACCGCAAGGTGACCCCGATCGACACCGTCCTGACGGCCCGCGGCTGGGTTAGGGAGGCCGAGGGGCGCAAGGCATTCGTCAACGTCGAATTACGTGACGTGGGTGGCAATCTGCTCGCCGAGGCCAACGGCCTGATGGTCAGATTGCTGCCCGGCCAACCCTGAGCCGTGCCAGGATGGCGCGGTGATCCAGCAGCATCTGCACCGATTGTCGACGCCGCGCGCGGCCGCATTGGCCGGCGTGTTGTTCGCGCTGCTGTTCGGCGCCGCCGTCGTGATGATCTGGTCGGCGCTGCCGGCGGGCGATGCGCCCGGTACCCAATGGACAGTCACCGGCAGCGTGCACATCCGGTTGGCCTCGACACTCATGCCGTTCGCCGGTATCGCCTTCCTGTGGTTCATCGGTGTGGTCCGCGACGGCTTCGGACATTACGAGGACAAATTCTTCGCGTCGGTGTTCCTCGGTAGCGGCCTGCTCTTCCTGGCCATGGTGTTCGCCTCGATGTCGGTGGGAATGGCGTTGGCGCACAGCGCCACACACGTGTCCGATCAGTCGGCCCGCACCGAGGTGGTGGCTTTTGCGACCATGCTGCTGGTTGCGTTCAGCAAGACCTATGCCATCCGGATGGGTGCGGTGTTCATGATCTCGCTGGCCACCATCTGGCTCAAGACGGGACTGATGCCACGCTGGCTGGTCTGGAGCACGTATGCGATGGCGGTGGCACTGTTGATCGCCGCTGACGTCTCGCTGTGGCTGGCTCTGGTGTTCCCGGCCTGGGTGCTGGTGGTCAGCTTGTTGTTGCTGGTGCGGGCCGGGGTGATCGGTGGAGGTCAAGAGCAACCGCTCCGAAAATGACGAGATGGCTGCTGCGGGCGCGGTTTGGCGGCCATCACATCATGTTCGAGGTGGTCGGCGCGACACCGTAAACCATGACAGTCTTCTACTCACGGTTCAGTGTCGCCTCTTCCAGGTCGAGCCCGCGCAGCACGGTGCGGAGCACCTCGTCGTCGATGTGTCCGGCGTCGCGCTCGGCGATGAATGTCTTTCGTTCGGTGGCAAGCATTTCCAGCCGTAACCGGCGGAACGCCGAGGTGGGGCTTTCGCCGATGTCGGCGTCGTCGCGGCCCAGTTGTTCCCAGGCGGCGTTGCGGCGCCTCGTATTCCACGTCCGCAGAATCTCGCCGGCCCGTTCCGGCACGTCGGTGCCGGCGGGCTGTTCGGCCAGCAGTTCGTCGAGCCGGTCGGCGGCGGCCCTGGCCGCCCGGTCCTGGGCGGCCGCGGTGGCGATCGCATCGGCGTGGGCCTCGTTGCCTTGCACTCCGAGGACTTTGATGAACCACGGCAGGGTCAGGCCGTGCAGCAGCAGGGTTCCGACCACCACGACGAAGGTGAGGAACACCAGCTGCGGGCGGCCGGGGAACGGGGCGCCGGAGAGCGTCGTGGCCGGCACGCCGAAGGCCGCGGCCAGGGAGACCACGCCGCGCATGCCCGCCCAGGCCAGGATGAACACCTGGCCGGGGGTCGGAGCAGGCTCACGGGCCCGCAGCTTCGCCGACAGCAGCCGCGGCAGGTAGGCGAAGCAGTACACCCAGATGATCCGCACCACGATCACCGCGGTGAGCACGGCCGCCGAGGAGATCGCCAGGGTGGCCGCCGAAATGCCCGTGAGCTCGCCGATCACCTTGGGCAGCTGCAGCCCGATCAGGAAGAACGCGAACGACTCGAGTACGAGCTGCAGTGCCTTCCAGACCGCGGTGTCCTGCAGCCGGGTCGCATAGCCGGCGTCGGTCTCCCGCTGGCCCAGCAGCAGGGCCGCGACCACCACAGCGATGACGCCGGAGCCGTGCACCTCCTCGGCGACGAGATAGATCGTGAACGGGGCCACGAGCCCGATCGCGCTTTCCACCAGCGGATCGTCGAGCCGGGTGCGGATGTAGTGCACCACCATGCCCAGGGCTACGCCCACCACGACGCCGCCGACCGCCGCCAAGGCGAACGTGCCCAGGCCGCGTTGCCAGGTGGCTGCCGCGCCTATCGACGCGGCGAGCGCCACCTTGTACGCGGTCAGGGCGGTCGCGTCGTTGAGCAGGCTCTCCCCGCCGAGCAGCGTCATGATGCGGCGTGGCAACCCGAGCCTGCGTCCGATCGCCGTTGCCGAAACGGCGTCGGGCGGCGCCACGATCGCACCCAGCGTGAGGGCGGCGGGGATGGTCAGCTCGGGCACCGTGTGGAATGCCACGATCCCGACGACCAGCGTCGTCGCCAGCGGCAACCCGACCGCCAGCAGCCCGATGGTCTGGATGTTCTTGCGCATCGCCAGGTAGCTGCTCTCCAGCCCGGCAGACCACAACAGCGGCGGCAGGATGACGTACAGCACCAGCTGGGGATCGAGGTGGACGTCGTGGAGAACCGGGATCGCGCTGGCGGCCAGCCCGGCCACGACCAGTGCCAACGGCGCCGAAACGTCGCAGCGGCGGGCCACGGCGGCCAGCAGCACCGAGACCACAAGAGCCGCCAAGAGTGAGACACCCACGTCGTCGATCCTCCTTCGCGTCCGGTCCTATCCTTGATCAACATGTTGAGGAGATCACGCCGGCAGGAGCCGACCGCGGTGCCCACGACGTGTGAGCACCTCGCCGCCGCCGTGGACGAACCCGAACCGACGACTCCGGGGCGGTGTCAGGAATGTGCGGAGGACGGGGAGAACAACTGGGCTCACCTGCGGATGTGCATGACGTGCGGGCACGTCGGCTGCTGCGATTCCAGCCCACGCCAACACGCCACCGCGCACTTCAAGCAGAGCGGTCACGCCGTCATGCGCTCGGCCGAGCCCGGCGAGAGCTGGCGTTGGTGCTATATCGACCATCGTGTCGGATGACGATCTGGCAGGCTGGGTGACGCGATGAGTGACTCGATTGACGCAGCCCTGGAAGAAGCCGAATCGGTGCAGGAAACCTCCGCTGTTCCGGAGGCGGTAGAGCAGCCGGAGCCGGACGTGGTGGAGCCCGACACCCCGCCGGGGGCAGAGACGACGGCAGAAGCCGATCCCGAGCCCCAAAAGCCCGCGCCACCTGCGGCGCGCCGCCCTACGGTGCTCATGCTGGGCGTAGGTGAGTCCGGCCGCGAGCTCGCGCTTGCGTTCGAGCGGCTGGGCGTGGCCGTCGTAGCCGTGGACCGCGGGGACGACGCCGAAGAACTCACCGCCCTGATCGAGCGGGAACGTCCGCACTATGTGGTGACCGAATCGGGGGCTGTCGCCGCAGACGCGTTGATCGCGGTCGCCGAGACGGGTGAGCGCGAGGTGCTGCCGACGCCGCGCGGTATCCGGCTCAGCCAGGACCGGGAAGGCCTGCGGCGGCTGGCTTCCGATGAACTGGGTTTGCCGACGGTGCCGTTCTGGTTCGCCGGGTCGGTCGATGAGCTCACGGCCGTCGCGGAGCACGCCGGTTATCCGTTGCTGGTCAAGCCGGTGGCAGGACCGTTGCGTGCCGGGCAGTCGGTGTTGCTGCGTCCCGACGATATCGAGCCGGCCTGGGAGCGTGCTACCTCCGTGGGCGGCGCGCAACGGGTGCTGGCCGAGTCGGTGGTCGAGGTGGAGCACCAGATCACCCTGCTGGTCATCCGCACCACCGGGCCTGCAGGCCCGGGCATGCACTTCTGTGAGCCGATCGGTCACCGCGAAGGTGACGATGACGCGTTGGAAGCGTGGCAGCCGCAGCGGCTCGCGCCGGCAGCCATGGACGGCGCGAAGTCCATCGCCGCGCGCATCGTCAACTCACTGGGCGGCCGTGGCGTGTTCGCGGTCGAGCTGCTGGTGCAGGGTGACGACGTGTACTTCGCCGACGTCGCGGTCGGTCTCGAGGACAGCGGGCTGGTCACCGTGCGTTCGCAGCGGCTCTCGCAGTTCGAGTTGCACGCCAGGGCGATCCTCGGCCTGGCCGTCGACACCATCATGATTTCGCCCGCAGCCGCCGAGGTCAGCTATGGCATCGGTGATTCCGACGCCGCGGCGGACAACGTCACCGCGGTGCTCGCCGACGCGCTGGCGACCTCGGAAAGCGACGTGCGGCTGTTCGGCCCCGGTGACGAATCCGACGGCCGGCGTCGGCTCGGGGTGGCCCTGGCCACCGCGCCGGATGTGATCGTTGCTCGCGACCGGGCCCGCCGGGTGGGCGCGGCATTACGCAAGCTCTTCTAGCCATGGCTGACGAAGCAGCGGCCGACCGGCCGACCATGGCGCCTTTTCTGGGTGCGTTGGCGATCATTGCGCTCGTCGTGATCGGCATTGTGGTGGCCAACCTGCGCAGTAGTGGTGACGGACTGTCCGAGGAGCAGCGGGTGGGCCGGGCCGCGGTGGGGCAGAACGACGCCATGCAACGCGAGAACTGGGGCTCGTTCACCGACTACACCTGCCGCGATCAGCGGGGTAATGAGGCTGATTTTCTTGCCCGGCAACGTGATTCGGTGGCCAAGCGGGGGGCCCGGTTTGTCGATGACGTGACGGGCGTACGGATCGACGGCGACCGGGCCACCGGCACTGTCGTCTACCACTTCGACAAGGCACCTGATACGAAGGTCGATGCCGAGACCACGTTCGTGCGCGAGGACGGTGCATGGCGCGTCTGCTCGGGTGTGAAAGACTCACGGCCGTGAGCTATGCCGGAGATATCACGCCGCAGCAGGCTTGGAAACTGCTGAGCGACGACCCTCGCGCCGTGCTGGTGGACTGTCGCACCGACGCCGAATGGCGGTTCGTCGGCGTGCCGGATCTGACCCAGCTGGGCCGTGACGTGGTCTACATCGAGTGGAACCGGACCGACGGCAGCCACAACGATGCGTTCATCGAGGATCTGCAGGAGAAGATCGGTGCCGAATCCGGTACGCGGCCTGTGGTTTTCCTGTGTCGCTCCGGCAATCGCTCGATCGTTGCCGCCGAGGCTGCGACCGCCGCGGGCTATGCCCCGTCCTACAACCTGCTCGACGGCTTCGAGGGCAACCTCGACGAGAACCGCCACCGCGGCGGCACCGGCTGGAAGGCCGTCGGCCTGCCATGGATGCAGGGCTGAGGACGGTATGACTGACAACCCATCTGTCCGGATTCCCGCACAGTTGCCGGACGGTCTCAGCCAGGCCACCATCGGGGTGCGCGGCGGCCTGCTGCGGTCGGAGTTCGAAGAGACCGCGGAGGGTCTGTTCCTCACGTCGGGATATGTCTACGAGAGCGCGGCGGCAGCCGAGAAGGCGTTCACCGGCGAGATCGACCGGTTCGTCTACTCGCGGTACGGCAACCCGACCATCGCGATGTTCGAGGAGCGGTTGCGACTCATCGAGGATGCTCCGGCGTGCTTCGCCACCGCCACCGGCATGGCCGCGGTGTTCACCTCGCTCGCTGCGCTACTGGGCGCCGGTGACCGCCTGGTTGCGGCCCGCAGCCTGTTCGGGTCCTGCTTCGTGGTCTGTAACGAGATCCTGCCCCGGTGGGGTGTGGAGACGGTGTTCGTCGACGGCGAAGATCTCTCCCAGTGGGAGGAAGCGCTGTCGGTGCCGACTCAGGCGGTGTTCTTCGAGACGCCGTCGAACCCGATGCAATCCCTGGTCGACATCGCCGCGGTGTGTGAACTCGCGCACGATGCCGGCGCAAAAGTGGTGCTGGACAACGTTTTTGCCACCCCTCTGCTGCAGCAGGGCATGCCGTTGGGCGCCGATGTCGTGGTGTATTCGGGCACCAAGCACATTGATGGTCAGGGCCGGGTGCTGGGCGGTGCGATCCTCGGCGACAAGGACTACATCGACGGCCCGGTGCGGAAGCTGATGCGCCACACCGGCCCGGCGATCAGCGCGTTCAACGCCTGGATACTGCTCAAAGGCCTTGAGACTCTTGCCGTCCGGGTGGACTACTCCAACCGTTCGGCGCAGACGGTCGCAGAGTTCCTGGAAGGCAAAGCCGGGGTGAACTGGGTGAAATACCCGTTCCTGCAATCTCATCCGCAATACGACCTGGCAAGGCGCCAGATGCGGGGCGGTGGCACCGTGCTGACTTTCGAACTTGACGGCGGCAAGGAACGGGCCTTCGAGATGCTCGACAAGCTGCGCATCATCGACATCTCCAACAATCTGGGCGACGCGAAGACGCTCGTCACGCACCCCGCCACCACGACCCACCGCGCCATGGGGCCCGAGGGCCGCGCGGCGATCGGCCTGGGCGACGGCGTGGTGCGCATCTCCATCGGCCTGGAAGGCACCGAAGACCTGATCGCCGACCTCGACCAGGCCCTGAGCTGAGCGTGTCCCGCGCATCCGACGCCAAGAAGGCCCGCCGCAAGAAGCGGCAGGCCACCCAGGAGTCGCGCTGGGTCCCGCACGAGGTCGTCGAGCAGTTGTCGGCGATGCAGGAAGCCGGCCAAGAGGTCATTGTGGCGGACCTGGTCGAGTTCGATGAGCGAATCACCGAGCGCGGCTGGGCTTTTGACGAGGAAACCTCCAACGACGACGTGGCGGCGTGGTTCTACGAACCGTCCGGTGCCGAGGTGGACGACGGCCTGCCCGTCACGTCCTTGTGGCTCGACGCGGCCGAGGATGGCGCGATCGTCAGGGTGGTGTTCGTTGGTCGCACCGACAGCTACGAGTTCGGCCACGCCGAATTCGTGGAGCACCTCGACGCCATCGAGGCCTATCGCGCCGGGGACCCGGTCCCGGAGTTCCCCTTCTAGCGCGAGCAGACGCGGCGGTCCTCGACACGCCGCGTTTCCGGTACCTCAATGCCTGCTCGCCGGTGAACTCAGCCCTCGATGATGCCCTGGGCGGCCTGTGCCCGGTCCTCATAGCTCTTGCGTTTGGCGGCGTCGTAGTTCAGGAACACCGTGTCGAGGCCCAGCGCCTTGTTGAGCCAGCGGCGCCCGCGGGGAGGCAGCAGCTGGGCGGCCTGAGCGGTGAAACGCAACGGCGGCGGCACCGACACCTGGGTTTTGGGCTTGTTGAGCGTCTTGATGATCGCGGCGGCGATGTCCTCGGGCTCGACCGGCTTGATCGGCCCGCTGGATTTGGTGCCGGCGATCAGTTCGGTGTTGGTGAAGGGTGGCATGACCACCGACACGTTGACCCCGTGCGGGGCCATCTCGTCGGCGAGCGCGGTGGACAGGCCGACGACCGCGTACTTGGCGCCGACGTAGACCACCTGGCCCGGCAGCGGGATGAGGCCCGACAGCGAGGCGATGTTGATGACGTGGCCGCTGCGACGCTTCACCATGTCCGGCAGTGCGAGGCGGCAGCCGGTGAGTACGCCGTACACGTTGACCTCGATGGACGACCGGATCGACTGCTCGCTCTGCTCGAGGAACGGGCCGATCGGCATGACGCCGGCGTTGTTGATCAGGACGTCGATGTGGCCGCCGCCGTCGGTGCGGGCCTTGTCGAGGAAGGTGGCGAAAGACTCCCGGTCGGTGACGTCGAGCGGATAGCCCGAGACCCGGCCGAGCTTGGTCAACTCGACGACCGCCGACTCCTGCAGCGCCACGTCTCGGTCGCCGATCACGACGCGAGCACCGCGGGCCAGCAGTGCCGCGGCGGTGGCGTAACCAATGCCGCGAGCAGCGCCTGTGATCGCGATGGTCTTGCCCCTGATGTTGTCCATGGCGGCAAACTTTACATGTGTCAAGTTTTGACTGGAAGGGGCCGACGGGTCAGCTGTGCCGGTCAACCATGTCGGGCGAGGGCCTCCTGCACCGCCTCGGCGATCGGTCCGCGCCACACCGGGCCGTGTCCCGGCACCAGCACATCGGTGTCGAGCCGGCCCAATACCGCCAGGCTGCGCAGGCAAGCCGCCTCGTCGTGATTGAACAGCGCGGGCAGCAGCTGCGGACCGGGCCGCGTTATCAGCGGGTGCCCGGTAACCAGAGCGTCCCCGCCGACCAGGACGCCGTCGACGATGAATGAGCAGTGTCCGCCGGTGTGTCCGGGCGTGGGGACCGCCACCGGTGTGCCGGGCAGCCCGGCTGCCACCTCCGGCGTGAGGGCCGCTGCGCTGGGTATGCCCGAATGGTCCAACCCGCCGTTGGCGATCAGCGCCGTCGTCCATTTGAGCCAGCGCGGCTGCCAGATGTGCTTGGCGACGTCGGTCGGCGAGGCCTGCTCAAGGTAGTCACGTTTGGCGTGGCCGACCTCGGCGGTGTGGCAGAACACCGGTGTGCCATGGGTTTTCGCGAACCAGATGGCCGACCCGAAATGGTCGATGTGGGCGTGGGTCAGCAGGATCGCGGCGATGTCGTCGATGCCGAAGCCGAGCTGCCGCACCGAGGTCAGCACGTCGTCACGCTGGCCCGGATATCCGGCGTCGATCAGCAGCAAACTGTCATCGTCGATCACCAAAGTCCAGTTGACCAGGTCGGTTTGTGCGATGTGCACGTGCTCGGTGATCGCGCTCAGAGCTGCTGCCATGCCGCGAGTCTATGGACTGGAGTAGAAACAAATCGTGGCTGAACTCAAACTTGGTTATAAGGCTTCTGCAGAGCAATTCGCGCCCCGGGAACTGGTTGAGCTGGGGGTGCTCGCGGAGGCGTCGGGGATGGACAGTGCGACGGTCAGCGATCATTTTCAGCCGTGGCGCCATGAGGGCGGCCATGCGCCGTTCTCGCTGGCCTGGATGACGGCCGTGGGTGAACGTACCGAACGGTTGATGCTGGGCACGTCGGTGCTGACGCCGACCTTCCGCTACAACCCCGCGGTGATCGCGCAGGCTTTCGCGACGATGGCGTGTCTGTACCCGGAGCGGATTTTCCTCGGAGTGGGTACGGGTGAGGCGCTCAACGAGATCGCGACCGGCTACGCCGGTGAATGGCCCGAGTTCAAGGAACGCTTCGCGCGGCTGCGCGAAGCGGTCAAGCTGATGCGGAAGTTGTGGCAGGGCGATCGCGTCGATTTCGACGGCGAGTACTACCGGCTCAAAGGCGCCTCGATCTACGACGTGCCAGAGGGTGGTGTCCCGGTGTACATCGCCGCCGGTGGTCCCCTGGTCGCCAAGTACGCCGGACGTGCGGGCGACGGCTTCATCTGCACCTCGGGCAAGGGTGAGGAGCTGTACAAGGACAAGCTCATCCCCGCGGTCGCAGAAGGTGCGGCGGCCGCGGGCCGCGATGTCGCGACGATCGATCGGATGATCGAGATCAAGATCTCCTACGATCCGGACCCGAAGCTGGCGTTGGAGAACACCCGGTTCTGGGCCCCGTTGTCGCTGACGGCCGAGCAGAAGCATTCCATCGGCGATCCGATCGAGATGGAGAAAGCCGCCGACGCGCTGCCCATCGAACAGGTCGCCAAGCGCTGGATCGTGGCGTCCGACCCTGACGAGGCTGTGGCCAAGGTCGCTGAATATGTGGGCTACGGCCTCAATCATCTGGTGTTCCACGCCCCCGGGCACGACCAGCGGCGCTTCCTCGAACTGTTCAAGACCGACTTGGAGCCGCGCCTGCGCAAGCTCGGCTGACGGCCACCGTTGCGCTGGCGGAAGTGTCGTGATCAAGGAATGCTGGAGCGGTGCCGGATGGGAACACCGCGACCGCGATCTACGTAGCGTCGCCCGAAGGGGATACCGGTAAGTCGACGATTGCGCTCGGAATCCTGCACCGGCTGGCCGCGACCGTGCCCCGGGTGGGAGTGTTCCGGCCCATCGCGCGGTTGGGCGAGGATCGTGACTACATCCTCGAACTACTGCTGGCCGGCGCCACGGCCGGATTGCCGTACGAAGACTGTGTCGGGGTCGACTACCAGCAGGTGCACGAGGATCCCGATGCTGCGATCACCGACATCGTCGACCGCTTCCACCGCGTCGCCAACCGGTGCGACGCGGTCCTGATAGTCGGCAGCGACTACACCGACATCGCCACCCCCAGCGAGCTCAGCATGAACGCACGTATAGCGGTGAACCTGGGTGCACCGGTGGTGCTCGCCGTCAAGGCCGCCGATCGCACACCCGAGGAGGTCGCGCACGTCGTCGAGGTGTGCCTGGCCGAGTTGAACCACCAACACGCCCACGCCGCGGCGGTGGTCGCCAACCGGTGCGACCCGGCGCAGATGGCCGCGGTGGCCGAGGCCCTCAAACCGTTGGGCACCCCGGCCTATGTATTGCCGGAGGAGCCTCTGCTCGTCGCACCGTCGGTGGCCGAACTGCAGGTGGCGGTGGACGGTACGGTGATCGCCGGCGACCCGCAGCTGCTGTCCCGCGAGGTGATGGGCGTGCTCGTTGCGGGTATGACGGCAGAGCATGTGTTGGAGCGGCTGACCGAGGGTGTCGCGGTGGTGACACCGGGCGATCGGTCCGACGTGGTGTTGGCCGTGGTGAGTGCCCATGCCGCCGAAGGCTTCCCGTCGCTGTCCTGCATCATCCTCAACGGCGGACTTGATCTGCATCCGGCCATCGCGTCGTTGGTGGAGGGACTGGGGCTGCGGCTGCCGATCGTGACCACCAAGTACGGCACGTTCGAGACCGCCAGCCGCGTGGCCGGCGCGCGTGGCCGGGTGACCGCGAAGTCGCAGCGCAAGATCGACACCGCGCTGGCCCTGATGGACCGCTACGTCGACGTCAACGATCTGCTGGCGCAGCTGACCATCCCGATCCCCACGGTGACCACGCCGCAGATGTTCACCTATCAGCTGCTCGACCGGGCCCGCTCCGACCGCAAGCGCATCGTGCTGCCCGAGGGCACCGACGACCGCATCCTCAAGGCCGCGGGCCGGCTGCTGCGGCGCGGCGTGGCCGATCTGACCATCCTCGGTGAGGAAAGCCAGATCCGGTCCCGGGCAGCTGAACTCGGCGTGAACATCGATGCGGCGCTCGTCCTCGATCCGCGCACCAGCGAGCTGTGCGATCGCTTCGCCGAGCAGTACGCCGAACTGCGCCGCAAGAAAGGCATCACCTTCGAACAGGCCCGCGAAACCATCCACGACGTCTCGTATTTCGGCACCATGCTGGTGCACAACGACATGGTGGACGGCATGGTCTCGGGCGCGGCGCACACCACCGCGCACACCGTGCGGCCGGCGTTCGAGATCATCCGCACCGCGCCCGGCATCTCGACGGTGTCCAGCATCTTCCTCATGTGCCTAGCCGACAGGGTGTTGGCCTACGGCGACTGCGCGATCGTGCCGGATCCCACCTCCGAACAGCTGGCCGACATCGCGATCTCGTCGGCCCGCACCGCTGCGCAGTTCGGCATCGAGCCGCGCGTGGCCATGCTGTCGTATTCGACGGGAACCTCGGGTGTCGGCGCTGATGTCGACAAGGTCAGGGCAGCAACGGAATTGGTGCGCCAACGCGAACCGGACCTGCTGGTCGAGGGGCCGATCCAGTACGACGCCGCCGTGGAGCCGTCGGTGGCGATCACCAAGATGCCGGACTCCCCGGTGGCCGGACGGGCCACGGTGCTGATCTTCCCGGACCTCAATACCGGCAACAACACCTACAAGGCAGTGCAGCGATCGGCAGGTGCCATCGCGATCGGCCCGGTGCTGCAAGGCCTGAACAAGCCCGTCAACGACCTCTCGCGGGGTGCGCTGGTCGAGGACATTGTCAACACGGTCGCGATCACGGCGATCCAGGCGCAAGGGGACTTATGACGTGCACGGTGCTCGTGATCAACTCCGGCTCGTCGTCAGTGAAATACCAGCTCATCCAACCCGATTCAGGGCAGCAGCTTGCGGACGGAATCGTGGAGCGTATCGGTGAGGACTCGTCGAGCGCCACGTTGACGGTCGGCGACCGCACATTGCATCGGGAAGGCCGGGTCGCCGATCACGATGCGGCGCTGCGGCTGGCGTTCGAGCTGTTTGGCGAGGCGGGGTTGAACCTCGACGATCTCGCGCTGGTGGCGGTCGGGCATCGGGTGGTGCACGGCGGCAAGGCGTTCTACCGACCCGCCGTGATCGACGACGCGATGATGTCCAAGCTCGAGGAACTGGCTCCTCTTGCGCCGCTGCACAATCCGCCGGCCGTGGTCGGTATCGAGGTGGCCCGGCGCATCCTGCCCGACGTGCCGCACATCGCCGTGTTCGACACCGCGTTCTTCCACGATCTGCCTGCCGCCGCGGCGACCTACGCCATCGAGCGCGAGGTCGCCGAGCGCTGGCATATCCGGCGCTACGGGTTCCACGGCACATCGCACGAATATGTGAGCCGACAGGCCGCCGAGTTCGTGGGACGGCCCTACGGCTCGGTGAACCAGATTGTGCTGCATCTCGGTAACGGTGCGTCGGCGTCGGCGGTCAGTGGTGGCCGCGCGGTCGACACCTCCATGGGGCTCACACCGCTGGAGGGGCTCGTGATGGGCACGCGCAGCGGCGACATCGATCCGGGCATTGTCGGTTACCTGTGCCGGACGGCGGATATGAGCATCGAGGATATCGACACCATGCTCAACCGCCGGTCCGGTCTCCTGGGCCTCAGCGGTCAGAACGACTTCCGTAAGTTGCATCAGCTGATCGAAACCGGTGACAGTGCAGCGCAATTGGCCTACGAAGTGTACATCCACCGGTTGCGCAAGTATGTCGGGGCCTACCTGGCGGTGCTGGGAACCACCGACATCATCAGCTTCACCGCAGGCGTCGGGGAGAACGACGCGGCCGTGCGGCGGGACGCGTTGAGCGGATTGGCAACGCTGGGCATCGAACTCGACCCTGAACTGAACGAGAGCCCGGCACGGGATGCTCGGCGCATCTCGGCACTGTCGTCACCGATCACCGTGCTGGTGATTCCGACCGACGAGGAACTGGCCATCGCCCGCGCCTGTGCCCAGGTGGTCCGATCCGCCTAGCGATGGACGGGTAGCGGCGGGCGGTTCTCGACGGAGTCACATCAGTCACAGCCGTCTCGGCTCCGGAAAGGGGGCTCGAGTTGCCCGCCTGTTGGCGACAAAGTCGCGGAAATCGCCACACCAATATCGCTGGTATCGCCCGTACCGCGTGAGTCAGTCTCACGCTCCACGCAGGCACCACAAGAACGATTCAGCCTCACTGGTTACGTGCCCGCGCTGCGAGCGACAAAGTCGATAGCAGTCGGGCGCAGCATATTTCGGTGTTGATGTGGCTGCCGTTACTGCCGGTTCTGATGAGATTCGCACCGCGGTGTCGCAGTGAACAGCGTTGCAGCTGAGACGGTTTCCGCGACTTTGTCGCTAACAGCCGGGCACAACGTACATGGTCTGCGAACAGTGACTGATGTGACAGGTGATTACAAAAATCCCAGCGGGCGACAGCCGGCTCCGACCACGGGTGTCGGGTCAGTTCAGAACGTGCTCATCGGCCGGACGCTGTTGGCCAGATCCACCAGGGCATAACGATGGGACTGGGTCGGGGCTATCCGCGCGAGCGCCCGTAGCGATGCCTCGACGCCGAGCTTGAGTCCGTGTTCGGTGAACGGGAAGCCCAGGATGTGGTTGCTGCTGGCGGTGTTGTCGGCCAGCCAGTCCATCGCGGTACCCAGCACCAGCGCCCGGATCTGCAGCACGCGAGGCTCGGTGTCGGGCAGTGCCTCCACCCGTCGAGCCGCGTCGCGGATGTTCTGCTCGGTGATTTCACTGGTCGATCGCCCGGAGAGCAGCGTGACCGCGCTCGTGAGCCGGGCCGCGGCGAAATGCCGTGAGGTGGGCGGCACTTCGTCGAGTGTTCGCACCGCTCCGTCGCGATCCCCGCTGACCGACTGGGCCCGGGCCAGACCGAAGCCCGCGGAGAGGACGCCGTTGTCGGTGCCCCATACCGTCTTGTAGAAGGTCAGCTCGTCGGCTGTACCGGCCAGCTCGGCCGTCGCGGCCAGCGCCAGCTTGGGTGCCAGCTCGCCGGGCAGGGTGTCCAGCACCTCGGTGAAATGCTTTGTCGCCGAGTCATAGTCGGCGGACAACATCTCGGCGACCGCGCGGAACCAGATCAGACGCCAGTTCCAGCCGACGCGGGTGGACAGATCGTCGAGCTTGCGGGTGGCCTTGGCCACGTCACCCAGATCGAGTAGCGCGCGGGCCTCCATCAGCGGCAACTCGACCGATTCGGACAGGTCGATGCCCTCGGCGTCGAGCGCGCCGTGACGTGCGGCGCGCAGCTGGTCGAGGGTGTGCACCGGCTGGCTCAGCACACTGGCCACCAGCACCGGCGCGCCCACATCGGTGCGGTCGACCAGCGGCACCGGCAGCGCCCGGATGATCTCTTGTGCGGTCAGCTTTTCCGAGTGCACCTGGCCGTCGACGTACACGTCGGTGTGTGCGACGAGCAGATCCACCCCGAACGTCGAGCGTGACGGGCTGAACACCGTCGACAGGCCCGGGCGCGGCAGCCCGCTATCGGTGGCCACCACCTCGCGCAGCACGCCGAGCAGCTGTGACGACATCTCCTCGGCGGTGGCGAAGCGCCGCCGGGGATCGGGATCGATGGCCCGGCGCAGCAGTCGCCCGAACGAGTCGTACTTGGTGAGCACCGGATCGTCGGACGGCAGCCCGTCGACATAGCGGCCCTTGCGGGTACGCAGGTTCAGCGTCAGTGCGGCCAGGGTCCGGCCCACCGTGTAGATGTCGGTGGCCACGGTCGGCCCGGTGCGCACGATCTCGGGGGCCTGGTAACCCGGTGTGCCGTACAGGTATCCGTAGGAATTGAGCCGCGACACCGCGCCGAGGTCGATCAGCTTGAGCTGTTCCTCGGTGATCATGATGTTCTCGGGCTTGAGGTCGTTGTAGGCCAATCCGATGGAGTGCAGGTAGCCCAGTGCGGGCAGGATCTCCATCATGTAGCCGATCGCCTCGGCGACCGGCAGCCTGGTGCCCTTGGCCTGCTTGAGCGATGTCCCTCCGACGTATTCCATGACGATGTAGCCGACTGGATTGCCGTGCTTGTCATCGTGTTCGACGAAGTTGTAGATCTTGACGATCCCCGGATGCGTCACCTCTGCCAGGAACTGGCGCTCGGCCATCGCGATGGCCTGCGCCTCGGCGTCGCCGGAATGCACCAGGCCCTTCAACACGACCGGCCGTTCGTTGACGTTGTGGTCGAACGCCAGATACACCCAGCCCAGGCCGCCGTGGGCGATGCACCCCTTGATCTCGTACTGGTCGGCGACTATGTCGTCGGGGGACAGTTGCGGCAGAAAGGAATACGCGCTGCCGCAGTTCGGGCACCACCCCTCCGACAGAGCCCGGCCGTTGGGCGAGGATCGGCCGACTGGCTTACCACAGTTCCAGCAGAACCGCTTCGATTCCGCCACCACGGGGTTGGTCATCAACGCGCTCAAAGGATCTCGCTCGGGCACCCGCGGCATTTCCACCAGACCGCCACCCAGCCGACGGATCGGCGAAACGATGCGCGTCGGCATGGTCGCGTGGTCGTATGCCTCGGTGTCGCCGAAAAGGGAAGACTTGCCGTGTTCCTCATCGTCGAAATCCGGCCGGAACACCGCTTGGGTGGCCATGGGCCGCACCGTTGACCGCGAATCCATGTCGAGGTCTTCGAGAGTGGCCGGTTGGGTACCTGGATCCTCGTCGGGTTCCTCGGGGATTTCAGGTGGCTGTGTCATCAGTCGATGTACCTCGCGACGGGAGGGGAGGGCGCCGGGCCCAGCACCGTCAACCACTTGCGGTACAACGTGTTCCACGTACCGTCGCGCCGGATACGTTCCAGCGTGCCGTTGACGAAGCGCACCAGGCCGGTGTTGTCCAGGTTCACCCCGATTCCGTAGGGCTCCTGGTTCATGCTGGGGCCGACGATGTGCAGATACGGGTCCTGGGCCACCAGGCCGGCCAGGATCGAGTCGTCGGTACTGACCGCGTCTGCCTGGCGCTGCTGCAACGCCACCAGGCAGTCGGCCCACGTCACCACCGAGACGATGATCGGCGCCGGGCTGATCTGCTGGATGCGTTTGAGCGACGTCGTGCCGTCGACCACGCACACGCGCTTACCGGACAGGTCCGAGGCTTGCGAGATGGCCGAGTCGCGCGGAGCCAGGATGCGCTGGTTGGCCATCAGATACACCGTCGAGAAGTTGACCTGCTTGCGGCGCTCGCAGGTGATGGTCATGGTCTTGACGACGATGTCGACCTTCTTGTTCTGCAGCGCGGCGATGCGGTCGGCCGACGACAGGATCCGATACTCGACCTGTGCCGGGGTGCCGAAGATGTCGCGGGCCACCTCGCCGGCGATGTCGACGTCGAATCCGGTGATCTCACCGGTGATCGGGTCACGGAAAGAGAACAGGTTGCTGCCGATGTCGAGCCCGACGACAAGGCGGCCCCGGTTACGGATGTCGGCAACCGCGGCGTCGGCATCGGCCTTGTTGTTGAAGGGTCGCAGGCTCGCGGTGCGGTCACACTCGTCGGTATCAGGGGCAGGCACCTGCACCGGCTGCGGCGTCAGTTCCTCCATGCCGGCCGGCGTGGGCGGCGCCAAGGTGAGTGCCGGGACGGTCAGGGCGGGCGCGGTCTGGCTGCAGCCGGCCACCATCAACATCGTCGCGAGCAGGATCAGAACTTTCCTCATTGCTCTCACCGATACTCACTGAGTCGTGGCCACAGGCCCAACGCCACCGCCACCGCGGCGGCCACGCTCAACACCGCGGCGCCGACGGTCGCGCCGGAGAGCACGCGGCGGGCGCTGACGATGTCGTTGCGCAACTGGTTGCGGCTCTGCTGGATGCCCTTTGACAACGCCTCGTCGAGCTTGTCGAAAGCCGGGGTCGAATCGTCCTCGCTGGTGCCGAGCGCCACCTGGGTGGCGGCCTGGTAATTGCCGACGGCGATGTAGGCGTTGATCCGATCGTCGGCGGCGCGCCAGCGGGTCAGCAGCTGGTCGGCGTCGGCCAGATCGGTCTTGTCCACGCCGTTGTCCCGGCCCAGGTAGGCCGCCAGTTGCTGTTCCATCGTGTCGATGCGCTGGTAGTAGGACTGCTTGCGCAGGCTCTCGTCGCCGCGGCGGATCAGCGCCAGGGTTTCGTCGGCGCGGGCCTGCTGCGCGGTGATGGCGAGGTTGGTCACGGTCTTGAGGGAATCGGCGGCGGTGTCTTTTGCGTTGCGGCTGTCCGATGTGGAGATCACCAGCGCCGTCAATACCCAGATCAGCATGATCAGCACGGCCAGCCCGCCCGCGACGAACCCGACATTGACCCGGCGCCGCGTACGCCGTGCCAGCCAGCGGTTGGCGAACGCCCCGAACATCAACGTCGCCAGCACCACCAGCACCACCGGCGCCGGGATCCGGGTCGAGGCCGTGGTCTCGGCGTCCACCCGGGCCGAGGTCTGCTCGTAGAGCCGCTGGGCGTCGGGCAGGATCTGAGACTGCATCAGCGCCGAGGCCTCCGAGAGGTACGACGACCCGACCGGATTGCCCGCCCGGTTGTTCGTGCGGGCGGTCTCCACCAGTCCGGTGTACACGGCGAGCCGGGCGTTGATGCGGCCCAGCAGCTGGACCAGCGGTTCGTCGGTGAGGCCGCTCGAGGCCCGGGTGACCGCGACAGACGCGTCGGTGATCGCTTGTTCATAGCGCTGCCGGACGTCGCGCGGCTCCGTGCCGGAGATGAACGCGGTAGCCGCGGCGGCATCGGCCACCGACAGCGTGGTGTAAAGCTGTCCGGCGGCGAACGCCAGCGGTTCGGTGTGGTCGAGCACCATGGCCAGCGCCTGCTGGCGGTGGTTGATGGTCGTCGAGGTGGCGACGGCGCTCGCGATGACGAGAGCTGCCAGCACCAGCCCGATGGTCAGGATGCGTCCCGGCGTCGTCCACAGGAACCACCAGCGCGGATGGGCAGGTGTCGTCGGCGACCGGGACGCGAGCGGCTCGGTCGACGGATGTGCCAACTCCACAGTCACCTGCGCGCGGACCTTTCCGGCTGTCGTACGGCTGTGCCAACTCTATAAAAGAATTCTAAGAGGTCGGGGGAGGGCTCGCCCGGGATCGACAACCGTCGAATCCGGCCACGTTACCTATCCTGTACGGGTGCGAGGCGACGGGGACGGCTGGGTGGTGTCCGACGACGGCGCCCGGTTCTGGGGCCGTCACGGCGCGGCCGGGCTGCTGCTGCGCGCGCCCTGGCCGGACGGTTCGGCCGCGGTGTTGCTGCAGCACCGCGCCCCGTGGAGTCACCAGGGTGGGACGTGGGCGCTGCCCGGCGGAGCCCGTGACAGTCATGAGTCCGCCGAGCAGGCCGCGGTACGCGAGGCACACGAGGAGACCGGCCTGTCCGGCGCCCAACTGATCGTTCGGACCACCGTCGTGACGGCCGAGGTGGCCGGCGCCGGCGGCACCAGCTGGACCTACACCACCGTGATCGCCGACGCGTCCGAACCGTTGGAGACCATCCCGAACCGGGAGAGTTCCGAGCTGCGCTGGGTGGCCGAGGCTCAGGTGGCCGAGCTGCCGTTGCATCCCGGTTTCGCGGCCAGTTGGCAGCGGCTGCGGGAGGTCACCGCGACCATCCCGCTGCTGGTCATCGACTCTCAGTAAGAGCGGATTTCAGCTCCGCGGCGGCGGCTCGAGGGTCGTCGGCCGCGGTGATGGCCCGGACCACCACGACCCGGCGGGCGCCTGCCGCCAGCACCTCGGGCAGCCGCTGCATGTCGATGCCGCCGATCGCGAACCACGGCTTGGCCGGGTTCAGCGCCGCTGTTTTCCGTATCAACTCGAGCCCGGGGGCCGGACGTCCCGGTTTGGTCGGGGTCGGCCAGCACGGTCCGACACAGAAGTAGTCGACGGGTTCGTCGATTGCCGCGGCCACCTGCTCGGCGTCGTGCGTGGAACGGCCGATCACCGGACGCGACCCGATGATGCCGCGTGCGATCGGCAGCGGCAGATCGTCCTGGCCCAGGTGCAGCACATCGGCCCGGGCTGCGAGCGCGATGTCGGCGCGATCGTTGACGGCGAGCAGTGCGCCGTGCCGGCGGGCCGCGTCGGCCAGCACCTCCAATGCGTCGAGCTCCTGGCGCGCCTCCAACGGGCCGAACTGTCGTTCCCCGGCGGAGCCCTTGTCGCGTAGCTGGATCAGATCCACTCCGCCGGCCAGTGCGGCGTCGGCGAATTCGGCGAGATCACCGCGCTCGCGGCGGGCGTCGGTGCACAGGTACAGCGCGGCGTCGGCGAGGCGGTCCGTGGGTTCTTGCACACCGCGACGGTAGTGCCTGCGTGCCGAGTAAGGTGAACTGGCAACACGGGAGTCCCGGGAACGGGGCTGAGAGTGGGCATACGTACCAGCCCTTACCGTCACACCTGATCCGGGTCATGCCGGTGTAGGGAGGAGAAATGGGTCCAGCACTAGCCGTCGTCGGCGGCGGCGTCATCGGGCTGTCCGTCGCCCGCCGGGCGGCCCTCGACGGCTGGTCGGTGACGCTGCACGCCAGCACCGAGCGTGGCGCATCCTGGGTGGCCGGCGGCATGATTGCGCCGCACAGCGAGGGTTGGCCCGGCGAGGAGCGGCTGCTGCAGATCGGCCTGGAATCGCTGCGGTTGTGGCATTCGAGCTTCGTGGATGGGTTGCCGCCCGAGGTGGTCACGGCGCGGGAATCTCTGGTGGTCGCCGTCGACCGCGCCGACGTCGCCGATTTGCGGACCGTCGCCGAATGGTTGGCCGCCCAAGGGCATCCGGTCGAGCTGACCTCGGCCGCCCGCGACGTGGAACCGTTGCTGGCCCAAGGCATCCGGCACGGCTTCCTGGCGACGACCGAGCTGGCGGTGGACAACCGCGCGGTGGTCGAGGGCTTGACCGCGCACTGCCGGCGGCTGGGCGTGCAGTGGGCGCCTGCGGTGGACTCGCTCGACGAGGTCGACGCCGAGCAGCGCGTCATCGCCAACGGCATCGACGCGCCGCGGCTGTGGCCGGGACTGCCGGTGCGGCCCGTCAAGGGCGAGGTGTTGCGGCTGAGGTGGCGCAGCGGCTGCATGCCGGTGCCGCGCCGGGTGGTCCGGGCCCGTGTGCATGGCCGTCCGGTGTATCTGGTGCCACGCGTCGACGGTGTCGTCGTGGGTGCCACCCAGTACGAGCACGGCCGCGACACCGCGCCCGTGGTCACCGGGGTGCGCGACCTGCTCGACGACGCCTGCGCGGTGATGCCGGCGCTCGGTGAATACGAGCTGGCCGAGACCGCGGCCGGGCTGCGGCCGATGACCCCCGACGGATTGCCCGTCGTCGAACGGCTCGACGACCGCACGCTGGTGGCGGCAGGGCATGGCCGCAATGGATTTCTGTTGGCGCCGTGGACCGCTGAGCGGATCGCGGCTGAGCTCGAGGTGAGCGTGGGAGCGAAATGATCACCATAACGGTCAACGACGAAACCATCGAGGTGGCCGAACAGACCACCGTCGCGGGGTTGCTCCAGACCCGGGGCTTTCCGGACAAGGGCATCGCGGTGGCACTGGACTGGTCGGTGATACCGCGCTCGGAGTGGGACCGCGCGCTGGCCGACGGCGCCCGCGTCGAGGTGGTCACGGCGGTGCAAGGTGGCTGATTCCGTGTTGAAAATCGGCGGCCACGAGTTCGGGTCGCGGCTCATCATGGGCACCGGCGGGGCACCCAACCTCGCCGTGCTGGAAGAGGCTCTGGTGGCCTCCGGCACCGAGCTGACCACGGTGGCGATGCGCCGGATCGACGCTTCGGGCGGAACCGGTGTGCTGGATCTGCTCAACCGGCTCGGGATTGCGGCGCTGCCCAACACCGCCGGCTGTCGCGGCGCGGCCGAGGCGGTACTGACCGCGCAGCTGGCCCGCGAGGCGCTGGGCACCGACCTGGTCAAGCTCGAGGTCATCGCCGACGACCGCACGCTGCTGCCCGATGCCATCGAACTGGTCAAGGCCGCTGAGCAATTGGTCGACGACGGGTTCATCGTGATGCCCTACACGAACGACGATCCGGTGCTGGCGCGCCGGTTGGAGGACACCGGATGCGCCGCGGTGATGCCGCTGGGCGCGCCGATCGGCACCGGGCTGGGAATCTCCAACCCGCACAACATCGAGATGATCGTCGCGCAGGCCGGTGTACCGGTGGTCTTGGATGCCGGCATCGGGACCGCGAGCGATGCCGCCCTGGCCATGGAGCTGGGTTGCGACGCAGTCCTGCTGGCCACCGCCGTCACCCGGGCATCCGATCCGCCCACCATGGCCGCGGCCATGTCGGCGGCCGTCACCGCCGGCTACCTGGCCCGCCAGGCCGGTCGCATCCCGAAACGCTTCTGGGCGCAGGCGTCGAGCCCTTCGCTGTAATCGGTCGCCGCGACGAGTTCCGCGAGCGTGAATCCTCTGTGAATCCAGGCAATTTTCTCGCAGGGGATTCACACTCGCGAAGGTGTCGGTGGCGCTCGGCACACTCCCTGCATGGGGGAGCCATTCATAGGGACGGAAGCCATCGCGTCGGGCAAGTTGACGGCGTATCAGCTACGCACCAGATGCGCGGCGATCTATCCGGGTATCTATGTGGGCCGCGACACCGTACTCACCGCCAAGTCGAGGGCAAAGGCTGCATGGTTGTGGTCGGAGCGCCGGGCAGTGGTCGCAGGACGGTCGGCCGCAGCGCTGCTCGGATCGAAATGGCTGGACGCACGGCAGCCAGCCGAGTTGATCTGTGACAATCGTCGCCCGCCCAAGGGGATACGCACTCGGTGCGATCGTTTCGAGGATGACGAGATCACAATCGTGGGCGGCATGCGGGTGACCACGCCGGCTCGCACGGTACTCGACCTGGCCTGTCGGTATCCCGTCGACCAGGCCGTGGAGCTGATCGACGCTCTCGCCAACGCGACACACGTGAAGCGGGCCGATGTGGAGTTGCTCGTCGACCGATACCGCGGACGTAGAGGGATCAAGAACGCGCGAACAGCACTGGGCCTCGTCGACGCCGGCGCAGAGTCGCCGCGCGAAACCTGGCTGCGGCTACTCGCAGGCCGAGCCGGATTTCCGAGACCGCGTACCCAGGTACCCGTCCATGACGAATATGGGGTGCTGGTAGGGGTTTTCGACATGGCCTGGGAAGACGTCAAGGTCGCCGCAGACTACGAGGGTGAGCAGCATCGAACAGATCGCCGCCGCTTCAATCGGGATATCCATAAGGCAGAGACGGTGACGCGCATGGGATGGACCCATATCCGGGTCACCTGCATGGATGGCGAGGCAGACATCATCAAGCGGATCTCGGCCGCCGGAGTTCCGCGAGTGTGAATCCTCTGCGAATCCAAGACAGTTTTCTCGCAGGAGATTCACACTCGCGAAGGTGTGGCTGATGACGGTCGCACACGGCGGTAGGGATACTGGACGGCGATGATCGAACTCGCCGGGCTGACCAAACTCTACGGAACCCAACGTGCCGTCGACGACCTGACGTTCACCGTCGAAGCGGGCGTGGTCACCGGGTTCCTCGGGCCCAACGGCGCAGGCAAGACCACCACCATGCGGCTGATCCTCGGCCTCGACCGTCCGAATGCCGGCACGGCCGTCATCGACGGCAAGCCGTATCGCGAGCTGCGCGATCCGCTGCGGACTGTCGGTGCGTTGCTCGACGCGCGTCAGGTCCACCCCAACCGCAGTGCCCGCAACCACCTGCGCTGGATTGCCGCCGCCAATCGGATCCCGGCCACCCGCGTCGACGAGGTGCTCGAAGCCGTCGGGTTGGACGCGGTAGGCGATCGGATCGCGGGGACGCTGTCGCTGGGCATGAGTCAGCGGCTCGGCATTGCCGCCGCATTGCTCGGGGATCCGCCGGTGCTGTTGTTCGACGAGCCCGTCAACGGTCTGGATCCCGAAGGCATCCACTGGGTGCGCTGCCTGATGCGTAGCCTGGCCGCCGAGGGCCGCACGGTGTTCGTGTCCAGCCATATGCTGGCCGAAATGTCCCACACCGCAGATCGGTTGGTGGTGATCGGCCAGGGCAAGCTGATCGCGTCGACGACGGTCGTGGAATTCGTCAGCGGGTCGGGCAACACCGTGCGGGTGCGCAGCCCGCAGTTGGACACCCTGGCCGAAGTACTCGCCGACGCCGGGCTGCAGACGGACGTGGATGCCGACGCGCTCACGGTGTGCGGTGCGGCCATCGAGGTGATCGGGGAACTGGCGGCCCGCAATTCGATCGTGTTGCACGAATTGAGCACGCAGGCGGCTTCGTTGGAGGAGGCGTATCTGAAACTCACCGACGACGCCGTCGACTATCGGGCGGGCAAGCCGTGAGCGCGTTCGCGGCGCTCGACGCCGAACGCATCAAACTGTCCACCACGCGCTCGCCGCTGTGGTCGATACTGGGTGTGGCCGCGCTGAGCCTGGGGGTGGCCGCCCTGCAGGGTTGGACTTCCTACGGTCACACCCCGCTGGCGCCGGGCAAGGCCGCGCTGGGGGTGGCGGTGTTCGGCGTGCCGGTGCTGATGATCTTGGCGTCGATGACGGTGACGGGCGAGTACCGCACCGGGCTGATCCGCACCACGTTGCTGGCGACACCCAACCGGACCTGGATATTGGTCGCGAAGGCGATTGTCGCGGCGGCATTTTCGTCGGTGTGTGCGGTGGTGATGGTGCTGGCGTCGATCCTGGTGGCCCGATTGTTCGCCGAACCGGTTGCGGGCGCACAACTGTCGCCGGCCAATTCGGCGACCTGGTCGGTGGCGGGAGGCTTTGCGCTCTACGCCGCGCTCGCCGCGGTGCTCGGGGTCGCCGTCGGTGCACTGGTGCGCTTCACGGCCGGTGCCGTTGCGGTGCTGTTGTTGTGGCCGCTGGTCGCGGAGCCGCTACTGGGCAACCTGCCATCCACGGGTGTGCAGCTCGGCCCGTGGCTGCCGTTCGCCAACATGTTCCGCTTCCTCGACGTGGAATGGCTGTTCCCGACCTATGCCATCCCGTGGGGTGAAACGGGTTCGCTGCTCTACTTCGTGGCCCTGGTTGCGGTCGTGTTCGTCGCGTCCGTTGTGGTGTTGAACAAGCGTGACGCCTGATCGGAGCCGTGGACCCGCTCCGGGATTGCACGACGACGGCGCACGCGTATTGCCATCCGGGTCGCGCGTAGTCCGGTGTCGGGCGGCCACTGGTTTCAGGTAGTCGAGCACGGCTGTCGGGCGGCACCTTGCGAGTCACGATGAATGTGGCCCCAACAGTGTTGTCCGGGTTGGGATTCTGTCCACCTAGGGCAGTTGTCCGGGGTCTTCGACGAGCGAGGGCAGACGTGATGACAGTTGACGACGCCGAGCGCCGCTATGAGGCCGCGTTGCGGCAGCTTCCCGAAGCGCATTCGTTGGCACTGCGCCTGTCCCGCGCCGGCGCGGCAGACGAGGTGATCTGCGATTACCTGCGAATCGAACCCGAAGGACTGGCGAGCGTTCTCGAGATCGCGCACCGGAAGCTGGCGATCGAGCTGGAGAAACTGCAGTGACGCCGACGAGCCGCCGTCATCATCCGGCGGCGCCCTCGACACCCGGTCCGGGATTTCCCTGCCCCGGGTCGGTGGGCAGCTCATCGGCGGGCGCCGGATTGTCACCGGGGCACACTTCGTGCCCCTCGCACTGGCCGAAGTCCCAGGTGCCGGGCGGGTCGTTTTCCGAGGGGACTCGGCCGACCGTCGGCTGGACAGGCGGCACGGCGGCCGTCGTCGGTGCTGGTGTGGAGGCCGTCCGCTGGCTTGGCGCCACGGATCTGGTCGGGGACGCAGTCGGGCGCGGCGCAGGTGCGGGATTCGCGCTCGCCGACGGGAGCGGCTGACTGGTCACCGCGGGCGGTGCGGTCGTCGCCGCGGGCACTGTAATCGTGACCGTAGGCGGCGTCGGCTGCGGTCCCTGGCTCTGACAGCCGGCAATCGACAAGGCCGCGACGGCGACGATGCCGAGCATCCGCAGTGCGCGGGCACCTCCGAAATGCCGGAGCTGGCCCCGGCTCGGACACCTGTCCACGCAAGCGTTCACGATTGCCCTCGCTCCTCCGCTGTCTGATCTCTGCGACGCGCCCGACGCTCTTCCGACTCACTGTCGCTGCCGCGACAATGAGCGGTATCCGAGCCGGACTACCCGAATCTCGCTTGCCCGTCACGACCAACTACCTGTGGTTTGCGGCCCCGACGCAACAACTACGCGAGGGCGCGATGGCAGCCGCGACGTGGCATACCGCCATGTTTGGCCGGTCTCGGCGCTTGTGTCGCTACGTGAAGTCGCTGATAGCCGTGGATAATTCGGCTCTCGTCGCGACGCCGGCCTTCACGGCCGCCCGGTAGATGTGACCTTCCACGGTCCGCACCGAAAGCGACATCGCCTCGGCGATATCACGGTTCGACATTCCCTGCGACACGAGAAGCGCGATCTCACGTTGTCGCGCGGTCAGCGGAAGCGAGATCTTGGCGGCGGTCAGCGCTGGGCTGACAGCGCCCCCGCACTCCTGGGCAAGGTGGCCGGCGCGGGCGCTGGCGGAAAGTGCGCTGCCGCGCAGACCGGCGCGGCGGTAGCTCGACGCGGCTTGGGCCGCCGCGTCAGCACCGGCCAGCATGTCACCCATTGTCTCGAAGTCTCGCGATGCGAGTTCTAGTGCGGCACTGTCGTCGTCAGCCAGCGCGCGTGCGTACCGGGCGGCGACGGCAGCCCGGGGCCCTTCGACCGATTGCGCCAATTCGGCGAGTCGGTCGGCGCAGGTGATGTCGCCCAGGTGAGCAGCGGTCTGCAGGCAGATGACCTCGCGCGCCGGCTGGCCGTGCCTGCGGGCGAATTCCGCGGCATGCGCTGCGATCTTGCGTGACTCGCCGGCCCGGCCACGGACCGCCTCCACCCATGCCGACGCGAGCAGGTAGCCGGACTCGACATAGGCGTAGGCCGGATGTCGACTGTCACGAGTGGCTTTCATGGCCGCTATCGCGGCATCAACCTGCCCGGAACGGGCCAAGGCCTCGGTGCGCAGGATCTTGAACCGATAAAAGATCCCACTGATTTCACCGTATCCGCCAATTCCGGCGCCGGCCGAATCGAGGCAGCGCACCGCAGTGGGCAGATCGCCCTTGGCCAGTGCGGTCATACCCACCGTGGCGGTCGCCATGGAGCTGGTTATGCCAGACAGTTCGGCGCACAGTCGATGCCGCTCCTCGGCGACGGCCGTCGCCTCCGCGATGAACCCGGCAGCCAGCAATGCGTAGGCATGGAATTCGGCCAGACCTGTGCCTCCGAAGCCCGCCTGGGGTGATTCGTGAAGCGTGGCATAGCCGGCGGTCGCCTTCTCGGCGGCTTGTTGCGGCTGTCCCAGGTCGCCCAACGCGATGGTCTGGGCGCAGAGGCCCATGATCGCGCCGAAATGGTCGAGATGCTGGGGGTTTACGGTCGCCATCGTGTCGAGAGCTTCGGCGGGTTGGCCGGCCAGGACCAGTTGGACCGCGCGGAAGGTACGGAGGTGGTCGTCGGGAGCGGTCTCATTCGCCAGGATCGCGTCGTCGATGACCTTCATGGCGTGTTCAGGGCGACGCAGTACCCAGAGCAGGTTGGCCGCCCGCAGGACCGCCGGGCCGACGAAACCGGTGGCGGGCAGTGCGTCAGGTTCGATCGCGCCGAGGAGTTGTTCTGTTTCGGTTCCCTTTTCGCGCAGGAACAGCACGTACGCGAGCAGCATCTTGTACTGGGGGTCTGCGCTGACCTCGACAGCGCCGGCGGCGAGGCGTTCGGCGAGTGCCAGGTCGAGCCGCGAACGGGCGACCGCGGCGGCCCAAGACAGCACACGCGGATCGGGAGTCAGATCCGATTCGAGCCACAACAGCCCTAGCCGAAGAGGATCTGCCCGGCTGGCGTCGGGTAGGCGTGCCATGGCCTTCGCGATGTCACCGCGCAGCCGGCGCAGCCGCAACGGGCCACACTGACTGAGCCGAACTTCGCCGTAGAGCGGATGACCGACGTAGACCAGGTCGGCCCCGGGCGCCACCTTGATCAGTCCGCGCTCCTCGGCTGCCTCGATCGAACTCTGTTCGGCCAGCACCGCCAGGCAGAACCGATCCAGGGGTTCGGCAACGGCCACCAGGTCGACGACCTCACGAACATCGCCGGGGACTGCGCCGATCTGCAATTCGACCAACTCGACAAGCGTTGGCGACATCGACGATTCGGCCGTCCACGTCCACTGGCCGGCCTCACATACCAGCCGCTTCTCTGCGCGTTCCTGCTCGACGAGGTGCCGCAGGTACAGCACATTTCCGCGGGTCAGTCTCCACATCCGTTCGGCGAACTCGTCGCT
This sequence comes from Mycobacterium sp. 141, assembly GCF_000382405.1. Classification (GTDB taxonomy): domain Bacteria; phylum Actinomycetota; class Actinomycetes; order Mycobacteriales; family Mycobacteriaceae; genus Mycobacterium. The sequence goes on from NZ_KB908257.1 coordinate 148,913, forward strand.
CACGACGCCCAGAACCGACTGCAGCAGCTTCTCGGACTCCGGGCGCGACAACGGCTGCAATTCAAGTCGGCGCAGCACGCCGTCTTTCCACAGCGTCGTCACCGCATCCGGTGCCGGTTCGCCGGTGCGGACGGTGGCGACGACCTTGGCCACGCGCTGCACCACCAGTTGATGTATCACCAGTGCGGACAGGTCGTCGAGCAGATGTGCGTCGTCGACGACGAGCAGCAGTGGCGCGTCGCCGGCGGCGGCCCGCAATCCGTCGACGACCTGGCGCGCCATGGTCGTCGGGGCCGCTTCGAGATCGTTGGTCCACGGCGCAAACGGGCCCAGTGGCACCGGACGCCCGGCCACCGTCCCGGCCACCCGATTGACCACCCAACCGGCGGAGGCCATCGCGTCGGCGGCCTCGCGAGCGAGCCTCGTCTTGCCTACACCGGCCTCGCCGGCGATCAGAACCCCACTGAGTTCACCGTCGGCAAAGGCTTCATCGATCAGGCGAAGCTCTTCCCCCCGGCCCGTCACGGGCCAGCGATCGCTCATGTTCGGATAGTAGCCAGCTCGAAGAGTCGCAAATGACGGCTTGGGCGATTTCCTTTTGCTCTCCACTGGTCGTTGTCAACGCCGCCCGCCGCCTCGGACACCCACTACGGTGGGTGCAATGCGACGCAATTTGACGGGGGCGGTCCTTGGTGCGGTCGTGCTGGCCGTGGCTTTGGCCGGCTGTGACAGCAAGACGGAACTCGATGCCGATACGCCGGCGGCCCCGCCCGCAGCCCGAGAATTCGCCGAACAGCTGCGTCACCAGGTGTCGGTGGACGCGATGATGGACCACCTCAAGAAGCTGCAGGAGATCGCCGACGCCAACGACAACACCCGCGCACTCGGCACGAGCGGCTATGACGCCAGCGTCGACTATGTGGTGAACACTTTGCGCGACAAGGGTTTTGATGTGCAAACCCCCGAGTTTGAGGTCCGCCTGCCGTTCTCCGAAGATCCGCAGGTCACCGTCGGCGGACAATCGGTGGCCGCCAAGCCGCTGCTGTACACGATCGGCACCGGGCCTGCGGGGGTGTCCGGCCCGCTGGTGGCGGCCCGCACCGGGGATTCCCCCGGGTGTGAAGCCAAGGACTACGACGGGCTGCCGGTGGCCGGTGCCGTGGTGCTGGTCGACCGCGGGCACTGCGCGTTCAGTGCCAAACAGACCGCTGCTGCCGAGCGCGGGGCCGTCGCCCTGATCGTCGCGAACAATCAAGACGGCGACCAGATGGGCGGCACTCTCGGCGAGCGCACCGAGGTCAAGATTCCGGTGGTCAGTGTGAGCAAGGCCGACGGCGCGCGACTTCGGGCCACTCCTGGCTCCACCACGATCAGACTCAACGCCGGGGTCCGCACCGAACACACCCGGAACGTGATCGCCCAGACGAAGACCGGTTCGACATCCGACGTGGTCATGCTCGGTGCGCACCTCGACAGCGTTCCGGAGGGGCCTGGTATCAACGACAACGGCTCCGGGGTTGCCGCAGTGCTGGAAACCGCTCTGCAGCTGGGTAATTCACCCGATATCAAGAATGCGGTGCGGTTCGGGTTCTGGGGCGCCGAGGAGGAGGGCCTGCGCGGATCGCACAACTACGTACAGTCGCTGGATCTCGAAGCGCTCAAGGACATCGCGCTGTACCTCAACTTCGACATGCTCGGCTCGCCCAACCCGGGCTACTTCACCTACGACGGCGACCAGTCCGCGCCGCCCGACCCCAACGGTCCGCCGCGAGTCCCGGAGGGCTCGGCGGGTATCGAGCGCACGCTTGCCACCTACCTGCAGAACGCCGGAAAGACGCCGCGCGACACCAGCTTCGACGGACGCTCCGACTACGACGGATTCACCCAGGCCGGCATCCCGGCAGGTGGATTGTTCTCGGGTGCCGAGGACAAGATGACGCAGGAGGAGGCAAAGCTGTGGAAAGGCAACGCAGACCAGCCCTTCGATCCGAATTACCACCAGCCCACCGACACCCTGGACCACGTGGATCAGACTGCGTTGCAGATCCACGGTGAGGGTGTCGCCTACGCCGTCGGGCTGTACGCACAGGATCTCGGTGGCCGCAACGGGATTCCGATCCGGTCCGACCGCACCCGACACGAGATCGACGCGTCGTGAGGGCTGGCTGGGGCGCCGCGACGCTGGTGGCCGTCGCCGTCGCAGGGTGTTCGTCAGCACCGCCACCGCAGGTCGATCCGCATGAGTTGGCGAGCCGGATCACCGTGGACGCCATGTACACCCACCTGCACAAGTTCGCCGAGATCGCCGAGGCCAACGGCGGCAACCGGGCCCAGGACACCCCCGGGTACGACACCAGCCTCGACTACGTATCGAATCTCTTGCGGAGCAAGGGCTTCGATGTTCAGACGCCGGAGTTCGAGCGGCTCGGTCCCATGCAGGGCGGTAATCCCGCTCTGGTTGTCGAAGGTACGCGGTACCCGGTCGTTCAAGCGTCGCTGCTGACCACGACACCACCCGGCGGCCTGAGCGCACCCACCCTGCACCCGACGAAGCTCGCGGGCTGCACGGCGGCGGACTACGGAACCAAGAAGATGACCGGGGCCATCGCCGTGGTCGATGACACCGGATGCTCGGTGGTGGTCAAACAAAACACCGCAGTGGCGCAGGGCGCGGTCGGGCTGCTGGTGGTCAGTACCGTCAGGCCCAGTCCCGCGGGGTTGTTCACCCAGGACTACTACCGGCAGCTCACGGTGCCCGTCGGCATCATCGACAAGACCGTCGACACTGCGCTGCTGCGCACTTCGGCCGCGGTCAAGCTCACGCTGGACGGCAGATCAGAGCTGATCAAATCACGGAACCTGGTGGCGCAGACCAAGACCGGATCGACTTCGGACGTGGTGATGGCCGGAGCGCACCTGGACAGCATCCGCGGTGGCCCGGGCATCAACGACAACGCCACCGGCGTGGCCGCACTGCTGGAAACCGCAGTGCAACTCGGTAGTTCGCCGCCGGTGCACAACGCGGTGCGGTTCGCGTTCTGGGGTGGGCAGGAGACCGGTGCTGACGGGTCGACGCAGTATGTGCGCGGACTCGACGAGAGTCAACTCGGGGATGTGGCGCTGTACCTCAACTTCGACACGTTGGGTTCGACCAACGCTGGATACTTCACCTATGACGGCGACCAATCCGCCGCGACGACTGTCGTCAAACCGGTTCCCGAGGGGTCGGCGGGCATCGAGCGCACCCTGGCCGGCTACCTCAACCTCGCCGGGGTACGCCCCGCCGACATGCCGCTGAGCAATACCACCGACTACAGCCCGTTCTTGGCCGCGGGCGTGCCGATCGGCGGCACCACCACGGGATCGTCCCAACGCAAAACGGAGGTGCAGGCGCGGCTCTGGGGCGGTAAGGCGGGGCAACCGTTCGACCCGAACTACCACACCCGGCGGGACACCATCGACAATGTCGATGCCCACGCACTGTCGATCATGGGTCCCGCCGTGGCCTTTGCTGTCGGCAGCTACGCGGCGTCGATCGACGGCGTCAACGGGGTGCCGTCGCACGACAAACGCAACCGGCACCAAGGCTGAATCAAAAAACAGCCGGATTCCGGTGAACCGGACTGCACGCCGTCCCGTAGTACGGGGTATGGGAATCGACTTTGGCCAGATTGTCAGTCACAGCACAATCGCCGGTGTTCACGGCGTTCTTCCGCCGCATCGATATACCCAGGACGAGATCACCGAGACGCTGCTCGACCTGCCAGGATACGACGAAGTCGCCGATGTGGTGCGGGCTCTGCACAAGAGTGCGAAGGTCAACAGCCGATACCTGGTCCGGCCGCTGGAAGAGTATGCGCAGCTCAGCGATTTCGGCGATACGAACGACCTGTTCATCGAACATGCGACGGAGCTGGGGTGCCAGGCGTTGTCGGGTGCGCTCGAAGAGGCCGGTCTGCGTCCGCAGGACGTCGATCTGATCGTTACCACGACGGTCACCGGGGCAGTGGTGCCTTCGCTGGATGCGCGGATCGCGGGAAAGTTGGGGCTGCGGCCCGACGTGCGACGCATCCCGATCTTCGGGTTGGGCTGTGTGGCCGGGGCGGCCGGCATCGCCCGGCTCAACGACTATCTGCGTGGCGCGCCCGACAAGATCGCGGTGCTGGTGTCGGTGGAGCTGTGTTCGCTGACCCGCAAACACCATCCATCGATGCCCACATTGGTCGCGGGTGCGTTGTTCGGCGACGGCGCCGCGGCGGTGGTGTCGGTCGGCGCGCAGCGTGCGCAACAGCTCGGCCCGAGCGGGCCCGACGTATTGGACTCCTGCAGCCATCTGTACCCCGACTCGTTGCACGCCATGGGTTGGGACATCGGCAGTGCCGGGTTCGAGATCGTGCTGAGCGCGGATGTGCCGAGCTTCGTGGGGCGCTATCTGGGCGATGACGTAACCGGTTTCCTTGCTGCACACGGCCTCAAAGTCGATGACGTAGAGTCCTGGGTGAGTCACCCGGGCGGCCCGAAGGTGATCGAGGCGATCATCAATACTCTCGAACTACCTTCCGACGCACTGGATTTGACTTGGCAATCGCTGTCGGAGGTGGGCAATCTGTCGTCTTCGTCGGTACTGCACGTGCTGCGGGACACCATCTGCAAGCGCCCCGCGCCGGGCAGCCCGGGTGTCCTGATGGCCATGGGGCCGGGCTTCTGCTCCGAACTCGTCCTGCTGCGTTGGCGCTGATGGGCCGCAAAGGCATGGCCGCCCTGATCGCCGCGGTCGCCGCCGAACGAGTGGTCGAGCTCGTGGTCTCCCGGCGCAACCTTCAGTGGAGTAAGGCCAACGGCGGCAAGGAGTTCGGCTCCGGGCACTACCCGGTGATGGTGGTCCTGCACACCGGCCTGCTGGCCGGCGCGCTACTGGAGGCACGCCGGCACCCGTTCCGTCCGTGGCTGGGTTGGCCGATGCTGACCCTGGTGCTGGCCGCACAGGGTCTGCGCTGGTGGTGTATCACGACGCTCGGCCGCCAATGGAACACCCGGGTGGTGGTGATACCCGGGGCGGAGCGGGTGACCGGCGGTCCGTACCGGGTGGTGCCGCATCCGAACTACGTCGCGGTGGTGACCGAGGGCGTGGCACTGCCGCTGGTCGGTGGTGCCTGGCGCACGGCGCTGGTCTTCAGCGTAGCCAATGCGGTGTTGCTGCGAACCCGGATCCGGGTGGAAAACGATGCGTTGCAAGGCTTGACGTGATTGATCTGCTCGTTGCGGGTGGCGGGCCGGCCGGCCTGGCCACCGCCATCCGCGCGGCCCGAGCCGGGCTTGAGACGGTGGTGGTCGAGCGCCGGTGCGGCCCGATCGACAAAGCCTGCGGTGAGGGGTTGATGCCGCATTCGGTCCGGCACCTCGAAGCTCTCGGCGCTCACGCCGACGGCCGGGCCTTTCGCGGCATCCGCTATCTGGATGGCTGCCGGGTGGCCGAGGCGCGGTTCACCGGCGGTGCGGGACGAGGCGTGCGGCGCACGGTGCTGCATGCCGCGCTGTCCGACGCGGCGACCGCGGCCGGCGTGAAGGTGGTGCAAGGCGAAGTGGGTGAGGTGAGCCAAGATTCGACGTCGGTGACCGCCGCGGGTTTCCGGTCGCGGTACCTGGCCGCCGCCGACGGTTTGCACTCGCCGATCCGCCGGTCGCTCGGGCTGTCGTGTGACAACGGGCCGCGGCGGCGGTGGGGGATCCGCCGGCACGTCGAGATTGCGCCGTGGTCGGACTGTGTCGAGGTGCACTGGGCCCGGGATGCGGACGCCACCGAGGCTTACGTGACGCCTGTCGCCGACGACTGTGTCGGCGTGGTGATCCTGACCTCGGGTCGTGGCCGGTTCGACGAACACATCGGGAAGCTTCCGCAATTGGCCGAGCGGATCCACGGACTGCCGCACGGGGCCGACCGGGCCGCGGGACCGTTGCGGCAGAAGGTCCGGGACCGCACCGCGGGCCGCGTGCTGCTTGTCGGGGACGCGGCGGGCTACATCGACGCGCTGACGGGCGAGGGGATGGGCCTGGCGTTCGGTGCCGCCGAGCTGTTGGTCGGATGTGTGCTTGCCGACCGGCCGGGCGACTACGACCGGCAGTGGCGGGCACTGACCAGGCGCTACCGGTTCCTGACGGCAGCGCTGTTGTACGGCAGCGGCTTTCGGCCCGTGCGGGCGAGCATCACGCCGGCTGCTGCGACGCTACCCGTCGTCTTCTCCGCGGTGGTCAACGCGCTCGGGGAATGACTTGCGCAGCCCGCGCGTCTGCGACTGTCTCCTCCTTGTGATCCGCGCCGGGATGGGTTCGGCGGCAACCACGGTGAAGGGTGTCTTTACCGGGAAGCCATGGTGATGGGATGTCACGTAGACCTCGCGGACAAGGGTGGCCAGCGCCAGGGTAGCTTCCAGCATCGCGAAGTGATCTCCCACGCAGGAACGCGGACCACCGCCGAAAGACAGGTACTGCCAACGGTTTCGGCCCGCCGAGCGATCCGGAGAGAACTGGTCCGGGTCGAGTGTCAGCCCGGCACGGGTGGCAGGATTAGAGTAACGCGTTACCCCAATTTACCCGTGCGTGGATTATCGCTGGTGGCGATGCATGTCACGGCCCGGTCGCCCCGGGTCCAGGAATCGGAGGTCGGGTACAACACGAACAGTTTGATGGCTGCTTCGTTGACGGCACCCGGTGCGTAATCGGTCAACGCCGGCCTGCACTGGTCGGTGTACTTCATCACCGCGGCGTCACCGGGGAAATCGCCGTCGGGCATGGTCAGCACCGAGAACACCTCGCCCTTGTGAGGCTGATCGCACGTCACGGTGTGGACATACAGCACCCTGCTGCTGTCTGGAATGTCGCCGAGGCAGTCGCCGGCCTTGACCTGCATGGCCTGTGTCGAGTCGCGGTTGACGACGTAGTAGACCACCGCCGCCGCGGCTACGGCGCCCGTCACGAGCACCGCCAGCAGGATCAGCACCCAGGTGAGCGTCGAGGCCTTCTTCTTCGGCTGGGCCGGAAACCGGCCGGGCTCCGACGAATACGGCTGCGGCGGCGGGGGCGGATAATGCCCGGGCGGGGTTGTCACACCAGCAACCGTAATGCGGCGTCGACGGCCAGGGCAGGCACGTCCAACGTCTTGGATCCCAGATCGTGCCGCGCCCCGGTGATCGCGATCAGCTCGGTCGGGCCACCGACGAGTGCCGCCGCGGCGGTGAGCTCGTCGAGCGTGCCGAACGGGTCGGCGCTGCCGTGGACGAACACCGTCGGCACCGTGATCCGCGGAAGGTGTTCGGTGCGGGCCCGTTCCGGCTTTCCGGGTGGGTGCAGCGGGTAGGAGAACAACGTCAGCACATCCACCGAGACCGCGCCGTCGGGATCTTCTCCCGCCACCGCCATCGATGTCTGCCTGCCGCCGTAGGAGTGCCCACCCGCGATCACCGGGCCGCCGGACAGCGTGCGGGCCAGCTCCACCGCCTCGGCGACACCGGCGCGGTCGCCGGCCGCAGATCCTGACGGCGGACCCTTGGGCCTGCGGCGCCGGTAGGGCAGGTTGTAGCGGAGGGCCAGCCAACCCCGGGACGCCCACTCGTCGCAGATCTTGACCAACAGCGGGGAATCCCGGTTGCCACCGGCCCCATGGGTGAGCACCACGACCCCGTGCGGCGTGCCGTCGGGCTGGTGCGCGATGCCATCGATCGGGACGAGACTCGCGTCCAGGTTCATCTGTTCAATCTGAAGAGCGCCGACACCGGGCCGTGGCCGTGGCCCAGCGGATAGGCCGCCCGCAGGCATTCGGTGACCCACCGTTTGGCGAACCCCACGGCCTCGGGCATCGAATAGCCGTGCGCGAGTGCACAGGCGGTCGCCGCGGCCAGGGTGTCGCCGGCACCGTGGTCGTTCCCGGTATCGACACGTTCGGCATCGAACTCGTGGAACTCCGCGCCGTCGAACAACAAATCCGGGCTGTGGGTGCTGGCCTGTAGGTGTCCGCCCTTGACCAGCGCCCACTGTGGCCCCAACGCGTGCAGGGCCCGGGCTGCGTCCTTCTGGGTGGCTGTGTCCACCACGTCGATGCCGGTCAGCAGCCGAACTTCGTCGAGGTTCGGGGTGACCAGCGTGGCCAGCGGGAACAGCCGGGTCCGCAGCGCGTCCAGGGCGCTGGGGTGTAGCAGCGGGTCACCGTGCATCGAGGCGCACACCGGGTCGACCACCAACGGCACACCCAGGCTGAGCTGGTCCCATGTTTCGGCGACGGTCTCGATGATGTCCGACGAGGCCAGCATGCCGGTCTTGGCGGCCTGCAGCCCGATGTCTGAGGCCACGGCGTCGATCTGGCCCGCCACGACGTCGAGCGGGATCTCGTGAAACCCCTTGACACCCACCGAGTTCTGGACGGTCACCGCGGTGACGGCGACCAGCCCGTGTAGGCCCAGCATGGCGAAGGTGCGCAGATCGGCCTGGATGCCGGCGCCGCCGCCGGAGTCCGACCCGGCGATCGTCATCACCCGGTGCGGGGCCTGGCCCGGTGGGGTCAATGGCAGGAAATTCACGTCTTCGGTCACAGAGCTAAGGGTAGATAGACGCGGTTGCCATGGTCGGCGAACTCTTGCGATTTCTCCGCCATTCCTTGTGCGATCTCGTCGGGCACGCCGTTGGACATATCGTCACGGATGGCTTCTCTCAGATCGGCGGTGATCCGCATCGAACAGAACTTCGGCCCGCACATCGAGCAGAAGTGCGCGGTCTTGGCCGGTTCGGCGGGCAGCGTCTCGTCGTGGAATTCGCGTGCGGTGTCCGGATCCAGTGACAGCGCGAACTGGTCGTGCCAGCGGAACTCGAAACGGGCCTTGGACAGTGCGTTGTCGCGTTCCTGTGCGCGGGGGTGGCCCTTGGCGAGATCGGCGGCGTGCGCGGCGATCTTGTAGGCGATCACGCCATCCTTGACGTCCTTGCGGTCCGGCAGGCCCAGATGCTCCTTGGGGGTGACGTAGCACAGCATCGCGGTGCCGGCCTGCGCGATGATGGCCGCGCCGATCGCCGAGGTGATGTGGTCATAGGCCGGCGCGATGTCGGTGGCCAGCGGGCCCAGTGTGTAGAACGGCGCCTCTTCGCAGAGTTCTTCTTCCAGCCTGACGTTTTCTACGATCTTGTGCATCGGCACATGTCCGGGGCCCTCGATCATCACCTGCACCCCATGGGATTTGGCGATTTTCGTCAGCTCACCCAGAGTGCGCAGCTCGGCGAACTGCGCCTCGTCGTTGGCGTCGGCGATCGAACCGGGCCGCAGCCCGTCGCCCAGCGAGAAGGTCACGTCGTAGCGGGCCAGGATCTCGCAGAGTTCGTCGAAGTTGGTGTACAGGAACGACTCTGTGTGATGTGCCAGACACCATGCCGCCATGATCGAGCCGCCGCGGGACACGATGCCGGTGACGCGGTTGATGGTCAGGGGGATGTAGCGCAGTAGCACCCCGGCGTGCACCGTCATGTAGTCGACGCCCTGCTCGGCCTGCTCGATCACGGTGTCGCGGTAGCACTCCCAGGTCAGCTCGGTGGGATCGCCCTTGGTCTTCTCCAGCGCCTGGTAGATCGGCACGGTGCCGACCGGCACCGGGGAATTGCGCAGGAGCCATTCGCGGGTCTCGTGGATGTTGCGACCGGTGGACAGGTCCATGATGGTGTCCGCACCCCAGCGGGTGGCCCACACCATCTTGTCGACCTCTTCGCCGATCGACGAGGTCACGGCCGAATTGCCGATGTTGGCATTGACTTTCACGCCGAACGCCTTGCCGATGATCATCGGTTCGCTCTCCGGGTGATTGTGGTTGGCGGGTATCACCGCGCGGCCGCGGGCCACCTCGTCACGCACCAGTTCGGGTGAAACCCCCTCGCGGGCAGCGATATAGGCCATCTCGGCGGTGATCTCCCCGGCCCGAGCCCGCTGCAGCTGAGTGCCGCGGTCGCGGATCACGTTGGATCGCGGCCGAAGACCCGCGGTCAGGTCGATCACCGCATCGTCATCGGTGTACGGGCCCGAGGTGTCGTACAGGTCGAGATGCTCACCGTTGGTGAGATTGACCCGGCGGAACGGCACCCGCACACCGTCGATCTCGCGGTAGACCTTGGTGCTTCCCGTGATGGGACCCATGGTCACGGAGGAAAGGTCGACGGAAACGTCAGACAGCGTCATTTACTACATCTCCCTACGCCGGCATTACCCGGTCAGGTTCATACGGTCGACGGGCCTACCCGTCCTCTCAGCGCACTCGGCGTGCACTCCCGTGTGGATTTGATTGTGCGGGTCCCAACCTAGCGCAGATACCACCGGTGGGATACAGCGGCGCGGTTCTCAGGAGATTGGCAGCGGCTATCGGGACTGCATTCGGATTGCCGTCCGTTGATTTACATAGCTAATATATACGTTCTGGGTGGTCCCGAACCTGACGATGATCTACGACGAAGAAGACGATGACGACTGAGACGACGACTGCAAATGAATCCGGCAGTGTTACCCCGCTGACCGGTGCCCGCACTGATTCGGCGGCAGCCGAGACAGCCCGCCGGCGGGTCCGGATGGACCACGACCATCCCTTCTACAAGTGGATCGCGCTGTCCAACACGACGCTGGGTACGTTGATGGCGACCATCAACGCGTCGATCGTGCTGATCTCCCTGCCCGCGATCTTCCGCGGGATCGGGCTCAACCCGCTGGCCCCGGCAAACGTCAGCTACCTGCTGTGGATGCTGATGGGCTACCTGGTGGTGACGGCGGTCCTCGTGGTGCTGTTCGGGCGGCTCGGCGACATGTATGGCCGGGTGCGCATCTACAACCTGGGCTTCGTGGTGTTCACCGTCGCGGCGATCGCGCTGTCGGTGGACCCGTTCCATCTCGGCGGCGGCGCGGTGTGGCTGATCGGATGGCGGGTGGTGCAGGGTGTCGGCGGCGCGATGCTGATGGCGTCGTCGTCGGCGATCCTCACCGATGCGTTCCCGGCCAACCAGCGTGGCATGGCGTTGGGTGTCAACATGGTGGCCGCTGTCGCCGGCTCCTTCCTGGGCCTGCTGATCGGCGGTGTGCTCTCCGAGTGGGACTGGCGGGCCATCTTCTGGGTTGGGGTGCCCGTCGGCATTCTCGGCACCATCTGGAGTTACCGGTCCCTGCGCGAACTCGGTGTGCGCAGCCCGGGCCGGCTGGACTGGGCCGGCACGGTGACCTTCGGTGTCGGGCTGACAGTGCTGCTCATCGGCATCACTTACGGCATCCAGCCCTACGGCGACTCGACCACCGGATGGCTGAATCCGTGGGTGCTCGGCGCGATCATCGCCGGGATACTGATGCTGATCGCGTTCTGTGTCATCGAATTGCGGGTCGAGAGCCCGATGATGAACATCCGGCTGTTCCGTAGCACCGCATTCGGGATGGGCAACCTGGCCGGCCTGATGAGCTCGGTGGGCCGCGGCGGCCTGCAGTTCATGCTCATCATCTGGCTGCAGGGCATCTGGCTGCCGCTGCACGGCTACAGCTTCGAATCCACCCCGCTGTGGGCCGGCATCTACATGCTGCCGATGACGTTCGGGTTCCTGGTGTCCGGTCCGCTCGCCGGGACACTGTCGGACCGTTACGGCGCTCGGCCGTTCACCGTCGGCGGCATGCTGCTCATGGCCGTGACATTCGTGGCGCTGGTGATGATCCCGGTCGACTTCAACTACTGGCTGTTCGCGGCACTGGTTTTCCTCAACGGGCTGGGCGGCGGCATCTTCACCGCACCCAACACCGCCGCGATCATGTCGGCGGTGCCTGCCGCCGAGCGCGGCGCGGCCTCGGGCGTGCGTGCGACGTTCTTCAACGCCGGCTCGTCACTGTCCATCGGTATCTTCTTCTCGCTGATGATCGTCGGGCTGGCCGGAACCTTGCCCACGGCGATGTCGAGTGGCCTTGAACAGCAGGGTGTTTCCGCTTCGGTCGCACAGCAAGTCGCTCAGCTGCCGCCGGTCGGCAGCCTGTTCGCGGCGTTCCTCGGCTACAACCCGATCGCCGAACTGCTGGGGCCGTCACATGCCCTGCAACAGCCGGGCGTCAACACCGATGTGCTGACCGGGCAGCAGTTCTTCCCGCAGCTCATCACCGAGCCCTTCCATTCCGGGCTCGTGGTGGTGTTCATCGCGGCCGCGGTGATGATGGTGCTCGGTGCGATTGCGTCGATGTTCAGCGCAGGCCGCTATGGGACGGAGGTGGGAGCCGACAATGCGGCCTGAGGCGGGAGCCGACAATGCGGCCTGATCGGTTCGGGCTACCCCTACGCTGACAAACGTGATCGAGAACGATGACGAGCTGGTCCAGATCCGCGGTTCGGTGCAGCTGCGGCGCGAACGGTGTGCGACGACGACCGCTGACCAGCGCCTGCTGCGCCGACGCGACGGCATCGGCTGGCTGCACACCGATCCGTGGCGGGTGCTGCGTATCCAGGGGGAGTTTGTCGAAGGCTTCGACGCGCTCGCCGAAATACCCGAGGCGGTAACGGTTTTCGGCTCGGCCCGGACCGGACCCGATTCGCCCGAGTACCGGTTGGGATACGAACTGGGAACCGCTCTGGTGCAGGCGGGCTATGCGGTGATCACCGGCGGTGGACCCGGTGCGATGGAGGCCGTCAACCGTGGCGCGAGCGAGTCCGGCGGCTACTCCGTCGGTCTCGGCATCGAGCTGCCCTTCGAGCAGCACCTCAACCACTGGGTCGATCTGGGGATCAACTTCCGGTACTTCTTCGTCCGCAAGACCATGTTCGTCAAGTACGCGCAGGCGTTCGTGTGCCTGCCCGGCGGATTCGGCACCCTCGATGAGCTGTTCGAGGCGCTGACCCTGGTGCAGACCCACAAGGTCACGCAGTTCCCGATCATCCTGCTCGGCGTGGATTACTGGTCGGGCTTGATCGACTGGATTCGCACCACGGTCCTGGCGAGCGGAAAGGTCTCTGAATCCGACCTGGCCCTGATCCAGTGCACCGACAGTGTGGCAGAAGCCGTGGAGCTCATTGGCGCGTCGGCGCGATAGCCGAGGAATAGCGCCGCGGTCTGCGCGGCCCAACTCAGGCGTTATCCGGTTCGAGCGGGTGGAGCGGCTCAGCTGAGTTCGATCAGTACCGGAGCATGGTCGCTGGGCTGCTTGCCTTTGCGTTCCTCGCGGACGATCTCGGCGTGGGTGACCCGCTGCGCCAGGGCCGGGGAGCCGAGGATGAAGTCGATCCGCATGCCCTGCTTCTTGGGGAACCTCAGCTGGGTGTAGTCCCAGTAGGTGTACACACCCGGTCCCGGGGTGAAAGGCCTTACCACATCGGCGAATTGGGATTCGACGATCGCGGTGAACGCGGCCCGCTCAGGCTCGGTGACGTGCGTGGCGCCCGCGAAGAATTCGATGTCCCACACGTCGTCGTCGGTGGGCGCGATATTCCAGTCGCCCACCAGGGCGATGGGTGCGTGCGGATCCTCGGTCAGCCATTTGCGTGCGTTGTCCCGAAGTGCGGCAAGCCATTCCAGTTTGTAGCGGTAGTGTGCGGAGTCCACGGCGCGGCCGTTGGGCACGTAGAGGCTCCATACCCGCACGCCGCCGCAGGTCGCCGCGAGCGCCCGGGCCTCCGCGACGGCCTCCCAGGCGGGTTGTCCGGCGAAGCCGATCTGCACGTCGTCCAGACCGATCCGCGATGCGATGGCAACCCCGTTCCACTGGTTGAACCCGACGTGGGCGACCTCGTAGCCGAGCGCGGCGAACGGCATGGTGGGGAACTGTTCGTCGGTGCACTTGGTTTCCTGCATCGCCAGCACGTCGACGTCGGCACGGGACAACCAGTCGGTCACGCGGTCGACACGGGTGCGGATGGAGTTGACGTTCCAGGTGGCCAGGCGCATGGGGTTAGAGCGTACGGGCGTCGACATACCGGCCATGGTGATGCAACCGGAAACCCATGGAGGCATAGAGCCCGATGGCGGCGTCGTTGTCGGCGAGCACCTGCACGTAAGCACGCGTCGCACCCGCGGTCGCACCCCAACTCATCAGGGCGTCACACAGTGCCCGCGCGTGACCCTGCCTGCGGCTGTTTTCCGCCACGCGCACCGACGAGATGCCCAGCCACCGGGTGCCGTCAGGCGCCGACGTCACTGCACCGCGGCCGACCGCGCGTCCCGGAAGGGAGGCGAATGTCAGTTCGCCGTCGACCACAGCGGTCAAGACGCCGACGGGTACCGCACGCTCGTAGCCGGCCAGCCAGTCCGCGTCCGGTTCCGACGCCAGTGTGACACTCGGCGTCGCGCGGTGCTCTGGCGTGCCAGATGGCGCAGCAGGCAGCGGGCGGACCATCACGCGGGTGAGCTTGATGCCGGGGGTGCGGATCGGCAGCAGCCGCTCGGGCAGCGCCAGCCACGGTGGCAGGCCGCGTTCGCGATACCAGTCCACGATCGCGGGCAAGTCGGCTATCTGCGCCGACATCTCCAGCGGCACGGCCGAATTGGCCCGGCTGGTGTCGCCACCACCGGCGCGCAGGAACCAGCCGCGGTGCCACTGGTGCGCGGTGCCCGGCCACGCCAGTGCGGCCGCATGTTCGAGCGCCCGGATCTCCGATGCGCGCACCGGGGTGTGGGACAGTTCGCGCACGCTCACGACATCGGCGGGGGAGATGTCTACGAGCTCACCGGATTTGGTGCGCACCAGCACCGTGGGTTCGGTCTGCTCCACATGCCCGACGACGTCGGTCAATGGTTTGGCCGAACCCGCTGGTAGGCGGTAGCGCAGGCTGACCCGGCTGCCCGGCGTCGGTAGTGCCGGCATCAGTGACCGAACGGGTCGTCATCCTCGCCGGGCATCCACGACAGGCCCGGCACACCCCAGTGGTTGCGCTTCACCGCGCGCTTGGCGGCGCGGGCGTGCCGGCCCACCAGCTTGTCGATGTAGAGAAATCCGTCGAGATGGCCGGTCTCGTGCTGGAGCATGCGGGCAAACAAATCGGTGCCCTCGACGGTGATGGAGTTGCCGTCGGCGTCCAGTCCTGTGACGCGGGCCCAGTCGGCCCGGCCGGTGGGGAATTGCTCACCCGGCACCGAGAGGCAGCCCTCGTCGTCATCGTCGGGGTCCGGCATGGTCTCGGGGATCTCGGAGGTTTCGAGCACCGGGTTGATGATCACGCCTCTGCGGCGCTGTGTGCGGCCGCGGGTGTCGGCGCAGTCGTAGACGAACAACCGCTTGGCGACGCCGATCTGGTTGGCGGCCAGGCCAACCCCGTTGGCGGCATCCATGGTGTCGTACATCGTCTGGATCAATTCGGCGAGATCCGCAGGCAGCGAACCGTCGGGGCCGACGGGTACCGGCTCGGTCGGGGTATGCAATACGGGATCTCCGACAATGCGAATCGGTACGACAGCCACGGGGAAAACTTAGTCGGTAATCCTCGTCGCCCGACTCGCGGGCCGAGGTGTCACCTCAAGCCAGAAAGCCGTGGTTGAATGATCGCCGAACCACAGCGATGTCATTTCTCGAGTGTCGGAAGGGTCCAAGGGAGCAATATGGACGGCGCCATGGCGCGGACTGAGCGATCCGGAGATGACTCTGATCTGACCGACGGGCTCACTCGCCGCGAGCACGATATTTTGGCGTTCGAACGCCAATGGTGGAAGTACGCGGGCAGCAAGGAAGACGCGATCAAAGAGCTGTTCTCCATGTCGGCGACGCGGTACTACCAGGTGCTCAATGCGCTGGTGGACCGCCAGGAGGCGTTGGCTGCCGACCCCATGCTGGTCAAGCGGCTCCGCCGGTTGCGGGCCAGCAGGCAGAAGGCCCGGGCCGCGCGGCGGCTCGGCTTCGACGTCACCTAGGCCTCCGCCGGTGACGGGTCGGGCAATCCGCTCGATACAGTGGACCCGATGAATCAGCGAGAATCCTCCGGGCTGCCCCTGCGTGCCATGGTGATGGTGCTGCTGTTCCTCGGGGTGGTTTTCCTGTTGATCGGATTCCAGGCGCTCGGCTCGAGCGACGACTCTTCGGGTGCGGAGTCCACGGTGTCCTCGACGACGACCACCACCACGACTACAGCTACACCCACTCCGAACGCGGCGCCAGATCCCGCGACGATCAAGGTCACGGTCTTCAACGTCTCGGACATTGCCGGTGCCGCCGAGACCACGGCCAACCGATTGCGGGACGCACACTTTGCCGACGTTCAGACCGACAACCTGACGATCGACGATGTCAACGGCACCACCGTGTACTTTGGGGACACGCCCGGGGAGAAGGAAGCCGCCGACGAGGTGGGCAAGGTGCTGGAGGCTCCAGTCGAACCTCGACGCGCCGAACTAAATGAGCAACCACCGGGCGTGATCGTGCTCGTCACCGGCTAGGCTTTGGCCCATGCTGAAGCCCGTCAGTGTCGCCGTCCTTTTCGCCGCCCCCGTTGTCGCGCTGAGCGCCTGCAGCCCACCCGGCCAGGTACCGTCCGACACACCGGGCACCACACCCTCGATCTGGACCGGGTCGCCGGCCCCGTCGGCAGCTCCCGGTGAGCACGGTGCCACCGCCACCGGGGCCCAGAGCGCGGGCGACACCCTGACCGCTGACCTCAAGACCGCTGACGGCACGTCCGTGGCGACCGCGGAGTTCCAGTTCGCGGACGGCTTCGCGACCGTCACGGTCGAGACCACCACACCCGGGCGCCTGACGCCCGGCTTCCATGGTCTACACGTGCACTCGGTGGGTAAGTGCGAGGCCAACTCGGTCGCCCCGACCGGCGGCGCCCCGGGTGATTTCAACTCCGCCGGCGGACATTTCCAGGTGCCCGGGCACACCACGCATCCCGCCAGTGGTGACCTGACCTCACTGGAGGTGCGTGACGACGGGTCGGCCAAGCTCGTGACCACCACCGACGCCTTCACCGCCGCCGATCTGCTGGCCGGCACCAAGACGGCCATCATCATCCACGAGAAGGCCGACAACTTCGCCAACATCCCGCCGGAGCGCTACCAGCAGACCAACGGCGCACCGCCGCCAGACGAGACCACCCTGGCAACTGGCGACGCCGGCAAGCGCGTGGCTTGCGGTGTTATCGGCACCGGCTAGCAGCCGCATCGATTTTGCCGGGTCACCCCGGCCGACAGTCGGTGTCGAGTGGGAGTTCGCTCTCGTCGACGCCGGCACCAGGGAGCTGAGCAACGAGGCTGCCGCGGTGATCGGCGAGATCGGCGAGAACCCACACGTGCACAAGGAGCTACTGCGCAACACGGTCGAGATCGTCACCGGAGTGTGCACCAACACTGCCGACGCGATGGATGATCTGCGCGGCACGCTGGGTACCGTGCGCCGCATCGTCGAATCCCGCGGCATGGAGCTGTTCTGCGCGGGGACGCACCCGTTCGCGAAGTGGTCGACGCAGCAGCTCACCGACGCGCCGCGCTACGCCGAGCTGATCAAACGGACCCAGTGGTGGGGACGCCAGATGTTGATCTGGGGTGTGCATGTGCACGTCGGTATCTCGTCGGCGCACAAGGTGATGCCCATCATCTCGTCACTGCTCAACCAGTACCCGCATCTGCTGGCGCTGTCGGCGTCATCGCCCTTCTGGGAGGGCGAGGACACCGGCTACGCCAGCAACCGGGCGATGATGTTCCAGCAGCTACCAACGGCCGGTCTGCCGTTCCAGTTTCAGTCGTGGCCCGAGTTCGAAGGCTTTGTCCATGACCAGAAGAAGACGGGCATCATCGACCATCTCAACGAAATCCGTTGGGACATCAGGCCATCCCCGCACCTGGGCACTGTGGAGGTACGCGTCTTCGACGGGGTGTCCAACATCCGCGAACTTGGCGCCCTGGTGGCGCTTACCCACTGCCTGATCGTCGACCTCGACCGCAGGCTCGACGCGGGCGAGCTGCTGCCCACCATGCCGCCGTGGCACGTGCAGGAAAACAAGTGGCGCGCAGCGCGGTACGGCCTCGACGCGGTCATCATCCTCGACGCTGACAGCAATGAGCGGCTGGTCACCGAGGATCTCGACGAGCTGCTCAACCGACTGGAGCCGGTGGCCAAATCCCTGCGGTGCAGCGACGAATTGGCCGCGGTCGCAGACATTTATCATTCCGGGGCGTCGTATCAGCGCCAGCGCCGGGTCGCCGAGGAAAGCGACGGCGACTTGCGTGAGGTCGTGGACGCACTGATCGGTGAGCTTGAGCTATAGGCCGGCCGACCCGTGACCGCGACTCCGATGTTCCCTCTCGAGACGGCGCTGCTGCCCGGTGAGGAACTGCCGCTGCGCATCTTCGAGCCCCGCTACGTCGTGCTGGTGAGTGACTGCATGGCCATGACGGAGCCGGCGTTCGGTGTGGTGCTGATCTCGGCGGGGCGTGAGGTGGGCGGTGGCGATCAGCGGTGCGACGTGGGCGCGCTTGCCCGGATCGTCGACTGCCAGAACCTCGGCACCGCCCGCTACGGGCTCAGATGTGTTATGGCCGAACGTATTCGGGTCCTGCACTGGTTGGACGACGCTCCTTATCCGCGCGCGGAGATCGAAGTCTGGGACGATGAACCGGGTGTCGTCGATGCATCGCGGCTGGCCGACGTGCAGGACCGCATGGTGGCATTGTTCGACCTGATCGGCGAGGCCCGGGGCATCCCGGTGCACAGTCGTGACATCGTCACCGCCGCGGCGGCCGACCCGGTCAATCCCCTCTACGCGCTGGCTGCGCGCGTGCCGATGGGGCAGGCCGACCGGTACGCCGTGCTGTCCGCGCCGAGCGAGGCAGCCAGGCTGGATGCATTGAGCGAAGCCGTCGACGCCGTGACGGCCATGGTGGAGTTTCAGTTGTCCGAGTAGCAGGATTGACGCCGATATGCGGGTTCTTATCGTCGACGACGAGCCGCGGCTCACCAAGACATTGAGCTTGGGGCTGCGGGCAGAGGGCTGGGTGGTCGTCACCGCCGACAACGGTGTGGACGGGGTGCATCACGCGGTCGAAGACGATTTCGACGTGATCGTGCTCGACATCATGTTGCCGGGGATGAGCGGCTACGAGGTGTTGCGTCGGATCCGGGCCGAACGGGTGTGGACCCCGGTGTTGATGCTGACTGCCAAGGACGGTGAGTTCGACGAGACGGATGCTCTGGACCTCGGCGCGGACGACTATCTGACTAAACCGTTCAAATTCAACGTGCTTGCCGCCCGGATGCGGGCCCTGCAACGCCGGTGTGCCCCGGAACGCCCGGTCGTCATGACGGCGGGCACGCTGTCGCTGGACCCGGCCCGTAAAACGGTTTTCCGTGAAAGTGTCCCAATTGAGTTGACACGCAGGGAATTCGGCTTGCTCGAATACCTCATGCGCAACAAGGACACCGTGGTGACCAAATCGGAGATCCTGAGCAACGTGTGGGACGCCCACTACGCGGGGCCGCACAACGTCGTCGAAGTGTATGTCCGGTACGTCCGCCGGAAGATCGACACACCCTTCGGCACCAACACCATCGGCACCGTCCGTGGCGTCGGTTACCGACTCGAGTCGGGAGAGTCCCCGGACGGCAACTGAACACGGACAGTGGTGCCGCCGCCGGGGCGTTCGGTGACGACGATGCGGCCATCGTGTGCCGCAACGATTTCGGCGACGATCGACAGCCCCAGGCCCGTTCCGCCGCTGCTGCGGGCTCGGTCGGAATCCAGGCGCACGAACCGGTCGAACACCCGGCGTCGGTCCTTCGCGGGGATTCCCGGTCCGTCGTCGGCAACCGCGAGCAGCACGGCGCCGTCGAGTTCGCTCAGGGTGATGTCGATGCATGAATTGGCATGTCGCGCAGCATTGTCCGCCAGATTACGCAACAACCGCAGCAGGGCTCTTGAGTCGCCCTGTAGGTGCACCGCGGTGATGTCGTGGTGTATCGAGAGCTGCGTCTCGCGGCGCAGTCGGTCGGCCTCGGCTCGGGCGATCGACTCGAGATCGACCTCCTCTTTGTGCAACTTCAGTCCCCGCTCGTCCGCGCGGGCCAGGAGCAGGAGATCGTCGATCAGCACCTGCATGCGTTGGGCTTCGGGAATCAACGTCGACTCGACCAGGTCCTGATCGAGCAGTTCCGGATGGGACTGCGCGACGTCCAGCGCCGAGATGATCGTGGCGAGCGGGCTTCGTAGCTCATGAGAGGCGTCCCCGACGAACTGGCGTTGCGCGTTGTGGCCCATCTCGAGCCGGGCGAGCGTGGCATTCATGGTTTCGGCAAGGGCGGCGATCTCGTCGTGGCTTTCTGGCATCGGAACGCGTTCAGACAGATCCGACGTGCTGATCTCGGCGACCCTCGAGCGGATCGCGTCGACTGACCGCAGTGACCGCCGCACCAGCAGATAGGTGGACACGGCCACCACGATGATCACCAAAGGCGCAGCGCTGCAAAGCAATATCGCCACGGTGTGGACAGTTTTCTCGACGGCCGCACTGCTGCCGGCGACCAGCACCGTGTAGTAGCGGCCGGGTGTGTTCACCCGTTTCCCGACGACGCGTAGGTCGTTGTCGGAGGCCGCTTCGGCCATCCGGGTCGGTGTCTTGCCGATGCCGTCGATGGGAACAAGCGGGGTGGACAGGGTACCCGTCGAACGGTAGATGACCGTGCCGTTGTCGGAGATCACCTGGACCGCCACTACCCGCTGGTCGGTGTCCAAGAGGGCAGTGTCGAATTCGTTGAGAGGCTGAGAGCGCAGCGCACTCGCGATGTCGTGCAGGCGGGTCGTTGCCGCGTCGTCGATCTCCGAGATCAGAAAGTGGCCCAGCAATGCGATCAGCGCCGCTCCGGCGATGATGTGCACCACGAGCACGACGGTGGCCGCGACGATCGCCGACCGCGTCGCGATTCCCCAGCCACGGGGCCGCAGCCGCTGACCGCGCAGAACAGCGCGTGACGTCATCTCGACAGTCTGAGCCCATTCGCCGTCATAGGGTGCGCCGGGGTCACATGTCGCAGAAGCCCGCCAAAACTTTTTATCAGCGTTCTCTCATCGAACTCCTGCCAACATTTGGGCTCCGGTCGGGAAGCCAGTGCAGATCATCAGAGGAGAAGTTCGATGTACCAGCCAGACAAGCCGCGCCACCGCGGGAAGATGTTGGCGGCAGTTGCCGGATTGGGCGCCATGGCCGTCATGGGTGTGGTCACCGCGATCGACGGCAGCCTGGCCACGGGGGGAGGAACCACCGATCAGGTCGCGATGAAGTTGGGCGCCACCGTCACGATGACCACGCCGCCCACCGCGCCGGAGACCCCGTTCGCTGCCCCGGCGGTGAAGGCTACGCCGAAGTAACGCCGGCCGGTCAGCCTTCGGGACGCTCCGCCAGGACGCCTTCGACGAATACCGACGGCACCCCGCCGTCATCGGAATCGTCGGGCGGTACGCGGTGATAGTGGGCCATCAGTTCGTCGGCCCCGATCGACGAGACCCGCCAGCGATGGTCGCGGAGCCAGGTCGCCACGTCGGCGCGTTGCTCGAGATACCAGAGTTGCGCCGGATCGGGCATGTTCTCGTCGGCCGTACCGGCCTGCTCGCGCAGCTGCTGCAAACGGGCTCGGCGGCGGGCCAGGTATTCCTCGGTGAAGAAGTCGACGCTGAATCCCTCGACGGCGATGCGGCTGTCGCGGGCCGACAGGTCGGTGACCCGCTCGAAAAGCAGATCCTGCGTGGCCGCAGGCAGGTACGGCAACAGACCCTCCGCCGACCACGCGGTGGGTTGCGATGGGTCAAAACCCGCCTGTCGCAATGCACTCGGCCAATCCCGGCGAAGGTCCACGGGTACCGCGACATGCGCGGCAGCCGGCCGGGCATGATGCGACTGCAACACGTCGGTCTTGAACTGCAGCACCTTGGGTTGGTCGATTTCGTAGACGACGCTGCCGTCGATCCACGGCAACCGCCAGGCCCGCGCGTCGAGGCCGGACGCCAGGATTACCGTCTGTCGCACCCCGTTCGCGCCTGCGGCGATGAAGAATTCGTCGAACCACTTGGTTCGCGATGCGGCGTAATCGGTAATGGTGCGGATCCGCTCGGCCATCGCGCCCTGCGGACGAGCCCAGCCCCGCTCGGCGGCGGCATCAAGAAACATCTGTGCGTACGGGTCGAGGAACAGCGGTGAATCGGATGCCGTCTCATGGGCTCGTGCGATGGCCACGCCCAGCGCGGTAGCTCCCACGCTTTCGTTGATGTCCCACGTGTCGTCGTCAGTTCTGCTCACTGTTTCCAGTGTTCCCGAACTTCGCTCGCTACGCGGGATCAGCCGTCGGCCAAATCGCGCATATCGTCACGGGTCAGCAGGTCTTCGCGGATGTTGTGCTCGCGGTAGGCGAGCTGTCCCACCCGATTGGCCACCACCGGTGCCGTGATCAAGGTGAACAGGCCGGTGAGGATCAGCATGCCGACGTCGGCATGGCCGCGTAGCTGAATCGCGGCACCGGCCAGCACCAACAGCAGGCCTAGCACCTGCGGTTTGCTGGCGGCGTGCATGCGCGACAGTGTGTCGGGAAATCGGGCCACGCCGATCGCGGCGGTCAGCGCCAGGGCCGAGCCGCCCAGGACCAGGACCGTGGTGACGATGTCGAGGATGTTCACGATGGCCCCCGCCTGTTGCGTGGTTTGTCGGTGTCAGGCACCCGGAAACGCGCCACGCTCACCGATCCGACAAAGCTGATCAATGCCAACGCCGTGAGGCTGTAGGTCACCGTGGTGTCGAGGCTGAATGCCGCCCACGTACCGATCGCGCACATCGTCACCGCCACCAGGGTGTCGAGCGCCACCAAGCGGTCCAGGGTGCTCGGCCCGGCCAACAACCGGAACATGGTGGTGGCGGCCGCGGCCGACAGCATCACCGCTGCAATGATCCAGACGGTATTCATGCGCGATCCGCCTTCGCTCCTCGCTGGCCATTCATGCGCGATCCGCCCCCTGCTCCGCCGCCGGCCGCCAATCCTTGTCCCGCTCGAAGGCCGCCACCAGCAGACGCTCGACCTGGTCGATCTGTCGATAGAACCGTTGCACCGACCGTTCCGAACCGACGTCGATGACGTGGAGATAGAGCATCCGGCGGGCCTGGTCGATCTCCAGCACGATTGACCCCGGAATGAGGTTGAAGATGTTGACGGCCAGCGCCAAGACCAGATCCGACTTGAGGGACAGATGCGCGCGTAGCACGGCGACCAATGGGGGCGGGCCAGGTCGGATCGCCAGCCACGCCACCTGCACCGAGGACAACACCAGGTAGTAACCCACCAGCACAGTGAGTTTCAGTAGTGACAGGGGGTGCAGCCGACCCTCGACCGGTACGGCGGGCAGTGGCAGCAACAGCGTGATCACCAACGCCACCACAAGTCCGCTCGCCATGTTGGCGATCGAAAACCGGCCCCACAACAGGCACCAGACCAGCATCAGGAAACACAGGATCCAGAGCCGCAGCAGTGGGCGTCTCATCACCCTCTCCTCTTCGCGCAAGTGCTCATGGGTGGTACGCACCTCCCAGGACCGCCGAGATGTACTGACCCCGGTCGAGCACCTCGGCGGCCGACCGCTCGGCGTAGGAGAAGATCGGTCCGGCGGCGACGGTCAGCGTCAGCCCCACCGCGATCAGCGCGGCGGTCGGTGCCAGCATCCCGATCGGCATGCGCCCCACGCTGTTTCGCTCGGCGAACTCGATGTCCTCGATGTCGTCGAGCAGCACCGCCGGGGCGGCTGCCGCCAGATGCCCCTCGGGTGCGTCGGCCCGGGCGCGCCAGAACGCTTTCGTCCACACCCGGGCCACGACATACAGCGTCAACAGGCTCGTGATGACAGCACCGGCCACCAGCGTCCAGGCCAGCGCCGAGCCGTTCTGCGCACCGGCCTCCAACAGGGCGACCTTGCCGATGAAGCCCGAGAAAGGCGGGATGCCACCGAGATTGAGGGCTGGTACGACGAATACGAAGGCCAGCACCGGGCTGGCCGCGGCCAAACCACCCAGCCGCTGCAGCGTCGACGCGCCAGCCTGCCGCTCGATGAGACCGACCACGAGGAACAAGGTTGTCTGCACGATGATGTGGTGGGCGACGTAGTAGATCGCCCCGGACATGCCCAACTCGTTGCCCAGTGCCACCCCGAACACCATGTAGCCGATGTGGCTGACCAGGGTGAAGGACAGGAGCCGCTTGATGTCGCTCTGCGCGATAGCGCCGAGAATGCCGATCACCATCGTCAACAGTCCGGCCACCAGCAGCACCGAGTCCAGCCCGCCGCCCGGAAAGAGCAGCGAGTGTGCCCGGATGATGGCGTACACACCGACTTTCGTCAGCAACCCGGCGAACACGGCCGTGACGGGCGCGGGTGCAGTCGGATAGGAGTCGGGCAGCCAGGCCGACAGCGGGAACACCGCCGCCTTGATGCCGAACGCCACGAGCAGGACTGCGAACAGAGCGTCGCGTGTGCCGGCCGATATTCCGTCGAGACGCAGCGCCAGCTCGGCCAGGTTGAGGGTGCCGGTGGCGGCGTAGACCAGCGCGATGCCGATCAGGAAGATCAGCGACGACACCATCGACACCATGACGTACGAGATGCCGGCGCGGACTCGATCAGGGCTGGCGCCGATGGTCAGCAGCACGAAGCTCGCAGCCAGCAGGACCTCGAACCCTACGAACAGGTTGAACAGGTCACCGGCCAGGAACGCCGTGCACACCCCGGCCGACAGCACCAGGTAGGTGGGCATGAAGATCGACACCGGCTGGCGTTCATCGCCGTCGCGGATACCCTGCCCGATGGCGTAGACCACCACGGCAAGCAACACGATCGACGACACCACCAGCATCAGCGCCGAGAGCCGGTCGACCACCAGCGTGATGCCCAGCGGACCCATACCCGGCACGCTCTGGGCCCAGCCGCCGACATGCAGCACCAGTGTGCCGTCGCGGTCGGCAAGGTAAACCAGTGCCGCGCACACCGCGACCACCGTCGCCAGCGCCACCTGCGTGATGACCCGCTGCAACCGTGGACGACGACCGGCCACCAGCGTGGCGGCCGCACCGAGCGCCGGGATCAGCACCGGCAGGGGGATCAATGCCTGGGCGTTCACTTGGACCCCTCGAAACCGGGCAGTGCGTCGAGTTCGTCGGCCAGTTCGGTGTCGATCGCCGGGTCGGGCTGGGGAATGTCTTCCGCTCTTTCCTCTTCCGAACGGCCGTCCGTGCCTGCTTGCTGCGACACCCGGGTGTCCTCGGGATCGTTATCGACCTCTTCGACGGTGGTCAGCCGATATGACCGGTAGGCCAGGGCCAGCACGAACGCCGCGACGCCCATGCTGATGACGATGGCGGTCAGGATCATGCCCTGCGCGAGCGGGTCGGCCGTCGTGGTGGCGCCCTCGCTGCGACTGCCGCGGATCGGCGGATTGCCCGACGCTCCACCGGCGGTCAGTATCAGCAGATTGACGGCGTTGCCGGCCAGCAGCAGGCCCAGGAGCATCCGGGTCAGGTTGCGTTCGAGCAGCAGATAGACCCCGATGCTGGTGAGGGCACCGATGAGCAGCAGAGGAACCAGGAACGTCGTCATCGCGTCACCGTCTTGGGCAGCCCGGCCGCGTCTGCCAGGTCGTTGTCCACCCGCGCGCCGAGGCTGCGCAGGACATCGAGCACCAGGCCGACGACGATGAGATACACCCCGAGGTCGAAGAACACCGCGGTGACCATTTTGACGTGGCCGAACACCGGGAGGTCGAGCTGAATCACAGCCGACGACAAGGCGGGTGCGCCCAAAGCCACCGAGGTGATCGCCGTGGTGGCGGACAGGGCCAGCCCGGTGCCCAGGATCTTGCCGGCGTCCAACGGCAGTGTCTCGCCGAGTTCGTAGCGGCCGCCGGCCAGATACCGCAGGACCAGCGCCAGGCCCGCGGTCAGCCCACCGGCGAAACCACCGCCCGGGTGGTTGTGCCCGGCGAAGAAGAAGTACGCCGACAGCACCATGATGAGCGGGAAGATGACGCGGGTCGCGACCTCGAGCACGAGCGATCGGTGCCGGGGATCGCGCAATTCGCTGCCGCGCAGCCAGGTGATGTCACCGGCGGCCGGGCTGTACGCGGCGGTGGGCCCGATCTCGGGCTGGCCGACGGCTTGGCTGACGCGGGGTGCGGCGCCGAACCGGCGGTGCCGGAACACCAGGGAGGCCACGCCCGTCGCCGCCACCAGCAGCACCATGATCTCGCCCATGGTGTCCCAAGCCCGGATGTCGACCAGCAGCACGTTGACGGTGTTGGACCCGTGCCCGCGGTAGTAGGCCGCATCCGGCAGCAACTCGGCGATGCCGGCACCCGTGCGCGCGGCCATCGCGTAGGCCGCCAGGGTGGTCACCGCGGCGCCGACAGCCAGCGCCAGCAACGCGCGTGGGAGCCGGTGGCGCTTGATGTTGGCCCGGTCGGCCTCGGCGGGCAGGGTGCGCAACACCAACAGGAAGATCACCAAAACCAGTGTCTCGACGAGGAATTGGGTCAGCGCCAGGTCCGGTGCGCCGTGGAACGCGAAGATCGCGCCGCAACCATAACCGGTCACGCCGACCAGCAGCACCGCGGCCAGCCGGTTGCGCATCACCACGGCACCGAGGGCGGCGGCCAGCATCACCACGCCTATCACCACCTGCAGCGAGGAATCCCACAGCGCGAAATTCGGGCGATCGCGCGCGCCCAGCGCCAGCACCGCGATCGGCACCAGCACAAGCGTCGAGAGAATCACCGACTGGGTGGCGGGCAGCGAGCCGCGTTGTGTCGCAGCGGTGATCCGGATCGACACGATGTCGAGCCCGCGGATCACCGCGTCGTACATGCGGTCCGCGTTGCCCAGCGGGAGGAATCCGGAGCCGGTGTGCGGCGACCGGTTCCGGCCGAAGAACACGGCGGTACCGACGGCGAGCACGATGGCCGACAGCAGCAGCGGCAGGCCAAGCCCGTGCCACAGCGCCAGGTGATAGCCCGACCCGCCGGGCATGGTTTTGGCGTATTCGTCGAGTACTGCGTCCAGGCCGGCGGGCCACAGTCCGAACACCAGGCCGGCGGCGGCCAGGATGGCCGGCGCGGCCAGGAATCTGGTCGAGGGCCGGTGCATTTCGGTGACCCGGATGCTGGGCTGCGGTAAACCTTTGGCGGCGAACGCACCCCATAGGAACCGCAGGCTGTAGATCGTCGTGAACACCGAGCCGACCACGATGCCGGTGAGCACCCACGGGGCTGCGGCGCCTAGTGTCGGACTGTGCAGCACGGTCTCCAGGTCGGCCTCCTTGGCGACAAACCCGAAGAACGGCGGCAACGCGGCCATGCTCGCGGTCGCGCCGACGGCGATGGTGAACAGGGGGCGGCTGTGCCGTCCGAGTCCGGCCAGCCAACGGATGTCCCGGGTACCGGTCGCGTGGTCGATGATGCCGACCACCATGAACAGCGTCGCCTTGAACATCGCGTGCGCGCACAGCATGGCGAGCCCGGCCAGCATCATGTCGCTGCCGCCGGCCCCGACCATGACGCTGATCAGGCCCAGCTGGCTGACGGTGCCGAACGCCAGGATCAACTTGAGGTCGTATTCGCGCACCGCCCGCCAGCCGGCCAACAGCATGGTGAGCAGCCCGAAGCCGATCACCATAGGCCGCCACAGCAGGGTGTCGGCGAAGCCGGGCGTCATCCGCGCCACCAGGTAGACGCCGGCCTTCACCATCGCCGCGGCGTGCAGATAGGCGCTGACCGGTGTCGGCGCGGCCATCGCACCGGGTAGCCAGAAGTGCAACGGGACGATGGCCGACTTGGACAGCGCGCCGACGAGGATCAGCGCCACGCCGATCGCGGCTGCCGTGCCGCCGGGCGGGGACGCGATCAGTTCCGACAGCAGATAGGTGCCGGCCAGGTGGCCGAGCACCACGATGCCAACCAGCATGGCCAGCCCGCCGAATGTCGTCACGAGTAAGGCTTGCGTTGCCGCGCGGCGGCTGGTCGCCCGCTCGGCATAGTGGCCTACCAGCAGGAACGACAGCACCGTGGTGGTTTCCCAGAAGATGTAGAGCACCAGCATGTTGTCGCTGACCACCAGGCCGAACATGGCTCCGGAGAACGCGACCAGCTCGGCGGCGAAGCTCGGGAGGCGGTTCTCCTTGTGCCCGTCATAGTGGTGGAAGTAGTCGCCGCAATAGAAGAGGACGAGCGCGCCTATCGCCAGCACCAGCACGCTCATGATCGCGGCCAGCGAATCGAAGCGCAGCGTGATGTCCATCGACAGTTCGGGGACCCATGGGATGTTCAGGGTGGGTACCCGGTCGTGGCTTGGCCAGTTCAACGCCACCCACACCAGCGACCCGAGTGGCACCAGCGCCAACGGATAGAACGCTGCCCGGCCCCATTTGGCGACCAGCGGAGGCGCAAGCGCGGTGGCTACCGCGTGAGCGACCAATACGGCGAGCATCGCACTCCGATCTGGTTGGGGTCGGGGTGTCGGACACCGATGAGCGCTGACGCGGAATCAACGGGCACACGTGGCGTCGGATTTCGGTCATTCTACGTGGGCCTCTACGTGGGCCGGTGTCACTAGCGTCATTTCCTGTGGGAACCCGTGAGGTTCTGGTGATAGGCGCCGGGCCGACCGCTCGGCTTTCGCCGAGATTCACCTCAGGGACAAAATCAGGCCGGGATTTGTCCCTGAGGTGAATGTGGGTGCCAGCCTCGGCTGAGTAACGCTCGCTCGACGCGGACCAGGACATCGGCGATGTCGTCCTCGGCGATGACGCGGATGACGATCCACCCCAGCTCTTGCAACCTGCGCAGGATCTTGTGGTCGCGGACATAGCGTCTGCGGTCGGTCTGGTGATAGGCGCCGTCGTAGTTGACGGCCACTCCGAACCGTCGCCAACCCATGTCCAAGATGGCCAGTCGTCGGGAGCGTCCCTCGACGACGGTGATCTGGGTTTCGTCCGGGGGCATGCGAGCATCGGTCAGCTGCAGGCGCAGCCGTGTCTCGGGTGGTGAGTCGGCGCCGGCGTCCACCAGCGACAACGCATCTTTCAGGCGGCGAATACCACGGACCGACGGATACCGGGCGATCAGTGGCAGCACGTCGTCGGTGGTGACGCGCCGGGTCCACGCCAGGGCGTCGAGTCGCGCCACCGCCTCGTCGCGCGGAAAGTGGCGGCCCAGGTCGAATGCCGTGCGTGCCGGTGTGGTCACGGTCAGGCCTGCGACCCGGGTGATTTCGTCGTCGGCCAAGATCTCGTTGCGCACGATCAGGCCTGTAGCGGGTCGGCTACTTCGCCAGATCAATTCGATCGGAATGTCGGCATCGACCCACGCGGCGCCATGTAGCGCTGACGCGGCGATACCTGCGATGACGGCGCGTCGGCCCGACCACAGCCAGGCACCCGCGGTGCGATCACGCAGCGTCGGCTCTGCACACGCGTACACGTCCGGGAACAGGCGCCGGTAGTGGTGTCGCAGGTCGTTGCGCGTCACCAGACCCTGTGCCAGCGCTTCGCTTCCGATGAATGCGCCTTTCATGCGGGCATGGTGTCAGCGGCCACCGACACCGCACCACATCAGAAGTACCGCAACCACACGTACACCCACGCAAGCGTCGTGCTCAGCAACGTCACCACGATGCCGTAGCGGGTGAACCGCCAGAAGCTGATCGCGTGCCCGGCACGTTGGGCGATGCCGATCGCGACCACATTGGCGCTCGCGGCGATCGCGGTGCCGTTGCCCGAAAAGCATGCGCCCAGCGCGAACGCCCACCACAGTGCCTGGCCCGTGCCGGCGTCCGGGGTCTGGGCCACCATGGATTCGACGACGGGCGTCATCGTTGCGGTGTACGGGATGTTGTCGACGAATGCACCGACGACCGCCGAACCGAACAACAGTGCGGTCGCCGCACCGAGCCAGTTGTCGGCGAATGCGGACTCGGCCACTGAACCGAGCCTACCGATCACGCCGGTGTGCACCAGTCCGGCCACCATGACGAACAAGCCTATGAAGAACACCAGCGTCGGCCATTCCACCTCGGGCAGGATCTCGGCCACGTCGATATCAGTGACCAGAAGCATCAGCCCGGCCCCGAGCAGCGCCACGACCGACGGTGCGACGGGTAGTACCGAATGCAGTACGAAACCGAGGATGACCAGGTTCAGTACCACCAGGGAGCGGACGAGCAGGCGGGTGTCCTTGATGGCCCGGCGTTCCTGTAGCGCCATGATCTCGTCGATGTAGATCTTGTCGGCGCGCAGGTCTTTGCGGAACAACACCCGGGTGAACACCACGAACAGCACGAAGATGATTGCCACCGCGGGCGCCATGTGGATCAGAAAGTCGTTGAACGTCAAGCCCGCCCGGCTGCCGATGATGATGTTGGGCGGGTCGCCGATCAAGGTCGCGGCGCCGCCGATGTTGGACGCGAGCACCTCGGCGATGAGATAGGGCTGTGGTGAGATCCGCAACCGGTCGCAGACCACCAGCGTGACCGGCGCGACCAACAGGATGATCGTGACATTGTCGAGCACGGGCGACGCGATCGCGGTGATCACCATCAGCATCACCATGAGCCGGAACGGCTTGCCGCGGGAGCGTTTCGCCGCCCAGATGGCGAGGAAATCGAACAGCCCGGTCTGTTTGACGACGCCGACGATGATCATCATCCCGAGCAGCAGGAAGATGACGTTCCAATCGATGCCTTCGTGCTCGGAGTAGAAGACCCGCTCGCCGGGGATGAGCCCGAGCAACGCCATCAGCCCGGCCGCGACCAGGACGGTCTTGACCTTGTCGGCCCGCTCTGTGGCGATGAACCAGAATGCGACGACGAAGATCCCCAGCGCCAGTATCGGGGCGAGCGAAGCGACGGGGGATACGACGGCGGCGAGCGAAGCGACGGGGGGCAGGTCGGCGGCGAGCGAAGCGACGGGGGGCAGGTCGGCGGCGAGCACCGGGGTGTCAGTCGCCTGGTCCGGCTACCGCCAGACTGGTCAGCAGCCGTTCGAGGGTCACCGCCCCGGTGAGCCGGCCGGTGTCGTCGACGACTGCGATGAGTGGACTGCGCTTGTTCGCCATCACCGTCGCGATCTCCAGCAGCGTCGCATCCGGTGACACGGTGGCCGGTTTGGCCACCGGAGTCGGGAGACAGTCGCCGACCGTCAGCTTGCCGGGGCCGTGCCAGAACAGGTCGGCGTGAATCTCGTCGACCGTGCGGACCAGCGCCGGATCGTCCTGGTAGGACTCGGGTATGGCCAGCCGCAGCACCTGGGTCCCGGGTAGCACGGCGACCGGCCGTTCTGAATCGTCGACCACCACCAGCCCGGGCAGCCGGTTGACCACCATCAGCTGAACCGCCTTGGAGACCGGGTCGTCGATCCGGACCGTCGGTGGGTGGACGGCGATTTCATGTGCTTGCATGTCTTCGTTCCAGTGGGTCGCTAGGGTCATGGTCCTCGTTCTCCGAGTCGCCTGGCATCGATCGGCCCAGTTTGTGCGGTGCGCCGGTGGATGACCATCGGGTCTGACACCCATTCCGTGGGGGATGTCGCCCGTATGGACAAACCTCGACGTTTCAAGCCACGCTGGTGGGGTGAAACCGGCGCGCACTCCGGCCACAGCGCTGTTCCGAAGAGTGTTTCTGATCAACGGGCTGATCTTCACCCTCGGCACGTTGATCCTGGCGGTGTCGCCGGCATCGGTGTCCTCGCGCATCAAGGCCACCGAGATCCCGGTGTTGGTGATCGGTTTGGCGGTGATCCTGGCCGCCAACGCACTGCTGCTGAAATCGAGCCTTGCCCCGCTGGATCGGCTCGCCGCGTCAATGCAGCGGGTCGATCCGCCCAAGCGCACCGATCGGGTGGATCACGGCAGCAACCACGATCTGCAGCAGCTCATCGTGTCGTTCAACGCCATGCTCGACCGGTTGGAGACCGAGCGCACGACGGCGAGCGCATTGGCACTGGCTGCGCAGGAGAACGAGCGTCAACGCATCGCCAGGGAGCTGCACGACGAGATCGGCCAGACTCTGACGGTTGCACTGTTACGGCTCAAGCGGGCCGTCGACCGCGCGCCGGGGCCGATCGCCGACGAACTCACCGATGCCCAGGAGATCGTGCGGTCCAGCCTCGACGAGGTCCGAGAAATCGCCCGACGGCTGCGCCCCGACGTGCTGGAGGATCTCGGGCTGCACAGCGCCCTCAACGCGCTGTGCACCGACTTCGGTCAGGCTTCGGGTATCGCGGTGGTCAAACACATTGCACCGCAATCACATCGGTTGCAGCCGGATGTCGAGCTCGTCTGCTACCGGATCGCACAGGAGAGCCTGACGAATGTGGCCCGGCACTCCGGTGCTCGTAAGGTATGGCTCGATATGCACACCAGCGCAACGGATTTGACGTTGCGAATCGCCGACGACGGGAGTGGCGGAGTGGAGTCCGAGGGGGCGGGCATCAACGGCATGCGTGAGCGGGCACTGTTGGTGAACGCCGAACTGACCATCACCTCTCCACAGGACGGCGGTACTGAGGTGAGGCTGGTGATCCCGCTCTGATGACTGCACGAATCCTGCTGGCCGACGATCATGCGCTGGTGCGCAGTGGATTGCGCATGATCATCGACGCCGAGCCGGACTTGCAGGTGGTGGCCGAGGCGGCCGACGGGTATGAGGCGCTGACCTCTCTCGGTGAAACCCCGGCTGATTTGGCCATTCTCGACATCGCGATGCCGAGAATGACCGGCTTGCAGGCCGCGCGGGAAATCAACCGCACGTATCCGCACGTCCGGATTCTGATCCTGTCGATGTACGACAACGAGCAGTATTTCTTCGAGGCGCTCAAGGCCGGGGCATCGGGTTATGTGCTGAAGTCCGTGGCCGACCGTGATCTGTTGGAGGCGTGCCGGGCGACGCTGCGTGGTGAGCCCTTCCTCTATGCGGGCGCGGTCACCGCGTTGATCCGGGACTATCTGCATCGGGCTCGGCAGGGCGGGGAACTGCCGGACACCATCGTCACGCCGCGGGAAGAGGAGGTGCTCAAGCTCATCGCCGAGGGTTACTCGACCCGTGAGATCGCGGCGACGCTGACCATCAGCGCCAAAACCGTTGACCGGCACCGCACCAACATCCTGGCCAAGCTCGGGCTGCGGGATCGGTTGGCGCTCACCCGCTATGCGATCCGGGCGGGCCTCATCGAGCCGTGAGCCCAGACCGGGATGGCATGGGACGCAACGCCGATGCCCCAACCCATGATTGGCCAGACGGGCCAGAAGTACCACCCGCCGCCGCCCAGCCCGACCGCCAGCCAGATGCCGACCATCAACACTGAGCCTGCCAGGTAGGCACCGAGATGGATGACGACGCTCAATCGGGCGGCCCTGGCCTGTGCGGTGCGCTGCCGAGGATCGTTGCGCCGCAGTTGGATGACGGGCAGATCGGCCACGAGTTGGTGTAACTCGGCGGTGGTGTGGGCGCAGAGCGCGCGCTGCAATCGATCTTCGTATTCGGTCATGGTCAGGTAGCCCTGCGAGAGAGCCTGTCCGAGGTCGTTCGCGGTCTTCTCGCGTTCAGGATCGCCGACGCGGGTGGGTTGCTGCATGACAGACATGACGCCTCCGTTGAACTTGTCAGTGACTAGTTCAACGATGAACCCTTATCTTGTCGGTGTCAAGATTAAATATGCACCCATGCCGGTCGCGGTCAGGATGCGACGATGCGGATGAATCGTGCGGTCTGGTTCCCGTGGGCGGCGGTGCGCGTCACTGGGATGGAGATTGCACGCCGGTGGCAGTGCCCCGTTCGGACTGCGTAGCGGCGCGGAGAATTACGAGGACCTGCTGGCCACCATGTTTGCCGCCGACCTGGTGGGCCCGGAGACCTTGGTCAGCGGCCGGAAGTGGCCCGCGTCCTTGGCGAGGATCATGGGGACTACAGGAACGCGTCGCGGTTGTTGATTGCCCACTCGAGGTAGGTCGTGGGCCCACGGCCAGTTATTTCGTGAACCGTCGGCGTGACGACGGCTTCCTGGGTCGTTTCGAAGGCCCATTGGCCCATGAGGAGGTCGAGGTATTCGGGTGGCAGCACCTGTCCGTAGAGTGCGCGCCCTTCAGAGTCCGAAAGCACGGTGACGTCGATGGGATCGGCGATGGCCTGGCTGATGAGGCCAATTTGATCTCGCATAGTCAAGGAATCCGGCCCGGTGAGGACGATCTTCTCCCCGTCGAGTTGTGAAGTCGTGATCGCACGTACGGCGACAGCGGCTATGTCCTCATCGGCTATCGGGGCCTGCTGGGATTCCGGGAAGGGCAGGCCCACATTGCGGTGCTCACGAATTTGTTTGGCCCAAAAACGAATTGCGTTGCGGGCGAATGCGCCAGGCCGCAAACATACAGCGGTGAAACCGCCGTCGGTGATCGCATTCTCCACGGCGAGGTGACGCTGTTTGTTGTATTCCACGAACGGTTCGTGGCGAGTGGTGTCGATCGTGGACAGCACGACCACCTTGTCGACGCCGGCCGCCTTCATCTCTTCGACCAGCCCCGGCAATGTGTCTGGTTGCGCAAAGCTGTAAAGGAAGACGGTCTCGACACCCTCAGGGGCCGCCCGCATCGTGTGTGGCTGATTGAGATCGCTCGGAAACGTTTGCAGCCATGGCCACCGCTGCGGATCGGGTCGACGACATGTCGCCCGTACCTCGACCCCGGCGTCACGCAGCTGGCCGACGATGCTCGAGCCCACCCCGCCAGCGGCCCCGGTTATCAGTATCCGCATTGTCATAACCCTTTCTTTGGCGTCGGACTCGACTTTAGGAATCACGTCATATCAGCACCAATCATGATTAGGAATATGCAATATTCGTGAGATGAATCTTGCTGGTGTCGACCTCAACCTCCTCGTAGTGCTGCAGGCGGTTCTAGAGGAACGGAGCGCCACCAAGGCCGCAGCACGGTTGCATCTGACCCAGCCGGCGGTCTCGAATGCGTTGGCGCGTCTGCGCGTGTTGTTGGGTGATCCGCTCGTGGTGCGCAGCGGGCGAGGCCTCAGCCCCACTCCTGGGGCGCTGGCTATTCAACCTCGGCTTGACACGGCACTGCGCCTCGTCGAGGGCATAGTGCGGGACCTTGACGACTTCGATATGTCGACGACGACCCGTGAGTGGGCCATAGCTTTCGCCGATCTGTACGGCCCACTCGTCCTGCCCGGGCTTGACCGCCGACTACAGCAGGAATCACCGCGGTCCAGTGTTCGCGTCACGGCGTTGGATCGCATCAGCGTTGTCGATGCCCTGGCCACCGGCGAAATCGATTTGTACCTGGGCCTACCCAGAACAGTCCCGTCGACGTGGCACTCAGAACTCGCCTTTGCCGACGACGTCGTCGGTGTCATCGCCGCCCACCATCCCGACGCCAACAGCGTCATGACACTCGACCGTTTCGTCGAGCTACCCCACGCCCACGTCCGAATCAGCCCGGGCCGAGGTCGCGAAGTCGATGACGCTTTGGCCCGCCTCGGGCACACCCGACGCATCTATCTCACCGTGCCGCACTACAGCTCGTTATTCCCTGTCGTCGAAAACGGTCACTGCATAGCTGTTGCTCCCCGCCGCCTGGCCCATTACCATGCACGCAACTCAGCAATCTCCCTCTTCGAGCTACCGCTTGCAGTACCGACCTACGACGTCCGATTGTTCTGGCACGAGCGGGTCGACAATGACCCCGGGACCGTAGCTCTCCGCAGAATTCTCCGGGACGTCCTGGACACCGAGCCTTCTGAAGCCGAAAAACCCGTCGCCCCGGCTCGCTAATCGCTAGCAAGCAACCTCGAGGCGCCGTCAAACGCGTCAGCCGTCGCTGTGCGTTTCTGCTCGTCGGGAAGCTGTGGCGAAAGGTAGCCGGCATCAACCGGTCCGGTAGCGTCGGGCGCTGTGGGTATCCTTCTCGCGCTAGGCGCGGCGAGCATGTACGGGCTCTCCGATTTCCTCGGCGGTGTGCTGTCCCGGCGGACATCGGTCTGGCGGGTGGCGTTCGCGGTCCAGCTCAGTAGCACGGTCGTCCTGGCGCTGGTGGCGGTGATCTTCGGTGGTGCGCCCAGCGGCGCAGCCCTGGCGTGGGGTGCTCTGTCCGGCGTCGGTTCCGGGGTGGGCACCGGGTTCCTGTACCGCGGGCTCGCCAGTGGGCGAATGAGCGTGGTGGCGCCGTTGTCGGCGGTCGGCGCGGCCGCCCTCCCGGTCCTGGTGGGCGTCGTCACCGGGGAGCGACCTAGCGTGTTGGCTTGGTTCGGCATTATCTGCGCCCTACCGGCCATCTGGCTGATCGCTACCGGCGAGGGCGACGAAAATGTCGGGGGCGGGCACGTTGCCCGGGGCGGAACCGGCGTACTCGACGGGATCGTGGCCGGTATCGGCTTCGGGTTCCTGTTTGTGGCGCTGGGGCAGGTGCCCGAGGGCTCCGGGCTGTTCCCGGCCGCACTCAGCCTGGCGGTGTCGGTGGTGGTCATCGCGATGCTGGCCAGCATATTGCGGCAAAGCTGGCTGCCGCGGGACCGGTACGCCGTGACATCGTTGGCGGTCGGCGTGGCCACTGCGGTCGCCACCATGCTGTTCCAGCTCGCCACGCAGTCCGGCCTGCTCGCCATCTCGTCGGTGCTTTCGTCTCTCTATCCGGCGTTCACCGTTCTGCTCGCGGTGGTGGTGTTGCGCGAGCGTATTCACCCGGGGCAGGCATTCGGTCTGGCGATGGCCGCCGGGGCGGTGAGCCTGGTCACCCTCGGCTGAACCTCGGGCGTCTGCCAATTCAGGATTGTCGGATGTCCACTCCCCGGGGATGTACCTGGTCGGCAATGCGATTGAGCGTCCAGCGCACGACGACCCGGTGACCGCCGGACCCGATGACCAGGGCGCGGTAGATCTTCCCGTGGAGTTGGGGGAACGCCGCCCAGGTCTGCGATCGCACCCGAGTCCGGTTCGGCGTCAGCACATCCAGTTCGAAGACCCATTCGTAGATCGAGAACGGGTGGCGCCCGGCGAGAACGAGGCGCTCGGGCGGGTGGCACTCGCCGATCCGGAATCCGAACGGCGCGTGCGGGTTCGTCGGGCTTCCGCACAGGACGCGTAGTACCGCGGCCCACGTTGTCGCCGCATCGGCGTCGATGGTTATGGCATGCTCGTCAATATAGGGTAAACGTTCCATATAGAAGGACCATACTAGATCGTGGCACCTCCGCGGAAGCATGAAACCGATGCAATCCTGGACGCGACGCGCGCGCTCGTCCTGACCGACGGGCCGCGGGCGGCCAGCGTCGCTGCGATCGCCAGGGCCAGCGGCGCGCCGGCGGGCACGCTCTATCACCGGTTCGGCAACCGCAACGGCATCTTGACCGCGGCGTGGCTGCGGGCGCTGGAGCGGTTCCAGTCGCGGGCGCTGGCGGCAGCGGGGGATACGTCGTTGGATTCGGCGGTGGCGATGGGGGTCACGGCGGTCCAGTTCGCCCGGGCTACACCCGAGGATGCTCGGCTGCTGCTGACCATCCGGCCCAGTGACCTGCTCGACGGCGAACCGGATGTGGACTTCGAGACCCGGCTCGCCGCCATGAACGCTCCGTTGATCGAGCGGTTGCGAGAGCTGGCTCGAGGGGTGTTCGGCAGCGACGACGCCCGCACCATGGACGCCATGGCGCGGGCCGTCGTCGACCTGCCCTATGCCGTGGTGCGCCGGCACGCCGACGATGCCGAGTTGCCGGTCTGGCTGGAGGACGACCTGGCGCAGGCCGTGCGTGCGCTGCTCTCGGTCGATCTGACCGGTTAGCCGGGTTCGACGATGATCCGGGCGTTCTGTGCGGTCTTGACGACGGCGCGGGCCAGTACCGATCCCGGTTCGGCGGCGCTGGTGACCAACGCGACCGTCGCCGTCACCGCCGGGTTTTCCAGCGGCACCACTCGCACTTCGGCGGGTGGGCGCAATGTGCGCAGCCAGGTTTGTGGCACGATGCTGGCCCACCGGCCGGTGCTGACGTGCGCCAGTAGTGAGACGACCGAATCCGCCTCGAGCCGCGGGGTGAGCGTGAGACCGTGGGCGATCAAGGCGTCGTCGAGGAGCTGACGGCCCCGCATGCCCGTGTTCAACAGGCACAGCGGCAGTTCCGAGGCATCGGCCCAGGTTGCCGGATTCGGTTGACTCGTCAGCAATTCGCTGCTGGCGATGAGCACCTGTCGCTCCTGGTACAGCGGCGTGACGAGCAGGTCGACGGTGTTCTGACCGTCCGGATAGATGATGCCCGCGTCGAGTTCAAACCGGCGGATGCGCTCGACGATCTCCGCCGAGCGCAGGCTGCTCTCCAATTGCACTCGTACCAAAGGATGTTCGAGGCAGAACGGGTCGGTGAGCAAGGCCACCGTACTGGACGCGGCCGGGATGACGCCGAGGCGCAGTTCACCGGTCAGACCCGTCTGCAGCGCGGCGACTTCTTGGATGAGTGCATCGTGGTCGGCCAGGATGCGCCGCGCCCACAACACGAGTCGCTCACCTTCCGGGGTGAGCCCGTCAAAGCTCTTTCCGCGCCGCACCAACGGAACCTTCAGCTCGTTCTCCAGCTTGCGGATGGCCTCGGACAGGCCCGGCTGCGATACGTAACACGCCGCGGCCGCTCGGGCGAAGTGCTTCTCCCGAGCGAGCGCCACGAAGTACTCGAGCTGGCGAAAGAGCATGAACCATTTGACCACGCCTGATAGGCGGTACCTATCACCGTGCTGAAACTTGCCCGTGGACACTTACATTTACATTTCCCGGCGGTCAGACTGAACGCATGGACAACGAGATCAACGTGACGGTCACGTCCTGCGTCGTGCGGGTGACCGACCTGGACCGGTCAGTAGCGTTCTACCGCGATATCTTCTCGTGCCAGGTTGCTGTGCACTCCGAAGACATGGCATTGCTGTTGACCTCCAAGGGTTTCCAGATCTACCTGCACGCCAAGGAACCCTTCGTGGCGCGCGGTAACGGGGTGCTCGGCGTGCACCACCTGGTGTGGTCCACCGACAGTGAGGCCGACCTGAAACAGATCACGCAGCGCCTGCAGACGTACGACCCGGCGACCTACGTCCACACCGACGCCGCGACGGGCCTGACCTTTGTGGACGCGTGCGGCCCGGATGCGGAGCGGATCATCATCACCCATCCCAGCCCGCGCGAGCTGCCCCGCTCGGCCATCGCGGATCGGTTCCGCAGCTGACCTAGCGGTGTCGAAGCAGTGATCGGTACAGGTTGTTCACTGCGTGGTTCCCTTCAAGCTTCCGATGGCCAACCCGTCTTTCGATGTGCCGCCGTGCGGCAACGGGGGCGGGTCGTCGAGGAAATCGATTGTGGGAGAGAAGAACAAGCCACCGGTGGCGGCGGTGGAGAAGTCCAGGATGCGGTCGGTGTTACCGGGCGGATCGCCGATGAACATGTTGTGCAGCATTCGTTCCGTGACCTTCGGGGTGCGGGCGTACGCGATGTAATACGTGCCTGCTTGCGCCCGTCCCACCTCACCGAACGGCATGTTGTGCCGGACGATCTTGAGCTCGGTGCCGTCCTGATCGGTGATGACGTTCAGCGCCAGATGTGAGTCGCGCGGCTTGTCGGCGTCAGGAAATTCGATGTCGTCGAGCTTCGTGCGTCCGAACGCGCGCTCCTGTTCCGTCACCGAGAGCGCATCCCAGCCCGCCATGTCGTGCAGGTACTTCTGCACGTGCACATAGCTGCCGCCGCGAAAGCCGGGATCCTCGTCGCCTATGGCGGTGGAACTGATTGCCAGTGCGCCGCCGGGGTTTTCGGTGCCGTCGACGAAACCGAGCAGGTCTCGGTTGTCGAAGAACCGGAACCCGTGCACCTCGTCGACCACAGTGATCGCATCGGCCATCGCCTTGTGGACGTGGCCGGCAAGCGCAAAGCACACGTCCATGGTTTGGGCGCGGATATGGAACAGCAGGTCACCCGGCGTGGCCGGGGCCCGGTGACGGGGTCCGGCGAGTTCGAGGAAAGGGTGCAACTCGGCGGGACGCGGGCCGCCGAACAATCGATCCCAGGCGGCAGAACCGATCGAGGTGACCATGGACAGCTGCTTGGTCGGATCGCGGAACCCGACTGCCCGTACCAGCCCTGACAGGTTGCCGAGCGCATCGTGGACGACGGCTTCCCCGCCCGCATCGATGGTCACGACCAGAAAGATCGCCGCGGGCGTCACCGGTGCAAGCACGGGTTGTGATTGCCCGCCGCTGCTGCACGCCGGCGTCATCATCGCGATCGTCTCCTCATATGTTGAGTTGCGCCGCCGGAGTTCAGGGGCTGGCTGCAGAGGACTCGGGCGGCGACGCCTGGCGGCCGATCCGCGCTGGCGGTCTGCCCAGACGATACGCACGAGCGCCACGATGCCGAATGCGCAGCGGAGCTTACTGTCCGAGCCGACAAGAACAATTGTCGTTCATCACAATCCACGACCGAGCAGCCAGGCGGGAGAAGTACGCTCGCATGCATGACCAACAAGAATGAACGCGAGGAAGCGATCGAGAAGATCCAGGAGCGCCGCGAAGAAGAGCGCGAACGGCTGGAGAAGGAAGAAGAACATCGCCTCCGTTAGCGACCGCTTCACGGTCGGCGACCACGTCACCTGGAATTCCGAAGCGGGCCACGTCAGCGGCACAATCATCAAGGTCCACACGCAGGATGTGGATTACAAGGGCTACACCCACCACGCCAGCCCGGACGAGCCTCAGTACGAAATCAAGAGCGACAAGACCGATCACGTCGCGATGCACAAAGGGTCTGCGCTGGCGAAGATCGGGCGCTGATCCGGCGAGCGCCGGCTGATCGGTATCGCCTATCGATAATTCGAAATCACGTCTTGGACGCAACCGGCCCTATCGCAACAGACTGGAACCTCCACCAGCGCGGACCGTTTTCGACCAGGAGGAGCCATGTGCGAGCCGACCCAAGCCGCCGAGCCTGATCGCTGGCGAACTCCGCCCGAACTACCGTCGATGTGGCAGGAATTCGCTTCGGTAATCCCGGCACTCGTCGGTGCAGGGTGGCGCCGGCTGCTGAGGGGCGTGACGGGTAGTTAGCGGAAACCTTTGCAGCGCATCAGAGAAGCGTCTGTTGCTCGGGTGGGTAGGTGAGTGACGTGCCCTCGACCAGTGCGAAATGGGTGAGTTTGTGCATTCGGTAGTCCGTCTCGGACAAGATCTCCACGGCCGGAACGCCGTGCGCATAGAGCGCATCGGCAACCAGCGAGCGGTGGCAGCGCCACGGCACTGCCTCGGCACACATGATGCACGTGCGCTTTTCGCGGCCGAGCGCGATCAACGTTTCGATCGCGTGCTGAAACGCCTCGGTCTGCATGTAATCGGCATAGCCGCGAAAGCTCTTGTTCTTCCACCCGGTATTGGATGAGTCCTTTCGGGCGTGCCGCAGGCCGCCCAACGCCGGCAGCGGGACGTATTCGATGTCCTGGGCGCGCAGGCTGCCGGCCAGCTCGCTGTCGTTGAACTGTGGATTGTGACGCGAACGAGGAATCGTGCGGATGTCCACGAGCCGCTCGATGCCGTAGGTCTTCAGCAGGTCGACAAAAGACTCGATCGGTAACGTCGAATGCCCGACGGTGAAAATCGCGCCGACGGGCCAGTGTGCTTCTTGCGGCGGAGGATCGCTCATCCAGCAGAGATGGCCTCCGGTCTTGTTCTACGCCTGGATGATTCGCGGGTCGTCGGGGCGGACTTCGCATTGCACCATCGCATCGGCGCGGTCGGGGTCGGCGGTCAGCCGTTCGTGGCCGAGTAAGGCCGCCGGCCGGACCACCGTACCTGTGCCGCACCCCGTCCATTGCACGGTGACGCCCTGCGGTTGAGGTGACGACTGAGTAAGTGCGCCCTCTCGCGCGGTGCCCACCGGGGCCACGTGATAGGTGCGGATGTCCTCGGACACCCCGTCAACGCTCGTCACGTCGTAGGCGAAGATGGCGACACGTTCCCCTTCGGCCGGATGCCCGGCCGGCCAGGGATCGTCGGCCATGCCCCCTGACGGATTTCCGATCGTCTTCGCGCTGATCGTCACGTCGCCCATGCTGTGTCCCCGATCCGGTTGAACCGTCTGCAGCCTATTGCGTAGTCGAGGCTGCAGACGGGTCAACCGGCGAGGTTTGTGCTTGAGCTCAAACCCGGTTGTGCGTGACGACAGGATCGGGTCAGGACTTCTTGGTTTCCCAGAAGATCTTGGCGATCTCGTCGATCTTGTCGAGGAGTTGTTGCGCCACCTCCGGATCGACCGAGCCCTTGGTGCCGGACGCGCCGGCAAGCTTGGTCGCCTCGTTCACCAGTTGATGCAACTGGGGGTATTTCTCGAAGTGGGGCGGCTTGAAATAGTCGGTCCACAGCACCCAGAGGTGATGCTTGACCAGTTCCGAACGCTGTTCCTTGATGATCAGCGCGCGGGTGCGGAACTCGGGGTCCTCGTTGGCCTGGTACTTCTCCGCGATGGCCTTGATTGATTCGGCCTCGATCCGCGCCTGGGCCGGGTCGTACACACCGCAAGGCAGGTCGCAGTGTGCACGGGCGATGACGCGAGGGGCGAGGAAGAACGGCAGTCGCATATGACTCTCTCCTGTACCAACATGAAAACTGCTGTGCGGGTAGGTAGCCCACGCACAGAGGGGATCGACCGTCGTTGCGTCGACTCCTTGCTGCGACATTACTCCTGCACCTGCTGACCGGGTTGGCGAAGTGGTAAACGTGCCGTGCGGCAATCTGGACCTCGTCGCGTACGGTTCGGTCGTGACCTGGCCGCGGAGCGTGAAGGTGATTGCGACGCTCGTCGCCGCAGCGGGTGTCGGCTGGATGTGGTCGCGGGTGTTCACCGTCGGAGTTTCCGGTCCGTCGATGGCGCCGACGTTGCACGACGGCGACGCGCTCGTGGTCTACCGGGTGCGGCGGGTACGACCTGGCGACGTGG
Source organism: Mycobacterium sp. 141 (assembly GCF_000382405.1). GTDB lineage: Bacteria > Actinomycetota > Actinomycetes > Mycobacteriales > Mycobacteriaceae > Mycobacterium. Next base: position 191,882 of record NZ_KB908257.1, read on the forward strand.
TGATCGCGCGGTTCAAGAGCCGGCCTGATCTGCTCGTGGTCAAACGCGCCATCCGGCCGTACTGCGGTGGGTGGTGGATCGAAGGTGACAACCCCCTGGTAGCCGACGACTCCCGCAAGTACGGCGAGGCCGTCGTGACGGCCCGGGTCCTGTTCCGGTATGGGCGCGCATCATCGTGGTCCAGGCCCGATGGGTCGTAATCACACCTGTCACACCAGTACCTGGAAGTCTTGGGTGTACCTCACGAAACCCGCTATCACCGGTGGTATCAACTTTTCTGGTACTGCGGATAGTGGCACATTTCCAGAGGTGGTATGCCTCAAGGGCCACGACACGCCGAGGCCCGCACCATGCCGCTGTATCGGCGAGGTCGGCGTCCAGGCCGACCGGTGAGTGAGGTCAAGTGAACGAGGCGAGGATCGCGGAACTGGCATCGTGGGCCCAGAGCCGTCTTGCCGATCTCGTCGATCAGGCGTATGTCGCCACAATCGAACGCATTCCGCTGTACCGCACGGGAGGTCTCGTCCCTTCCAGGGAATTTCGCGAGTCCATCACGCAAAACCTGCGCTTCATCCTCAGTGCGGTGGCGCATCCAGACGCGGATGTGGATCTCACCGTCCCGGCTGCAACGGGTCGTCGCCGGGCACAGCAAGGTGTCCCGTTACCGGAGGTCCTCCGCGCATACCGCGTCAGTTTTTCGACGTTGTGGGAGGCGCTGGTTGCTCGGGCCCGGTGTGCTGTTTGACGCTGACCCCTAGCAGTCACGTCGTCATGAGCCGGCCCGGCGTGGGCTCCTTGATGACCAGCGCGACCACGATCGCGGCCCCGACGCCGATGATGGTGTCGATACCACGATCGGTGAGCAGCGCGAGTGGTTCGGCGGGTTGGGCGAGATCGGTCATCAGCATGATCAGCGGGGTGAAGAATCCCAGCGCGACCGCGTGGTGGTGCGTCATGAACAGCTCGGTGGGAAACAGCAGCGCCATCAGACAGATCGCCAGCACGTACTCGCTGGGTTGCGGGATGAGCACGACCGCGGCCACGACGAGGCCGATGAAGGTTCCGCCGAGGCGATGGATACCGCGCCGGATGCGGCCGCTGGTGTCGGCGGCGGCAAGCGGACCGGCAGCGGCGGCCATCGCCCAGTTGGCGTGGTCGACGCCCAGGAACAGACCGGCTGTCCCGGCCGCCGTGATGGCGATCGCGTAGCGGCTCGCGTGGATCAGCACGTCGCGGCTATCCGGTATCCGAATGCATGACCGCGGCTCCGATCCGGGGGTGGCGTCGAGAACGCCGAGCAGTATGCACAGCAAAGCTGTTGCAGCACATATCAATATCGCGGTCCACGGTGACACCCGGCCGCCGGGGACCGTGGCCACCGCGCCGAGGGCGAACAGACCGTAGAACGGGCCTGCGGGTTTGAGTGCGAGGCGATCCGTCGCGGCCGAACCGACTGTCGCGAACACCACGGCGGCGACGACGAGAACCCATGGCGCGATGTGGGAGTCGGCCAGCGCGACACCGATGGACACGCCGAGAGTCAGGATCACGGCGCCCTGGGTCTGTTCTGTGAGCCGGCGCCTTCGTGGTTCGACCCGTCCGTACATTCCGGTGATCGCGCCGAACACCGCGTAGATGATCAGGTCGGGACGCCCCGCCCACAGCAGCGCGACGCCGGGGACGGCCAGCCCGAGCGCGACGCGCAACGCCGGGCGGTGGTCGCCCATCGGCGGGGTCATGGCGATGCGCACCCGGGTGTACACCTCGACGGTGCGCATGGCTCACTCCGATCCGGTGAAAAAGATTGACGGACAACAGCAATCAGGTTGCCCAACCGGGGCGACGGACGTCAAAGCGGAAGTTCCGAGCTGTTGATCGGTGAGGCCTATCGACGCAGCGGGTCAGTTGTTGATCGACGGTGCCTATCACGCAGTCGGAGCCACGTCTTGGACGCCATCGCGGCAAGGGAACAGGCTGGAACTGTCCGGATTCCCCGACAAAACCGTTCGCCGACAGGGAGTAATGATGGCCAAGATCCTGTGCGTTTTGTACCCCGACCCCGTGACCGGGTATCCGCCGGTCTATGCGCGGGATTCCATTCCCACCCTCGAGGCATACCCGGACGGTCAGACGATGCCCAGTCCGTCTGCCATCGATTTCACCCCCGGGCATCTGCTGGGCTGCGTATCGGGCGAATTGGGGCTGCGGAAGTATCTGGAGGCCGCGGGACACGAGTTGATCGTGACGTCGGACAAGGACGGCCCCGACTCGGTGTTCGAGAAGGAGCTTCCAGACGCGGATGTGGTTATCTCCCAACCGTTCTGGCCTGCGTACCTCACGGCGGAGCGCATCGCCAAGGCGCCGAAGCTCAAGCTTGCGCTCACCGCGGGGATCGGTTCCGACCACGTCGACCTGGACGCCGCGATCAAAGCGGGTATCACGGTGGCCGAGGTGACCTTCTGCAACAGCATCAGCGTCGCCGAACACGCCGTGATGCAGATCCTCGCGCTGGTGCGCAACTACCTGCCGTCGCATGAGTGGGTGATCAACGGCGGCTGGAACATCGCCGACTGCGTCGAGCGCGCATACGACCTCGAAGGTATGGATGTCGGGGTGATCGCCGCGGGCCGTATCGGGCAGGCGGTGCTGCGGCGCCTTGCGCCCTTCGACGTGCGGCTGCACTACTTCGACACGCGCCGGCTGCCGGCCGAGGTTGAGGAGGAACTCGGTCTGACCTATCACCCCGACGTCCAGTCGCTGGTCCGGTCGGTCGACATCGTCGACATCCACGCACCGCTGCACCCACAGACCTATCATCTGTTCGACGCCGAGTTGCTCAGCACGATGCGTCGCGGCTCGTACATCGTGAACACCGCCCGCGCCGAGATCACGGTGCGGGATGACATCGTCGCGGCGTTGAGGTCCGGCCAACTGGCCGGCTACGCGGGGGATGTCTGGTTCCCGCAGCCACCGGCTGTCGACCATCCCTGGCGGACCATGCCGCACGAGGCGATGACACCGCATGTCTCGGGGACGACGTTGTCGGCGCAGGCACGCTACGCCGCGGGAACCCGCGAGATCCTGGAGGACTTCTTCGCCGGCCGCGACATCCGCGACGAGTACCTCATCGTGGAGGGTGGTCAGCTGGCAGGTACCGGCGCGAGGTCCTACACCGCCGACGGCTCGACCAGCCCGGGTAGCGCAGACCAGTAGATCGAGGAAGGTTTCGATCCCAAGTTCGGGGCCCGGCCGCTGCGCCGCACCGTGCAGCGTCAGCTGGACAACAAGCTGTCCGGGCTGCTGCTGAAAGGCACTGTGCGCTCGGGCGATACGGTCCGGGTCGACGCCGACGCGACCGGTCTGGTGATCGAGGCGGTCAGCCCCAAGGGTGCGGAGGGGACGGTTGACACCGACGGTGATGCGGCGGCGTCCGGGGACGGTCGGGTGGCGGCCAAGAAGGTCGCCAAGAAGACCCCGAAGAAGACACCGGCCAGCAAGGAGTGAGGTGATTCAGACCGGTGAGCCGACGTTCGCGTACTAGCCTCGAATCCATGGCAGGACCGAAGTTCTTTCTGGAGTGGCCCGTGCTGCGGCAGTTCCGCTCCGGTGACCTGTTGGGCCGCGGTCCCTCGGTGACTTCGGCGCGCACTCGGGCCATCGAGCCGCGCACGTCGACCGCCGACCGCATGGTGCAGTCCGTGTGCCCGTACTGTGCGGTGGGCTGCGGCCAGCGGGTGTATGTCAAGGACGAAAAGGTCGTGCAGATCGAGGGCGACCCCGATTCGCCGATCTCGCGTGGGCGGTTATGTCCGAAAGGTTCGGCGAGCGAGCAGTTGGTCAACTCGCCCGGGCGGCAGACCGAGGTGCTCTATCGGGCGCCGAGGGCCACCGAATGGCAGAAGCTCGACCTCGACACCGCGATCGACATGGTGGCCGACCGGTTCATCAAGTCGCGCCGCTACACCTGGCAGGAGCGTGACGAACAGGGCAGGCCGCTGCGCCGGACCATGGGCATCGCGTCGCTGGGCGGCGCCACGCTGGACAACGAAGAGAACTATCTGATCAAGAAACTCTTCACGGCAGCGGGCGCCATTCAGATCGAGAACCAGGCGCGTATTTGACACTCCGCCACGGTTCCCGGTCTGGGGACCTCCTTCGGTCGCGGTGGTGCGACGCAACCTTTGCAAGACATGGCCAATGCGGACTGCATTGTCATCCAGGGTTCCAACATGGCCGAGTGCCATCCGGTGGGCTTCCAGTGGGTGACCGAGGCCAAGAAGCGCGGGGCCACCGTGATCCACGTCGACCCGAGGTTCACCCGCACGTCGGCGGTCGCTGACAAACACATCCCGATCCGGGCCGGCTCGGACGTGGTGTTGCTCGGTGCGCTGATCAACTACATCCTGACCAACGACCTGTGGTTCAAGGAGTACGTGCTCGCCTACACCAACGCGGCCACTCTGATCAACGAGAACTACCGCGACACGGAGGATCTCGGTGGTCTGTTCTCCGGGTTCGACCCCGAGACCGGGCAGTATGACCCGACAACCTGGTCGTACGCCGATCAGGACGGCGGCGAGATCGGGTCGCCGGGCCAGGATGAGTCGAGCCGCAGCGCCTCGGACAGTGCCGCCGGTGACCAGTACGGAAGCGGCGGCCCACCCCTCGAACACGCCGGGGTGCAGCGCGACGACACTCTGCAGCATCCGCGGACGGTGTTCCAGATCGTCAAGCGGCACTACGCTCGCTACACCCCCGAGATGGTGCGGGACGTGTGCGGTATCAGTGTGGGCGACTTCGACTACCTGGCCCGGACCATAACGCAGAACTCCGGCCGCGAACGCACCACGTGCTTCGCCTACGCCGTCGGTTGGACCCAGCACACCCTCGGTGCCCAATTCATCCGCACCTCAACCATTTTGCAGCTGTTGCTGGGCAACGTCGGTCGCCCGGGCAGTGGCATCATGGCGCTGCGCGGGCACGCCAGCATCCAGGGTTCGACGGACATCCCGACGCTGTTCAACCTGCTGCCGGGTTATCTGCCGATGCCCAAGGTCGGCAGCCATGACACCTTCGCCGAGTACCTGGAAGCGGTCGGATCGAAGAAGCAGAAGGGCTTCTGGGCCAATGCCGACGCCTACACCGTGAGCCTGCTCAAGGCGTGGTGGGGAGACGCCGCACGGGAGGACAACGACTGGGCCTACGACTACCTGCCCCGTCTGAGCGGCCCGCACGGCACCTATCAGACGGTGATGGCGATGCTCGACGACGAGGTCGAGGGGTACTTCCTGCTCGGGCAGAATCCCGCTGTCGGGTCGGCACACGGCCGCATGCAGCGCCTCGGCATGGCGCATCTGAAGTGGCTCGTGGTGCGCGACCTCAACCTCATCGAATCGGCGACGTTCTGGAAGGATTCGCCCGAGATCGCGTCGGGTGAGTTGCGCACCGAGGACATCGAGACCGAGGTGTTCTTCCTGCCCGCGGCCACCCACGTCGAGAAGGCCGGATCGTTCACCCAGACCCAGCGGCTCGTGCAGTGGCGCCATCAGGCGCTCGCCCCGCCCGGGCAGTGCCAGAGCGAACTGGACTTCTTCTACAAGCTGGGCCAGCGGATCCGGGCCGCGCTGGCCTCCTCGACCGACGAGCGGGACCGTCCGCTGCTCGACCTCACGTGGGACTATCCCACCGACGAGCACGGCGAGCCGTTGCCGGAGTCGGTGCTCGCCGAGATCAACGGATGCCAACTGACCGGGCCGGACGCCGGCAAACCTTTGTCGACGTTCAACGAGCTGCGCGCCGACGGGTCCACCGCTGCGGGCTGCTGGATTTACACCGGGGTCTATGCGGGCGGCGTCAACCGAGCGGCCCGCCGGGTGCCTCGCGGCGGTCCTACACCCAACCAGTCGGAGTGGGGTTGGGCCTGGCCGGCCGACCGGCGGATGCTCTACAACCGCGCGTCGGCCGATCCGGATGGCAAGCCGTGGAGCGAGCGCAAGAAGTACATCTGGTGGGACGAGCAGCAGGGCCGCTGGGTGGGTGACGACGTGCCCGACTTCCCGGTGGACCGGGCCCCGCACAGCCATCCCGACCCGGCGCTGGGTGGGCCTGCTGCGCTGGCCGGTGACGACGCGTTCATCATGCAGCCCGACGGCAAAGGATGGCTGTTCGCGCCGCGCGGCATGCTCGACGGGCCGCTGCCCACGCACTACGAACCGCAGGAGTCGCCCGTCGCCAACGCGCTCTACCCGCAGCAGCAGAGTCCGTCGCGAGTCATCTTCCCGCGCAAGGACAACCTGAGCGCCCCCAGTGCCGGCGATCCGGGTGTCGACATCTACCCCTACGTCTTTACCACCTACCGGCTCACCGAGCACCACACGGCCGGCGGGATGAGCCGTTGGCTGCCTTACCTTTCCGAGCTGCAGCCGGAGATGTTCTGCGAGGTCTCCCCCGAGTTGGCCGCCGAACGCGGCCTGGAACCCTACGGCTGGGCCACCATCGTGTCGCCGCGCGCGGCGATCGAGGCCCGCGTGCTGGTGACCGAGCGGATGACGCCGCTGAAGATCGGCGGGCACACCGTGCATCAGATCGGTTTGCCGTATCACTGGGGTGTCGGCGGCGACGCCGTGGTGAGTGGCGACGCGGCCAACGATCTGCTGGGCCTCACGCTCGACCCGAACGTGCAGATCCAGGAGTCCAAGGCCGGCTCGTGCGACATCCGGCCCGGGCGCCGGCCGCAAGGCCCTGCGCTGCTGCGGTTGATCGAGGAGTACCAGTCCCGCGCCGGGGTGACCACCGAGACCGACAATGCGCGGATCACCGATCCGGCGCACGAGATCGTCTACCCGTCGCCCGAGCAGGACGATCCCGGCAAGGAAGGATGGTCACGGTGGTGACGTCCGGGAGGGAGCGCTGATGGGTCAGTTCGCGGGACCGAGCGATCCGGCGGCCGACGCGCACTGGGCGGAGCACACCGCGGAGCGCAAGGGCTTCTTCACCGACACCTCGATCTGCATCGGCTGCAAGGCCTGCGAGGTGGCGTGCAAGGAGTGGAACCGTAACCCGCGTGACGGCGACCTCGAGCTGCTCGGATCGTCCTACGACAACACCGGCGCTCTCGGCGCCAGCACGTGGCGCCACGTCGCCTTCGTCGAGCAGAACCGGGACCGCATCGAGGAGGCACGTGAGTCCGGCCGCGCGCTGGTAGGTCTCGGGATGCCGAGTATCGGTGCGCCAGAGCCGGATATCACCCCGCCTGACACTCCCGAATTCCGCTGGCTCATGGCCTCGGATGTGTGCAAGCACTGCACGCATGCCGGCTGCCTCGATGTGTGCCCCACGGGCGCGATGTTCCGGACCGAGTTCGGCACGGTGGTGGTGCAGGCCGACGTGTGCAACGGCTGCGGCACGTGCGTGGCCGGTTGCCCGTTCGGCGTGGTGGAACGGCGCAGCGACGGGACCGTCGCGACGACGACCGGACCCGGCGACCGTAAAGGCGAACAGCCCGAGGTGCCCAATCGCGGGGTCGCCCAGAAGTGCACGCTCTGTTACGACCGGCTCGTCGAGGACCAGACGCCTGCGTGTGCGAAGACGTGCCCGACGACGTCGATCAAGTTCGGTGACCACGACGATCTGGTCGTCGAGGCGCGCGAGCGGGTGGCACAGCTGCATGCCCAGGGGATGACCGAGGCCCGGCTTTACGGCGCCAACGAACTCGACGGGGTCGGCGGCACGGGCTCGGTTTTCCTGCTGCTCGACGAACCCGAGGTATACGGCCTGCCGCCGGATCCGCGCGTCTGCACTGCCGATCTGATGACGATGTACAAGCGGGCCGGGATCGCGGCGCTGGGAATGGTTGCGGCGGCGGCGTTCTCGTTCCTCCGCGGGGGGCGCCGATGAGCGCTTGCGCGAAGAGGAGACAATCGCGATGAGCGCTTGCGCGAAGAGGAGACAATCGCGATGAGCGAATTCGACAGCTATCGGCCGCCGGAGCCACCGCGGCGTCGGCGCGGCGGCGGCAAGCGTCGCCGCCGCGGTGCCGGAGCCGGCGGGGACGGCGCTCGTGAGATGCCGATGGTGCCGGATGCCGAATTCACTTCGTACTACGGCCGTCCGGTGGTCAAGCCGCCGCCATGGGGCCATGAAGTCGCGGCGTACCTGTTCCTCGGCGGGGTCGCCGGCGGGTCGGGTCTGCTGGGGCTCGGCGCACAGCTGACGGGGCGGGCCACCCTGCGGCGCAACGCCCGGCTGGGTGCGCTGGGCGCGGTCGGCCTCGGCGCGGTGGCGCTGGTCGCCGATCTGGGGCGGCCGGACCGGTTCTACAACATGATGCGCACCTTCAAGATCACCTCGCCGATGAGCGTCGGGTCGTGGATCCTCTCGGCGTTCAGCGGTGGCATCGGCGTCGCGGCGGTCGCCGAAGTCGACCGGATGACGGGGGAGCGGCTGCCGCTCGGACCACTGCGCCCGGTGCTGCGCGCCGTCGAGGGGCCGGCCGGGCTCGAGGCGGGCGTGTTCGCCGCGCCGCTGGCCGTCTACACCGCGGTCCTGTTGTCCGACACCGCGAATCCGACCTGGAACGACGCCCACCGGGACCTGCCGTTCGTGTTCGTCAGCTCCGCGAGCCTGGCTTCGGCCGGTCTGGCGATGATCACCACGCCGGTGGCCGAGACCGGCCCGGCGCGCACCCTGGCCGCACTCGGCGTGGTCGGTGACATCACGGCCATGAAGCTGATGGAGCGGCGCATGGACCCCGTGGCGGTCGAACCGCTGCATCACGGTACGGCGGGGGAGATGTTGCGGTGGGCCGAGCGGCTGGCCGTCGCCGGTGGCGTGGGTGCGGTGCTCGGTGGGCGTAACCGCCTCGTCGCCGCGGTCTCCGGCCTGGCGTTGCTGGCGGCCTCGGCGTTGACCCGGTTCGGCGTCTTCGAGGCGGGCATCCATTCCGCCAAGGACCCGCGCTACACCATCGAGCCGCAGAAGCGCAGGCTGGCCGCACGCCGCGCGGCAGGCATTACCGACGACTCGATCACCACGGCGGGCTGAAGCCGGTACGGTGGCGAGCGCTCTACCTGGCCCGCCTACGTACCGAGGTTGTTGTGGACTCTGCCGTGCGTTCTCGGTCGGGCTGATGCGGCCGCTGATCGTCGCCGCGGGCACGCGCCTGGCTCACAGCCGCCTCGAGCATCTCGAGCAGAGCTTGGCCGAACAACCTGAGCAGCGCCGTGCCTATGCTCGGCTGCTGACGCTGGTCGACGGGGCCGCCTTGTTCCTCGACGACACGCTCAGCGCGCTGGAGACCGGGCGCGCCGATGCGATGTTGCGGGTGTTGCGGTGAAATCTGTTGCAGCGGAAGCTGATTCGAAAGTGCCGACGGGGTGATGCGGTTGTGTGGAGGTTCGGCATTCCGTAAAGAGCTGGGCATCGAACGCCGTGCTCGACGGCCGCGCCGACGCCGCGGCGATCATCGACACCAACCATCTCGGCTTCGGCCGGGACGGTACCGTACCGCCGTCCAGTCTGCGGATCATCGGTCAGACAACGCCTTTCGACCACTGCAATATGACTGTGGTCGACACCGCACCCACCGCCGCGTCGATCTCGAGAACCTCGGGTTCGAAAACGGTGCGCACCTGCTGCTGCAACGTGCGCTGAATTCCGTGCTGCCCGGCCAGACCGTCGAAATCGTCGGCCGGGCACCGGCTCTCGCGGTCGACCTGCCCGCCTGGTGCCGACAATTCGGCCACCGGGTAATGCGTGGGGACGATTCCTGGACGGTCGAACCGGGAAACCGCGACCGATGGCTCGGCGCCGAACGCGCGGGCGCCCCCGACCCGGACGGTATCGTGGCCTCCGCACCTGCGCATTGGGGCCTGGCCGCACGGGTGCGTTGGTCGAGCGCGGCGCTACGACCCACTCGCCCTTTGACATTCGCGACCGCGACCTGGTCGACACTGCGGGCCTCAACGCGGACGTGTTCGACTCCGTTGTCCTGCTCGCGTCCGGCAGTTGGGAACCCGCCGCGATCGCAGCGGGTTACCGCGCCGTGCTCACGTTGCAGGCTGAAATGGACGAGGGGCGCCAGCGGCGACTGGTCCATCTCGGTTTCCCGGCAGACGAAGCCGCGGACATCTCCGCGCTGCACACGAGGAACTTCATGTAGTCACCTGTCACAGGTGTGGCTGGGCGAGCGTGCCGTCATCACGTCGATGAACCACTCCGTGCCGCGTACGCATCGAAAGTGGCAGCATCATCAGCAAATTCAGTGCGTGGCAACAGTGGGCCGCCGCGCCCCACCGACGTTTTTATTGCAGACTCCAGCTGGCGCGAGCGTCGCAGAGTACCGACTCGTCGACCTCGATGCCGAGCCCTGGCAGATTCGGGGGCAGCACGCCGCCGTCGACCTCGATCGGCTCGAACTTCGCTGTGCTCAGCGTGACCATGTCGGAGGTGTTCAGCACGCAGCGCAGCAGGTGGGTGGGCACCGTCGCGCCGAGGTGCACCACCGCAGCGTAGGAGATCTCCGACCCGACGGTGTCCTGCACGGCGACGATCAGGCCCGCGGCCCTGGCGATGTCGCGCTGGCGACGACCCGGCGTGAGCCCGCCGGCCGGGGTGACTTTCAGGCCGAAGCCGTCGGCGAGGTCGAGTTCGATCGCGTGGATCAGGTCGTCGTCGTTGCACGCCAGCTCGTCGATGATGAGCGGATACGGCGATGCCTTGCGCACCGACAGCGTCTCGCGCCAGGTGGCGCAGGGCGATTCGAGTACAAAATCGAGACCGTCGGGCAACAGGTTGAAGAGCCGGCGCGCCGTCTCCGGGCTGAGCCCGGTATTGGCATCCACCAGGAACCACTCGCCCGGCTGCCGGTCGGCCAGGCAGGCGACGATGCGCTCGGCGTCGACCGCGGGGCCGCCGTCGCGATCGGCGGTACCGATTTTGATCGAGTGCCCCAGGTAGCCGCGGGCGCGGTGATCGGCGACGCGGGCACGCATTTCCTCGGGCTCGCCGGTGTGGATCGACGAGATCAGTGGCAGCGGCACGTTGGTGCGCCCGCCGAGCAGCTCGCACACCGGCAGCCCGACCGATTTACCGAAGAGATCCCAGCACGCGATGTCCAGTGCCGCCTTCGCGTCGTTGTGCCCGAGCAGCGTCTCGTTCATCAGATCGTTGATCCGGTCGACCTGGCGGGGATCCTGCCCCAGTAACACCGGCGCGACCAGTTCGATCGCGGCGCGGGTGCCACCCGGGTGCGCGGCGACGTAGGTCGAGCCGAACGGCGTGCTCTCGCCCCAACCCACGGTGCCGTCGTCGGCGGTGATCCGCACGATCGAGGCGTCGAACGTCTCATAGGTGCGCCCGCGTGAGAGATGGTAGACCCCGCCCGAGTACGGCAGGTCGATCTGGAAGAGGTCGATCCTCGAAATTTTCATGGTGGGTGAGTTCCTAGTGTTCACAGTTGATTCGGGGGCTACGCGCGCGGCGCCCTAGGCGTCGGCTGGATCCGCGGTGATCTCGACGGGCGGTGGGATCAGGACGAGCTTGCCGGGGTACTTCTTCGCGATGAAGTCCTCCTGCGCCTGGTGGATCTCGCTCAGCGGGTAGGTCTTCGAGACCAGCGGCTTGAGCTTGCCCTCGTTGATGTAGCGCACGATGTTCTCGACGACGGCGTCCTCCTGGAAAGTGCAGCCGAACAGCGAGAGGTCGTTGAGGTAAACGGTGCGCAGGTCGATCTCGGCCAGCGGCCCGCCGATGGCCCCGGCGATGGCATAGCGGCCCCCGCGGCGCAGCAGAGTGAGCAGAGTGTTCACGCCGTCGCCACCGACGACGTCGACGACCACGTCGATCGAGCGGGGGCCAAGCTCGACGACGATGTCGGCGGTCCGGTCGATCACGCGGTCCGCGCCCGCGGCGAGCACGGCGTCGGCCTTGCTCGCCGAGCAGACCGCGATGACCTCGGCACCGCGCAGCTTGGCCAGCTCGACCGCCGCGAGGCCGACACCGCCCGAGGCGCCCGTGATGACAACCCGCTCCGCGCCCATATTGGCGCGGTGCAGCATCCCCTCGGCGGTCGTGAAGGCGATCGAGATGGTGCCCAGCTCGGCCGGGGAGAGGTCGGAGTGCACCGTGAACGACTCGCTCGACGGGGCGACCGCGAACTGGGCGAAGCCGCCATCGCAGTCACTGCCATAGGTCCAGCACTCGTAGGGACGACGGTCGACGTAATGGCGCATCAGGTTGCGCACCACCACGGGCTCCCCGATGCGGCCGGCGTCGACGTCAGCGCCGACGGCCACGATCTTGCCGTAGACATCTCCACCCTGGATGCGGGGGAAGCTCAGCGGCACCCCCGACCACGAGGCATCGTCGTGGTCCGCCTGGTCGGTGCCATCGCTCGCGGTCGAGTTGGTGTCGCCGCTGACGGCCTTCGAGTACCAACCGATGCGGGTGTTGATGTCGGTGTTGTTGATGCCCGCGGCCTCGACCTGGATCAGCACCTCATCGGCCCGCGGCTGCGGTACCGGCACATCGGTGCGGTACTCGAGCTTCTCGGGACCGCCGTGGCCGGTCAATAGCACGGCGGACATGGTCGCGGGCAGGGTCATCGCTGATCTTCCGATAGAAATTTGGTCATGATGTCCATTAATCGGACATTGTGTCCAAAATAATTAACGAGCCCGTATGAACGCAAGCCCTAAACTGGGCGCTCGGTAAGGGGAGGTGATTCGCATCGACGAGCACGTACAGGACATGGACGGTGAAGTCGATTCTGATCGCGAGTCGGATCCGTCCAATCAGCTGAACCGTTCGGCGCTTCGTGCCGCATCGCTGCTCATCGCCGCAGGCAATCACCCCAACGGGGCCAGCGCCGCCGAACTCGCCCTCGAGACCGGCGTCCCCCGCCCCACGGCCCATCGGCTGCTGCTCAGCCTTGCGCACAGCGGCCTGCTGACCCGCAACGGCGGCACCTTCGCGCTCGGCTGGCGCACCGCAGCGCTGGGTCGCCTCGCGGACCCCTATCGCGGCATCCTGCCCCGGGTCCAGCTGGTCCTCGATCGCCTCGCGGCCGAACTCAACGAGTCGGTCGAGTACACCGTGTTCACCGGCCCGACAACGCAGGAGACCATCGCGCAGGCCGCGAGCACCCGACTACTCGCCCCCTCACAGCGGTATGTCGGTCGCAGCTTCCCGCTGCACGCGAGCGCGACGGGCAAGGTCCTGCTCGCCGGCCTCGACGACAACCAGATCCGGGCACTGCTGCCCGAGCGTCTCGAAGCGATCACACCGCACACCATCACCGACCGCGAAGCGCTGATCTCGCAGCTCAACCAGGTGCGCACGCGCGGCTACAGCACGCTCGACAACGAGCTCGAGGAAGGCCTTTTCGTCATCGCGGTGCCCGTGCGCAGCACCAGCGGCGAACTCGTCGGCGGCCTCGGGCTCTCGGGCCTCGACCAACGTTTGAAGTCCGTGAGCGGCGAATCGTTGGTGGAGAGGCTGCGCAGCGCCGCCGCCGAGCTCGGGGAGATCGTCAGCGCGTCTTGACACGGTAAGCCGCGTGCAGGCACAGCCGGATCGCGGACGTGTCGTGCAGGCTCTCGATGAGGGCAAGGGCGAACAGGGCGATGACCCATGCAGTGATGGCGGCGAGCCACGCCGCTATCTGCGCACCTCGATGCCGTCCCCGGCCACTGTGTGCCCGATGACGGGATATCCGGGCACTTCACCGACCACGAGCAAGCCACCGGAGGTCTGGGCGTCGGCGAGCAGCAGTAGATCGTCCTCGGTGACACCCGATCCGGGGCGTAGATGCGGCCGCACCCAGTCGAGATTGCGGCGGGTGCCGCCAGACACGTAGCCGTCGCGCAATGCGTCGAGAGCGGCGTCGATCACCGGCACCGCACGACGGTCGATCACCGCGCCCACGCCCGAGGCCCGGCACATCTTGTGCAGGTGTCCGAGCAACCCGAACCCGGTGATGTCGGTGGCTGCCCGTGCACCGGCCGCCAAAGCAGCTTCGGACGCGTCGCGATTGAGCGCGGTCATCGTCGCCACTGCCTCGGCGAACACCTCGCCGGTCTGCTTGTGCCGGTTGTTCAGCAGCCCGACGCCGATCGGCTTGGTCAGTGTCAGCGGTAGGCCTGGCTCGGCGGCGTCGTTGCGTAGCAACCGATTCGGATCGGCCACACCCGTCACCGCCATGCCGTACTTGGGCTCCGGATCATCGATGGAATGGCCGCCGATCACCGGACACCCCGCCTGCGAGGCGACCGCAAGCCCGCCGCGGAGCACCTCGGTCATCAGCTCCATCGGCAGAGTCTCGCGTGGCCAGCCGACGAGGTTGATCGCGACCACGGGACGCCCGCCCATCGCGTACACATCGGACAGTGCGTTGGCCGCGGCGATCCGGCCCCAGTCGTAGGCGTCGTCGACCACGGGCGTGAAGAAGTCGGCGGTCGAGAGCACCGCGAGGTCGTCGCGGATCAGCACGGCTGCCGCGTCGTCGCCGTCGTCGAGCCCGACCAGGACGTTGTCCCCGGACTGGCCGACCAGCCCACGCACCGCGTCCTCCAGTTCGCCCGGCGGGATCTTGCACGCGCACCCTCCGCCGTGGGCATAACCGGTCAGGCGAACGGATTCCATGGCGCCAATGTAGCCGCTCGCGGCATTGGCTAAGTTGAGCGGCGGAGGCGTTTGGGTTCCTGGTGGGCCCCCCGGTCTTCAAAACCGGTGAGGCCGAGTATCTCGGTCTGGCGGGTTCGATTCCCGTCCGCCTCCGCCAGTTGTCGTTGTCGACGCTCGAGGAGGGCAAGTGACCCAGCTCGATCCGCGTCGGCACATCCCGCGTACCGACCAGCTGTTGGCGCTACCAGAGGTGCGTGAGGCCCGAAAACGCCTGGGCGACAGCGCTGTCCGCGCCACAGTGCTCAAGGCCCAGGAGCAGGCGCGGCAAGGGGCGCTGCCGCCAGGGGAGGTGGCGGCGACCGTGGTGGCGGCTCTGGCCGCGCGGGCACCGATGTCCCTGCGGCCCGTGCTCAACGCCACCGGTGTCGTCGTCCACACCAATCTGGGCCGCGCGCCGTTGTCGGGGGCGGCGGTGGACGCCCTGGTCGCGGCCAGCGGATACGTCGACGTGGAGATGGACCTCGCGACCGGCACCCGGTCCAAGCGCGGGGTCGCGGCTCGGCAAGCTCTGCTCGCGGCGTGTCCCGCGGCCGAGGATGCGCTCGTGGTCAACAACGGCGCCGCCGCGCTGGTGCTGGCCACCACCGCACTCGCGGCGGGCCGTGAGGTGGTGGTGAGCCGCGGCGAGTTGATCGAGATCGGTGCCGGGTTCCGCCTGCCGGACCTGATCGCATCCGCCGGGGCCAGGCTGCGCGAGGTCGGCACCACCAACCGCACGCATCTGCGGGATTACGCCGATGCGCTCGGCCCGGACACCGGATGTGTGCTCAAGGTCCACCCGAGCAATTTCCGGGTCACCGGCTTCACGTCGGCGGTCTCGCTGGATGAGATTCGAAACCTATTGCAGGACAAGGATATACCACTCGTAGCAGATCTCGGCAGCGGGCTGCTTGCGTCTGATCCGCTGCTGCCCGACGAGCCCGATGCCGCCACGGCGCTGGGCGACGGCGCCGACGTGATCACCGGAAGCGGCGACAAGCTGCTCGGCGGTCCGCAGGCCGGGATCGTGCTGGGCCGCTCCGACGTCGTGGCCCGCATGGCCCGCCACCCGCTCGCGCGTGCCGTGCGCGCCGACAAGCTCACCCTCGCGGCGCTGGAGGCCACGCTGTGCGGCGGGCCGGCCCCGGTCATCCAGGCGCTGCACGCCGACGCCGAGGGGTTGCGGACCCGGGCCGTACGCATCGCTGAAGCCGTGGGCGCGACCGTGGTTCCGCACGACGGACGTGTCGGCGGTGGCGGTGCCCCCGGTGTTCCGCTGCCCGGTTGGGCGGTCCGGTTACCCGAGGCTGTCGCGGCCCGGCTGCGGGCCGGCGATCCCGCGGTGCTGCCGCGGGTACACGACGGCGCCTGCCTGCTCGACCTGCGTTGTGTCCCCGAGTCCGACGACGAGCGGGTGCTGGCCGCGGTGCAGACCGCGCTGGGTGGCTGACGGTGCAGCAACACGTTGTCGCCACAGCCGGGCACGTCGACCACGGCAAGAGCACGCTCGTGCGCGCTCTGACCGGTATCGAACCGGACCGGTGGGCCGAGGAGCGTCGCCGCGGCCTGACCATCGACCTCGGTTTCGCGTGGACCACGCTGCCCTCGGGACGGGAGGTCGCCTTCGTCGACGTGCCTGGGCATGAACGCTTTCTGGGCAACATGCTGGCCGGGCTCGGGCCGGCTCCGGTGGTGTGTTTCGTGGTCGCCGCCGACGAGGGCTGGCGGGCGCAGTCGAGCGACCATCGCGACGCCGTCGCGGCACTGGGCATTCGGCACGGCCTGGTGGCGATCAGCCGCGTCGACCGCGCTGCGGACCGCGTCGACGACGTGATCGCACAGGTCCGCGCCGAACTGGCCGACACCGGGCTGCACGATGCCCCGGTGGTCGCGGTGTCGGCAGTCGACGGCACCGGTCTGAGTGAGCTGCGAACCACACTGGATGGCGTACTGGGTGCGCTGCCTGATCCGGCACCGACTGCCCGGGTGCGACTGTGGGTGGACCGATCGTTCACCATCACCGGTGCCGGGACGGTGGTGACCGGCACGCTGGCGGCGGGCACGCTGGCCGAAGGTGACCGGCTTCAACTGATCGGCCGGCGGCGGGTGCGTGAGGCGGTCGTTCGTGGTCTGGAATCTCGCAACCAGCCCTACCCCGCACTCGGCCCGGTGACCCGGGCCGCGCTCAACCTGCGCGGGGTGCCGGCCGATCAGGTCCGCCGCGGCGATGTGCTGTTGACTCCCGGCGCGTGGGAGACCACCCACATCCTCGATGTGCGCCGCGTCAGCGGCGCCGCGTTCAGCGATGCTCCCGAACGACTCACCGTGCACGTCGGTACCGCGGCGGTGCCGGCCCGGCTGCGTCCCTTCGACGCCGACCACGCCCGGCTCGTGCTCGACCGGCGGCTGCCGCTCGTGCTCGGCGACCGGTTGGTGCTGAGACATCCGGGTGGTCGTCGGGTGCTGGGCGGTGCTCAGGTACTCGACGCCGACCCGCCCGCACTGCGGCGCCGTGGTGACAGCGCCCGCCGGGTCGGTGCGCTGGCCGGGATGGATCCGCACGGCGATGTGCTCGTCGAGGTGGCCCGTCGGGGTGTGGTCACCGAAGAACACCTGCACCGGTTGAGCTTTCGGACCGATGAGGCACCGATAGGTGTCTGCGTGATCGGACACTGGTGGGTGCATGCGCCCACGTACGAGGCGTGGCAGCAACGGCTGCGCACCGCGGTGCAGGAGCTGCATGAGCGGGATCCGCTGGCCGTCGGCATGTCTCGCGGGGCTGCCTGCGATCTGCTGGCGCTACCCGACCCGGCGCTGCTCGACGAGATCAGCCGCGCCGCGGGTCTCGATCAGGCCGCCGGTCTGATCCGGCGGCCCGGCCGTCCCGACGATCTCGGCCCCGCTGAGACCGCAATCGCAGAACTGATAGAAAGATTGCGGGACAATCCTTTTCACGCACCCGAAGCCGACAACCTGACCGCCCTGCACCTGGGCGCGCGTGAACTCGCCGCCGCCGAGCGGGCCGGCCGGCTGCTGCGCCTACGCGACGGGGTGGTGCTGCTGCCGACCGCGCCCGCCCTGGCGATGCGTGAGCTGGCCCGGCTGGACCAGCCGTTCACCACCAGCGAGGCGCGCCAGGCACTCGGCACCACGCGCCGCGTCGCCATCCCGCTGCTGGAGCACCTCGATTCCCGCGGCTGGACCCGCCGGCTCGACGCCGGTCACCGTGAAATCGTGCGCTGACCGTCACGGTGCTGTTTGGTTTGCCCGCCTGCGGAAGGGGAATTACGAGAGACAGAAATCTGCCGAGGAGGTGGCCCGCGTGCCGAATTCATCTATCAAGAACGAAAAAATGTATCGGGATCTTCGCAAAGAGGGTGACTCCAAGGAGAAGGCCGCGAGGATATCCAACGCGGCTGCCCGGAAGGGCGCGTCCACACAGGGTCGCAAAGGCGGCAAGTCCGGCTCTTATGAGGATTGGACAGTTGCCGAACTCAAGAAACGGGCCAAAGAAATAGGTCTGTCGGGCTACTCGTCGCTGCGTAAGGCCGAGCTGGTCAGCAAGTTACGTCACCACTGACCCGGCCGCCGCTGAGCCGCAACGCCGCCGGTGCATTCGCGGGCACCGCCGGGCACTGCGGCGGGATCGGTTCGAGCCGCCGGTATTCGCCGCCGAGGAAGTGTGCCGTCATCGGGATGTCGAATATCTCGCCGATGCTCCTGTACGGCACGCCGTACATTTCGTCGGCCAAACGGTGCACCGTCGCGTTTGCGTTGCGACCAATCCTTGAGTCCCACATACAGAGACGCGGATTGGCCGGGATGATGCAGCGGCTGGCCGAGCCATTTCAGCCAGCGCGGCACCCGGCCGCCACCGTCGGTCATCACGGTGGTCAGCAGGGCCATCGCGTTGGAGCTCTTGCCGCGGCCCACAGCCTTCGAATTCAGTGATTCGTTGACCTTGTCCATGTCGGCGTTGTGCACTTGGGCACGCCGACCTCCGGGTTGATCGGGGATAAAGACGCGTTGCCGCCCCTGTTCGGCACGGTAATGTTTGCTCCGCATGTGCACTACGGGGAGAGGGGGCCGTGGCATGGGGATGCCGCCGGACAGCAGCCCATACGGGTCGCAGACGGTGACGGGTCCGGGGTGGCCGAACATCGACGAGGAGCAGCTGACCGCGGCGTCGACGTCCTATCAGAAGTTGGCTGCCAACATCACCGGCAGCATCGTGCCCGAGCAGACCAACCAGCTGATGAAACTCAACGAGGTCTGGCAGGGTGACGGGGCCATGGCCGCATCCGGCGAAGCCACCACCATGATCGGCCACCACGAGGCCAACGGGGCTCAGGCCCAGGCCATCGCGACCCAGCTCACCGCCATGGCAGCGGCCGTCGTGCAGACCAAGACAGCTGTCAACGCCACCGCGCAGCAGGTCCAGCATGAGGTTGAGATGTTGCAGGCGTTGCCGATCGACAACAAGCAGGAGTTGATCGAGGGCGTCATCAAGATGGGGCTGTCGCAGAACATTGCCACCGTGACGGCGGCGACCTCGGAGCTGGCCAGCAGCCTCGGCACCACTGCCAACATCCCGGCGGTCACCACGCCGCCCACGGCCCAGGCTCAGCAGGCCGCGCAGCAGGGTGGCGAGCAGATGATGCAGATGATGAGCCAGCTGCCGCAGCTGCTGGGGCAGATCCCGCAGCTGCTCGGCCAGATCCCCCAGCAGCTCACCCAACCGCTGCAACAGCTGACCCAGCCTTTGCAACAGTTGACCCAGATGTTCGGTTCAGCAGGCAAAGGCGGGGCCGGCAGCGGTCCGATGCCCTTCGCCGCGTTCTCCACTCATCCCGCAGCCGGGGGCTCCGGTCCGAGCTCGGGTGCTGGGCTGATGAAGGCGGCGTCGTTGCCGGGCTCCGGCGGCGGAAGCGCGCAGACACCGCTGATGGGCAAGCTCGTGGGCGGTACCTCGCCGGTGGCGGTGGCCACCGACCCCGCTATGGCCGGCAGCAATGCGTTCGGCGGGGTGGCTCCGGTTGCCTCCGGAGGCATGGGACCGATGGGCGCGATGGGGCATCGCGGCTCCGGTGGTGGCACTACACAGGGACTCGCAGTTCCCGCCCCTCTCGAGCACGAGCTCGACGACGGTGACGTGGACGATGACTGGTGAGCCGGCCGTCATGCGGGTAGGTGCGATCGAGTTTGAAAGAGGTGCCTCGTGAGCAGCACACCGTTCACCACCCCCGGCGCGCTGAATTGGTCTGCCGCTCCCATCCAGCTGCCGGAAATGCCGACCATCCAGGCCGGTGAGGACGCGATGAGCATGACGATCGCCGGCTTGCTGCCGACCATGGCGGCCGCGCTGACCGCCAACGTCACCGCGCTGTCGGCCAAAGAGAACACGTTCAACGGCAAACTCTCCGACGCGCAGGGCGCGTACGAGAACGCTGACCAATCCGGCCAGCAAGGCGTCGGGCAGCTGGGTCAGATGATGGGCCAGCTCGGCCAGATGGGTCAGATGGCCAGTCAGCCCGCGCAGGCCGCCGGCGGTATGGGTGGGCAGTTCGGCTCGCTGATGGAGCCCGCCATGAAGGCCATGGACGGTGCCAAGGGTGGCGGTGGTTCCGGGTCCGATGTTCCGGGGGACGGCACGTCCGGCGGAGGAGCGGCAGGTCGTCCCGGTGGCATCCAGCCGCTGAACGAGCGTGAGGCCAAGCTCAACGAGCGGGACGCCAAACAAGATGAGCGCGAGGCGCGGCAGAACGAACGCGATGTTCAGCAGGACCAGCGACAGGCCGGCCAGGATGCCCGTGAGGCACAGCTGAACGAGCGCTCACACCAGGCGCCGGCGAGCCCGCACAGTTCCGGAGCCGGGCCGAGTGAGAACCGGCCGAGTGTCGGGCCGGCTCCGGTCGCCCCCCAGCCGCATCGCCACGACGACGGAGACCTGTCGCGTCGGATGTAAGCCGGCACCCTTGTCCCAGGTTTGTCACTGCCCCCTGCTTGTCACTGTCCCCAGGGTGTCACTGTCCCCAGCTTGTCACTGTCCCCGGTTTGTCACGCCAGAGTGGCTGTCGGCCTCGAGCGTCACGCTGGCGTGACAACGTGGTCGGTTGGGCCGTAGCAGCCAAAGCACGCGTGGTCGAGCGTCACGCCAGTGTGGCTGTGGATGCCGAGTGTCACGCCAGAGCCTGTGGATAACGGAAGTGACGCCTCGGGCGTTGCGCGGCAAACTCTTTCGTCATGGGGGAGCCATTTGTCGGCAGTGAGGCCGTCGCGAGGGGCGAGTTGCTCAAGAGCGCGCTACGCACCAGGTACACCAGGGTCTTCCGGGATATTTATGTGAGTCCCGGTACCGAACTCACTCCGGAGATCCGTGCACGCGCAGCCTGGCTGTGGTCCCGACGACGTGGGATCATCGCCGGGAAGTCTGCGTCGGCGCTGTACGGGGCGAAATGGGTTGACGCTGCTGCGCCTCTGGAGCTGATTCACTCCAACAGGAACCCGCTCGCGGGTTTGAAAGTTCGTACCGAGCAGATCGACGAGGATGAGGTGGTTCGGATCGCGGGTCTGCCGGTGACCTCGTTGGCTCGCACGGCACTGGACATCGGAAGTTGGTATCAGCGCGATGAAGCGGTCGCCGCTCTCGATGCCTTGGCTGGTGCGACGGATCTCAAGTCCGCCGACGTCGACTTGTTGATGCAGCGATACGCCAGGCGCCGAGGTATCGAACAGGCTCGGACCGCGCTCGGTCTGATGGACGGTGGGGCTCAGTCGCCCAAGGAAACCTGGTTACGCCTGATCATCATCGACGACGGCATGCCTCGGCCGCAGACACAGATCCCGGTGTTCGACGGTCCAGGAGACCCGTTCGCGTTTGTCGATATGGGTTGGGAGGACATCAAAGTCGGCGTCGAGTATGACGGTGAGCAGCATCGACTCAATGACTGGCAATACCGGTGGGACCTGAGAAGGGCTGACCGACTGCAGCGGCGCAGGTGGATCAACGTGCGAGTGACCGCGGGAGACCGTCAAGGTGAGATTCTCCGCCGGGTCCGTGCTGCAAGGGCCTGTCGACTGTCACGCTAGCGTGACAGTCGACCGCGAGCGCCACTCCAGCGTGACGAAGCGGGGCGAAGCGGGTTCTGTAAGAAAGAGTTCCGCTGGCTCCTGCGCCCTGCGCGGTGGACACTCTGTCAGCCCGCCCCGGCAGTATGGATCCATGGCAACCCGCGAGCAGGCTCAGACGATTCTCGAACAACTGGCCGGACCCGCCGCTGTGCTGCGCGATGATCAGTGGACCGCGATCGAGGCGCTCGTGGTGCAGCGCCGCCAGGCATTGGTGGTGCAGCGCACCGGATGGGGAAAGTCGGCGGTCTATTTCATCGCGGCCAAGCTGCTGCGCGGCAGCGGGCGCGGTCCGACGGTCATCGTCTCGCCGTTGCTGGCCCTGATGCGCAACCAGGTCGCGGCCGCAGAACGTGCCGGGGTGGCCGCCGCGACCATCAACTCCGGCAACGTCACCGAATGGGACGCGATTCATCGACGGGTCGCTGACGGCGAGCTCGACGTACTGCTGGTGAGCCCGGAACGATTGAACAACCCGGACTTTCGTGACAACGTGCTGCCTGCGCTCGCAGCCGATGCGGGTCTGGTGGTGGTCGACGAAGCGCACTGCGTGTCCGACTGGGGGCACGACTTCCGGCCCGACTACCGGCGCATCCGCACGCTGATCGCCGAGCTGGGCGCCGACATCCCGGTGCTGGCCACCACCGCGACCGCAAACGACCGCGTGGTCAACGATGTTGCGGCCCAGCTCGGAGTCGGCGCCAGGGATGCCAAAGATACCCTGGTACTGCGCGGTGGGCTGGACCGCGAGTCGCTGCGGCTCGCGGTGGTCAAAGCGGGCAATCCTGCTCAACGTGCGGCTTGGATTGCCGCACAATTGGATTCGCTTCCAGGGTCGGGCATCATCTACACCCTGACCGTGGCGCAGGCCCACGATGTCGCCGCGCTGCTGTCCGAGCAGGGCCACAAGGTGGCCGCCTACACCGGGTCCACCGACACTGCCGAACGTGAGCAGCTGGAAGCCGACTTGCTGGACAACCAGGTGAAGGCCCTGGTGGCGACGTCGGCACTCGGGATGGGGTTCGACAAGCCCGACCTCGGCTTCGTCGTGCATCTGGGCGCACCGTCGTCACCGATCGCCTATTACCAGCAGGTCGGTCGCGCCGGCCGCGGCAGCTCCAGTGCGGAGGTAGTCTTGCTGCCGGGTGCGGAGGATCAAGACGTCTGGCGGTACTTCGCCTCTGTGGCTTTTCCGTCAGAACCCATGGTGCGCAATGTTATCCGGGCGCTCGACACCGAACGCCCACAGTCGGTTCCTACGCTGGAAACCCTCGTGGACCTGAACCGGTCGCGGCTGGAGATGGTGCTCAAGGTGCTCGACGTGGACGGTGCGGTGCGCCGCGTCAAGGGCGGCTGGATCAGTACGGGCGCGCCGTGGAGTTATGACGAGGAGCGTTACCGGGCGCTGGAGGCGGCTCGCCGCCGCGAGCAGCAGGCCATGCTCGATTATCTGGACACCGACGGCTGCCGCATGGCATTCCTGCGTGGGCAACTCGACGATCCTGAACTGCAGCCTGGGGAACGCTGCGACAACTGCACCGGAAGCCGCTACGCGACCGCTGTCGACGAGGCGACCCTTACGGCCACCCGGGAGCGGCTACGGCGTCCCGGCGTCCCGGTGGCCCCGCGTAAGCAGTGGCCGTCGGGGTTGGCCTCACTCGGCGTTGCGCTGTCTGGGCGCATCAACGCCGGCGCTGCCCCGGGGCGTGCCATCGGCCGGCTCACAGACCTGGGCTGGGGTGCGCGGCTACGCAAACTGCTCGCCGAGCCCGACCAGGAGGTGCCCGACGAGGTCGTGCACGCGGCGGTGGCAGTGCTGAAGGCCTGGAACTGGGAGCGTCGTCCGGTCGCTGTCATGGGCCTGGATTCGGTACGTCATCCGGTCTTGATCTCCTCGACCGTGCAGCGTCTGGCGCAGTTGGGACGGCTGATCGATTTCGGCACGCTGCGGTATGCACCGGATCGTCGGCCGGTGACCGCCGCGAACTCGGCCTACCGGGTTGCGGCGTTGGAGGGCTGCTGGGAGTCACCGCATATCGACTGCGACGGGCCCGTCCTGCTGGTCGACGACATGACCGACACCGGTTGGACACTGACGATGGCAGCGCGGGCGCTGCGGGACGCCGGAGCGCTCGAAGTGCTGCCGTTCGTGCTGGCCAGCACGAGTTAACCCGGACGCCCGGTGCTTTCGGATGGCGTGTGACGCCAAAAGGCCCTGCGCAGTTGGTGATCCGCGGCACACCTTTCCGCGGCACCTGTTACACCGCAGGCAATCCCACCCGCAGGGCGATTTCCTGCATATTTCCCACGCTGGTCACCACTTGCGGCGATGTCGGTTCACCGGGGGCGCTGTCGAACTCCAGCCGAACCAGTGCGCGGTCCTTGGTGAACATCAGAAGCGACACCGCTTTGGCGCCGTCGGGAGAGGTGCCAGTCACGATGGTGCCGTTCGAACCGACCGGAAACGGTTGCGGTGGCCCGCCGGTGACGATGGTGCTGACCGCCGACGATGCTTGTCGCAACGTGGCGGTGGCGGTGGCCGCATCGGGATAGATCAGGATCGTGTCGGCGATGGCCTTGGTGTCATCGGTGTTGACGAAAAACGCGCTGGCGCCGGCCATACCGTTCGGGTCGGTACTGGACGACCTGACCGTGAAGGTGTCTGGCGGAATGCTTACGTCGGCGGGTGTCAGCAGCAGACGGTTGTAGTTGAAGCTGCCTGGCTTCGTCGTTGCGCCGAGAGCCGGTGGGGTTGTCGCCGACGACGGAGCATCCGTGGCTGTGGTGGGCGTCATACCCCACCGGGCGGAGCCGGGATCGGAGGAATTACAACCCGCCGCCGAGATGGCGACGATCGTGGCGAGACCTGTAGTGAGTAGGTATTTCAGCGGCGATGACGTCGGGAAGAGCATGATTACTGTTCACAGTACGCGTGGCGATGAGCGGGTGCCCGGCCCAAGCGGGCAGGCTGCGGTATATGTGAGCGATATCGCTGTATTCATTCGATGGCCGCGTGCCCGGAGTGGACCCGACTGCTCCCGGAAGATCAGGAGCGAACGGAACCTGCACCACTCGAATTCCTCTGGCGCGCAACCGATACCGGTGCCGATACCGACTTCCCTTGCGGTGCAGGCCAATCCGGTCAGATGCTCGAATGGTCACACGGCCACACCGAGGGTGTATTGCGTCACTTGTCCGTCGGTTTCTCGTTGCCGACCACGCAGCGAGCAGTACTGGGAGCCACCGCCGCTGCGCCGACCGTAGGGTAGCTGGATGTCAGCCTGAACTACGGGCCAGTTTGCGCCAGATCCAGCTCGACGGCACATGGCGTCCGTGCAGGACGTACTCCCGGGTCGCGTCAATCAGCAGCGTGGAATCGAGCAGGCGGCGCGCGGACGGCCATCCGACGAGTAACAGCTCGTCGCCAAGGCCAACCACAGCGTTGTCGTCCGGCGCAACGTCCACCTCTGTGCTGTCGGCGCGCGCGAGCAGCAGTGGGACCGCATGCAACCGCTCATCGCGGTCGTCCGGGCTGCGCAGCAGGTCGCCGAGCCGTAGGCCGCCCCCGCGCAACGACGTCCGGAGCGCTGGGGCCTCCGCCATGGTCAGTCGTACTTTCCACACCGCCTGCAGGTTTTCGCCACACAACTGGGTAAGGCGGTCGATGACATCGGCGGCCCACTCATTGTCGAGTCGCGGTACCTCTTGCAGGAACCGCCACATCAGCGGCGCGGAGAGCTGTGCGTACACCTCGTGTGCGACGACGTCGGCAGGGACGAACAGGGAGTCCACGTCGACAGCGGCGAACAGCGGTGCGCTGGTCGCCTTGTTCTGCCGGGCCGCGATGAACAGCGTCGGGTTGGCCCGCCGGGCCGCAGCGATCAACGAAAGGTTGGTGGTGTCGTTGCTCGTTCCTGCCACGAACCCGCTCGCGTTCTCGATACCCGCGCGGGCCAGCACGCCCGGTTCATAACCGTGCCCCACGATTGATTCCGGGTCGTCGTCCGTCACGCTCTGCGGCTCCACCACAGTGACGTCGAGTCCCTCAGCGCGTAAATCGCGAGCAACTTCGCGCCCGAAGCGCCCGTACCCGCAGACGACCCACAGACCCTGCGGCGGCGGGGTTCCCCGAGGTGGCAACGGAGCTCCGGGCCCACTCTCCAACCAGGTCATGAGCTGGTAGGACGCGGGGGCGCGCAGCGCGACGCTGAGGTGATCGCCGAACCGATCGAACGGGTTGACCACCGTGGGCGCACCGAAGGCATGCATCCGTTCAGCAGTGATGGGCGAGATCGCCTGGGTGATCACCTGCAGATCCGGCCGCAGGAGAGCCACCGCCTGCACGACCGCGAGGTTGATCTCGTCGTCGTCGGTGAGCGCCAGTACCCCTTCGCACGAGGGCAGGTCTATACCGGCGACGGTGAGGTGTTCGGGGTCGCCGGCGTCTGCCGCCAGGCCCGGCACATCGGCGCGATATGACGCCAGCTCCAGGTTGGCGATGCGGGCGTCGTCGCGGTCGAGCACCACGAATCGCCGCCCCAGTGCATCCAGTGAGTCGGCCAGCAGTTCGCCGGTGCGCCCGTAACCGGCGATAAGGAGGAACGGTTCGCGCATCCGTTGCACCTTGCGGGTGAAATGCTGCAGAGCCAGGGCTTGCCGGAAGCTGCGCTCCTGCAGCAGCGCGAGCAGCGACCCGATCGCGTACGCCCAACCCACCACGGTGAGGTAGATCGAGATCGTCAACCACATCCGCTGGTTGTAGCTGAAGGCGTGCGGGATCTCGCCGAAGCCGATGGTGGAGGCGGTGTAACTCATGACGTAGAACGCGTCGAAGAACCCCATCCGCCAGGGCCGCCCCGCGGCGTCATGACCGGGGATCAGGGTGAGACCCACCGTACTGACCGCAAAGATCACGATCAGCACGATCAACGGTGCCCGCATCCGGCGCATGACCAGGAAGATCGATGCCGACGCTCGCCCGGCCGTGGACAGCGGGATCCGCCACCGTGGCGGACGGCCCGCGGGCTCCGCTTTGAACATGCGTGTCCAGAACACCAGCAGGCTCACGGCTGGTCCATCTACCGGCGGTGAAATGACACGGTTTCGACCAGCAACAAGGTTACCGACACGATGTTGGCGATCAGTGCGCCGCCGGACAGCGAGACCACGCTCGCTGTTGCCTCCCGCGTCACGTGCGCGGTCACGTAGGACGCATATCCCCAAACCAGTGTCGCCGCGATCAGCTGGAGGTCGGCGACCAGACTCGTAGCCAGGTGCACCGCCCCGATCTGGGTTCGGTCACCGAACTTGAGGACGGTCGCAATGAGGTTGACGACGACTGCCGCATAGAGCTCGTAGCTGTTGTGCACGCCGGGGTCGTCGATGTCGCCGATGAAGAATCCGAAGTTCAGGGTGGCGGCGAACAATACGAAGAATCCGAAAACGACTTTCTCGAGATTCATCCGCCATCCCCATCGACCGGTGTACGTGCCCATCGATCGTAGTGACATCGTCGTGAAACGTTTGCGTAATTCGGCAGGTCAAGACACCATGCCCGGGCGTCGCCGACACTTTCGGCTGGACCGGCGCGGTCGGTCTTCGAGAAACGAGACGTGTTCGCCGACCGCAGACGGCACCGGTGCGCCGAAGAACCTCCAGTTGCGCAGCACCGCAAGTCGTCTGGCTTCGGTGTCATCGTGGCCGATACCCATCGCGCCTTCACGATCCGGTCGCGCGCGGGACCCGAGGTGAGTATCGTGTGCCAGGGCTGCACGTTGGAATTGGACGGCGCATGCTGGCGAACTGAAGGGCCTCGTCGACGAGTTCGCGAGGCACGGCTTGTCCGGCGGGAACAGCCGGGGCGAGTGTCGTTGCAGGATCGCCGCCTCGAGGTCGTACGTGGCTCAGAACGGTACAGGCCGTGGGTGGGAACCGGGTAATCGCTTCGTGGAGATCTTGTAAAAGATGTGTGGTGGTTAAGTTTTCGCTATGTCTTCGGTTAGGCGACTTTCGCGAACAGGAGTTCCATTAGATGGTCGTCATAACCGTGATGGTGAGGAGGTGCACGATATGACACGACGCAAATTCCCACAGTGGGGGATCGGTGGGGTGGTCGCCGGCGGAGCGCTCTTGGCCTGCGCGCTCGGCTTGTCCGGTGTCGCCGATGCCCAGCCGGCACCGGTGCCTGCGAGTGTCCAGCTTGGGCCGGCTCCGCTCTTCCCGCCTCCGCCACCCCCGCCGCCTCCACCTCCTCCGCTTCTTCCGCCGCCACCCTTCTGGGGGCCGCCGCTGCCGCCCCCGGGGCCCCCGCCGCCACCGCCTCCGTTCTAGGGGCCTCCGAGCCGGCGTCGGTGACCCGAACATGACTGAGGCCCTGCTTGTTCCGGGACAGCTGATTTCCTCCCGCGAGCAGACGCGCAGGTATCCTGACACGCCGCTGGAGCGGGACCTGCGTGTCTGCTCGCGAGAGAAGGTTAACGTCCGGGCAGCTTCTGCACCGCCTGGATCAGCGGCGTGAAAGCCTTCTGCCACAAGGTCTGCGGAATCCGCAGCGGCGGATCCAGGTTCAGCACGCGCGCGGTTGAAATGGTCTGTGATTCAGTGTATTTGAGAATGCCGTCGGCGCCGTGGCGACGGCCGACGCCGGAGGCCTTCATGCCGCCCATCGGAGCGGCGGTGCTGCCGAACGCCAGCGCGTAACCCTCGTCGACATTGACGGTGCCGGAGTCGATCTGGGCCGCGATCGCCTCGCCTTCGGACTTGCTGGCCGCCCACACACTGGCATTGAGCCCGTACTCGGTGTCGTTGGCCCTCGCGATGGCCTCCTCGACGGAATCGACCGGGTAGATCGCCACCAGCGGACCGAAGGTCTCGTTGCGCCCGCACTCCATCTCGTCGGTGACGTCGGTGAGCACGGTCGGCTCGAAGAACAGCGGGCCGATGTCGGGCCGGGCATTGCCACCGGCAACGACCTTGGCGCCCTTGACCTTTGCATCGGCGACATGGCCCGACACGGTCTTGACCTGATCCTCGGAGATCAGGCTGCCCATGTCGGCGGTGAAATCGTATGCGGGGGACAGCTTCATGCTGCGCACCCGGTTGCCGAATTTGTGGGTGAATTCATCGGCGATCTCGCGTTCGACGTAGATGCGTTCGATCGAGATGCACAGCTGACCCGCGTTGGAGAAGCATGCTCGCGTCGCGGCCCTGGCCACCACATCGAGGTCGGCGCCCTTGGCGACGATCATCGGGTTCTTGCCGCCGAGTTCGGCCGAGAAGCCGATGAGTCGCCGGCCGCACTGCTCGGCCAGCGACCGGCCGGTCGCGGTGGAACCGGTGAACATCAGGTAGTCGCAGTTCTGCACGATCGCGGTGCCCACTACTGAACCGGGGCCCGGCACCACCGCGAACACATCGCGCGGCAGGCCCGCCTGATACAGCAGTTCGGCGTTGGCCAGCGTGCAGTACGGCGTCTGGCTGTCGGGCTTGACCACCACGGCGTTGCCGGCCAGCAGCGCTGGAATGGAATCCGAAATCGACAGTGTCATCGGGTAATTCCATGGTGAGATGACCCCGATCACGCCCTTGGGATGGTGATTGACCACGGTCTTGACGACACCGGGCAGCAGCCCCTGGACGCGCTTGGGGGCGAGTAGCTTCTCTGCCTCGCGCGCGTAGTAGCGCGCGTTCAGAATGATGTCGACGAGCTCTTCCTGAGCGGCCGAGCGGGCCTTGCCGGTTTCCGCTTGCGCGACGTCCATCAGGAATTCGCGATTCTTGGCCACGAGCTCGCGGTACCGCTCGATGATCGCGCAGCGTTCCTTGACCGGGTGCTTGGCCCACGCGACCTGAGCGGCCCTGGCCTTGGCGAAGGCCGCGGTGACATCCTCGGCGGTGCCGACCGGAATGGTGGTCAGCTCCTTGCCGGTGAACACCTCGTCGATCGGTTTGGTCGGGCGCGCATCCAGGTCGTCGATCGCGACGAGCTTGCGGAGCCGGGCGAAGTCGGCGGTGGACGGAGCGGGCATCGGGATTCTCCCTACTGGCCAGTAACTACGGTTATGCCCAACCTACCCGGTACCGGCGGTCCGACCAACCCTTCCGGACGCCGACAAATCCGCGAAACTTCGTCCTGTGGGGACAAGTAGTCCGACCGTCATCGAGATCGGTGTCGATGACCTGCACCGTTGCTTGAATTTCGCGGTAGGCCGCCGCGCCGACGCTACCGGTCGGGCAATCAGCGGGACGGTTCGTCGGCCGTGGGTGACAGCTTCTTGACTACGGCGTTCCCGACGATGCCGACCGCGATCATGCCGATTCCGAGCGCATCGGGCAGTGCGTCGGTAGCCCAGCCGAAGATGCCGGCGATCAGGATGAACATCGGCAACCAGTCGAATAGCTTCACCAGTGACGGTGCCGGTTCAGGCTCGCCGCGGCGGGCGGCGTCCCTGGCGCCGGCAAAGTCGGGATAGAACCCGGTGAACGAGATCGCGAAGAAGATCCCGGCGAGCTGCAATACCCAACCGGTCCAGAAATTGTTCGCGTCGTGCAGGACGGCGTCACCGATCAACCCGACCACCGCTGCGAACGTGAAGGCGCCGGCCCATACCGCCGAGATGACGTAGTTGATCCTGATGAACAGCGGCGTATTCCAATATTCCTCGGGCGCTTGTTCTTTCGCATACGGCAGGGTGAAGGGGCGGCGGATCACAATCGTCGTGACGACGAAGAGCGCCAAGGCGATGTTCGTGAGTTCGCCGGCCCAGAGTTCCATCCAGCTGATGACGTGCGCAGAGGCAACCAGTCCCACGGCCGCCAGAACCGCGAAGAAGGTCGCGCCGAAGACATCGAGGACATGGATCGCAATGCCGCGGCGACGTCCGAGCCACATCGTGAACAATGCCAGCCCCAGGGCGAAGCAGACGGCTTGCTCGAATCGGCCCGGCGACGATAGGACCGACATCAACACCCAAGGAGCGATGCCGGACAACGGTGATTTGAGATATCCGTCCAGAAACGTCGTCATGCCCTAAGACCCTATTGCCATCATCGTCAAAATGTGATGAAGCGTCGACGCTGGTGCTTGATCACCTTGAACGTCTCGGTGCGCGGCAGCGCAGCACCGACCCGCACATAGGTGGTCTACTCCTGGTGCGCCGTGCCGGTTGTGGCCAGAGCATCGAGGAATGCGCGCGCCCAGCGGTCGACGTCGTGGGCCAGCACCTGGCGGCGCAACGCCCGCATCCGGCGTCTACCCTCCTCGGGCGTCTGCATCAACGCCGCCTCGATCGCGTCCTTGACGCCCTCGAGGTGATGCGGGTTGATGAGGTAGGCCTGTCGCAATTCGGCTGCCGCCCCGGTGAATTCACTCAGCACCAAGGCGCCGCCCAGATCGCTGCGGCAGGCCACGTACTCCTTGGCCACCAGATTCATGCCATCGCGCAGCGGGGTGACGAGCATGACATCGGCGGCGACGAAGAACGCGATGAGCTCATCTCGCGGCACGGGCCGGTGCAGGTAATGCACGATCGGGTGGCCGACCTCGCCGTACTCGCCGTTTATGTGGCCGACCTGCCGTTCGATGTCCTCGCGCATCGCGATGTAGCTTTCGACGCGCTCGCGGCTCGGGGTGGCCAGCTGCACCAGCACGGTGTCGTCACGCTTGACGCGGTGCTCGTCGAGCAGTTCGGAGAACGCTTCCAACCGGACGTCGATGCCCTTGGTGTAGTCGAGCCGATCCACCCCGAGCAGGATCTTGCGGGGGTTGCCGAGTTCGACGCGGATCTGCCGGGCCCGCTGCCGGATAGCGCGGTCGCGGGCCTTGGCGTCGAGTTCCACCGAATCGATGGAGATGGGGAAGGCGCCCACCTTGACTATGCGAGAGCCGTACTGCACCTCACCGAAACGCGATCGCACGCCAATGCTGTGGCGTGAGGTGTTCGTCCCGATGAGGCGACGCGCCAGCACCAGGAAGTTCTGAGCGCCGCCGGGCAGATGGAAGCCGACGAGGTCGGCGCCGAGCAGGCCTTCGATAATCTCGGTCCGCCAGGGCATCTGCATGAACAGTTCGACCGGTGGGAACGGGATGTGCAAGAAGAAGCCGATGGTCAGGTCCGGTCGCAGGGTCCGGAGCATCTTCGGCACCAGCTGCAGCTGGTAGTCCTGGATCCACACCGTGGCGCCGGGCGCGGCGGCCCGAGCCGTCGCCTCGGCGAAACGCTGGTTGACCTCGACATAGCTGTCCCACCATTCCCGGTGGTACTCGGGTTTGACGATCAGATCGTGGTACAGCGGCCACAACGTGGCGTTCGAAAACCCCTCGTAGTAGTTGGCCACTTCGGTGGCCGACAGTCGCACCGGGTGTAGTCGCAGATCGTCCTGGACGATCGGTTCCTCGTCGCTGTCCGGAATGCCGGCCCAGCCGATCCAGGCGCCACGACGCTTTCTCAGCAGCGGCTCCAGGGCTGTGACGAGGCCACCCGGACTGCGCTTCCACCTCGTGATGCCGTCGGGTAACCGCTCAAGGTCGATGGGTAGCCGGTTGGCCACCACGACGAAATCGGACTCCCCGGAGGCAGCTGTCAGACTGCCTTCCGGAGACATTTACGCCTCGATTTTCGACGGTCCAATACCGAGCATCGACAGGAACATCCGGCATTCGTCGGCATCGGTGGCGTAGGTGGCCACCACCCTGCGGGCCTGGCTGGCGGTGCTGTCGGCTAACGGTTCCACATCGCCGATATCGGCGGGATCAGATTTTGCAGGCATGGGACAACTCTAGGCGACCGGACAGGGCCCGGTCGCCTAGCCGCCGATCAGCCGATGGAGCCGGTGACCGTCGGGCTGCTGCCGACGGATGAGTTCGGCGACGGCTGCGAGCCCTGCTGCTCTTCGGACAGCCCGATGCATTCACCTGTGTTACCGCCGGTGCACGGGATCGAGCCGCCGCCGCCGGGCTCACTGACCGACGGCAGTGACGGGTCGCCCGTGGTATCGCCGATCGCGGCCCCGCTGTTGGGCGCCGTGTGCGGTACGCACTCACCGCTGTAGAGGTCCTCTTCCTCGCCGCCGGGGCATGCGACAGCGGGAGCCGACGACATCGTCGGCAGGGTGCTTACGGTGATCACCGGGGCAGCGGCCGCGACGACCGCGAATCCTCCAGCCAGGATCATTCGTCGCATCGAGAACGGGAAGGTCGCCATCGTCACGCTTTCTGTAGTTATTCGACTGCTTGCCGACGGATTCTACGAAAGCTTGGAGCAGTCTGCATCGGTTATCCGGGTTGTCTGGGAGTTTGAGGCTACGGGCTTGCGCTGATCGTCGAACGAGGCACGGCCGCTGGCCCTTCGGCCTCGGCGTCCTCGGCCAGCCCTATGCACTGCCCGGCGTCGCCGCCGGTACAGGGCACGCCGTCGATCTCCGGAATGTCCGGATTACCCAGAGGGGCGGAGAACGAAGACGTATTCGGCGCCATGAAGGGCGTGCACGACGTCGTGAAAACGTCCTCCTCTTCACCGTCGGTACACGTTGCATGCGCGGCAGGGGACGAGAGTAGCGCCGAACCGGCGACGATCGCCGCGAATCCGGCGACCGCAGTGAGACGTAAGATCACACTCGGCAGCTTATAGCTGCCGAGTGCTTTCCTGCACGCGCTCTGGGGATTCGCTGTGTCAGCCGATGGAACCGGTCACGGTCGGGCTGCTGCCCACGGTCGACTGCGGAACCGGTTGCTGCCCCTGCGCCTGCTGTTCCTCGGACAGCCCGATGCACTGACCGGTGTTGCCGCCGGTGCACGGGATCCCGGCGACCTGCGGGAGCTCGGCTGGTGACGGGGTGTTCGGCGCAATATCCGCGATGCACACTCCTGTGAAGGTGTCCTCGGACTCACCGTTGGGGCAGTCGGCCAACGTGGTGGCCGGCAGAGTCAACACGGTCAACGTGGGGGCGGCGACGATTGCGAACGCAAGTCCTCCCGCCACGATGAACCGGCGTGCTGAAAGCTGGGAAAAGGCCATGAGTCTTACTTCCTCTAGAGTGCCTGACCAGTTTGCTGACTGCACGGTTGCGATGGTCGCTCCATCGCTGGCCACGATGTCGCCTGGTACTGCACAGGCTACGCTCTACTAGTGGAAAGTGTCGCACGATCAAGTGCGTGAGGACGGACTGCGGCGGCCTTCTGTGAGAACACTGTCTAGTTGCTGTAGAACCGGTGAGAGGCTCCGGTATGAGAGACATGCAGTGCGCAGTTTGTTAAGTGTCGGCGGCCGTCATAGGCGGCGCCAGAGCCTCGATATCTAGCGATGCGGCAGCCGCTCGTCGGCGCCGACGGGTCTAGGCGGGATGTTCGGATCCGGCTTCCCATGCGCTCAGTGCGCCCACTGCCGACCAGTCCAGCTCGCTGCCACCGGTGGCCAGCAGGGTCAGGAACCGATCGCGCAGCAGGCTCGCCACCGGTAGTGGCACGCGCAGCGCCTCACCTGCACTCAGCACGAGGTTCACGTCTTTGAGGCCGAGCGTGGCGGCGAAACCCGCCGGGCTGAATTCCTCGCGGGCCAGCAGCCCACCGTAGGTCCGGTACACCGGGGCATCGAACAGGGTGGAGGTCAAGATCTCGAGGTACTGCTGTTTGTCGATGCCCGCCTTGCCGACCAGCGCCATCGCCTCGCCGACGGATTCGATCACCGAGGCGATCAGGAAGTTGCCGCTGAGCTTCACCAGGTTGGCGGCTCTCGGTTCCTCGCCGAGTACGAACGTGCGCTGCCCGATCGCGTCGAGCAGTGGCGTCACCGCTTCCACCGCCGCAGGCACCCCCGCCGCCACGACGAACAGCTTGGCTGCTGCCGCCGCCTCTGGACGGCCGAACACGGGTGCGCTGACGAAGCCCTGGCCGGCCTCAGCGTGGGCTTCGGTGAGGCGTTCTGCCAGCTCCACGCTGATCGTCGAAGACGAGATGTGTGTGGCGCCGGCAGGCAGTTCTGCGAGGATGCCGTTGTCCCCGAACGTAACTGATTCCACCGCGTGGTCATTGGCGAGCATGGTGATCACCGCGTCGCCATGACACGCCTCCTCGACCGAGGCCGCGGGGTGCGCACCCTTGGCGGCCAGCGCCGCCACCTTGTCGGGTGACCTGTTGAATGCCGTGACCTCGTGGCCCGCTGCGAGCAGATTGGCGGCCATGGCCGCGCCCATGTTGCCCAAGCCGATGAATCCGATCCTCATACCTCCACTTGTACCGGCTGCGTTTGGCCGGCGGGGGAAAGATGAGGTTTCCGACGGTGGCGCTGGTCGTCACGAAAGCTTTGGGGGACAGGCCCCTTGGGGGTGGCGGTCTGGATCTAGGCTGGCCGGTATGCGTCCCATCGCGTTCGGGCTGGTGCTGGCCGCGGCTGTCGCGCTGGCTTCGGCACCCGTGGCGGCGGCCGTGCCCGCAGCTGCCGCCGGCCTCGTCGACGTACGCACGGTTGTGCCCGACGCGATCGTCGACCTGCGGTATGCCACCACCGACAACTTCGTCGGCCAGCAGCTCTACCCTGCCGATGCGCACTGCCTGGTGCACGAGTCGATGGCCGCTGGGCTGGCCGCGGCCGCCGCGGCGCTACGGCCGGACCGGCTGGTGTTCTGGGACTGCTATCGGCCGCACGAGGTGCAGGTGCGGATGTTCGACGCCGTTCCCAATCCCAACTGGGTGGCGCGCCCAGGCACGTCGGCGCGCAGCCACGAGGCAGGCCGGTCGGTCGACGTGACCATCGCCGGAGTCGACATGGGGACCGGCTTCGACGACTTTTCGCCGCGCAGCCTGGCATATGCGACCGAGGGGGTCAGCCCCGCCGAGCAGGCCAATCGCGCTCGGCTACGGCAGGCGATGCAGTCTGGAGGGCTGACCGTCTACTCGGGAGAGTGGTGGCACTTCGACGGGCCCGGCGCCGCCGATCCCCGGCCGTTCCTTGACGTACCGCTCGATTGATCCAGACCGGACCCGAACGGGTGTGGCAGGGTGTTCCTCGGAATGGCCAGCAAGGCAGCAGCTTTCGCAGACAGCCACTTCTGAGGTAGCCGCCGTCGAGCGCGGGGCGGATGCCGGCCCGCGTGGGTGGCGCATCCGGCCGTGATGGATAACGATTTGAAACCTCAACGATTTCAAAGTGATACGAAACACGAAGCGTGTCCTTCGCGCACACTACGGTCACTTGGTGCACCGTCGAACGGCCTTGAAAATTCCGCTGGCGCTGGCAGCAGCCGCGGCGCTACCTGCCCTGTCGGCGATGCCTAAGGCCACCGCCGACGCCGGGCGGTGGACGGCCGACCGCGCCAACGCGTGGCACCAAGCTCAAGGGTGGCTTGTCGGTGCGAACTACATCACGTCAACCGCGATAAACCAACTCGAGATGTTCCAGCCGGGCACCTACGATCCTCGTCGGATAGACGCCGAACTCGGTGCGGCCCGCCTGCTCGGATTCAACACCGTACGGGTTTTTCTGCACGATCTGCTGTGGGCCCAGGATCGTGGTGGATTCCAAAGCAGGCTAGGACAATTCGTTGGCATCGCAGCCCGCCATGGCATCAAACCACTGTTCGTCTTCTTCGACTCCTGCTGGGATCCTTTCCCGCGGCCCGGTGCCCAACGCGCGCCCCGGCCGGGTGTGCACAACTCCGGGTGGGTGCAGAGCCCGGGCGCCGAGCGTATCGCCGACCCGCGGTACCGCCGCGTGCTTTACGACTACGTCGTCGGGGTGATCAGCCAATTCCGCAACGACGACAGGGTATTGGGCTGGGATCTGTGGAACGAGCCGGACAACCCCGCGGGCCAGTACAGCGCAGTCGAACGCAAAGACAAGCAGCAGCAGGTCGGGGCGCTGCTGCCGCAGGTGTTCCATTGGGCACGGTCGGTCAATCCCGCGCAACCGCTGACCAGCGGTGTCTGGCAGGGGAACTGGGGCGCCGGCAACCGCAGCGCGATGAGCGGTTTCCAGCTCGACAACTCCGATGTCATCACGTTCCACTCCTACGGCACCCCTGAGCAATTCGAGGCCCGCATCGGGGAACTGGAGCCGTTGGGACGACCGATTCTGTGTACCGAGTACCTGGCCCGCACACTCGGCAGCACCATCGAAGGAGTGTTGCCCGTCGCGAAGCGCCACAATGTCGGTGCCTACAACTGGGGGCTGGTCGCCGGGAAGAGCCAGACGTACTTCCCGTGGGATTCATGGAGCCATCCCTACAAGACGCTGCCGAAGGTATGGTTCAGCGACCTGCTGCAGCCTGACGGAAGACCTTATCGGGACAGCGAATACCAGACCTTCCGCAAACTGGCCAGCACTGCGGGCGTGACGTAGAACTGGAGCTGCGGTCAGCCGGTCAGCGCTCATCGAGCCGGCCGCCGGGCCAACGGGGATAGCGGGAAGCCGAGATGGTCCAGCTTGTCGGGGTTGATCACCGAGCGGATCGTGCAGATGCTGTCGCCCTCGACGTCGACGGTCAGCACGTTGATGAGCCCGCCATCGGGATCGAACATCAGCAGACCCGGCTGACCGTTGACCGGCGAGCGCTGGAACCGGGCGCCGATACCGTGATAGGCGTGCACGATGCCGGCCAGCACCCGCTGTACCCGGTCACGCCCGAACACCGGTCGCGGCAGGCCCCGGCCCGCGCCACCGCCGTCGCCGTAGAAGGCCACGTCTTGCGCCAGTAGCTCCACGAGATTCTCCAGGTCGCCGTGCTCTGCGGCGCCGAAGAACCGGTCGGCCAGCTCGGCGCGGTGCGCGGCGTCGACATCAAAGCGGCGCCGGCCCGCCTCGATGTGCCTGCGGGCACGGTTGAGGAGCTGCCGGCAATTCGCGGGTTCCTTGTCGACGATGCGGGCGATGTCGTCATAGTCGTAGGCGAACACCTCGCGCAGCAGGAACACGGCCCGCTCCACCGGCGAAAGCGTCTCCAGCAGCACCAGGAATGCCATGGACAATGAATCCGATGTCGCCACCAGTTCTGCGACGTCGGAATCGGTGGAGGTGAGCAACGGCTCCGGAAGCCAAGGGCCGATGTAGGTTTCGCGCTGCACCCGGGCCGAACGCAGGTGGTCGATGGCCAGCCGCGTGGTGATCGTGGTCAGCAGCGAGCGCGGCGAATCCGCCTCACCGCCGCGGTCCAGATAGTAGAAGTAGCGCAGGTAGGCGGCCTGCACCAGGTCCTCGGCATCGGTGACGCTGCCCAGCATCCGGTAGGCGATCGAGAACAGCAGCGGCCGCAGCTCGGCGGGGTCTTCCTGGTCGGTCATGGCACCTCCCTGTCTTCCCCATAGACGATCCGGAGAGCGCATCTGTGACACCGGCGGGCATGTCACAGCCGACGGCGGTCGTTCGTCATCAGGTCTGCACACCCAGAAGAAGGGATACGACCATGAACACCGCACTGTGGACCGCGCAACTCGTCCTGGCCGGGATATTCGCGTTGTCCGGCACCGCCAAACTCACCATGAGTCGCCAACGGTTGCTCGCCACCGGTCAGACCGGGACAGCCATGTTCCCCCTGCCGGTGGTCCGGTTCACCGCGGGCATGGAGTTGCTCGCGGTGATCGGGCTGGTGGCGCCGGGACTCACCCGAATCGGTTTGGTACTCACCCCGCTTGCGGCCGCCGGTCTGTGCGTGGTGATGATCGGCGCCGCATGGGCACACAGCCGACTGCACGAGCCGCGCAGCGTCCTGGTCAATGCCGTGCTGTTCGGGCTGGCCGCATTCGTGTTCATCGGGCGGTTGCTTTAGCGAGTGATTCGGTAGCGCACGTGCGTCGCCAACGGCGAGTGCTCGGTCTCGACGAGCTCCAGCTCATTGACCGTGGTGTCGTCGAAGATGCGTTCCCCGCGTCCCAGCAGCACCGGGATGATGTCGAGGCGCAGCTCGTCGAGTTCGCCGGCCGCGAGGGCCTGGCGGACCGCGGAGGCGCCGCCGGCGATGTCGACGTCACCGCCGCCGGCAGCGCGGGCTTGCGCCAATGCGTCGCCGATGCCGCCGGTCACGAAGTGGAATGTGGTGCCGCCCTCCATCTCGATGGGCTCGTGATCGTAGTGCGTCAGCACGAAAACCGGTGCGTGGTAAGGGGGTTCGTCACCCCACCAGCCACGCCACTGTTCACCGTCGGTGGACCAGTCGCCACGGATCGGTCCGAACATGTTACGTCCCATCACGTATGCCCCGCGAGGACGCAGCAGGCTCGCGGTCCAACGGGCGTCGACATCGTGCTGGGCCTGATCGAGGTGCCATCGATGCAGCCGCATCCCGCCCCGGCCGATCGGGTTGTCACGCGACTGGTCGGGGCCTGCGACGAAGCCGTCCAACGAGATGGACATGTGTGCGGTGGTGAAGGTCATGTACTACTAGACCGCAGGCGGGTCACAAAATCATCTGTGGCTAGTACGACTGCCCGTTGGCATACCGCTGTCGGCGGTAGTGACGTCCTCTGCCGCGGTTGCGGCTCTTGTACGTCGGCAGCTGGGAGTCACAGTTCGGGCAGATCAGCCGCAGGTTTTCCCGGCGGTTGTTCGTCGGGTCGCCGTCGATGTGGTCCAACACCAATACCAGCGGAAGCCCCTGCCATGTGGTGGCCCCGCCGCAGATCGCGCAACAACCGGATTGGGCGTTCGCGAGATACTGCCTGATGTAGTGACCGCGTTCGCCACGGACCCGAGCCTCGCCGGATTCGAGCCAGCGTTTCGTACTGGTCTCGCGCCGCGCGAGTGCCTGACATGCGTTACCGCAGTAGATCTTCTGGCTGCGCTTCGTGAGTGGGGAACCGCAGCTCAGGCAAAGCCTCATGCGTGGACAGTACGACGTGGTACCGACAGAGTGCCGCACCGGCTTTGAGCCCCCGGTCAGGATTGAACTGACGGCCTACGCTTTACAAGAGCGTTGCTCTACCACTGAGCTACGGAGGCGGACGGCGTCTATCTTAACGGGTCACATGTCCTGATCGATGACCCGCTGAGAGGCGACCACGCGGGCTGCGGTGCGGCGGCGTTGCCGGGACAGCGGGATGCGGTCGGCGATGTTGCTCAGCGGATTGACCACTGCGGTCAGGGACAGCACCGCATCGTGCAGCGTGTCGACCATCGGCGCCAGCGCTTCCAGGCCGGGCACCAGGCGGTTGAGAGTGTCGGACAGGTCGACGAGCTTGGCCAGTGGCCCGTCCGGATCGGCCAGGGTCTCCAACAGGCCGCCTTCGGCGAGCAGTTTGTCGACGACGCCGTCCTCGCGCAGCAGGCGTTCGATCAGACCGTCGTCGGAGAGCAGCTGATCGGCCAGCCCGCCGGGGGAGACGACCCGCGACAGTGCGCCGTTCTCGGTCGTCAGCCGGTCCATCAGGCCACCCTCGGCAGTGATCTGGTCGACCAGGCCACCTTCGGCCAGCGCGCGCGACACCGGCCCGGTGTCGGAGTTGAGCCGATCCAGCAGGCCGCCCGGTTTGGTCAGCTGATCGACCAGGCCGCCTGGCTGCAGTAGCTGATTGAGCGGGCCGTCCGGAGCGAGTGCCCGCCCGATCGGTGCATCGTCGTCCATCAGGTGGGCCAGTCGGTTTGCCCGCTCTACCGCGTCGTCGAGTCCGAGCAATCCGGCCACCGAAGGCTTGCCCTGCATGGGATTGGCGTCGTTGAGGGAGCGTTGTACGACGTCGAGGGTGCCTCCGGCGATACCGAGGCCGAGGTCAGCGACGGCAAGACCGACCTTGACCGGGGCGGTGGCAACCTGGACCAGGGTCTTGCCGAGGTTCATGACGCCAGTCTAGGGCCGGGTGGCCGGTGTGCCCCTGGGGGTTTTCTCGGCACTCTGGGGAAAAACTTTCAGGAAGCTCACAGCGAGCGTGCAGGATTACGTCATGCGGCAGCGGCACCATAGCGGAATGGCCATGCCAGCAGTACCCGAGAGCGTCCCTGAAGCCCGGATCCTCGTCGTCGACGACGAGGCCAACATCGTGGAGTTGCTGTCCGTCAGCCTGAAGTTCCAAGGCTTCGAGGTGCACACCGCGTCCAATGGCGCGGCCGCGCTCGACAAGGCCAGGGAAGTTCATCCGGACGCGGTCATCCTGGACGTGATGATGCCCGGCATGGACGGCTTTGGCCTGCTGCGCCGCCTGCGCGCCGACGGCATCGACGCACCCGCACTGTTCCTCACCGCGCGGGACAGCCTGCAGGACAAGATCGCCGGGCTCACCCTCGGCGGTGACGACTACGTCACCAAGCCGTTCAGTCTGGAAGAGGTGGTCGCCCGGCTGCGGGTGATCCTGCGGCGATCTGGTCGCGGCGTCGAAGAAACCCGCAATGCCCGGCTCTCCTTCGCCGACATCGAACTCGACGAGGACACCCACGAAGTGTGGAAGGCCGGCGAGCCCGTCTCGCTGTCACCGACGGAGTTCACCCTGCTGCGTTACTTCATCATCAACGCCGGCACTGTGCTGTCGAAGCCGAAGATCCTCGACCACGTGTGGCGTTACGACTTCGGTGGCGACGTCAACGTCGTCGAGTCCTATGTCTCCTACCTGCGCCGCAAGATCGACACCGGTGACAAGCGTCTGCTGCACACGCTGCGCGGGGTCGGCTACGTGTTGCGTGAGCCGCGCTGAGCATCCTCGGTTCAGCGGCATACTTCATGAGTGGTGTTAGACCGGGTTAGCCGCGCGCGTGGGCAGGGTGTGCCCCTGCGGGTCGGGCTGGTTGCCGCCGCACTGGTGCTGGTGGCGTGCGGCCTGCTCGGGTCGGGTATCGCGGTCACGTCGATCATGCGGCACACCGAGGTCGACCGGATCGACCAGACATTGCTCGACGCGTCGCGCAGCTGGGCGCTGGAACCGCGCCATGCGCCGTCCACGCCGACGGAGGGTCCGAACCCAGCCCGACCGCCGTCGAACTTCTACGTACGTGGTGTCGATGAGGACGGTCGCACCTGGATCGCGATCAACGATCGGGAGGCCGAGCCCGAACTGCCCGACGACAACGACGTCGGGCCGGCCCCGGTGACCGTTGGGTCGATGGGGGGCTCCCACATCCAGTGGCGAGCGATGACGGTGCACTCTTCCGACGGTTCGCTCACCACGGTCGCGATCGACCTGTCCGACGTGCAATCCTCGGTGCGCGCGCTGATCTGGTCGCAGATCGGGATCGGTGCTGCCGTGCTGCTGGTCCTCGGCATCGCCGGCTATGCGGTGGTGCACCGCAGCCTGCGTCCCCTCGTCGAGGTCGAACAGACAGCTGCCGCGATCGCCGCAGGGCAGCTCGACCGTCGTGTCCCCGAACGTGATCCGCGGACCGAGGTCGGTCGACTTTCGTTGGCGCTCAACGGAATGCTCGCGCAGATTCAACGCGCGGTGGCGTCGTCGGAGGCCTCGGCCGAACAGGCGCGTAGCTCCGAGGAGCGCATGCGGCGCTTCATCACCGACGCCAGCCACGAACTCCGCACACCGCTGACCACGATCCGCGGTTTCGCCGAGCTGTACCGGCAGGGCGCCGCGCGGGACACCGAGATGTTGATGGGCCGCATCGAGAGCGAATCCCGGCGCATGGGCGTGCTCGTCGAGGATCTGCTGCTGCTGGCGCGTCTGGACGCGCAGCGGCCGCTGGAACGCCGCCGCGTCGACCTGCTGACGCTGGCCACCGATGCCGTGCACGACGCGCAGTCCATCGCGCCGGACCGCAAAGTGTCCATGGAGGTGTTCGACGGTCCGGGGACACCGGAGGTGCTCGGTGACGATGCTCGGTTGCGGCAGGTGCTCGGCAACTTGGTGGCCAATGCGCTGCAACACACGCCGGAGACGGCGGGCATCACGGTACGGGTGGGCACAGAAGGGGACAACGCGGTGTTGGAGGTGTGCGACGAAGGTCCGGGCATGAGCCAGGAGGACGCGCGGCGAGTCTTCGAGCGGTTCTACCGGGCAGATACGTCGCGCACCCGGGCCAGCGGCGGTACCGGGCTGGGCCTGTCGATCGTGGATTCGCTGGTATATGCCCACGGCGGGACGGTGCGGGTGGTCACCGCTCCCGGCCAGGGCTGCCGCTTTACCGTCAGCCTGCCGCGGATTGCAGATCTGCCAGCGCGGCCGTGATCTTGGCCTGGGCCTCGTCGAGGGACTCCG
This sequence comes from Mycobacterium sp. 141, assembly GCF_000382405.1. Classification (GTDB taxonomy): domain Bacteria; phylum Actinomycetota; class Actinomycetes; order Mycobacteriales; family Mycobacteriaceae; genus Mycobacterium. Next base: position 234,783 of record NZ_KB908257.1, read on the forward strand.
GCGAGGGGCTGTTGTCGACGTGGGCGAACCCGAAGTCGGACAGGTTGTAGGCGGGGAACACGTGCACGTGCAGGTGGGGAACCTCCAGGCCGGCGATGATCACGCCGGCCCGCTCCGCGCCGAAGGCTTTGCACACGGCTTTGCCGATCAGCTGCGACACCCCCATCACCCGGCCGAACACGGCGGGTTCGATGTCCTGCCAGTTGTCGATCTCGGCGCGGGGCACGACGAGGGTGTGGCCCTGGGTCATCGGGGCGATCGTCAGGAACGCGACGATCTCGTCGTCGGAATACACGAATCGGCCGGGTAGTTCGCCGTTGATGATCTTGGTGAAGACGGTCGCCATGCCCCGAGCATAGTGAGCGCCGGGCCGATCGGATCAGCCGATCATCCCGGACATCTCGCGTGTTTGCGACGCGATCTGCCCGGCTGCGCCGACATCACTCGGTGAGTCTGGTCGTTGCTGGCTCTCCGAGGACGAGACCGACCACATACGTGAGCTTGTCGGCGATCTGGTGGTACGTGCCGGCGCCACTGCCGGCATTGACCAGTGCGCCGAAGAACGCCATCTCCAAGACCGACACGATGCGTGGATCAGCGTCCGGGCCGACGGCGGAGTGGATCCGGTTGTGGATTTCGGCGCCGATGCGGTCGCGAACGGTGCGTACCGCCGGCTCGCTGCCACCGCCGAGCAGCGCTGCCGTGCACGCCGCGGCGACTTCCGGTTCGTCGGCAACGACCAGCGTCAGGGCGCGCAGGGTCTTGTCGAGGCGCGTCGCCATCGCGTCGTTGGCATCGGTGCAGAACGGCACCTTGCTGACCAGGTAGAGATAGACCTCGGCGATCAGATGGTTCTTCGACGAGAAGTAGGTGTAGGCAGTCGCCGGCGCAACCTTCGCGCGGGCGGCGACGGCGCGCACCGTGAGGTCGGCATACGACGATTCGCGCAGCATCCCGATCCCGGCAGTCAAGACCTTGCGAAAAGTTTCTTCCTGCCGACGGTTGCGCAGCGTTTCTGTGACTGCCGCCACGGCGTTGCTGGACACATGTCCAAGTTATCAGTGGAGTTCACCGATGCCGTTCCCGGCGGTTTCGTTCGGTCTTGACCAGCCACATGGCGGCGAACTCCTCGTGTCTCCGTAGGCCGAGCCGGTTGCACAGCAGGTGGCTCGCGCTTTGTAGCACGGCGGGCGTCAGCACGGCGTCCCGCTGGGCCGGATCGGCCCAGAACTCGCGCAGGGTGGCGACCAGGTCGTTGTCCGCGTCGATTTCTGGGTGTTGTTGGCGCAGCGCGGTTTTGATCTTGTGTACCGATGCGCCGAGCTCCCGGCCGTAATTCGCGACCGCGGCGTCGATCACCTCGTCGACGTTCACCCGGCTCGGGTCGAGACTGTCGAGCCACTGAGTCAGGACGCCGGCGGCGGCTTCGACGCCTGGCCTGATCGGCGCAGCGGAGGTGGCCGGGGTCGGGGAGTTGAAGTCGATGATCGGCAGCATGGTGACGATGCGCTCGGTCTCTCGACAGAACAGTCGTTCGTAGCACGGGAAGCTTCGGGGTCCGCCGTAGCGTTCGAGTTCGCGGTGGTAGACGGGGATCGCATAGTCGCCGATGCGCCCTGCCAGGCGAGCGTCAGCCAGCCATGCCAAGACGGCGGCGAGTGCGGTAACCGGGCGTCGTACCCGCAGGCGCAGCTGGTCCCGGTCTTTTTCTCGGTAGCGCACGAAGTACCAGTCCCCGGCGAGGTCGGGGAAGGCGTCGGCGAAGGCGCACAGGATGCGATCGTGGGAATTGCCGGCAGCGGTGATGGCGAACGCGGTCCACGGGCCCCCTGGCATCAGCAGCCGGTGCTCATCGTCAGCGGGGACGTGCGGTGGATGGCTGGTCAGGTCGGGCTCGACCCGCGACGTCCCGGGAGCGGCGACGGTCACCACCGCCTCGGCGGTGTGCGTTGCCGCCCGGCAGTCGCCCACGACGCCCATCTGGTCCGGCCCCGGGGCACGGTACAACCAGTGGTTGCCTGCGGTGATTTCGTCGAGCAGCAAGTCGAGGTGCAGCGGGTGTTGGGTGTCTAGATGCAGCTGGTTGTCGTACGGCCCGACGCGGACATGGCGGCTGATGCCGGTCGCGGCAATCCAGTCCCGCAGTGCAGTCTGGGTTCGGTCCGCGGTCGCCGGGTAGCGCCACCGCTGCTCGGCCAGGGTGACACCCCGGTATCGCACTGCGGGAAGGTGGTTCAAGATCGTCTCGGCCTCGCCCCAGGACCAGAACGGCACCCGGATCCCGGCATCGGATATCTCCTGTAGTAGCCGGATGGCTTTGGCCGAAGTGCGGGTCGTGGCCATGTTGAGCTGACGCATGCGCACCGGTGTGCCGTCGGCCAGCACGGTCCGCACGCGCCCGTCCGCGTAGCCGAGGTAGATGTCGGCGAGGGTGAGCACCGGGCCGGCCGGGCGGTGCGGACGCGCGTTGACCGCGAGTGTCGCCGGATACAACTGCGCTGTCGCGGCGACCTCGTTGACGGAGTCCGTTCCGGCGATGTAGTCGACACCGCAGAGGATTCCCCGGCCGCCGGCGTTGTCGGCCCACCAGGCGGTGTCGAACTCCACCCAGCGCTGCGCGAAGTCCCGCGCCCGGGGCACGACGGCGGTGAAGCGTCCGATGGCGGAACCGCCGGGAAAGCCGAGCCCGGCGACAGTCGCCCGCAGGCCCGTCGGCTCCCGGTGGAGCTTGAGCATGACGTCGAAGCTGCTGGGCATGCCGTCGGGTTCGGGGAAGCCTGCCAGGTCGGCGTCGGTGAGGTCCACGACGTCCAAGCCCTCGGATGCTGCCTCGTGCAGAAGCCGGGCGATCAGGTCCCGACGCCGCTCGACAGCGGGGACGTCTGTGACGGCGGCGTGCGCGACGGCCTCGTGGGCCCGCGGGTAGCCGATTCCGAGTTCCTCGTCGACCGCGGTCAGGAACGGCACCAGGGTGTCGCCGTACCGTTCCAGGAATCCGCCGCTGAACTCATCGAGCGCAGGGGTCGCCGGCAGGTGCGCCATTGTCGCCGCGAGGGCTGTGATGGCATCGCGGGCCGCGTCGACGATCGACGCGGGCACCTGCCCGGACGCATCGAGTTCCAGGTCGACGTGCACATCGCGTTGGACACCACCTGTCGAAAACAGCCGCAGCAGCGCGTCGAGGCTGCCATCGTCGACCGGGACAGCCGCCGCGGAGTACCGCGCGACGGCAGCTCGTATTCGGGTGGCGCCCTCGACGGTGTCGGGCACGCGCGCCAACGGGTCGCCGTCAAAAGCGGAGTGCTCCGCCTCACACAACAAGACCTCGGCCTGCAACAGATCGCCGACCAGCTTCCGCGCCTTCGCCGCGCCGGCGGCGGGGTAGGCGTCGGCGACCCGCTGCTCGATGTCCTGTCGCGTCGCGGTGCCGGCCGCGGTGTCGACGGCCAACCGGGCGGGCCCCGTGGCCCTGATCGAGGCCAGGGTGTGGGTGTCGTCGACGCCGCGCATGACGGTGACGACCAAGCGATCGGCGCGTTCGACCAGCGCTGGGTTGGGGTACAACCGAGCCTGCGGTAACGCCCGCGCTTCTTCCAGCAGACGCCTGGTGACCGCGCCGGTCGCCCGGACGTGTCGGATGTGGGACTTGCCGAGCACCGGGGGCCCATCGCCGACCGGCAGTACCGCCACCCCCGCGAACATGCCGAACGGTGTGCATCTGGTGCTCAGACGCAGCGCATACTTCAACAGTCCCTTATGCAGGCGCTTGCGCTTCTTCACCGGCGTGTCGGTTCCCGAAGACGAAAACAGTTTGTCGACCTGGGCCGACAGCACCGGGCTGGCAAGCTGCACGGCCTCACGGATGCCATCGGCCGTCCACAGCCGCGCGATGGCGTCGAGGTCACCCCACGTACCGGGGGCATCGGGATAATCGGCCACCGTTCCCAGCGAACACCGAATGATCACGGTGTCGGAGAGTGCGCCCAAGTCTGAGCAAGAATTTTGCCTACGCCGATCGGTCATTCAAAAAACTGTCAGATTAGAGTCCCGGGCGCACGGCCGGAATCAATAGAATGATCACGCGGTCGATTGCATACTGAATCCGCCAATGTTTAAGCATGGTTACGTTCAAGCTTTGTCCTGGATTGACGATTCCCGGCCGCAACATAGAGCAATAGGTTGATCACGGTGAGTACCGCAAAAGGATAGCCCTGGGCCCAGCGCGTGGCCGGAATCAACAGAATAAACACGCAGATTGCGGCTAATAGGATTTTTCGTCCCACTGTCTCCCACAACCCACGACGAATCACGAATACAAGCAGAGCGCCGTACAACAGTGGCGGCAGAATCCACCAGTAGTCAAGCATGGTTACGTTCTTCCTATCTTCGTCGCAGTAGGCGTATCCGTGGTTCGTTACTTACTTGCAATGCTTTCCGTTCGATCCACCACCGTGAATCGTGTAGGTAGCAATCGTGATCTGAACGACCGTAAGGGTGGCGTTTATGCAGTCGGTACCAGAATCGGTCAAGCCCGCAGGTACCGGCCCGCCGGGAGGACCCTGTGCGCGGGAGTACTGCGTATCCAGATCAAAATCATCGTGGCTGGCTGCAACGGGCCTGGTCTTGGCCCCAGCGATTTCGTCGTATTCCTTGCCGATGCCGCGGATGCGCTCACCGATCGCGCTCATCTCGCTGTTCGACTGTTGGATTACGTCGCTGATCCGACCGAGGCCCTTGCTGGCGATGGCGAGTTTGACGTATTCACCGGACTTGTCGTTGGGTGCTGATGCCGCCGCGCTGGTGACCCAGTTGCGGATCTGGTCGAGATTTTGCCGGCCTGCGGTAACCACGGCTGCCGACCGGTCGACCTCGGCGGCCATCCGCCGATCGAGATCGGCGAGCTTGCCGTAGACCGCCGCATGCTGCTGGTTCTTGGCGGTGTAGGCGTCAGCGGCGGAACCTTGCCACCGCGAATCGGGAGTCGCGGCCTCGGTAGCCGATTGCATCTGGCGCAGTTGCGGGCTGCGGTCGAACTCCGCGCCGCTCTGCGGTACGCCGGAGCCGAAGGTGTTCCGGGCCTGATCCCAGGTCGAGTAGAAGGCGTCGAGCGCGCTCATTACCTCAGTCTAAGGGCGGCGCAGTGGCCGCAATGACAGCAGATCCGGCCCATCGTCGCAGGTAGGCGCGCAGTGCCTCGCCGGTGCGTGGTGGCCGGCGACCCCGCGCGGCACGGAGCTGGCCCGCACCTGCGAAATTATCGCCAGCTACCGGTAGCCGACGTGGCGCTCCGGCTCGTCGAGTTTGCTGATGTTGGGGATCCGATCGGTGACCTCGTTGCGGATCAGCTTGATCTCCATGCGGGCCGGCTGGCGCTGACGCATTAGTGCGCGCTGTTGCCGCCGATGCCCAGGGTCCGGCGTATGCCCGGTGGCCTGCCGCTACGCTTGACCACCGTGCGCGTCCTCGTGATCGGATCCGGTGCCCGTGAACACGCCCTGCTCTTGGCTCTGCGCCGGGACCCGGAAGTCGAGGAGTTGGCGATCGCCCCCGGCAATGCGGGGACGGCGATCATCGCCGACCAGTACGACGTCGATGTCACCTCGGGGGAAGCGGTCGTCAAGCTCGCTCAGCGGCTCGAATCGGATCTGGTTGTCATCGGTCCCGAGGTGCCGCTGGTGCTCGGTGTCGCCGACGCCGTGCGCGCGGCCGGGATCGCCTGCTTCGGCCCGACGAAGGATGCGGCGCGTATCGAAGGCTCCAAGGCATTCGCCAAGGACGTCATGACCAAGGCCGGCGTCCGCACCGCGAGCAGCGAGATCGTCGACAATCCCGGCCACCTCGATGCGGCGCTGGACCGGTTTGGCCCGCCCGCGGGCCAGGCCGCCTGGGTGGTCAAGGACGATGGCCTGGCCGCGGGCAAGGGGGTGGTGGTCACCGCCGACCGCGACACCGCGCGGGCACACGCCGCCGGCCTGCTCGACTCGGGCCACCCGGTGCTGCTGGAGTCGTTCCTCGACGGCCCCGAGGTGTCGCTGTTCTGCGTGGTCGACGGGGAGGCCGTGGTCCCGCTGCTGCCGGCCCAGGATTTCAAGCGCGTCGGCGACGGCGACTCGGGACCGAACACCGGAGGTATGGGCGCCTACTCGCCGCTGCCGTGGCTGCCCGACGCCGTAACCACGCAGATCGTCGACGAGATCGTCAAACCCGTTGCCGCCGAACTGGTTGCGCGCGGCAGCTCGTTCTCGGGCCTGCTCTATGCGGGCCTGGCCATCACGTCGAACGGGCCCGCGGTGGTCGAATTCAACTGCCGCTTCGGCGATCCCGAGACACAGGCGGTGCTGGCGTTGCTGGAGTCACCGTTGGGACAGCTGTTGCGGGCAGCCGCGACGGGCCAACTGGCATCGTTCGATGAGTTGCAATGGCAGGACGGTTACGCCGTCACCGTGGTGGTGGCCGCCGAGAACTACCCGGGCCGGCCCCGGGTCGGTGACGTGATCACCGGATCGGAAGCCGACGGCGTGCTGCACGCCGGTACCGCGCGTCGCGACGACGGCGCAGTCGTCTCCTCCGGTGGCCGGGTGCTGTCGGTGGTGGGCACTGGCCCTGACCTGTCGGCCGCTCGCGACGCCGCGTACTCGCTGGTCAAGTCAATCAAGTTGCCGGGCAGCCACTTCCGCACCGACATCGCTCTCGCCGCAGCCGAGGGACGGATCAGTCTGTAGGGCTCACCCTCTACCGCGAGCAGACGCTGCGGTCCCGGAAACGCCGCGTGTCGCGGACCGCACTGTCTGCTCGCGGTAGAAGGTGACCGGAATTACGCCACGAGCAGCGGAGCCATCCAGGCGATCTCGGCGGGCAACTGCTGGCTCCAGAATGCCGAGTCGTGCCCGCCGGGGGAGAATCCGCCGGCCGGATGATTCGGCAGCTGCGCGATGAACTGCTGAGTAGCCGAATAGAATGGATCGCTTGTGCCGCAATCGATTCGGATGGGGATCGACCCCAGCGCGGGCAGTCCCCACACGGTATTGGCCGCATAGTCGTCGGCGCCGTCGAAGGCACCTGGCGCGGTCGCGCCGGACGACGTCCACAGCGCCGGGCTCACTGCGCAGATTGCCGCGGTGCGTGCCGGTCCCAGCCGAGCGCCGAGCAGGAGCGCACCGTACCCGCCCATCGACCACCCCAGAAAGCCCACCCGCGAGGTGTCCAGGCCTTGGTCGCCGAGCATCGGAATCAACTCGTTCAGCACCATCGCGCCGGAATCCTCACCTGAAGCGCGTTTGTGCCAGTAACCGCCGCCACCGTCGACGGCGACCACGGCGAACGGCGGGATCCCGGCCGCAACCGCTTGGGCCAGACCGGATTCCACGCCTCCGGCCATCACCTCCGCGGCGTTGGAACCCTTGCCGTGTAGCGCGATCACGGGTCGAAGCTTGCCGGTCTGCCCGGGTGGTCGGGCGATGGCCCAGTTGGTGTCGACGCCTCCGCGCGCTGCGGACGTGAACGATCCGCTGGCATAGGTGGGTGCGGCGGCGGGCGGATCGGCCATCGCGGGAGCCGACGCCAGGGCGGACCCCAGCGTGTAGGCGCCGGCCGCACCGGCACCGAGGCGCAGCAGGGCGCGACGGTTCAAGTTGGGCATGGCGGCCATCTTGCCATCGCGCCACGGCCACCGGCCAATGGCGTCGTCACCCGACGAACCTGTGTAAAGAATGATGATTAGCCGAAAGCCCGATGGCGGGTCGGCTCGACTGGCAGCATGCTACTGGTGACGGCAGCAGTCACTCCGAAGGGGGAGCGTCGGCGGTGCGCCCTCGTCAGGGCGGCCGCTGACCTGTTGTGTGAAGGCGGATTCGACGCTGTCCGGCACCGCGCGGTGGCCCGCCGGGCCGGCCTGCCGCTGGCGTCCACCACCTACTATTTCTCCTCCCTCGACGACTTGATCGCCAAGGCTGTCGAGGACATCGGAAAGCGCGAAGCCGAGCAGCTGAAGGCAGGCGTGGCCGCGCTGAGTCGTCGTCGCCGCGGCGCCGAATCCACCGCCGACGTACTGGTGGACCTCTTGGTCGGGGAGTCCCCGGAAACCCGGGTGACCGAGCAACTGATCTCCCGCTACGAACGTTACATCGCGTGCGCGCGCCAGCCCGGGCTGCGCGACATCCAGCGCCGAATTCGTCAACAGCGCACCGAGGCGGTGGTCGAAGTGGTCGAACGGTCCGGCCGCGCGGTGCGCTCCGAACTGCTCACCGCGTTGGTGTGCGCAGTGGACGGCGCCGTCGTCGCGTCGCTCATGGACGAAGGCGACGGTCCCCGCGCCAGTGCCCGAGCGACGCTCATCGATGTCATCGACGTGCTCGCCCCGGTCGACGAACGGCCCGTGCACATCTAAGAATTATCGCGCAGCTTCTCAATCCTGTTCTGCAGCAATTCCGTTCGGTGCGCATTGCCGTCCAGGCCGATATAGCGGTCGCCGTACACCGCGAGCAGCGCGTCGTCCAGACGGCGCACGGCGCCCGCCGGGAACCGGTAGCCCATGGCGTCGTTGACCTCGTCGGCGTTCACCGAGTCCAATACCTCGGTCAGCGCGTCCGGTGAGGTGATGCCCAGTTCCAACAGCAGCCCCGAAATCCAGCCGTAGTGGTCGGTGCGCGACCAGCCCGCATCTGCATAACGGTTGCCCAAATACGTTGCCAGTACCGGCGTGGGGATGCGCGAATCCGCTGTCCAATCGGACTCCTCTTCGGTCACGCTGGTGCGCAGCCGCTGGCGGATCGCGGTGAACTCCCGGTCGGCCAGCTCAAGGAGCCCGGCGGCGAGGGTGAAGCGGCGATCCAGGTCGGCGCCGTGCTCGGCGGGAATCTGCCCCTTGTAGCGCACGTCGTGCTCGAACTCGGCCCATGCGTGCTGCAGCACCGTGCGCACCTGGATCGATGCCGGCTGCTGTTCGCCCTCGACGCCTACGAGCAGATGTCGGCTGGCGTAACCCCAGCGACCTTTGCGCGCGGTCTGCAGACCGATGTCCTGGTCGTCCAGTAGACGCATCTCCGTGGCCAGCAGATGGGCCACCGTGTCGACGTCCTCGCGCAGGTAGGTGATCACCCGCAGCCCGATCTGATCGGTGATCTCCACCAGTGGATCGGTGTAGAGCCGCTTGCCGTCGACGGTGCGGTCCACCTTGGCGGCGAACGATTCGACGCTCTTGGTCCGTGCCCTGACGCTGAGGTAGTTGATGCCCGCGTCGTCGAGCAGCCCCGTCACCAGCGCCAGGTAGTGCTCGGTGGACGTGACCAGGGCGGGCCGCCGTTCCCGGTACTCGGCGACGGCGTTCTGCGCGGTCATCGGGGGCGGGGTCGCAGGCTGGTCGGCGGGTGTTCTCTGCGAGCCCAGGAGCCGGTTGGCCGGTAGTGACGGGGTGACGATGTAACCCGCCTTGGCGTCACCGTAGACCGTCACGTCTTCTGGCCGGTGATACCAGTACAACCCGATGTACGCGCAGATCAGGGCGTCTACGGGGTCTTCGTCGCGGTCCAGCTGGCCTGGCCGGGTCGCGGCTTCCACCCGCTTGCGCAGCTCGACCCAGCTGACGTTGCGGTTGGCCCGCAGCCGCGGTGTCGCCTTGTCGAGCTCCTCGACGTGGGTCGTGAGTCTCAGCAGCTCACGCCGGCGATCTTCGAAGGCGCCGCGCTTGTATTTGAGGGTCTTGTCGAGCCCGAACAGCACGACCGTTGCGGGGTGTGGGTAGACCTCGATGGCGCGTCGGTGTGACGACGAGGCGGGGTCCACATCGAGGCCCAGTGCGGACGCGATGCGTGCTGCGCGCGGGTGCTTGAACTCCGGCCGTTCGGTGAATGCGGGGCGGGCCCCGGCGTCGAACCGCTGAAAGTCTCGGTTGAGCGCCCGCTCGCACGGCCGGTAGCCCTCCGCGTTCTTCACGATCAGCGGCGCATCGATGGACACCAGGCAGTCGCCGCTGACATACGGTTTGATCGTCGCAGCGATGCTCTCGTCGTCCTGCGCCACACCGACGTGGAGAACCCGCCCGTCGGAGTCGATCGCGGCGACACCGGTCTGATTCTTCTCGCCCCATGCGAGGTCGAGTCCGACGAAGTGCATCCGTCCACTGTCTCATTGGCGTGTCCGCCCGGACCGTAAGCTGTGTGTTCGTGACGATTCCGAATGTTCTGGCCAACCGCTACGCCAGCGACGAAATGGTCGCGATCTGGACGCCGGAGGCCAAGATCGTCGCGGAGCGCCGGCTGTGGGTCGCCGTGCTGCGCGCGCAGGCAGAGCTGGGCGTCCCGGTGCCCGACGGCGTGATCGACGACTACGAGCAGGTACTGGACAACGTCGACCTGGCTTCGATCGCCGCGCGGGAACGGGTGACCCGACACGATGTGAAGGCCCGCATCGAGGAGTTCAACGCACTCGCCGGCCATGAGCACGTCCACAAGGGCATGACCAGTCGCGACCTCACCGAGAACGTAGAGCAACTGCAGATCCGCAGTTCCCTGGAGCTGGTGTTCGCCCACGGTGTGGCGGTGGTGGCGCGGCTGGCCGAGCGTGCCGTGGTCTACCGCGACCTGGTGATGGCCGGGCGCAGTCACAACGTCGCTGCGCAGGCAACCACGCTGGGCAAGCGGTTCGCCTCGGCGGCCGAAGAAAGTTTGGTGGCCCTGCAGCGCGTCCGTGAGCTGATCGACCGGTACCCGCTGCGTGGCATCAAAGGGCCGATGGGCACGGCGCAGGACATGCTCGACCTGTTCGACGGTGACACCGGCAAGCTGGCCGAACTGGAACGTCGCGTCGCCGAATTCCTGGGATTCACCGACGTTTTCACCAGTGTCGGGCAGGTGTATCCCCGGTCGCTGGATCACGACGTGGTGTCTGCGCTCGTGCAGTTGGGCGCCGGACCGTCGTCGATGGCACACACCATCCGGCTGATGGCCGGGCACGAATTGGTGACAGAGGGCTTCGCTCCGGGGCAGGTCGGCTCGTCGGCCATGCCGCACAAGATGAACACCCGGTCCTGTGAGCGGGTCAACGGACTGCAGGTGGTGCTACGCGGCTACGGGTCGATGGCGGCGGAACTGGCTGGGGCGCAATGGAATGAGGGCGACGTGTTCTGTTCGGTGGTGCGTCGCGTCGCACTGCCCGACGCGTTCTTCGCCATCGACGGACAGACCGAGACCTTCCTGACCGTCCTCGACGAATTCGGTGCTTACCCGGCGGTGATCCAGCGAGAGCTCGACCGTTACCTGCCGTTCCTGGCCACCACCCGCATCCTGATCGCCGCGGTGCGCGCCGGGGTCGGTCGCGAAGCCGCCCACGAGGTGATCAAGGAACACGCGGTTGCGGTGGCGCTGGCCATGCGAGAAAAGGGTGCGGAGCAGGATCTGGTCGACCGGCTGGCCGCCGATCCGCGGTTGCCGCTGGACCGGGTTGCACTGGAGACGGCCCTGGCTGATCGACAGGTGTTCACCGGAGCCGCGGGCGCACAGGTCGATGGGGTGGTGGCCGCCGTCGACGACCTGGTCAGCCGTTACCCGGAGGCCGCCAAATACACCTCGGGTGCCATCTTGTGAGATTGGTGGATCTGACCGATCTGGGTAAACCCAATCCGCACTTGGGTTTCGGATTTGGCGTCCACTACTGCCGCGGTGCCCACGTGGCCCAGCTGGAGCTTCGCCTGAAGCGCAGCAGTCGGCATGCCGGCAGGCATCTGGTGGTGGAGCTCGCGGCGTGAAAGCCGAGGTGTTCGCCTCGGTCATGGCGACGGGCATCGTCTCGATCTCCGCCGCGAACCACGGTTTCGGTTTTCTCAGCATTGCGTTGGCGGCTCTGGCTGCGGTCGGGCTGCCGGTGCTGATGTATCTGGTAGCCACGCGCCGGCGATCGTTCGATCTGCGCGACATCGACACCGTGGTCGGATTTTTCACCTATGTGGCGGCGTGCACGGTGCTGGCCTCGCGATTCGACGAGTACCGCGTGGCGGTATGGGGGCTGGGCACATTGGGGCTGCTGGGATGGCTGTCGCTGGTCCCTCGGCTGCTCCGGAGGATGTGGCAGCTAGGCCCGGCAGGATTGCGGGACCGGGCGCACGGCACCTGGGAACTCGCCAGCGTCGCGACATCGGGACTGTCCATCGTGTTCGTCGCCGCCGGAATCGTGTTCTGGGCGCTCATCTTCTGGATCGTCGCACTGGCTGCGTACTGCGTGATGACGGCACTTATCGCGTGGCGCGCATTGGGGGAGCCGGAATCTCGGCGCAACGTTCCGCCCGATCACTGGATACTGATGGGCGGCCTCGCAATCGCCACGCTGGCCGGTGAGCATATTCACGCCGCTCTGCACCCGGGCCCGCTCGCCGACGCGGTACGCATCGTCACCATCCTGACGCTGGCCGTCGCGACAGTGCAGATCGTGCCCCTGGCCATCACCAGTTGGCGTCAGATGCTCGACTGGCCGGCGGTGTTCCCGCTCGGCATGTACGCGGCGGCCAACTATGCCATGGAGCTCGGAACCGGTTGGCAGCCGCTGGCCAGCGTCTCAGTGGTGTTCTTCTGGATCGCCTTGGCGGCGTGGCTGGCGGTGGTGGTCATCGTGGCTCGCCGGCTGTACGCGACTCGATAGCGAAACGGACCTCGGCGAGCACCCTTTGCGGGTACTCGGTGAGATCCAGCCAGGTGAACCGCAGCACCTGCCAACCCATCAACGCGATCTCGTTCTGCTTGACCCGGTCTTTCTGGAAGTCGTCCTGATCGTGGTGGAAAGCCCAGCCGTCGGTTTCTATGGCGATCTTGTGCTTGAGAAATGCCACGTCGATCACGAATCTGCCGAGGCGATAGTTGGCTTTCCACCCCGTGATCCGGGCCTCCCGGAGCAGTTTGACGAGCAGCCGTTCGGCCGCTGAGCGGGCCCCGTCGGCTGCGGCCTGCAGCAGTAGGCGTGCTGCGGGGGAGCCGTGTCTGCCCTTGTTGCGGATGTGCACCCGCCACAAGTCCTTCAGCTCCACATGGCGCTGCAAGGCGGAATCCATCAGTTTGGCTCCACCGCCTCGCCTGGCCGCGGCTTCGACGACGGTCAGCGGTAACGAGGTCACGCGAAGACCATGGCGCTCCACGACGTCGGTGGGCCACAGGTCGCGGCGGCGCATGCGAATGTCCTGCCTGCGAGGGTGATGACTGTCCCTGGGAACGGTCACCTCGACTGTTTCGGGTGGGTACTTCGTCACGCCATGCCACCACGCCGCTGCGAGCCCACTGGCCGTTGCCATCGACCCGAGCGACCACACCGCGGCCCGCACCCGCGCGGCGTCCGTGAAAGGACGGTCGTCGGCGAAGTACACGCCGGGCGAACATCTCAGCCATCGCCCCGACCGGACCCTCCGGTTCACCGCGTCTTGACTCAGGCCTGCCTGCTTGGCTTGGGACAGGGTGATCACGCCGTCGTGATCCCGCAGAAAGTCGTCAAGCACATCCGATTGGACGGTGTATGGCTGTCAACCGGTTCCCACCCCAGTGATTTGTGTGCGTCTACCGGCGGTGGGCGCCGCCAAACGCACACAAATCACGGGAGATCATTTGAGGCGACGCAGGCGCATGCCCGCCGAGCGCAATTCGAGGGCGGCGAGACCGCGGATGGCGCGTGGATCCTCGCGTCGCCACGCGCCCACCGGGTCGTCGGACACGTCGGTCAACTTGGACAAGGGGCGGTTGGCCAGGGCGCGCAGCGCCAGCAGTTGCTCGCCCGCCGCGGTGGAGGCGAGGGTGATCGCGGTCCATTTGCGCCGGAAGAACCGTCCCCGCAGGTAGAGCCACGGCATCGCGACGAACAGGATCGGCGCGGCGGCCACGGCCAGTGCCAGCACCCAGGCCAGCCAACTGGCCGTGGAGTCCAGGCTGCTGCCGGCTCCGGCGATGTCGAGCGCCGCCTGGCTGGCCGCTCGCAGCGGCTGGCTCAGGGTGTCGCCGACCAGTGGGATGTGGTGGGCGCTGTCACCGGCTGAATCAAGATTGTCGGCCACGCCGTTGGCGCCGTCGTGCACCTGGCGGCCCACCGTCGCGATGGTTGCGATGGCGGAGTGCACAGCCATGCCGACCAACACCCACACCGTGATCCACACCACCACTGCGATGTCACTGAACAGCTGCGCCAACAATCGGCCGGGTCTGTGGGCATACGGCAGGTACCGCGATCTCATGGCACAGATCCCAACACATAGGCTGACCCGATGCGTCCCGCTCTGTCCGAGTACCAGCACCTGGCCAGCGGCAAGGTCCGCGAGTTGTACCGAGTCGACGAAAACCACCTGCTGTTCGTGGCGTCCGATCGGATCTCGGCCTATGACCACATCCTCGACTCGCAGATCCCCGACAAGGGCCGAATCCTCACCGCGATGAGTGTGTTCTTCTTCGACCACGTCGAGGCACCCAACCACCTCGCGGGCCCGCCGGATGATCCCCGCATCCCCGAGGAGGTGCTGGGCCGCGCTCTGGTGGTGCGGCAGCTGAAGATGTTGCCGGTCGAGTGCGTGGCACGCGGTTACCTGACCGGATCGGGCTTGATCGACTATCAGAAGACGGGCTCGGTGTGCGGTATCCCGCTGCCGCCCGGACTGGGCGAGGCCAGCAAGTGCGAAGAGCCGTTGTTCACGCCGGCCACCAAGGCCGAGTTGGGTGAGCACGACGAGAACATCTCGTTCGCCCAGGTGATCGATCTGGTGGGCCCGGTGCTGGCCAACCAGCTGAAGGCGCGCACGCTGCAGACCTACCTGCAGGGCGCCGATCGTGCGCTGACCAAAGGCATCATCATCGCCGACACGAAGTTCGAGTTCGGCGTCGACGAGAACGGCGATGTGGTGCTGGCCGATGAGGTCTTCACTCCGGACTCGTCGCGGTACTGGCGCGCGGACTCGTACCGCCAGGGCGTGGTCCAGGAGAGCTTCGACAAGCAATTCGTGCGGGATTGGCTGACCAGGGAATCGGGTTGGGACCGCCACGGTGGGACCCCACCGCCACCGCTGCCCGATGAGATCGTGGCGGCGACCAGGGACCGCTACATCGAGGCGTACGAACGGATTTCGGGCCTGCGCTTTGCCGATTGGATCAGCGCATGAATCAGCCCGTGACTCCACCCGTTGCCAAGCGTGCCAACCATCGGCGCGAGTACCACGGCAATGTGTTCATCGACCCGTACGAATGGCTGCGCGACAAGGACGATCCCGAGGTGATCGCCCATCTCGAAGCCGAGAACGCGTTCACCACATATGCGACAGAGCATCTGGAACCCTTGCAGCAGAAGATCTTCGACGAGATCAAGGCCCGCACCAAGGAGACCGACCTGTCGGTCCCGATCCGCCGCGACAACTGGTGGTACTACGCCCGCTCCTTCGAGGGCAAGCAATACGGCGTGCATTGCCGCTGTCCGGTCACGGACCCTGACGACTGGACCCCGCCCGAGTTCGACGAGCACACCGACATACCCGGTGAGCAGGTGCTGCTCGACGAGAACGTCGAAGCCGACGGTCACGACTACTTCGCGCTCGGCGCAGCCTCGGTGAGCCTGGACGGCGACGTGCTGGCGTACTCGGTCGACGTGAAGGGCGACGAGCGGTATACCCTGCGGTTCAGGAATCTGCGGAGCGGTGAGGAGTACGACGACACCATCGTCGGCATCGGTTCCGGCGCTACCTGGGCGGCCGACAACAAGACCGTCTACTACACCACCGTCGACGATGCCTGGCGGCCCGATACGGTGTGGCGCCACCGCCTCGGCGCCGGGCTGCCGGCCGAGAAGGTCTATCACGAACCCGACGAACGGTTCTGGGTCGGCGTGGGACGCAGCCGCAGCAACAAGTACCTGTTCATCGCGACAGGCAGCGCGGTCACCACGGAAGTTCGCTATGCGGATGCCAACGATCCGTTCGCGCCGTTCATCCCCGTGTGGGAGCGACGGGATCTGGTCGAATACTCCGTCGAGCACGCCATCATCGGGGGCGAGGACCGGTTCCTCGTCCTGCACAACGACGGTGCCGAGAACTTCACGCTCGTCGAGGCACCGGTCAACGACCCCAACGACTTTCATACCCTCATCCATCACCGCGACGACGTGCGACTCGATGCCGTCGATGCGTTCGACGGGTTCCTGGTGGTCAGCTACCGCAGCGACGCGTTACCCAAGATCCAGCTGTGGCCGGTGAACGCCAACGGCGGGTACGGCAGGGCTGAGGAGCTGACCTTCGACTCCGAACTGACCGCCGCGGGCCTGGGCGGCAACCCCAACTGGTCGACGCCCAAACTACGGATCGCTGCAACGTCTTTCGTCACCCCGGCCAGGGTCTACGACCTGGATCTCGCGACCGGTCACCGTACGCTGCTCCGTGAGCAGCCGGTGCTCGGCGGCTATCGGCCGGAAGACTATGTGGAGCGCCGTGATTGGGCGACAGCACCCGACGGTGCGCGGGTACCGATCTCGATCATCCATCGGGCCGGCCTGCAATTCCCTGCCCCCACACTGTTGTACGGCTACGGCGCTTACGAATCCTGCGAAGACCCGCGGTTTTCGATTGCGCGGCTGTCCCTGCTGGACCGCGGCATGGTGTTCGCCATCGCGCACGTGCGCGGCGGCGGTGAGCTCGGGCGGCCCTGGTACGAGCACGGGAAGCTGTTGGAGAAGAAGAACACTTTCACCGATTTTATCGCGGTGGCACAGCATCTCGTCGATTCCGGCCTGACCCGGCCGCAGAATCTGGTCGCGCTCGGGGGTAGCGCCGGCGGCTTGCTGATGGGTGCGGTCGCCAACATGGCGCCGGAGTTGTTCGCCGGGATCCTGGCTCAAGTGCCATTCGTCGACGCGCTCACCACCATTCTCGACCCGTCGCTGCCGCTGACCGTCACCGAGTGGGACGAGTGGGGAAATCCGTTGGAGGACCCCGAGGTCTACGCCTACATGAAGTCCTACACCCCGTACGAGAACGTCACGGCCCGCGACTACCCGGCGATCCTGGCGATGACCTCGCTCAACGACACCCGGGTGTACTACGTCGAACCGGCGAAATGGGTTGCGGCGCTGCGTCATGTCCAGGACGATTCGGCGAGCGACGCGCACAAGGTGCTGTTGAAGACGGAGATGGTCGCCGGCCACGGCGGGATCAGCGGCCGCTACGAACGGTGGAAGGAGACGGCCTTCCAGTACGCCTGGCTACTGGCCGCCGCAGACCGCGACAACTATGGCGGCGGCCAGGTAGACAGCCTCTTCGCCGGTCCGAAGGCCTAACCGCGAGGTCATCGACTTCGGCGGGTTCGGCATCCGGGCCGCGTAGACGTTGGCCGGGAACATGGCCAGCATCAACAGGAACAGGCAGACTGCTGCGGCCACGCGAGTCGGCGGATACAACAGGCCGACGGCACCCGCCAACTCCAGTATGCCGGTGATGGTCACCAGCAGTGCCGGTGCGGGGAGTCGCGGCGGGACGATGGCGATCATGTCGGCGCGTAGCGGACCCGCGAAGTGGGCGACACCCGTCATCGTGAACATCGCTGCGAGGCCGACAGCGACCGCCTTCGGCCAGGTGTCGACGTAATCGATACCCAACCAGCCGAGGATCCGTGCCGTCAGGCTGCCCAGGATCAATGTCAGGAGCACGACCATTGCACACCCCAATCTTGTCACTGTCTAGTTTGACGATACCGCCTATCTGGTCGGTGTCAAGATTGCGGCTATGATCGCGACATGAGCTATCACCACGGTGATCTGAGGGCCGTGATCCTGTCTGAGGCCGCGACGCTGGTTGCGGAGCGCGGGCCCGACGGGGTCTCGCTGCGCGAGTTGGCCCGCGCCGCCGGGGTTTCGCACGCCGCGCCGGCCCATCACTTCACCGACCGGCGCGGGCTGTTCACCGCCCTCGCGACCGAGGGCTTCCGGTTGCTTGCCGCCGCGTTGACCGACGCTCGACCGCAGTTCGTCGATGCCGCCAAGGCCTACGTGCGGTTCGCGCTGGAGCATCCCGGCCACTACGCGGTGATGTTCGACAAGTCGCTCTTCGACGAGAGCAACGGCGAACTTGCGGCGGCGGCCGCGGCGGCGCGGGCCGAACTCGACCGCGGCGTCGCAACCCTCGCTGACCCCAAAGCGCATGCCGACCCCGGTGCGGCGGCGCTGGCCGCGTGGTCGCTGGTACACGGCTTTTCGCTGCTGTGGCTCAATGATGCGATCGACACTGCCGTCGACCCGATCGCCACCGTGGAGCGATTGGGCCTGATCCTGTTCGACGGATAGCCGAATCGACATTTTGCGTCAGATTGCCGGCAACCGTTGCGTCATATGACGTTGTCACACTGGCTAGGTGACCGGACAACTCTTCGTCTCGATCTCACAGATCAGTGATCGCACGCTGGCGGACGTGGAATCGTTCTGCGCCGAGCTCGACAGCCGCGGCGTGCCCGCTTCGCTTCTGGTCGCCCCGCGGCTCAAGGGCGGATACCGGCTGGACCGGGACGCCCCTACCGTGCAGTGGCTGGCAGCCCGCCGCGCAGCCGGTGACGCGGTGGTCTTGCACGGGTACGACGAGGCTGCCACCAAGAAGCGTCGCGGTGAGTTCGCCAGTCTGCCCGCGCATGAGGCCAATCTGCGGATCATGGGCGCCGACCGGGTGCTCGAACACCTCGGCTTGCGTACCAGGCTGTTTGCCGCGCCGAGCTGGACGGTGTCGCAGGGCACTGTGATTGCCTTGCCACGCAACGGCTTTCGGCTGCTGATCGGACTTAGCGGGGTTACCGACCTGGTCCGCCAGACGACGTTGCGGGCCCGGGTGCTCGGAATCGGCGAGGGTTTTCTCACCGAGCCGTGGTGGTGCCGGACGCTGGTCCTGGCTGCTGAGCGCACCGCGCGTCGCGCCGGCGTGGTGCGCGTTGCGGTGGCTGCGCGTCATCTGCGCAGGCCCGGTCCGCGTCAGGCCATGCTCGACGCCATCGACCTGGCTTTGCTGCACAACAGCGTGCCCGCGGTGTATCGGTGGAAGGCTGATCCGATCCTCGCCGACGCTGCTTAGCAGCCCCGTCAGAACTCGGTGCCGGTCTCCTCGGTGAGTACCTGGAAATCGGTGGAGGTCATCTCGCTGAGCCGCCCGTAGTAGATGCCGCGCGCGTTGCGCTCGATGATGCCCTGGTGGATCGGGACCGCCCGGGCCGGAGCCACCGCGCGCAGATACTCGACCGCCTCGGATATCTTCATCCACGGCGCAGCGGCCGGGGTGGCCAGCACGTCGACCGGTTCGCCGGGCGCGAACAGCGCGTCACCCGGGTGCATGAGCCGCGCGGCGTGCTCGTCGTCGCCCAGTAGGTACGAAATGTTGTCGACCACCGGGATTTCCGGGTGGATCACCGCGTGCCTGCCGCCAACCCCGCGGACGGTGATGTTGCCGACCTGGAATCGGTCGCCGACCTGCACGGCCTGCCACGGTTCGCCCAGCTGGGCGGCGGTCTGCGGGTCGGCGTAGAGCGAGGCCTGCGGATTGGCCTCGACGAGCGCGGGCAGCCGGGCCGGATCGGCATGATCGGGGTGTTGGTGGGTGATCAGGATCGCCGACAGTCCGGTGATGCCCTCGAATCCGTGCGAGAAATTGCCTGGGTCGAACAGCACCGTGGTGTCCGACATGCTGGCCAGCAGGCAGGAATGTCCGAAATGCGTCAATTGCATACCTATATTGTTGCCTTCGGTGGCTGCAATCATGCGGATGATCGGAGCGATGCTGCTCGCGGTCTTCGGGCTGGCCGCGACGCCGGGACCCGCCTCGTCACAGCCCGCCGATTGCCCACCGATGTGCGACCAGATCCCCGCCTCCGCATGGATCGCCGCCGCGGACATTCCGCTGTATCGCAACTATCACTGGCGCGAACCATCGGTGCTGGCGGTGGCGACGGTGAGCCCACGATTCCGGTTCGAGGAAGACTGCGCGACGCCGCCGCTGCCCGGCGATGCGCGTGGGTACGCCGTCAGTGCCCGCGCCCTCATCCCACAGCCCGCGGACCAGTGGCAGGTGCAGGCGCAGGTGGTGCACTGGCGCGGAGAGACCTGGCGCGGCGCCGACATCGCGCTGGGGGTCATCCGGCTGGCGGCCGGCGCGCTGCGGGCCTGCCAGCTGACCGCCCCGCAGAGCTCTCCGTCGATCACCACCGATGTGCCCGGTCAACTCGCGGCGGTGCTCAGCATCGACGGCAACCGGGTGCTCCATCAGTATTTGCTGGCCGATATCCGCAACAGCACTGTGGTGGAGCTCGCCATGTGGTCAACGACCCCGCCGCAGGTTCCGTGGCCCACGATTCCCGATAGCCAGGTCTTCGATGCGATGACCAGGCCACTGTGCGACGCCTACATCGGGTCGTGCCGGTAGAGTGTGCGCCGTGGCAAAGGTGGTTGTGCATGTGATGCCGAAAGCGGAGATCCTGGACCCCCAGGGGCAGGCCATTGTCGGGGCCCTCGGTCGCCTCGGGCATGCGGGTATCTCAGATGTTCGGCAGGGTAAGCGTTTTGAGCTCGAGGTCGACGATTCCGTGGCCGACGAGACATTGGCCGAGATCGCCGAATCCCTGTTGGCCAACACCGTGATCGAAGATTTCGCGGTGAGCCGGGAGGATTCGTGACCGCGAGCGCAGCGGCGGGAAGAATCGGCGTCATCACCTTCCCCGGCACCCTCGATGACATCGATGCCGCCCGCGCGGTGCGGCTGGCCGGGGCCGAAGCCGTCAGCCTCTGGCACGCCGACGCGGACCTGCGCGGCGTCGACGCCGTCGTGGTGCCCGGTGGCTTCTCCTACGGTGACTACCTGCGCTGCGGCGCGATCGCCAAGTTCGCTCCGGTGATGGGTTCGGTGATCTCCGCGGCGGAGAAGGGGATGCCGGTCTTGGGCATCTGCAACGGTTTTCAGGTGCTGTGCGAGGCGGGCTTGCTGCCCGGCGCGTTGACCCGCAACGCCGGCTTGCACTTCGTCTGCCGCGATGTGTGGCTGGAGGTGGCATCCACCTCGACGGCGTGGACGACGCGCTACGAGCCGGGCGCCGATCTGCTGGTCCCGCTGAAATCGGGGGAAGGACGCTATGTGGCCTCCGAGGCGGTGCTCGACGAACTGGAGGGCGACGACCGCGTGGTCTTCCGCTACCGGGAGAACCTCAATGGCTCTATGCGCAACATTGCCGGCGTCTGCTCGGCCAACCGTCGTGTCGTCGGCCTCATGCCGCACCCCGAACACGCCACCGAAGCGCTGACCGGCCCATCCGATGACGGCCTAGGCCTGTTCTACTCCGCGCTGGACGCGGTTCTCACTGCCTGACGGCTGTTGCCGCGGTACGGCTCGCGTAGACACCACCCTCGATCAGCGCGAGCGTGCGCAAAATGCCGACCGCGAGCGGCGTGTCGCGGAGCAGACACGCGCGCTCGCGGTGCAAAAGGGTTGCAGAGGGGTGCAACGGAACGGGACGGTCAGGCCGTGAGGGCCACCGATGCTTCGGCGGTGTAGCACAGGAACGTCAGGGTTTCCTGCATGTACAGCTGGACGCTTTGCGCGTCGTGTGACAGGTAGCCGATGGCCACGTCGGTGCCCAGGTGCAAGTCGAAATCTCCACCGCGGGTGGACAACACGAACGCACCGTCGATCGCGGGCGCCCAGATGATGTCGCCGTCGACCAAGCGGCTGAGGTGTTCGCGGATGGGATAGCCATGTGCCGTCGTCTCACTGACCTTGGTGTAGGTCGCTGCCGACAACAGCACCGAGTAGGGGCCGTCGACGCCGGCCAGTCGCAGCTCTGAAAGTGCTTGGGCGATCACGTCGGGAATCTCGCGGGCATCGTCGGGCAGGGCCAGCGCAGGGTTGGAGCTGGCGCTGCGGATGCCTTGGATGGATGCGCCGCCGTAGCCCTCGAAGATGGCCCGGTCCTCCACGAATGCCAGCTTCTTGGCGGCATCCTTGACCGGATCCCAGTCGGAATCCTGGGCACCGCGTTCGACATCGTCGATTGCGGTGCGTGACACCGTGAACGGCACGCGCAACCGCACCAGCGGTTGGCTGGCTCGCAGATCGGCTTGCACACCGTCGGCAGGTGCATCCACGTCCAGCAGATGACCCGTGCTCAGGGACGCCTCCACCGGGCCGGTCGGCCCGGTCACATCGACCACCCGACGTCCGGCGATGTGGCGTTTGAACGTGCGGGTCGCCTCGGTTTCGATCTCGGCCCAAGCGGACTCGGTGATCGGAGCCAGCTCGCGGTACAGGTTGTTCATTGCAGTGTTCCTTTCAGGCTGCCGATCGCAAGTGAGGGGTCTCTTCTACTCGCCACCGGCTCCACGACCGAAACGGGTGGCGACTCTTCTTCCCGGTCCGCCGCAGTCGGGAGTGGCGGTGGGTCATCCAAGAAGTCGATGGTGGGGCTGAAGAACAAGCCGCCCGTGGCGGCCGTGGAGAAATCGAGGATCCGGTCGGTGTTGCCCGGTGGGTCGCCGATGAACATGTTCTGCAGCATTCGCTCGGTGACGCTGGGAGTGCGGGAGTAGCCGATGTAGTACGTGCCGAATTCACCCTTGCCGATCTCGCCGAACGGCATGTTGTGCCGGATGATCTTCAGCTCATTGCCCGCGGCGTCTTCGATGACGTTGAGGGCGAGGTGCGAATTCGGTGGCTTCACCGCATCGGACATTTCGATGTCGTCGAGTTTCGTGCGTCCGATCACCCGCTCCTGTTCCTCGACGGACAACGAATTCCACGATGCCATGTCGTGCAGATACTTCTGCACGTGTACGTAACAGCCGCCGGCGAAATCAGGGTCCTCATCGCCGATTTGGCTCGCGTTGGTGGCCACCGGCCCGTTCGGATTCTCGGTGCCGTCGACGAATCCGAGCAGATCCCTGTTGTCGAAGAACTTGAATCCGTGCACCTCGTCGACGATGGTGATGGCGCCGGCCATCGCATCGACAAGTCTGGTCGCGAGTTCGAAGCACACGTCCATGGACTCGGCCCGCAGGTGGAATAGCAGATCTCCGGCAGTAGCCGGGGCGTGATGGCGCGGACCGTCGAGGGCGACGAAGCGATGTAGTTCGGCCGGGCGCGGGCCGGAGAACAGCCGGTCCCAGACGTCGGAACCGATCGACACGACCGCCGACAGATGTTTGGTGGGGTCGCGGAACCCGATTGCCCGTACCAGGCCCGAGATATCGGTCAGGGCGTCATGAACGGCAGCCTCCTGACCTTCCTTGACAGTCGAGACCATGAACACGGCAGCAGGTGTCAGCGGGGCCAGAACCGGCTGCGGCTGTGGTGCGGGCACACCAGGACCCTAGCGCGGCCCGCCCGGAAATCCAGGCCAAGATGGAGATATGGCAGCTAGCCCCCTTGGTCTGTGTGAGTTCATCGACGCGTCGCCGTCCCCGTTTCACGTGTGTGCCCATGCCGCACAACGACTGATCCATGCGGGTTTCACCGAATTGGCCGAAACCGATGCGTGGCCGGCGGGCGGCCGGTTCTTCACGGTGCGAGCTGGTTCGCTGGTGGCGTGGCGTTCCGGGGACGTCGGGACCGCCGCGCCGTTTCGCATCGTCGGTGGCCACACCGACAGCCCTAATCTGCGCGTCAAGCAGCATCCAGACCTGTTGGTCGCCGGCTGGCAGATGGTGGCGCTGCAGCCCTACGGCGGCGCGTGGCTGAACTCCTGGCTGGACCGTGATCTCGGCATCAGCGGTCGCCTGGCCGTGCGTATCGGCAACCGGATCGAACACCGCCTGATCCGTGTCGACGACCCGATTCTGCGGGTGCCGCAGCTGGCGATTCACCTCTCCGACGACCGCAAGGGCGTCAGCCCGGACCCGCAGCGGCACGTCAACGCGGTGTGGGCCGTGGGGGAGCGGCCGCGGTCCTTCATCGGCTTCGTGGCCGAGCGGGCCGGGGTCGCAGAGCCTGACGTGCTGGGTTTCGACCTGATGACACACGACACGACGCCGTCGGCTGTCACCGGCGTCGACGACGAGTTCGTCAGTGCGCCACGGCTGGACAACCAGGTGACCTGCTATGCAGGCCTGGAGGCCTTCCTCGCCGCGGCCGGCGCCGATCACATACCGGTGCTGGCATTGTTCGATCACGAAGAGGTGGGGTCCACCTCGGACCATGGGGCTCAGTCCGAGTTACTGCCGACCGTGTTGGAACGCATCACGTTGGCCGCTGGGGGCAGCCGCGAGGACTACCTGCGCCGAGTGGCCGGGTCGATGGTCGCGTCGGGAGACATGGCGCACGCCACCCATCCGAACTATCCCGAGCGCCACGAGCCGTCCCACCACATCGCGGTGAATGCCGGTCCGGTGCTCAAGGTGCAGCCGAATCTGCGCTACGCCACCGACGGCCGCACCGCGGCGGCCTTCGCACTGGCCTGCGAGCAGGCGGGTGTCCCGCTGCAACGTTACGAGCACCGCGCCGATCTACCGTGCGGGTCGACGATCGGGCCGATGACCTCGGCCCGCACCGGCATCCCCACTGTCGACGTCGGAGCGGCCCAGCTGGCCATGCATTCCGCCCGGGAGTTCATGGGCGCGCATGACGTCGCTGCCTACTCGGCGGCATTGCAGGCGTTTCTGTCACCGGGCTGACCCAAGGTCGGCCGTGACACGCTCCGAGGCATCGGTGTTCCTGGCAGGATTCCGGCCATGCTGTTGTCGCTTGTCGCGGTCTCGGTGGTGTTGGCCGGCTGGTCGCTCTTCTCGCGTGGCTTCGAGCGTTTGCGGCTGACCGCACCGATGGTGCTGGTACTGGCCGGGATTGCGGTCGGCCTCACCACCCGGGATACGGTGGCGTCGACCCTGAATGCCGTCGCCGCCCAGCACATCGCCGAAATAATCCTTGCGGTACTGCTTTTCGTCGATGCCACTGATGTCCGCGGCGGCTATCTCGGCGCAGACCCACGTTCGGCGCTGCGGCTGCTGTTCATCGCCATGCCGCTGGGCCTGGCCGCCTCTGTGCTACTGGGACTGTGGCTGCTGCCGGGACTACCGTGGGCCGTGCTGCTGATCATCGCGTGCGTGGTGGTACCGATCGATTTCGCGCCGACATCGTCGCTGCTGCGTGACGACCGCATCCCCGAGCGCGTGCGGGGACTGCTCAATGTCGAGGCCGGCTACAACGATGGCATCGTGTCGCCGCTGTTCATCTTCGCGCTGGTGCTCGCCTCGGACCGCACTGAAGCCGAGAACCCCCTCGATGCTTTGGCCAGGGCCGTCCCCGAGGCAGGCAAGGCGCTTCTCGTCGGCGCCGTCGTCGGCGCCGTGCTGGCCGTGGCGGCCAACACCGCTGAACGCCGTGGCCTGATGACGGGCCAGGCCAAACGCCTGATCCTGGTGACCGCCCCGCTGCTGTCGTTCGGTGCCAGCCTCGGTATCGGCGGCAACGGCTTCGTCTCGGCCTTCGTCTGCGGCATAGCGTTCAACTACTTCCGGGCCTCACCGACCTTCACCACCGAACTTGAACTCGTCGACGACGTGGGATTCCTGTTGGCGTCGGGAATGTGGTTCGTGTTCGGCCTTACCGCCGTGTTGGCACTTGGCTATGGCGTGCCGTGGGGGATGGTCCTGTTCTGTCTGCTCGTGCTGACGCTGGTGCGTATCGGCACGGTGCTGCTGGCGATGCTCGGCTCACCCGTCAACTGGCCCGAACGGCTACTGCTCGGTTGGCTGGGACCCCGCGGTACCACCTCGATCGTGTTCGGACTGCTGGCCTTCAACGCCCTGGACGGGGTGGCCGAGAACACCGTGGTGCAGGTGCTGGTCATCGCGGTGTTGGGCAGCGTGATCATCCACGGAGCCGGTGCACCGGCGGCTGCGCGCGCCTACCAGCGATCACAAACTAAGCTGAGCGCGTGACGTCTGAGCTCACCCACGACATTGACTCGGTGCAGCGGGCCGCCGCCACCCCCGATCACCCCCAGCCCTACCGCGAACTCGGCCTCAAGGACGACGAGTACCAGCGGATCCGGGACATCCTGGGCCGGCGTCCCACCGATGCCGAACTCGCGATGTATTCGGTGATGTGGAGTGAGCACTGCTCTTACAAGTCCTCCAAGGTCCATCTGCGGTACTTCGGTGAGACCACCACCGACGAGATGCGTGCCGGCATGCTGGCCGGCATCGGCGAGAACGCCGGTGTGGTCGACGTCGGCGACGGGTGGGCCGTCACGTTCAAGGTCGAATCCCACAACCACCCGTCTTACGTCGAGCCCTACCAGGGCGCGGCGACGGGTGTCGGCGGCATCGTGCGCGACATCATGGCGATGGGTGCCCGCCCGGTCGCGGTGATGGACCAGTTGCGCTTCGGCGCGGCCGACGCGCCCGACACCCGCCGCGTGCTCGACGGTGTGGTGCGCGGTGTCGGTGGCTACGGCAACTCGCTCGGCCTGCCGAACATCGGCGGCGAGACCGTCTTCGACGCGTCCTATGCGGGCAACCCATTGGTCAACGCACTGTGCGTGGGCGTGCTGCGCAAAGAGGACCTGCACCTGGCGTTCGCGTCGGGCACGGGCAACAAGATCATCCTGTTCGGTGCCCGCACCGGTCTCGACGGTATCGGCGGTGTGTCGGTGCTGGCGTCCGAGACCTTCGGCGGCGACGAGGAGAACGACTCCGCCGGACACGAAGCCGGAGGCGGAGCTGGACCGTCGAAATCGCGCAAGAAGCTGCCCGCGGTGCAGGTCGGTGACCCGTTCACCGAGAAGGTGCTCATCGAGTGCTGTCTTGAGCTCTACGCGGCTGACCTGGTGGTCGGTATCCAGGATCTCGGCGGCGCCGGATTGTCCTGTGCCACATCCGAACTGGCCTCCGCCGGGGACGGCGGTATGCACGTGGAGCTGGAACGGGTACCGCAGCGCGCGGCCAACATGACCCCGGCGGAGATCCTGTCCAGCGAATCGCAGGAACGGATGTGCGCGGTGGTCACCCCGGAGAACGTCGAGGCGTTCCTGGCGGTGTGCCGCAAGTGGGATGTGCTGGCCACCGTCATCGGCGAGGTCACCGACGGCGACCGGCTGCAAATCACCTGGAACGGCGAGACTGTCGTCGACGTACCGCCGCGCACCGTGGCCCACGAGGGCCCGATATACCAGCGTCCGGTGGCCCGCCCCGACACCCAGGACGCACTGATCGCCGACACCTCGGCGAAGCTGCCCCGCCCTAAGACGGGCGACGAGTTGCGGGAGACCCTGCTCGCCATGGTCGGCAGCCCGCACCTGTGCAGCCGCGCGTTTGTCACCGAGCAGTACGACCGCTACGTGCGCGGCAACACCGTGCTGGCCGAGCATGCCGACGGCGGCGTGCTGCGCATCGACGAGACAACCGGCCGCGGCATCGCGTTGTCCACCGACGCGTCGGGCCGCTACACCCAGCTCGACCCCTACACCGGTGCGCAGCTGGCCTTGGCCGAGGCCTACCGCAATGTCGCCGTCACCGGCGCCACGCCGGTCGCGGTGACCAACTGTCTCAACTTCGGGTCTCCCGAGGACCCGGGCGTGATGTGGCAGTTCAGCCAGGCGGTGCGCGGCCTCGCCGATGGCTGTGCGGCTCTGGGTATTCCGGTGACCGGTGGCAATGTCAGCTTCTACAACCAGACCGGGACCACCGCGATCCTGCCGACCCCGGTGGTCGGTGTGCTCGGTGTATTGGAAGATGTGCACCGACGTATCCCTACGCGTCTGGGCGCCGAGCCCGGCGAAACACTGCTCCTGCTGGGCGATACCCACGATGAGTTCGACGGGTCGATCTGGGCACAGGTCACGGGCGACCACCTCGGTGGG
Source organism: Mycobacterium sp. 141 (assembly GCF_000382405.1). Lineage (GTDB taxonomy): Bacteria > Actinomycetota > Actinomycetes > Mycobacteriales > Mycobacteriaceae > Mycobacterium. The sequence goes on from NZ_KB908257.1 coordinate 262,589, forward strand.
GTTCCCCCGAAGGTCGACCTGGAGCGCGAAAAGCTGCTGGCCGACGTGCTCGTCGCCGCCTCGCGCGACGGGCTGATCTCCGCAGCCCACGACTTGTCCGAAGGCGGCCTGATCCAGGCCGTTGTCGAAGCGGCTCTGGCAGGTGAAACCGGTTGCCGCGTAATCCTTCCCGAAGGCTTTCAGGAAGGCAGCGCTCCGTTCGTCTTCTTGTTCTCCGAGTCGGCGGGCCGGGTGTTGGTGGCCGTACCACGCACCGAGGAGAGCAGGTTCCGGTCGATGTGCGAGGCGCGGGGCCTGCCGGTGACCCGGATCGGCGTAACAGACCAGGACAGCGACTCGGTCGAAGTGCAGGGCCAGTTCAGCGTCACCTTGTCCGAGCTGCGGAGCACGTCGGAGGGCGTGCTGCCCGGGTTGTTCGGGTGATTGAGCGGACCACAAACCGACACCCATTACTGGTCTGGGCCTGGGGGCTGGTCCGGCTCGATTTCGCAGGCGCAGCCGTTGGCGCCCTGTTCTTCTGCCTCTCGCTCACACCGTCGTTGCTGCCCAGGGACTGGCTGTTCGCCGGACTGATCGGTGGGATCAACGCCGCGATCGGCTATGGCATCGGCGTTGTGCTCGGAAAAATCTTGTACCGCTTCGTATTACGACGTCGAACCTGGTGGCCTCCGGCCAAGCGGGTGCTGTATGGCCTCAAGGCCGTCGTCGTCAGCGGGGCCATCGCAGCATGCATACTGATGGTGGGACCCGCTGCGGTCTGGCAACGACAGGTGTCGGCCGTCATGGGTATCGAAGGACCGGATACCGCAGGCTATCTGCGCACCCTGATCATCGCTGCCGCAGTCGCCGCCGCGTTGATTTCCACCGCGCGGGTGTTGCGGGACGCGGTGCGGCTGGTGGCCCGCGTGTTGGTCCGGCGTTGGCATCTGCACCGTGAAGTCGCTCAATTCATCGGCACCGCCATCGTGGTGGTGCTGGTCGTCATGCTGGTCAATGGCGTGCTCTACCGCGGGTTTCTGGCCGGGGCGGGTCGCGTTTTCCAGCCGCAGAACGCCACCACCCGCGAGGGCGTCAGCCAACCCTCCGAACGTGAACGATCAGGCAGCCCAGACTCTTTCGCGCCGTGGGATACGCTGGGATTTCAGGGTCGCAACTTCGTTGCCACCGGCCCGCATGTCGACGAATTGACCAAGCTCAACGGAAAACCCGCCAAGGAGCCCATCCGCGTCTACGCCGGACTGCACACCGCCGACACCGACCAGCAGCGAATTGCCGTGGTGCTCAGTGAACTTGAGCGCACCCACGCCTTCGACCGCAAGGTGCTGGTGATCGTTCCTACGACGGGTACCGGCTGGGTCAATCCGGTCGCCGTACGGGCGCTGGAGATGATGTACAACGGCGACACCGCGACGGTCGGTATGCAGTATTCGTATCTGCCGAGCTGGATTTCGTTCATCGCGGACCGGCAGAAATCAGTGGACTCCGGACGAGCGATGATCGATGCCATTCACGCACGCTGGGCGGAACTGCCTCCGGACCACCGGCCCGAACTGGTGCTTTACGGCGAAAGCCTGGGATCGCTGGCCGGCCAAGGTGCGTTCTCCTGGCTGCCCGACATCGCCAGGATGGGGTTCTCCGCGGTGCTGTGGGTGGGGCCGCCCGATGCGAGCACGCTCTGGCACGGCCTGCTGGTGCGCCGTGACCCAGGCACCCCCGCGGTCAGACCGCGCTACGACAACGGCCGGACGGTCCGGTTCTCCGAAGCCGTCGACCCCGGCGACATCGCGGCTGACACCGCCGGCCCCTGGGAGGGGACGCGGGTGCTGTTCCTGCAGCATCCGTCCGATCCGATCGTCTGGTGGTCGACGGATCTGCTGTTCTCCCGGCCGGATTGGTTGGTCGAGCCGCCGGGACGGGACCGCACCGCGTCGATGCGGTGGTACCCGATCATCACGTTCTGGCAGGTCACCGCGGATATGACCAACGCCTCGGGTGTGCCCGCCGGACATGGGCACAACTATGGCGAATCGATGTTGGACGGTTGGGCCGCGGTCGCGCCGCCTACCGGCTGGACGCCGCACGACACCGACCGTATCCGGATCGCGCTGCAGAAGACCAGCGCCGAGGACGGCCCCGAAAACTGATGCGCGCCAACCAGATACATGCTCTGCTGTCAGCTGGTGGGCTGATAGCGTGGAGCGGTCTGGTGGACCCGCGGCTACCGGCCCGCTGGCAGTCCGCGCTGCGGGCGCTTCTTGGAACCGGTCTCCTCGCAGTCACCCGCCACCCAACCGGCCTGCGCCCGACCGCGGTGTGGCGGGGTCTGCGCTGGGGTGCTGTCGCGGCTGCCCTGGTCACGGTGGGCACGGCGGCGACTGCCGCTGAGCGTGCTCCGGCGCCGTTGACGGTGCCGACGCGCGCGACCCGGCCGATCGGTACTCCGTTGTAGGTGACCTTGGACCCGGGGTCCAGCACCAGACCGACGCGCGAGGACAACAGAGTCAGCTGTGTTTTCGGCTCGAAAGTGCCCCGGAACTGCAGCACGATCAACGTCAGAACAAGTGCCACGACCGCCAGGAGTGCGGTGCCGACCGCCCGGTAGGGCGGATTGTGGCGACCGGCAAACACTTTGAGACACTAAGGTATGGCAGCCCGCGATAGTGCCGATCCGGTGAAGACCCGGGCCGCCGTATCCGCAGTGGCCGACTGGTTGCGGAACGCTGACGCACCTGCACCCGCGCGTGGCCAACTGGCCGACGCGGTGCGGCTCACCGCGCGCACGCTGGCCGGACTCGCACCAGGCGCCAGCGTCGAGGTGCGGATCCCACCGTTCGTCGCGGTGCAGTGCATCCAGGGCCCGCGGCACACCCGGGGCACACCGCCGAATGTCGTCGAAACCGATCCGCGCACCTGGTTGCTGCTGGCCACCGGACTGCGATCGCTCGAGGACGTCGCCGGGGCCGTGCAGTTGTCGGGTTCGCGGGCCACCGAGGTCGCGCGGTGGCTTCCACTGGTCGCGCTGTGACGCTCAACGAGAATACGGATCTTCTGCACTCGGTGAAAACTCTTGTTACACAGGGTGAATCACCCAGGTTGACCTGATCGAGAGTCATCAGACGTTGTCGGACAAACAGATTCGTCAGCGGGGCGCAGCTGCGGCGCGAGTAGCACCACCAGGCTCATCGCCACCAGGCGTCCGGACCGGATCTTGACGGGGACCTCGAGGTCATGCGTGACAGGAACACCTGAGCCAGGCCGATCAGCGCGCCCAGGGTGCGCGGTGCACGGCAAGAACGACAGCAAGCCGGCGGGCACCTCCACGGTGCCCGCCCGCCGGAGGTGCGGTACCGCCTGGACCTCGAAGACGTGGCTGCCGACCCGGCTCAGCGCCGGATTCGGGCAGAACCATCTGCCACATCACAGCCGAAGTACAGGAAGCAGAACCGGAATGCGATCTTCGTCACCTCCGGCCGTGGTTGCGGCCAAGGCTCTGCGACGGCATCGGCGGGACCGGCACCGGGCTTCTCGGAGAATTTCGGAGATATTGATGCGTCACGAAATCCGTCTATGCCGTTGGCATGTGGTTCGTCGATAAGGCGATCTCGGCAGATCAGGGACGGTCAGCCGGGCCTTTGAGGACGGGCCGGAAATGCAATCGTCGGGTGCGTTGTTGCACATTACCGGTATCACAGCGGCCATTCGATTCCGTTTCGGGCCCGCCTGGACCGTAGACTCGGTTATCTCACCAACCGCCGCCCTGGGAGCAGCCCTATCGTGACTGGTCAGGAACTCGACGAAAACGAACCGCGCGAGGAGTGTGGCGTATTCGGGGTGTGGGCCCCTGGCGAGGACGTCGCCAAGCTCAGCTACTACGGCCTGTATGCACTGCAGCACCGTGGCCAGGAAGCCGCGGGCATCGCGGTTTCCGATGGTTCGCAGATCCTGGTGTTCAAGGACCTCGGCCTGGTCAGCCAGGTGTTCGACGAGCAGACCCTGGCCGCGATGCCGGGCCACGTCGCCGTCGGCCACTGCCGCTATTCGACGACCGGTTCCACCACGTGGGAGAACGCCCAACCCGTCTTCCGTAACACCGCGGCCGGCACCGGGGTAGCCCTCGGGCACAACGGCAACCTGGTGAACACCGCCGAACTCGCCCGACGGGCGCGCGAAGCGGGCCTCATCTACACCAGGGGTGGCCCCGCGGCCACGACGGATTCAGACATCCTGGGTGCGTTGCTAGCCCATGGCGCTGCCGACGCCACCCTGGAGCAGGCCGCGCTCGAGCTGCTGCCGACGGTGCGCGGCGCCTTCTGTCTGACCTTCATGGACGAGAACACCCTCTACGCTGCCCGCGACCCGCACGGGGTCCGGCCGTTGTCGCTGGGCCGACTCGACCGCGGCTGGGTGGTCGCGTCCGAGACGGCGGCCCTCGACATCGTCGGTGCGTCGTTCGTCCGTGATATCGAGCCAGGCGAATTGCTGGCCATCGACGCCGACGGAGTTCGTTCCACCCGCTTCGCCAACCCGGAGCCCAAAGGCTGCGTCTTCGAATATGTCTATCTCGCCCGCCCGGACAGCACACTGGTCGGCCGCTCGGTGCACGCGACCCGCGTCGACATCGGTCGTCGGTTGGCCCGTGAGCACCCCATCGACGCCGACTTGGTGATCGGTGTACCGGAATCGGGCACCCCTGCAGCGGTGGGGTACGCCCAGGAGTCGGGCGTCCCGTACGGCCAGGGATTGATGAAGAACGCCTATGTGGGCCGCACCTTCATCCAGCCTTCGCAGACCATCCGGCAGCTGGGTATCCGACTCAAGCTCAACCCGCTCAGAGAGGTGATCAGGGGCAAGCGGCTCATCGTCGTCGACGATTCGATCGTCCGCGGCAACACGCAGCGCGCCCTGATCCGCATGCTTCGGGAAGCCGGGGCTGTCGAGGTGCACGTTCGGATCGCGTCACCGCCGGTCAAGTGGCCGTGCTTTTACGGCATCGACTTCGCCACCCCGGCGGAGTTGATTGCCAACGCCGCACCCCAGGAGCACGAGGGCGAGATGCTCGAGGCTGTTCGGCACGCCATCGGTGCCGACACCCTGGGCTACGTCTCCCTGCAGGGCATGATCGCCGCCACCGAGCAGCCGGCTACCCGGTTGTGTTCGGCCTGTTTCGACGGCAACTACCCGATTGAACTTCCTGGTGAGAGCGCGCTCGGTAAAAACGTGATCGAGCACATGCTGGCCACTACGCACGCGAGCGAAAAAGCCACCGCGCACGCGAGGAGCGAAAAAGCCACCGCGTACGCGAGGAGCGAAGAAGCCACCGCGCACGCGAGGAGCGAAAAAGTTACCGCGGTACGTACCGGTATCTCGCTGCAGGCGGACAACGACAACGCCTCGCCGTTGCGTAGGCCCTGAGGCGGCCGGCGCGGCCTTGACGATGCCGCCGCTGTACGCGCCCGGCCTCTGGGACGGTAGCCTTGTTTGCGATGACTAAAGGCGCCGCACAGCACGGCATCGCCGAGCAAAAGGGCATTTCGTACGCGTCGGCCGGGGTGGACATCGAAGCCGGTGACCGCGCCGTCGAGCTCTTCAAACCACTCGCCGCCAAGGCGACTCGTCCCGAGGTGCGGGGCGGTCTGGGCGGGTTCGCCGGGCTGTTCGCACTGCGCGGCGGCTACCGCGAGCCGGTACTCGCCTCTTCGACCGACGGTGTCGGCACGAAGCTGGCAGTGGCCCAAGCCATGGACAAGCACGACACCGTCGGACTGGACCTGGTCGCGATGGTGGTCGACGACCTCGTGGTGTGCGGGGCCGAGCCGCTGTTCCTGCAGGACTACATCGCCGTCGGGCGTACCGTCCCGGAACGCGTCAGCGCCATCGTTTCCGGTATCGCCGACGGATGTGTACTGGCCGGTTGTGCGCTGCTCGGCGGCGAGACGGCCGAGCATCCCGGACTGATGGAGCCCGGGCACTACGACATCTCCGCGACAGGCGTCGGCATCGTCGAGGCTGACGACGTGCTGGGACCCGATCGAGTCAAGCCGGGCGATGTGATCATCGCCATGGCTTCCAGTGGCTTGCACTCCAACGGCTACTCGCTGGCCCGCAAGGTGCTCCTGGAAATCGACCGGATGAACCTGGCGGGCCATGTCGAGGAGTTCGGTCGAACCCTCGGCGAGGAATTACTGGAACCGACGCGCATCTACGCCAAGGACTGCCTTGCGCTTGCGGCCGACACCCAGGTCCGCACGTTCTGCCACGTCACCGGTGGCGGCCTGGCCGGCAACCTGGAACGGGTCATTCCGCACGGGCTGACCGCGACGTTGGACCGCGGCACGTGGACGCCTGCACCGGTGTTCCAGATGATCGCCCAGCGGGGCCGCATCGAGCGGACCGAGATGGAGAAGACGTTCAACATGGGTGTCGGCATGGTGGCCGTCGTCGCGCCGGAGGACACCGACCGTGCGCTGGCCATCCTGACTGCGCGACACCTCAACTGCTGGACACTGGGCACCGTCGAGAAGGGCGGAAAGGACAGTTTGCGCGCCCAACTCGTCGGTCAGCACCCACGCTTCTAACCCTGCGCCGACTTTCTACGCGGATAGAAGAGACCGGCCCTGCGACCAAGCTGCCGCGGGGCCGGGATGCTGGTCAGCTCAGCGCCGCCAGTCGTCCTCGCTCGACCAGTCGTCGGCGTCATCGTTTACATCCTCGGTATCGGGACCACCCGACAGCTCACGTTGGAGCTGGGAGAAATCGGTCTGCGGTGAGCTGTATTTGAGCTCACGTGCAACCTTGGTCTGCTTTGCCTTAGCCCGGCCGCGGCCCATGGGGGGACCCCCTCGCGCAATAACGGAGCGGCCCATTTGCTAGGCGGCTCCGATCTGTGTGTCTTTATTGTCCTGCCAACACTTTACCGTGCCCGGCGGCAAAGTGCTGGCAGGCCCTGCCCTGGAACGACCGTGACAACCGTTACGTACCGCTGCGCAGCCGGTCGACCGCGGTCCGCCCGGCCCCTGCGGTGGTGTCCGCCGCGGGCATGGAGTCGGGGTCGATGACGGCCGCTACCGCGACCTCGCCACCGGTGACGAGCTGGGTGTCGACTGGAATCCCGCGTTTGAGCAGGGCGAGCGCGATCGGGCCGTCGTCGACGTGGTCGACGACGGTGCCGAGCCGGCCCACGGTGCGGCCTCCTGCGGTCACCGGGTCGCCCGTGGCGGGACGTTCGGAGGACCCGTCGAGCTGGAGCAGGACCAGCATCCGCGGCGGTCTGCCCAGGTTGTGTACGCGCGCGACGGTTTCCTGGCCCCGGTAGCAGCCCTTGTCCAGGTGGACTGCAGACCCGATCCAGCCGACCTCGTGCGGGATGGTGCGTTCGTCGGTGTCGACGCCCAGTCGGGGCCGCCGCGCCGCCACCCGCAGCGCCTCGTACGCCCAGATCCCGGCCGGCCGCACCCCTGCTGTCCGCAGGCGCTGGCTCCAGGCGTCGGCCTGGTCGCGGGGGACCACGAGATCCAGTTCGATGGTGCCGGACGGGAGGCGACGTACGAAACCGCCATCGGGCAAGGGCGCCGCTGACAGCTCGGCCGGCAGGGCAGCGAGCCCCAGCGCGTTCAGAACCGCCGTGCCGGCCAGCGCCGGGCCCAGCAGGGACAGCACTGCCAGATCGGCGGGCTCGATCTGTACGTCGGCCCAGAACACCATTTTGCGCAGGTAGCTCAGCAGCGGTTCGGCCCGCCAGGACTCCGTATCCAGATACGTGGTGCCGCCGAGCTCTGTCTGAATCCAGTGGTCCTCAACCCGGCCCTGCAGATCCAGGCTCAAGTTTTCTGTCACGGTTCCGTCGGGCAGCGCACTGACATGCTGCGTGGAGATGCTGTGCAGCCAAGTCTGGCGGTCTTTCCCGGTGAGGGTGAGCACCGCCCGGTGGGACCGGTCGACCACGACGGACTCCTGGGCCGCTGCCCGCTGTTCGCCGAGGGGATCGCCGTAGTGCCACACCGCACCGGCGTCGGGGCTGCCGTCGGGCGCAGGGACTGCTGTCAGTGCTTCTGACATGGTCCAACTCTACGGCGCTAAGGTGAGGCCCCATGGCGAGTCAACCAGCAGTGCTGGTCACCCTGGACGGGCAGCTCCACGACCCCGACACGCCCGTCCTGCACGCCGACGAGCTGGCGGCGGTGCGCGGCGACGGTGTCTTCGAGACCCTCCTGGTTCGTGCCGGCAGGCCATGTCTGTTGGAGTCGCATCTGGCCCGGCTCGGTCAATCCGCCCGGATGCTCGATCTGCCCGAGCCGGACCTGCCGGCCTGGCGGAACGCTGTCGGCGTCGGCGTGCAGCGCTGGGTCGCCGAGCACTCGTCGGATCAGGCCGGGGACGGGGTGCTGCGTCTGGTGTACAGCCGGGGCCGGGAGAGCGGCGGGGCGCCGACGGCGTTTGTCACCATCGGAGGGTTGGCCGACCGGGTGGCCGGTGCACGACGCGACGGGGTCGAGGTAATCACACTGGACCGGGGACTGCCGCTCGGCGCGGCCGACATGCCGTGGCTGGTGGCCGGTGCCAAGACGTTGTCCTACGCCGTCAACATGGCCGCGTTACGGCACGCTGCGCGCCACGGCGCCGGTGACGTGATCTTCGTCAGCTCGGACGGGTATCTGCTGGAAGGGCCGCGGTCCACCGTGGTCATCGCGACTACCGACGAATCAGGTGGGCTGCTGTTGCTCACGCCGCCGCCGTGGTACCCGATCCTGCGCGGAACCACCCAGCAGGCGCTGTTCGAAGTGGCCCGCAGTAAGGGTTACGACTGCGACTACCGTCAGCTGCGGCCGGCGGATCTTCTTACTGCACAAGGGGTTTGGCTCATCTCGAGCATCACGCTGGCAGCCCGGGTGCACACCCTGGACGGGCAGCCGTTACCGTTTGCGCCGCTTCACGACGAGCTGGCCGGGTTGGTGGACGCGGCCATCGTCAGTGATCGCTGAGAGTAAATCGCTTGTCGCGGTGCGGGTATGACGGTACGGTCGTTCGTACACAGGGAAGGAGGTGGTCCGACAAATTGATCGATTTATGGACATGTGAGGTGGCTGCCCGCTAGCTGTGCCGGGTGAATTGCCTGCGCGCGCTGGCGAATTCCCCGCAGTCACCCGGCCCCCGAGCCTCTCGGTCAGTCCAACCAGGATCCAAGGCTCGGGGGCCGCCCCATATCCAGACCGGGAAATCCCGCTACCGCGGAGGTGTCGGCACCAGCGAGGCGTCCCCCGAACCAGTGTCAGGTGTCGGCGGTGTGACCGGTTAGCTTGGCCCGGGAGCCAAGTCTGAACATGCCGTCATGGCCTTCTGCCAGGTACCGGCGTCCACTCCGGCCGGCGGCCCGGCTACCGGACCGGGTGCCGGGGGCACACCGTGGTCGGTGAGACAGTGTGCGAACGAGCCGTGCTCGGGTGGTGTCGAGGTCGGTGCCGGTTGGGGTCCGCTCTCCGTCGAGCAGGAGACCAGTGCTGCCGCGGCGGCCAGCCCGGCCACCGCGTATCCGAGGCGGTGCACTAGCCGACAAACCTGGTCAGCCGGGCCGACAGGTGCGGCACTAGGCCGCCGTCGGCGTCGACGCGCTCCTCCACGTATGCCAGATCGCCGCCCTCGACGATCCCGTAGAGCCGTTTGGCGCCACCGACCAGCACGCCGGAACGGCTACGAGCCAGTGCGTCGGTGGCCAGCTCCCACGAGGACTGGTTGAGCGGCTGGCCGTAGAACAACTCCACATAGCCGGCCGAATGTGCCAACAGGAGTTCGATGGCCTGGGTCTCATCGAGGCTGGTCGGATCGGCCGGGTCCGTCACGAAGCGCCAGTAACCCGTCTCGCGCAGGCCCGGTGAATCGTATTCGCCGTCTTCGTTCAGCCGCCAGGACCGCGCTTCCCAGTTCAAGTAGTCACCGCCGTCGTGGGACACCACGATCTGTTGTCCGAAGCGGTAGTCACCGTCAGCGTCGCGACCTTCACCCTCGCCGCGCCAGACGCCCACCAGCGGCAACAGCGCCAGCAGCGCATCGCTGAGGTTGGCACCGTCACGAACATTCGCGGTATCCGCCGGCAGCGGCAGATCCTGGAACGCCGGCACGTTGCGCACCGCCGTCGTCTTCGCTCGTTCGGCAGCCGCGGCGACCGCCCGGTCACCCGAACCCGGCACGACAGGCTCGGGACCGTCCTGTTTGGACGTCACGACTCGTCGGTGACGAGCCGGTAGAGGGTGTACAACGCGAACCACGTGATGACCACGACGGCCGCGACGAGCATGATCTCGAAGAAGAGCACCACGGCGACGAGTCTAGTTCCTAAGTAGAGCCCTCGGCGCTCTGGGTGCCTCGCCTCGATCGTCGCTAGGCGGGGCTGATGTGCCTAGCTCCTCAGCGGCTCGTACCTCGCCTCGATCGTCGCTAGGCGACCTTGACGTCGACCTCGTGGATGCCCGCACCGGTCGGCGCGACACTGGCGTCACCGTTGCCGGCGGGTGACAGTGCACGCAGGGTCCAGGTACCCGGCGCGGCGAAGAAGCGGAAGTCGCCGGTCGCCGATGCGACCACCTCGGCGGTGAACTCGTCGGAGGCGTCGAGCAGACGCACGAACGCCCCGCCGACCGCCTGGCCGGCGCCGTCGACCACGCGGCCCGTGATCACGGTTTCCTTCTCCAGGTCGACGCCGGCCGGCAACGTCTGTCCTTGCTTGGGTGCAGAGCACATATCAACTTCCCAACTCGATCGGGGCGCCCACGAGGGAGCCGTATTCCGTCCAACTGCCGTCGTAGTTCTTGACGTTCTGGTGTCCCAGCAGTTCCTGCAGCACGAACCAGGTGTGCGACGAACGCTCACCGATTCGGCAGTAGGCGATGGTTTCCTTCTCGCCGTCCAGGCCCGCGGCGGCGTAGAGCGCGGCGAGGTCCTCGTCGGACTTGAAGGTGCCGTCTTCGTTGGCGGCCTTGCTCCACGGAACGTTGATGGCTCCGGGGATGTGTCCGGGCCGCTGGCTCTGCTCCTGTGGAAGGTGAGCCGGGGCCAGGATCTTGCCGGAGAACTCGTCGGGTGAACGCACGTCGACCAGGTTCTTGACGTTGATCGCAGCGATCACGTCGTCGCGGAAGGCGCGGATGCTGTGGTCCTGCGGCTTCGCCGAGTACGACGTAGCAGCACGGCCGGGCGTCTCTTTGACCAGCGGGCGGGCGTCGAGCTGCCAGCGCTTACGGCCACCGTCGAGCAGCTTGACGTCGGAGTGGCCGTACAGCTTGAAGTACCAGTAGGCATATGCCGCGAACCAGTTGTTGTTGCCGCCGTACAGGACCACGGTGTCGTCATTGCTGATGCCCTTGTCGGACAACAGCTTCGAGAACTGCTGCTGGTCGACGAAGTCCCGCTTGACGGCGTCCTGCAGGTCGTCCCTCCAGTCCAGTTTGACGGCGCCGGGGATGTGGCCCTCGTCGTCATAAGCGCTGGTGTTCTCGTCGACCTCGACGAATATCACGCCAGGAGTATTCAGATTGTTCCCGGCCCATTCGGTGGAGACCAGGACGTCGGAGCGTGCCATAGACGAGATCCTTTCGTTTGCTTGATATTTGGAGGGTCAAGCGGGTGTTGAGATGGGGCTCTGGGTGCGACGGAAACGGGTCACCAGCGGATAGATCTGGCAGCCGAGGCAAATGCCGAACGCGGCGTTGAGGAACGCCGCCATCAGGGCCAGCGCGGTGGCTGTCAAGCCCAGCGCAGGGATGGCGAGCGCAAAGCCGACGGCACCCACGACCGCGAAGGCGAAGCCGACCAGTTGTGCGAACTTCAGTGGTGCGACCGGCTCACGCTCGGTGACCGGCCCGAGGTGTGGCGCCACCAGCGTGGCGAATATCCGGCCGTAGGGATGTCGGCGAGGACCGCCGATAGCGCCGATGGCGAACACCACCGCCTGCAGACCGAGCAGCACTGCCGCGGGCACATTGCTGATCCCGGAGATCAGCAATGTGACGATCAGTGCGCCAGTGGTGACCCAGGCAGCGAATCGGGGTCCGCGGACATCGACCTGACCGGCGGTTGCGAGGTAGGGAACTGACATGCGAAAAAGCTCCTGTTGTTGAAAGGCTGGATGGTGAGCAGGCCGGAGCGACGACTCCGAGCGGGCACGTCAAGACGCGCGACTGCGCTCAACAGCAACAACAGCAGCAACCCGCAACGCGGCACAGATCGACTGCGCGGCGCTTGGTGAGCAGAAGCTCAAGGCGGGCGGACACGTGCGACAGCTTACCCAATAACCGGCTAGTCAGGCCAACAGTGGTTCCAGCGCCGTACGCAGGTCAGCAGCCTTGGGCACGCCGCTGGTGCGGTACCGCTGATGCCCTTCGGTGTCGAAGATGAACGTCGTCGGCAGCGACAACACCGAAAGTCGCCGTGCCGCCTCCGGATTCGCGTCCATATCGATCTCCACATGGGCCACTGCGGGTAGTTCGGCGCAGACCTGGTCGACCACGCGGCGCACGCCCGCGCAGGGTCCGCACCAGACGGCGCTGAAATGCACGATGGTCGGACCTGTGGTCGACAGGCCCAGATCGGAGGTGTCCAGCGCCGCCGCGGCCTCATCGGCGGCCCGCAACATTCCCGCCCGCAGTGTGACGAGCCGGCCGATCACATACGCCGCCCCCAGGGCGGCGATGAGGACCGCGATCACGGTGATCATGGAAGTGCTCATGTCTGCCTGAACTCGTTCAACTCGACGGTTACTCCCTCGGCGATGCCCTCGATGATGATGTCCGAGCCCCGGGCGCCCTCACTGGTGGGTGCGATACCGAACGGCAGCTTCTGCCCGGTGATGGTGCCGCTGAACTCGGCGAGCACCGCGGCGGTCTTGTCCTCGGGGACCGGCTCGTCAGCGGTGCCCGCTCCCGTGAGCACGCCGGTGGCAGTCATCACCAGCGTGCTGTGATCGTTGCCGGTAATACTGAGGTCGACCGTGACGCTGACGCGCTTGTCGATTCCTGCGGCCCTGGGGGTACCGGTGAACACCAGGCCCTGGTTGCTGGATATGCCTGATTCCGTCGTACCGCCGGTCGAGTCGTTGGTCTCCCGCGACGGTGCCTCGACCAGCAGATCGTCGATACCCATGAACCGGCCGACGTGAGTGGAATCGATGATGATCCGGCTTTCCAGCTTCCCGATGTGCATCGGAGCGTCCGCTCGGATGAGCCAGGAAGCCTCGGTGAGGTCGATGTGGTGCATGGTGGCTTCCAGTGAGGCCTTGCCCACCACGGGGTGGTCAACGCCGATCGCGCGCAGCTCGACCTCGTTGTAGTGGTGTCGACGGGCCTGGGTGATGAACGGAAACCCGAGGATGGCAGCGGTGGGGTCCCAGTTCAGCGCTGCCGCTGAGCGCAGCGTGCGGGCCAGTCGGTATTCGGCATAGATGGCGGCGCCGAAGTCCACACCGACTGCTGCGACCACGAGCGCGACCACGGTCACGACGAACCCGATCACCAGTTTCCGCACCGGCATATTGTTGCCCACATCCGAATGGACGCTTTTCGCGGTGCGGCCGATCTGTAGGTAACGCGTTATCGTTAGAAGACATCTGGCCGGTAACGGCCAGGTGTCAGTCATGAATCCACCGAAATCACCTCCGACATTGGCGTCCGGGGCGGTTCCAAAGTGATTCCCGGTACGCCGGAGGACCAGTTGGATCTGCTGCTACTCACCCTCGATTCGCATCCGGAGACTGTCCTGCCCTCCCTGTCGCTGTTGGCGCACCGCGTGCGCACGGCACCGACCGAGGTCCCCTCGCTCCTGGAGGCGGGCAACGCCGATGTGGCGATCGTCGATGCGCGGACGGATCTGGCCGCCGCCCGCGGATTGTGTCGCCTGCTGGGGACCACCGGGACGGTGCCTGTGGTCGCGGTGCTCAACGAAGGCGGACTCGTCGCCGTCAACCACGAATGGGGCCTGGACGAGATACTGCTGCCGGGTACCGGACCGGCCGAGATCGACGCGCGGCTTCGGTTGCTGATGGGCCGCCGCGGCGGCGCGGCCAGCCAGGAGAACGCCGACAAGATCTCCCTCGGCGAGCTGGTCATCGACGAGGGCACCTATACAGCGCGGCTGCGCGGCCGCCCGCTCGACCTCACCTATAAGGAGTTCGAGCTGCTGAAGTACCTGTCACAGCATGCCGGTCGGGTGTTCACCCGCGCCCAGCTGCTGCAGGAAGTGTGGGGATACGACTTCTTCGGCGGCACCCGCACCGTCGACGTCCACGTTCGGCGACTGCGCGCCAAGCTGGGGCCCGAGTACGAATCGCTGATCGGCACCGTGCGCAATGTCGGCTACAAGGCGGTGCGTCCCTCCCGCACACGCACACCGGCCGCAGAGCCCCCGCCCGACGACAGCGACGATGACGCCGACTACTCACCGCCGTTCGACAACGGTTCGCTCGCTGATCGGTTGCCGGCCAAGTGACGGTGGTGAGCTGGCGCACGGCGTTGTCCGATGCCGATCAGCAGCAGATCCGTGCCCTCATTGCGGCCGCGACGGAGTCCGATGGGATCGCACCGGTCGGTGACCAGGTGCTGCGCGAGCTCGCGCACGACCGGACCCGCCACCTGGTTGCCGTCGACGGCGACGATCTGATCGGCTACCTCAACCTGGCCCCGGCCGGCGACGGTGATCCGGTGATGGCCGAGCTGGTGGTACACCCGCGCAACAGACGGCAGGGGACCGGGTCGGAGCTGGCCCGTAGCGGGCTGTCCGCCGGTGGGTCGGACACCCGGATCTGGGCGCACGGCAACCTCGAGCCCGCCCGGGCCCTCGCGTCGTCGCTCGGGTTGGTCATCGTCAGGGAACTGCTGCAGATGCGTCGCCCCCTGGCCGACCTGCCCCCGGTGCGCGACCCGGCGGGCGTCACGATCCGGACGTACCGGGGTCCAGAGGACGACGCCGAGTTGCTTCGGGTCAACAACGCGGCCTTTTCCTGGCATCCCGAGCAGGGGGGCTGGACCGAGCGGGAGATCGCCGAACGCCGCGAGGAACCGTGGTTCGACCCCGAGGGCCTGTTCTTGGCGTTCGACGACGAGACCCGCACGCGAGGAGGACCAAAATCATCCGGGCGGCTGGTGGGTTTCCACTGGACGAAGATCCACGCCGACGGCCTGCGGGGTGGTACGGGTCTCGGTGAGGTTTACGTGGTGGGCGTCGATCCGTCCGCGCAGGGCCGCGGACTGGGTTCCGTGTTGACGTTGACGGGCCTGCATCATCTCGCAGGGGCGCTGTCGGCCAGTTCACAGCCTGCCGTCATGCTTTACGTCGAGGCAGATAACTTCGCAGCGGTGAACACTTACCGAAAACTCGGTTTCGAGGTTGCTGTTGTCGACGCGGCATACGGGCCCGTGCCACGTGGCAAGCAATAACACGCCGAACCTGTTCACCGCCCGTTCATATTCCATCACCGCACCGTCCACTGCGGCCGCATACGTTGCCGAGGTGTCTGACGCCGTCAAACGAAAGTGGGATACGTGAAGCTCAACAGCATTGGTAAGAGGGTTGGTACTCCGCTGGGAGTGGCCTTGTCCGCGACCGCCGTCGCCGCGCTGACGCTGACCGCCTGCGGCAGCGACAACAACGCCGGCACCACATCCGGCGCGTCGGCCTCCGGGACCGCCGCGTCGTCCGCCGAGTGCGGCGGTAAGAACTCGTTGACCGCGGAAGGCTCGACAGCTCAGCAGAACGCCATCGCGCTGTTCAACCAGGCGTGGGGTCAGGCTTGCCCGGGCAAGAACCTTTCCTACAACCCGACCGGGTCGGGCGCTGGCCGCGAGCAGTTCATCGCCAAGCAAGTTGATTTCGCGGGCTCGGACTCGGCGCTGAGTGGCGATCAGGTCAAGGCCGCGGCCGATCGCTGCGGCGGAAACCCGGCCTGGAACCTGCCGCTGGTGTTCGGCCCCGTCGCGATGGCCTACAACGTCGAGGGTGTCGACAACCTTGTCGTCAACGGCGAGGTGCTGGCCGGGATCTTCCAGGGCCAGATCAAGAAGTGGAACGACCCCGCCATCGCGGCGCTCAACGCCGGCACCAACCTGCCGGACACCGACATCAAGCCGGTCTACCGGTCGGACTCCTCGGGTACCACCGACAACTTCCAAAAGTACCTGACAGCTGCCGCGCCGCAGGTTTGGACCAAGGGTACGGGCAGCGAGTTCCAGGGCGGCGCCGGTGAAGGTGCGCAGAAGTCCTCCGGTGTGGTGCAGGCCGTGCAGAACACCCCCGGGGCAATCGGCTACGTGGAGAAGGGCTTCGCCGAGCAGGCCAAGCTGGCCATGGCCCAAATCGACAGCGGCGCAGGCCCGGTGGCACTGACCAACGAGTCGGCCGGCAAGGCGATCGACGCCGCCAAGTTCGCCGGTGAGGGCAACGACCTGGTGCTCGACCTCAATTCGCTGTACGGCTCCAAGGAAGCCGGTGCCTACCCGTTGGTACTGGCGACCTACAACATCGTCTGCTCCAAGGGCTACGACGCCGATACCTCCGCTGCCGTCAAATCGTTCCTGACGGTGGCTGCGAATCAGGGGCAGGCGGGGCTGAGCGACGCCGGTTATGTCCCGCTTCCGGACGCTTTCAAGCAGCGCCTGCTTACTTCGGTCAACGCGATCGCCTAGGTCGCTGCCGCAATTATTCTGGTGAGGATGGACTTTCGATCTCATGACCGACAGGGGCCCGGACGGGACGACCGTGACAACACCTGATCCTGCCGACTCGGGGTCGGGCGAGGCACTTGCCGCGCCCGTCCCGGAGCCGGAGCCGATCGCCACCGAACCGTCCCACGGGGCGGCGAAAGTGCGGTTGGGTGACCGCATATTCCGCGGCCTGGCCGAGGGTTCGGGCATCCTGATCGTCGCGCTCATCGCGGCGATCGGGGTGTTCCTGCTCTGGCGGGCCATCCCGGCGCTGGCCCGCAACGAAGAGAACTTCTTCCTCTACGGCGGTAACTGGGTCACCACCGACACCTCGAAGATGCACTTCGGCATCTTCGACCTGTTGCAGGTGACGGTGTTCGTGTCGGTGTTCTCGCTGATCCTGGCGATGCCCGTCGCATTGGGCATCGCGATTTTCCTCACCCAGTACTCCCCGAAGCGGTTGTCAGGTCCGCTGGCCTACATGGTCGACCTGCTGGCGGCGGTGCCGTCGATCGTCTACGGCGTGTGGGGCCTGTATGTGCTGGCGCCGGTGCTCAAGCCGCTGGCGGTCTGGCTCAACGAGAATCTGTCGTGGTTGTTCCTGTTCAAGACCGGCAACGTGTCGTTGGCCGGTGGTGGCACGATTTTCACTGCGGGCATCGTGCTGGCGGTGATGATCCTGCCGATCATCACCGCGGTGTCGCGAGAGGTGTTCGTGCAGACCCCCCGTGGGCAGATCGAGGCCGCATTGGCCCTCGGCGCGACCCGCTGGGAAGTGGTGCGTACGACGGTGCTGCCGTTCGGGATGTCGGGTTACATCAGTGGTGCGATGCTCGGCCTGGGCCGCGCACTCGGCGAGACCATCGCCCTGCTGATCATCCTGCGCGGCACCCAGACCGCATTCGGCTGGTCGCTGTTCGACGGCGGCTACACCTTCGCCAGCAAGATTGCCGCTACAGCAAGTGAATTCAACGACCAGTACAAGGCCGGCGCCTACATTGCCGCAGGCCTCGTGCTGTTCATTCTCACCTTCGTGGTGAACTCGCTGGCGCGTGCTGTCGTCGCCGGAAAGGGCCGGTCATGACCTCGACACTCGACCACCCGGTCAAGGTGCCCGCTTTTCAGGGCGTCAGCCTTCGCCGCAAGCTCACCAATCACGCTGCCACGGGGCTCGTCTCGGCGTCCATGCTGGTCGCGCTGGTGCCGTTGCTGTGGGTGCTGTGGTCGGCGGTCGCCAAGGGGTGGAGCGCTCTGACGTCCCCGGCGTGGTTCACCAACTCTCAGTCGGGCATGACGGCGTTCGCCCCCGGCGGCGGTGTCTACCACGCCCTGGTCGGCACGCTGCTGCAAGGCATCGTGTGCTCGGTCATCTCCATTCCCATCGGTGTCATGGTCGCGGTGTACCTCGTCGAATACGGCGGCGGTACCCGGCTGGGCAAGCTCACCACGTTCATGGTCGACATCCTCACCGGTGTGCCCTCGATCGTGGCTGCACTGTTCATCTATGCGCTGTGGGTGGCCACCCTGGGCTTCGGTCGGTCCGGCTTCGCGGTGTCACTGTCCTTGGTGCTGTTGATGATTCCGGTGATCGTCCGTGCCACCGAGGAGATGCTGCGGATCGTCCCGATGGATCTGCGCGAGGCCAGTTATGCGCTGGGCGTGCCGAAGTGGAAGACCATCCTGCGCATCGTAATCCCGACGGCACTGTCGGGCATCGTCACCGGCGTCATGCTGGCGCTGGCCCGCGTGATGGGCGAGACCGCACCGCTGCTGATCTTGGTCGGCTATGCCCAGGCGATCAACTTCGACATGTTCAGCGGGTTCATGGGATCGCTGCCGGGCATGATGTACGACCAGATCTCGGCAGGCGCGGGTGCCAACCCGGTGCCGACAGACCGGCTGTGGGGTGCGGCGCTGACGCTCATCCTGCTGGTCGCGGTGCTCAACATTGCGGCCCGATTGGTCGCCAAAATCTTCGCCCCCAAGAAGTTCTAGGAGCACACCATGGCCAAGAGGCTCGATCTCAAAGACGTCAACATCTACTACGGGTCGTTCCACGCGGTCGCCGATGTCGCGCTGTCGGTGCAGCCACGCAGCGTCACCGCGTTCATCGGCCCGTCGGGCTGCGGCAAGTCGACCGTGCTGCGCACGCTGAACCGTATGCACGAGGTCATCCCCGGCGCCCGCGTCGAGGGCTCGGTGCTGCTCGACGGCGAGGACATCTACGGCGCCGGCGTCGACCCCGTCGGCGTACGGAAGACCATCGGTATGGTGTTCCAGCGGCCGAATCCGTTCCCCACCATGTCGATTCGTGACAACGTGGTTGCCGGGCTGAAGCTGCAGGGTGTGCGCAACAAGAAGATGCTGGACGAGGTCGCCGAGCGCTCACTCAAGGGTGCGAACCTGTGGAACGAGGTCAAGGACCGGCTCGACAAGCCCGGCGGCGGCCTGTCCGGCGGCCAGCAGCAGCGGTTGTGCATCGCCAGAGCCATTGCGGTGCAGCCCGACGTGTTGCTGATGGACGAGCCCTGCTCGGCACTCGATCCGATCTCCACGCTGGCCATCGAAGACCTGATCTCGACGCTCAAGCTGGACTACACGATCGTCATCGTCACCCACAACATGCAGCAGGCCGCCCGGGTCAGCGACCAGACGGCGTTCTTCAATCTAGAGGCCACCGGCAAGCCCGGCCGGCTCGTCGAGATCGACGACACCGAGAAGATTTTCTCCAACCCCAGCAAGAAGGCCACCGAGGACTACATCTCCGGCCGGTTCGGCTGACTTCTTTCGGCTGACTTCTTTCCGCGAACAGACACCAAGGTCCCGGAAACCCGGCGTGTCGGGAACCTTGATGTCTGCTCGCGGGCTCAGGGCGTCAACACCACACGGGTGCCCGATGGTTCGCGGGTCGTCCACGCCTGCTCCACCTCGGCCAGCGGCCGGGCCTGGGTGCGCAGCTCCAGCTCGCCCGTGGCGACCATGGCGAACATCCGGGTGAGTCCTTCGGTGCGGGCCTGCAGCAAGACCTCCGGCGGGACGCTGCCGATGCCGACACCGCTGACGGTGATGCCGTTGCCGCGCAGCACCCCGGCATCCAGCTCCAGCGTGGGCCCTGCCATCGAGCCGATCTGGACGAACCGCGTGGAGTGGTAGTGCGCCGACGGGTGGCTCGCGGCGAGCGCACCCAGTGTCTGCGCTGCCGGGTTTCCCCAGAGGTAGTCGAGCACTGCATCGAACGGCCGCTGCGCGTGTAGCGCCTCGACGCGAGCGCCGAGATCCTCTGTGCCGAGGGCGATTGCGTCGTCAGCGCCGACGGAACGCAGCCATTGCAGCCGCTCGGGGTCGCGGCCGGCGACCACTACCTGGCCAGCGCCGAACACGGACTTCGCGAGCTGCACGGCCGTGGCACCGGTGACCCCGGTTGCCCCGAGCACCAGCACGTGGTCGCCGGGTTTGACGGCGGCCGCGTGGGTCAGTGCGACCCACGCGGAGACGCCCGGGTTGGGCAGGGCCGCGGCGGTTACGGAGTCCAGCGCATCGGGGATCTCGATGCCCCCGCGGGGGTCGATGAGGGTCCGCTCGGCCATCATGCCGTAGGGCGCAAGCGCGCCGGTATAGATGCGTCGGCCGTCGGCCAGCCGGGCCACCCCATCCACACCTGGGATGGCAGGGAGCTGAATCTCCTTGCTCGCGTAGTGCTTTCCAGATACCAGCGCGCGAGTGAGGTTGGTCAGTGCGGACGCCTCGACGGGGACCACCTCGGCTCCGTCGCGGGGCTGGGGTTCGGGTAGATCGGTGTAGGTGGGCACCTGGCCCCATTCGTTGACGACCGCGGCCTTCATGTCGGCTCCTTTGGTTTTTTCGAATATAGTTTCACTGGAAACGATATACGGGCCGCGGGTGAGATGGCAATATGGTTTCCGTGAAAACCAAGCTCGCGCTGGTCGACGACATCACCGCACTGATCGGCGCAGTCGGAGACAAGTTCGACGACGGCGACGACGGCGATGCCGAGCGCGATTTCATGGCGGAGCGGTGCCCCGCTCGGCTGGACCGCGCAGTGCGGGATCTGCCCACGTTGAGCATGCACCTGCTGGCCGATATCGCTGACGGGCCCGTCAGTGTGGTCGGGTTGGCGGGACGGTCGGGCAGGCTCAAGGGCACGGTGTCCAAACATGTTCAGCGGTTGGTGGCCGCCGGGCTGGTAGCGCGAGACCCAATTCCCGGCAACCGCAAAGAGATCGAGCTCAGCCTTACTGCAGACGGCGAGCTGGTGGTTGAAGTGCACCGCCAACTGCATGCCGAAATGGATTCCGGCTGGCGCGATTTCCTGCTGCGCTACAGCAGCGCCGAGCTACAGGTGCTGACCAAGGTGCTCGGCGACCTGGCTGCCGCCCGTAAAATCGGTGTCCGGTTGGTACCGGGTTGACACCGACTACCGTTGTGCGATGGCCTCGCCGTCCGGATAAACACCGGTGACTTGGAAGATCACCCGGCGAGCGACCTCGACGGCGTGGTCGGCGAAGCGCTCGTAGAACCGGCTCAACAACGTCACGTCGACGGCCGCGGTCACACCGTACTTCCAGTCCCGGTCCATCAACACGGTGAACAGGTGACGGTGCAGATCGTCCATCGCATCGTCTTCCTCCTGGATCCTGGCCGCCTTCTCCGGATCCCGGGTGATCAGCACCTCGCGCGCGGCATGGCCCAATTCCACGGCCACCCGTCCCATCTCGGCGAAGTAGCCGTTGACCTCCTCGGGCAGGGCATGCTGCGGATGGCGCCGCCGGGCGATCTTGGCGACGTGCAGCGCCAGCGCGCCCATGCGGTCGACGTCGGCCACGATCTGGATCGAGCCCACCACCGAACGCAGATCACCGGCGACCGGGGCCTGCAGGGCCAACAACACGAATGCGGATTCCTCGGCCCGCGTGCTCAACGCGGAAATCTGGTCGTGATCGGTGATGACCTGCTCAGCCAGAACCAGATCGGCCTGCAGCAGCGCCTGGGTGGCGCGCTCCATCGCAGTACCCGCAAGATCACACATCGCGCCGAGCTGGTGGGTGAGGGAATCCAACTGTTCGTGGTACTGGGTGCGCATGCGACAAGATTAGGCGGTCAGGCGCCAGGTCGTCACGACGCTCCCGGTGAACGGAGGGTGAATGGCGCCCGATTATTCACAGGTGGTGTCGGCAGCGTTGGTGACGGCCAGGTCGGGGGGAAGCTCGGTGTGAACGGTGCTGGTGCCGTGCACCACGTTCACCTGCACCTCTGAACCGCTCGGTGTGGGCGCGTTCACGTTGTGGAAGTCGGAGCCCAGTACCACCCGCACGACGCTGCCCATGCCGCTCACGCGTTCGATCGTCGGGTTGGAGAACGAAGATGCGACCGTGGCAGCGGCCTGCTCGTTACCGGGGGAGAAGAACACCGTGGTGGCTGACAGCGCCTCTGGGTAGTCGTCCGGGCTCGACACGTTGAAGCCGTGCTGCTGCAGCTCCTCGGCTGCGGTGGCGGCGAGTCCGTCGGCGCCGGTCGAGTTCGACACGCGCACGGTGATGTCCTGCGGGTCGGTCGTGACAGCGTTGACGAGTTCGGCGGGAGCGGGGTCGGCCGCGGGTGCCGGTGCCTCGGTCTGTGGGGCCTCGGACGACTGGGCGGCCGAGGTGCTCGACGGCGTGCTGCCCGGGACCGGGGTGTTGTCGGGGTTCTTCTCACCCGGCAGCGGGTCGTCGTTGATGATCGCGTCGAACAACGCCCGCATGCCGTCGGTGCGCGGGGTCTCGTTGCCGCTCTCGTCGGCGTATCCGACCGTGGGCACCGTCACGAAGCTGATCCGCCCGGCGTTGACGCCCTGCACTGACTGGCCCAGGTCGACGAGATCCTTGGTCTTGATGTTGTCGACGTAGCTGTCGGCGATGAACATGTTGACGACATTGTTCAGCTTGCTCAGCGAGAAGAAGGTGTCCTTGGAGATCAGCGAACGCAGCAACGAGGACAGGAACAGCTGCTGGCGTTTGATGCGGCCGTAGTCACCGTTGAACTCGGTAGTCACCTGGCGCGCACGCACGTAGTTCAACGCGGTGTGGCCGTCGACGGTTTGACGCCCGGCGTTGGCCAGCACGGTACCCAGTTCGTAGTCCTCCAGCGGAGTGGTGCTACACACCTCGACACCGCCGAGTGCGTCGACCATCTTGGAGAACCCGGCGAAGTCGACGGCCATGAACCGGGTGATGGACAGGCCGGACAGCTTCTGGATCTCCTTCACCAGACATTTGGGGCCGCCGAAGGCGAACGCCGAGTTGATCTTGGTCTCGGTATATACCTCGTCCGGACCGTAGGTGCCGGTGTCCTTGTCGTAGATAGGGCCGTACGCCGAAGTCTCGGGATTCCATGGCTCGCATTTGATCGGCGTGATCGCCAGGTCCCGGGGGAACGAGACGGCGACCACGCGTTTGCGGTTGGCCGGGATGTTCACCAGCATGATCGTGTCCGAGCGGGCACCGTCCGCGTCTTCGGTGTCGCCCGCGCCCATCTGGGCGTTGTCGCCGAACCGGCTGTCGATACCGACGATCAGGAAGTTCTCGTCGCCGAATTGGGCGTTGGGGTCGAGGATGTCGCGGGAATTCGGGTCGAGCGCCGAGACTTTGTTGAGCATGTTGTTCTTCGACGACTGCCACTGCCACGCGCTGCCGGTCAGCACCAGTGCGAGTACTGCCAGCAGCGCAGCGACGGCACGGCCGGCCAGCATCACTCTATGGTGGCGCGCAGGCGCCGGCTCGATGATCTCCGTCAACGGATCTCGATCGATCGGACGGCCGACTGCGCGCATCGGGGGCACATGACCTGCCCGCCAGAAGTGACGTGCCGGTGCGGGCAAGCGAGGGTGATCGTGGGTCGCGGCGGGCTTGACCGCGGTGTCCGTAAGGTCTCCGCGATCCGGCGAGGCGTCGGCGTAGACCGGGTCTTCGGCGTAGGCCGGGTCCGCAGCCGCCGTGTCGTCCGGGACGTCGTGCACGCCCTCGATCACCTCGGTGGGGTCGGGCCGTTGCGGCCCGGGAAGAGGTTCGGGGTCCGGCTCCGGGGCGGCGCGATGGCGCGACCGGCGCGGGGCCGGTACGTCGTCGGTGCGCGACATCCGCGCGATGAGGTCGGCGACGGTGACCCCGTCGGCGTGGCTACCGGTCGGCTCGCCGGGCGCCGGAGCGGGGTCGACCACATGATCTGCATGATCTGCGCGCTCCCACGGCGCGGCGCCTGGCAATGGCAGCGGGGATCGGGTAAGCCATTGATTGTCGTCGGCGTCTTGTGCGTGTCGCCGACGACCAGGAGTGGCGTTGTCGCCGTCACTCAATGTTCTACCGGCCTCCGACTCGGTGGGCGTGCGCGTCGGTGCGCATCAATCTTCCGGGGCGCGTTGAGCGTCCCTAGCAGCAATAAGCGTGGTTGCGATCCTCGCCGCCGGCCACGACCGAACCCCCATCGTAACGAGGCGGCCCGGGTGTCGGCCAGCCAGAGAAGATGACGGACTCATCTCGAAACCGGGCCGGATCGGCCACCGGTCAGCCCCCGGAGTGCATCACGTCAGCGCCGAAGGGCACCGCGCAGTCGTCGGGGTCATCAAGCCAGCCCTCTGGTAGTGACACCGACGCCGCAGAGCCCTGACGGCCGCGAGGGCCGGTCGCCGCGTCCGGAAATGCGGTGTCGCCGTCCAGCTGGCAGAGCAACTCGTCGAGTTCGGCCCGGGTCTTCACCAGAGCCAGCCCGCGGCGCAGGTCCGCGCCTGCCGGGAAGCCGTGCAGATACCAGGCCACGTGCTTGCGGATGTCTCGCATGCCCTTGTCTTCGCCGAAGTGCTCGCTGAGCAGCTCGCCGTGGCGGCGGACGATGTCGGCGACCTCGCCCAGGGTCGGCGGAGTCGGTGCGGGCCGTCCGGTGAACGCCGCGGACAACTCGGCGAACAACCAGGGTCGGCCCAGGCAGCCACGACCGATGACGACACCGTCGCAGCCGGTGGCCGCCATCATCGCCAGCGCGTCGTCGGCTTCGAAGATGTCTCCGTTGCCCAGTACGGGAATGCCGGTGACATGGGCTTTGAGGGCGGCGATCTGCTCCCAGTCGGCGGTGCCTGAGTAGCGCTGCGCCGCGGTGCGGGCGTGCAGTGCGACGGCGGCCGCGCCTTCTTCGGCGGCGATCCGGCCGGCGTCAAGGTGGGTGTGATGCGCGTCGTCGATGCCGATCCGGAACTTGACGGTCACCGGGATATCGGTGCCTTTCGTCGCCGCCACTGCAGCTCCAATGATCTGCCCGAACAGCCGCCGCTTGTACGGCAGCGCCGAGCCGCCGCCGCGCTTGGTGACTTTGGGCACCGGGCAGCCGAAGTTCATGTCGATGTGGTCGGCCAGCCCCTCGGCGGCGATCATCCTGGCCGCCCGGAACGTGGTCTCCGGGTCCACTGTGTAGAGCTGCAACGACCGCGGCGACTCGTCGGGAGCGAACGTCGTCATGTGCATGGTGACGGGATGTCGCTCGACCAGAGCGCGGGCGGTGACCATCTCGCAGACATACAGGCCGCTGACGGTGCCGGCGCGGGCCACCTCCAACTCACGGCACAACGTGCGGAACGCGACATTGGTCACACCCGCCATGGGTGCGAGCACGACGGGGCTGGGCAACGCGAACGGCCCGATCCGCAATTGGGATCGGGCCGACGCTTCCGGCGGGTTTACGACGACGCCGATGACGACACCAGGAGGTTCTTCATCGCCTTCTTCTCGGCCATCTTGCGCTCACGCTCCAGGCGGCGCTCCTTGGCGACCTCGAACTTCTCGCAGGCGTCTTCCAACTCCTGGACCAGCCGGCCCAGGTCGTCGCGTAGCCGAGCGCCCTCTCCCGTGAAGTCCTCACGCTCGAAGATGCGCCACTTCTTGAGCACCGGCATCACGACGTCGTCGAGGTGGATCCGCGGATCGTAGACGCCGCCGACGGCGATCACCACGGCCTTGCGGCGGAAGTCCGGCACCGTATAACCAGGCATCTTGAAGTTGTCCAGCACGCGGTGCAGCGAGGCCATCGCCTGGTTGGGGCAGATGTCCAGACCCGCGGCGCTGACATCGCGGTAGAAGATCATGTGCAGGTTCTCGTCGCCGGAGATGCGCTGCAGCAGCTGGTCGGCGATGGGGTCGTCACATGCCTTGCCGGTGTTGCGGTGCGACACCCGGGTGGCGAGTTCCTGGAACGTCACGTAGATGACCGAGTCGAACAGGCTCTCCGCGAACAGGTCGCCCTGCTGGTTCTGACCCGGGGAGAATCCGCGGGTGACCTGCTCGAGGCGCAGCTCCTCGAGCTCCACCGGGTCGACGGCGCGGGTCACGACGAGATAGTCGCGCAGTGCGATGCCGTGGCGGTTCTCCTCGGCGGTCCAGCGGTTGACCCATTGACCCCAAGCACCGTCCATACCCATATTCATCGCGATCTCGCGATGGTAGGACGGCAGGTTGTCCTCGGTCAGCAGGTTCTGGACCATTGAGGTCTGCGCGACCTCGGAAAGCTTGGACTGGCCGGGTTCCCAGTCTTGACCGCCGAGTGCGTAGTAGTTCTTGCCGTCGGACCATGGGATGTAGTCGTGAGGATTCCAGTCCTTACGCATCCGCATGTGCCGGTTGATGGCTGTCTCGACGACAGGCTCGAGCTCGTGTAGGAGCTGCAGGTCGGTCATTTCCTTCGACATGTGCGTTGGCCTTCCTCGTCGCCGTCTGTCCGACTATCCGAGTTATCTGTACCCGTTGGTTGCACTCAATATATCTGTGTATCCCGGTGACATCAAGTTACTCCACCTTGTGGCGCAGTGGCCTGCGCCACGCGGCGGATAGCGGTAACATCCGTCAATACTTTTCAGTGGACTTGGAGGTACGGCACAGGTGAAGAAGCTTCTCGTCGTCGGGGCGGGCTCGGCCATCGCGGCTACGGCGGCCATGGCAACTGTCCTGCTCGGCGCCGGCGTTGCCGCTGCCGACGACTACGCCGGACAGACCTACGCGGACGCCTCGTCGGCGGCCGGGGATGCGGGACTGACGGTCACGGTCGCAGCCCGCGTGGGTGACAGACTGTCGGAGGACGACTGCATCGTGACGCGGTCGCAGACTCCGCCCTTCACCAGCGCCGATGACGGTTCTCACCGCTCCGGTGAGGTCCAGTTCTACCTGAACTGCGAAGGCGCGTATGCGTCGGCCAACAAGCCCGGACCGTCAGTGGCCAGCCCGGAGGGGCGTGAAGCCAAGGCCGCCGACGACGCCGCGGCCGCGAAGGCTGCCGCCGAGCAGGAAGCGGAGTCGTCCTCGTCCGAGGAAGGCGAGCTGGCCGACGTCAGTACGCCTGACCAGTAATCGGTCAGAAGCTGACTACGCGTCCGACGAGCATGTCGACGCAGTAGTCGATGAACTGATCGCGGCTGACCGGCAGCCTGTTGTTGAGGTACGCGGTAAACAGCGCGGTCAAGGCACCGATCAGGCTCGTCGCCACCATGGTCTGACGGACCGGATCGGTGATGCGGATGAGTCTCTGCTGCAGTAGATCGATGAAGTTCGGCATCCACTCCGCTCCTGACCGGGTCAGCACCGGCTCGGATTCCGGAGCCAGCAGCAACACGCGGCCGCGGGTGGGGTCGTCGACCATCAGGGCGACGAAGCGCTCCACCGCTTCGCGGGGCGTGGCCGCATTGCTCAACGCGGTCATTGCTGCTGCGCAGACGTCGTCATAGACCGCGCGCACGAATTCGTCACGGTCGGTGAAGCTCTCATAGAAGTAGCGTTCGGTCAGCGCTGCCTCCCGGCACACTGCCCGCACGGTCAGTGCCGGGCCTGAGGCGCTTCCCAGCAATGTCACCCCCGCTGCAACGAGTTCGTCGCGACGCAACTCCGCACGTTTCCGCAACGGCACGCCGGACCATCGGCGCGGGCGTTGACCGGATGGCACATGGGCTCCTAGGCTCTTGGTGACAACATATGTAGTCAAAATCACATGCGGCCACCGTTTCTGCTGGCAGAAAGTCCACTTGTGACTCAAGATACGTCTGGGGCATGCCCGATGACCAGCGTCGCGGCGGGGTGTCCGATGGCGCCTGGAGGGTATGACGTACCGCCCACCCCGCTGGGTCCCGATTCATTGACCTGGAAGTACTTCGGCGACTGGCGGGGCATGCTGCAGGGCCCGTGGGCCGGCTCCATGCAGAACATGCACCCGCAACTCGGCGCGGCAGTCGAGGACCACTCGATCTTCTTCCAGGAGCGTTGGCCGAGGCTGCTGCGCTCGCTGTACCCGATCGGCGGGGTGGTCTTCGACGGCGACCGTGCTCCGCTGACCGCTGCTGAGGTGCGCGACTACCACGTCAACATCAAGGGTGTCGACGCGCAAGGGCGCCGGTATCACGCTTTGAACCCCGACGTCTTCTACTGGGCGCATGCGACGTTCTTCGTCGGCACCATCATCGTGGCCGATCGGCTCGCGGGCGGTATCTCCGAGGCCGACAAGCGGCAGCTGTTCGAGGAGCACAAGCAGTGGTACTCGATGTACGGCATGAGCATGCGGCCGGTCCCCAAAACCTGGGAGGACTTCCAGGCCTATTGGGATCACATGTGCCGCAGTGTCTTGGAGAACAACAAGGCGGCCCGTGACGTGCTGGACCTGTCCGAGCTACCCAAGCCGCCGTTCGCGGCGAAGATGCCCGACTGGCTGTGGGCGCTGCAGCGCCGCTATATCGTGCAACCGCTGTTCGTCTGGTTCACCGTCGGTCTGTACGACCCCGCTGTGCGCGACCTGACGGGCTACACCTGGACCGACCGCGACGAGCGCCGACACCGGTTGCTGGGCAAGACGATCGGCCACGTGTTCAAACTGGTGCCGAAGCGTTATCACTATCATCCGAGAGCCCGCGCCGGCTGGGATCGGGCGGCCGGACGTATCCCCGCGGATGCGCCGCTGGTGCACACCCCGGCTCGCAACCTGCCGCCGGTGGGCCACCGCGACAACGGGATGCATTACAGCCCGGCCGTGTGACCGATCGCGGCTGTCAGTGGCCTACCAGGGCGCGGTACTGCGGGCAGTAGACGTCGACCGCGCCCCAGATGAGGTTGACGGCTACGCCCTTCTGCAGACCGCTTGCGGTGAGCTGGCCGAGGATGCTGCGCACCGTGCGGGCGGGCTCGATCTTTCCTGCCGCGACCTTGTCGCAGATCCCGTGGCCTGCCTGGACGGCCTGTTCAGGGGATTCCACCGGGATATTGAGCTGCTTGACGATCTCGAGGAACCTGGTGTCGTCGGCCGTATCGGCATGGGCCGGTGCAACACCGAACGCCATGGCGACGACCAACGCGGCCGCGCTGACCGATGTGGCGATGGCCCGAGTGGGCCGTACGCGAAGGGGATCGGATTCGGCCAAGTGCCGCGAACCCCGCCGGGACAACATAGCGCGCTCCTTCGGTTCAACTGCCGATCCTGGGGCTAAACCTTAACTGGTAACTGCCAGTGATCACGTAAGAGTGCTTTTAGTGCGCCTCGCATGCTCCTGTAACTGAACGGAAGTTTGCCAACCCTGGCTGAGCGGTGGGACTTAGGGCGCTGGGCACCGGCCTTCACCCTGACCCACACCTACTAGACCGTAGAGGACACCCGACTGTCCTCTACGACGAAAACACTGTCTGACCAGTGCCCCCAGTAGGGCTCGAACCTACGACCTGCGGATTAAAAGTCCGTAGCTCTACCAACTGAGCTATAGGGGCGCGGAGTGAAAGGATACTTGGTGCGAGCGACGGTGTCTGCCACCACCTACTTTGTGCCTGCGACCATTGGGTTTGAGGATTTGGGCATCCGTACCCTAAGCTATCGAAGCTCCCAACGGACAACGTCGTGAGTACCCCGGAGAGATTCGGATTTAGGCCCCCATCGTCTAGTGGCCTAGGACGCCGCCCTTTCACGGCGGTAGCACGGGTTCGAATCCCGTTGGGGGTACGCTACGCAGTAACGCGGAGCACGCAAGGAAGCAAGGCCCTGTGGCGCAGTTGGTTAGCGCGCCGCCCTGTCACGGCGGAGGTCGCGGGTTCAAGTCCCGTCAGGGTCGCCATCACGGCGAGGCATTTCGGTTGGAATGACCGACGCCTTCCGGCCAGGTAGCTCAGTTGGTACGAGCGTCCGCCTGAAAAGCGGAAGGTCGCCGGTTCGATCCCGGCCCTGGCCACTTGGAGAATCCGCAGCTAGTCGGTGGTTTCGCTACGCTGATCCAGCTCGTCATCAAAGGGCAGTTGCCCGTTCAAGCGGGCCAGTGGTGGGAACGCAGCAGCCCCGCTTACCTTTTCAGGGCGTGTCACCCGGGCGGGCACCGGTTCGCACCGGTCACGACGCGGGCCGAGAGCCGCTTACAGGTTCGGGTGGGCGTAGCCGATACAGGTGCCGGTGCGCACGTGTTTGCCCGGGCGGCCGTTGAGCAGCACGTTGGACTTGCGCTGGAAGACCATGACGAAATCCGAGCCGCCGAAGGCGAAGTAACCGAGCTCGTCGCCCTTGTGGACCGTGACGCCCTTGTCCGCGGTGATGACCACCGACGAGACCGGCCACATGCCCATCGACGTGCACCACCGACGGCGGCGTATCGAGGTAGGAGCCCCAGGCATTGTCGAAGTCGATTATCCACTGCGACAACGGCGTTAGCGGCTTTCCCTCATTGCCCGGCTGGACCTTGCTCTGCAGCGACTTGAGCGGCTCCTGGTCGAGGACGAAATAGAACTGGGTGACCTTCTGATAGGTGACGCGCTGGGTGCCGAGGGTGTCCGGTGCCCAGACCGCCAGGCCGTTGAGCCAGTCGATGTACGAATCGAAGTCGGTCAGATAGGCGAGATCCGGCACGTTGTAGCTCGCCACCGTGGCGATGGCCTCTTCGAACTTGTCCTTCCAGCCATTCGCTTTGACCAGGTCAACGAGTCTCCGAACGGCCGGTTGCATCTCGTGCATGAGTTCCATCCTTGGGGATCCAGAAAAAGCGTGCGGCACCCGCTCCGCTGAGGCGCCGATACCTTGCATGAAACACGGCCGCGGAGGGGCCGGACGGAAATGACACGCTGGGGTTT
Source organism: Mycobacterium sp. 141 (assembly GCF_000382405.1). Taxonomy (GTDB): domain Bacteria; phylum Actinomycetota; class Actinomycetes; order Mycobacteriales; family Mycobacteriaceae; genus Mycobacterium. The sequence continues at coordinate 293,382 of NZ_KB908257.1, forward strand.
TTGCGTGTCACTAACTAAAACAAGGGAAACGAGCAGCGGGCGCCCCGCGGCCGGATTCCTGACCGGGAACTGCCGGGGTCCCAGGCCGGTCTGGAACGCGATCTGCGCGCCGAGAACGCCAGTACCCCGGACGAGCACGTCGCTGATGTCACTCACCGGTCTGGTTTGTCCCTGGAATTTGCTATCCCCTCGATCGGGGTCAAACTTCCCCATGAATTGGGGGGCCAAAAGCCCGGGGAATGCCGGAGTTCGACGCATACCCGGGATCGGCGGGGCCTGCCAGCTAGGCTCGCTCGAATGTGCACACGAGTCATCTGGCCCGACGCAGGCGATGCGGTCCTGGTCGGCAGGAACATGGACTTCCACAAGGACCTGATGACCAACCTTTGGAAGCAGCCGCGCGGCGTCTCCCGCGATGACGGGGCGTCGGGCAAGCTGACCTGGACCTCGAAGTACGGCAGCGTGATAGCCACCGCCTACGACATCGTCACCACGGACGGGATGAACGAGTCGGGCCTGGCCGGCCACATCCTGTGGCTGGCGGAGTCCAGCTACGGCGAGCCGGATCCCAACCGCACCCAGCTCAGCCAGTCGATGTGGCTGCAATACTTCCTGGACAACTTCGCCACCGTGGCCGACGCCGTCGCCTGGATCGCCGAGACGGATGTGCAGGTGGTGCAGATGGACGATCCCACCGGCGGTGCTCGCCCGGGCTTGCATCTGGCTCTCGATGACGCCACCGGCGACTCGGCGATCATCGAGTACATCGACGGGCAGCCGAAGGTCTATCACTCCAGGGACTACCGGGTGATGACCAATTCACCGACGTTCGACCAGCAGTTGGAGCTGGTCAAGTCCTTCCGAGGACTGGGCGGCGACGAGCCGCTGCCCGGCGACACCCAGGCCGCCGACCGGTTCGCTCGGGCCAGCTTCTATGTCGCCCGGCTGCCCAAGCCGTCGAGTCAGGTGGAAGCGATCGCCGGCATGTTCTCGGTGATCCGCAACGCCGCCCAGCCCTTCCGCATCCCGGATCCCGGTAAGCCGGAAGCTTCGCAGACCATTTGGCAGGTGGTTCTGGACCTGACCAACAAGCGGTACGTCTACGAGTCGACCACCCGCCCCAACATCGTCTGGGTGGACCTGGCCGACCTCGACTTCTCCGAGGGCAGCCCGCAGCTCAAACTCGACCTGATGAGCGACCTTGCGGTCCAGGGCGGTATAGCCGGGAATGTCAGCGACAAGTTCGCGGACAAGGGACCGATCACGTTCCTGTCGCTGACCCTGGAGCGTGAGCTGGAGAAGGCGGCGACCAAACCGGCCAAGAGCTGACGGACGGGGGGCAACCGCGATCGGGTTATGCCTGCGCGTCGGCGAATTCGCAGAACGCCGCGCCACGGGCGGGCGAAGCGATGGACCGAACACTATTGACCAGCCGGCGTTATGACGCCTCCCACGCCATATCCCAGAACTGCACTTCGAGGTGGAGCACCTCGGCGACCAGTGTGTCGTACCCGTTCACCGCGAGCCCGGCGAGACCGTCGACATAGCTGGCGAATTCCGGCACCGTCCAGTGCGCGACGAACTCCCCGAACGGCGAGGTCGGCGATGCCGCGGATCTCCATGCCAGTAGGTAGACCCGCTCGATGGCCCATAGCGCGGTGACGGCCGCGTCGTAGGGCTCGTTGTCGAGCCGTCGCAGCAGTTCCCGGTAGGCCAGCGTCGCCGGCAGCGGTGCGGCCGGCAGTTCGATGTGGCGCTGCGCGGCCTGCTCGTCGAACCAGTCCAGTTCGGCAACCAGTGCCGCGCACCCGCCCGCCAGAACCGTCTGCGCCGGCCGGGGTGCCCGCGCCAACAGTCGGGCCTGAAAGGTCAGCAGATCGGCGACAAACAGCGCATCCTGTGCAAGCCATCGGTCGAATGCCGCGTCGGAGATGTTGCCGTCGCGCACGGCGTCCAGGAAGGTATGCCGGGTCGCGGCAGTCCAGAGGTCATCGAACACTTCACGGACTTTAATCGTGGAGCACTCGGCCCTGGCCGTCGCGCCGAGAATGACGAGAGGGTCGTTGCCGACGTTCGGTAGCGACCCTGGTGTCAGTTTCGGCGCGGGCCTTCATCCCAGAGCCACGGTCAACGTCAGCGCGGCAGCGAATACCGCTGTGGGAGCGGCGATTGCAGCCAGGAACGCCAGCCCGAAGCGATGACCACCCGTGGCGAAGGCCAGTGCTGCCTTGACCAGCAGATTGGAGCCCAGCGCCGCCGCGATGGCGACGAGCGTGGCATTGACCGCAACGTCGCCGTTGGCGGCCAGGCTGGCAGCGGCGACCGCCCCGGCGTGAGCATCGGCCAGACCCGCGGCGAACGCGGTGAGCACGAGCCCGTTGGGGCCGAGCACCTCGGCCGCCCACCGGCTGACGAGCAAAGCCAGGGTCAGCATCGCGGCGAGCACCAGCGCGGGTCGCAGTACGAACGGGCGACTTGTGGGCCGAACCGGAGCATCGTCGGTCTCCTCGGTCTCGTCATCCGGCTGGCGGGCGCCTCGATAGACGAACCAGGCGACCCCTACGAGCACGAGCGCGCCGGCAAGGACCGGGGGCCACAAGCGCCGCAGCACGTCGATGTCGACCACGCCGATCACCATCAGAAGCTGCACGAAGGTGGCGAGGCTCGCGACCAGCGCGCTGGCCAGCGGCGCGCGCAGCCCGGCCGCTGTTCGGCTGAGCCGGCCCATCGACGCGGTCGTCGAAGTTGCCGAGACGAAACCGCCGGCCATACCGGTGACCAGCAGCCCGCGTTGCGGACCCAGTGCCCGCACACCGATGTAGCCGACCCAGCCGATGCCGGTGAGCAGGACGACGAGCAGCCAGATCTTCGCCGGGTTGAGCGCGCCATACGGTCCGAGCGCTCGGTCCGGCAGGAGCGGCAGGATCACGAATCCCACGACGAAGAACTTGATCGCGTCCTCGAGTTCCACCTCACTGACGATCTCGCGGACGAAGCGGTGGATCCGGGCCTTGGATACCAGTAGCCCGGCAACGACCACGGCGAGTGCCACGGCCTCGGCGGGGCGGGTGTAGGCAAGGGCGCCGAGCAGACAGGCGACGAGCCCGGCGATCTCGGTGGTGGTTCCCGGGTCGTCCGTGCTGGTACGGAAGTAGGCGACCGCCAGCAATGCCGCGACACCGGCCGAGCCGGCCGCCACAGCCCATGTGTCGATGCTGGCAGCGATGGCTCCGACCAGCGACAGCAATGCGAAGGAGCGTGAGCCGGCGGGCAGTTTGCGGGCCTGGCTGCGTTCCCGTTCGAAGCCGAGCAGCAGGCCGATGGCCAACGCGACGAGGAACGGCTCGAAGTGCTGCCAGCTCACGAGGATCACCCTATGCGTCGGCGGCTTTCACCCTGTACTCGTAACCGGCAGCAACGTCCTAAGTCCGATGCCGGTGATCGGTTGGCGCGAGGCGACTACGCTGCGGATACGGGGCGAAAGGGCCGATGAAGCGTGACGACGATGGTTGACCGTGCCTGGTTGTTTCGGGGGTTAGTGGCCTGCTGGGCTCTCGCGGTCGCCGGCGCCCCGGCTGCTATGGCTCAGCCGTCCGACACCGACGGCATCGAAGTGCGTTCGGGCGGACCGGTGCCCACGCTCAACGGTGTGCCCTGTGTGTCCGGACATCTCGGGACGTGCCTGAGTTTCCTGCAGAACAACCCGCCCGGCATGAGGCCGGTGGCGCCGCGGTCCGGCGTGGGTCACAGTCCGACGGTGCGCCGCTGACGCTGCCCGGAATGAGTGACGCCGACAAGACCGATTTCCGCAGGCGCCTGCTCGGGGGCTCTACCCGCAATTCTTGCGCGTGCCGGTACCGGCGCGTACCGTAGCCGGTACTTTGCAGTACCGAGGAGGTTCGGCATGACGACGCAGCACCTCGTCGACGTCGGTCGCGGAATATCGCTGTGCTACGAGCAGTTCGGTGATCCGGCCGACCCACCCATCGTGCTGATCGCCGGGCTGGGGCAGCAGCTGCACTCGTGGCCTGACGATCTGGTCGCCGATCTGGTCGCGCGGGGCTACCACGTGACGCGCTTCGACAACCGCGATGTCGGCCGGTCCACCCACATGTCGTTCCGGCCGCCGCGCCCCTTGGCAATCGTTCGGGGCGGCAACGATTCGCGGCAATATCACCTCGGCGACATGGCCCACGACACCGTGGGTCTGCTGGATGCGCTGGGGTTGGCAGACGCTCACCTGGTCGGAGTGTCGATGGGCGGCATGATCGCGCAGACGGTCGCCGCGCATTACCCGGGCCGCGTGCGGACGCTGACCTCGATCATGTCCAACACCGGTGCGCCCCGGATCGGCAGACCCGCGCCGTCGACCTGGTTTCGGATGGCCACCCGGCGTCCTGCGCGCACCCGTGCCGAAGCTGTCGACAGTGCGGTCAAGGTGTTCCGGCACATCGGCTCGCACGGTTTTCCGTTCGACGAGGACTGGGTCCGCGAGAAGGCCGGCAAGGACTGGGATCGCGACCCTTCCGCGGCTGGGATCTCGCGACAACTCGCCGGCATCTTCGCCTCCGGGGATCGCACCGCCGAACTCGCGCAGATCGATGTGCCGACACTGGTGATCCACGGCGACCGCGACCGTATGGTGCACCCGACCGGCGGCGCGGCCACTGCTCGGGCCATCCCGGGAGCGCGACTGGAGACCATCACCGGCATGGGGCACGATCTACCGCGCGGAGCGTGGAATCAGCTGGTGGAACTCGTCACCCAACACACCAAGGAGAACTTGTGAGCAAGCGTCGAACCATCAGCGGCCGCACCGTGGTCATCACCGGGGCCGCGTCCGGCATCGGGCGCGCTCTGGCGCAACGTCTTTCGGCGCACTCCTGTCCGGTCGCGATCGCCGACGTAGATGAACCGGGGCTCAAGGAGACCGAGGCCAGTTTGGCGGGTCCGGTGCTGACGCGGGTGCTCGACGTGCGGGACGCTGCTGATCAGCGGCGGTTCGCCGATGAGGTCATCGAGTGGGCCCCGCAACCGCTCGGCGCGGTGTTCAACAACGCCGGCGTCGCAGTCGTCTCCAATGTGCTCGACGCCGTGCCGGAGGACGATCAGTGGCTGTGGGACATCAACTTTAACGGCGTCGTCAACGGGACACGGGCGTTCCTGCCGATTCTGGCCAGGCAGGACGAAGGCGTGATCGTCAATACGTCCAGCGTATTCGGTTTGGTCGGGATGCCAGGTCAAAGTGCTTACTGCTCAGCGAAATTCGCCGTCCGCGGGTTCACCGACGCGTTGCGGCAGGAGCTGCGCGGCACCGGGGTGTCAGCCGTCAACGTGCACCCGGGAGGGATCAACACCAACATCGTGCGCAACGCCCGCTTCCGTCAGGATCCGGAGGGCCGGGGTCGCGACCAGGCGCAGATGGCCGACGACTTTGCCGCCATCACCCTGACCCAGCCGGATAAGGCGGCCCAGATCATCCACCGCGGGGTCGAGGCCGGCAAGGCGCGGATCCTGGTCGGTCCGGACGCTTACGTGTTCGATGCGCTGGCCCGCATCGCCCCGACGCACTACTACGACGTGATCGGCTTCGCACAGTCCCGGTTACGCGGCCTGGCGCGGAAAGGCGAGCCCAGCCATCGGTGACGTTTGGTCGGCACACAGCTGACTGACAGACATCAGTCGCATACTGTCGCCCATGCGCACCGCGGTCGGGCCTCTGACAGTGCAGACTGTCCTGACGTCGTGGCAGTTCGATGTGGTGTCGGTGGTCGCGGTCCTGGCGCTGACGGCCGGCTACGGCTGGTGTGTGCGACGCAGTGGTCTGCGCGGCCGAGCTGTGTGGTGTTTCGGCGTTTCCATGCTGCTTTGGTTGCTGGCCACACTCAGCATGATCGGGGTCTACGCGTACGTGCTGTTCTGGGTGCGCGCCCTGCAGGTGGTGCTCCTGCTGTTGGTGGTCCCGTTCTTCCTGGCCTCGGCCACCCCGGTCACCGCCTTGCGCGGCGCCCTGAGCCCCGCGGGACAGGGCCGGCTGGACCGGCTGCTTGCCGGCCGGCTCGCCCGGGTGCTGCTGCACCCGGCAACCACGTCGATTGCCATGTTGGGAACGCCGTGGCTGCTGTACCTGACCCCGTGGTACACAGCCGCGCTGCAGCAGCCCGTGCTGGCGGCAGCCACCCGAATACTGTTGGTGATCATCGGGTTCGGCTATTTCTATGCCCGGCTACAGGCCGATCCGGTGCCCAAACGGTATTCCCAGCTGATATCGCTGCTGATCAGTGTGGCGGAGTCGATCGGCGACGGCGTCCTGGGCATCGTGCTATGGCTGGGGCCCTTGATCGCACCGGCGTACTACACCGCGCTGCAACGGGATTGGGGCCCGAGCCTGCGCACGGACCAGGTGATCGGCGCGGGTGTCCTGTGGATCCTCGGCGATGTCCTGGGAGTGCCGTTCCTGATTGTGCTGATGCGGGCGCTGTCGGCCGACGAGAAAAAACACGCCGTCGAGGTCGATGCCGAGTTGGACCGTGCCGAGGCGCAAGTCGAGAACGCGCTTCCGACTGACGATACCGATGGGTCGGTCGAGGAGCCGGCCCGTACTGCGCTGTGGTGGGAGGCCGACGAGCAACTGGCCCAACGGTTTCGCCGCAAGTAGCAACCAGGACGTTGATCGGGGCACCCCTCTAGACCCAGCGCACATCGGGATGGGCCAGGACGTGGTCGAGGAACTCCAGCTGGTAGTCGCCGGGCACACCGAAGATCTCGGTCACCCCGAGCTCGGCGAGCCGGTCCAACAGATAGTCGCCGACCGTGTAGGTGTTTTCGGTCATGGCGTTAGTGTGCCTCGCATGACCAACACAGGCCCCTTGGATGGGGTGAGAGTCGTCGAACTCGGTGGTATCGGCCCCGGGCCGCACGCCGCGATGATGCTGTCCGATCTGGGTGCCGACGTGGTGCGGGTGCGCCGCCCGGGCGGGTTGACCATGCCCGCCGAGGATGTAGACCTGCTCCACCGCGGTAAGCGCATCGTGGATCTCGACGTGAAAGCGCAACCGGACAAGCTGCTGGACTTGGCCGCGAAAGCCGATGTGCTGCTGGACTGTTTCCGTCCGGGCACCTGCGAGCGGCTTGGGATCGGGCCGCGGGAATGCCAGGCCGTCAACCCGCGGCTGATTTTCGCGCGCATCACGGGCTGGGGTCAGGATGGTCCGCTGGCGCAGACGGCCGGACACGACATCAATTACCTGTCGCAGACGGGCGTGCTGAGCGCGATCGGTTACCGGGACAGGCCACCGGTCGCGCCGCTGAACCTGGTCGCCGACTTCGGCGGCGGTTCGATGCTGGTGCTCATCGGCATCGTCACCGCGCTGTACGAGCGGGAACGCTCAGGTAGGGGCCAGGTGATCGACGCTGCGATGGTCGACGGTGTCAGCATGCTCGCCCAGATGATGTGGACCATGCGGGCCACGGGCGCACTGCGTGATCAGCGAGAATCGTTCCTGCTCGACGGCGGCGCGCCGTATTACCGGACGTATGAGACCTCCGACGGTGGATACATGGCGGTGGGATCGATCGAGCCGCAGTTCTTTGCTTCGTTGGTGGCCGGGCTCGGGCTGGCCGCCGACGAGATTCCCGGACAGTTCGACCTGGCCCGCTACGACGAGATGCGGGCGATCTTCACCGAACGCTTCGCCACCAAGACCCGCGCCGAATGGACTGAGATCTTCGCCGGCTCCGATGCCTGCGTGACGCCGGTGCTGACCTGGGGTGAGGCCGCCGAAAACGGACATCTGCGGGCCCGCTCGACGCTGGTGTCCATCGACGGCGTCGACCAGGCTGCACCGGCACCCCGGTTCTCCCGTACGCCCGCGGGAACGCCGGGTACGCCGCCCAGGACCACCACGGCGATCGAGGACATCGGCTGGGATTGAGCCCGCTATAGGGACCTTCGGCCCTGCCACAGTCTCGGGGCCGCGGCGAGTATGGGGGCATGGCTTCCTCGGATGGACCCGTCGTCGTCGGAATCGACGGCAGTGACTCGGCGATCAACGCCGCTCGGTGGGCGGGCGCAGTCGCCGACCGGTACGGCGCGCCACTGCAGATCGTGTATGCGCTGCCGACCATCGGCCGCAACCTGAGCCTCAGCCTGGCCGCGATCACCGCGGCCATGATGTCGTATCAGCGAGATTGCGCCGACCTCTACCTCAAGGCCGCTGCCGACGCCGTTCGATCGGACCGGCCGGAGCTCGCGATCACGACGGCTTCGGTGGACGAACCTGCCGACGAGGCACTCGTCGCAGCCAGTCGTGGAGCACGCCTGGTGGTGTTGGGCGGCAAGCCGGTTACGCCGGCGGCGGCGCTGCTGCTCGGCTCTGTCTCACTGGCCGTGGCGACGCGGGCGGTGTGCCCCATGGTGGCGTTTCGAGGGGATCGGGTCGCACCGGATGACAGCCCGGTCGTCGTGGGAGTGGATGACAGCCACGCCGCAGTCGCGGCATTGGGTGCGGCGTTCGAGTTCGCGGACAGGTTCGGGGCCGACATCAGGGCGGTGCGCTCGCTGTCGCTGACACCGCCCGCCGAAGCCGGAGTCACGATCCCGTTCCTGATCGACTGGGAAGGCCTCGAAGCCGCCGAACTGGCTTCCTTGGCAGAAACGGTCGACATCGCGAACAGGACGCACCCGTCCGTCGACGCGAAGTGCTTTGTCGAAGCGGCGTCTCCGGCCAAAGCAGTGTTCCAGCATGCCGCCGACGCTCAGCTCATCGCGGTGGGAACCAGGGGCCGCAATGCGGTGGCCGGCACTGTGCTCGGGTCCACCAGCCTCAACATGCTGCATCACAGCTCGGTGCCGGTGCTGATCTGTCGCGCCGCCGACCAGTTGTAAAACTCTGCGAGCAAAGGAGATTCAGATGTCCGAAGCACTGGTTCGGCATGGCATCGTGGTCGGGGTCGACGGATCGTCGTCGTCCGATGCGGCCGTGGCGTGGGCCGCGCGTGACGCTGTACTGCGCCGTGTCCCACTGACATTCGTCCATGTGCTGCCCATGGCTGCCGCGCCGGCCTGGCTCGACATGGGACTGCCCGACGATTACTGGGCGGCGCAGGAAAAGCGCGGACACGAGATCGTGGCTGCGGCGCAGGATGTCGCGAACAAGGCCACCGCTGGCGGTGAACCGTTGCACATGAGCAGCGAGGTCGTTTCCGGCAACTCGGTCGGTACGCTTGTCGACCGCGCGCGGCATGCCGATCTGCTCGTTATCGGCAGCCGAGGTCTCGGCAAATGGAGCCGGCGTGTGCTCGGCTCGGTCAGCTCGAGCCTGATTCGGCATGCGCATTGCCCCGTCGCCGTGATCCGCGACGGTCAGAAGCCCAGAGACGACGCACCGATCCTGGTCGGCGTCGACGGGTCGCCCGCATCGGAACTGGCCACCGAGATCGCCTTCGACGAAGCGTCGCGGCGGGGAGTCGAACTCGTCGTGGTGCACACGTGGAACGACGTGGAATACGAGTTTCCCGACGTCAAATGGGCCGATCTCAAACCCCGCGAGGACCGTGCGGTCTCCGAACAGCTGGCCGGCTGGTGCGAGCGCTATCCCGACGTGGTGGTGCGACGCGAGCTGATGCGCGACCGGCCCGCACACCAGCTGGTGGAGCAGTCCGAAGGGGCACAACTGGTCGTGGTGGGCTGTCGGGGCAGGGGCGGATTCGTCGGCATGATGCTCGGTTCGGTGAGCGCGGCGGTGGTCGAATCGGTGCAGGTGCCCGTGATCGTCGCCCGCGGATCGGCGGAAACCGGCAGTTAGCAATGGTGGCCGCAGACCGCTAGCGGCTCACAGCTTGAGCACCTGCAGGCGGCGGATCGCCTCGTCAAGGGTGTCGTTGCGTTTGCAGAACGCGAAGCGCACCAGGTGATTCCACAGGTCGGCGTGCGGAGCTCGACCGGATGTCGCCGGCAGCCCGGCTCCGGCGGGGTCGCAGAACGCCGACATCGGAATAGCCGCCACGCCGGACCGGTGCGGGAGTTCGGCGCAGAACGCGCTGCTTTCGTCGTAGCCCAGCGGCCGCGGGTCGGCGCACAGGAAGTACGTGCCCGGGCTGTCGTGCACCTCGAACCCGATCTCGGCCAGGGCCGAACTCAGCCGGTCCCGCTTGGCCTGATACGCGTCGCGCAGATCGGCCACCCAGGCGTCCTCGTGGTTCAACGCGTGGGCGACCGCGGGCTGAAACGGTGCTCCACTGACATAGGTCAGGTACTGCTTGGCGGCGCGCACGCCTGTGATGAGATCAGCGCTGCCGCAAACCCATCCGATCTTCCATCCGGTGACGTTGAACATCTTGGATGCACTGGAGATGGTGACAGTGCGTTCGGCCATCCCGGGATAGTTGGCGATCGGGCGATGCCGGTGCCCGCTGGGGGATGAGTAGACGAGCTGCTCGTACACCTCGTCGCTGATCACCAGCAGGTCGTGCTCGACTGCCAGCGCGGCGATGGCCCGCAGCTCGGCGTCGGAGGCCACCGCGCCCGTCGGGTTGTGCGGTGAGTTGAGGATCAGCGCCCGGGTTCGTGGCGTGACAGCCCGACGGAGTCCAGCTATGTCGATGGCGAACCCGCGGCCGTCTGCGACCAGCGGGACGCTGCGGCGCACGCTCCCGGCCATCGCGATCACGGGGGAGTAGGAATCGTAGAACGGCTCGATGACCAGAACCTCGGAGCCGGGTTCGACCAGGCCGATGAGCGAGGCCGCGATGGCCTCGGTCGCGCCGACGGTCACCAGCACCTCGGTGTCGGGATCGTAGACGGTGCCGTAGTGGCGCTGTCGCTGTCCGGCGATCGCCTGTCGCAGCGCGGGGATGCCGGGGCCGGGCGGGTACTGGTTGATGCCCTCGGCGATGGCGTCCTGCGCGACCTTGAGAATCGCGGCCGGGCCGTCCTCGTCGGGAAAGCCCTGGCCGAGGTTCACCGCGCCGAGCTCGGTGGCCAGCGCCGACATCTCGGCAAAAATGGTGACGGTATAGGGCCGCAGCCGCTCGACAGTCATGGTGTTTGAGCGTAGGGGTTGTTCGATGTCCAGTGTGCGGTGACATCGTGAAACCCGGCGAAATCCGCGATCTGGACGCACGCTCGGTGACGTGATTCCACCGTTTCGTGTGGTCTAAATCTCCCGACCAACAGGTTGGTTTGCAATCCTGTTACGCTGCGGACAGAGGTCCGTCTGTATTCGTGCGGCGGATCCACAACCAAACCTGAACCTGGACTGCACAAGGCAGGGAGCAGACACATGTCCGATGAAGCCTTCATCTACGAGGCGATCCGTACGCCGCGTGGCAAGCAGCGCAATGGCGCTCTCAATGAGGTCAAGCCCGTCAACCTGGTGGTCGGTCTGATCGAAGAAATCCGCAGCCGCTACCCCGACCTGGACGAGACGTTGATCAGCGACGTCATCCTGGGTGTCGTGTCCCCGGTCGGCGACCAGGGCGGCGATATCGCCCGCACCGCGGCTTTGGTGGCCAAGCTGCCGGAGACCACCGGTGGGTTCCAGCTCAACCGCTTCTGCGCATCGGGCCTGGAAGCCGTCAACCTGGCTGCCCAGAAGGTTCGTTCCGGCTGGGACGACCTGGTGCTGGCCGGTGGCGTCGAATCGATGAGCCGGGTTCCGATGGGCTCCGACGGCGGCGCGTGGGCGATGGACCCGGAGACCAACTATCGCGTCGGCTTCGTGCCGCAGGGTATCGGCGCCGATCTGATCGCCACCATCGAGGGCTTCTCGCGCGAGGACGTCGACGCCTACGCGGCACGCTCGCAGGAGCGCGCCGCGGCCGCATGGTCCGGCGGCTACTTCGCCAAGTCCGTCGTCCCGGTCAAGGACCAGAACGGCTTGGTCATCCTGGACCACGACGAGCACATGCGCCCCGGCACCACCGTGGCTGACTTGGGCAAGCTGAAGTCAGCGTTCGAGGGCCTGGGTGCGATGGGCGGTTTCGACGACGTGGCGCTGCAGAAGTACCACTGGGTCGAGAAGATCAACCACGTGCACACCGGCGGCAACAGCTCGGGCATCGTCGACGGTGCCGGCCTGCTGCTGATCGGTAGCGAAAGTGCGGGGAGCGCTCAGAATCTGACCCCGCGGGCGCGCATCGTGGCCACCGCAACCAGCGGTGCCGACCCCATCATCATGCTCACCGGCCCGACCCCGGCCACCCGCAAGGTGCTCGACCGTGCCGGCCTGACGGTCGACGACATCGACCTGTTCGAGCTCAACGAGGCGTTCGCGTCGGTGGTGCTGAAGTTCCAGAAGGATCTGGGCATCCCCGACGAGAAGCTCAACGTCAACGGTGGCGCCATCGCGATGGGCCACCCGCTGGGCGCCACGGGCGCCATGATCACCGGAACCATGGTCGACGAGCTGGAGCGCCGCGGCGCTCGGCGTGCCCTGATCACGCTGTGCATCGGCGGCGGCATGGGTGTGGCCACCATCATCGAGCGCGTCTGAGAGGGCTGAGAACCAATGGCTGAGAACACCATTCAGTGGGACAAGGATGCCGACGGCATCGTCACGTGGGTGCTGGACGACCCGACCGGTTCGGCCAACGTGATGAACGAGCACTACAAGGAATCCATGCACAATGCCGTAGAACGCCTTGTTGCGGAACAGGATTCGATCACCGGTGTGGTGATCACCAGTGCGAAGAAGACCTTCTTCGCCGGCGGTGACCTCAAGGGCATGATGAACATCGGCCCCGACAATGCCGCCGAAGCCTTCGAGATGGTCGAGGACATCAAGGCCGACCTGCGCAAGCTGGAGACCCTGCCCAAGCCCGTTGTCGCTGCGATCAACGGCGCGGCGCTGGGCGGCGGGCTGGAGATCGCGCTGGCGTGTAACCATCGCATCGCCGCCGACGTCAAGGGCAGCCAGATCGGCCTGCCCGAGGTCACTCTCGGCCTGTTGCCCGGCGGTGGCGGCGTGACCCGCACGGTGCGGATGTTCGGTATCCAGAAAGCGTTCATGGAGGTGCTGAGCCAGGGCACGCGGTTCAACCCGACCAGGGCGAAAGAGACTGGCCTGGTCGACGAACTGGTCGGTTCTGTCGACGAACTCGTCCCCGCCGCCAAGGCGTGGATCAAAGCCAATCCCGACGCCGGCACGCAGCCATGGGATGTCAAGGGCTACAAGATCCCCGGCGGCACACCGTCCACCCCGGCGCTCGCCGCGATCCTGCCGTCGTTCCCCGCGCTGCTGCGTAAGCAGCTCAAGGGTGCGCCGATGCCGGCGCCGCGCGCAATCCTCGATGCCGCGGTCGAAGGTGCGCAGGTCGACTTCGACACCGCCTTGCGGATCGAGAGCCGCTACTTCACCCAGCTGGTCACCGGCCAGACCGCCAAGAACATGATCCAGGCGTTCTTCTTGGATCTGCAGCACATCAACGGGGGCGGTTCGCGTCCCGACGGCATCGCCAAGCAGGAGATCAAGAAGATCGGCGTTCTCGGCGCGGGCATGATGGGCGCCGGTATCGCCTACGTGTCGGCCAGGGCCGGTTACGACGTCGTCCTCAAGGACGTCACCCTCGAGGCCGCGCAGAAGGGCAAGGCATACTCCGAGGGTCTGGAGGCCAAGGCACTCCAGCGGGGTAAGACCACCGAAGAACGTTCTGCTGCATTGCTTTCCAAGATCACCCCGACCGGCGATCCGCAGGATCTCAAGGGCGTCGACTTCGTGATCGAGGCCGTGTTCGAGAATCAGGAACTCAAGCACAAGGTGTTCGGTGAGATCGAGGACATCGTCGAACCCAACGCGATCCTCGGCTCCAACACCTCCACGTTGCCGATCACCGGTCTGGCGGCCGGGGTGAAGCGCCAGGAGGACTTCATCGGGATCCACTTCTTCTCGCCGGTCGACAAGATGCCGCTGGTGGAGATCATCAAGGGCGAGAAGACTTCTGACGAGGCGCTGGCCCGGGTATTCGACTACACACTGGCCATCAAGAAGACGCCGATCGTGGTCAACGACAGTCGCGGCTTCTTCACCTCGCGCGTGATCGGCACCTTCGTCAACGAGGCGCTGGCCATGCTGGGGGAGGGTGTCGAGCCGGCGTCGATCGAGCAGGCCGGGTCGCAGGCCGGCTATCCGGCTGCGCCGCTGCAGCTTTCGGATGAGCTCAACCTGGAGCTCATGCACAAGATCGCTGCTGCGACGCGCAAGGGCGTCGAGGACGTCGGTGGCACCTATGAGCCGCATCCGGCCGAGGCCGTGGTGGAGAAGATGATCGAGCTCGGTCGCCCGTCGCGGCTGAAGGGTGCCGGCTTCTACGAGTACGTCGACGGCAAGCGCACCGGTCTCTGGCCGGGCCTGCGGGAGACCTTCAACTCCGGGTCCTCGACCATCCCGCTGCAGGACATGATCGACCGCATGCTGTTCGCCGAGGCGCTGGAGACTCAGAAGTGCCTCGACGAAGGGGTTTTGACGTCGACGGCTGACGCCAACATCGGCTCGATCTTCGGCATCGGTTACCCGCCCTACACCGGCGGTTCACACCAGTTCATCGTCGGGTACGAGGGTCCCGGCGGTGTCGGCAAGGAAGCCTTCGTGGCCCGCGCCAAGGAGTTGGCCGCCCGCTACGGCGACCGCTTCCTGCCGCCGGCGTCGCTCGGGTCCTAAGTACGTGCGTGGGCATCGAGATTGCACTCAAGGCTGTTGATTTCGTGATTTCACGACCCTGTGTGCAATCTCAACCGGGTGCACGCTCACCCGGTCAGCGAGGCGGGCCAGGCCGGCAGTGGCATGGTGTCGTAGAGCCGCACGCCTTTGTCGTTGAATCGGGCCAGTGACTGGGTCAGACCCGACGGCAGGAACGAGATCAGCTGGCCGGTGACCACCAATGCGTTTACCCCCCAACGGCTTCTGGGGACAATGGTCCGCGCATTGACCCGGGCCAGCTTCCGGCTGCCTTGAACCGGTGCCTGCAGCGTGCGTTCGTAGGCGGCGAATGCCGCACGGTAATCCTCACCCGCCCTGATCATTTCGGTTGCCAGCACGTAGGCGCCATACACCGCGAGACTGGTACTCCCGCCGACGGCGGGGCCCGGGCAATAGCCCGCGTCTCCGACGAGAGTCACCCGGCCGCGCGACCACGTGGCCATTTCAAGTTGCGTGATGGCGTCGAAGTAAAACGTCGGCGACCGCGGCACCTCGTCGAGCCAGCGTTGTGCCTCATCCGATATCCCGGCGTAGGCGGCGCGCAACTGGGTCTGTTGGCGCCCGACGTCGCGGTGGTCATAGTCCAGTGGACGCTCGGGGCGGAAGATGAACACCGCCCGGGCGTCGTCGAGGTGGTTGGCGGTATACACCATCGCCACCCGACCCGGTTCGTAGTAACCGGTCATCTCATTGTGGCGGGCCAAGCTTTTCGGAACAGAGACGACCGATAGATATCCGCCGAGGAAGCGTTCGGAAACGTGCTCGCCGAAGGTCAGCCGGCGGACGCCGGAGTGTAGTCCGTCTGCGCCCACGATCACGTCGAAGCGTCGGGGTCGATTGTGCTCGAACGTCACATCGCCGTCGGGTGAGATCGCGGTGATGTGGTCCCCGAAGAGGTATTCGACGCCGTCCTGACTGGCCCGGAAGTAGATCTCGCTGAGGTCGTCGCGCATGATCTCGACGTGTCGGTCGGACATTGCACCGATGAGCTTGACGTAGTCGATTTCGGCGGGACGTGACGTCCCGGGCCGGTGGATGGTCAATCGGGTGGTGCCGGTGGCTGCGGACTCGATCTCGCGCAGTACCCCCATACGTTCGGAGATCTCCATCGCGGGCCGGAAGAGGTCGACGGCGTGGCCGCCGGTCTTACGCAATGCAGGCGCGCGTTCCACCACGGTGACGTCGAACCCATGCCGAGACAGCCAGTAGGCGAGGACCGGTCCGGCGATGCTGGCACCGGAGATGAGTACCTTCACGATGCCCCCTTACTTAACGATCGGTAAGTGTTCATTTCATGAGCTTACCGATCGTTAAGTAAGTTAGGGTGGTTACGTGGAAAAGCCTGCTTCGGATACCCGGCAACGCATCCAGGCGGCGGCGCGTGAACTGTTCGCCGAGAAGGGTGTTCTGCGCACCAGCCTGCAGGACATCGCCGATCGGCTCGGCCTCACCAAACCCGCGCTGTACTACCATTTCCGGTCACGTGAAGACCTGGTCCGCAGCATCGTGCAGCCCCTGATCGACGAGGGTGAGGCCTTCATCGCAGAGCAGGAGCGCAAGCGTCCGGCGGAGCGGGCTGCAGCGCGGGAGCTTCTCGAGGGCTACTTCGACTTCCACTACCGGCACCGCGCTGATCTTGTGCTGATCGTCTCCGAGCTGGCCATGCTGGCCGATCTGGGATTGATCGACCAACTGCTGGCCTGGCGCGCGAGGCTGAGTGCGCTGGTGTTCGGCCGGCGTCCCACGCTCGAGCAGTCCACCCGCGCGGTCATCGCCTTCGGCGGTCTGCAGGACTGCTGTCTGCAGTTCCCCGACGTTCCCTACGAGCGGCTGCGGCGTGCCACCGTCGACGGTGCTATGGCGGCGTTGGCCATGTGAGTCAGCTCCGCCGCTTGAACAGATAGTGCCGGGCCGGGTCTTTCCCGTTGTGGTCCATCGCGGGTTCGCTGCCGCTGGACACCAGGGCCCAGGCGTCGGAGAAGCGGTGCTTGACCTCTGCTTCGACGATGCCGGGAACCCCGAACGATGCGCCCGGGACGAACGCCACGATGGACAGCAGTGCGTCCGGTGCCGCCACAGCGGTGATCTCCCGGGCGTAGGCGTCGCGGTCCTCGATGCTCATCCCGTGCAGGCAGCCGCTGTCGACGATCAACGTGAAATCGCGGTCCACCGCGGCGGCGCTCAACTGCGTCGCGTCGGCTTGTAGAAATCGCACGTCGACGCCCTGTTTCGCCGCCTTCGCCCGTGCCTTGTCGACGGCCGTCGCGACGAAGTCGACGCCGGTTACCCGCCAGCCCTGCTGCGCCAGGTAGATCGAGTTGTCGCCCGTGCCGCAGCCGACATCGAGGGCTCTGCCTGGCGGCAGCGGGTCGTCACCTTCGATCAGCTCAAGCAGGCCTTGCGCAATCGGGTGGCCGTCCCACGGCGTGAAGCCAAGCCGGTAGAACGCGCGGAACAGGCGTTGTCGGGAAGCCATGCCTCCACCCTGCCGCGTCGATCGGTGGCTGCCAAGGTGGGGGTGGCGTCACAGCCGTCCGAGGTCGGCCGACAGCCAGTGCTCGGGCTTCAGGTGTATCACGACGCTCTCACCGTGCTCGCGACGGGCGTATTCCAGATACCGTTCGACGTTTTCCGGCGCCAGGTAGCGCTTGGCCAACTCGACGAGCTGTTCGTCGGTACCGGGCTCGATACGGCTCACCGCACCGTCGACGGCGACATAGCGCACCGTCGGCTCAACTCGCTCGACCATCAGCGACAGATGCCCCGCAGCCTCGATGAGCCGGTGCTTGCGCGACCCTGAGCCAGTCAGCAGCCAGGGCTCACCGCCGGGCGCGTACTGGTACCAGATCGGCACCGTCAGTGGGCCGCGCTTGTCGCCGGCGTACACAGACAGGGCGGCAATGTGCGGCTCGGTCAGAAACTGTTCACGTTCGTCTTTCGAAAGGGCCATCTTCAGAGCCTAGATCAACATTTGGGAAATGCTGCCACGCAGCGGCATTCGTCAGAAACGCGCTTCGGAGTGGTCATCCCACAAGGCCAGTGACTCGACCTGGCGAGCATTCCCACCGAACAACATTGGCCGCCGGTGCCCACCGACGAGGCCACCCATGACGCGTGGTCGCTGACGGCGGTGTATCTCGCGAAGGGTGCCGCAGACGCAGAAACCATTGCAGGGCAACGCTATTCCATTTTGGATCGTAGGCAGTGGCGAGAAGGTGACGTTGCACCTCATATCGGTCTCAAATCGTGAGCACACCGCGGTAGCGGGCTCGTCCCTCCGCCATTGCGGCATATGCGCTCGCGGCGTCTTCGAGCGGGCATTCCTGCACCTGCGCACGGATGTTGTTGAGCACCGCGAAGTGCATGGTGTCCGCGATCTGCGACGCGGTGCCCGACGGGTGTCCGATGACACTGAGCGCCGGGGTGATGAGTTGAACGGGGCTGATCGGCAGGGGATCACCAGACACCCCGATCACGATCAACTCGCCGCCCGGCGCCAGGCCGCCGACCGTCTGGCCGATCGCATCCGAATTCGCGGCGGTGGCCAGCACGACGGTGACCCCGCCGAGCCGCTGCAGCGCCTCGCTGACATCGCCGGCGGTGGAGTCGATGTAGTGGTGCGCACCGAAACGCTCGGCATCGGCAGCCTTGTCCGCACCCCGGGCGATCGCGACAGTCTCGAACCCCATGGCGCGCGAGAACTGGATTCCGAGGTGCCCCAGCCCGCCCACCCCCAGGACGGCAACCCGGTCCCCGGCGCCGGCCGAGCTGGTCCGCAGCGCCTGGAAGGTGGTGACCCCCGCACATCCCAGCGGTGCCGCCTCGGTGAACGAGAGCCCAGCGGGGATCCGGGCGAGCGCGGTGGCCGGCACGGTCACCGACTGGGCGTAGCCGCCCGGATAGTGCCAGCTGGGGACCTGCCCTTCCAGACAGTGCATGAACTGGCCCCTGCGGCACTGTGCACAGTGGTTGCAGTTGCCGCCGAACCAGCCGACGGCGACCCGATCGCCGACGCCGAATTCCTCGACCTCGCTACCCAATTCGGCGATGGTGCCGGCGATCTCGTGGCCCGGCGTCAGCGGCCACGTCAAGAACGGGAACGAGCCGTTGACGAACTCCCGGTCGGTACCGCACACACCGCAGGCCCGCACGTCGATGCGTACGTGACCGGGCGGCGGGGACGTGGTCTCGACATCGGCCAATCGCAGCGGAGCCCCTGCGGTATCGACGTGGACTGCGCGGTGCGTGACCATGGTGCGTCTCCTGTCGTCGGACGTTGCGATGGCTACAGTGTCCGCCATGACGCTGCCCGCCGACGCCACCCATCCTGATCTGGTCCCGGTCGCGGTACCGACGCATTGGTACAACCTGGCCGCTGAGCTGGACCGACCGATTCCGCCGCACCTGCATCCGGGTACCAGGGAACCGATCGGGCCCGACGACCTGGCCGCACTCTTTCCGAGCGGATTGATCGCCCAGGAAGTGTCCACCGAGGCGTACATCGAGATCCCCGAGCCGGTGCGGGAGATCTACTCGATGTGGCGACCGTCACCCCTGATCCGCGCCCGGCGGTTCGAGGTCGCGCTGAACACCGGTGCCCACATCTACGTCAAGTACGAGGGTGTCAGCCCGGTCGGCAGCCACAAGACCAATTCGGCTGTGGCGCAGGCCTACTACAACAGCATCGACGGGGTCCGGAAGCTCACCACCGAGACCGGTGCCGGTCAGTGGGGAAGTGCGCTCGCCTTCGCCGGTGCGCAGTTCGGCATCGAGATCGAGGTGTGGCAGGTCCGCGCGTCCTACGAATCGAAGCCGTACCGCGGTCACCTGATCCGGACCTACGGAGGGACGGTGCACTCAAGCCCGTCGAACCTCACCGAGTCGGGGCGGGCGATCCTCGCCGCAAACCCGAACACCACCGGCAGTCTCGGGATGGCGGTGAGCGAGGCGGTCGAGGTCGCGGCGGGCGATCCTGACACCCGCTACGCGCTCGGCAGCGTGCTCAACCACGTCGTGCTCCATCAGAGCGTCATCGGGCAGGAGGCCGTGGCCCAGCTCGCCGCCGTGGAGCCGAACGGTCCGGACATCGTATTCGGTTGTGCCGGTGGAGGTTCCAACCTGGCGGGCCTGGCATTCCCGTTCCTGCGCGAGAAGATCCATGGGCGGTCGAATTTACGCGTCGTGGCCGCCGAACCGATCGCGTGCCCGTCGATCACCCAAGGCGAGTACCGCTACGATCACGGCGACGTCGCAGGCCTGACCCCATTGCTCAAGATGCATACGCTCGGCATGGATTTCGTGCCCGACCCGATCCACGCGGGTGGCCTCCGTTACCACGGCATGGCGCCCGCGCTCAGTCACACCGTCGAACTCGGGTTGGTCGACGGCATCGCCATCAGGCAGCACGATGCGTTCGCCGCCGGTGTCGCGTTCGCCCGGGCCCAAGGCATCGTGCCTGCACCCGAGTCGACACATGCGATCGCGGCCGCAGCCGCCCACGTGGCCGATGATCCGACCGAGCAGGTGGTGGTGATCGGCCTGTCGGGTCACGGCCAGCTCGACCTGCCGGCCTATGCGGAGTTCCTCGACGGGAAGTTCTGACCCTGACCGCGCGGTCCGGCAGGTCACGATTTCGGCGTTAACGGGGGGACCGTCGGAATCCGTCGGACCCGAGTGGCACGATCCGGTTATGGAGAAGATCTCGCTCATCGCGCTCGCCCGTCAGCAGCTGACTGCGGCTCGTTCGGCAAACAGCGGCCGCAGCGCACACACCGTGTACGGCGGGCATGAGCACGCATTGCGCCAGACGCTCATCGCGCTCACCGGGGGCAGTTCTTTGGATGAGCATGAAAGCCCAGGTGAGGCCACCTTGCAGGTGATCGAGGGCAGGGTGTCGTTGGCGAGTGCCGAGGCGAGCTGGGAAGGGTCGCCAGGTGATCACATTGTTGTTCCGCGCAGCAGGCACAGCCTGCACGCGCTCGAGGACTCCGTCGTGCTGCTGACGGTCGTCAAGACGTCCGGCCTCCGCGCGGGCTGACCAAGTTCGCCGAGCAGACGCGAAAGTCCCCGACGCGCCGAGGTTTCCGGGAGGTTCGTGTCTGCTCGCGGTTAAACGTGAGATGCGGCGGGCTGGCGAGTGGAGCGACGTCGTTTGATGGCGGTGGTCAGGCGGGCCAGCGCGTAGAGGGCGAAGCTGATGGTGGTGATGAAGACGCTGGCCTTGACGTCGGGGTGAACCAGTCCGAGCACGAGACCGCCGTCGGCGGCGATGAGCGCGAAAGCTACCGAGATGGCGATCACCAGCGGTGTGCGGGCGGAGAGCCGGGCCGCGGCCGCTGCCGGGGTGATCGCCAGGCTCATCACCAACAAGGTGCCGACGATCTGAGCAGCCTCGGTGACGGTCAGCGCCAGGATGTAGACGAAGAGCAGCCCGACGAGACGGGTGGGCACACCGCGCGCCAAGGCCAGTTCGGGATCGACCGAGGCGAACAGCAGCGGCCGGTAGATCAGCAGCATGGCGATGAGGACGGCGACCGCGATGACGATGAGCAGGGTGATCTGACCGGGGCTGACGCCGAAGATCTGGCCGAACAGGATATTGGTCGCCGCCGTCGCGAAGCCCTTGTAGAGGGAAAGCAGATAGACCCCGATGCCGAGGCCGAACGCGAGGATGACGCCGATGGCAGAGTTGCGCTCTCGGGGTCGGTCACCGAGCAGGCCGATGGCGGTGGCCACCACGATCGACCCGAGAAGCGCACCCAGAACAGGGTCGTTGGCGGCGACCAGGCCGGCTGCGGCGCCGGTGAACGCCAGCTCGGCCGAAGCGTGCACGGCGAACGCCAGATCGCGCATGACGACGAACGGCCCGATGAGACCGGTGGTGACAGCCACCAGGGTGGCCGCGATGAGCGCGTTCTGGACGAACGTCTCACTCAGATACTCCGACAGCGTCACCGGTGGACCACTCCCGCGTCGTCGACCGGCTCGAGATGCGCATCGTCGGGCCGCACGCTGTTGGGCGCGCCCACGATGACGATGCGGCCCTGCACCCGCAGGACGTCGACGCGGGTCCGATACAACTCGGACAACGTTTCGCTGGTGAGTACGTCATCGGGAGTGCCGATCGCCCAGCGCTGCCCGACCAGGTAGAGCACCCGGTCGGTGACCGGCAGGATCGGGTTGATCTCGTGGGTGACGAATACCACGGCGGTGCTCGCCTCGCGACGGCGCTGATCCAAGGCGGTGACGACGTCTTGCTGGTGTTTGAGGTCCAGTGAGAGCAGCGGTTCGTCGCACAACAGCAGTGCTGGATCGCCGATCAGCGCTTGGGCGATGCGCAGGCGTTGCTGTTCGCCGCCCGAGCACTGCCCGATCGGGGCGCCGGCGAATCTGGCGGCGCCGACCGCGTCGACCGCCCGGGCTATTCGGCGGCGGCGCCCGGCGCTGGGCAAACCGATACCCCACCGGTGTCCGTCGAGTCCGAGCCCGACCAGATCGCCCCCGCGAACCGGAAGGTCGCGGTCAAATCCCTTCTGCTGCGGGATATAGCCGATGACGTTGCTGCCGCGTCGTGGCACGGCCCCGCACACCAGCACCCGCCCCGAGGACAGCGTGGACAGTCCGAGCAATACCCGGATCAGTGATGTCTTGCCGCTGCCGTTGGGGCCCAGGACGGCCAGGAACTCTCCGGGGGCCACGCTGAGGTCCAGGTGTTGCCAGAGCCGACGAGCACCGTAGGACAACCCGGCGTCACACAGCTCCACGGTGGGCCCGGCGGCGTGATTGTCCACAACGGTGCTCATCGGCCCTGCTGCCTAATGCGCCAGGGCGTTCGTGATCTCGTTGATCTGCCGCAGCTGCCAGGTCTGGAAGTCCTTGTCGGTGGGCGGCAGTGTTTCGGTCACGCCGACGATGGGGATGCCGCTCTGCTGGGCCAGGGATTTGACCGCGTCTGTGGCCGGGCTGGTGACCTGGCCGTTGTAGAGCAGGACCTTGATGGCCTTGGTCTTCATGTCATTGTCCATCGCCTGGTTGTCCGCCGGGCTGGGGTCGTTGCCGTCTTCGATGGACTGCGCGAACGACGCCGGGGTGGCCAGCTTGAGCCCGGCGGCATCGACGAGATAGCCGGGGACACGTTCGGTGTAGCCGACCGGGGCGTCCGGATACTTGGTCTTGATGTTGGCGATCGCGTCGTTGATCGGGGTCAGGCTGTCGTTGAAGGTCTTGGCATTGGCGGTGAACATGGCCGCATCGGTGGGATCCAGGGCGCCGAGCTGGCCGGCGATGGCGTTGGCGACGTCGGGCACCTTGGCGGTGTCGTACCAGATGTGCGGGTTGGCGTCGTCTCCGGAAATGCCCATCACCTCGGCGGCGGTGATGACCTTGCGGTTCGGGTTGGGTGAGGCGCTGAAGAGTTTGTCCATGAAGTCGTCGTAGCCCAGACCGTTGTCGACGACCAGTTGCGCCTTGCTCACCGCGGCCGCGGTGTTCGCGTCGGACTCGTACTGGTGGGGGTCGGCGTTGGGGTCGCTGATGATCGAGGTGACGGCCACGTGATCGCCGCCGATCTGCTTGGCGATGTCTCCCCAGAAGTTCTCCGCGGCCACCACCGCGATGGGTGCGGCTGCCGGTGGTGCCGCCGAACTGCTCGCCGAGGATCCCGAAGCCGCCGATGACGTCCCTGAGGAGTTCGACGAATTCTGCGATCCGCAGGCCGTCATGCCCAGCGTGGTGAGTGCCGCCAGGGCGGCGACGGTGCTCAGCACGCGGTGGGTTCCGATCGTCACGGTGTCCTCCAGTCAGGGTTGATCGAGTAATCGAATATGATTGTCATTACCTATACCAGGGTGGGGGCGGCCGCACCAGTGGCGCCTGGTCGACGTGTGCTGAAGGCCCCTCAGGCGCGGTCGGCGGAATGACATCGGGGGCATGTGCCGTAGAGGTCGACACGGTGCGTGACCTCGGTGAAGTGGTGTTGCCGCACCAGATCGGCGGCCACTTCTTCCAGCGCCGTCGGCGAGAACGGGACCGCGCGGCCGCACTGGCGGCACAGCAGGTAGTGCCGGTGTTCGGTGCCTGTGCGCAAGCGGTAGAGCGCTTCGCCGTCTTCGGCAGATTGTGTTTCGACGACACCTTCGGCGGCCAGGCTGTGCAGGATCCGGTAGACGCTGGTCAGTGCGATCCGTTGAGGCTGGCGTCGGTGCAGCTGGAGGAACAGGTGCTGGGCGCTGCGGAAGGTGTCGGCGCTTCCCAGCGCGTCCAGGACGGCCTGCTTGTTGGCCGTACGCCGCTGCCGCGGCGGGAACGCCGCTGTCACGGCGCGCTGCTTGCCGCGAGCGGCGTCGCCGTGCGCTGCGCAGGTTCGGCGAAGCCAGTCATAGAAAAATGATAATCATTTTCGCTAAGGCGGCTGTCCGAACTCGCGTGCGGCGGTCGAGTCGTGACGCCGGCGGGCGTCAGATCGTCGGCCCCAGCAGATCGTCGGCGTCTTTGATGATGTACCCGTAGCCCTGCTCGGCGAGGAACCGCTGTCGGTGCGCGGCGTACTCTGCGTCCAAAGAATCGCGGGAAACCACGGAGTAGAACACCGCACCACCGCCGTCGGCCTTCGGCCGCAGCAACCGGCCCAGCCGCTGCGCCTCCTCCTGGCGCGAGCCGAAGGTTCCCGAAACCTGAACGGCCACAGACGCTTCCGGCAGATCGATGGAGAAGTTCGCCACCTTGCTCACCACCAGGGTGGCGATCTCACCGCGGCGGAACGCGTCGAACAACGCCTCACGTTCGGAGTTCTTCGTCGACCCCTGGATCACCGGCGCATCGAGCTCCTGCCCGAGTTCCTCCAGCTGGTCGAGGTACGCGCCGATGACCAGTGTCTGTTCGCCGGAGTGACGTTCCAGGATCGAGCGCACCACCGCGATCTTGGTGTGTGCAGTGGAGCACAGTTTGTAGCGTTCGTCGGGCTCGGCGGTCGCGTAGATCATCCGCTCGTTGTCGGTCATCGTCACCCGGACCTCGATGCACTCGGCGGGGGCGATCCAGCCCTGGGCTTCGATGTCCTTCCACGGCGCGTCGTAGCGCTTGGGCCCGATCAGCGAGAACACGTCGCCCTCCCGGCCATCCTCGCGGATCAGCGTTGCGGTCAATCCCAAACGGCGCCGGGACTGCAGGTCAGCGGTCATCCGGAACACCGGGGCCGGCAACAGGTGAACCTCGTCGTAGATGATCAGACCCCAGTCGCGGCTGTCGAAGATCTCCAGGTTCTTGTACTCACCCTTGCTGCGCCGCGTGATCACCTGGTAGGTCGCGATGGTGACCGGGCGGATCTCCTTCTTTTCCCCGGAATATTCGCCTATCTCGTCCTCGGTCAGCGTGGTGCGGGCGACCAGCTCCCGCTTCCACTGCCGGCCCGCCACGGTGTTGGTGACCAGGATCAGCGTCGTCGCGCCGGCCTTGGCCATCGCCGCGGCACCGACCAGCGTCTTCCCCGCGCCACACGGCAGCACCACCACGCCCGATCCGCCGGCCCAGAACGAGTCGGTGGCCATCTCCTGGTAGTCGCGCAGTTCCCAGCCGTCCTGCTTCAGTGCGATCGGGTGCGCCTCGCCGTCGACATAGCCAGCCAGGTCCTCGGCGGGCCAGCCGATCTTGAGCAGCATCTGCTTGACCCGGCCGCGTTCACTGGCGTGCACGATCACGGTGTCGTCGTCGATGCGGGAACCCAGCATGGGCGCGATCTTCTTGTTGCGCAGCACCTCCTCGAGCACCGCGCGGTCGAGGCTCACCAGGGTCAACCCGTGCGCCGGATGCTTGACCAGCTGCAGCCGCCCGTAGCGGGACATGGTGTCGACGATGTCGACCAGCAGCGGCTGGGGGACGGCGTAGCGGGAAAACGAGACCAGCGCGTCGACCACCTGCTCGGCGTCGTGGCCGGCAGCGCGGGCGTTCCACAACGCCAGCGGCGTGATGCGGTAGGTGTGTACGTGTTCGGGCGCGCGTTCCAATTCGGCGAACGGGGCGATGGCTGCGCGTGCCGCACCGGCCTGGGCATGGTCGATCTCCAACAGCACCGTCTTGTCGGACTGCACGATCAGCGGGCCGTCAGTCATGCGCGGCTCCTCGCTTGCAAGTCATTCTGACCATTATTCCGAACGCGCCGACAACCCCGGAGCTCAGTGGTGCGCGGCCTGCAACGGGGTCCCTGTCGGCGCCGATCCCGTGACCGCCCCGGGCAGCGGCACCTTGGCGACGCCCGGCGTGCCGATCTGGCCGGCCAGCCACGGCAGTGAGGCCTTGAACACGTCCATCGCAAATGGCCAGTCGTGCTTGCCGGGGCTGGCGACAACAGCGCAGGTGATGCCGTTGTCCCGACCTAACCTGCACAGCGAATTGGCGGCATCGGTCTGATCACCCGGATTGCCCGCGGCGTCCTGCCCGCCCAGGCCGACCGCGTCGGGATTGCCCCATCCGCCCTTCCGTTGCTGCGGCGCGTCCGAGGAGATCGCGAACCAGCCCGAAACACCTTGGTACGGCCCGTGCTTGTCGATCACGGTCGTGGGGTCGTAGATCGGCCACTGTGAGGCGTCGCCGCCGTAGACCCTGGCGATGGTCTGATCTTTGGTGCCCGCATTAGGTCCCATGTCCCCGGCGATGTCGACGAAGGAGCTGAACAGTTCGGGATGCATCACGGTCAGGTCCACCGCGCAGGTACCGCCCATCGACCAGCCCACGACGCCCCAACCGGCCTTCTGCACATCGAACGTGCCGGTGAGATACGGCGGCACGTCCTTGATGAGGTGATCCGCCACGTTGCCGCGCGGACCGTTGACGCATTCGGTGTCGTTGTTGAAGGAACCGCCGACGTCGACGAACACGAATACCGGGGCGTTGCCGCCGTGCGCGGCGGCGAAGTTGTCGATCGTGGCGATCGCGTTGCCCGTGCGCGGCCAGTCGGACGGGGTGTTGAATTCACCGGCGATCATCGTCACGACCGGAAACTTCGGCGCATTGGCGGCGAACCAGGCCGGCGGCAGATACACCAACTCGGTGCGGTGTTTGAATCCCGACGCGTCAGCAGGAATGTCCACCGGAACGAGTGCCCCGTGCTCAGGTGCACCTTTACCCCGCATGCTCTGGACAGTCGCGAGGTCGGTTTCGTCGGGCAACGGCCCGGCCGTCAATTCGTTCCAAGCCGCCGGGACCGTCGGGAAGTAGCCGACCCAGAGGTTCAGGGCCAGCCCCGCGCTCAACAGGCACAGCGGCACCGCGACCACGGACAGCCCTCGGCGCCACCAGTGGTTGCCGCGCCAGCCGAACACCGCGACCGCGATCGCCAGACCCGTCAGACCCACCCAAATCCACAGCGAGTCCGGTGCGGGATCGCCGGCCAGCCCCTCCGTATCGATGTACCAGTGGGTCCACCCGGCCAGGATGAGGCCGATCACGATCGCCGCCGGCAGCCAGATCAGCCGCCACCGTCGGGTTCGCCACCCGATCGCCAGCACCAACACGATGGCGGCCACTGCCCATACCGTCGGCGGCAGCCAGCCGTGCAGTAGCGACACGCCGCGTCTCGCCGGAGCCTGAACAGCCTCGCTCAACAGGGTTGTCACGAGAGACATGGTCGTGAACGGTTCTGTGGATGAGCTGTGCCGAGGCTGTTCGCCGGGTTAGACGGTGGCCAGTAGGTCTAGCCACACCCGTCACAGCGGTACCTGGACGTCTCTGGCAGGCAGTGTGCCTCGGGAGCCGCGACACGCCGAGAGCTGCGGAACGCCGCCAGACGAGTTGTCTAGTCGCCGTCGGCTGATACCACCGAGGTGACGCGGTGAATCGCGAACTCCCGCACCCGCCCCGCGGCGGGATCGTAGGCGGTGAGCTGGCCGCCACGGACGTTGATCGGCGCCACCACCCGCTGGGTGGCCACGCCGGCCGGGTCCACATAACCGATCACGACCGAGGTTTGGGCGATTGCGGCGTCTTGCAGCTGGGTGATGGCCATCGCCGGATCCAGCCGAACATTCGCGAATGGTCCGCTGGACACCTTGCGCAGCACCGCGATGATCGCCGAAAGCGTCTGTGCGGTCGGAGGTGTCGCGGGCCGGTACACCCGACGCCGGGTCGGGATGGCGACGCGGGCGCCGCGCGCCCCGATGTCGACGATGCTGCCCGACGAGTCCTCGGCGGCTGGGGCGAAGCCGGCCTCCCGCAGCCCGACCAGCACATCGGCGATCGGGGCCTGCGACACCGCGACCGTCGGGGCCAGCAGCCGCAGCTCGAGGCGTTCGGCGACGGCCGAGGTGACCGCCTGCGCCAGCAGAGCGGCATCCTCGCATCGCACGAACGACGATGCAATGCCGACCCGCAGCTGCCCGTGCCGACGTGCGACGTCGTCGATGAGGTACGTCAAGCCTTGTGGCACCGGGGTTTTGGAGTGTTTCTCGAACAGGGTGTGCAGCTCGCTCGCGGTGCGTCCGGAGTCCAGCGCGTGCCGCACCGAGGCTTCGCTGATGCGGTACACCATGGCCGCGCCTGCCGATTCGACGGTGGCCACCACGGCCAACTGCTCGGCCAGCTCGCGTTCCAACGGCCCCGGCACGATCACCGTGAGATCGGCCTGCAGCAGAAAATGGTCGAGCGGCTTGGGCAGCACCTTGGCCATCGTCGCCACAACGTCCTCGGGCGGACCGTCGGCCAGCAGGCCGCGGCCCGGCGTGCTGACCGCGCCGCGGCCCGCCAGGCCCACCGCGTGTGCCTCGTCCAGCAGGTTCGCGACGGTGCTCGGCTGCAGACGTGCCGACCAGCGAGGTCGATGCCAGATCATCGCCCGCGAAGCCTCGGCCGCATCGACACCAGACCCCGGAGGAAGTTCGGCCAGCACCGTCAGTAGCAGCCGGCGATCCAGTGGGGCGGCCGTGGAGAACAGTGAATCTGACAGTGCTGCAAAGGGTTTGCCGTCGGGTCCGCGGGTACCGATGAGCGCCGGGCGGGCCTGCAAGTCGAGCCAGGTCGAGGCGATCAGCTGCCAGCGCGCGGCCGTCGGCGACTCCGCGAAACGGTCGGCGGCCACTGTGGGCGCCCAATACGGTCCTGTGTCGTCGCCCGGATCAGGGTCGGGCATGCCGACGGCGATCAGCCCGGCTGTCGCGGCCAGTTCCAGGATGAGGCCCAGCCGCGGCTCGTCGATCCCCGTCGTCTTGGCCAGCCGTCTGACGTCGCGCACCCCGAGCCCGCCGTTGCGCAGCTCGACAACCGGTGTGGCGCCCAGGGTTTCGACCAATAGTTCGATCTCGCGCAACAGATCGAGCGCGGCACCCGCGGCGACGGCGTCCACTTCGGCGGTCGTCGTGACTGTTGCGTTGAGCGTGGGCACCGCCAATTCCACGGGTCCCGGGACCTCGCCGCGCAGCGACTGGCCCACCAGTCGGGGCAGGATCACGGTTTCGTCGTCGACCCGGCGCAGCAGTCCGGCCTCCAGAAGCCGCGGTACCGGCCGGTCCGGCGGAGTTCCGGCGGCCGCATCGCGGGTGCGGCCGATCGGCGAGCCATCCACCAACCGGGCCAGCAGATCAGCCTGAGCATCGTCGAGATCGGCCAGCTGTGCGGCGATCTCGTCAGCGCTGCGGTCGGACGACTCCAGCACGGCCTGGCCCGGGTACCACGGCAGCGATCCGGCAGTCTCCGGGGCCACCCGCACCTCATCGGTTCCCCACACCACGACCCGCTCACGCAGATTGTCCAGCGCGGTGGCGACTGCGTCGGCGTCGGCCCGCTCGCCCAGCAGCTTGTTGAGTTCGGCGACCGTGACGGCGTAGGTGTCGGCATGCAACACCAGCAACGCGTCCAGCACCGCCAGGTGCAGGAAGTCCAGTCCGTCGGTGGCGGCCTTGACCGACTGTCGCGACAAGGCCCGCGCAGCCAGCGCCGACAGACTGGCCGGCGGCGGTTGGGTCAAGTCCGGCCGCAATTGCAGAACCCGCAGAAGTCCCTCGTCAGGGAGATCGGCCAGCCAGGAGCCGAGTGGGATCCCGGCGGTCGCCCGGGTCGCGGCGCTCGTGTCCTCCGAAGGAGTCTTCGCGGTCATTTCCTGACCAGCGTAAAGCAGCCCGCTCAGGATATTCCCGGCCGCTGCGCTCTCGCCCACCCGTGCCATGTCGGTCTCGCCACCGGATGCCTGGCCTGCCACAATGTGGGGCGTGGCTGACAACAACAAGAAACAGTACGTCGACAACGGCTGGCCGGTCCTCAGTGACGGCGACGATCACGCCGTCAGCGAACTGGCAACCGACCGTACCGGAGCACTGTCTCCGTTCGGTGACGTGATCTTCCCTGTACCGGCGGACACCCTGCCGTTCATCCAGTCGGTCACCGTCGTCAACCGGTAACGGTGGGGCTGTCGCACCTCGACGACTCCGGGGCGGCGCACATGGTCGACGTCACCACCAAGGACGTCACCAGGCGCACCGCCGTTGCCGCGGGCACTGTGCTGACCGGCGCCGAGGTGGTCGCATTGATCGCCTCGGGAGGGTTGCCCAAGGGTGACGCGCTGGCCACGGCACGCGTTGCCGGCATCATGGCCGCCAAGCGGACCTCCGATCTGATTCCGCTGTGTCATCAGTTGGCACTCACCGGTGTCGACGTCGATTTCGACATCGGGACCGACCGCGTGGACATCACCGCAACCGTGCGCAGCACCGATCGCACGGGCGTCGAGATGGAAGCGCTGACCGCCGTCAGCGTGGCTGCGCTGACGCTCTACGACATGATCAAGGCCGTCGATCCGGCGGCTCGTCTCGACCAGATCCGGGTGCTGCGCAAAGAGGGCGGTAAAACGGGTCTATGGACTCCAGACACTCCACCGGCATAACCCGTTCGGCCCGGGTGGTCATCGCGTCGACGCGCGCATCGGCCGGCATCTACGACGATCGCACCGGTCCCATGATCGTCGGTTGGCTGTCACACCGTGGTTATGACGTGACCGAACAAGTGGTGGTTCCCGATGGCGCCGCCGTCGGCGCAGCGCTGCGGTCCGCGTTGGCCGAACACGTTGACCTGATCATCACTTCTGGCGGCACCGGCATCTCGCCCACCGACCGCACTCCGGAAGCCACCATGGCGGTGCTGGATTGTCAGGTGCCCGGCCTGGCCGACGCCATCCGGCGCTCGGGAGGCCACAAGGTGCCCACGTCGGTGCTGTCGCGCGGCGTCTGCGGTGTGGCCGGGCGCACGCTGATCGTGAACCTGCCCGGCTCGACGGGTGGGGTGAAGGACGGCCTGGGCGTGCTCGACCACGTACTGGAGCATGCGTTGGATCAGCTGAGCGGCCGGGACCACGACCGATGAGCGCTTGCGCGAAGAGGAAACAACTGCGATGAGCGCTTGCGCGAAGAGGAGACAACTGCGATGAGCGCTGTCGTCGTCCGGGTGGAACTCACCGAGGACCCCATCGCTCTGCCGGAATACGAAGCGCTGGTGGCTCACGAGGCCGCAGGCGCCGTCGTGGGGTTCTCGGGCGTGGTTCGCGACCATGACGGCGGCCGGTCGGTGTTGCGGCTGGAGTACTCCGCCCATCCGACCGCCCTGCAGACGCTGGAGGCGGTTGCCGCCGAGATCGCCGCGGAAAGTGTTGGAGTCCGGGCTATTGCGGTGAGTCACCGCATCGGAACCCTGAACATAGGAGACGCCGCCCTGGTGGCCGCTGTGGCAGCGGACCATCGCAGAGCGGCGTTCGAAACCTGTGCCCGCCTTGTGGACACCGTCAAGGAACGGCTACCGGTGTGGAAACACCAGCACTTCGCTGACGGCACCGACGAGTGGGTCAACTCCGCCTGAGCGGACTCAGCCGATGATGACGTTGCCGTGCAGGCCTTGCTTCTCGATGGCCTGCTGGACCTGCTCCACGTAGGAGACGGACTGGGCCTCCACGGGAGCGGGCGCTTCGGGGGCCGGAGCGGGCGGCGGCACGTCGGCCGGTGCCGGAGCATCGGGGGCCGGAGCATCCGGTGCCGGCGGGAGATCCTGCGGTGCCGGGGGCAGATCCTGCGGTGCCGGGGGGAGATCCTGCGGTGCCGGGGGCAGATCCTGCGGTGCCGGGGGCAGATCCTGCGGTGCCGGGGGCAGATCCTGCGGTGCCGGGGGCAGATCCTGCGGTGCCGGCGGCAGATCCTGCGGTGCTGGCGGCGGGGCGTCAGGTGCCGGGGCCGCGGCAGCATCGAACGCTGCAGCCTCGACGGTAGGTGCGTCGGGTGCGGGGGCGTCGACGGCCGGGTTGTCCAGCGGCTGCGGCTGGTTCACCACGTTGCGCGGGGTCGCACCGGACAGCCCGTGGCCGCACACGGGCCAAGCGCCCTTGCCCTGGCTGGCCAGAACGCGCTCGGCAACAGCGATCTGCTGTTCCTTGGTGGCCATGTTTGCGGCCGGGGCGTACTGGCCACCGCCGTGGCCCGACCAGGTGCTCGGCGAGAACTGCAGCCCGCCCTGGTAGCCGTTTCCGGTGTTGATGGCCCAGTTGCCGCCCGATTCGCAGCGGGCCACGGTGTCCCATTCGCCGTCGGTCGCGGCCGTCGCCTGGCTTGCCAGTGCGAGGCTGCCGCCGGCAAGCGCGGCACCGGCCACGGCAATCTTGGCGACGTTCTTGGCTGATGAACCCGTGGTGGGCTTACGATGCCGTCCACTCATGAGCGTGAGATCCTCTCGTATGCGCCCACGAGGTCAGCTGTCGGGTTCGGGCTGGAGAGGTAGCCCGGCCGTCGACGTCGAAACGACGACAGCTTCACCCCAAGGGGCCGCAAGCGGCTCCGGGTCCTTGTAGCTCGGTGGACCGGTGGGTCCCCCGCCTCCATCCAGTTGTTCGTCGTTGACCACCCGCCCGATGGATGGAGCTCGGCGCAATCGGGGATGGCAGGTCATCCGGTTGAGGGTCGGTTGATGACTTGGGAGTGAACGGTAACGGTTCGTCGCAAGCAAGTCATCTTTTGTCGGGTCGGGCGTTTTTCGGCCCGGCAAAAATTAAAAAAATATTAAAGGCGCAGGTTGCTGATGCGTTTCCCCAGGTCGCGGCGTTGGTAACGCGACTCGTAGCCAGCTTGTGACCATTTTGTTATGTGACGTAAATCACGTTAGCCGCCGGCAAATGGTGGTAACACGTCAAGCGTCCGCGGCGCTGTGACGGCGGCCGTCTTGTCGTGCACTGCGACGCCGTCGCACAGGTAGGAGCACCGTTTCAGCACTCGCGCGAGTTCATCGTTGCCGTCGCCGAGCCGCGCGACCAGTTCCTCGATCGTCGTTCCCGATTCGAGACCTAACGTTTCGGTCTCGACGCCCGCAGCGGCGGCTGCAGCGGCGAAATACCGGACCGTCACGTCGACCGTCGCAGCCATGGTTACCCCCCGATCGCGCTCATGGGACGCGTCGGTTGCACAAAGCTTGGGTCGTTGATGCCGTGCCCGGCAGGCTTGGCCCACATGGCTGCGCGCCACGCGGCATCGACCGCAGCGTCGTCCGCTCCGGTACGCAGCAGGCCGCGCAGATCGGTCTCCTCGGTGGAGAACAGGCAGCTGCGAATCTGGCCGTCGGCGGTCAGCCGGGTGCGATCGCAGGCCGAGCAGAACGCGTGCGACACCGAGGCGATGACACCGACCGTGCCGCCCGGATGCGTGCCATCCGGCTCGACCTGCCACAGTTCGGCGGGCGCCGAGCCCCGCGGGCGGGGATCGGGGTGCAACGCGAAGTGCTGATGCAAGGTCTGCAGGATCCGGTCGGCGTCGATCACCTGGTCGCGCTTCCAGGTGTGCCCGGCGTCCAGCGGCATCTGTTCGATGATGCGTAGCTGGTAGCCATGTTCGAGGCAATACCGCAGCAGGCCTACCGCGTCGTCGAGCCCGGTCACCGGATCGAGCACCGCGTTGACCTTCACCGGCTCGAGCCCGGCGGCCTTTGCGGCGGCCAGGCCGGCCAAGACGTCGCCCAGTCGGTCGCGCCGGGTGATCCGGGCGAAATGTGCGGCATCGACGCTGTCGAGCGAGACGTTGATGCGGTCCAGCCCGGCTTGGCGTAACCCGGCGGCACGGCGCTGCAGCCCGATGCCGTTGGTGGTCAGGGTGATCTCCGGGCGGGGTGTCAGCGCGGCGGCCGCGGCCACCGCGTCTTCGAGGTGCCGAGACACCAGGGGCTCACCGCCGGTGAAGCGGATGCTGGTGACGCCCAGTCGCGTCACCGCGATGCGCAGGAGGCGGGCCAGTTCGTCGGCGGTCAACAGGGCCTGGCCGGGAAGCCAGTCCAGGCCCTCGGCGGGCATGCAATACGTGCAGCGCAGATTGCACCGGTCGGTGAGCGAGACGCGAAGGTCCGTCGCGACCCGGCCATAGCTGTCGATGAGCGGGCCACTTGTCGGGCGCGGATCGACGGCGGCTTTCCCGCGCGAGTGCACGGCGGGCAGTCCGAGTGCGGTGATGGTCATACCGGGGCCTTGGCCGAGCCCACCGGGACGATCTCCTTGCCCAGCGGCATGAGGGACACCGGGATCAGCTTGAGGTTGGCCAGCGCCAGCGGGATGCCGATGATGGTGATCGCCATGGCGACCGCGGTGACCAGGTGGCCGATGGCCAGCCAGATACCGCACAACAGGATCCAGATGATGTTGCCGATCAGCGCGCCGGGCCGGGTGCCCGGTTTGTCGACGATGGTGCGGCCGAACGGCCACAGCGCGTAGGAGGCGATGCGCAGCGAGGCGAACCCGAACGGGATGGTGACGATCAGGATGAAGCAGATCAGCGCCGCCAGCAGGTATCCCAGCGCCAGGTACAGGCCGCCGAAGACCAACCAGATGATGTTCAGTATCACTCGCATATGGGGCGCATTTTCTCCTCGAGCGGTAGTCCAAGCCTACCGAGTAACGGCGATGAGGGACGTAACGCGGTGATAGGTCGGCGGACGTGAGGAGCAATTAGGTCACGGCGGACGTGAGGAGCAATTAGGTCACGGCGGACGTGAGGAGCAATTAGGTCACAGCGGACGTGAGGAGCACTAGGTCGCGCACGTGAGAGCAATTAGGGCCCGAGTAGGATCTGCACATCGCGTTCCGGCGCAATCCGGGACGCGAAATTTGTATGTCTGTGTAGAGCTACCAACGACGAGCAGGTGAGTCCAGTGCCGACCGGCAGGGTTAAGTGGTACGACGCCGAAAAGGGCTTCGGGTTTTTGTCCCAGGAGGACGGCGAGGACGTCTACGTCCGGTCTTCGGCGTTGCCTTCGGGTGTCGAGGCGCTCAAGGCCGGCCAGCGCGTCGAGTTCGGGGTGGCCGCAGGCCGTCGTGGTCCGCAGGCATTGAGCCTCAAGCTGATTGATCCGCCACCGAGCCTGAGCAAGACTCGCCGCGAGGCGGAGCGTCCCGAGCACAAGCACACCCCCGACGAGCTGCACGGCATGGTCTCGGACATGATCACGCTGCTGGAGGACACCGTGCAGCCGGAGCTGCGCAAGGGCCGCTACCCCGACCGCAAGGTCGCCCGGCGCGTGTCCGAGGTGGTCAAGGCCGTCGCACGGGAACTCGACGCCTGACGCGTTGCGGCGGGGGAGACTGAAGCCATGGCTCAGGGCTCCTACGTCGCCGACAAGTCTTCGTCCGGAGGCGAATTCAACCGCGATACCAACTACATCACCACCCGGATCACGTGCACGGGCCTCGACGGCTATCCCGTCGAGGCCGGCCGGTACCGATTGGTGGTGGCGCGGGCGTGTCCGTGGGCCAACCGGGCGATCATCGTGCGCCGGCTACTGGGGCTGGAGGACGCCCTGTCCATCGGCTTCTGCGGACCGACGCACGATGCGCGCAGCTGGACCTTCGATCTCGATCCCGGGGGCCTCGACCCGGTGTTGAAAATTCCGCGGCTGCAGGACGCCTACTTCGCGCGTGATCCCGACTACTCCAAGGGTATTACGGTTCCCGCCGTCGTCGACGTGCCGACGGGTGCGGTGGTGACGAACGACTTCGCTCAGATGACGCTGGACTTCTCGACCGAGTGGACCGAATTCCACCGCGAGGGTGCTCCGCAGCTGTACCCCGAACCGTTGCGAGACGAGATCGACACCGTGTCCAGGCGCATCTACACCGAGGTCAACAACGGTGTGTACCGGTGCGGTTTCGCCGGCTCACAAGAGGCGTACGACGCCGCCTACGACCGGCTGTTCACCGCGCTCGACTGGCTCTCGGAGCGGTTGGCGACGCAGCGATATCTCGTGGGCGACACCATCACCGAGGCCGACGTGCGACTGTTCACCACGCTGGCCCGGTTCGACCCGGTGTATCACGGCCACTTCAAGTGCAATCGGTCCAAGCTCACGGAGCTTCCGGTGCTGTGGGCCTATGCCCGTGACCTGTTCCAGACCCCGGGTTTCGGCGACACCATCGACTTCGTCCAGATCAAGCAGCACTACTACATGGTGCATGCCGACATCAATCCGACCCGGATTGTGCCGAAGGGGCCGGAGCTGTCCAACTGGCTTACCCCGCACGGCCGGGAATCGCTGGGCGGCAGGCCCTTTGGTGACGGCACGCCGCCGGGGCCGACGCGTGAATCCGAGCGGGTCCCGCGCACGCGAGGAGCAATTTAAGACCCGCGCACGCGAGGAGCAATTTAAGACCCGCGGGTCACGGCGCCGGCTGAGCCTTGTCGGGCCAGTTCGTGCGCACCGACCATTCGGCGTGGGGCAGGTCGAACACCTCGCCGTTCTGATCCTGCACGAGGGTGAGCAGCTGCACGGCAATGCCGGTCAACCGGCCGCGTTGCGGGTCGACCGTCGGAATCGTCACGGCCAGAGTGGTATCCGGCCGGTAGATCGACAACGTGGTGTCGATCGGGTTCTCGTAGACCCGCAGCAGCCGCCACGGCGCGCGGGCGATCGACGAGGGCACCGACAGCTGCACTGGGTGTTCTTTGCTGACCCGCAGCTCGCCCTGGCTGCCCAACTGCGAGCAGTCGTTCAGGTTGAGCACGGGGCAGTACCGGAACGGCCCGACCCGGGTCAGGTGACCGTTGGTGTAGGCACTGATCTTCGGCAGCTCGTCGTGTCCGCGGCTGAGCCGCCATACCGCCACGGCCGTACCTGCCGTCGCGAGCACGACGATCACCGCCAGGATGGTGAGAAAACGCTTCATCTCGGCGTATCCGTCGTGCTGGCCATCGCGGGGCCTCCGCCTTCTTGTCGGGCCAGCACCGGACGGTTACCGCCGAGGCCGGGGATCAATGACTCGCCGCGGTAGCTCACGATGGTCTGCGCCAGGCCGAGTATCAGCACGGCGGTGATGGTAGTGAAGCCGACTGTCAGGTCCGTGTAGATCAGCACGCCCGTCGCGCCGCCGGCCACCCAGGCCAGCTGTAGTACCGACTCTGAGCGGCCGAACGCCGAGGCGCGCGACTCCTCGGGCAGATCGTCTTGCAGCGACGCGTCCAGCGACGCCTTGGCGATCGCACTGGCAGCGGAGGTCACCAGTGTGGCACCCGCCGCGACCAGCAGGTTTCCGGTCAGCGCGGTGGCCAGCGCGACGGCGGTGACGGCGACGGCCGCACGCACGACCAGTTGGGCAGGGCGGCCCAGTTTGAGTTGGGCCGCCGCGATGTTGCCGGCGAAGTTGCCGATGCCTGCTGCGGCCCCGATCAGACCGAGCATCAGCAGCTGCTGCCAGCCGGTCGCGTCGTGCGATTTGGCCACGAACGCGGGGTACAGAAAAAGGAAACCGACCATCACCTTGATCGTGCAGTTGCCCCACAGTGCGGTGATGGTGTTGCGGCCCATGGGCTGACTCGCGGTCTTGGTCTTGCGGGGACGTTTCAGCTCGCCCGGGCCGCCTGCCGAATCACCGTGGTAACTCAGCGTCGTCGGCACCTCGCCTTCGGTGACCTCGACCCACTTGGGGATCCGCATCGACAGCACCGCGCCGGCCGCCGAGACAGCGGCGACGACGTAGAGCGCACCGGGCAGATGCACCACCCGGAGCCCGTACTCGGCGCCCGCGGCGATGGCGCCGCCGACCACGGTGCCGCCCAGCAGACCGAAGGTCGTCAGCCGGGAGTTGACGCGGACCAGGTCGATGGTCGGCGGCAGCACGCGGGGTGTGACGGCGCTGCGCAGCACCGAGAACGATTTGGAGAGCACCATCATCCCCAGTGCACACGGGTAGAGCACCCACGACGGGTAGCTACCCGAATCGCCGTCGTAGTTGGCGATGAGCACCACGATCAGCGCGGTGCGCAGCGCGAACGACGCGGCCAGCGCTACCCGGCGGCCGTGCTGCAACCGATCGAGGGCGGGTCCGATCAGCGGTGCTATCACGGCGAAGGGGGCAATGGTGATCAACAGGTACAACGCCACCTTGCTCTTGGATTCACCGCTGGCGGCGGCGAAGAACAGGGTGTTGGCCAAGGCGACGGCCATGGCGGCGTCGACGGCGAAGTTGGCCACCACCGGCCAGGTCAGCGCGGTCAGCCCGGACTTGTCGGCGCCGTCGGCGGTGGCCGCACGATGCACGAAACCGTACATTCGTGAACCCATCTCGCGGCTGCGCGCGGCTGCCGCACGAGTCACGGTCACCTTCTCGGCGGTGGCCGATCCGACGCCTGACTGTGGGTCGGAGCGATAGGTGTCGGTGGGCTCCTCGTCCAGCGGCGGCAACCAGCGGTTGGAGCTCGGTCCCGACGGCCGGTGGCGACGACGCGGCGTCTCGTCGCTCGGGTAGTTGGCCATGCCGGGATGTTCCGCGCCACGATCGGCTGGCGGCCGCGGCGGGTAGTAAGTCACCTCTCGATTCTTGCCTATCAGGGCCCAGCGGGGCGCATCGGCGACCGGTGTGGCTTTCGACCGAACCGGTCAGGCACTATGGATGGCGATGGAAAGCATGACCGAGCCCGTCGAGCAGGCCGAGACTTCCGAGCAGGCCGTGGTATCCGAGCAGCCGCCCCAAGCCGTACCGGACACCGGCGCCGCGTCGACGCCGGGCCTCGAGGCGTTGCTGATGGGTGCCGTGGAACAGGCACGTGCGGCGCTGGCGGAGTTCAGCGGTGCCGAGACGGTCGGCGAGTATCTCGGCGCCACGTTCGAGGACCCCAGTTCGGCGACCCATCGTTTCCTGGCCAACCTGACCGGCTACCGCGGCTGGCAGTGGGCGGTCGTGGTGGCGGCCTATCCGGGCGCAGACCACACCACCATCAGTGAGCTGGTCTTGGTGCCGGGCCCGACGGCGCTTCTCGCGCCGCAGTGGGTGCCTTGGCAGGACCGCGTCCGGCCGGGCGATCTGGGACCGGGCGACCTGCTGGCACCGCCGCTGGAAGATCCGCGGCTGACACCCGGCTTCATGGCCTCCGGCGACCCGCTGATTGACGACACCGCGGTAGAGCTGGGGCTCGGCCGCCGCCGGCTACTCAGCCCCTTGGGGCGGGCCGAAGCCGCGCAACGCTGGCACGACGGTGAGTACGGCCCGGGTTCGGCGATGGCCCGCGCGACCCGTCGGGTCTGTCGCGACTGCGGCTTCTACCTTCCGCTCGGTGGTGCCCTGGGCGTGATGTTCGGAGTGTGTGCCAACGAACTGTCCGCTGACGGCCACGTCGTCGAGGCCGGCTTCGGCTGCGGGGCCCATTCGGACACCCCGCAACCTCCGGGAACCGGTTCCCCGCTGTACGAGCCATACGACGACGGAGTGCTCGACTTCGCCGACTAATGTTCGGCGGCCGCCTTGATGCGGGCCAGTGACGCGTTCATGCCATCGACGAGTTCGCTCTCGAAGCTCGGAACTCCGCCCATGAAGGCGTTGATCAGCGCGTTGGAGATCGCCGCCACGCCGTTCTCGGCATGGCGGCTCTCGATGAGCCGGGTGCCCGATTCGATGGGCTGCAGTTCGTAGGACCAGACCGTGTTGTTGGCGTCGACCTTGAAGGCCAGCTTCTGCTGCGGGACGACCTCGGTGATGGTGCTGGTTGTGGGCCAGTAGGTGAACTTGCGTTTGTTCAGGTTGAAGGTGCGGGCACCGGGACGCAGCGGCCCGCGCAGTTTCATCAACCGGCATTGCGGGCTCCACTGTGGCATCCGACCCAGATCGGAGATGAGCCTCCACACGGTGTCAACCGGTGCATCGATGTCGATCTGGGCTTGTAGCAGTGGCGCAGCCATGGTTCTCCTCAGGTCAGTCCACGTTGGGCACCGCGCGCACCGCGACGCACGGCGTGACGTTGCCACAGGAAAATCGAGGTACCGAGGACACCGATCGCGAGGCCCGCCAGCGACAGTGGTCGCCAACTGTGCAGAGCCGGCAGCGTGAACGCCAGGACCGTCGCGATCAGCCACCCCGTCGCGATCACCACGATCACCGGCCACGGCTCCAGGAGCGAGGCAGGCAATGGCGGCGGTTGCGGCTCGTCGGTCATCGCTGACCAACGTACTCGAATGCTGGATGCGCCGATCCCGGCACTACTATTCGCCGCGTGAGCGTGCTGCAGGTCATCGATATCGAGGATTCGGCCGACCCACGTATCGACGATTTCCGCGATCTCAACAGCGCGGATCGTCGGCCGGATCTGCCCAGCGGCAAGGGCTTGGTGATCGCCGAGGGCGTGCTGGTGGTGCAACGCATGCTGGCCTCGCGGTTCGTCCCGCGCGCATTGCTCGGCACCGATCGGCGGCTGGGCGAACTGGCCGAGGACCTCACCGGTGCGTCGGTCCCGTTCTACCGGGCCGGCGCAGAGGTGATGGCCGACGCGGTCGGCTTCCATCTCAACCGCGGCGTGCTGGCGTCGGCGTCACGGCCGCCGGAATTGACAGTGGCCCAAGTGATCTCCGGCGCCCGCACCGTGGTGGTGCTCGAGGGCGTCAACGACCACGAGAACCTGGGGTCGATCTTCCGCAATGCCGCCGGGTTGGCCGTAGATGCGGTGGTGTTCGGAGCCGGATGTGCCGATCCGCTCTATCGTCGCGCGGTGCGGGTGTCGATGGGGCACGCGCTGCTGGTGCCGTTCGCCCGTGCGCAATCCTGGCCGGCTGATCTGAAGCTATTGCAGAACAACGGTTTCCGCGTGCTTGCCATGACTCCGGATGCGGCTGCGGCGACACTGCCGGAGGTGATGCCGGACCTGCAGACCGAGCGGGTGGCGATACTGGTCGGCGCCGAGGGGCCGGGGTTGACCGAGCACACCATGCGGGCCAGCGATGCGCGGGTCCGGATCCCCATGGCGCGCGGCACCGATTCGCTCAATGTGGCCACCGCGGCGGCTTTGGCGTTCTATGAGCGGGCCCGACTGCTGGGACCCACGTAGATTGAAACGGTGACCGACGATTCGACGCCCTGGGGAACCGGGCTGACCGTGGCCGGTTTCGTGGCCGCGGTGCTTGCGGCGGCCATCGTGGTTCTCGGCCTGGGCCTGACCCGGGTGCATCCCCTGCTGGCGATCGGCCTGAACATGGTGGCGGTCGGTGGTCTCGCGCCGACGGTGTGGGGTTGGCGGCACCGGCCGGTGTGGCGCTGGTTCGTCCTCGGGGCAGGAGCGGGGGTGGCCATCGGCTGGGTAGTGCTGTTGGCCACAGTGCTGTCGCAATAGAGGCTGCCGCGCGCACTTTGTCGGCCACAGGGGCCGCAGCATCGGTGAACGCCGACGCGATAGACGTCGAGACGTTTCAGGTCAACTGGTCAACCGTCAGCGTTGTCCACCGGACGAACGCACACCCAACAGCACGTCCTCCCAGGCCGGCACAGCCGGGCGGGCCTTGCGGGAGCGGGCCGGCTTGGGCTGTTCGGGCTCGGCGACCGGCTCGGGCTCGTGCACAGGGGGCTGGGCGGTCACCGCGGGCGTGGTTCCAGGCGCCTCGAAATCGAGTTGTGGCAGCGTCGCCACGGGACGCAGCGGCCGGTTGAAGTCCGGGTTGATCAATTCTTGGGCGGTGTCATCGGACGCCGTGACGGTTCCGCCGTGGGCTCCCGGGGAGAACCGGAAGTGTGCGACGTTGTCCGAGCGCCCAGCCTTCCACGAGAGCTGCACGGTCCACCGGCTGTCCTCGTTGCGCCAGGCATCCCAACTTGTGGCGTCCGGGTCGAGCCCGCGAGCCACCAGCGATGTGGTCACCGTCTCCAACAGGGTCAGCACCGCGGGACCGTCGGCGAGCACCGGGTGTGCCGCGGTGGCCAGCTCGGCCGCACGGGCCCGCTCCAGCAGCACCGGGTGGGCAAACCGTTCCACGCGCTCGATCGGCACACCGGCGGCTGCCGCCAGCTGCTCGACCGATGCGCCGGCACGGATCTTTGCTTGAATCTCCTTGGGACGCAGCACGCTGTGCACCTCTAGATCCATCTGGGTTTGATTCGAGGCAACCCGGTCGCCGCGCGCCGCGGCGCGCAGTCGGTCATCCACTCGCACACTGAACAACTCCGAGGAGTCGTCGGTTTCGCAGATTATGCGCTTGCCGTCGACATCGAGTCCGACGACTCTGAGTTCTCGCATTTACCGACCTCCTTGGCGCACCCTACTGCGTTATCGGCCCGTAACCGTGCTGACACGCGGTGGGTGCGGCCTCAGAGTCGTTCGACGACCCAGTCCACGCACCGCGTCAGCGCGCTGACGTCGTCGGGGTCGACCGCGGGGAACATGCCGACGCGCAACTGGTTGCGGCCCAGCTTGCGGTACGGCTCGGTGTCGACAATCCCGTTGGCGCGCAACGTCTTCGCCACCGCGGCGGCGTCCACGGCATCGTCGAAGTCGATGGTGCCGACCACCTGGGAGCGCAGTGCGGGATCGGTGACGAATGGTGTCGCGAACGACACGCTCTCGGCCCACGAGTACAGCCGCTGCGATGAATCGGCGGTGCGCTTGACGGCCCAGTCCAGCCCGCCATTGCTCAGCAGCCAGTCGATCTGCTCGGCCAGCAGTATCAGCGTGGCGATGGCCGGGGTGTTGTAGGTCTGGTTCTTGAGGCTGTTGTCCACCGCGATGGGCAGCGACAGGAAGTCGGGCACCCACCGGTTCGACGCGGCGATCGCGTCGATGCGGGCCAGCGCGGCGGGGGAGAGCACCGCGATCCACAGCCCGCCGTCGCTGGCGAAGTTCTTCTGCGGCGCGAAGTAGTACGCGTCGGCGTCGGTGATGGTCACCGGCAGGCCGCCGGCCGCGGACGTGGCGTCGATGACCACGAGAGCGTCGCCGGCCGGGCGCTGGACGGGCACCGCAACACCCGTCGAGGTCTCGTTGTGCGCCCAGGCGACGACATCGACCGAGGGGTCCGAGGTCGGTTCCGGGGCGGTGCCCGGTTCGGCCTTGATGATGATCGGGTCGCCGACAAAGGGGTTCTTGGCGACACATGAGGCGAACTTCGAGCTGAATTCGCCGTAGGTCAGATGTAGCGACCGCTTGTCGACCAGGCCGAAGGCGGCGGCGTCCCAGAATGCCGTCGAGCCACCGTTGCCGAGAATGACTTCGTAGCCGTCGGGCAGCGAGAACAGCTGACGCAGCCCTTCGCGCACCCGGCCGACGAGGTTCTTCACCGGCGCTTGTCGATGGCTGGTGCCGAACAGATCGCCGGCCGAGGCCAGGGCGGTCAGCTGTTCGGGACGCACCTTGGACGGTCCACAGCCGAAGCGGCCGTCACGGGGTTTCAGGTCGGCGGGAATCGAGAGTTCAGCCACCCGACAATCTTAGAGCGTCAGAATCTGCGTTCCATCCGGGGTGACGGCTACGGTGTGCTCGCTGTGAGCGGCACGCACGCCGGTCGCGGTGCGCAGCGTCCAGCCGTCGGAGTCGTGCACATAGTCGTCGGTGCCGTCGGCGATCAGCATCGGTTCGATGGCGATCACCAGGCCGGATCGTATTTTGAGGCCCTTTCCGCGGCGGCCTTCGTTGGGGACGTGCGGCGCCTCGTGCATTGTGCGGCCGACGCCGTGACCACCGTGATCGGCCAGCAGGCCGTAGCCCGCCTGGCGTGCCACGGTCGCGATGGCGTGTCCAACATCACCGAGAGTGTTGCCGGGCCGGGCCGCTGCGATACCTGCCGCGAGCGCCGCATCGGTGGCCTTGATCAACGCGGTATCGGCAGGCCGGGGTGTGCCGACGACGAAGCTGCGGGCAGCGTCGCCGCACCAGCCGTTCAAGATTGCCCCGAAGTCCACCGAGACCAGGTCGCCGTCGGCCAGCACGGTGTCGTCGGGTACGCCGTGGACGACGGCGTCGTTGACGCTCACGCACAGCACCGCGGGGAACGGGCTCGGGGCCCAGCGGGGGTGGTAGTTCAGGAAGGGCGACGTGGCGCCGTGGCCGGCCAGGACGTCGGCCGCGACCCGGTTCAGATCGGCTGTGGTACGTCCGGGGGCGGCCTGCGTGATCACCGCCCGCAACCCTTCTGCGACGACGGCTCCGGCGGCAGACATGGCTTCGATCTCGTCTTGCGTCTTCAGTTGCACCACGTCATCCACCTTCTCGGCAAATTTTGAAATCCGGCGTAGACATTTAGTCGATACCTGCGGTATCGTTGTACACGAGGCGCATATATGTAAACCTCATAGGAGAGGGAGAGGTCTGCAACATGGCTCGCACCAAGATGATCAGACGCTGGCGCAAAAATATGGACGTCACCGACGACACCGAGTACGTCGACATG
Organism: Mycobacterium sp. 141; assembly: GCF_000382405.1. GTDB lineage: Bacteria > Actinomycetota > Actinomycetes > Mycobacteriales > Mycobacteriaceae > Mycobacterium. The sequence goes on from NZ_KB908257.1 coordinate 337,697, forward strand.
CTCACCACACTGTCCGAGGGGTCGGTGCGGCGCAACTTCAATCCTTACCTCGACATCGAGTGGGACTCGCCGGAGTTTGCTGTAACTCCGAATGATCCCCGCTGGGTGCTTCCGGCGACCGATCCGATCGGTGGTCACCCGTGGTACCGGGCGCAGCCGCTACAGCGTCAGATCGAGATCGGCATGTGGCGCCAGGCGAATGTGGCCAAGGTAGGCCTGCATTTCGAGAACATCCTGATCCGCGGTCTGATGCAGTACTCGTTCTGGGTGCCCAACGGTTCGCCGGAGTACCGGTACTGCTTGCACGAGTCCGTGGAGGAGTGCAACCACACCCTGATGTTCCAGGAGATGGTCAACCGCATCGGCAAGGACGTACCGGGTATGCCGCGGCTGCTCAAGTGGCTGCAGCCGTTGATCCCGCTGGCTGCGGGGCCGCTGCCCATCCCGTTCTTCTTCGGTGTGCTCGCCGGCGAGGAGCCCATCGACCACACGCAGAAGAACGTGCTGCGCGAGGGTAAGGAACTGCATCCGATCATGGAGCGGGTGATGGCCATCCACGTCGCCGAGGAAGCCCGCCACATCTCGTTCGCGCACCAGTACCTGCACAAGCGGATACCGCACCTGCACCGTCGTCAGCGCTGGCTGCTGTCGCTGTTCGTGCCGCTGACCATGCGCATCCTGTGCTCGGCGATCATCGTTCCGCCGCGGGCGTTCTGGAAGGAATTCGATATTCCACGCTCGGTGCGCAAGGACCTGTTCTTCGGCGCCCCAGAATCCCGCAAGATGCTGCGCGACATGTTCGGTGACGTGCGGATGCTGTGCACCGACACCGGGCTGATGAACCCGATCGCCAAGCTCATGTGGAAGGTCTGCAAGATCGACGGGCCGCCGAGCCGCTACCGCAGCGAGCCGCAGCGCGAGCACCTCGTCGCCGCCGCATAGCTGACGAAGGCCTCACTGTGCCTCATGTGATCACCCAGTCGTGTTGCAGCGACGGGTCCTGCGTTTATGCGTGCCCGGTCAACTGTATTCATCCGTCACCGGATGAGCCGGGCTTCGCAACCGCCGAAATGCTCTACATCGATCCCGATGCGTGCGTCGACTGCGGAGCGTGCGTCAGCGCGTGCCCGGTCGGCGCCATCGGGCCCGACACCCGGCTGACCGACAAGCAGCTGCCCTTCATCGAGCTCAATGCGGCGTTCTACCCCAAGCGGGAAGGCAAGCTGCCGCCGACGTCAAAACTGGCGCCGGTGCTCGACGCGCCCAAGATCGACCGGCTCACCGGCGGCCCCCTGACCGTGGCCGTCGTCGGTTCGGGGCCCGCGGCGATGTACGCCGCCGACGAGCTGTTGACGCAAAAAGGCGTGCGAGTCAACGTCTTCGAAAAGCTCCCGACGCCCTACGGTCTGGTACGCGCCGGTGTCGCCCCCGACCACCAGAGCACCAAGCGGGTGACGCGGCTGTTCGACACCATCGGCAAGCACCGCAACCTGCGGTTCTTCCTCAATGTCGAGGTGGGCAAACACTTGACCCACGCCGAGCTGCTCGAGCACCACCACGCCGTGCTGTACGCCGTGGGTGCCCCTAACGACCGGCGCCTGGACATCGACGGCATGGACCGGCCGGGTACGGGAACCGCCACCGAGATGGTGGCCTGGATCAATGGTCATCCCGACTTCACCGATCTTCCGGTTGATCTCAGCCACGAGCGGGTTGTGATCATCGGCAACGGCAACGTCGCATTCGACGTCGCCCGGATCCTGACGACCGACCCGGACGTGTTGGCGCGCACCGACATCTCCGATCACGCGCTGGCCACTCTGCGCAGTTCCCGGGTGCAGGAGGTGGTGATCGCGGCTCGACGCGGCCCGGCATCCTCGGCATTCACCCTGCCCGAGCTGATCGGGCTGACCGCCACCTGCGAGGTGGTGCTGAGCGCGGCCGATCACGATCTCGTGATGCGCGACCTGGCTGAGTTGCCTTCTGCTCCTCACGTGCGCGAGCCGGCTTCTGCTCCTCACGTGCGCGGTGAGCCTGATGCACTCACCCGCGGCAAGCTGGAAATCCTCGCCAAGCTGGGTGACGCGTCGGCCCCGATCACGCGGCCGCGGATCCGGTTGGCCTACCAGCTGACCCCGCAGCGGGTGCTGGGCGAGGACAAGACCACCGGTGTTGAGTTCGACCTGACCGGCACCGACGAGTCCAGCGTGCTCGAGGCCGGGCTCGTGCTCACCTCGATCGGCTACCGCGGCAAGGCCATTGACGGGTTGCCGTTCGATAACCGCGCCGCGGTCGTGCCGAACGACGGGGGCCGAGTGGTCGACCCGGTGACGGGTGAACCGGTACGCGGCGCCTATGTGGCGGGCTGGATCAAGCGTGGGCCTACCGGGTTCATCGGTACCAACAAGTCGTGTGCATCGGAAACCGTGCACCGCCTGGTTGCCGACTACAACGCCGGCGCGCTGACCGATCCGGCGCGTAAGCCGGCGGACCTGGACAGACTCGTACACGACCGTCAGCCAGACGCGATCGATGCCGCAGGGTGGCGCGCCATCGATGCGGCTGAGATCGCCCGCGGCGGCGACGAACGTCCGCGCGACAAGTTCACCACTGTCGAGGCCATGCTGGCGGCTGCCGCGACCGCACCGAAACCCACCCTGCGCCAGCGCCTCACCACCACTCTGTACGCACACTGAGCTGACACGGTCCCTGCCGGTACCGGTTTGTCACGCTGGAGCGGCTCTCGTCGCCGAGCGGTGCTCCAGCGTGACGCGCAACCTACTGCATGCTCTGCATCGCTGCCGCGATCTCCTCCGGGCTCACTTCGCGCACCGGCTGGCCCAACGACCACTGGTGCCCGAATGGGTCACGCACCATGCCGTAGCGGTCGCCCCAGAACTGGTCCGCGAGCGGCATAACTACCTCGGCGCCGGCCTCGACGGCCTGAGCGAAGCGGGCCTCGACGTCGGTGACCGTCAGGTGGATGGTGACGGGTGTGCCGCCGAGTGCTTTCGGCGTCGTCGATTTTCCATTGTTGAATTCAGGGAAATCGTCATTGAGCATCACGGTCGAGCCGTTGACGGTGAGGGCGGCGTGGACGAGTTTGCCGTCGGGACCAGGTACCCGACCCAGCTCGGTAGCGCCAAATGCCTTGACGTAGAAGTCGATAGCGGCAGCGGCGTCGTCGACGACAAGTTGCGGGATTACCGCGGGGGTTACTTCGATGGCCATGGTTCAGACTCCTGTCTCGTTGTGAGCGGACCTCGATGCAGACCCGCCGGGCGGACAGATCTCATCGCGGTACCTCCCATGCAAGCACGGGGGTCTGACATTCAGGTGACGGAGAAGGGATGCGGCAGCGGGGCCCGGCCCGTGAGTGCCCGCAGCACTGTTTCACCCTGGCCGAGTGCCACCGAGATCCGGGCGGCCAACACCGTAGCCGCCTCCAGCGCCTCGGGCGGCACGTCGGCCGTGATCCCGGCCGCGGCCGCGATATCGAGGCTGTGCACGGTCAGCTCGAAGACTCGGGTCTGCAGGTAGGCGCTCAACCGGATGCCCAGGCCGCCGATCACGGCGATCAGCGGATCGCCGACGCCGTTGAGGTCATCGAGCGCGCGAGCCACCAGCTGCTCGACCGTGGCCACCGGATCGACACCCAGGTCGCGGCCCGCCTGCCTGCCGCGCTCCACGATGGCCGCGGCGGCGCTGCCGGACATGTAGTCGCGAATCTTCACGTAGTACTCGACCGCGCTGGACACGTCCTCGTGGGTGGCGGGGGTGTGCAGGTATGTGCTGACTGTGATCAGCGACCGCGAGGTGTGGCCGATCAGGGCCCGCATATCCCATTCGCCCAGGCCGGGTCCGTCCAATGCGGCGACTGGGAGCGACTGCACCAACTGCGTGAAAGCCTGTGCCGCCGAAGCGAAGACGTCGGGGGTCACTCGAGGGTCACACTGAGGCTGCTCGCGCGACGGGCAGTTCGTCCCAGCCGGGGACGTCCTGCACGCTGCGCGGATCGGGGCCGACGTAGATGGCCGACGGTCGGACCAGCTTGCCGAGACGTTTCTGTTCGAGGATGTGTGCACACCAGCCCGCTGTGCGGCCACAGGTGAACATCGCGGGCATCATCTTCGGGGGCACGCGGGCGAAGTCCAGGATGACCGCGGCCCAGAATTCGACGTTGGTCTCGATGGCCCGATCGGGCCGGCGTTCGCGCAACTCGGCCAGCGCGGCCTGCTCGAGTGCGGCGGCCACCTCGAACCGCGGAGCCTGCAGACGCTTGGCGGTGGCCCGCAGCACCCGGGCCCGCGGATCCTCGGCGCGGTACACCCGGTGGCCGAAGCCCATCAGCTTGCCGCCACTGTCCAGAACCGACTTGACCACGGCCCGCGCATCGCCGGTGCGCTCGACTTCTTCGATCATCGGCAGTACGCGAGCCGGTGCACCGCCGTGCAGTGGGCCGCTCATCGCGCCCACCGCGCCGGACAGCGCCGCGGCCACGTCGGCCCCCGTCGAGGCGATCACGCGGGCGGTGAATGTCGAGGCGTTCATGCCGTGCTCTGCCGCGGTCACCCAGTACGCATCGATTGCCTCGACGTGGCGCGGGTCCGGATCGCCCTGCCAGCGCGTCATGAAACGTGCTGTGACAGTGGGGCACTCATCGATGAGCCGCTGCGGCACCGCGGGTTGGTAGATGCCCCGGGCGGACTGCGCGACGTAGGACAGCGCCATCACCGAGGCGCGCGCCAGCTGTTCGCGGGCGATCTGATCGTCGATGTCGAGCAGCGGTGCATATCCCCAGATCGGGGCCAGCATCGCCAACCCGGCCTGGACGTCGACCCGGACATCGCCACTGTGGATCGGCAGGGGGAACGGCTCCGCGGGCGGTAGGCCCGTGCCGAACCGGCTGTCGACCAGCAGCCCCCACACGTTGCCGAAGGTGACCCGCCGGTCGACCAGCTCCTCGATGTCGACACCGCGGTAGCGCAATGCACCACCATCTTTGTCCGGTTCGGCGATCTCGGTGGTGAAGGCGACGACGCCTTCCAGGCCGGCGACGAACTCTTCCGATACGGCTGCCATGGCCCGATTCTCGCACTCGGGCGGGCGTAGCGTGAGCGCGGTGGCTACACCGGACAATCATGATCTGGCGGCGATGCGTGTCGAGTATGTGGAGAAGGACGGCTGCGGCGACGTCGACGCCGATTGGCTCGGCGACGATCCCGCGACAGGCTGGCTGACGCTTCTGCGCACTTGGCTGGGGGATGCCCAGCGGGCCGGGGTGGCCGAGCCGAACGCCATGGTGGTCGGCACTGTCGACGAGCGGGGAAGGCCTGTGACCCGCACGGTGTTGTGCAAGGGCGTGGACGAATCCGGTATCACTTTCTTCACCAATTACGACTCCGCCAAGGGCGTACAGCTGGCCGCCAACCCGTATGCGTCGGCCACCTTCCCGTGGTTCGGCCTCGGCCGGCAGGTGCATGTACGCGGCCCGGTGACCAAGGTGGCGGCCGAGACGACTGCCGAGTACTGGTCGAAGCGGCCCCGCGGATCACAGCTCGGCGCCTGGGCGTCGCACCAGTCCCGTCCCATCGGTTCACGCGCCGAGCTCATGGACCAGCTGGCCGAGGTCACGCAGCGGTTCGCCGAACTCGACGCCGTTCCGGTCCCGCCGAACTGGGGCGGCTACCTGATCAGCCCTGAGGTCGTCGAGTTCTGGCAGGGCCGGGAAAATCGGGTACACAACCGCATCCGCGTCCAGGGTGGTCGGGCCGACCGGCTCCAGCCGTGATGTCTCCCGTCGCTTCGCTCGCCCGGGTCATTTCTCCCGTCGCTTCGCTCGCCCGGTAAACCGTGAGACGCTTCTTCGCCGACACCACCCCGCTGCGCCACCCCGACTTCCGGCGCTTGTGGGTGGCCGGCATACCGACCGTCATCGGCGCCAACCTGACCATCTTCGCGGTGCCGGTGCAGCTCTACGTGCTCACCCAGAACTCGGCCTATGTCGGGTTGGCCGGCTTGTTCGCGTTGGTGCCGCTGGTGGTCTTCGGACTGTGGGGCGGGGCCTGGGCCGACGCGATGGACCGCAGGCTGCTGCTGATCATCGCCTCGATCGGGCTGGCCGCGGCGTCTTTGCTGTTGTGGGTGCAAGCGGCGCTGGCACTGAACAACGTGTGGGTGGTGCTCGGTCTGCTATCGGTGCAGCAGGCGTTCTTCGCGGTCAACAGCCCGACCAGATCGGCGGCGATCCCGCGGATGCTGCCCGGCGACCAGTTGCCCGCCGCGAACTCGCTGAACATGACGGTCTTCCAGTTCGGTGCGATCGTCGGTCCGCTGCTGGCCGGCCTGCTGCTCAACTGGATGGATCTGTCCACGCTCTATCTCATCGACGCCCTGACCTGTCTGGTACCGATCTGGGCGACATTCCGGCTGGCCCCGATCCCGGCCACCAGCACCGAGGCGGGCTCGGCGAGGTGGGGGTGCGCTGCGGTGCTGGACGGCCTCCGGTATCTGGCGGGTCACCGGGTGGTGTTGATGTCGTTCGTCGTCGATCTCATCGCGATGATCTTCGGGATGCCTCGGGCGTTGTTCCCGCAGATGGCCCATCAGAGCTTCGGCGGCCCGGTGGAGGGCGGCACCGTGATGGCGCTGCTTGCTGCGGCGATGTCCGCCGGGGCGGTGTTCGGTGGTGTGTTCTCGGGCTGGCTGCCGCGGATCCGCAGGCAGGGCCTGGCCGTCGTGGTGTCGATCGTGGTCTGGGGTGTGGCGATGATCGGATTCGGAGTGGCCGGTGGGATGGCTCACGGTCGGGCCGGGGCGCTGTTGTGGATTGCGTTGGCCTTCTTGGCGGTTGGCGGCGCTGCCGACATGGTGTCGGCGGCGTTCCGGTCGACGATCCTGCAGCAGGCGGCCGCCGACGATGTGCGCGGGCGGCTCCAAGGCGTGTTCACCGTCGTGGTAGCCGGTGGTCCACGATTGGCCGATGCGGCACACGGGGCGGTTGCGGCGATGGTCGGCACGACGGTTGCGGCGGCGGGTGGTGGATCGCTCGTCGTCGTCGGTGTCCTCGTCGCTGCACTGGCGGTACCGGTCTTCGTGCGCTACCGGGTCGCCCCCGTTTCGGCACCCGCCGACCTGCGAGATCCGGACAAAGTGTGAACGGCCGGCGACGCATGCCGAGTTTCCTGAGGTGACGGTCGGGCGTGCGCTGCCGGCGTGAGGAGTTGGCAGCCCCACGCGGGCAACGCCGACCGAATGCGACTACCTTTTGGTAGAGCAGTCGTAAGGTTCGCAACGACTTCCCAAACAGGACGAAGGGAATCCCGTGGCCGAAAACCCGTCGGGTGAGCAGGAGCACGCCACCCTCAAGTACCCCGGTGGCGAGCTTGACCTGGAAATCGTTCACTCCACCGAGGGCTCGGACGGCATCGCGTTGGGGCCGTTGCTGTCCGAGACCGGGTACACCACTTTCGACGGTGGTTTCGTCAACACCGCCTCCACCAAATCAGCCATCACCTACATCGACGGTGACGCAGGCATCCTGCGTTACCGGGGTATCCCGATCGAGCAGCTGGCAGAGAAGTCGAACTTCATCGAGGTCAGCTATCTGTTGATCTATGGCGAGCTGCCGACTGCCGAGGAGTTGGAGCAGTTCACCAACCGGATCCAGCGGCACACTCTGCTGCACGAGGATCTCAAACGGTTCTTCGACGGGTTTCCACGCAATGCGCATCCGATGCCGGTGCTCTCCAGCGCCGTCAACGCGCTGAGCGCCTACTACCAGGATTCGCTGGATCCGCTCGACAAGAGGCAGGTCGAGCTGTCTACGATCCGGCTGCTGGCGAAACTGCCGACCATTGCCGCCTACGCGTACAAGAAGTCCGAGGGCCAGCCTTTCCTGTACCCGGACAATTCGCTGAGCCTGGTGGAGAACTTCCTGCGCATGACGTTCGGATTCCCGGCCGAGCCGTACGAGGTCGATCCCGAGCTGGTCCGGGCGCTCGACATGTTGCTGATCCTCCATGCCGACCACGAGCAGAACTGTTCTACGTCGACGGTGCGGCTCGTGGGCTCGTCGCAGGCCAACCTGTTCACGTCGATCTCCGGCGGTATCAACGCGCTGTGGGGTCCGCTGCATGGTGGCGCCAACCAGGCCGTGCTGGAAATGTTGGAGAAGATCCGCACAGAGCACAGCGACGTTCGCGACTTCGTCAAGAAGGTCAAGAACCGCGACGACGGCGTGAAGCTGATGGGCTTCGGGCACCGCGTCTACAAGAACTACGACCCGCGCGCCCGCATCGTCAAAGAGCAGGCCGACAAGATCCTCGGCAAGCTCGGCGGCGACGACGAGCTGCTCGACATCGCGAAGTCGCTCGAAGAGGTCGCGCTGACCGACGATTTCTTCATCGAACGCAAGCTCTATCCGAACGTCGACTTCTACACCGGCGTCATTTACCGGGCTATGGGCTTCCCGACGCGCATGTTCACCGTGCTGTTCGCGCTGGGCCGACTGCCCGGCTGGATCGCGCACTGGCGGGAGATGCACAGCGAGCCCAACAAGATCGGCCGCCCGCGCCAGGTCTACACGGGCTACACCGAGCGTGACTACATCGACATCCGCACCCGCTGACTTTCTTCCGCCGAGCAGACGCAAAGGTCCCCCAAAACGCCGGTTTTGGGGGACCTCTGCGTCTGCTCGCGCAATGTTCGCGGTGACGATTGTCTCTGATACCGAGCTTGCCACGACAACGGTTGTAGTTTCACAATAGTTGTGTGAATACAGCCATCGGTGTCCTCAGCGCTCGGCGCAAGGCGATCATCTTGGTCTCCTGCTGCCTGAGCCTGCTGATCGTGACGATGGACGCCACCATCGTCAACGTTGCGATTCCGAGCATCCGGGGTGCTTTCGACGCCTCGCCGTCACAACTGCAATGGGTGATCGACATCTACACCCTGGTGCTGGCTTCATTGATGCTGCTGTCCGGCGGGACGGCCGACCGGTTCGGCCGTCGTCGCACCTTCCAGCTCGGTCTGACCGTCTTTGCGCTGGCGTCCCTGCTGTGCAGCGTGGCCCCCAACATCGAGCTGCTCATCGCCGCCCGGTTCCTGCAGGCCATCGGCGGCTCGATGCTCAATCCGGTGGCCATGTCGATCATCACGCAGGTGTTCACCGGTCGCGTCGAACGCGCCCGCGCCGTCGGCGTGTGGGGCGGCGTGGTCGGCATCTCGATGGCGATGGGCCCTATCGTCGGCGGCGCACTGATCGAATACGTCGACTGGCGTTCGGTGTTCTGGATCAACCTGCCCATCTGCGCCCTGGCGATCCTGCTGACCGCGATCTTCGTACCGGAATCCAAATCCGCGACGATGCGCGACGTCGACCCGATCGGTCAGGCGCTCGGGATCGCGTTCCTGTTCGGCGTCGTCTTCCTGCTCATCGAGGGTCCGGGCTTGGGCTGGACCGATCCCCGCACCCTCGCCGTCGGCGTCGTCGCCCTGGTCGCCTTCGCCGGCTTCCTGCGCTACGAGGCGCGGCGCCGCGACCCGTTCATCGACCTGCGCTTCTTCCGCAGCGTCCCGTTCGCGTCGGCCACTCTGGTCGCCGTGTGCGCGTTCGCCGCCTACGGCGCGTTCCTGTTCATGATGTCGCTGTATCTGCAAGAGGAACGCGGCTATTCGGCCATGCACACCGGTTTGATCTATCTGCCGGTCGCTGTTGGCGCACTGATCTTTTCGCCACTGTCGGGGCGCCTGGTGGGCAGGTTCGGCAGCCGGCCGTCCCTGCTGGTGTCCGGAACGATGATCACCGCGGCGACGCTGATGCTGGCCGGCCTGAGTGCCCACACCCCAGTGTGGCAACTGCTGGTGATCTTCGCGGTCTTCGGCGTGGGTTTCTCGATGGTCAACGCGCCCATCACCACCACTGCGGTCAGCGGTATGCCGCTCGATAGGGCCGGGGCCGCTTCGGCGGTGGCCTCGACGAGCAGGCAGGTCGGCGTCAGCATCGGGGTGGCGCTGTGCGGGTCGGTGGCGGGTAGCGCCTTGGCGGTCGTCGGCGGCGACTTCGCCGTGGCTGCCAGGCCATTGTGGTTCGTCTGCGCCGCACTGGGTTTGGTGATCATTGCGCTCGGTATCGTGTCGACCTCGGGACGTGCGCTGCGGTCAGCCGAAAAACTGGCCCCACTGATCGGCGAGCACCACCGACCGTCGGAGGTAGCTCATGTCGGATGAACAGATCCAGCTGCCGGGAACACAGACTGCCGCCGACGAGGTGTGGCGTGCGTTGACGGCCCTGGTGTTCGACAACCGAGACAGCTGGAAGCGTGCGGTGATCGAGCGCAGCGGCCTGCCGTTCAGCCGGATCCGGATCCTGCGGCGGCTGGCCCAGCAACCCATGACGGTCAAACAACTGGCCCACGCCGCCACTGTCGATGCGCCGGCAGCCACGGTGGCGGTCAACGATCTCGAAGAGCGCGGCCTGGTGGTCCGCACAGTCGACCCGGCCAACCGGCGCTGCAAGACGGTATCGCTGACCGAGGCCGGCCGGGCCGTGGTAGACCAGATCGACGCGGTGGACGACCCGGCGCCAGACGGGCTGGCCCGGCTCGACGCCGACGAACTCGACACCCTGCGCGTCGTCCTCGCCAAGATCGCACCGAGCTGACGCTGCCGCGTCAGGGGCTGTATCGACGCTGCCGCGTCAGGGTTGCATCGACGCTGCCGCGTCAGGCCTCCAACACGGCCATCGCCGCGTTGTGCCCGCCGATACCCGAGACCGCACCGCCTCGGTGGGATCCGGAGCCGCACAACAAGATCCGGTCATGGGCAGTGGCCACGCCCCAGCGGCGCGCCGGGGTGTCCAGTGGCTCGTCGTCCTCGGCGAACGGCCAACGCAGCGCGCCGTGGAAGATGTTGCCCGCCGTCATGCCCAGCGTCGCGTCCAGGTCGGCGGTGGTCTTCGCCTCGATGCACAACCGGCCCGCCGAATCCTCCATGAGGACATCCTGGATCGGTTCGGCCAGAACAGAATTCAGTGAATTAAGAACAGCAGAGGTCAACCTGTCGCGCATGCGGTCGGGGTCACCCGCTGCCAGCGCGTGTGGCGTGTGCAGGCCGAACACCGTCAACGTCTGGGCGCCCGCGGTGCGCAGTTGCTCGGACAAGATCGTCGGATCTGTGAGCGAATGGCAGTAGATTTCACACGGCAGCGGATCGGGCACCGCGCCGTCGGCCGCTGTGCGATAGGCATTTCCGAGCTGGCTGTACGTCTCGTTGATGTGAAACGTGCCGCCGAAAGCCTGCTGCGGCGTCACGTTCTCGTCGCGCAACCGAGGCAGTCGGTGCAGCATCAGGTTGACCTTCACCTGTGCGCCCGGCGCGGTCTCGGGCGCCGGTTCGCCGAGCAGTCCCGCCAGCACCGTGGGGGTCACGTTGGCCAGCACCACGTCGGCCCCGACCCGGCGCGCTGCCCCGTCCTTGCGGTAGTGCACCTCGCCATCCGGTGTGACCGAGTAAACGTCGGCGCCGGTGACGATTTCGGTGCCGAATCCCTCCGCCGCGGCGGCCAGCGCCCCGGTGACCGCGCCCATACCGCCGATCGGGACATCCCAGTCGCCAGTGCCGCCACCTGCCAGGTGATAGAGAAAGCAGATGTTCTGGATGAGCGTGGGATCGTCCACGTCGGCGAAGGTGCCGATCAGGGCGTCGGTGGCGAGCACCCCGCGGACCAGATCGTTGTCGACCGCTTCGGTGATCGCCGCGCCGATCGGCCGGTCGATCAGTGCCTCCCAGGCCGCCGCGGCATCGCTGTCCTGGCCGGCCAGTATCCGGCTGCGCAGCTGGGTCCGCGTCTGCAGCGGCTGTAACAGCGTCGGCCAGATCTTCTTGGTGATCAACGACGTGCGGCGATAGAACTCATCGAAACCGGCAGCGTCGGCCTCGGCCCCGATGGCAGCGAACGACGAGTGAGGCCCGATGAGCAGGCCGGTCCGTCCGCCGGTGCCGGGATCAGGGCTATAGGACGCGGAGCTGCGCCGAGCCAGCCGGATCCGGGCGCCGAGATCGTCGACGATGCGCTGCGGCAGCAGGCTGACCAGATACGAATAACGCGACAGCCGAGCATCCACGCCGTCGAAGGCGTACGCGGACACCGCTGCCCCACCCACGTGGTCCAGGCGTTCGAGCACCTGCACCCGACGTCCCGCACGGGCCAGGTACGCAGCGGCCACCAGGCCGTTGTGCCCGCCGCCGACGATGACGGCATCGAATGGGTTCTCGGTCATCGACTCGCCTGCTCAGCCCCGGTAGCGCTCGACCTCGTCGGCCGGACGCACCTGGGCCTCCCGCGGGTCGTGCCCGGTCTCGCGCAATGCCCGGCGTTGCCGCAGCAGGTCCCAGCACTGGTCGAGGGCGACCTCCAGCGTTTGCAGCCGCTGACGCTCATCGGTTTCGTCGATTTCCCTACGCTGCAGTCTGGCCCGCAGCTCCTGCTCCTCGGCGACGAGTCGGTGAACTTCGGCGAGGATGTCCTGGTCTTTGGCCACCCGGCCAGTCTGCCCGACTACGGTTGGTCCGGTGAGTACAAAACCTGAGATCGAATTTCCGGACGGTCCGGCTCCCGCCGAACTTGTGATCACCGACCTGGTGGTCGGCGACGGTGCCGAGGCGGTGCCTGGTGGAAACGTCGAGGTGCACTACCTCGGCGTCGAGTACGACACCGGCGAGGAATTCGACAGCTCGTGGAATCGCGGCGAGTCGATCGAGTTCCCGCTGCGCGGACTGATCCAGGGCTGGCAGGACGGCATCCCGGGCATGCGGGTCGGTGGACGTCGCAAACTGGTTATCCCGCCCGCGCAGGCATACGGGCCCGCCGGTTCCGGACACAGGCTGTCAGGCAAGACGCTGATCTTCGTCATCGATCTGCTCGCTGTTCGCTGACGGGGGCCGGGCTCGTGCCGGGCTAGTGAGGCCCCGGCAGGCGCAGTATCAGCCGGGCACCACCCAGGGGGCTCGATTCCAAACTGGCTGTCCCGCCGTGTAACTCAGCCTGCTGGGCCACCAGTGCCAGGCCGAGGCCCGAACCCGAGCGGGACGCCGTCGAGCCTCGCGAGAACCGGTCGAACACCACCGTTCGTTCCTCCTCGGGCACGCCGACACCGTCGTCGTCGATGGCGATCTCCACCCCGGCGCGTGAGCTCACAGCCGACAGTTGCACGCGGGTGGCCCCGCCGTGTTTGACGGCGTTGGCGATGGCGTTGTCCACCGCGAGACGCAGCCCTGTCGGCAGTCCGACGATGATGACCGTGGGTGTCGGGGCTTGGGACACATCGAGATCCGGGTATATCCGCCTGGCATCGTGAGCGGCCCGGTCCAGCAGCTCGGTGATGTCGACGGTGACGTGGTCGTCGGTCGTGGTCAGCTCCCCCTGGGCGAGCCGTTCCAGCGCGCCCAGCGTCGCCTCGATCCGGGACTGGGTGCGGATGACGTCGTTAACGACTTCCTCGCGCTGCTCGTCGGGCAGATCGAGGGTCGCCAACACCTCCAGATTGGTGCGCATCGCAGTGAGTGGCGTCCGCAACTCATGTGCCGACACCGCGGCGAAGTCGCGCGCCGAGGCCAGTGCGGCCTTGGTGCGGTCCTGCTCGGACCAGATGCGCTGGAGCATGCCGTTGACGGCGTCGGCGATCTCGACGGCCTCGGTGGCACCGCGGACTTCGACATCGGGTGCCTCGTCGCCAGCGTCGATTTGGCGGGTCTGCTGGGCGAGGCGTTTGAGCGGACGCACCGCGAAAGCGGTCAGCACCCAGCCCAGTACGGTCGCTGCGCCGATGGCGAGCACGCAGATCACGATCACCCGACGGTGCAGGTTGTTGGTGTCGGCGATGGTGGCATCGTAAGTGGCGCCGACGGCCACCCACATCGGCCCCGGTGCGGGGATCTGCACCGTGCGCACGCGCCAACGCACGCCGTCGATGTAGGTGTCGGCGTATCCGGCGGGCAGCTCGGGCAGCACCACCGTCGAATTGGAGGTGACGTCGCCGGCCTGCCGGACGGTGATGACGGCGTCCTGTTCGTTGGGGGAGCGCGGGATCTCGTGCAGACCGCGCGGCAGGAACGGGACAGCGAACCCGGCCGCTTCGTCGAGGCGGCGGTCCAGCCGCTCCTTGCGGTCGTTGGTGATGCCGACCCACACGATGGTTCCGACGATGACGACGACGATGGCCGCACCGATCGCCGTCGCGAACGCCACCCGAGTCCGCAGCGAAGGGGTGCGGCGGAAGATCCGGGTGAGTGGGCTCATGGCCGTTGATTCCTCGCGCAAGCGCTCGTCATCGGCCGTTGATTCCTCGCGCAAGCGCTCGTCATCGGCCGTTGATTCCTCGCGCAAGCGCTCGTCATGGCGTTACTGGGTCCTCAGGACGAAGCCCACACCGCGCACGGTGTGCAACAATCGGGGTGCGCCGCCGGCCTCGATCTTGCGGCGCAGATATCCGATGAACACGTCGACGACGTTGGTGTCGGCGGCAAAGTCGTAACCCCAGACGAGCTCGAGCAACTGGGCCCGCGACAGCACCGCGGTCTTGTGTTCGGCCAGCACGGCCAGCAGGTCGAATTCGCGCTTGGTCAGATCGACGTCGATCCCGTTGACCCGTGCGCGCCGGCCCGGGATGTCCACTTCCAGCGGACCCACCTGGATCGTCTCCGACGAGAACGTTGCCGACGAGCCGCGCCGGCGCAGCAGGGCCTTGACTCGTGCCACCAACTCGGCCAGCACGAACGGTTTCACGAGATAGTCGTCGGCACCCGCCTCCAGCCCGGCCACCCGGTCGTCAACGCTGCTGCGCGCCGAAAGCACGCACACCGGAACATCGTTGTCCATCGCGCGCAGCGCGGTCACCACGCTGACACCGTCGAGCACGGGCATGTTGATGTCGAGCACGATGGCGTCCGGCCGGGTTTCGGTGGCGCTGCGCAACGCTTCGGCGCCGTCGACTGCTGTCGACACCTCGAACCCGGACAGCCGCAACCCGCGTTCCAGTGAGGCGAGAACGTCGGGGTCGTCGTCCACCACGAGCACTCGGGGGGAACCCACACCGCCGGCAGCACTGTCCATGCCCGACATCTTGCCCGATGACCACGCCCGATTGCCGCAGGCACGTCTCCTCGAAACCATTCGGTGCTAGCATCCGGCCCTTATGCTGCCTGTGTCGCCGCGGATCATCGTTCAACCCGACGATGGTGTGCAACCTGTCCGGGACTTCATCGCCTCGGCGCAGAAGTCACTGCTCGTCAAGCAGTTCACTTTCACAGAGCCGTCGTTGGTGGCCGCGGTGATCGAACGGCACCGGGCCGGGGTCGCGGTGCGGGTGATGCTCAACCCGCAACGTTCCGGCGGGGATCGGGCCAATGACGAGACGTTCGAACAATTCTCGCGTGCCGGCGTGAGCGTGCAGTGGTCCAATCCGACGTTCTATGTGACACACGAGAAGTCGATCGTGGTGGACGGGCAATCCGCGTTGGTGGCCACTTTCAACTTGTGCGAGAAGTACTTCACGCTCACCCGCGACTACGGCGTCATCACCACCGACAGTGAGCAGGTGGCCCAGATCGTCGAGGTTTTCGACGCGGACTGGTCCCACACCGACTGGGAGCCCACGGTCTATCGCGGGCTGCTGTGGAGCAACTCGAATTCGCGCTATCACATGGCGAAACTCATCGACACCGCCGAGAATCGGCTGCGGATCCAGCATCCCAAGTACGTCGACGCCGTGATCCTCGACCACATCGCCGCAGCGGTGGGCCGCGGGGTCCACGTCCACGTGCTGTGCGGCGGCCGGCACGGGATCAGCGACTGGGACATCCTCGACACCTTCGCCTCGCTGCGGACCCTGCGCCGGTTCGGGGTGAAGGTACGCAAACAGAAGAACCTGCGGGTGCACGCCAAGCTCGTCATCGTCGACGACAAGCAGGCCCTGGTCGGTTCGATGAACATCGACCGCAGCGCCTTCGACCTGCGTCGTGAATTGGGCATCACGGTCGAGGATCCGGCCGCTATCAAGGAATTGGGTCAGGTGTTCGACGCCGACTGGGAAATCTCGCACCATTACGAGCCGCCGGACCCGCTCGACCCGTCGCGCCATCACGAGGACGATTTCCCGCACGACCCCGATCTGGTCCATGAGTGAGCAGCTCGACCCTCCGGTACAGCGCGTTTCGCTGTTCGACCTGGCGTGGACGTTCAACCACATCGCGCTGGCCTCGTTCGGTGGCGGGTTGTCGGCCTGGTCGCGCGAGGTGCTGGTGGTGGAGAAGGGGTGGCTCGGCGAGGCCGAATTCCTGTCCGCGATGACGATGTGCCGCATCCTGCCCGGCGCCAACCAGGTCAACATGGCGGTATTCGCCGGCACCAAGATGCGCGGTATGGCCGGTGCCGCCGCCGCGGTGCTCGGGCTGTGCGCCATGCCGCTGCTCATCGTGCTGGCGCTGTCGTTCGCGTACTTCCGGTTCAAAGAGGTGCCCGCGGTCAAGGGTGTGCTGCACGGGGCTTCGGCCGCCGCGGTGGCCCTGACGCTGACGATGGTGATCAAGACCGGGCAGAAGTGCCTCATCGGGGTGGTGCCGGTGCTGCTGTTCGCGGGTGCGTTCGTGCTCAACGGCGTGCTGCGGTTCCCGCTGCTGGGGACACTGGCGATCCTGGCGCCGATCAGCTTGATCTGGGCGTGGCCACGGGACGCCGGCGCGCAGCCGGCGGCGGATCGCGCATGAGGTCGGCGTGAATACTCACGCGTTGGCTACGTATGC
The DNA here is from genome assembly GCF_000382405.1 of Mycobacterium sp. 141. Taxonomy (GTDB): domain Bacteria; phylum Actinomycetota; class Actinomycetes; order Mycobacteriales; family Mycobacteriaceae; genus Mycobacterium. The sequence goes on from NZ_KB908257.1 coordinate 354,497, forward strand.
GCAGCTGATCGGGCTGTTCGGCATGCTGTCGTTGCTGTCCATCGGCGGCGGCAACGTGGTTCTGCCGGAAATGCACATGCACGCTGTCAACGGCAGGCATTGGCTCACCAACGGCCAGTTCGCGGACCTTTTCTCGATTTCCCAGACCGCGCCGGGGCCGAGCATCCTGATCGTGTCGATGGTCGGCTACGGGGCCGGTCTGCAGGCAGCCGGGATTCCCGGCGCGATCATCGGCGGTGTCCTCTCGATGGCGGCGATGGTGCTCCCCGCCGCCACGTTCGTCTACGTCGTCACGCTGTTCTGGCAGAGGGCCGAGCGATCCAAGCTGCGCCGGGCCGTCGAGAAGGGCTTCGCGCCCTTGACGGTCGGGCTGATCCTGGCCACGTCGCTGGTCATGAGCCGGGCCGCCGACCACGACTGGCGGGCCTACAGCGTCACGGCGGTATGCACCGCAGTGTTCCTGCTCACCAAGGTCAATCCCCTTGTCGTGGTCGCCGCGGCCGGGGTGATCGGGTACTTCGGTTTCATCTGAGCCGCGCCCGGGAAGTCGTTGACCTCATCAATTGTTGAGGTTTTACGGTGAGGCTCATGGGTGTGGGCACGGTCAACGACGTGATCGGTGCTCAGCAGCGTGCGGTAAATCGATTGCAACAGATGGGAAAATAGGGAACTAGTGGCTGAATCCGTAGCAGATGCTCTTCGTTCCGCGCCGGCGATCGCTGACCGACCGGCGCGGATTCATGGCAGCTCGGATCTGTGGCGGCTGCTGCCGTATCTCCTGCCGTACCGGACGCGCTGGATCGGGATGCTCGTGGTCGCGGTGGTCAGCCTGGGCGCCACGGTGGCGATCCCACTGATGACCAAGGCCGTGATCGACGGCCCGGTGCGGCACCAGGATCAGCACGGCCTGTGGCTGCTGGGCGCGGCCGCGCTGGGTGTCGGCGTCTCCGAGGCCGTGTTGTGGTTCATCCGCCGCTGGCTGGTGGCGCGGGCCACCATGGGCGTCGAGGCCGATATCCGCAAGGATCTCTATGCGCGGCTGCAGGTGCTGCCGATGAGTTTCCACGGTCGTTGGCAGTCCGGGCAGCTGCTGTCGCGGGTGATGAACGATCTGTCCACCATCCGCAGGTTCCTGTCGTTCGGGCTGGTGTTCCTGATCCTCAACGCGCTGCAGATCGTGGTGGTCACCTCGATTCTGCTGGCCATGTACTGGCCGCTCGGGGTTGTGGTGCTGGTGTCGATCGTGCCGATCGCGGCCACCGTTCTCCATTTCGAACGTGAGTACACCCGGCTGTCGAGGCTTGCGCAAGACCAGACCGGCCATGTCGCAACGCATGTCGAGGAGTCGGCGTTGGGTATGCGCGTCGTGAAGTCGTTCGGTCGCGAGGACTACGCGTACGGCCGGTTCGACGAGCAGGCCAGCCGGCTGCACGACACCCAGGTCGACCGGGTGACGGTATCGGCGAAATTCTGGACCCTGCTTGAGGTCATCCCCAACCTGACGCTCATCGTCGTGCTGGGGCTCGGTGCGTACGCTGCCGGTCACGGCGACGTCACCATGGGCACGCTGGTCGCGTTCATCACGATGATGCTGTCGCTGGTGTGGCCGATCGCGTCGCTGGGGTTCTTGCTGTCGATGACCCAGGAATCGTTCACCGCGGCCAACCGGATCGCCGAGATCTTCGATGCGCCACGGGAGATCACCGATGGCCCGCACGACGTGGCACCGCATGGTGGCCGGCTTGAACTGCGTGACGTCGGTTTCCGGTTCCCCGACAACGACGCGTGGGTGCTGCGGCACGTCGACTTGACCGTCGAGCCGGGTGAGACGGTGGCGCTGGTCGGTGCGACCGGTTCGGGCAAGTCGGTGCTGGCCGCGTTGTTCTCCCGGCTCTACGACGTCACCGAGGGGCAGATCCTCATCGACGGCAAGGACATTCGGGAGCTGAGCCTACCCGCGCTGCGCGCGACGGTGGCCACCGCGTTCGAGGATCCGACGTTGTTCTCCATGTCGGTGGCCGAGAACCTGCGGCTGGGGCGCCCCCGAGCGACGGACGAGGAACTCGCGCAGGCCATCGACGTCGCGGCCGCGCGATTCGTCTACGATCTGCCGTTCGGCCTCGACACCCGCATCGGCGAGCAGGGCATGAGCCTGTCCGGTGGTCAGCGACAACGGCTTTCGCTGGCCCGCGCGATCCTGGCCGGGCCTAAGATCCTGGTGCTCGACGACACGCTGTCGGCGCTCGACGTGCACACCGAGGCCGCCGTGACCGAGGCGCTGGGCCGCATCCTGCGGGATGTCACCGGCATCGTGGTCGCGCACCGGGCGTCGACGGTGCTGCTCGCGGACAAGGTCGCGCTGCTGGCCGGGGCGAGCAAAGCGACGGGAAGTGCCGGGGCCGGGGCGATCACGCACGTCGGCACGCACGCCGAACTACTTGCCGAGGTGCCGCAGTACCGCTACCTGCTGGCCGCCGACGACGAGCCCGTGACGATCGGAGGTGGGAATCGATGACCGCGGTCGAGGCCGACGGCTGGCGCGGGCGCATCAAGGACGACGCCGACGACGACCTGCCCATCGACGAGAGTGTGCCGCGGCGCCGCGAAGCACGGGCATTGCTCGGCTCGCTCCTGCGGCCCTACCGGTGGACCGTTGCCGTGCTGGCGCTGGTCGTCGTGGTGGAAAACGCTGCGCGCCTTGCTGTCCCGCTGCTCGTGCAACGCGGCATCGACCGCGGCATCCCGCCCATCGTCGACGGCGGTTCGGCACACGAGCTGATGGTCATCGTCGGCACCCTGTGCGCGGTCGTCGTGGTGCAGGCGGTCAGCCGGATGTTCTTCCTGCGCCGCTCCGGCCGGATCGGGCAGAAGGTGCTGCTGGAATTGCGCCGTCGCGTGTTCCGGCATTTCCAGCGTCTCGATGTCGCTTTCCACGACCGCTACACGTCGGGCCGCGTGGTCAGTCGCTCGACCAACGATGTCGAGGCCATCCAGGACATGCTGGAGACCGGTTTCGACAGCCTGATCACCGCGGCGCTGACGCTGTTCGGAACGGCGATTCTGCTGGTGGCGCTGGACTGGCGGCTGGGCCTGATGTGCCTGGCGGCCTTCCCGATCCTGGTGGCGCTGGTGTGGTGGTTCCGCAACGAGTCAGCCAAGACCTACCGGCTGGTGCGCGAAAGTGCCGCACTGGTGATCGTGCAGTTCGTCGAGACCATGACGGGCATCAAGGCCGTGCAGGCCTACCGCCGTGAGCCGCGCAACCAGGAGATCTTCTCCGACATCGCCGATGAGTATCGCGCGATCAACGAGAAGACGTTCAAGCTGCTGGCGATCTTCATGCCGGGCGTCAAACTCGTCGGCAACATCACCACGGGCGTGGTGCTGCTCTACGGCGGTTCCCGGGTACTGCACGGTGAGATGACGGTCGGCACGCTCGCGGCGTTCCTGCTGTACCTGCGGATGTTCTTCGAGCCGATGCAGGAGATCTCGCAATTCTTCAACACCTTCCAATCGGCCTCGTCGGCGCTGGAGAAGTTGGCCGGTGTACTGACCGAGCCTCCCGGCATCGCCGACCCACAACATCCGGTCAATCTGTCGAACATCAAGGGCGACATCGAGTTTCGCGATGTGACATTCGGCTATGCCCCCGGCCCGACGGTGCTGCCGGGGCTGGATCTCCGGGTGCCGGCAGGGCAGACGGTGGCTCTGGTGGGCACCACCGGTGCCGGCAAGACCACGATCGCCAAACTGATCGCCCGGTTCTACGATCCGACCTCGGGAACGGTGACACTCGACGGTGTGGACCTGCGTGACCTGTCGCAGTCCGAGCTACGCCGGCACATAGTGATGGTCACCCAGGAGAACTTCATGTTCGAGGGCACCGTGGCCGACAACATCCGGTTCGGCCGCCCAGATGCCACCGACGCGCAGGTGCGGGCGGCCGCGACCGCGGTCGGCGCGGACCGGTTCATCGACGCGCTGGCCGACGGGTATGACACCGACGTCGCCAAGCGCGGTGGTCGGCTCTCGGCGGGACAACGTCAACTCGTGGCGTTCGCCCGGGCGTTCCTGGCCGATCCGGCGGTGCTGATCCTCGACGAGGCCACGTCATCACTCGATGTCCCCAGCGAGCGGATGGTGCAGCGAGCACTGGAAACCGTGCTCGCAGACCGCACCGCGTTGGTGATCGCCCACCGGTTGTCCACAGTGCAGGTCGCAGACCGGGTGCTGGTGCTCGAACACGGACGCATCCTCGAGGACGGCCCGCCGTCCGAGCTCATCGACCGCGACGGCCACTACGCCGAGCTGCATCGTGCCTGGGTCGACTCACTGGCCTGACGTAGTGACGTTTCGTACAGGCCAGGCGGATCATCTCGATTGCGTCCTGTCGTCTGTTCGGTGGAAAGCACTGCGGCGTCGAGTTTTCGGCCAGTGCCGCAGCTGACGAAGGAGCAACTATTGCGCTTCCGGCCTGTTCACCTCCGCCACCTCAGCATCATCTTTGCCGCCAGTGCGGGCGCAAGCGACGAGGGCGGTTACCGCCGCCATGAATGGAACGCTGAGCGGCCAGGCGATAACTAGGTACATCGGTCCCCACAGCGTGAGGCACATGATTGCCAGTCGAACGGTCTCCCCGGTGGATATGGGTTCTGGGCCTTCGTGATTGACAATGAATCCGATGCAGACCGCAACACCAGCGAGAATGCAACAGGTCACTACGACCGCGGCGAGAGACCACAAGACGCGGCGGCCGCTCGGTTTGGTGAAGGTGATCATCGTCCCTCGCTGACTGTCGGGATAGAACCGATCGGGTTCGCAGGGTCTACCAGTTTCGTGGTGTGCTGTGTGAACGGGTCCGGCGCGAACGGAATCGCGTTCTCCAGTTCCCAGCGCCAGTCAGGAATGTTCGGGCTAGTTCGCGGTCGATCATCTCTGCCGAGGCGAGAAGCTGGTGAAGGGTGGTGGTGATGTAGTCAAGATCGTCCTGGTTGACTTCGTCGGTGATGGGGGTGACGGTGCCGGTTTCGAGGTTGATATCGAACTTGCCCCGTGCGAGGTCCAGGACGTCTTGCAAGAATGTCTTGAGTGCATCGATCTCGTCAGCAGCAGTAGAGATGACCTTCGATGCTTCCTGCCGTGCGGCGATATGGCCAACGAGGTAAGTGTTGAGTTTGTCGAGGCTGCCGTTGGCCGCGTCGGCCGCCTGACCGCTCCATGTCCCTAGGTGGGGGAGAGCCCGCAGTCCGTCTCTAACACCGTCCATCGAGGTAGATGTGGCGTCCAGTGCTGTCGAGACCTCGCGGACCTGCCCTGAACTCCACCGTTGGACGTCGGCGAGTGTGAGTGACATCAGAGATTTTGACGGATGCGGACCAGATCGGCCGCAGCATCTTCGTCAAGCGTCTCGTACTTGTGTCCGATGTGACGGAACGCATCGCGGTGGTGGCTCAGCTCGTTGCTGATGTGGTTGGCAACGGTTTGCAGGTGACCAATCTTGTCCTTGATCGCCTCACCGGACGATCCGACCCACCCGGAACTTGCTGCATCGATATCGGCGTTTGCCGAGTCGTGAACTTGGGTGTGCTCAGCTTCGTGCATATCAAGGTGATCAGCCGACATGAGCAGGTGTGTCGGATCGACCTTCAGAGACTTTGACATTGCTCCCCCTCAACAGCAGTGTTAGCCCTGACGCCAGGCTACCCGATAGGCACACGCGCAATTGCTCCAGCCGCCCCATACCGTCTGGTCGACCACAGGTGCTTGACTCGGTCATGCATTCATGGTGTCGCACGGCGATAACCGGCAGGCGGTGTGGACTGTGACGCCGATTGCGTCCGCGGTTCTGGATCCCGGTGCACAGCCTTTTCGAACTGGTTCTCGTCGTCGCGATCGTCGCCGCATGGGGCGATGCCGTGGTCCGGGCGCTCACGCTTCGAGTTCGCCGGCGATCCGACGTTCGATGGCTGCCCGGGCGGTGGCCGGCAGCACGAACAATCCGTCGAGTTCCCGGCGCGCCTTGCTGTAGGCGTTCTGCCGCTCCTGCGGCGTGGCCGCTGCATCGGAGGCAAGTCTGAGCAGCTGCTGGGCGCGCGCCAGCCGCTCCTGGTCCTCTGGGGAGAAATCGCTGCGCCGCCGCCGGATTGCCTCGGCCTCGGCGACGTCGAATGCCGAGGTGTACTCGTGCACAGCGTCGCGATACTCCAATTGGGCGTCACGGTCGCCGAGCATGTCCTCGAGTTTGTCGGGACGCAGCCACTCCGCGCGGCTGCGCGCCTTGTGAAAGGCGATGGTCAGCGGCTCACGCATATCGGTCATGAGCGGGAAATCCAGCAGCTTGGCGATGTCGATCTCGTAGTCCAGCCACCGGGCGTTGGTGCTGTCGTGCTGTTCGAGCAGCTTCTTGAGTTCGCGCTGCGCGGCCGAGTCCGACATCTTGGCGCTACCTGCGGCGCGGGCCAGCTCGATCTTGGTCTGCTGCTTGATGCGGTAGCGCTCCAGGCGACGCTCGGCCCGGCGTTCGTTGGCGGCGGCGACCGCTTTGATCCCACCGCCGATCGCGCCGCCGAGCGGAAAGATCAGCCACCAGAAGTTTCCGGCGAACTGCAGCATCGGCTCCACCACCCCAGGATGCCATCGGGACAGGGGATGGGCGCCGCCCCTACGTAACACCAGGGCGGAACATCCGCGCAAAACGCGCCGCCACGTTACGAGCGTAAACCTCGGCGTCGGGTGCGGCATACCCTGCGGGGCGCTTTCACGGTCAGCCGGGCAATCCGATCCGTCGGTAGCGGTGCAGCCGCATGCCGATCCGCTCGGCGTCGGGTACGGTGCGCAGCCGGTGCAGTTCACCGGCGATGGTCGCCGACAGCCGGGCGGTGAATTCGGCCGGCTCGTCGGCGGCGTCCGGCCGCTCGGCCACGACGGCGTCGACGATCCCGTTATGCAACAGATCCGTGGACCGGATACCTTGTGCGGCAGACAATTCCGGGGCATGTGCGGTATCGCGGAACACGATCGCACTGGCCCCCTCGGGTGGCAGCGGAGCCAGCCAGCCGTTGGCGGCGGCCAGCACTCGGTCGGCGGGCACCATCGCCAGCGCCGGCCCGCCACTGCCCTGGCCCAGCAGTACCGACACCGTCGGTACTTCCAGCGTCACCAATTCGGCCAGGCAGCGGGCGATCTCGCCGGCGAGGCCGCCCTCCTCCGCTTCGGCCGACAAGGCCGGGCCCGCGGTGTCGATCATCGACACCAGCGGTAGGCGCAAGTCGGCGGCCAGCGCCATGCCGCGCCGGGCCTCGCGCAGCGCCGCCGGACCGACCATGCCGATGCGCTGCTGGCCGAGCACCACGGCGGGCTGTCCACCGAAGCGTGCCAGCGCCAGCAGCATCTGCCCCGAACCGCCACCGGTACCCGACAGCAGCACGCGGTCTGTGGCACCGTGCTTCAGCACGTACTCGGCACCGGGCCGGTCCGGCCGCCGTGACGCGGTCACCGAATCCCAGGCCGGCACGTCGGGCGGTGACGCCGGCGGCGGTTCGGGTGGCGGCGGTTCGGGTGGCGGCGCCCCGGGGGAGTCGCACATCACCGTCAGGGTGCGGTGCAACACCGCGCGCAGCGCCTCCACCGGCACCACGCCGTCGATGACGCCGTGCTGGAAGAGGTTCTCCGCGGTCTGCACGCCGGCAGGGAACTTCTCACCGTAGAGCTGCTCGTACACCCGGGGCCCGAGGAACCCGATCAGCGCGCCGGGTGCGGCGGCGGTGACGTGACCCAGTGATCCCCACGAGGCAAACACCCCGCCGGTGGTGGGATGGCGCAGGTAGACGATGTAGGGCAGATGGGCCCGCTTGTGCAGCTCGACGGCGGCGGCAATCTTGACCATCTGCAGGAACGCGACGGTGCCCTCCTGCATCCGCGTGCCGCCCGAGCTCGGCGAGGCCAGCAACGGTAGCCCTTCAGCCGTCGCGCGGGCGACCGCCGCGGTGATCCGTTCGGCGGCGGCCACCCCGATCGACCCGGCCAGGAAGTCGAATTCGCAGGCCAGGACCGCGACGCGACGGCCGAACACCGTGCCCTCCCCGGTGATCACCGACTCGTCCAGGCCGGTCTTCGCCTGCGCCTGCGCCAATTCGCGCCGGTACTCGTCACTGGCAGCGGCCTCCAGTGGTGGCGCGTCCCAGCTCCGGAACGAACCTTCGTCCAGCACGGCATCACGTAGCGCAAGGGCCCCGATCCGACTCACGGCAGAAGGCTAACCCGACGCGCCGCCCACCCGCAGTGGCGGCGAAGGTCATCGGTTTGCCAGACGGCTGGCCGCCGGTCAGCGGCGAGAACTGTGCGCGGTCGCGACCCCGGAGTAGATGGTTAGGCTGGCGACATGATTGGTGTCACCCGAGACGGCAATGTCCTGACTCTGGAGTTACAACGTCAAGAGCGGCGCAACGCGCTGAACTGCGAACTCGTCGACAGGTTGCGTGAAGCGGTCGAAAGCGCAGCCGGCGAGGATGTCCGCGCGATCGTGCTGACCGGCCAGGGCCCGGTGTTCAGCTCCGGTGCCGACCTGACCGACGCGACGGGGATGGCCGAGAAACTGCCCGACAAAGCTCTGGCCCTGAACCTCGCGATCGACAAGACGCCGGTGCCGGTTATCGGCGCCATCAACGGCCCCGCGATCGGCGCCGGGGTGATCCTGTCCATGATCTGCGACCTGCGGGTGGTGGACACCTCCGCGTACTTCCAGTTTCCCGTTGCCAAATACGGCCTGGCTCTTGATAACTGGAGTATCCGCCGACTGACTTCGCTGGTCGGCTACGGTCGGGCCCGCGGCATGCTGCTGGCGGCCGAGAAGCTCACGGCCGAAACGGCACTGCTGACCGGTATGGCCAACCGCATCGGCACGCTGGTCGACGCGCAGAAGTGGGCCGCAGAGATCGCCGGCTTTGCGCCGCTGGCGCTGCGGCACGCCAAACGGGTGCTCAACGATGACGGTGCCTACGAAGAGCAGTGGCCTGAGCACAAAGAACTGTTCGACAAGGCGTGGTCCAGCGGCGACGTCATCGAGGCGCAGGTGGCGCGGCTGCAGAAGCGGCCACCGAACTTCACCGGGGCCTGAGGTGCTGCGCGCCGCGCTGCGGTTCGGAGTCCGGTCCACCTCGCTGCTCGCCGGTGGCTGGCTGCTGCGTGCGCTGAGCGGCACGGCGGCGGCCGTGGGCGCCAGCCCGCGGGAGATCCGACCGGTGGTCCAGCGGTCCCCGCAGTACACCGGCGAGGCCTTCGTCAACATCGAACCGGCGTCGCCGGGCATCAGCATGGACCGCGAGGCGCGGCGTCTGCTGATCAGCGAGATGTTCGGCTCCCGCCGCGCACGTAAGAACAAGGAGCAGTACGGCCGGGGCGCACGCGAGGAGCAGTACGGCCGGGGCGCACGCGAGGAGCAGTACGGCCGGGGCGCACGCGAGGAGCAGAACGGCCGGGGCTCCAGCTGGCCGGTCGGCCCGATTCCGCTGGCCGAACCGGTCGACGGGCCGGCGGGCGAGTCGGCGGTGTCCTGGTACGGCCATTCCAGTGTGCTGGTCGAGGTCGACGGGTATCGGGTGCTGGCCGATCCGATCTGGAGTCGCCGCTGCTCGCCGTCGCGCGTCGTCGGGCCGCAGCGGCTGCACGAACCGCCTCTGGCGCTGGACGAACTGCCCGCGATCGATGCGGTGCTGATCAGCCATGACCATTACGACCATCTCGACATCGACACCGTCGTCGGGCTGGTCCGCACCCAGCGGGCACCGTTCGTGGTGCCGCTGGGGATCGGCGCGCATCTGCGCAAGTGGGGTATCCCGGAGTCGCGCATCGTCGAGTTGGACTGGAACGAAAGCCACCGCATCGGTGAGCTGACCCTGGTGTGCACGCCGGCCCGACACTTCTCCGGGCGGACGTTGCGCCGCAACACCACGCTGTGGGCGTCGTGGGTAATCGCCGGACCGCGGCACCGCGCATTCTTCGGCGGGGATACCGGCTATACCAAGAGTTTTGCCGAGATCGGTGCGGACCACGGACCTTTCAATCTGACGTTGCTGCCGGTCGGGGCCTACCACCCGGCATGGCCGGATATTCACATGAACCCGGAGGAAGCGGTGCGCGCTCACCTGGACATCACGGAGTCCGGGCTGCTGGTGCCGATCCACTGGGCAACGTTCCGGCTGGCGCCGCATCCGTGGGCCGAGCCGGTACAGCGGTTGCTGGCCGCCGCGGGCCCGGCGGGCGTCCACGTTGCGGTACCGCGGCCGGGACAGCGGGTCGATCATCAGTCGCCCGCACTGGACCCGTGGTGGCAGCTGTAGCGCCATTGCCCCGAATACCCGCCGGATTGCGGGCATACTCGCGTGCTGTGAACACCGTTCGTTCGTTCGCCGGCCTTGTACTGGGGCTGGCCCTGTTGACCGGCTGCACCGGGCCTTCCGAACCTGCGCGGCACCTCAGTGAGGTGCCGCCACCGCTGGTGCCGGCGTTACCGCTACCCGATGACGCCGTGGCGAAAGCGGTGGACAAACTCGACGGTATCGCCGCGGAGCTCATGCGTTCGTCCGGTATCCCCGGGCTGGCGGTCGCTGTGGTGCACGGTGGAAAAACCGTGTATGCCAAGGGTTTTGGTGTGCGTGACGTGCGCAACGGCGACGGTCCGGACAATCGGGTCGACGCTGACACGGTGTTTCAGGTGGCGTCGCTGTCCAAATCACTGGCGGCCACGGTGGTCGCACACCAAGTCGGGACTGGGGCGATCGGTTGGGACACCCCCGTCGTCTCGAAACTGCCGTGGTTCGCGCTGTCCGATCCGACCACCACCGGCCTGGTCACAGTCGGTGATCTGTTCGCGCACCGGTCCGGGCTGCCCGATCACGCCGGGGACAAGCTCGAAGACCTGGGCTACGACCGTCGTGAGGTGATCGGCCGGTTGCGCATGCTGCCCTTGGCGCCGTTCCGGATCTCATACGCCTACAACAACTTCGGTCTCACCGCCGCTGCCGAAGCGGTCGCCACCGCGGCAGGCAGGAGCTGGGAGGATCTGTCGCAGGACGTGCTCTACCGTCCGCTGGGGATGAACGCGACGAGTTCACGCTTCGCTGACTACGCCGCCCGGCCGGACCGCGCCGTCGGCCACATCCGGATCGGGGATCGCTATGAGCCGCAGTACGTGCGCGACGCCGACGCGCAGTCCCCGGCCGGTGGGGCCAGCTCATCGGTCAACGACATGGCCCGTTGGCTGAGGATGGTGCTGGCTGACGGCAACTTCGACGGACGCCAGATCGTGGACCCCAAGGCGCTGTTGCCGGCAGTCACGCCGCAGGCGGTGTCCGCCCGGGCCACCGAACCGGCGATGCGGTCGGGTTTCTACGGCTACGGATTCAATGTCGGCTCGACCTCGGCGGCCCGCATGCAGTTCAGCCATTCCGGAGGGTTCGATCTCGGAGCGGCCACCAACTTCCTCATCATTCCGTCTGCGGATGTCGCGATCGTCGCGTTGACCAACGCCCCTCCGACGGGCATCCCCGAGACCCTGACCGCAGAATTCGCCGACCTCGTGCAGTTCGGCGAGGTACGTCAGGATTGGCGCACGCTCTACGCCAATGCCTTCGCGTCGATGGATGCGCCCGAGGGAGCCCTGCTCGGCAAGCGCCCACCCGCCAATCCGACTCCTGCCAAGCCTCTTTCGGCCTATACGGGCGTGTATCGCAACGACTACTGGGGGCCCGCCACCGTCACAGAGGTCGATGGCAAGTTGATGCTGGCGCTGGGGTCGAAGTTGTGGGTACCCCTCGGGCATTGGGATGGTGACGTCTTCACCTTCATGTTCGTCACCGAGAATGCCCCGCCGGGAACGGTTTCCAAGGCGACGTTCGATGGTGACAAGCTGACACTTGAGTATTACGACGAGGACGGAATGGGGACTTTTTTCCGATGAGCCGCTTGCGCGAAGAGAATGAGCACCGATGAGCCGCTTGCGCGAAGAGAGAAAGTTCCGATGAACCCCTTGCGTGAGGAGAGTTCAGTACCGGTGACGACCATGACCTCCGCTGGGCTGACCGATGCCGAAGTCGCCCAGCGGGTTGCCGAAGGCAAGACCAACGATGTGCCGACCCGCGCCGCGCGCAGCGTCTCGGACATCGTGCGGGCCAACGTCTTCACCCGCATCAACGCGATCCTGGGTGTGCTGTTCCTCATCGTGTTGTCGACCGGCTCGGTGATCAACGGGGCGTTCGGGCTGCTGATCATCGCCAACAGCGCCATCGGCATCATCCAAGAGCTGCGGGCCAAGCAGACTCTGGACAAGCTGGCCATCGTCGGGCAGGCGAAACCCAAGGTGCGCAGGCTCACTTCTTCCGGGCAGGCGTCCAGCCCCATGCTGCCCAGCGAGGTCGTGCTCGACGACGTCATCGAGCTGGGGCCGGGTGACCAGATCGTCGTGGACGGCGAGGTTCTGGAGGAATCCAGTCTTGAGGTCGACGAGTCGTTGCTCACCGGCGAAGCCGATCCGATCACCAAGCACGTCGGCGATACCGTGATGTCCGGCAGTTTCGTGGTGGCAGGCGCCGGGGCCTACCGCGCCACCAAAGTCGGGCGCGAGGCCTATGCCGCCAAGCTTGCCGAAGAGGCCTCGAAGTTCACCCTGGTCAAATCCGAACTGCGTAACGGCATCAACAAGATCCTGCAGTTCATCACCTATCTTCTGGTGCCTGCCGGGCTGCTGACCATCTACACGCAACTGTTCACCACCCGGGCGGACTGGCATGACGCGGTACTGCGCATGGTCGGTGCACTGGTGCCGATGGTCCCGGAGGGCCTGGTGCTGATGACGTCGATCGCGTTCGCCGTCGGGGTGGTGCGGTTGGGCCGTCGGCAGTGCCTGGTCAACGAGTTGCCTGCGATCGAGGGGCTGGCCCGGGTCGACGTGGTGTGCGCCGACAAGACCGGCACGCTGACCGAGAACGGCATGCGGGTCAGCGATCTGAAGACCCTTGAACACCAAGGCGTGCCCGACGTACTGGCCCAGCTCGCGGCCGACGATGCCAGACCCAACGCCAGCATGGCCGCCATCGGCGAGGCGTACCGGATGCCGCCGGGCTGGACGGCCACCGCGACGGCGCCGTTCAAATCCGCGACCAAATGGAGCGGTGCATCCTATGGCGAGCACGGCAACTGGGTGATCGGTGCGCCGGATGTATTGCTGGATCCGGCTTCTCCGGTGGCAGAAGAAGCCGAGCAGATCGGTGCGCAGGGACTGCGGGTGCTGCTGCTCGGCTCCTCCGACCTGCCGGTCGATGCGCCGCAGGCCCCGGGCGTCGTCACCCCGGTGGCTCTGGTGGTGCTGGAGCAGCGGGTGCGGCCCGACGCTCGTGACACACTGGAATACTTTGCCTCGCAACATGTCACGGTCAAGGTGATCTCCGGGGACAACGCGGTGTCGGTGGGTGCGGTGGCCGCCACGCTGGGCTTGCACGGGGAGACCCTGGATGCCCGCCGGCTGCCCGAGCAGCCCGAGGAGCTGGCCGACACGCTGGAGGAGTACACCACGTTCGGCCGGGTGCGGCCGGACCAGAAGCGCGCGATGGTGCATGCGCTGCAGTCGCGCGGCCACAACGTCGCGATGACCGGCGACGGCGTCAACGACGTGCTCGCGCTCAAGGACGCCGACATCGGCGTCGCGATGGGGTCGGGTAGTTCGGCGTCGCGGGCTGTGGCGCAGATCGTGCTGCTGGACAACAAGTTCGCGACGCTGCCCTACGTGGTCGGCGAGGGTCGCCGCGTGATCGGCAACATCGAGCGGGTGTCGAATCTGTTCCTGACCAAGACCGTCTACTCGGTGCTGCTGGCCATCCTGGTGGCGTGCGCGGGGTTGTCGTCGCGGTTCTTCGGCACTGATCCGCTGTTGTTCCCGTTCCAGCCGATCCACGTCACCATCGCCGCCTGGTTCACGATCGGCATCCCGGCGTTCATCCTGTCGCTGGCGCCCAATACCGAGCGGGCCCACCCGGGATTCGTGCGTCGCGTCATGACGGCGGCCTTGCCGTCGGGTCTGGTGGTGGGCACTACCACGTTTGTGTCCTATCTGATCGCGTATCAAGGCCGTGCGGCGAGTGAAACCGAACAGACGCAGGCCTCCACTGCCGCCCTGATCACGTTGCTGGTGTCATCGCTGTGGGTGCTGTCCGTCGTGGCACGGCCCTACCAGTGGTGGCGGGTGGCTCTGGTCGTGGTGTCGGGTCTGGCCTATGTGGTGATCTTTTCCCTGCCGCTGGCCCAGCGCCTGTTCATGCTGGATCCGTCCAATCTCGCGGTGAGCTCGGTTGCCCTCGGGATCGGTCTGATCGGTGCGGTGCTCATCGAGGTGTTGTGGTGGGTGCAGGGTGCTGTGCTGGGTGAACGGCGTCGCTTGTGGAGATAGCTGAGACGCGGCAGACTGGCAGCGAAATGCGTCCTGCGTTTCCGACGAGTCTCAGACGATAGGGTGGGCACATGAGTTTCCTGGACAAGGCCAAAGACCTGCTGTCGCAGAACGCCGACAAGGTGGACACCGCCATCGACAAGGCAGGCGACATGCTCGACGAGAAGACCGACGGCAAATTCTCGAGCGTTGTGGACAAGGTGCAGGATGCCGCCAAGAACGCCATCCAGAAGGACGAGCCGACGCAATAACCTATGGCGAAACTTTCTGTCTCCGTTGACGTTCCACTGCCACCGGAGAAGGCGTGGGAGTACGCCTCGGATCTGTCTCGCTACGACGAGTGGTTGAGCATTCACCGGGCGTGGCGGTCGAAGCTGCCGGAGACCCTGGAAAAGGGCACCGTCCTCGACTCGATCGTCGAGGTCAAAGGCATGCTGAACCGCATCAAGTGGACGCTCGTGCACTACCGGCCGCCGGAGGCTCTGACCCTCAACGGCGACGGTCGGGGCGGGGTCAAGGTGAAGCTGCTCGGCAAGATCAAACCGGCGGCGGTCGATGGCGGCGAGGGGGCGACGGTGACATTCGACGTGCATCTCGGCGGCCCGGCACTGTTCGGGCCGATCGGCATGGTCGTGGCGGCCGCGCTCCGCAGCGATATTCAGGACTCCCTGAACAAGTTCAAGTCCTTGTGCGCCTCGTAACGTTCTACGCCGAGCAGACGCGGTGGTACCTCAACACCGGCGTGTCGCGTACTTGGATGTCTGCTCGCCGTTGAACACCCCGTATGGCCGGTTGGCGGCCGTCGCCGATCTGACCGGCGCCGCGTTCAATCTGTCGTCACTGCAGGACTGACCTCGGTTCTTCCGGACAGTTCTCCCGCCGCGTTGGGTGTGCTCAGTCGGACGTCGCGCCCAACGCGAAGTCGGCGAAGTCGAAGCCCGGCACCACCACGCAACTGACCAGCGCTGCTTCGTCATCCAGCGGTCGCGCCCGCTGCCAGTGGCCCGGCGGCACCAGCAATTGCGGATGCTGCCGGGCCGTGATGTCGGGGCCGAGCACGTGCGTCGCCGCGTCGTCCTGTGCAACACCGATTTCCAGCACCAGTGGACTACCGCGGTGGTGGAACCACAGTTCGGCACTGCGCACCGTGTGCCAGGCCGACTGCTGTCCGGGCATCAGCAGGAACAGGATCGCCGTACCCGCACTGCGCGGCCCGTTGTAGCCCGGGGGCAACGCAGCCTCGCTCACGCTCAGGTCACTGCGCCAGGTCTCCCGGTACCAGCCGCCCTCCGGGTGTGGCGACAGATCGAGCTTGCGGGCCCAGTCCGGTAGCAACGTCACACCCGATAGTCTCGTCGCTATGGTGCGTCTGCGTCCAGGTTGGCTGGTAGCCCTGTGCGCCGCCGTTCTGGTGGTGGTCGCCTGGTTGCCGTGGTTGACGACGAGCGCCAACGGCGGCGGCCGGGCCAACGCGATCGGCGGAGCGGTCGGCAGCATCGTGCTTCGCCAGGGTTTCGGCGCGGGGCAGTTGATCGTGTTGCTCTCCTCCACGCTGATCGTGGCCGGTGCCATGGCCGGGCGTGGGCTGTCCGAACGGATGGCATCAGCTGCGGCGCTGCTGGTTTCGCTCCTGCTGATCGCAGTGACCGGGTGGTACTACACCCTCAACGTCAAACCTCCGGTCGCAGCGGGCTACGGCCTCTATGTCGGCGGGGGACTGGCCGTAGCCGCGGCGGCATGTTCGGTGTGGGCGTTGGTGTCCACTCTGGGGAAGAAAATGAGCTCATGAGCGAATTCGTCGAACCGGTGGAACTGACCGGCCGGCAGTGGGTACGGCTGGAACCGCTGACCCGTGCGCATATCCCGGAGATCGACGCTGTCGCTGCCGACGGTGAGCTGGGCACGTTCTGGTACACCATGACCCCGGCTCCCGGCAGGGCCGAGCAATGGGTCGAGCGCATGCTGGAGCTGCGGGCCGCGGACGACGGGGTGAGCTTCGTGGTCCGGGCGCTCGACGGCCGGCTTGTCGGCTCGTCCAGCTATCTGCATGTGGACGGGCCCAACCGCCGGCTGGAGATCGGCCACACCTGGTACGTCCGGGATGTTCGTCGCACCGGCGTCAACGCTGAGACGAAGCTGCTGCTGCTCGGCCACGCCTTCGACGAATTGAACTGCGTAGCAGTGGAATTCCGCACCCATTTCTTCAACTTCGCCAGCCGGGCCGCGATCGAGCGGTTGGGTGCCAAGCTGGACGGGGTACTGCGCAGCCACCAGATCGCGCCTGACGGCTCGCGGCGGGACACTGTGGTGTACTCACTCCTCGACATCGAATGGCCTGCTGCGCGCAACAATCTGAGATTCCGGCTCGATCGCTGACCTACCTGCGGGCTGACCGACCCCAATATCGCGCACCCGCAACGGTTCTCCGCACCGGTCGCTCAGTGATCCCCGGCGGCGACCAGCAGGGTCCATTCGTCACCGAGTAGACCGAGCATCCGGCTGACGGCATTGGGCCGCACTTAGATCCGCCATCGGTGCAGCCGCAGCAGGTCCTCCGGTGCGGCCGTCGGCCTTGGGATGCGCTGACACGCCAAGACCCGTTGGGAATCCACTGGACCAGTCCTCGTTCAGCAATGTGCGTGCGCCCCCGGGTGTAGGGTCACGCGACCGAACCTCGTGTGACGACGAAACTGACGGTCGTAGCGGTGCTGCCGCCGAAGTTCAACGTGCCGAAGGTGTTTGCCCCGTCGACCTGATAGCCGCCCGCCCTACCACTGACCTGCTTGGCTGCATCCACCAGCATGCGGACTCCAGAGGCTCCTACGGGATGCCCGCCGCCGATCAACCCACCGCTCGGGTTGATCGGCAATCGGCCGCCGATCTCGATCTCCCCGTTCTCGATGGCCTTCCACGACTCACCCGGGCTGGTCAGCCCGATGTGGTCGATGGTCAGGTACTCGCTCGGGGTGAAGCAGTCGTGTACCTCGAAACCGTCGACATCGCCGAGCGTGACGTGGGCCCGATCGAATGCGTCCTGCACTGCGTTGTGGACGTGGGGTAGCAGGTACGGGTCGCCGTCCGCCGGTGCGTCAGCTCGGTCCAACTTCTCTCGCAGTCCCAAACCGACTGTGCGGTGGCCCCAACCGGCGATACGCGCGAGAGGTCTGGCTCGCCGATGGTTGTCCAGAAACGCGTCGGTGGCCAGCACCACACCTGCGCCGCCGTCGGTCAGCGGGCTGCAGTCGGAGTGCCGAATACGGCCTTCCACAAGGGGATTGGCGGTGTTGTCGTCGATGGTCAAGTCGGGCAGCGTCCAATTACGGCTCTGCGCATTCGGATTGGCTCGCGCGTTGCGGAAATTCAGCGTGGCAATGGCATCCAGATGAGCGCTGAGCAGGCCGTACCGACGGTCATACTCGTCGGCGATCTGAGAGAACATCGATGGCCACAAGAACGTCGCGTCGGTGCCCTCGTGATCGGTCCATGCTGCCGTGCCGAGATGACGTGCGGCGATGTCGCCGGGCACAGTTTTCTCCAACTCGACACCGATGACCAGCGCGCTTTCGTAGGCCCCCGAGCGTAGATCCGAGACGCCGGCGAGGGTGGCGATGCTGCCCGACGCGCAGGCCGCTTCGTGGCGCGAGGATGGAGTCGCCCAGAGGCCCTCGTGCACGGTAGCCGGCATCGCGCCGAGGTGTGCTTGGTGAGCAAACAACTCGCCGAACGCATTCGCGACGTGGACCACGCCGATGTCGGCGGCCTCGACTTTCGCTGCAGCCAACGTGTTGTCGACGATTTCGCAAGTCAGATCGGCGAAGTCAAGCTCCTCGCGGGTCAGATTGCGGGCGAAGTCACTCTGGTATCCGCCCAGAATCCAGACGTTCTCCATGACGGGAGGCTACTGCAACTAAGAGAGTGACTAGGTCTGATTCAACCGGAGGTTTGTCGTTGCTTTGTGAGTATTTGCAGCCGAGTTTTCGGCTCCACAGCACTCAGCCGTGCTCCTCGCCGTCGAACCTGATGTCGTCCAGTTCACCGGCCTTGGCCTGCAGCCGATCGCTGATGAAGGTGTCGGCGGCCACCAATCGCTCGGCGTTCCAGCGGATGTCTTCTTCGTGCCCGCGGGCGGCCGTGTGGCGGGCGGCCACGTTCAAGAGGTCTGGACGGCGGGTGTCGCGCACCGAGAGATCGTCGCCGACCTTGAAGCCTGCGTCCTCCGCCTCTGTTATTGCTTCGAGGACCTTGCGCTGTGCGGCGTGAATGTCGGCAATGCCGTTCTCTGCGATGTCAGCCGCCTCCACAATGACGTCGGCGTGACTGCGGACGACGGCGGCGTCGGCGGTCGCCCGGTCCAGTGCGGCGTCCTTGGCCTCACCTTCCCATTCGGTGCCTCCGGGCATCGCCACATCCAAACGGTGCTGTGCGAACAGTGTGTCAGACTCGCTGGCAGAGGTGCGCCACCGATTTGCGGCCACCGCTAGGTGGGAAGTGTCCCAGTTCTCGATCTGAGACCGTGAGGGGAGAACCGGCTCCGGCGAAGCGGCCGAGTTCATACCGATCGGGTAACTGCATCCGCACCTTCGTCATCGGTGTCGGCATAGCGGATCGCTGCCGTGCTCATTGCCGTGTGGTGTCTGCCCATCCGGGCCGACTGACGGATGCGGACGGAGGTGACTGCAGCGCCGAACTGCAAGACTCCTGCGTGACTGGGTTGGCCACCTGGACCGTGGCCGGTTTCTAGATTTTCCACGAGCCTATCCGAGATGTCAGTACTACGTGCCGCGGCCGCGTTCAAGCCCGCAACATCGACTGTAAGACCTGCCATTTAGTGCCCCTCGCCACACACAACAGAGTGCCCCTCGCACACCACAGACAGTCCGGACGCTACCACTGCTGAAAATACCTATGCGCAGTGCGGGTTTTGTGAGCAGCCGGTCGTCCTCGCCCTTTAGGGCATTATGCCTGGTAGCCCGGTTGTGAGACTGCTATCCCGGATGTGGGTGAACATTCTTCGGCGGCCGCGCATCGTCGGCGGGTCGGACGACGAAGCTATATCCACAGCCTCTATCCACAGTGGGGATGAATTACACGCGTGTGGTTCGATCGGTGCCCGGTGGTGGCTGCGGCAGAAGAATTTAGTGCTGGGCAGCACCGATAGCATCGAATGCGTACGCACCTCAGGTGCCCTTCACGTTGAGGACCTGGCGCAATTCGTGTTCCACCTCCACGAGGTCAGCAGCGTCGGCCATCACCTGGTCGATGTCCTTGTAGGCATCGGGAATTTCGTCGACGGGTCAGCCATACGTCGCGGCCGCCGTGCTGCTCCTTCTGGGTGTAGTTGTGGTGGCAATTCACACGCTCGACCTCGATGTCCTCGGCGGTGTCGGCATCGCTACCCATCCACCTCGCCAGTATCGCGCGGAACCGGTCTATCATCTCGGCGCGGTTCTCCAGCGCGAACCGCTGCGCCCACTGCAATTCCCTGATGTAACAGGAGAATTCGGGTGCTGACTGCGGCAGATATGCGAGGTCCGGGTTCGGCAGGTCGATTTGCCAGCTCCCGCACAGACGCTGCGCTACCTTGATGTGCTTCTGCGCGATCTTGTTGCCGACGCCGCGCGATCCAGAGTGCAGGAACATCCACACGCGCTGCTGCTCGTCCAGGCACAGCTCGATGAAATGGTTACCGCCGCCGAGTGAGCCGAGCTCTTCCCGCCACTTCGGCGAGTGCGACAGGTCGATGTGCTCGGCGCGTGCCCTGTCTTCGAGGTCAGCAAGCCGATCGCGAGTGAAGGGAAAGCGGTCGACGGCGGTGTTGTAATTGCCCGGCGAGCGGTGTGGCGCTCTCGATCGCATCGCGCAGATCGACGAGGGCGCGGCCATCCAGGTCCCGTCGGTTATAGATGGTGCGGGCGGCGATCATGCCGCAGCCGATGTCGACGCCTATCGCTGCCGGGATGACGGCGTCGATCGTCGGGATGACGGTGCCGACCGCTGATCCCTTACCGCTGTGGGCGTCGGGCATCAGCGCTACGTGCGGATGCACAAACGGCATGGCTGCGGTCTCTTTCGCCTGCTCGATGGTGTTGTCATCGATGTGCGAGGCGAAGTTGAGCAGCTTGTGGCCGTCGATCTGGTGCACGCTTCTGATTCTCCCGGGGCTCTCGACCGATATTCGCGGTCAATGCATCAGCGAAGTTGCGGAGCTTGAGGCAGATATCCTTTGCCACATGTGCTATCACGGGTGATACCAAAAAATTTGATACCACCGGTGATAGCAGGTTTGCAGAGCGTATGCCCAGGATTTCCTGATACTCATGTGACAGGTGTGGCCATTATTGAGTGTGCCCCCGGCAGGATTCGAACCTGCGACACCGGCTTTAGGAGAGCCGTGCTCTATCCCCTGAGCTACGGGGGCCGGAACCTACCGGAATAGGTGCAGACCAGAGGGACGACTCATGCTAGTCGGCCGATCGTGGACCGGTGGCATCGGGGCCGTCGGCGGCGGTGCCTGGTGGACGAGCGGCGCCTCGTGTGTGTACCAGGGGGCGGCTGTCGGAACGGGGCCTCATCAGCGGAGGTCGGAGCTTTGGGGGTTGGAGTGCGCGCCGGAGGTTTCGGTGCAAACCGGCGAGTCAGGGTCCGTTCCCGCCGCGATGTTGAGCGGCGCCCGATTTCTCGTCAATTCCGTTGGTGCAAAATATGTTTGGTTGTTTGCTATGAGCGTTTCAGGTCGGTGACGCGCCGGGAATAGTGGTCCGTGGGGCGAGTTCCTTGGTGTCGTCTCGGGCAGATTTGTGCGCGAGGTCCTTCATTAGTGGTCGAGATGTTCTGGCGGTAGAGACGAACTGCCCGTCGCGTCCTAAAATGGTTATGCCGCACCGGGACTGACACTGGCGGGTGACGTGCAACTACGCACGACCATCGACCTGCGGGAGACCGCGGAGTGAGCATGGCAGGAGGACCCGCAATGTCCGAACACACACCCCGCCACGGAGTGGTGGTAGGAGTCGACGGATCGCCGTCGGCAACGGCGGCAGTGCGCTGGGCCGCGCAGGAGGCGGTGATGCGCAATCTTCCACTGACTGTGGTCCATGCCGAGACAGCCCCGCCGGTGACGAGATCGATATTCGCCTGGCCTGCCGGCAGAATTCCCGAAGAGGTTCTCGAAATCGAGGAGAACCAGACGCATGCCATTGTCGCGGAGGCCGTGGCGGCTGCTGAGTCCGGCGCCGGTGTCGGTGGCGGATTGAAGATCGACAGTCAACGGTACGTCGGATCACCGGTCGCGACGCTGGTCGAACTCTCCAAGGATTCGCACATGGTGGTGGTGGCATGTCGTGGTCGATCGGGACGGCATCGTCGTCTACTCGGTTCGGTCAGTGCGGGTTTGCTCCATCACGCGCATTGTCCTGTTGCGGTGGTCCACGACCTGAACCAGGCAGTGCAATCTGAGGACGCGCCGGTCCTCGTCGGAGTGGACGGTTCTCGCGCATCCGAGTTGGCGGTGTCGATCGCGTTCGAGGAGGCCTCGTGGCGAGATGTGGATTTGGTGGCGCTGCACGTATGGAGTGATGCCGAAGTGTCGTCGATACCGAGCCTGGAATGGTCGGCACTGCAACGAGTGGCCGAGAAGAATCTGGCCGAGGCATTGGCGGGCCAGCAGGAGCGCTATCCGGACGTGAGCGTCGTCCGTCTCGTCGAATACGACAATCCCACCGTTCACCTGATCGAACGTGCAGAACAGGCCCAGCTGGTAGTGCTCGGGAGCCACGGCCGTGGCGGGTTCGCTGAAATGTTTCTCGGTTCGGTGAGTGCCAGGGTTGCGCAGGAGGCGCATGTTCCGGTGATTGTCGCTCGTAGCGATGAGAGCAGACGGGGCTGATGACGTGAGTGGTCGGCTAGCGCACCGGCAGCTGGTGTGGGTCAGTCAGCTGCGATTCGTCCGGCCGTTCTCCGCGAGTTCCTGCAGTTCACGGTCCCACTCGGCGTAGCGCCGCCGGTCGACCCGGTTGCGCACCACTGTCAGCACCGCAGCGCCGGTACTCGCGACAACCAGCCACGACGAAATCGCGAGAGTAGCCGCATCAACAGCAGCGTCGCGGTCGGTGGGCGGAGCGACCGTCTGGTTGCCCGCGGCGTCGACCCAAATGGGTTCGCGGTCGCCCGGTTTCATATTCGTCGTTGTCTGGATGGTGTTGATGTGCTGCTGGCCGGCCCAGAGCCACTGGACGGGTGTCACAAAATCATCTTGATGGCGCTCTTTGTCCGGTGAGCTGTGGTCTGTTGCGACGGCGTCTATGTGGTGGCTGGTGAGCCGTTGGGCCGCGTACTCGTGCACACGACTGTCGTAAGTCGTCGTTCCCATCGCGCCGGCAACCGGGACTGCAAGGAGTACGAGGATCAGGACAAGAAAGGCCGCAGCTGCCTCGATACGGTCGCTGGTACGGATCAACGCATTGCGGGTCGCCAGCCGGAGGATCCAGGTTCCGGGACTGAGCGTGAAGGTCTCCATGGTCCCTCCTCGTGTACCTTGTCGGCAGCTGCCCGACACCATCCACGTTCCCGCAATCAGCTGTGGGATTACAGAGTCCAAAGTCCTGCCTTTCTGGACAGTCCGTTACCGTCGCGCGAATTCCGGTGGGCGCTAATGTGGTTGATGCTGGGCTTCGATCCGATGCGCAGGCAGGGCAGTAGATTTGAGCAGCAAACGGGCATTGGCGATGACAGATGACATCCTGACCGATACACAGATCGCCGCGATGACAGGGGCTCAGCGGCGGGAGCTGATCCAGCGCCTCGAACGCCCCCTCGAGGAGTTGAGACCGCGACGATTACCGGCCAGGCTGAAACAAGCTCATCTGGGTCTGATGACCGGCGGCGTGGTCTTCATGATCCCGTGGATCGTCTATCTGTCGGTGACATTGCCGCAGAACTACACCGTCCGAGACTGGCCGTTGACGTGGGTGGGCTTCGACAGCCTGCTGGTGGTGTTCATGGCGGCGACGGCCATCCTCACCTGGATGCACCGCCAAATCCTGGTATTTCCGGCCTTCACCACCGGCATTCTGCTGCTGTGTGACGCGTGGTTCGACGTCACCACAGCCGGCCCCGGTGATCTGTTCGCGTCGGTGCTCACGGGGGTGTTGGGAGGTGCGCTCGCTGTGGTTCTCATCGCCGGATCCTTGAGCCTGGTGCGAGTGAATGCCCGACGGCTGTGGATGCTCGACCACGGCCAGCCCTTGTGGCGGCTCCCGCTGTTCTCCTGATCGGTGTATAGACAGCCGTCGACCAGTGGATTGCGCCGGCAGCTCGTGCGGCCGGGACGGCGTTGTTGGTGTCGATCCTGGTCGGGCTCGCGGTCCTGTCGCTGGGCGCGCTGGTATACGGCTTCCGTCGGCGCGCCGAACTCACCTCAGCACGGCGATGACCTTCGCGAACTGTTCGGTGTGGTTGGGCGGCCCGATGAAGTAGCTGACGCCGTAGGTCTCGCGCAGCTCACGCAGTCGGTCGGCGATCGCGGTGATCGATCCGGACAGCACACCCGGGTGCCGCAGCAGCTGCTCATCGGTGAGATCGGGCAGGAATCGGCGGGGGACGGTCAGATCGGGCTGCTCCGATCCGGCCGTGGGCATGGCGGTGATCGCGATGTTGAGTTCCAGGTCGTCGAAGCGTGGTCCTGCCGCGTTGCGCAGGAATGTGATTCGTTCCTTGAGGGGGTCTCCGTCGACATGGGAACCACCTGTCAGGCCGATGATGTCGGCGGTCTCGGCGGCGACCGTCAGCAACCGGTCGCCGTTGCCGGCGATGAGAATTGGCACATCGGGCACATGCTCGGACACATACGTCGTCATATGTCGCAGGTAGTCGATGCGTTCCCGGGCGCTGGGAAATGGCAACTCGGCAGCCTCGAATTCCTCGCGGACATATCCGGCACCGAACCCGGCATCGAACCGCCCACCGGACAGATCGCGCAGCGCCTCGATGTCGCGGGCCAGCAATGCCGGCTTGTAGAAGCAGGCGTTGAACACGAAGGTGCCCAGCCGCAGTTTGCTCGTCGCGTTGGCGGCGGTCATCAAGGTGGGGAACGGCGCGGGCGCACCCAGGTGGTCGGGCACATTCAGAATGTCGAAGCCCTGATCCTCGGCGCGGCGGGCGAAATCGGCGACTTGGGCGTGGGTTTTCGCGGTGCGTAGGCCGACGCCAAAGCGGAAGTTGCGGGTCACAGGCGCGAGGGTAGCCGCCAATTCCGCGCCGTAGGCGAACTACGCGTGCGGTATTCAGCCTGTGACGGTGAGGTAGATCAGGACCACGTTCAGTGCCGTAATGGTTGCCGCAACCACCCAGCCCAGTGCGGTGGTCACTCGGTGGTTGGCGTCCTCGCCCATGAGTGTCCTGCTGCTGGTGAAGCGGACCAGCGGGATCAGCGCGAACGGTATCCCGAACGACAGCACCACCTGTGAAAGCACCAGCGTGCGGCTGGGGTCGACGCCGATGGCCAGCACGGCCAGTGCGGGGACGAGCGTGATCAGCCGCCGCAGGAGCAGCGGATAACTGCGTCGCAGCAGGCCGTGCATGATCATCGAACCCGCATAAGCTCCGACCGATGTCGAGGCGAGGCCAGAGGCGAGCAGCCCGATCGCGAACAGCAGCGCGACCGTCGGGCCCAGCGCGTCCTGGACTGCGGCATGGGCGCCCTCGATCGAATCGGTGTCGTTGCGTCCCTGCAGGTTGGTCGCGGCGACCAACAGCATGGCGAGGTTCACCGCGCCGGCCACCACCATGGCCAGTCCGACGTCGAACCGGGTCATGCGCAGCAGCAGGCGCCGGCGTTCACCGGCCTCGGGGTGTCCGTGCCGGTCGCGGGCCAAGCCGGAGTGCAGGTAGACGGCGTGAGGCATGACCGTCGCACCCAGCATTGCAGTGGCCAGCAGGAGACTGTCGACGCCGTGGAAGCGCGGGATCAGCCCGTCGGCGACCGCCTCCGGCGGAGGCGTTTCGACGAACAGGCTGGTCAGAAATCCGATCGCGATGATCAGCAGCATGCCGGTGATGACCCGCTCGAACATCCGCTGTCCGCGTCGGTCCTGCACCGCCAGGAGAAGCAGGGACACCATGCCGGTGACCACACCGCCGATCAGAAGCGGCAGCTTGAACAGCAGTTGCAGGGCGATCGCTCCACCCACGACCTCGGCGATATCGGTTGCCACGGCAACCAATTCGGCCTGTAGCCAGTAGCCGATCCGCCCGCGGTTATTGGTGTGGTCCGCGACGATCTCGGGCAGTGAGCGGCCGGTGACCAGTCCGAGTTTGGCCGACAGATACTGCACCAATGCGGCCATGACATTGGCCAGGACAATCACCCATACCAGCAGGAAGCCGAACTGCGACCCGGCGCTGATGTTGGCCGCGACATTGCCCGGGTCCACGTAGGCGATCGCGGCGACGAACGCCGGCCCCAGCAGCAACCAACTCGATCGTTTACGCGCCGTGGTGTTCTGCAGCAACAAGTAACCAGCTCCTGATCCGGTGATGCGAATACAAAAGTTAGGTTAACCGAAATCTGTCGGATGACACGATCCGACGCGCGTGGTCGTGATCACCGTGCCTGTCACCACACGATGGGGAAGCCGCCAAGGCCGATGCCCCAGCCCCAGCCCCAGCCTGGCGAGCCGCTTATCGGTGCCGGCGTGGTGACAATCTGGGTGCTGCCATTGGTTTGGCATAGCGTGGTGTTGGGCCCCGTGTTCGTACATTGCGGGGCCGCATCCGCTGGTGCGGCGGTCA
Source organism: Mycobacterium sp. 141 (assembly GCF_000382405.1). Classification (GTDB taxonomy): domain Bacteria; phylum Actinomycetota; class Actinomycetes; order Mycobacteriales; family Mycobacteriaceae; genus Mycobacterium. Next base: position 380,721 of record NZ_KB908257.1, read on the forward strand.
GCATCGCAATGCTGACGCCCGTAGTTGCTAGAAGCGCTCCGAGGTATCGCGCATACCCGCTCATGACCTGCTCCGATCGGTGAGTCAAGGGTACGCCGCAGCAAGTGGCCGCGGCTAAGACGCACCCGGGCCGCCCAATGGGCTAGCGGATACAGGCCGAGCATGCCCCGCGATGAGGCCTATCTCGCCGAGCGGGCCAAACTACCGCCGGGCTGACGATTTCGGGCGCACAATTGAGGTGTTCGTCCGACCATGGGAGCCGCCATGAACGATCAGCCCTACGACCTTTTCGGTGATGTCTTTCGGCGGTATTTCAGACGTTCGGTCGATGTGTACCCGCACACCGGGCGGGCACTGGTCCATCGGCTGCTCACATCGACTGACGAGGTGCAGGACCGGTTGGCCGAAGCGCAACACGCAGCAGTGGTGTGGAGCAGGACAGAGGCAGGCCACGCCGACATCCACTCAGAGCTGTTCATGATCACCCAGTGCGGGCTGATGTATGCGGCCAGCTTCGACGCCGCCGGTCAGCGCATGTACTACCTGGCCACTCCTTCGGCATTGTTCGACGTGTTCGTCGACCAGATCGACGGTGCGGTGCCGCAGTCCGCAGCAGTGGTCGCGGTTGATCGGCGGTGCAGTCACGATCTCGCCGCAGCCCATCCGATGGACGCCGCATTGCGCCGGATCCTGGACGAGCACGAGGCGCTGCGGGTCGACGTCCTAGCTGCCTAGAGCTGATTAGCCTAGAGCTGATTAATCGCCCACCCGCGCCAGATCAGCCGGCCACCTTACTTACTTCTTCGGAGCGGCCTTTTTCGCTGGAGCCTTCTTGGCCGGAGCTTTTTTCGCGGGCACTTTCTTGGCGGGCTTGGCCTCCTCGTCGGAGTCCTTGTCCGAGCCATCACCCTTGCGGGCCTTAACCGAGGCTTCGAGTTTGGCGAGCAGGTCTGAGACGTCTTCGGTCTCGTCGAGTTCGGCGGGTTGCTCCTCGACCGAGAACGCCTCGCCGCCTTCGAGTTTCGCCTGCACCAGTTCGTAGAGCTCGGCCTGGTAGTCATCGCGGAACTGCTCCGGGTGAAAGTCGTCGGTCATCGACTGCACCACCTGGCCGGCCATCTTGAGTTCGGCCGGCTTGATCTCGACTTCTTTGTCCAGCACCGGGAAATCGGGATCGCGGATCTCGTCGGGCCACAGCAGCGTGTGGATCAGCATCACGTTGCGCTTGGAAAAATCCTTGACCCGCAACGCCGCGAGCCGGGTCTTGTTACGCAGCGAGAAGTGCACGATGGCCACGCGGTCGGTGTCGGCGAGCGTTCTGGCCAGCAGCACGTACGACTTGGACGACTTGGAGTCAGGCTCAAGGAAATAGCTCTTGTCGTACATCAGCGGATCGAGCTGATCGGCCGGAATGAACTCCACCACCTCGATCTCTCGGCTGCGCTCCTCGGGCAGGGTGGCGATGTCCTCGTCGGTGATCACCACCATCTGGCCGTCGTCGGATTCATAGGCCTTGTTGATGTCCCGGAACTCGACGACCTCGCCGCACACCTCGCATACCCGTTTGTATCGGATGCGCCCGTTGTCCTTGGCGTGCACCTGATGGAACTTGATGTCGTGGTCCTCGGTCGCGCTGTAGACCTTGACCGGCACGTTCACCAGGCCGAAGGCGATCGAACCCTTCCAGATGGATCGCATTTGCCCAGTATGGCGCACACCTCTAGCCGAAACGGCTCAACGCTTCGCGATCGGGCAGATCGGCGCCTGCCCGGGCGACCGTCCAGGCCGACGCCCGCGCGGCTCTGGAGACGGCCTCTTCCAGCGCGTCGCAGCTGATCGCGCGCAGGTCGCGGCGTTTGGCGGCGCCCAGCATTCTCTGCTCCCACAGGGCATCGATCAACCCGGCCATGAACGCGTCACCAGCCCCTACGGTGTCCACCACCTGGACCGGTCGTGCGGGCACCCGCACCATGCCCGCGGCGCACAACGCGAACGCGCCGTCCGAGCCCACGGTCACTGCGACGATCGAGGGCCCCATGGCCAGCCAGGTGCGCGCGAGCTGCTCGGGGGAGCTCCGCTTGTCGATCCAACGCAGATCCTCATCGCTGACCTTGACGATGTCGGCGTGTTCCACGAGGCGTTCGATACGGCCACGGGCCGCGTCCTCGTCGGTGATCAACATCGGACGCACATTCGGATCGAATGTGATGGTGGCCGAGAGATGGTAGGCATCGAGCAGCGCTGCGACCGCCCGGCATCCGGGCTCGAGCACTGCGGCGATGGACCCGGTGTGCGCCACCAGCGGCGGACCCACCTCAGGTGTGCCGGAGAGTTGCCACTCCAGGTCGAAGGTGTAGCGCGGCGAGCCGTTCTTCAAGGTGACTTGCGCCGTCGGAGTGCGTTTCGCCGTCATGCTGCCCGAAACAAGTGACACCCCTACGGCTTTGGCATAGTCGGCAATGTGCCTGCCGTGCACGTCGTCGGCGATGTGGGTGAGGAAGTCGACGTCACGACCCAGCCTCGCCAGGCCGAGCGCCACGTTGAACGGGCTGCCGCCGACGTGTTCGCTGGTGATGGCGCCGCCCCGCTTGACGATATCGACCAGTGCCTCACCGATGACCAATGCCCGGTTCATGATCGCAGTGCCTCCAGGGTGGCCCGGGCGCCGACGTGATGTAGGGAATCCAGCGCCCAGAGGTAGGCCTCGACAAACCGGGGTTGGGTTGCGAGATCACCGAACAGGGCGGTGTTCTCGATGAACGCTGTTGGGTGTTCGCGTTGGGACTGAGCCATCGGCACGAGCGTATCGGCCAGCGCGTCCTGTACCTCGATCGGTTCGCCCTGCTCGTCGACGCCCTCGGCGTAGCGTGCCCAACTCGCCACAACGGCCGCTGACAGCCGGATCGGCGCGCCGGTCTTGAGGTTTTCCCGGATCACAGGCAGCAGCCACTTCGGGATCCGGTCCGAAGAGCCGAAGCACAGCCGCACGATGGTGTCGCGCACGCCCGGGTTGGCGAAGCGCTCGATCAGCGTGCGTTTGTAGTCGGCCAGATCGATACCTGGGACCGGTTCGAGGGTTGGGGTGGCCTCGGAATCCATGTAATCCAGCAGGAATTCGGCGAAGAGCGGGTCGGCCGCGGCGTCGTGCACCAGGCGGTAGCCGGCCAGATAGCCGAAGTAGCACAACGCTTGATGGGCGGCGTTGAGCAGTCGCAGCTTCATCAGCTCGTATGGCGTCACGTCATCGACCATCAGTACGCCCGCCTCCTCCAACGGCGGCCGGCCGTCGGAGAACGAATCCTCCAGCACCCAGGACGTGAACGGTTCGGCCACCACCGGCCACTGGTCGTCGATGCCGAACTCGGAGTGCACTGTCTCGATGACCTCCGGGGTGGTGGCCGGGGTGATGCGGTCCACCATCGAGTTCGGGAACCGCGTGTGGGTGTTGATCCATTCGCCCAGGCCTGGATGAGCACGCTCGGCGTAGGTGATGAACGCTTGGCGCGCCACGTCACCGTTGCCCTCGATGTTGTCGCACGACACGATGGTCGGTGAGGCGATACCGCGGTCGCGGCGTAGCGCCAGCGCGTCAGTCACCAAGCCGAAGACGTTGACCTGGTCCGGGGATACGGCGTTGAGGTTGTAGCCGCCCTCGGTGATCGTCAGCGAGATGATCCGGGTGGATGGGCTGGCCAGGAGTTCCACAACACCTTCGGGATCGTCGGGGGCATATCGGTAGTCGATGATGGAACCGATCACCCGCGCCTCCCGGGTGCCATCGGGGTGCACCAGCATCAGGGTATAGAGCCCATCCTGAGCAGCCATCACATTGGCCATCTTTCGATCTGACGGCAGTACCCCGACGCCGCAGATACCCCATTCGGCGGCCAGACCGCGTTCCAGCAGACGATCGATATACATCGCTTGATGCGCGCGATGGAAACCGCCGACACCGAAATGCACGATGCCGACCTGGACCTCGTTGCGGTGGTAGCTGGGGCGCGCCGCGGTGGGCGGCTGCGCGGCGGGTGTTGTGTGCGTCACATTTGTCATGTTAGCGTGATGAGCATCTACTCGCACCCGTGAGCATGTGCTCACACTACCGGGAGGTGAGGTCCAATGGCCGCACCGACGCCAGAGGATCTGCGACTTGCCCTGCGTGCGGCCACGTTGTACTACCTCGACGGCCTCACCCAGGCACAGATCGCGGCTCGGCTGGGAGTCTCCCGCCCGACCGCGGGGCGGTTGGTGGCCAAGGCCAAGGCCAACGGGCTGGTGCGGGTAGAGGTGGTGGTGCCACCCGGCATCGGTGACGACCTGCACGCCGATGAAGAACGCGAACTCGAACGTCGGTTCGGCCTCACCGAGGCGGTCGTGGCCAGCAACGCCGGGCGCGCGGGCGCCGCGCTGTTGATGCGCCGAATTGGGGCCGACGACGTGCTGGGCTTCACCTGGGGACCCGAGCAGGTCAGTGTCGCGACAGCGTTGGTGCCCGGAGTGGCAAGCTGCCGCGCCGTGGTTCAGCTCGACGGCGCCATGTCCACGGCCGCCTACCAGACCGGTATTGAACAGATCCTGACCCGGTGCGCGGACACCCTGCGCGGCGAGACCTTCCGGCTCCCCGCACCTCTGTACGCCGACCCGGCCACTGTGATCTCGATGCGGGGGGATTCGGTCATCTCCCGCACTTTGGATGCCGGCCGACGCGCCGACACCATGCTGTTCGGGGTCGGCGCAGTGTCGACCTCGACCACGTTGTTCGAAGGCAGCTTCCTGGACATCCGGATGCTCGACGAACTGGTCAGTCAAGGTGCCGTCGGCGAGATCGGCGGCCGTTTCTTCAACGCCCATGGTGAGCCCGTCCACCACGAACTTCAGCAACGCGCGATGTCGGTGCCGCTGGAAGACATCCGCACCTGCGAGAAGACCATTCTGGTGTCCGGCGGCGCCGGTAAGTACCAGGCCGTACTCGGAGCCCTGCGCGGCAAGTTGGCCCGGCTCCTGGTATGCGATATCGATTGCGCCCGTTGGCTGTTGGCGCAGAAATGAGGTTGCCATGAGATTCGCAAGGAAGTTGGCCGCGGTCGTCGCGGCGGCCGGCCTGGCCCTGACGGCCGGTTGTGCCGGGGCCGGCTCGCTCGGCGCCACCGATCAGACCGTGACGATCGCGATGGTGTCGAACTCCCAGATGACCGACGCCCGCTCGCTGGCGAACCGGTTCGAGGCCGCCAACCCCGACATCAAGCTACGGTTCGTCACGCTGTCGGAGAACCAGGCCCGCGCCAAGATCACCGCGTCCACCGCGATGGGCGGCGGCGAGTTCGACGTCGTGATGATCAGCAACTACGAGGCTCCGCAATGGGCCGAAAACGGCTGGCTGGTCAACCTTTCCGACTACGCACGCAATACGCCGGGCTATGACGAGAACGACTTCATCCCGTCGCTGCGCGAATCACTGTCGTATAAGGGCAACATGTACGCGGTGCCGTTCTACGGCGAATCCTCGTTCCTGATGTACCGCAAGGACCTGTTCGAGCAGGCCGGCATCGAGATGCCGCACAACCCGACCTGGCAGCAGGTCGCCGATGCCGCGGCCAAACTTGACGGTCCGGACATGGTGGGCATCTGCCTGCGCGGCAAGCCCGGCTGGGGTGAGGTGCTGGCCCCGCTGGACACCGTGATCAACACCTTCGGTGGGCGCTGGTACGACGAGAAATGGAACGCCCAGCTCACCAGCCCCGAGGTCGAGAAGGCAGTCGACTTCTACGTCAACCTCGTCCGCAACCACGGTGAACCCGGCGCGGCGACAAGCGGTTTCGGTGAGTGCGCGACGCAGTTCGCCCAGGGCCGGGCCGCGATGTGGTACGACGCGACGTCGGCGGTGTCGGTGCTGGAGGATCCCGCATCGTCGAAGGTGGTCGGCAAGGTCGGCTACGCGATGGCGCCGACGGTCGAGAAGCCCAACTCCGGCTGGCTCTACACCTGGGCGCTGGGAATCCCCAAGAGCAGCGACAAGCCGGACGCCGCATGGAGATTCATCTCCTGGATGACCGACCAGAACTACATCAAGCTGGTCGGCGAGCAGCTGGGGTGGGCGCGGGTACCACCGGGAAGTCGGCTGTCGACCTATCAGATTCCCCAATATAAAGAAGCGGCAAAGGCGTTCGGTCAGGTGACGCTCGACTCGATCGAGGGTGCCACCCCCGCCAAGCCCACCGTGCAGCCGGTGCCCTACACGGGCGTGCAATTCCTGGCCATCCCGGAATTCCAGGACCTCGGAACCCGGGTCAGCCAGCAGATCAGCGCGGCGATCGCCGGGCAGAAGTCCGTCTCCGACGCGCTGGAACAGTCGCAGAAGTACGCAGAAGTCGTCGGCGAGACCTATCAGGAGAAGCCATGACAACCAGTCAGTTACCGGCCGCAGCCGATGCGCTGACCGAGGCCGAGCACGTCGCACGGATCAAACAGAAGCAGGATCCCGGGTTTTCGCGCGCTGAGGGTTGGCGCCGCCGCGGGCCTCTGCTGCCGGCGCTGATCTTCATGATCGTCGTCACCCAGATTCCGTTTCTGTTCACGCTGTACTACTCGACGCTGTCGTGGAACCTGGTGCGGCCCGGGTCCCGGCATTTCGTCGGGCTGCAGAACTACCTCGACGTCATCAGAGACGGCACGTTCTGGCAGGTCGCGATCAACACCGTATGGATCATCGCTGCGACCGTGCTGATCTCGGTGGTACTCGGGCTGATCCTGGCGCTGTTGCTCGACCGGGTCTTCCTGGGCCGTGGCGTGGTGCGCACGCTGCTGATCACCCCGTTCCTCGTGACACCCGTTGCGGGGGCGTTGATGTGGAAGACCGCGATGCTCGACCCGGTGTTCGGCATCATCAACTGGGTGCTGTCCCCGCTGGGGCTCAAACACGTCGACTGGGTCAGCCAGTTCCCGCTGACCTCGATCATCATCGCCCTGGTGTGGCAGTGGACCCCGTTCATGATGCTGCTGATCCTGGCGGGCCTGCAGTCGATGCCGCGCGACATCCTCGAAGCGGGCCGGGTCGACGGTGCCGGCGCGTTCCAGCTGTTCCGTGAGCTGACGCTGCCGCACCTGCGCCGGTTCATCGAGTTGGGCACCGTGCTCGGCGCGATCTACCTGGTCAACACCTTCGACGCGATCTACATGATGACCCAGGGCGGGCCGGGTACCGCGAGCGCGAACCTGCCGTTCTACATCTACCAGCGTGCCTTCCTGGGCTTCGACATCGGCCAGGCGGCAGCGATGGGCGTCGTGGTCGTGATCTTCACGATGATCATCGCGAGCTTCGCACTGCGGCTGATCTTCAAATCGTTCACGGGCAAGGAGGAGGCGGCCTGATGAGTACCGTCACGACGAACGCGACACACGAGAAGGCTGCGAGCCCGGCAAAGGTCAAGCGGCGCAAGTTCGATCCGTGGGGCGTGGTGGCCTGGATCGTTGGCCTGGGCTTCTTCTTCCCGGTGTTCTGGATGGTGCTGACCGCCTTCAAACAAGAGGTCGACGCCTACACCACCACCCCGAAGCTCTTCTTCGTCCCCACCCTCGACGAGTTCAAGGCCGTCTTCGCCAACGGCGTCGGCACCAGCCTGCTCAACTCGCTCTATGCCACCACGGTGTCGACGGTCCTCGTTCTGGCGCTGGGTATTCCGGCGGCGTTCGCGCTCTCCCTCAAACCGGTGCGCAAGACCCAGGACGCGCTGTTCTTCTTCATGAGCACCAAGATGCTGCCGATCGTCGCGGCGATCATCCCGCTGTACGTCATCGTCTCGAACATCGGCCTGCTGGACAACATCTGGGCCCTGATCATCTTGTACACCTCGATGAACCTGCCGATCGCGGTGTGGATGATGCGGTCGTTCTTCCTCGAGGTGCCCGGCGAACTCCTGGAGGCCGCGAGCCTCGACGGCGCCAGCACCTGGCGTTCGGTGCGGGAGGTGATCCTGCCGCTGGTGTCACCCGGGATCGCGGCCACGGCGCTGATCTGCGTCATCTTCGCCTGGAACGAATTCTTCTTCGCGGTGAATCTCACTGCGGTGCAAGCCCAGACCATGCCGGTGTTCCTCGTCGGCTTCATCGCGGGTGAGGGCCTGTACTGGGCCAAGCTGTGCGCGGCGGCGACGATGGCCGCGCTTCCGGTGGTTCTCGCGGGCTGGATCGCGCAGAACAAACTGGTCCGTGGACTGTCCTTCGGCGCGATCAAGTAAACGGAAAGTCAAAACAGGAGTTTCTCATGGCTGCAATCACCTACCGCAACGCCTCGTGCATCTACGAGGGCTCGGACAAGCTCGCGGTCGACTCGCTCAACCTCGACATCGCCGACGGCGAATTCGTGGTGCTGGTCGGCCCGTCCGGATCCGGCAAGAGCACCGCGCTGCGGATGCTGGCCGGGCTCGAGGACATCGACGAAGGCGCCATCGAGATCGGTGGCAAGGACATGACCGGGGTACCGTCCAAGGACCGCGACATCGCGATGGTGTTCCAGAACTACGCGCTGTACCCGACCAAGACCGTCGCCGAGAACATGGGCTTCGCGCTCAAACTGCGGGGTGTACCTGCTGACGAGCGGCGCCGCAAGGTCGAGGAAGCCGCGAAACTGCTTGACCTGGAGCAGTTCCTGGACCGCAGGCCCGCCAAGCTGTCCGGCGGTCAGCGCCAGCGCGTCGCCATGGGGCGCGCCATCGTGCGCGAGCCGCAGGTGTTCTGCATGGACGAGCCTTTGAGCAACCTCGACGCGAAGCTGCGCGTGCAGACCCGCACCCAGATCGCCGCACTGCAGCGTCGGCTGGGCACCACCACCGTGTATGTCACCCACGATCAAGTCGAAGCCATGACCATGGGGGACCGAGTCGCGGTGCTGCGCAACGGAAAGCTGCAGCAGTTCGCTGCTCCGTCAGAGCTGTACGACAAGCCGGTCAACGAATTCGTCGCCGGTTTCATCGGATCGCCCGCGATGAACCTCGTCAAGCTGCCCGTCGTCACCGACGGCGTCCGGGTCGGGGAGAACTCGACGCTGGAGCTGGAACGCGAGCAGCTCACCCGGTTGAACGGGTTGTCCGAGGTCACCATCGGTATCCGACCCGAACAACTGGAGATCGTCGACGCCGGCGGCGTGGAGGTGGTTGTCGACCTGGTCGAGGACCTCGGTAGCGAGGCCTACGTCTACACCCACGCCGGTTCGGGTTCGGGTGTGGAGCTGGTGGCCCGGTGCAATCCGCGGACCGCACCCAAGCTGGCCGAGACGGTGCGGCTGCGCAAGCATCCCGACGGTGTCGTGCACCTGTTCCACCCGGAGACGGGTGCACGCATCTAGCCTGGCGTCATGGAGCGCTACGAGCGGGTTCGGCTGACGAATCCCGACAAGGTGCTCTATCCCGCCACCGGTACCATCAAAGCCGAGGTTTTCGACTACTACCTCAGCATCGCCGAGGTCATGCTGCCGCACATCGCCGGCCGCCCGGTGACTCGCAAACGCTGGCCCAACGGGGTTGCCGAGCCGTCGTTCTTCGAGAAACAGCTCGCGTCGTCGGCCCCGGACTGGCTGGCGCGCGGCACCATCGTGCACAAATCAGGGATCACGACCTACCCGATCATCGACACCCGCGAGGGGCTGGCCTGGATCGCGCAGCAGGCCGCGCTGGAAGTGCATGTGCCGCAATGGCGATTCGTCGAGGGGCAGGTCGGACCGGCGACGCGGATCGTATTCGATCTGGACCCCGGTGAGGGTGTCACGATGCACCAGATGTGCGAGGTGGCGCAAGCGGTGCGTGAGTTGATGGGCGATATCGGCCTGACGACGTACCCGTTGACCAGCGGCAGCAAGGGGCTGCACCTGTATGTGCCGCTGGCCGAACCCGTCAGCTCCCACGGTGCATCGGTGCTCGCCCGGCGGGTGGCCCAGCAGCTGGAACATGCCAGGCCCGAGTTGGTGACGGCGACCATGACCAAGAGCCTGCGGGCCGGCAAGGTGTTCCTGGACTGGAGCCAGAACAGTGCGGCCAAAACCACCATCGCGCCGTATTCCCTGCGGGGCCGGGAGTTCCCGACCGTCGCTGCGCCGCGGACGTGGGACGAGATCGCCGACCCGAAGTTGCACCACCTACGGTTCGACGAAGTGTTGCAACGGGTTTCCGAACTCGGGGATCTGCTGGCGGGGTTGGACGAGGACGCACCAGTTGCCGACAAGCTGACGACCTACCGCAGCATGCGCGATGCCGCCAAGACACCCGAGCCCGTACCCAAAGGTATTGCCGCGACGGGTAACAACGACCGGTTCGTGATTCAGGAACACCATGCGCGGCGCCTGCACTACGACTTGCGGCTCGAACACGACGGCGTTCTGGTGAGCTGGGCTGTCCCCAAGAATCTGCCCGAGACCACCTCGGTGAATCACCTTGCAGTGCATACCGAAGACCACCCGCTGGAGTACCTGAACTTTCACGGCACGATCCCGAAAGGGGAGTACGGCGCGGGCAACATGATCATCTGGGACGCGGGAACGTATGAGGCCGAGAAGTTCCGGGTGCCCGCTGATTCTGAAGCCCCTGACGCCAAAAACGGTGAGGTGATCTTCACCCTGCGGGGCAGACGTATCGAAGGCCGGTACGCGCTCATCCAGACCGAGGGCAAGAACTGGCTCGCGCACCGGATGAAAGATCAGCCGCGGGTACAGCTCCAGGATTTCGCCCCGATGCTGGCCACCGAAGGCTCCGTCGACAAACTCAAGCAATCCCAGTGGGCCTTCGAAGGCAAATGGGATGGCTACCGTCTGTTGGTGGATGCCGACCACGGGCACCTGCAGCTCCGGTCGCGCAGTGGACGCGACGTCACGGGTGAGTATCCGCAATTGCAGGCGCTGGCAGCCGATCTCGCCGACCATCACGTGATTCTCGACGGCGAGGTCGTGGCCCTCGACGACACCGGGGTGCCGAGTTTTGCTGCGATGCAGAATCGGGTGCGATCCACGCGGATCGAGTTCTGGGCCTTCGACATTCTGCTGCTCGACGGCAGATCGCTGTTGCGCGTGAAATACAGTGACCGCCGACGGCTGCTGGAGGCGTTGGCTGCCGGTGGTGGGCTCATCGTGCCGCCGCTGCTGCCCGGTGACGGGCCGGAAGCCATGAACCATGCCCGGGAGCAGCGGTTCGAAGGGGTGGTTGCCAAGAAGCGCGACGCCACCTATCAACCGGGTCGACGGTCGGCTTCATGGATCAAGGACAAAATCTGGAATACCCAGGAAGTGGTGATCGGCGGCTGGCGCCAAGGCGAGGGCGGGCGCACCAGCGGTATCGGCGCCCTCATGCTCGGCATTCCAGCCGAAGGCGGGCTGCAGTTCGCCGGCCGGGTCGGTACCGGATTCACCGAGAACGATCTGGCCAAGCTGAAAAAACTGCTGGCCCCGTTGCACACCGACGAATCACCTTTCAACGCACCACTTCCCACGCTCGATGCCCGGGGCGTGACATTCGTGCGCCCAGAATTGGTCGGGGAGGTCCGCTACAGCGAACGGACGTCCGACAATCGGCTACGCCAGCCGAGCTGGCGCGGTTTGCGTCCGGACAAGACGCCGCAAGAGGTCGTGTGGGAGTGATCCCGTGCTGCGTCACAACCCGGCAAGCGAGTAACAATCACAACCGTGCGGGCGTCCGGGTTGTAGCGGTCCGGATTTGTCGGACCCTTCTGTGATGATCTCATCGAGGCCGGTCAGGACGTCGTCCATGTTCGTGATCGTGGATTGGGCAGTGCGACCGATGATGTGGTCCTCGCGTTGGCAGCAGCCGAGGGGCCGCGTGTTGGTCAGCGCCGATACAGATTTCGGCACTTTGCTGGCTCGGTCCGGCGCGACGGCACCGTCGATTGTCCTGATACGGCGTGCCGTCGGTCGACGAGCCGCTGAACAGGGCCGGTCTGCTCATCGACAACCTTGCCGTCGTCCAGGACGACCTCATGCAGGGTGCAATCGTAGTGCTCGGCGAGCAGACGATACGCATTCGTCGCCTCCCGATCTAGGAACAACGACAGCGAGTAAGTTTCCCGGCTTGTCACCAAGCCGAGGGCACTGCGCCGCCCGAGCAAATCCGCGTCCAACGTGCACACACTGCGATTTTCTTTGTGGTTTTTCGCACTGGGTGCACGCTCGGTGAGCCAGTCCGTCATGGGGGTAGATTCCCGACTTGCGACAAACCTGGTGTTGCTCTGTCCGCACCACCATCGGGCACACCACCGCGGCGACATCACCCTCACCGGACCCGCGCACCGGCTCACTGTCACCGACAGTAACGGTCGAGCACTGCACGGCGGGTCGCTGGCCCGTCCACCCACCACACCCCCACCCGACGTCCCACCCTGCCCCGGACCCACCTGGCGAATACGCCGACTGGTGGTGGTACACACCCTTCCAACCCCAACCACCTCCACCGTCGACGAACTAGGCGTTATCCCGGGGCACCGTGAATTCGCTGACGGTCGCAAACCGTCAGCGAACGGTGGCCAGGGCCACAGCTTCTTCCAGTCCTCGGGTTGCCAGTTCGTCGGCCAACTCGTTGTCGGCGATACCCGCATGCCCCTTCACCCAGAACCACTCGACCTGGTGCCGCGCGCAGGCGGCCTGCAGCCGCTGCCAGAGGTCGACGTTCTTCACGGGCTGCTTCGCGGCGGTCATCCAGCCGTTGCGTTCCCAGCTGAGCACCCACTTGGTGATGCCGTTCCGTACATAGGTGCTGTCGGTGTGGAGGTGCACAACCACGGGCCTGGTGAGCGCCTCGAGTGCCATGATGGGCGCCGTCAGCTCCATCCTGTTGTTGCTGGTGACTCCGGAATCCCCGCCGAACATTTCGCGAACGCGCGTGCCGTGCCGCAACACTGCACCCCAGCCACCCGGACCAGGGTTCGGTCGGCATCCGCCGTCGGTGTAGATGACCACGACATCGTCGGTCGTCACTTTTCCAGCGCCTGGCCGATCATCCGCCAAGAATAGGCAGTGCGGCAGTCGGTGCTGCACCGACGCGCCGACCTCGCCGCGGGTTCCAGGCGCTTCTCAGCTAGCGTGGCGCCCACCACCGGGAAGCGCGAACTGTGACATCGTTTGATGCATGAGTAGGCGCGACGACGGCGCTGATGAATACAGCGTCGATGACGATGACCAGTTGACTCAGGAGGACGCCCTGATAAACCGGGGCGTAGACGATCTGCTCGACGAGGGCTACACGCCTCCGGACCGCTGGCGGGAACCCCGCGACCACGAGAGCCTCGATGAGCTGCTGGCCGAGGAGGAACCCGACCCGGCGATGCAGCTCGACGATGACGACTATCCCGACGAGCAGGCCGGCGATGACGAAGTCGGGGACCGTCGGTCTGGCCGCCTCGTCGCGCCCAATGCAGGCTTCGGTGAGGATGACGAGGCGGAGCTGCTCGGCAGTGACGTCGGCATCGATGGTGGCGCGGCCTCTGCGGAAGAGGCAGCGGTCCACATCATCGAGGAATAAGGCTGCGGCGCTGCAGTGCCACCGACGCGGTGAGCACAAGCAGGCCGCCGACCGCCAGGATCGCACCCGCAGCGGCGGGAGCGGTGTAGCCGTAGCCCGCCGCGATGACCAGACCGCCGACCCAGGCACCGGTGGCATTGCCGACGTTGAGGGCGGAGTGGTTGAGTGCCGCGGCGAGCGTCTGCGCGTCGTGGGCCACGTCCATCAACCGCGTCTGCAACGCCGGTCCCACTGCGGAGCCGGACGCGCCGATCCCGAACAGCGCCAGCAGCGCGGTCCATGGGTTGTGCGCGGCCGCCACGAACACCGTCAGCAACACCCCGAGAGCGCCGAGGGACAGGTAGAGCGCGCGAACCACCGACGTGTCGGCCAACCGGCCGCCGACCAGGTTGCCGACCACCATGCCGAGGCCGAACACCATGAGCGCCACCGGAACCAGGGTGCGTGACAGCCCCGCCACATCGGTCATCGTGGTGCTGATGTAGGTGTACACGGCGAACATCCCGCCGAATCCGATCATGCCGATCAGCACAGCCAGCCAGACCTGGGGCCGGCGCAGCGCACCGAGCTCGGTCAGTGGGCTGGTGACGTGCATGGTGCGCAGATGGTCGGGTAGCCAGAACCACAGCGCGGCCAGCGTGACCATCCCGATGGCGACCACCAGGCCGAACGCGCTGCGCCAACCCAGCGCCTGGCCGAGCCAGGAGGCAATCGGTACACCGAGCACCGTGGCGATGGTCAAGCCGGACAGCACGTGGGCGACTGCCTTGGCCCGGTTCTGCGGGCCCATCAGGTGAGCAGCGGCCAGGGCGGCGATACCGAAGAACGCGCCGTGCGGCAGGCCTGCGACGAAGCGGGCTGCGACCAGTGTCGGGTACGACGGCGCCACCATGCTGGCCAGATTGCCAAGCGTGAACACGGTGATCAGGCCGAGCAGCAGCGCCTTACGCGGCAGCCGCGCGGTGACGGCCGCGATGACCGGTGCACCCACGACAACGCCGAGAGCGTATGCAGAGATGACGTGACCGGCGGTGGGTTCGGTGATCCCGAAGCTCGACGCGATATCGGGCAGCAGTCCCATGGCCACGAACTCGGTGGTGCCGATGCCGAAACCACCGAGTGCGAGGGCGACCACGGCAAGCCGGCGCACGGTGGGGTCGGTTGCGACGACGGACACGGGCGCCGACGGGCGGTTGAGGGAAGTCGTCATGCGAGGCGGTTCTCCGGTAGGACGGCGCACAGGAGCTCTCGGGCAGCATCGGCGAGAACGGCGGCTACAACGCTAACCGGGCTTCTGATGTTCCATCAACTTACTTTGCATTTTGAATGCGAAAGTGAGCGAAGTTACGCTCGGCGGGAATCGGTCATCGCCTCGGCATAAGTGCACCGTATGCCTATATACGAGAACCTATTCTAGAAGTCGCGCGGGTCGCCCGTTGAGGGTGAAGGACTACGATTGGCCTGACTGCCTCTTGCGACGCTCCCGTCGCTCGCGGGGGATGGGAGCGAATTCCATGACAGATACCCCACATGCGGTTATTGCCTTGCAGATCAGTGAGCTGATCCGCGATATCCAGCAGTCTCCGCCCGCCGAAGTCGACGCCGTCCTGGGTGAGCTCACCGAGAGTGGCGTCAGCTATATCCCGGCCGCTCAGCACGCCGGCATCACCATCGCATCGCGTGACGGCAAGCTGCACACCGCCGCAGCGACCAGCGAATATCCAGCCCTTCTGGACAAGTTTCAGCAACTATCCGGTGAGGGGCCGTGCCTAAGTGCAGCGTGGGAGCAGCACATCATCAAGATCGATGACATCGAGACAGAGCAGCGCTGGCCCGCCTACTGTCGGGATACGCGTGAGGAAACACCGATCCGCTCGATTATGGCCTTTCAGCTCTATGCCGACCACCAGACGATGGGCGCATTGAATTTCTATTCCGAGCGCGCATATGCCTTCGATGTCGAGGCCGTCGAATCCGGTCTGATCGTCGCCACCCACGCCGCCCTTGCGTGGAACCTGCTCCGTCGGGATGAACAGTTCCGCAGCGCGTTGGCCTCTCGCGACATCATCGGTCAGGCGAAAGGCATGCTGATGGAACGCTTCAAGATCGACGCGGTCCAGGCCTTTCAGGTGCTCAAACGGTTGTCCCAGAATTCCAACACCCCTCTCGTCGACGTTGCGCAGGAGATCGTGACTGCAGATCGCGCGACCGATGTCGCCGACCGTTAACGGCGACCCTGATTCGAGTTTTCCTGCCCCGCCGGTTGACGGCTTTGACGAGCGTTCGAGGCCGGTGACGTCCGTGCGCACGAACTCCCAGGCCTCCGGGTCCTGAAAGAACGACGTGACATTGATCAAGATCGTGTTGAACACCGTCGTCAGGGTGGTGAACACTACCCGCGGTTACAGCGAATTCTCGGGACCAAGCACGGCCCATACGGTCTTGCCTGCTGGTGACGGCGTGTTGCCCCACGCACGGGCCAACGCGGCGAGCACTGCGAGTCCCGAGACCGTGTCGCCGCCGCGGCAGGGATCCTCATGCCGAACCGCCGGGGCCCGGCTGTCGTCGGCGACCGCGATGGTGACGGCGTCGCCCCGGCTTTCGACTATGAGTCGCGGGGCACTGAGGGTGTGCTCCAGGACGTTCTCGACCAGAACTTCGACCACGATGGCGGCCACCGGAACAAGGTCGATTTGCGACCAGTTCGTCAACCACTCGGCGACCAGCTGCCGCGACCGACGCAAGCTGGAATGCACCGCTGGCAACTGAACGCAGGCTCGCCGACGCTGTGGCCCGATACCGTCGGACTGGAGCGCCGAGCATATCGATTCGGCGGTGGCATACAGCGGAACGTATCGGGTGATGCCGTTTCTCTTGATGGCCCTGCGACCGGCAGCGTGCCCACACACCAAGATCACCGGCACGTCCGGCCAGACGCTGACGTGCCAGCGCGCGCTGGTGAACACCGACCAGGCGGACTCGGCGGCAACCTGCAGCTCGGTGACGTCGACGATAACGGACATCGGCTCGTCCAACGCCGTCTTTATGACAGCGTCGCGCAGTTCTCGATACGTCGTACGGTCCAGGACGCCGTCGACGCTGAGTAGCTGGCTGTTGCCCCACGCACGTGTCGACACGGCCATCGGGCTGTGCGAGCTAGCCACCGCCGTGCTCCAGGTGCGGGATTGACGCCGACAGTCGCTCGCTGAGCACCGAGACGGCGTGCTCGGCCTCGTCGGCGACCTCGTGGTACCGGTCGGCCAGCTGGCCGGGTCCCGTCTGCTCCACGAGGTGCCGGGAGAGCTTCGCCTTCTCCTGCAGGCTGCGCAGTGCGATCCACAGCGCGCTCTGCATTTCCCCATTGCGGGCCTGCAAAAGGGCTTCGGCCGTCCAGCCGTGGCCGACGCGACTCTCGGTGTCGAAGTCGGTCGAAAACGGTTTCGCCATCGCAATTCTGTTCTCCAGCTCCATGGAGTTGTCGCGTTCCATCTCGCGCTCCTCGATAACCCGCCCGGTGAGCTGTTTGATGAGACCGCTCATATCAGCCGCATCGGCTTGATGATCGATCACACCCGCTTCGACGGCGTTGGCCGGCATCGAAGGGAACAAAGCGTCGGTCGGAGTTTGTGCGATTGTGGTGCCGCCCTTGGACTGGATGGCTGCAGAGCCGAGGACGCCGTCGTCGAGCACGCCCGAAAGCAGTACACCGATCACGCGCGGCCCGAAGGCAAAGTGCTGCGGACCGGAACAGCGCGTTGGTCGCCGGCCGATGTCCGTTCTCGGTTGGTTCTTCGGCCAGCACCGTCTGATGGTCATAGACCAGCAGGTGGCGATTCGGTGCGGCAACGTAAATGGCACCGGGCTCCCGTGCGGTGCCGGTCAATGCCGTCGCCGCAGGCAGCGATCCGGCGCGATCGAGAACCTTGGCCAACACACTCGGCGCGTCGGCAGGCATGTGCAGGACCCCCAGAATGGCGTAGGAGAGGTCCGGTGTCAGGCTGGCCACCAACAAACGGGTTAACGGCTCCACGCCGCCGGCAGATGCGCCGACCGCGACCACTCCTGTTGCCCTGTCTGTGTCTGTCATAGCGCAGCCTTTGTGCGTGTGTACCCAAACTACGCCGGGGCGACGCGTCGTGACACGACAGGATTTTCAGGTGCGCACCACGCGTGTCAGGAACGCTGCATTTACTCGACGACGGTGATCTCCACGTTCGGCAGGCTGAACGGCGGCATGCCGACACCGGCAATCGAGTAGGTGCCCTGTGCGGTGTGTTCGGTGATCCGGGCGTCCACGCACCGGGTGTCGATCGTCAGCCGGACCGGACCGGGGGCAACGGCTGGTGCATCGAGAATCGTTCCACGCCAATGGTATCGGCCGTCGATCGGGTCCACGTGTCCGGTCAGACGCACATGCACAGGATGCTCGCCGTCGGCGATCTGCAGTGTTGCCGCGCCGTCGTATACGTCGTCGTCGGCTTCGACGGTCGAGCTCGGGGATGTCGTGATGCCACGCACCATGGTGGCGGGCAGGAACCCGGTGCGGCGCCACAGCCGTCGGGCGATCGGGCCCATCAACCCGACTTCCTCCAGAAAGGCGGCCAACGGGGCAAACCCGGCGATCTGGGTCTCGTGCCGGTGTGCGCTGGCCCGCGCCATCTTGCGGGCCGCGCGGGCATCGAGGCCGACCCGGCGGTATTGCACCTTGTTGGTGAACAGGAAGCGGAAGAACAGCCCGCCCACCCCGTTGAGATTGCCGACCCACACGCGGGTGATCCAGGGCATCGTCGGAGTGCGCTTGCGCAGCCCGTCGCGGGCGAACTGGATGTGGCGGGCCTCCTCGGTGACGTGAATTCGCATGAGGCGCTGGATTATTGGCTGCAATTCCGGATCGTCCATCATTTGCCGCTGCAGGGAGTCGAAGATCTCTTCGCCGATCAGAGCGGCCACCCACAGCAAGGAACCGCGGAACGCGAACGGCAGCGCGTTGATGATCATCCGCTGGTACAGCCGCGGCCGGACGGGCTTGGCGCCCACCTTCTCGATCGCCCTGCCGAACATCACCATGTGCCGCGTCTCGTCGCCCAACTCGGTGAGCTCGTAGTGGGTGGCGCGGGCGGTGGGGTCCTGATGCATGATCTTGTGCAGCAGCGCCTGGTTGAGGATGTTCTCGAACCAGATGCCGGCCGAGAGTGTGTTGACCAGCTCCTGACGTGACAGTTCGATCTGCTCGGCGCGGGACATGCGCTCCCACAACGGGGTTCCATACAGGGACACCGTCTTCGGAGGCAGGTAATACTTGTCGGGCTCCAGGGGTGCATCCCAGTCGATGTCGACGACGGGCGCATAGGACTTGCGCACCGAGCCCTTGAGCAGGCGCTCGGAGAACTCCTCACGTGTGGCGGCGTTGGCCGCCCTGACCGAAGTTGTCACCGTGGACGTCCCTTCGACTGTTCGGAGCGAAGCTGCTCATCGAAAGTAGGGTCACTCGCAACGTTTAGTCAATACCCACGGTACCGCATACTTTCCGGCGTGGTCAGATCGTTACCCTTCGGATGTGCGCCACATCCACGTCATCGGTATCGGCGCGGGCGACCCCGACTACGTCACGGCACAAGCGGTTTCCGCACTCAATGACACCCAGGTGTTCTTCGCGATGGACAAGGCGCCGCGGCGAGGCGCCGACGAGCTGGTTGCGCTGCGGCGGTCGATCTGCGAACGGTTCATCAAATCCACACCTGGGGCACCCGGGTACCGGTTCGTCGAGCTGATCGATCCGCCGCGCGCGACCACCGGGGAGTACACCAGTGCAGTCGCCGATTGGCATGCCGAGCGGGCCGGCATCTGGGCGCAGGCGATCGAGACCGAACTCGGGCCCGACGGCGTCGGCGCCTTTCTGGTCTGGGGTGACCCGTCGTTGTATGACAGCACGCTGCGCATCCTCGACCGGGTCGCCGAGCAGGTGGAATTCGACTACGACGTCATTCCCGGAATCACCGCCATCCAGGCGCTGACGGCACGGCACCGTATCCCGCTCAACGACATCGGCGAGCCGGTGCTGATAACCACGGGGCGCCGGTTGCGCGAGGAGGGCCTCTCCGGCGCCGCGGTGGTGATGCTCGACGCCGAATGCTCGTTCCAGGATTGCCCGCGGCAGACCCGGATCTGGTGGGGCGCCTATCTGGGCACGCCCGAGGAGATCCTCGTCGCCGGCCGCGTCGGCGAGGTGGGGGAACAGATCGTTGCGGCGCGGGCCCAAGCGCGCGAACGCCACGGCTGGATCATGGACACCTACCTGCTCCGATCGGCAGACTGACAGTCATGACGTCATTTCTGTTGCGCGCCGGGCTGACCGGGCTCGCACTGTGGATCGTGACGCTGATCGTGCCGGGGATGAGTTTTGTCGGTGGAAACACGACCGTGGCGCGCGTCGGCATCATCTTCGTCGTCGCGGTGATCTTCGGTGTGGTCAACGCGATCATCAAACCGATCGTGCAGATACTCTCGATCCCGCTGTACATCTTGACCCTCGGACTCATCCACATCGTGATCAATGCACTCATGTTGTGGATCACGTCCCGGATCACCGAGAGCACCACCCACTGGGGCCTGCAGATCAACGAATTCTGGTGGACCGCGATCTGGGCGGCGATCGTGCTGTCGATCGTCAGCTGGCTACTGTCCCTGGTCTGGCAACCCGAGCGCTGAGACCTGTTCGGTCAGGTCGGCGGCGGTGTCGGCGGCCGCCGCGGTGTTGCCGTCGTGTTCCAATGCCCAACACGCTGCCAGGGTGCGGTAGGCGAGTTGCTCGGCGACCACCACCGTCGGCCACATGCGTTCGGCCGCAGCACGTTGCGACGGTGATCCGCCGACGCCGACGTCGTAGGCGGGCAGCATCGCCATCGCGCGCAATTGCAGATCCCTGCGGTCGGTACGGGCTTGGGCGGTGGTGACGTCGCCGGTCGCCAGATGGCGCACTGTCGACTCGATGGCGGTCACCGTGCCCGAGATCGCGGTCGCCAATCCGGCCGGAGGGCGACCGCGCTCGGTCAGCCAATACACCAAAAGGGCGACGGCACAACCGATCAGCGTGTCACCCCCACGTGCCAGTAGTAGCGCACCGAGACCGGCGACCGGCGTGCCACCCGACGCGATGGTCAGCGCCGCGGGCGTGATGAAGATGACGGCAAGAGTGTAGTTACGCACCACGCACATCTCGATGGTGAACTGCAATGCGCCGAGCACCAAGGCCAACCACGCTCCCTGCGGGTGCAGCGCCAGGATCGCCCCGGCCACGCCGAGTCCCAGCCAGGTACCCAGTGTGCGTTCGATGCCGCGCTGTACCGTGCGCAGCCAATCGAAACCCTGATGCAACATCAGCACTGCGGTCGCCATCGCCCAGTAAGCGTGGCTGATTCCCAACACCCCGGTGATGGCGCCGGCGATAAATACCGCGATTCCGACGCGGGCTGCCAGCCGCATGGAGTTGGAACCCGGGGTCACCGCCCGGCGCAGCAGCGCCGCCGCGCTGGGCCTACCGAGCGGAACCCCTTCCACGCCATGGTCGTCGATGAAGGCGTCGGCGGGCACGGTGGCCAGATGCCGCGCAAGTTCCGCCCCGTCGAACGGCAACGGCCGGCCGGTGTCGGCGCTGCGCATGGCTTCGGCGAACAGCGCGTGCAAACGGCGGTTCACCACCCGCAGGCGGTAGAGAGTGTCATCGGGTTTGGGTTGCACGGGCTGGTAGGTGACCAACGTGATCCATGCGGTGTGCAGCAGTGTGGCGGCCCGGTGCCGGGCGGCGGCTTCGGCATGAGCGTCACCGCCGATCGTTTCGATGTACCCGCTGATCGCCGTTGCTGCGGCCGTAACCGCGGCGCGCTCCGGGCCGCGCGGGCGTGTCAGCGCGCCCGCCATATGAACCAGCCAGGCGAATGCGCCGCCGGCGAGCACCAGCACAGCGAGATGGGCCGGCGTCAGGTGTGTGGTGGCCACCCCGGTGCCCGCAGCGCAGGCCAGCACGAACAGGTAGGCGCCCGGCGGCCCGATGGCCAGTGCGTTGCACACCAGCACGACGACCATCGCGATCACGGTGACGGTCCCCACTGCCAGCCACGGCGCGGCAGCCGCCCAGTCTCCGAGCGCCACCGCGGCGGCGAAGCACACCACGACCACGCCGAGATAGACGCCACGGTTGAGGTAAGGCCTGCCACTGCCGTACAACGAGGTGAACCCGCCGATGGTGGCGATCAGCCCGGCAGCGATGTCGCCGAACGCCCAGCCGACGAGCACTGGCACCGTCATGCACAGTGCTGCGCGCAGCGCGAACGAGAATCGGCGTGGTCCGCTGTTGAGCACGAAGATGTTTCGTAGCGGGTGGGAAACCGGTTTGGGCGCGGGCCGGTCTGACATGGATACCAGCATGCTCGGTGTGGGCCTGACACACTGGAAGGCGTGCCCGAGCTACCTGAGGTGGAGGCCCTCGCCGACCATCTACGTCGACATGCCACCGGACGGGTGGTGACGCGCGTCGACGTGGTTGCCCTCTCGGTGCTCAAGACTTTCGACCCGCCGGTGTCCGCTCTGCACGGGCAGACCGTTACCGGAGCCGCTCGGTGGGGCAAGTACCTGGGTCTGCAGGTCGGTCAGCTCTATCTGATCACTCACCTGTCGCGGGCGGGCTGGCTGCGCTGGTCGAACAAACTGGCGCCCACCCCGCTCAAGCCGGGCAAAGGGCTGATCGCCCTGCGGGTGCATCTGGACGGGGAGGGGTTCGACCTCACCGAGGCCGGGACGCAGAAGCGCCTTGCCGTGTGGGTGGTGCGCGATCCGTCAGAGGTGCCTCAGATCGCGGCACTCGGTCCTGACGCGCTGTCGCTCGATCAGGCCGGTCTGGCCGCCGCACTCGCGGGGGAGAGCGGCCGGATCAAGAACGTGATCACCGACCAGTTGGTGATCGCCGGGATCGGCAACGCCTACAGCGACGAGATCCTGCACGTGGCCAAGCTGTCGCCCTTCGCGACCGCGAGCAAGCTCACCGAGGCCCAGTTGGCCGATCTGCACGATGCGATGATCTCGGTGCTCACCGATGCGGTGACCCGCTCGGTCGGACAGCAGGCCGCGACGCTCAAGGGCGAGAAGCGATCCGGGCTGCGCGTGCATGCCCGCACCGGGCTGCCCTGCCCGGTGTGCGGGGACACTGTGCGGGAAGTGGCGTTCGCCGACAAGTCTTTTCAGTACTGCCCGACGTGCCAGACCGGTGGCAAAGTGCTGGCCGACCGCCGGATGTCACGGTTGCTCAAGTAGCAGTGCTCATCCCGGCAGCTCTTTGGTAGGTGTCTAACTCGGTTATCCTGCTGCCATGATCCGCCAGAAGATCCTCATCACCGGTGCCAGCTCGGGCCTGGGCGCCGGTATGGCCCGACAGTTCGCGGCCAAGGGGCGTGACCTGGCGTTGTGCGCCCGTCGTATCGAGCGGCTCGACGAACTCAAGGCTGAGCTCGCCGACCGGCATCCCCACGTCAAGGTGGTTGTCGCGGAGCTGGACGTCAACGACCACGAGGCCGTGCCCAGGGTGTTCGGTGAACTGTCCGACGAACTCGGCGGGATCGACCGGGTCATCGTCAACGCGGGCATCGGGAAGGGCTGGCCGCTCGGTGAGGGTAAGCCGTGGGCCAACAAGGCCACGCTGGAAACCAATCTTGTTGCCGGCCTGGTACAGATCGAGTCCGCGTTGGAGATGTTCAAGAAGTCCGGTTCCGGGCACCTCGTGCTGATCTCGTCGGTGCTCGGCAACCGCGGGGTCCCGGGCGCCAAGGCGGCGTACTGCGCGAGCAAGGCCGGCATGACCTCTCTGGGTGAATCGCTGCGTGCCGAATACGGCAAGGGACCGATCCGGGTGACGCTGATCGAGCCGGGCTACATCGAATCGGAGATGACGGCGCGAGCGAACTCCACGATGCTCATGGTCGACAACGAGACGGGTGTGCGGGCGATGGTCGATGCCATCGAGAAGGAAAAGGCGCGCGCAGTGGTGCCACGCTGGCCGTGGGCTCCGCTGACCCAGGTGTTGCGACTGTTGCCGCCGAAGTACACCAAGCGTTTTGTGTAGTGGGTTATTTTGCGCGTCCGCGTTCTACGCGGTAGCGGCGTACTAGGGCGTCGGTTGAGGAGTCGGATTGTTTGGTGGGGGATTCGTCGCAGGTGATGACTGGGAGTAGTGCTTTGGCTTGGGTTTTGCCTAGTTCGACGCCCCATTGGTCGAAGGAGTCGATGCCCCAGATGATGCCTTCGGTGAAGACCTGGTGTTCGTAGAGTGCGATCAGTTGGCCGACGACTGATGGGGTGAGTTTGGTGGCCAGGATGGAGGTCGAGGGCCGGTTGCCCGGCATGACCTTGTGCGGCACGATTGCGGCGGGGGTGCCTTCGGCGGCGATCTCGGCGGCGGTCTTGCCGAACGCCAGCACCTGGGTTTGGGCGAAGAAGTTGCTCATCAGCAGGTCGTGCATGCTGCCTTCGCCGTCGGCGGTGGCGAGATCGTCGACGGGTTGGGAGAACCCGATGAAGTCGGCGGGGATCAGCCGGGTGCCTTGGTGCAGCAGCTGGTAGAAGGCGTGTTGGCCGTTGGTTCCTGGCTCGCCCCAATAGATTTCGCCGGTCTCGGTGCTCACCGGTGAGCCGTCGCAGCGCACTGATTTGCCGTTGGATTCCATGGTCAGCTGTTGCAGGTAGGCTGCGAATCGGTTCAGGTCGTTGGTGTAGGGCAGGACCGCGCGTGATTGTGCGCCGAAGAAGCTGGAGTACCACAGGCCGATCAGGCCGAGCAGTGCCGGGGCGTTGTCTTCCAGTGGGGCGGTGCGGAAGTGTTCGTCGACAAGGTGGAAGCCGGCCAGGAACTCGGCGAAGCGTTCCTTGCCGATCACGGCCATCACCGAGAGGCCGATCGCCGAGTCCACCGAGTAGCGGCCGCCGACCCAGTCCCAGAAGCCGAACATGTTGTCGGTGTTGATGCCGAATTCGTCGACCAGCTTCTTGTGGGTCGAGACCGCCACGAAGTGCTTGGCCACTGCGGCATCGCCGAGTGCTTTGACCAGCCAGCGTCGCGCGGCGGTGGCGTTGGTCAGCGTCTCCAGTGTCGAGAAGGTCTTGGAGGAGACGACGAAAAGTGTTGTGGCGGGGTCGAGTCCGTCGAGTGTGGTGACCAGGTGGGCGGGGTCGACGTTGGACACGAAGCGTGCCGAGATGCCCGCGTCGGCGTAGTGCCGCAGCGCGTCGTAGACCATCACCGGGCCCAGGTCCGAACCGCCGACGCCGATGTTGACGACGGTGGTGATGCGCTTGCCGGTGGCCCCGGTCCATTCACCCGAGCGCAGCTTGTCGGTGAAGGCACCCATCCGATCGAGCACATCGTGTACATCGGCGACCACGTCGTGGCCGTCCACGGTGAGTTCGGCGTTGGCGGGTAACCGCAGTGCGGTGTGCAGTACGGCGCGGTCCTCGGAGGTGTTGATGTGCTCACCGGAGAACATGGCGTCGCGGTGCTGCTCCAGCTCCGCGGTGCGGGCCAGCTCCACCAGAAGCTTCACCGTCTCGCGGGTGATGCGGTGCTTGCTGTAGTCGATATAAAGGTCGCCGACGTTCAACACCAGCTCGGTACCGCGGGCGGGATCCTCGGCGAAGAACTCACGCAAGTGGGTCTCACCGATCTTGTCGTGATGACGGATCAGAGCTTGCCACGCGGCAGTAGTCGAAATATCGGCGCTCATGCT
>NZ_KB908258.1 GCF_000382405.1 Mycobacterium sp. 141
CATCATCACCATCGCGGCCCGCCTGGCCCGACCCCAACGCAGGCCCATCTTGCACCTACCAACGCACTGGCCGTGGGCACAGCAGTGGCTCACATTGTGGCGCAACACCATCGGCTACAGCCCACCCCCGACCACCACCACCTGACCACCCGCCGCAAGGGCCCGACCGGAGCACACAGGAAAAGCTGGACAGACCAGCGGTTACAGGCTGCACACACCCGCAAGCCCGGCAAAATCACCCCCGAAACACCTCAACAAGGTCGATCCACGGATTGAGGCTAACGGCCATCGACGCGCCGCTCACCCGCACCCGGGTGTTGGCGATCGGCGACTTGCTGCGCCTACAAATAAATCGGTGGGTCTGCAGGCACGCAGACCCACCGATCCCGACCTCTCCCGGTCAGTCGAACTCGGGCTGCTCGGTGCGGGTGCGCTTGAGCTCCCAGAAATGCGGATACGACGCGAAGGTCAACGAGGCATCCCAGAGCTTGCCGGCCTCTTCGCCGCGCGGGATCTTCGAGAGCACCGGACCGAAGAACGCGACGCCGTTGACATGGATGGTCGGGGTGCCGACGTCTTCTCCAACGGCGTCCATGCCCGCGTGATGGCTCTTGCGGAGTGCCTCGTCGTACTTGTCGGTGGTGGCCGCCTCCGCCAGCTCGGCGGGCAGGCCGACTTCTTCGAGCGACTCCTTGATGACCGCGTCGAAATCCTTGTTGTCCTGGTTGTGGATCCGGGTGCCCATCGCGGTGTAGAGCGGGGCGAGGATCTCCGGGCCCTTGAGTTGTTCGGCGGCGATGGCTACGCGGACCGGGCCCCAGGCCTTCTTCATCAGCTCGACGTAGTTCTCGGGAAGGTCGCGTCCTTCGTTGAGGACGGCCAGGCTCATCACGTGGAACTGCACGTCGATGTCACGGACCTTCTCCACCTCGAGAATCCAGCGGGAGGTGATCCAGCACCACGGGCACAGCGGATCGAACCAGAATCCTGCAACATCCTTCTGAGTCATCAATGCGTCCTCTCGATGGTCCGGGCCAGAACTCCGTTCAGCTCAACTGTGCGCCCACAGCGAGATGTTCCGGCACGCGGGTAACCATCTCGCCGTGCTTCGCGATAAGCATGTCGACGTCACGGAAGTGGCACAGGAAACGCATAGTGTGCAGATTTTTATCGAACCGTGTTGTCCCTGTGACTCTGGTAAACCACTGTTTCCCAAGTGAGTAGGGCGCTGCAAGTGCCCTGCGTGACAGCTGAGGAGCTGAAATTATGGCCGCACGTGCTTTCCTGACGACCGTGAGCGTCGTCGCTGCCGGCCTCGCGCTAGCGGTGCCCGCGCAGGCCGACACGAACGACTCCTCGTTCTTGAACGCCCTGAACAACGCCGGCATCGGTTACAACGACCCGGGCTCGGCCGTCCAGTTGGGACAGCAGGTGTGCCCGATGCTCGTCGAGCCAGGCAAGAACTTCGCGTCGGTGGCCTCGCAGATGCGCGGCAACAACAACGGCATCTCCCCTGAGATGGCGTCGTTCTTCACTGGCATCGCCATCCAGATGTACTGCCCGCAGATGATGTCGTCGATCAGTGACGGCTCGATCCTGAACAATCTGGGCGGTCTGAACGACAATCTGGGCGGTCTGAACGCGCTGAGCGGGATCGCAGGCCTCCCCGGCTTGGGGCAGTAGCCCGGACCGACCTGGCGGCCAGCCGATAGGTTGGACGGGTGGCTCTTCCCAATCTCACCCGCGACCAGGCCGTCGAGCGCGCCGCGCTGGTCACCGTCGACAAGTACCGCATCGAGCTCGACCTCACCGACGGTGAGGGCCGGCCCGGCGAAAGGACCTTTCGGTCCACCACGACGGTGGAGTTCGACGCGCTTGCCGGCGCCGACACCTACATCGACATCGCCGCCGAGGACATTCGCAGCGCGACGCTCAATGGCGTCACGCTCGACACCTCCGCCTACGACGAATCCACCGGCATCGCTCTGCCGGGTTTGGCCGCGCACAACGTGCTCGTCATCGACGCGGACTGCCTGTACTCCAACACCGGTGAGGGTTTGCACCGCTTCGTCGACCCCGTCGACAACGAGGTGTACCTCTACTCGCAATTCGAAACCGCCGATGCCAAGCGGATGTTCGCATGCTTCGACCAGCCGGACCTCAAGGCAACCTTCGACGTCCGGGTCACCGCCCCGCCGCACTGGGAGGTGATCTCCAACGGGGCGACGGTTTCCGTCGAACCTTCCGCAGGCGGAACCGTCCACATCTTCGCGACCACTCCGAAGATGAGCACCTATCTGGTGGCACTGATCGCCGGGCCGTACGCGGTGTGGCGCGACGCCTACTCCGACGATCACGGCACGATCCCGCTCGGGCTGTTCTGCCGTAAGTCGCTGGCCGAGTTCATGGATGCCGAGCGGCTCTTCACCCAGACCAAGCAGGGTTTCGGCTTCTACCACAAAAACTTCGGCACGCCGTACGTGTTCGGCAAGTACGACCAGTTGTTCGTTCCGGAGTTCAACGCAGGCGCCATGGAAAACGCCGGCGCGGTGACCTTCCTCGAGGACTACGTGTTCCGCTCCAAGGTCACCCGGGCCTCCTACGAACGCCGCGCGGAGACCGTCCTGCACGAGATGGCCCACATGTGGTTCGGCGATCTGGTCACCATGCAGTGGTGGGATGACCTGTGGCTCAATGAATCTTTCGCGACGTTCGCCTCGGTGCTCTGCCAGGCGGACGCGACGGAGTACACGCAAGCCTGGACGACGTTCGCCAACGTCGAGAAGTCGTGGGCCTACCGGCAGGACCAGCTGCCGTCGACGCATCCCGTGGCGGCCGACATCCCCGACCTGGCTGCCGTCGAGGTCAACTTCGACGGCATCACCTACGCCAAGGGCGCATCGGTGCTCAAGCAGCTGGTCGCCTACGTAGGGCTGGAACAGTTCCTGGCCGGCCTGCGGGACTACTTCCGCGACCACGCGTTCTCCAATGCCACCTTCGAGGATCTGCTCGGTGCGCTGGAGAAGTCCTCGGGGCGTGACCTGTCGGGCTGGGGGCGGCAGTGGCTGCGGACAACGGGTTTGAACACGCTGCGTGCCGATTTCGACGTCGACGCGGACGGTGCGTTCACCCGGTTCGCCGTCACCCAGTCGGGCGCCGCCCCAGGAGCCGGTGAGACGCGCGTGCACCGCCTGGCTATCGGCATCTACGACGACAGCGGCTCCGGCAGGCTGACCCGCGTGCACCGCGTCGAACTCGACATCGCCGGTCCGGTTACAGAAGTCCCCGAGCTGGTCGGGATTTCGCGCGGCAAGCTGATCCTGGTCAATGACGACGACCTGACCTACTGCTCGCTGCGGCTGGATCCGGAATCGCTCGCCACGGTGCTGACCCGCATCGCCGACATCGCCGAGCCGCTCCCCCGGACGCTGGCCTGGTCGGCGGCCTGGGAGATGACCCGTGAGGCTGAGATGAAGGCTCGCGATTTCGTGGCCCTGGTGTCCGGCGGCGTCCATGCCGAAACCGAGGTCGGTGTGGCGCAGCGACTCCTGGTGCAGGCGCAGACCGCCCTGGGCTCCTATGCCGATCCGGAATGGGCGACGGCCGAGGGCTGGCCCGCATTCGCCGAACGATTGCTGGAACTGGCCCGCGGCGCCGAGCCAGGATCCGACCATCAGTTGGCCTACGTCAACGCCCTGTGCACGTCGGTGCTCTCCACCCAGCAGACTGTGCTGCTGGCCGATCTGCTCGACAAAGATCCCGCATCGCTCGGACTGGCCGGTTTGCAGATCGACACCGATCTGCGCTGGCGAATCATCACGGCGCTGGCACGCTCCGGACAGATCGACGCCGAGGGATCCGAGACGCCCTTCATCGACGCCGAGGCCCAACGCGACCCGACGGCCGCAGGCAAGCGTCAGGCCGCCGCCGCGTCGGCCGCCCGCCCGCAGGACGTCGTGAAGACCACCGCCTGGGAGGACGTGATCGAGAACGACACCCTGCCCAACATCACCACCCGCGCGATCGTCGGCGGTTTCGTTCAACCGGGCCAGGCCGAACTGCTCACGCCATTCACCACGCGCTACTTCGCGGCGATTTCCGGGATATGGGAGCGCCGGTCGAGCGAGGTCGCCCAGACCGTGGTCGTCGGCCTGTACCCGTCCTGGGACATCAGCCAGAACGGGTTGGACGCAGCGGACACGTTCCTGTCCGACCCGGAGGTGCCGCCCGCGCTGCGTCGTCTGGTGTTGGAAGGCCGCGCCGGCGTGGAGCGCTCACTGCGCGCCCGCGCTTTCGACGGCGCCTAACTAGTCACCGCGAGCGTGCGGGTCTGCCGGCCGACACACCGTCACTGGCCGACAGTCTCCGCACGCTCGCGGTGTTGGGCTGCCGGATAACGCCCTACACACTGCCCTACAACGCAGAAGTCCCGGTATCGAAACTATGGTCTCGATACCGGGACTTCACGCACGAGCGTGCGCGCAATGCTGCTACTCAACGGCGCGTCGGGCAGCAGACCCGCACGTTCGCGGTGGAAAAGGTCAGGCGGGGGAAACGCCGGCCGACAGCACGCGCACAGCGCTGATCAGCCCGTCGATCAGGTTGCCTTCCTTGAACGAGGCAGCGGCTGCGGAGATACCCAGGGGTGCGGCCGCCTCGATGCCCCGGCCCTTCACGTCGGCGCCGTAGACCACCTCGATCGCATGCTGGTCGGGCGACACCGCCAGCAGCACTGCGTTGTCCGGCGTCGGGACCTTGGCGAGGATCTCGCGGGCCGTGGCCGCAGTGTCGGAACCGAGTCCGCCGATGTAAACCGCAAACCGAGCCTTGGCCGCCCGCGACCCGTACTTCAGGGCGTCGTCGAGTACGACGAGGTCCATCGTCGGGAACGGGTAGTGCACCGAGAGCTCGCCGGGTTCGGTGACACCAGAGATCCGTCCGCTGGACGTGATCGCGTAGCCGTAAGGCAGGTCGAGCTCACCGGGCGCGACAGTCGCGACTGCACCTGTTTGGCTACCACTTGCCACTTGCGCCTCCTCCGATGGTGACTCCATGCGAATCGTGACCGCCGTGCCCGTGGTCGCTCGGCTCTTCCGACGCCCACAAGATCGGCTCGTGCGTCCACCTATCCGACATCCTGTAGGTGGCCGGGTGCGGTCCCTTGCGGGTCAGGAAGATCAGCGCCAGGATCACGAACAACAACAGCGGAACCCCTCCGAGGAGGGAATGGGTAAGTGCTGTGCTCACGCGCAAACCGTATCAGCCGCGCCCGCTCGGCGTGGGAACTGTGGGCACTCCACTATGCCGCGCCCTCGCCCAGGTAGCGGACCCACGCCGGGTCGAGCTCCTTGATGGTCGACAACAACCGCCAATGCTGGCCTTTCGGAGGCATCGGCACAGCGCGCAGCGTCCAGCCCAGCTCGGCCAGCAGCTTGTCGGCCTTGCGGTGATTGCATGCCGCACAGGCGGCCACGCAGTTCTCCCACGAGTGCTCGCCACCCCGGCTACGGGGCACCACGTGGTCGACGGTGTCAGCCCGGCCCCCGCAATAAGCGCAGCGGAAGCGGTCACGGTGCATCAGCGCGGCGCGGGTCATCGGGATCCGGGCCCGGTACGGCACCCGCACGAATGTGCGCAGCCGGATCACCGACGGTGCGGCGATGATGCGGGTCGCCGAATGGATCACGGGACCCGAGGGGTCGGCGTGCACGACGTCAGCCTTCCCGCATATGAGCATGACCACCGCCCGGCGCAGCGGCAGCGCCGTCAGCGGTTCGTAGGTCGAGTTGAGCAGCAGCACCCGGCGGCGTCCCCAGACCGAGGCATCCGGAATCGCGGTCGCCAGCGTCTCGACGCTGTGCAGGGAGCGGTTCGGCGCGTGGGGTCCCGATGGGCCGGATACGTGACCGGTCCGTCGTGTATGGCTTTTTTTGCTGTGCGCCATGGAGCCTCCGAGCACACAGTTCACCACGGATCGGGTGCAATAGCACGATAAATTTGAGTGAGTTCACCGGTCGAACCGGTGAACGGCGCGTGACGACGCGGTCAGGCGAGCTAAGCGCAGTCGGTTGTCAGCGGGCCGCCCGCACGGCTGCGGGCGGAGCGTGACCTTGAGTTTGTCGGGCCGCCGGCGGTTCGTGGCGCTGGATCTGCACAATGGAGGGCGTGACGCAGGCGCAACGAACCTTCTACGACGAGGTCGGCGGCCACGACACCTTCCACACCATCGTGTCGCGGTTCTATCAGCTGGTACGCGAGGACGAGATCCTGCTGCCGATGTACCCCGAGGACGACATCGACGGCGCCGAGGAACGACTGCGAATGTTCCTCGAGCAGTACTGGGGTGGGCCGGGCACGTATTCAGACCTGCGCGGCCACCCGCGCCTACGGATGCGGCACGCACGGTTCCGGATCGGCTTGCTCGAACGCGACGCCTGGCTGCGGTGCATGCACACCGCGGTGGCCTCGATCGACTCTGCGACGCTGGATGACCGCCATCGCAACGCGTTGCTGGAGTATCTGAACATGGCCGCAGACGCGATGGTCAACTCGGCGTTCTGATGGCGCCGTGGTGGGAACGCGCGGTCTTCTACCAGGTCTACCCGCGCTCGTTCCGGGACAGCGGTGGTGACGGCGTCGGCGATCTGGACGGGGTGATCGCCGGGCTCGACTATCTGACGACGCTCGGCGTCAACGCGCTGTGGCTCAACCCGGTGATGCTCTCGCCGATGGCCGACCACGGTTACGACGTCGCCGACCCCCGCGACGTGGACCCACTGTTCGGTGGGATCGACGCGCTCGACCGGCTGCTGGATGCTGCCCACGCGCGCGGTATCCGGATCACCATGGATCTGGTGCCCAACCACACCAGTTCTGCACATCCGTGGTTCGTCGAGGCGCTGGCCAATCCCGCCCGGCGTGACCGCTACATCTTCCGCGACGGCACCGGCCCCGGTGGTGCGGCGGCACCGAACAACTGGATCTCCGTGTTTGGCGGTCCGGCGTGGACGCGGATACCCGACGGTCAGTGGTATCTGCACCTGTTCGACCCCGCCCAACCCGATCTCAACTGGGACAACCCCGAGGTGTTCGACGATCTGGAGAAGACGCTGCGGTTCTGGCTGGACCGTGGGGTCGACGGGTTCCGCATCGACGTGGCGCACGGGATGGCCAAACCGCCCGGCCTGCCCGACATGACAGTCACCGACACCGCACTGCTGCGCAACAAAGACGACGATCCGCGGTTCGACAACGAAGGTGTACACGGCATCCACCGGTTCATCCGCACCGTGTTCGACGACTATCCCGATGCAGTGGCCGTCGGGGAGGTGTGGGTGCGGGGCAATGAGCGGTTTGCGAAGTATCTGCGCCCCGACGAACTGCACCTCGGCTTCAATTTCCGCCTGGTGCAAGCGGATTACGACGCCGACGAGATCCGCGACGCGATCGACAATGCCCTGGCCGCCGCTGCGCTGGCCGGCGCGACCCCGACCTGGACCCTGTCCAACCACGATGTCGAGCGCGAGGTCACCCGCTACGGCGGTGGCGCCCGCGGAGTGGCCCGGGCCCGCGCGATGGCCCTGGTGATGCTGGCCCTGCCGGGCGCTGCGTTCGTCTACAACGGCGAGGAACTCGGCCTACCCAACGTCGACCTGCCCGATACCGTGCTGCAGGACCCGGTATGGGAACGCTCCGGGCACACTGAACGCGGACGCGACGGCTGTCGTGTGCCGATGCCGTGGTCAGGCGCCGGGCCGCCGTTCGGCTTCTCCGCCAATCCCGACACGTGGTTGCCGATGCCCGCCGATTGGGCCGCGCTGACAGTCGCCCGCCAGGAAGACGATCCAGATTCGACGTTGGCGTTCTACCGGCAGGCAATTCAGTTGCGGGGCAGCCGAAGTGAATTCAGCGGGAACCGGATCGACTGGCTCGACGAGCTGACTTTCCGGCGGCCCGGCGGGCTGATTTGTGCGCTCAACGTCGGCGCCGCTCCCCTACCGCTACCGGCCGGCGAGGTGCTGTTGACCAGCGGCCCCCTCGTCGACGGCGCACTGCCTCCCGATACCGCCGTCTGGCTGGTCTAGTTTCCACACGAACAGACACGAGAGTTCGCGACACGCCGCGTTTTCGGTACCCACACGTCTGCTCGCGAGAGGAAGTCAGCCCAGGACTAGCGCCGGGGCTCCACGCCGACGGTACACCGAGCCGAACCGAGCATCGATGCGCAACCACGCGGCGTGTGCGCGCACCCGTACGATCTCCTCGGCGCTCGGCACTTCTCCCGACGATGGCAGGAAACCCATTGCCGTCAAAGCGAATACGCACCGCATCGGGATGCCGACGGTCAACTCGTCGGCGCTGACGACCAGGACATCTTGATCCAGCAGCGACGGCGGCGGACCGTGCGCACCACTGTGCTCACGAGCCAGTGCGGTGCCCTGCTGCACCAGATCGAGCATCACCCGCGCCGGGACGTCGTCGACATGGACGAACCCGGCCTCGGGTGGCAGTCCGCCACGCCACGCCGAGTCCATCGGCAGACCGGTGTCGACGTAGCCAGTGTGCGACATCGACAGGCCTGCGCTCAGCGCATCGGCCCCCGCGGAGAGGTCGCCCGGACGTACCCACCCGGAGAACACCCGGCAGGCCAGAACGTCGAATCCGGTTGTGACCCAAGCCACGACCTGACCGGTATCGGTTTCCCCCTCGCTACGCCCGCGGGACCGCAACCGCACCACCGCCGCATCGTCGAGCCGGAGCGCCCGGTCGATGAACGTCGCAAGGTCTTGCCGCTGCTGCGGGTCGTCGACCCACAGGCCGCGCTCCGAGCCGGTCATCGCAGATAGTGCTCCAGATACGCCCGTTGCTCGACTGAAAGCCGTTGCAGCCGTTGCTCTTCAATGTGAACGGCAGCCAATTGCGTCTCGGCGATCACCGACGGCCTGCAGTCGGGATCGGCGTTGACCGGCCGTACCTCATAGCCGATGGTGAAATCCACCGCACGCACGCGCTTGGACCACATCGTTACCTGCAGCGGTGAATCCACCAACCGCAACTGTCCCTTGTAAACGATGTTCACCTCGGCGATCAGCAAACCGATCGTGGTGATCTGGGCACCGAACGGCTCGCGTAGGAACGGGATTCGGGCCTCTTCGAGGATCGTCACCATGGTGGCGTGATTGATGTGCTGGTACATGTCGATGTCCGACCAGCGCACGTGCACCGGCGTCGTGAACCCTGCGCTGTCGTCTCCTTGCGCAGGCGCTCGTCGGTGCCTCACCCGGCTGCCCCCGTCCCACTCGTTCGCGTCATGCTACGGATTTGACGTGCCGCCACCGATAGCGTCGCCAGGTCCTGCAGTTCACCCTGATAGATCTCGGCCAGCGTCCGACGGGCGCGGGTAACTCGGGAGCTGTTGGTCAACTCCCATTCGGCGATCTTCTGCTCACCATTCTCATGCGGCTCGCCGACCGCCATGACATCGAAGCACAAAGCCCGCAGTGATCCGTAGATGTCATCGCGAATGGCCAACCGCGCCAACGAATGCCACCGGTCATCACGCCCGAGCATCGACACCGCCGTGAGCAGTCCGTCGACTCCCAGGTGGGCTATCAACGCGAAGTAGGTGTCGGCGACCTCGACCGGATCCCGCTCTACGATGTCAGCGATGTCGATCACATCGAGCAAGCCGTACTGATACAGACCGGTAGCCACCGTGTACGCCAACTCCGCCGAGACACCGTTCGACACGTACTCGCCCGCCTCCTGGCTGACGATTGCTTTGTCGGCGCCCCGCAGCCACTCGCCCATCCGCGGGGTCAGCTTCGCGACCTTGTCAGCGAACCGGTTGATCTCGGCGCCCACGGCCAGCGGCTGCGGCCGGTAGTTGAGCAGCCATCTGCCCGCCCGGTCGACCAGTCGGCGCAGATCCAGCGTCATCCGATCGGTGATCGCAACTGACACGCCCTGCTCACCTGCCACACGAATCTGCCGCCACACGTCGCCGATCCGGAAGATCGCGCTGGTGGCCACATAGCTGCGGGCAGCGTCCACCGGACCGACGCCCAGGTCCTCGGTGATGCGGTAGGCATAGCTGATGCCGCTGGTGTCGACAAGATCGTTGACCAGCATGGTGGTGATGATCTCCCGGCGCAGCTGGTGCGACCGGATCTCGGTATGGAACTCGTCGCGCAACCTGGCCGGGAAGTAGTACGGCAGGCGGGAGGCGAACACCTCCTGATCGGGCAGATCGCTGGCGAGCACATCCTCTTTGAGGGCCAGCTTCACATGGGCCATCAGCGTGGCCAATTCCGGTGAGGTGAGGCCGAGTCCAGCTTCGGTGCGGCGCCGGATCTCCTTCTCCGACGGCAGCGCCTCCAACTCGCGATTGAGTCCGCGGTCGGTGACGAAGTCCTTGATCATGCGGGCGTGCACCGACAGCATGCTCGCGGCGTTGGCGCGGCTGGTGCCCATCAGATCGTTCTGGTCGCGGTTGTCGGTGAGCACCAACTCGCCGACCTCGTCGGTCATCGACAACAGCAGATCCGTGCGTTGACTGGGCTCGATTCTGCCCGCGGTGACCAACGAGTCGATGAGGATCTTGATGTTGACTTCGTGGTCGGAGCAGTCGACACCGGCGGAGTTGTCCAGCGCATCGGTGTTGATCCGGCCGCCGGCCAGATCGAACTCGATGCGGCCCAACGACGTCACCCCGAGGTTGCCACCCTCCCCGATCACCTTGGCCCGCACCTGGTTTCCGCAGACCCTGATCTGATCGTTGGCCCGGTCACCGACATCGGCGTCGGCCTCACTCTCGGCCTTGACGTAGGTGCCGATACCACCATTCCAGAGCAGATCCACCGGGGCCTTGAGGATGGCCTTCATCAGCGCCGGCGGGGTCAGTTCATCGACATCGCCCTCGATGCCCAGCGCGGTACGGACCTCGGCGCTGATCGGGATCGATTTCTGCTCACGGCTGTAGACGCCGCCGCCCTCGCTGATGAGCGACTTGTTGTAGTCCTCCCAGCTCGACCGCGGCAGCTCGAACATCCGGCTGCGCTCCACCCACGACGCCGCGGCATCCGGATTGGGATCGAGGAAGATGTGCCGGTGGTCGAATGCGGCGATCAACCGAATGTGTTTGGAGAGCAGCATTCCGTTGCCGAACACGTCGCCGCTCATGTCGCCGATACCGACGACGGTGAAGTCCTGGGTCTGGGTGTCGACTCCCATCTCCCGGAAGTGGCGTTTGACCGATTCCCAGGCTCCCTTGGCGGTGATGCCCATTTCCTTGTGGTCATAGCCGATGGATCCGCCCGATGCGAACGCGTCGCCGAGCCAGAATCCGTAGGACTTGGCGACCTCGTTGGCGATGTCGGAGAACGTCGCAGTGCCCTTGTCGGCCGCCACCACCAGGTAGGCATCCTCACCGTCGCGGCGCACCACGTCCGGCGGGGTCACGACGGCCCCGGTTGCCTTATCTACATTGTCGGTGACGTCGAGCAGACCAGAGATGAAGAGCTGGTAGCAGGCAATGCCTTCGGCGCGGGTCGCGTCGCGGTCGACTGCGGCGTCGCCGGTGGGTTCCGGCGGATGTTTGACGACGAACCCACCTTTGGCGCCAACCGGGACGATGACGGCGTTCTTGACTGCCTGCGCCTTGACCAAGCCGAGGATCTCGGTCCGGAAGTCCTCCCGGCGATCCGACCAGCGCAGCCCCCCGCGGGCGACGAACCCGAACCGCAGATGCACGCCCTCAACCCGTGGCGAGTACACGAAGATCTCGAACTTCGGCCGAGGCAACGGTAATTCGTCGATCATCCCAGGGTTCAACTTCATCGCCAGCACACCACGCTGACGTGCCGAATCCGACTCTCGCACAAAGTAATTAGTTCGCAGGGTGGCCTGGATCAGGCCCGCGAACGCCCGCAGCACCCGGTCGGTATCGAGGCTGACCAGAGCATCGATATCCTCTGCCACCGCCGCGGCCGCGCTTTGCGCGTCGCGCGCGGGCACCGTGTCGACAGCCGGGTCGAACAGCGCTTCAAACAGCTCGACCAGCGAGCGCGCCGTGTGCGGATTGTCGTTGAGCACCGACTCGATGTGGTTCTGGCTGTACGGGAATCCGGCCTGGCGCAGGTATTTCGCGTACGCCCGCAGGATCACCACCTGCTGCCAGGTCAGCCCGGCGCGCAGCACCAGCTCGTTGAATCGGTCGATCTCGGCTTGCCCCTGCCAGATCGCGGTCACGGCATCGGCGAACCGCTGCGCAGTGGCAGCCTGAGCGGCGGCATCGTGCGCATCGGGCATATTGCGCTGTCGCGAGACCTTGAACTGGTAGATCCAGACCGGCAGACCGTCCGGTCGGGTGACGGTGTATGGCCGTTCCTCAAGCACCACGACGCCCATCGACTGCAGCATCGGCAGCAACTCGCTCAGCGATGCCGAATGCCCACCGAGATACCAGGTGAGCTGCGCAACGCGGCCGGCGCCCTCGGTGAACACCAGCTTAACCGAATTGTCTTGCAGCTGTTCGATGATCGCGATGTCACCGGTGGCATCGGCCGGTGCGAACGCCTGCCTGTAATCCTCCGGGAAGGCGGTGGCGTAGTGCTCGACAGCGGCCGGGTTGAGGCCCTTGGCCGCGCCGATCAGCCGGTCGCCCCAGCTGCGGGTGGCCTCGGTCAGCAGATCCTGGATCCGGGATTCGTTCTCCAACGAGGTGTCCACGGTGTGCGCACGGGTACCGCCGGGCAGCCGCACGGTGAAATGCACTACAGCCCAAGGAGATTCACTGATCCGGGCGGAGTAGTCGATGCCCACCCCGCCGAGTTCGCGAACCAGGATGTTCTGCATCTCCAGGCGCACCGCGGTGGTGTAACGATCACGCGGCAGATACACCAGGCACGACACGAAATGCGCGAGCTGATCGGCACGCAGGAACAGCAGGGTCCGCCGTCGCGAGCCCAGATCCACCACCGCCATGGCCATTTCGAGCAGCTCTTTGGAACTGAGCGCGAACAGCTCCGGCCGCGGAATGGTCTGGATGATGTCCCGGAGCAGCTGCCCGGGGTGGCTCGGGTCGCGCTGCGCCATCGCCAGCGCTTCCTCCGCGCGTCGCGCGATCAGCGGGATCTCCAGCACATTGGCGTTCATCGCCGCGATGGTGAACAGACCGACGAAGCGGTGCTCGATCGCACCGGAGGGGCCGCCGTTTTCGCGGACCGCGACGAGATATGGGTAGGCACCGTAGCGCAGATAGCTCGGGATCGTCGCCTGGGCCAGCACCAGCAGATCGTCGGGACTGGTCAGCGGCGGCAGCACATCGAGGCGCAACCGCAGCATTCCGAGCCGGCTCGACGGATCGACCACGGCCTGTCCGTCGCCCACCGCGCACTGCTGGTAACCCAGTAGCACGAAGTGCCCGTCGGCCAGCCAGCGCAGCAGTGCCGCCACGTCCTTGCGGTCGGCGCTGGGAAAATGCCCTTCGACGTCGGTGGCCAGATCGTTGGCCAGTCCGTGCAGGGCTGCGGCCATCGCCCCGGTGTCCAATCCGATCTGGCGCGCGTCGGCAAGGATGCCGGGTATCAGCCGAGTCGCCTCGGTGAGGGCGCCGCCGTCGGCCGCACCGGTCACTGGGACGAGAATCCAGCACTCGTCGATGCCTTCTCCCGGCGCCGCGTCAGCCACCGGCCGGATATCCAGCAGCTTCCCTTCGACGTCGCGGCGGACCCGGAACACCGGGTTCATCATGGCGCTGTAGGCGATGCCGAGCCGGTGCAGCAGCACCGTCACCGAATCGACCAGCATCGGGGCCTGATCGGTGACGATCTGCAGTGCGGGTCCGGTCTCGGCGTCACCGGGGTACACCGCGACATTGGTCTCGCCGGCGGTGCGCCGAGCGCCCAACCGGTAGTGGGCCGCCACAGCGCCATCCGAGACGGGCTGTTCGGGCGCGGCCACAGCGATCGGACCGGTCGTGATCGCGCCCGGCGCGTCGACCTGCGGTCCCCGATAGGTGGACAGGAACACAGCGGCAAGCCGTTGGGTCATGTCGGGCGTTGGCTCCAGACCTCCTGAGACACCGCTTTCGTGTTGCCCCTGAGATTGTGGTGCCGTCATACCGAACACTCCTGACTCACGCCCACGCACCGGCGCTGGTGCGTAGGAGCGACCTTAGTCGTAGCCCGACTCGTTGGGCCTGATGCCCGCCAAGTCTTGCGCGTAGCGGTCAGTCACGGGTGAGGCGTCGGTGTGTCACCCGGTGTGGGCGCGCCGCCTCGGCGCCCAGACGCTCGATCTTGTTCTCCTCGTAGGCACCGAAGTTACCCTCGAACCAGAACCATTTGGCATCATTGTCGACGTCGCCTTCCCACGCGAGGATGTGGGTGCAGGTGCGGTCGAGGAACCACCTGTCGTGAGAGATGACCACCGCGCAGCCGGGGAAGTTCTCCAGCGCATTCTCCAGCGACGACAGGGTTTCCACATCGAGGTCGTTGGTGGGCTCGTCGAGCAGGATCAGGTTGCCACCCTCCTTGAGGGTCAGCGCGAGATTCAGCCGGTTGCGCTCTCCACCCGAGAGCACACCGGCCGGCTTTTGCTGATCGGGCCCCTTGAAGCCGAACGCAGACACATAAGCCCGGGACGGAATCTCGTTCTGGCCGACCTCGATGTAGTCGAGTTTGTCGGAGACGACTTCCCACACCGTCTTCTTCGGGTCGATACCCGCACGGCTCTGGTCGACGTAGGACAGCTTGACCGTGTCGCCGACCTTGACCGTGCCGCTGTCCGGTTCTTCCAGACCGACGATCGTCTTGAACAGTGTGGTCTTACCGACGCCGTTGGGCCCGATGACGCCGACGATGCCGTTACGCGGCAGGCTGAACGACAAATCCTTGATCAGCTGCCGACCGTCGAAGCCCTTATCCAGGTGCTCGACCTCCACCACCACATTGCCCAGCCGTGGTGGCGTCGGGATCTGGATCTCCTCGAAGTCGAGCTTCCGCGACTTCTCGGCTTCGGCGACCATCTCCTCGTACCGGCCGAGACGTGCCTTGTTCTTGGCCTGCCGCGCCTTGGCGCCCGAGCGAACCCAGGCCAGTTCGTCCTTGAGCCGCTTCTGCAGCTTCTGGTCCTTCTTGCCTTGGACCTCGAGCCGCTCGGCCTTCTTCTCCAGGTAGGTCGAGTAGTTGCCCTCGTACGGGTAGGCGCGGCCCCGGTCGAGTTCGAGGATCCACTCGGCAACGTTGTCCAGGAAGTACCGGTCGTGGGTGACAGCCAGGATCGCGCCCTTGTACGCGGCCAGGTGCTGCTCCAGCCACAGCACGCTCTCGGCGTCGAGGTGGTTGGTGGGCTCGTCGAGCAGCAGCAGGTCCGGCTTGGACAGCAGCAGCTTGCACAGGGCGACGCGGCGACGCTCGCCGCCGGACAGGTGGGTAACCGGCTCGTCGGGCGGCGGGCAGCGCAGGGCATCCATGGCCTGCTCAAGCTGGGAGTCGATGTCCCAGGCGTCGGCGGCGTCCAGCTCCTCCTGCAGATGGCCCATCTCTTCCATGAGCTCATCGGTGTAATCGGTGGCCATGAGCTCGGCCACCTCGTTGTACCGGTTGAGCTTGGCCTTGATGGCCACACCGTCTTCGACGTTCTCGCGCACGGTCTTGGTTTCGTCGAGCTGCGGCTCTTGCATCAGGATGCCGACGGTGGCCCCGGGGGCCAACATCGCGTCGCCGTTGTTCGCGTGGTCGAGCCCGGCCATGATCCGCAACACGCTCGACTTGCCGGCCCCGTTGGGGCCGACAACGCCGATCTTCGCGCCCGGAAGGAAGTTCAGCGTGACGTCGTCGAGGATGACCTTGTCGCCGTGCGCCTTGCGGACCTTCCGCATCGTGTAGATGAATTCGGCCATGCCGTGATGTGCCTTTCTGAAGCTGTCCAGTCTTTCTGACGAGCGCTTGCGCGAGGAGCACAAGCACCTGACGAGCGCTTGCGCGAGGAGCACAAGCACCTGACGAGGCCCGCGCGGGGGAAGCACAAGTCCTGTCACTCGCGGCCCATCCTAGGCGTGACCGAGTGACGTCAAGCCGACAGTGGCAGCACCCCGGGATCCAGCACCGCTACCCCTTGCTCATCGCCTTCGTCGTCGGCGGTGTCGGAACGCTCGTCGTCCAACGCCGCCGACTGGTCCGTGTTGGGTGCGGTACCGGCACCGCCCGGCTTGGGCAGCAACTCGACCTTGGCGATGCACCGTGACAGGTCGGGCCCGACGGCGGTCGCCCGGACCTCGACCGATGACCGCCGCACACCGTCTTTATCCTCGTACTCGCTGGTATAGAGATGCCCGACGACAACCACGGCGTCACCCCGGCCGAGCGAGGCGCTGACGCCGCGAGCCAGGTTTCCCCAGCAGTTGACCGTCACGTACAACGAGTTTCCGGGCTCCCAGGTTCCACTGGCGCTCCGCCGGCGGGAGTTGCTCGCGACCCGGAACTTGAACAGCTCCTGGTCTCCGAACCGGAGCCGGACCGGATGGGTGACGATGTTGCCGACCACGGTGAACGGTGTCTCGAACATGGCTGATTCCCTTTCGCTGGTGATGTGGGCGCCGGGCCGGAAAGCCGCGATGCCTGACACCGCCATTGACCGCCGCGGCACCGACAACGACGGCCCACGGCAGCGGATGGATGGGAAGGCTGTGGATGAAATCCAGGTTGGGGATGAGTTCTCAGGCCGACGGCTTGTCGCGGCGGGCCATCTCGGCGAGCATCGCGTTGTACGCAGCCAGCTCGGCATTGTCGTCGCGATCGGCGGCGCGGTCGAGGCGTTTGGCGGTGCGCTGATCGCTGCGCCGCCACTGGATCAACAGCGCGAGCATCACGATGACGAGCGGGACTTCCCCTGCCGCCCAAGCGATTCCACCACCAAGGTGCTGATCGCCGAGCAGATCGGTATGCCAGGGCAGCTGCAACGACCGGTAGAAGGCCCCACCCAGCACGGTCTGCATGCCCATCATCACCACACCGAAGAACGCGTGCAGTGGCAGCGACGCGAACACCATCCCGACCTTGGCCAGATGCGGGATCGGCCGCGGGGTCGGATCTACGCCGATCACCACCCAGTAGAACAGGTAGCCCGACAACAGGAAGTGGACGTTCATCAGCAGGTGCGCGGCGTGATTGCTCACGGCCGCGTCGAAGATGCCACCGAAGTAGAGGCCGTAGAACCCGGCCACGAACAACACGGTCGCCACCACCGGCTGGGTGAGGAACTTCGACACCGGCGAATGCAGAGCGGCGAGCAACCATTCGCGCGGACCCGGCGGAGTCCCGCGGCCCGCGGCGGGTAGCGCCCGCAACGCCAAGGTGACCGGTCCGCCAAGGACCAACAGGACCGGCACCAGCATCGACAGCAGCATGTGGGCGATCATGTGCATGCTGAACATCGCAGGCATGTACCTGCCGAGACCCGAGGACGTGGTGAACAGCAGCACCGCGCAGCCGAGCAGCCACGCCA
Source organism: Mycobacterium sp. 141 (assembly GCF_000382405.1). Classification (GTDB taxonomy): domain Bacteria; phylum Actinomycetota; class Actinomycetes; order Mycobacteriales; family Mycobacteriaceae; genus Mycobacterium. Next base: position 17,509 of record NZ_KB908258.1, read on the forward strand.
CCGTCCGGCCCATCGGCCAGGCGTCGCCGCGGATGCGCAGCCGGCGCACGGCCAGCAGGTACACGACCGCCACGATGATCGCGGTGGTGCCGAAGATCAGATCGAAGCGCCAGTCGAACAACACGCGGGTGACCGTCGGCGGTCCGGCCAAGTTGTACCCGATGGCCACCTCGGTGGCGCTTGGCACCTTGGTGTCCAGCGGCGGCGGAGTGCGGCCCAGCCCCACGGCGATCCCAAAGGTCGCCCCGAACAGCGCAGCCTCACCAAGTGCCAGCCGAATCAGGGGGCGCCGTGCATCCGGGTTGGCCTGCAGCGCGGCCACCCCGCTGCGACGCTGCGCCCAGCCGAACACTCCGAGCAACCCGAGAGCCACCATCTTGGCGACGACCAGCCGGCCGTAGGGCGTGCGCACGAGATCGGCCGGTTCGATGCGCACCAGCGCGTTGATCACGCCGCTGAACGCCATTGCCACGTAACACCACAGCGCCAGCGCCGAGAACCGCCGGGCGGCCAGTGCGGTGTGCCCCCCGAGCTGCCCGCGCAGCGCGTGCACCAGCAATGCCAGCAGGCCGCCCGCCCACAGCGCAGCGGCCATGAGATGGATGAACAGACTGTTGGTGGCCAGATCGTGGGCGCCGCCCGCAGATGAGTGACCGGTCAGCGCCAGCGGCACCAGCGTCAGCATCGATCCGGCCAGCAGCGCCGGGGTCCAACCCCAACGCAGCACAGGCAGGCTCCCGACCGTCACCACGGCGGCGAGAACAGCCGTCCACCGCCATGCCCCGGCCGTATCGATCAGGCTGGCCACCGACCACACGTCGGCAGGATTGAGGTGATCAAGCAGCGGTTGCCCGGACACGTCGGACACGGTCAACGGAACGAGCAACGCGGCGCACAACGTCCATACCGCCGAGGCCACCGACCCCAGCCGCAGGGCCCGGTAGCCGGACACATCGAGTACGCCGTTGGCCTGCGGCGGCACCAGGAACGCCGCGAACAGGAACGCGCCGACCGCGACCACCGCGGCGATCTCGCCGGCCGCCCGCACGAACGGCAGACCGTAGGTGGTGATTGGGCCGGGGTCGGGCAGACCGGTGGCGGTGAGGGCGTCGACCAGCGCGAGCGCACCGATACCGGCGGCGACGATCCCCGCCAGCAGCCCGACACCGACGAGCACGGGCCACACAGCGCTGGTGCGCATGCCTGCGGCGGCCCGCACGTCGGATGAAGTCATGTTTCCAGCGTATGGCGCGGCGCGGCGCACGCTTCGTGGACTAGGGCGACTCGGTGCTCTGCCGATGTCGCAGCCGCTCCTCGACGAAGAAGCGGTCCCGCGCGATCTGTTCGACCTGGGTCATATCGGCCACGATGCCGCGGATCTCGCGCAGGAAAGCCTTACGGCGCGCCGCGAGGTCCGCAGCCGGCGTCAGCAGGTTCTGGTCGGCGGCGACTTGGCGTGCCGTGGCGAACAACAATGTCGACACTGCCTCGTTGCTCTGCACGCGCCCCTGGGCGACTTGCTGAGTGCCGAGCCCGAGCGCCCGCGTGGTCAGATCCTTGTCCGAAATCTCGGCGGGTGCGTCCCTCAGCACGTCCGCGACGATCTGATCGGCCTCGAAGAACGGCCGCAGCATGGCACCCGCGATCAAGGGCCGCTTGGCCCGCAGCAGTTGGAAGATCTCCTCACCGCCGGCCGAGACGTGCGCTTCCCAGCCCGATTCTTCTTGTCCTCCTCGCGTGCGGGGCTCCTCTTGTCCTCCTCGCGTGCGGGGCTCCTCTTGTCCTCCTCGCGTGCGGGGCTCCTCTTGTCCTCCTCGCGTGCGGGGCTCCTCTTGTCCTCCTCGCGTGCGGGTGTGCCACGACATCTCCTCAGCGATGTTCTCGCGGAACGCCGCCGAATCGGCGAAGTAGAAGTCGAACTTGAGCAAGTCGCGCAGCCGCATGGCCTGATCCCAGAACGCCCGCAGCGGATCGTCGGCGGCATGCGCGGCATGAGCCAGGGCGAGCTCGACGATCGACGTCTCCAGGAACGCATGGATCAGGGAGTTGCGGTAGAACGCCGCTTCCAGTTCGTCCTCGGGCGCGATCCGCCACACCGGCTCCCCCCCCCCGTCGACGCGTGTCACCGGATGTCCGTTGGACAGCGCGTCCACCGCCGACCGCACCCCCTCCAGCGTCCGCAGCCGCAACGCGCTGTTGGTGATCGGGGTGTTCTTACGCTCCAGATAGTCCAATGAGTCCTGCAGGGTGTGGTGCAGCTGATCGAGCGTTAACGCGATGCCCTTGGTGGTGAGCAGCAGTGCCGAGACCAACCCGGTCGCGTTGACCGGCGTGACGCGCAGTATCCGCCAGGCCACCTCGAAGGCCATCTTCTGCATGGCCAGCCGCTTGGCGGCTTCGTCCGCCACCATCGGCCCGTGCGGCTCGCCGAGGTACTGGCGCATCGAAACCGCTTCGGGGAACCGCACATAGATCTTGCCGTAGTTGCGCTCGCCCTGAGCCTTGATGAAGTTGTACAGCCAGCTGAAGCTCTCGGGCCGCTTTTCCCCGCCACGGGCGTATGCCGCGTATTCGGCGGTCTCGTGGAGCTGGTCGAAACTGATCGACACGGGCTGCAGCAGGATGTCGTCGGCGCGGCCGTCCAAATAGGCGTCGGCGACGTACGCGAGGAGACCGAGCTTGGGCGGCAACATCTTTCCGGTACGTGAGCGGGTGCCCTCGATGGCCCAGCTGAGGTTGAACCGCTTTTCGACGATATAGCCGACAAACTGACGAAGCACGTATTTGTAGAGCGGGTCGTCAAGTTTGCGGCGCAGGAAGATGACCCCTGAGTGGCGCATCAGCGGACCCATGATCCCGAAGGACAGGTTGATCCCGGCGAAGGTGTGCACCGGTGGCAGCCGGTTTTCCTGCATGGCCAACGGCACAATGCCGCCGTCGATGTAGGACCGATGGGAGAACAGCAACACGGCCGGATGGGTTTCCAGGTTGCGCCGCATCTTCTCGACCTGTTCGCGGTCGTAGTCGATGCGCGGATCGAATCCACGACTGAACAGCCGGCCCAGCGCTGGAATCAGGTCAACCGAAAACCGGCTCCACCCGGTGGACAGCTCGTCGAGCATCTCGCCGGCCTTTTCCACGGTGGCGCCGGGAATTTGCTCCAGCCCTTCCTGGAATCGCGCCGAGGCCAATATCTCCGGCTTGATCAGCCGCGGCGACTTGTACTCGGGCCCCAGCAGCCGCAGCTCCACCCGCTCGATCGCCAGCGCGGCCCGCCGCAACACGAAACGCGCGAATTCCCTTGGACTTTCGGCCGTCGTCTGCTCACTCCACTGCTGGCGCAGCTCGGAGACCTTGGCCGGCTCACCGGCCACCACCCGCGCGCGGGACGCGTCTTTGCGCAAGATTCGCCGCTGCAGGATCTCCGGTGGCCGGTAGGTGTCCCGACCGGAGATCAATCCGACCACCTTGAGCCGGGTGGGCAGTCCGGCCGGCACCCAGAACACCCGCACCGGCACCACGAGCCGGTCCTCGTCGGCCTCCAGCTCCTCGACCAGACTGGCCAGCACGCCGGGTGCGGGTTCGTCGGTGGCGGGGAGTTGCAACACGTCGATCTTGGAATCGGGATAGTCACGCCGATGTGTCCGCAGCCAGTCGTTGAGCAGTTCGAGTTCTGCCGGCGAGGACACCGACGCCAGCACCAAGGCATCGTCGGTGGTGCTGAAGCTGGCGAAGTAGTCCACGGGGGCCGTCACGGCCGACCCTTCATGGTCCGGCCGGCGCCTGAATTCGTCCCTGTCGCATCGGTATTGTTCGGCACACTGCGGATTTTCGGCTTGGGCGATCTGGGCCGGCTGTAGATCGGGAAGGTCGGGAGTTCGTCGTCGGGCCATGACTTGAGCGTGTCGAGGTAGATCTGGCGCACCTCGGCGATCCGTTCGGGCAGTTCCTCCAGCGTCCAGTCGTCCACCGGGATCGGCGGATACACTGCGACGTCCACCGTCCCGGGATTGAACGTGCTGGAGTCGCGGGCCGCGATCACCTCCGCGTTACGGATGACGATCGGCACGATGGGGACGCCTGCGGCCATGGCGATACGAAACGCACCCTTCTTGAACGGACCTACCTCAGTGGTGTCCAGCCGGGTGCCCTCCGGCGCAATGAGCACCGAAAGGCCCTTGCGGGCAAGCTCTTCGATCTTGTGCAGACTCTCGACCGCCTTCTCCGGGTTGTCCCGGTCGATGAACGCGGTGTCCATGACCTTGCCGAGAGTGCCCACCAGCGGATCGTTGGCGAGTTCCTTCTTGCCCACGCCGGTGAAGTTGTCGCTGACCAATGTTCCGGCGATCACCGGATCGGCCTGGTTGCGGTGGTTGAAGATGAAGACCGCGGGCCGCTCGGCCGTCAGGTTCTGCTTTCCCAGCACGTCAAGGCTGACGCCCGTGGCGCCCAACAGCACTCGGCCCATCCACGACGTGAACAGGTTGACCCCGCTCCGTTTGTTGCGGTTGAGCAGACCCCAGCCGATGGCACCCGCGGCCAAGGGCATCATCGAGGCGTAGCCGGCGGCCGTTCGCAACTGCGACACCGGACTGCTGCCGCTGCGGCTACTGAACCGCAGGATCGGCCAGCCGCGTTTGGCGGCGACCGCGGCCAGCTTGCCGGCCGGGTTGGTGGGGCGTGGATTGCCCACGAGGTACATCAGTGCGACGTCCTCGTCACCGTCGGCGTAAAAGTAGCTCTTCGCGAGGTCGACACCGTTCTCGGTCGAAAACTCCTGCACCGCATGAGCTTTGCCGGGACCCCAGATGACCGGCGTCTGCACCTCACCGGTGATCAGGCTGTCATCGTCGGTTTCGAACTTGTTGCACAACACATTGTCGATACCGAGGAACCGCGCAACGGGATGCACCTGAACCGTCAACGCCGACGAGCTGAGCACGACCGTGTGGCCGCGATCCATGTGGGCGCGCACCATGGCCCGCATCTCGGGGTAGATCCGGTCGCGCACGTGCTGGAGGAACAACCGCTCCCCCAGCTCGTCGAGATCGCTCATCGAATTCCCGCGCAGCATGCGGGCACCCTTGCCGATCAGATCCTCGAATTCGGACCGACCGAGCTGATGGTTCAGTCCCGCCTGCACCATCCCGATGAACTCGCCGACACCCATCTGCCCACGCCGCAGCCGATCCTGGGTCATCAGCACCCCGGTGAACCCCGCCACCAGAGTGCCGTCGAGATCGAAGAATGCCCCGACCTCGGTGCCTTCGGGGCTCGCCTCGATTTCGGCCAGCGAGCCCGGCAGCCGCTGCTTCGACTTTTCTGACCGCCCTGGTGACGTCACTGTGCTCCGCTCCCATTCGACGCGGACTCGGCCGAAGCAGGCGCCTCGGCAGTGAACGTCGCCGGAGCCGCGCGGCCGTCGCCTCCTAGCGCGAGGACCTCGTTGAAGCCATCGAGCAAGCATTGCGCGAACAGCGGTTCGTTGGTGATCGAGGCGCGGTCGTACCGGGTCGTGACGGTGACATGACCTCCCCGGGAAATCAGCACGGCCATGATCGCCACCCCGGGGAGCGGTCCAATGCCGTAGTGCCGCACGATCGTCGCGCCTACGATGAATGTCTCGCCCGGATACATCGCCACGTTGCTGGCCTGCACGTCGGAGTGCACCACGTTGCCGGCCACCGATGCCAGGAAGGTGTCCGGCAGGAAGCTGAGCACCGGAGCGATGGCACCGACCATATCGATGGCCCGCTCTTCACGTTTGCTCGTCATCTGTGCCCGCACGGCCTTCATGCGGTGCTCCGGATCGACGATGCCGACGGGCGCGGCAATGTTGACCCCGGCGAACCGGTTGCCGCCGGCCGGGTCATCCTCGGAGCGCAGATTGACCGGCACCGCCATCGGCAGGTTCTGGATCGGAATGCCCATCGTCTCGTGGTAGATCCGCAGCGCGCCGCACAGTCCGGCCAGGTAGGCGTCGTTGATAGAGCAGCCGGCGGCCTTGGACGCCCGGTGCAGATCGCTGAACTTGATGTCGATCGCTTCGGTGCGCGACGACAGGCTACGTCGACGCAGCAGCGGCGACGGGTCGGCGGCCGGGCCCATCACCCGCGCGCCCGACATGGCGTAATCCACGACGCCGCTGATCGCTGAAACCGGGTCACGCACCGCCCGGGTCGCGGCACGTACCCCCGCGCCCAGCGCACCGAGCACGCCGCCGGCAATGGTGCCGGGAAGCCGGTTGAACCCCTGGCGCATCAGGTCATTGGGCGATAGATCCTGTGGGATCGGCAGTGGCGGTGCCGGGCTGGGTGCGGGATCGCGTTCCAGGTCATAGATGCTCGCGAACATCTCGATACTGCCGACACCGTCGGTCACCGCGTGGCTCAGGTGCAAGATGGTCGCGGCGCGGCCGCCTTCCAGACCTTCCACGAGCGTCGCGCTCCACAACGGCCGGGAGATGTCCAGCGGTGATTGCATCGCAACCTCGGCCATGTCGAAGAGCTCACGCAACGTTCCCGGCGCCGGCACCCGCAGCCGCCGCACGTGGTAGTCCAGGTTGAAATCGGGATCCACCACCCAGCGTGGCGCCACCGTGGGCAACGACGGCATGACCACTTTCTGCCGTAACCGCAGTACCTTGCGCGACGCGTTCTCGAAGCGCGTGCGGAACCGCTCCCAGTCCGGGGTGGTGTCGAGAATCTCGACTCCCATGATCCCCGACCGGGTGCGAGGATTTGCCTCCCCGCGGTGCAGGAGCTGGTCGACGGCACTCAGTTCCTCGGGCAATCCCGCCGCATCCAACTCCGGCACGTTACTCATAACGCGATCCTCTTCCTCCCCGGCTGCCAAGTGCAGCGTCCACGCTAGTCCGCCGCTGATGGCCGCGGGCCAGCTTTGCCGGGTGTCACGATTGGCAGTCCACCCGGGCAGGGAAGATACACTTCAGCCTCGTTGCCTCCGTAGCTCAGCGGATAGAGCAGCCGCCTTCTAAGCGGTTGGTCGCAGGTTCGATCCCTGCCGGGGGCGCAACCTGTCTTCGCAGCTGAAACCAGCTGCCTGGGCGCACTCACAGCGTGTCGGTTCGCGGAATTGTCCCGGCCGTGACCCGCGGCGGAGCATCGGCTCGGCAGTACCGAAAAGATCACCGGCCCAGCCGCTTTCAACACGGGCGATATCCGAGCGCCGCGCCGCCGGGTAAGTCCGGCCGCGCCGGTGGGACCGCGGTGCGCAGGCCGGCGGCGCGAGCCCAGCTCGCCTTGTCCGAAGACCGATGTGCACCGGCCTTACAGACGTTAGTGTCCTGCTTGTTCACGCAAACCGACAGCTCGGAGACACCATGAGCACAGGCGGCAAGCGAGACGAGGTCAGCCGGCGGCTCGCGCAGCGCTACCGGCAACTCGCCGATCTTCGCAGCAAGGGACTGCCTGCGGCCGTGGCATCCCGGTTCAGCGAGATCGAGGGCGGCACGCTCGGGACGCTCGTCTCCGTCCAGCTGTTCACCACGGTCATTCCGTTGATCATCATAGGATTCGACTATTTCTCGGGTTTCGCCGAGAACGCCAGTCCCGGCCTGCTTTTCAGTCGGGAGGTCGGCCTCGTCAGCCCACTGACCGACCGGGTGCGCGCTGCATTCGGAGAATCTTCGGCATTCCGGTCGAGTTGGACGTTCATCGGAGTCGCCGGCTTCCTCGTGTGGGGAATCCCCATGTCGATCACCATCGCCGGAATCTTCGCCAAGGCCTGGCGTCGGGAACAGTTCGGGCTGGGTCAGCGGCTGCTGCGCGGTGTCACGTGGTTCGTGCTGTACCTGATCATGCTCGCCACTCGTGAACTGATAGCAATCGACCACGACCACCCTGGTTCGTTCCGACCACTGCTGTTCCTGGTCGCCCTGGTGCCGGTGTGGATCTTCTGGTCGCTCACCCCGGTACTTCTCGTGCGCGATGGCGGCCGAGGCCTCAGATACCTCATGCTGGCCGGACTCGCCGGTGTGGTCATCAACGGGGTCGCGCTCCCGCTCGCAGCCCGGATCGCGTTCCCACCCTTGCTCCGCGGTTGGGAAGGCTTCGGCCCGATCGGGGTGGCAATGGCTTTGATGACTTGGTGCGGGGTGAGTGGCATCGGGTGGGTCTTGACAGCATGTGTAGGCGCGGTGCTGTGGGAGCGCGCCGCTCCACCCGACACTGTCATCGGGGCAGAAGCCGACCTGGACCCGGAGCTGACGGAAGACGCGTAGCGCCAACGCCCCCAATCGGGCTGGCGTACCGCCACGTGCAGCGTGTCGACAAGGTCGGCATCGCGGAACCGGCGATGGTCCGAGAACTCATCGCGAACGGCGCACGGAGTACCTCACCGGAAGGTGAGTTTGAGATGGGCAACCAGAGTAGCGGCATCGACCCGCCCGCGAGACGCGTAACCCACGTAGCCGTCCGGCCGGACGACGTACACCGTCGGGTCCGCCGCTGCGTAGGCCCGCGCGAAATCCCCTGTGCTGTCGCAGATCAGCGGCAGAACCGTGGTACGCCAAGCCGCATCGGGGTGCGCGATCAGGTACGTGTCGACGAGTCCGTGGCAGGTTTCTACCGCCTCGGCGACCACCTGCTCGATCGCCGCGATGACATCGTCGTCGCACCGCGGCCCGACGTAACAGAGCAACGTGTGCCGGCACCCGGCCAGCAGAGTGAACAGTCGTTGGGCCGGTACGACCGCGTCGCGGGTCAGTCCGCGTGCATCCGGAGCCCGAGTACCGGGTCGCGGCGCCGAGGCGTCGACGCCGGTGCCGATGATCGGGCTGCCGCCGTAGTCGATCAGCAACTGCGCCTCACGACGCATGACCTGCTCGGGATCGGTGGCGCCCGCACCGATGCCATGCCGGGCGTGGCGGACGGTGCGGCCCACCACGTCCTCCCCCACCGGACGACGTTCGGCGTCATAACTGTCCAACAATCCGTCGGCCGCAACGCCTGACACCGCCAGCGCGAGCTTCCACGCCAGGTTCTGGGCATCCTGGATCCCGGTGTTCATGCCCTGCGCTCCGGTCGGCGGATGGATGTGCGCCGCATCGCCTGCCACGAACACCCGGCCGCGACCGTAGGAGTCGACGATGCGGTGGCTGATGCGGAACACCGAGGACCATCGCAGATTCTTCGCGGTGGTGGGCTCCGGCGCGAGCCGGTCCAACACCGCCTGGATGTGGGCCAGCTCCGGCGTGCGCTGCCCCTGAAATCCGTGCTGCACATCGCCATTCGGCACCACGGTGAGTTCGTCGGGTACCAGCATCGACATCCGGTAACGCTTGCGGCCCGGCAGTGGAATACAGACCAGCAGATCGTCGGTCTGCCCAGCTGTCTGGTGCATGGCCCGCACGGTGTAACCGGGTGGCAACGACCAGTCCACCTCGACATCGCCGAGCATGTACTGTTCGTCGAACGTCGCCCCCTCGAACGACAGGCCGAGTGCCTTGCGCACCAGCGAATGTGCGCCGTCCGCACCGATCAGATACCGCGCCCGAGCAGTCTGCTGCGTCCCGTCGGCGTCGGTCAGCGTCATGGTGACCCCGTCGACGTCCTGCGCGAACCCGGTCAGTCGCCGACCGCTCTCAATCGCGACGCCGCGAGCCGTCAACTCCTCGCGCAGAATGCGTTCGGCCGCGTACTGCGGCAGCCCGACGAAGTGGAAAGGTACGTCGTCGGGCAGCGCCAGATCCAACCGCCCGACCTGCTCGCCATTGACGTAGGCGAGCTGACCGCGCAGCGGAACCGATGCATCGAGCACCTGCCGCAACACACCCATCCGTTCAAACAGTTCGAGCGTGCGGGGCTGAATGCCGACGGCCTTCGCATACTGCGGAGGTTCCAGTAGGGGGTCGACGATTCGACATCCGATGCCGTTGCGGGCCAGTTCGATCGCGGCGGTCAGACCGATCGGCCCGGCACCAGCGATGAGCACGTCCGTGTCGGTCACGCGGAGATTATGCGCCCGCATCAGCGACGTGTCGGCGGTTACCAGATTTCTGCCGTCACAACAGCGCGCGCTGCGGCTGACCGCTGTACTCGCTCAGTGGCCGGATCAGGGCGTTGGAGCCCGCCTGCTCGATGATGTGGGCGGTCCAGCCGGTGATCCTGCTCATCACGAAGATCGGCGTGAAGCTGGGAATATCGAATCCCATGAGGTGATATGCGGGTCCGGTCGGGAAGTCCAGATTGGGCTGAATTCCGGTCGCTGCCCGCATGCTCTGTTCCAGCCGGTCGTAGATTTCGAGCCATCGCTGCCCGTCACGAACGGCAGCCACCTGCTGCAGGGCAGCCTTCATGGTCGGTACCCGGGAATCACCGTTGCGGTACACCCGATGGCCGAAGCCCATCACCTTCTCTTTGCGGGAAAGCTTGCCGTGCAACCATTCCGCGGCGTGGTCAGCCGAGCCGATCTCGATCATGTCGCGCATGACAGCTTCGTTGGCCCCGCCGTGCAGGGAACCCTTGAGCGCCCCGATCGCCGCAGTCACCGCGCTGTAGATGTCGGACTGCGTCGAGGTGACGACGCGTGCCGCGAACGTCGACGCGTTGAAGCTGTGCTCGGCGTAGAGGATCATCGATTGCTCGAATGCCTTGACGATAACGGGATCCGGCACCTCACCGAAGCACATGTTCAGAAAGTTCTGGGAGTAACCCAGGTGCGCATGCGGTCCGATCGGATCGAGCCCGCGCCGCCGGCGCATGTCCGCCGCGACGATGGTGGGCAACACCGCGAACATCCGCAGCGCTTTGGCGTAGTTGGCAGCGGCACTGCTGTCGTCCTCGTCGGGATCCTCGGCACCCAGGTAGCTGATCGCGGTCCGCACCACATCCATCGGATGGCAGTTGTCCGGCAGCTTGTCCAGCAGCGACAGCAGCGACCGGTTCAGCCGACGCGACGCCCGTTCGCGCTGCTGGAACAGCGCCAACTCCTGATCGGTCGGCAGCTCGCCGTACCACAGCAGGTAGGCGACCTGCTCGAAGCTGCACCGCTCGGCGAGATCCTGCACGGGGTACCCCCGGTAGGTCAGCGTGTTGGTTTCCGACACCACCTTGGAGATGGCGGTGGTATCGACCACCACTCCCGCCAGCCCCTTGTGGATGCGGGGAGTTCCCGTATTCTCCTGCGTCGAGGTTGTCATGACCGTTCCCCCTGTACGACGAAGTTGTAGACGTCGGAATCGAATTGGCTGTAATCCGAGTAGCGGAGGAGCTCGTAGAGCCTGCTGCGGTGTTGCATGCGGTCCAGCAGCCCGGATTGCGTCCCGGCGGTGTCAATTTCGCGAAGGCCCACCTCGACGGCGTGCATCGCCAGGCGCAACGTGGTGACCGGGTAGATGACGACGTTGTAGCCGATATCGGCGAGCTGCCGTGCGGTGAGCAGATCGGACTTGCCGAACTCGGTCATATTGGCCAGCAGAGGCGTGTCGACCGCCGAGCGGAACTGCTCGAATTCGGCAGGTGTGCGGAGCGCTTCGGTGAAGATCAGGTCGGCTCCGGCATCGGCATAGGCCCTGGCCCGGTCGATGGCCGCGGAAATCCCTTCGATTCCCGCAGCATCGGTGCGCGCACAGATCACGAAGTTCGGATCGCGCCGCGCAGCGACGGCTGCACGCAGCCGCTTGACCATTTCCGCTGTCTCGACGACGGCCTTGCCGTCGAGGTGACCGCACCGCTTCGGATTGACCTGATCCTCCAGGTGAAGTCCGGCCAGGCCGCTGTCTTCGAGCTGCGTAACAGTGCGCGCAGCGCTCATCGGCTCACCGAAGCCGGTGTCGGCGTCAATCAGGGTGGGCAGATCCGTGACCGACGCGATCTGCGCCCCGCGCGTGGTGACCTCGGTGAGGGTGGTCAAGCCGATGTCGGGCAACCCCAGATCAGCCGAGAGCACCGCGCCCGAGACATACACACCCTCGAATCCGATTTCGGCGACGAGTTTGGCGACCAGTGGCGAGAATGCGCCCGGGAAGCGTTGTAATGTGCCGGATTCCAATCCCGCACGGAAACGTTCCCGTTTCTCGGCCGCCGAACTCGCCGACGCCAGCAGCCCGCTCATCTCAATCCCTCTCTCTTCGCGCAAGCGCTCATCTCAATCCCTCTCTCTTCGCGCAAGCGCTCATCGGAAAATCCCCGCGGGGACCACCGGAGCCTTGTCCAGCACCCGCGCGTCGACTCGCACGTTCAGCGCCCGCAGCCCGCCTGGCGTGATGTCGGCGACGCCAGCGACAGCGTCTAGGAATCGTTGCTGCTCTTCGGCTTCCACGACTCCGTCGGCGAGTTCGGTGAACTTCGCCACGTACTGTTCGCGTTCGAACGGCCGGGCGCCCAGCGGATGGGCGTCGGCGACGGCGAGCTCGTCGACGATCGTGTCACCGTTCTTCAATGTCACCACGGCCCGAGCCCCGAATGCTCTTTCGGCGGGGTCGGTGGAGTGATAGCGACGGGTCCACTCCGGATCTTCGACAGTGCTGATCTTGCGCCACAATTCGACGGTGTCGGGCCGATGCGCCCGCTCGTGGGCATAGGACCGCTCGTGGTGCCAGATGCCGTCCTGCAGCGCGACGGCGAAGATGTACATCACCGAGTGGTCCAGGGTCTCCCGGGATGCGTCGGGATCGAACTTCTGCGGATCGCCCGATCCGGTCCCGATCACCACATGGGTGTGGTGGCTGGTATGCAGTGTGATGCTGGCGACCTGGTCGAGATCGCCTCCCAAACCGAGCAAGCGCTCACGCATCCGGCGGGCCAGGTCGATCGGTGCCTGGCTCTGATACTCCGCCGAATGCTCCTTGGTGTAGGTGTCCAGGATGGCGCGCTTCGGTTCGCCCGGGCCGGGTAATGGCACGTGGTAGACGTGTTCCGGGCCGGACAGCAGCCACGCGATCACACCGTCTTCGCCCTCCCAGATCGGTGCCGGCGAGCCCTCGCCGCGCATCGCCCGGTCGACGGCTTCGATGGCGACCTTGCCTGCCCACGCCGGCGCGTAGGCCTTCCAGCTGGAGATCAGTCCCTTGCGGGACTGGCGGGTAGCGGTGGTCAGATGCAGTGCCTGGCCGATGGCCGCATAGATCGTCTCCGGGTCCAGGCGCAGCATGGTGCCCAAACCTGCAGCCACCGACGGTCCGAGGTGGGCAACGTGGTCGATCTTGTGTTCGTGCAGGCAGATTCCCTTGGCCAAGTCGACCTGCACCTCGTAAGCCGTCACGATGCCACGGATCAGGTCCGCACCACGCACTCCGAGCTGCTGCGCCACAGCGACCAGCGCGGGGATGTTGTCACCGGGATGGGAATACTCGGCGGCCAGGAAGGTGTCGTGGAAATCCAGCTCGCGCACCGCGACGCCGTTCGCCCAGGCGGCCCACTCCGCCGAGACCGTGCCGTCGACACCGAACACCGAGGCACCCTGGCGGGTCCTGTGGGCGAGAGCCTGGACGCGGGCGACCGTGACCGGGTGGCGGATGACCGATGCGGCCGATACCGCCGCGTTGTCGATGATGCGGTTGATCACCATCGCCTCGGTCTCCGACGGCACGGCAACCGGGTCCGCAGCTACCTCGGCAATCTTCCAGGCCAGGTGTTCATTGCGGGGGAAGTCTTCGGCGCTGCGCCGGGTTCGGACGTCGTGAACAAGCATAATTCGCACGGTACACAGAGCCAATGAAGGACGAAAGTACCTGTAAATGCGTAATTTTGCATCCTTTACCGGCTCAGCTTGCGAATCTTGTGTAACGCATAGGCGGTAGACTGAGCGAGGTGGCGAAGACATTCGCGGGCGCGCGACTGAGACGGCTCCGCGACGAGAAGGGCCTCACGCAGGTCGCGCTCGCGCGTGCTCTCGGACTGTCCACCAGTTACGTGAACCAGCTGGAGAACGACCAGCGTCCGATCACTGTCCCGGTGCTGCTCGCGCTCTCCGAACGATTCGATCTGCCCACGCACTACTTCGCGCCTGATGCCGACGCCCGGCTGGTCTCCGACCTCCGCGAGATCCTCACCGACGCGACTGCCGCACAGATCGAAGAGCTGGTCGCCCGGATGCCCGAAGCCGCTCAGACCGTGGTGAACCTGCATCGCCGCCTGCATGACGCGACGGCCGAATTGGAGACTGTGCACGGGAGGGCCAATCTCGACGTCCAGATCGGCACCCAGCAGCCCATGCCCTTCGAGGAAGTGCGCGATTTCTTCTACGACCGCCGCAATCACATCGACGTACTCGACCGCGCCGCCGAAGAGTTGTTCGCCGAGCACCGTCTGCGGATCGGCGGCCTCGACAGCCAGTTGGCCGAGCTGCTGTCAGCCGAATTCGGCGTCACCGTGGTCGTCGACGATGAGAACAGCCTGGGCCCCAACATAAAACGTCAGTACGATGCCGAGACCCGCACGATCTACCTCGCACGATGGTTGCTGCCCGGCCAGCGAGCATTCCAGCTGGCCACCCAGATCGCGTTGCTGTCCCATTCCGACCTTATCGACGCCGTCGTCGCCACCGACGACCAATTGAGTTCAGAGGCAAGGGATGTGGCACGGATCGGGTTGGCGAATTATTTTGCCGGCGCGCTACTGCTGCCGTACCGGATGGTGCTGTCGGCCGCCGAAGAGTTGCGTTACGACATCGATCAGCTCGCGCGACGATTCGAGGTCGGCTTTGAAACCGTCTGCCATCGCCTCTCGACACTGCAGCGCTCGGACGCGCGGGGCATTCCATTCATCTTCGTCCGCACCGACAGCGCAGGGAACATCTCAAAGCGACAGTCCGCCACGGCGTTCCACTTCTCACGAGTCGGAGGAAACTGTCCGCTGTGGGTCGTGCACCACGCCTTCTCGCGCCCCGGCGAGTACCTGACGCAGGTGGCCCAGATGCCCGACGGACGCAGTTACTTCTGGATCGCCAAGACCTCGACGTCGGCACCGAGCCGATACCTCGTTACCCGCAAGAGTTTCGCCATCGGCCTTGGCTGCGATCTCGCGCACGCCGACAAGCTCGTGTACTCGGTGGGTATCGATCTCGGCGATCCAGAGGCGACGGTGCCAATCGGCGCCGGTTGTCGAGTCTGCGACCGGCCGGCATGCCCCCAGCGCGCCTTCCCGTATGTGGGCAGGCCCGTTCAGGCCGACCCGCAGACCAGCAGCAACTTGCCTTACTCGGGTACCCTCTAGGGGCAGCTGGTTTGCTGGTGTGCCTCTTGGCTTCGAGCGGGACACCGGTATCGAGTGCGGCGACCACAAGGACGTGGCACGAGAGGGAACCCGGTGGAATTCCGGGACTGTCCCGCAGCGGTATGCAGGAACGACCGCCGTCAACGGCACTGGCCTCCGGGCCGGGAAGCGACGGCCACTAGGAGCACGTGAGTGCACGCCTGCGAGTCCGAAGACCTGCCAGCTGTACCGGGCGCGCCGCGTCCGGTGGTTCATCGCCTCGTGGAATGGGCAACGACCGAAGCGCAGCGTTCCTTTGAGGCAGGCTGCTGCATTTGGTTATGTCCGCCGGTGGTGGCCGTTCCGTCGCACCAAAGGACGTCGTCGTGAATCGCCTTGTGAAGCCGACTCTCAACACCATCGCGCTCGAGCTGGTCGCCGCGAACGTCGAGCGTGGCGTCGACTATGCGATGCATGAGGCGCACAAAGTGCTGCAGCTCTCCAAGGATTCCGGAATCGAAGGCCGCATCGGTCACATCATGATTCCCGGGATGATCGAGGAGGACGACGGCCGTCCTGTCGAGATGAAACCCAAATTCGACGTGCTCGACTACTGGTCGATGCTGCAACCGGAGTTGCCCGGCATTCGCGGGTTGTGCACGCAGGTGACGTCCTTCCTGGACAAACCAGCACTGCAGGCGCGGCTGACCGAGCTCATGGACGCTGGATTCGAGGGAATCACGTTCGTCGGGGTACCGCGGTCGATGAGCGACGGGGAGGGCGGGGGTGTTGCTCCGACCGATGCGCTGGCCCTCTACAGCGACCTGGTGCAGCATCGTGGCGCAATCTTGATTCCGACGCGGGACGGCGAGCAGGGTCGGTTCCGGTTCAAATGCGACCAGGGCGCCACCTACGCCATGACGCAACTGCTGTACTCGACTGCGATCGTTGACTTCTTGACCGAGTTCGCGCGTACCTGTGACCACCGGCCGGAGATCCTGCTGTCGTTCGGGTTCGTGCCGTCGATCGAAGCCAAAGTCGGACTGGTCAATTGGCTCATCCAAGACGCCGGCAACGCCACGGTCGCCGACGAACAGGAGTTTGTCCGGCGCCTCGCAGGCACCGAATCAGCACGTCGGCGGATGTTGATGCTCGATCTGTACAAGCGGGTGATAGACGGAGTCGCGGACCTCGGATTCCCGTTGAGCGTGCATTTCGAGGCCACTTATGGTCCATCAGCGCCAGCATTCGAGATGTTCGCCGCGATGCTCGATTACTGGGCGCCGGACCGCGTTTAGTTTCGCCAAACTCAACGCCCGCCCGTCGTGCCGCCGGTGACCCCTCCCACCGGCGGCACGCGGCAACCGCCCGCGGGTTAGTTAGAGCGCACCGCGGCCGCGGCGGCGACCAGATGCTGCAGTGAGGCAGTCACCTCAGGTGTGGTCCGCGTCTTCAGGCCGCAATCCGGATTCACCCAGAGCCTTTCGGCCGGAACGGATTTCAGCGCCTCACGCAGCGACGCGGTGATCTCGTCGACTCCCGGCACACGTGGTGAGTGGATGTCGTAGACGCCGGGCCCGACGCTGTTGGCGAAGCCGACATCGTTGAGGTCGGCGAGCACCTCCATGTGTGAACGCGCGGCCTCGATCGACGTCACATCGGCATCCAGGTCGGCAATCGCTCCGATCACCTCGCCGAACTCCGAATAGCACAGGTGGGTGTGGATCTGGGTCGAGTCGGCCACCCCGGAGGTCGACAGCCGGAACGCTTCGACCGCCCACCGCAGATATGCCCTCTTGTCCTTGGATCGCAATGGCAGCAGCTCACGCAGTGCCGGCTCGTCGACCTGGATGATCGCGATGCCTGCGGACTGTAGGTCGACCGTCTCGTCCCGGATCGCGAGCGCGACCTGGTCCGCAGTCTCGGCCAGTGGCTGATCGTCGCGGACGAAGGACCACGCCAGGATCGTCACGGGACCGGTGAGCATGCCCTTGACCGGCTTGTCGGTCAAGGACTGTGCGTAGGTGATCCACTCGACCGTCATCGGCTTGGGCCGAACCACGTCGCCGTACAGGATCGGCGGGCGCACGCACCGGCTGCCGTAGGACTGCACCCAACCGTTCTGGGTCGCGAAGAATCCGTCGAGCTGCTCGGCGAAGTACTGCACCATGTCGTTGCGCTCCGGTTCACCGTGCACCAGCACGTCCAGACCCAGTTGCTCCTGCAGCTTGACGACGTCGGCGATCTCGGCCTTCATCCGCCGCTCGTACTCCGCCGCATCGATCTTGCCGGCCCGCAGGTCGGCGCGCGCAACCCGAATGGCAGAGGTCTGCGGATAGGACCCGATCGTGGTGGTGGGCAGGGTGGGCAGCTTGAGCCGATCCTGCTGCGCCGCCCGACGCTGCTCGGCCGGCCCGCGCTTGGCACCCGAGGCAAGGATGGCCGAGATACGCGCACGGACCTGCTCATTGTTGAGCCGTGGATCGGACTTCCGCGATGCAATGGCCTCGTTGGACGCCGCGATCTCAGCCGAGATGGCCTCACGGCCGTCGTTCAGCCCGCGGGCCAAGGTCACCACCTCGGTGACCTTCTCGAAGCCGAATGCCAGCCAACTGCGCAGCGCCGCGTCGAGGCCTTCCTCGGCATCGAGGGTGTATGGCACGTGCAGCGTCGAGCACGAGGTAGAGACAGCGACGGCACCCGCAGACCCGGACAATGCGGCCAGTTTGCCCAGCGCACCTTCAAGATCTGTGCGCCAGATGTTACGGCCGTCCACCACGCCTGCGACCACGAGCTTGTCGGCGAGCTCGGGCACGGCCGCCAACGCCGTCGCCGAACCTGCGACCAGATCGATGCCGATGGCCTCGATCGGGGTGCGGGCCAGCGCGGGCAACGCATCCGTGAGCTCACCGAAGTAAGTAGCGACGAACACCGACGGCCGCTTGGTCAGCGCGCCGAGCCGGGCGTAGGTACGTTCGGCCAGCTCGGCTGCGTTGTCGAGAATGTCGGTCACCAGCACGGGCTCATCGAGCTGCACCCACGTGACACCCTTGTCGGCGAGCAATTCAAGCAGCTCCGCGTACACGTCGACGAGTTCGTCGAGCCGGGCGATCGGGGCACCTGCCCCCTGGACCGCCTTCGACAGAGCCAAGAAGGTGATCGGTCCGACGATCACCGGTCGCGCCGGGATACCCTGGGCGGCAGACTCTTCCAGCTCGCCCAGCACCTTGGCCGGGTTGAGGGCGAACGAGGTGCTAGGACCGATCTCGGGCACGATGTAGTGGTAGTTGGTGTCGAACCACTTCGTCATCTCAAGCGGCGCGATCTCGTCGTTGCCGCGCGCCGCCGCGAAGTAGCGGTCCAGCTCGTCAGTCACACCGGCCACCCGAGGTGGTAGCGCACCCACCAGTACCGCGGTGTCGAGCACCTGATCGTAGTAGGAGAAGGTGTTGACCGGGACCGAGTCCAACCCGGCCGCGCCGAGCGATGCCCAGGTGTCTCGGCGCAGAGTGGCGGCGACGGATTCCAGTTCGGCGCGGTCGATACGGCCGGCCCAGTACTTTTCGACTGCGCGTTTGAGTTCCCGATTCGGGCCGATGCGGGGGGACCCGAGGATGGTGGCGGTGAAAGGTACAGCGGTTGTGCTCATGACGACGTCCTCAACGTGCGACGGGAGGGTCACCGCCAGGAGGCGTCGAGCCGAGCGCGATCACCCGCCACGAGTGAACCGCATTCGGCCACTGCCCATTCCGCGAGGCGATGAACCACCGGGCGCGGCGCGCCCGGTACAGCTGGCAGGTCTTCGGACTCGCAGGCCCGCACGGGAGTTCGTGCACCTAATGGCCGTCGCTTCCCAGCGGCAGTTGCCTGCATGCCAGTGCTGATGACGGCGGTCGTTCCTGCATACCGCTGCGGGACAGTCCCGGATTCCCACCGGGTTCCCTCTCACGTCGCACCTGTGTGAGCGTGCGGCGTTCGATGTCGACACGGGCCTGGACCAGTGCCGACAAACCAGCTGCGTGACTCAGACTACCCGTTGCCGGGTCGCGAGCACCGATCACCGAGGCATCGCGGCCTCGATCTTGTCGACGATGTCGGCGGCCTGGGTAACCGACGAGCCTTCCGGTTTGCAGGCCTGAACGTCCATGACCAAGTTGGCGGCGACCGCCAGTGCACGCTGGCAGGCCCGGGTCTGGTCGCCGTTGACGCGGGTGAACGGCATGCTGAGCTCGGAGTCGGTCTTGGTGAGGTCACCGCTCGTCCACCTCGGCAGCGGTTGACCGTTGAGGGTGATGTTCACGTGGTGGTTGGTGCACTTCGACCAGCGGTCCGCCGACTGATCCAGGAAATCGGTGGCATCCTGCGCCGAGGGGAAGATGACCACCGACTGCACCACCAGGTTGTTCCAGTCGTCGCCGTCGGGCGCACGCAGCAGCACCTGCCGCATGGCGGTCCACCTGGTGCCGTAGATGGCGGACTCGTCGACCTGCCAGGCGCCGAGGCAGTTCAGATTGGGCAGTAGGTTGCGGTGGTCGCCCATTTCGGTGACCGGCGGGTGCGCCGTCATGTCGGTGGTCCCCATCAGGGCATTGACTTGATCGGTCGTGAGCAGCAGCCCCTCGAGCGCAGACTTGGGCACGTCCTTCGGCGGCCCCTGGGACTTGTCGCCGTTGCCGGCACAGGCAGTTGCCAGCAGCACAAGCATGAGCAACGAAATCGCAAGCCGGATCACGGTTGTCCTTACCGAAGGCGCGCCCGAGCGCGCTGAGTGAGCAAATGTCGAACATGGCGAATGCCGGCGGTGAAGCGGGTGTCGGATGAACTCCGTCAGGCGTGCGTGCCCGCGGCAGCGCAGGCCATCTGCGCGTTACTGGCATCGTTGTTGAGTTGCGTGGCCGTGTCATTCAGCGATTGGCCACCGGTGCGCAGTCCCATTTTCAGCAGAAGCTTGGTGGCCCCGAAGGACCATGACCGCATCGGGTTGGCGATGTCCGGCGAAAGTCCCGGTGTGCCGGCCGCATTCATCGCCGTTCCGGCGGCTTCCCGCAGCGCGGTGCGACCGCTGGTGTTGGTGGTGCTGATGGTCGGGTCCCCGTAGTCGGGGCGCTCCAGGCCTTCGATCGAATCCGCGAAGTCGCCGTAGTACGTCGATGCGGAATCCAAGGCGTTGGCGAACTGCGAACAGGCCGTGACCGCCGGGGCGCCAGGGTCATCCGTGGTGTCGACCGGCATGGACACCGGACCCGCGGCTGGTGCACCCGCGGTGACCGGAGGCAAGTCGGGAACGGCAGGGGCCGCCGGTCCCGGGGCACTCGACGCGTCCCCAGGGTCCGCGACCGCAGCGGGCATGCCTGCCAACCCGATGCCGAATGCGATGAGCAGCGACGCAAATCCCCGCTCGTACATCTGTGACGACCTCAACGATTCCTCCGTCTATACGTTCACAATTGGACGCCTGACGTCCCACACAGTTGATCGTTGACATGTCTGAAAAGTGAACGTTCGAACAATCGATCACATCCGTATGTCATCCGTCCCGTGTTCCTGCGAACTTCCTGTGAGCTTCCTTCAGATACGTTATGTGCCAATGGAAGTGACAATCCGCGCGGATGCCAAGTGGATGGAATTGAGGCCCGAACCGTTGGCCGCTCGTTTACGGCCCGGAAACTCGACCCGTCCATGATTCGACGCGACAAATCCCCGGCATCACGGAGGATCACAAGTTCGACGTCGATCCCCGGTTTCAACCACGAGAGGCGCAATAACCCGCATGTCGAATCGTTTAGCCATCCTGGCTGCTGCCTGCATGTTGGCCCCCGTAGCGGTGGCACCCCTCGCGTCGGCCGACCCACCGCCTGACCCCGCCGCTGCGGCGGCCGATGCTGCTGCCGCGCCTGCGCTGCCTGCCCCGCCCCCACCGGACACCGGCGCCGTTCCTTCCTCGCCTCCCGGAGTGCTCGACACCCCGGACGGCTGGCATGTAGCGGTGGCCGGGTCCAATGAGAGTCTGCTGCCCGTGGCACCGCTGACCACCGCGGTGTCGTCGCGCGAGTACCTCGTCGGAGGCACTTTCACCGGAAACGTCACGGGCGGCGGCAAGACGAAGCTCACCGGCGGAACGCTGGAAGCCGGAACCCAAATCGGTTGCGGCATCATCAGCGACGAGACGGAAATCAACCCGAGCCTCAGCTTCACGCCCGGTATCAAGATTCCGTTCACCGGCGCTGGGGGCGACGTCAACGCCGGTACCGGCATCAGCTTGCAAGGCAAGGTCTACCTCAAGCCGGGCACGGTCACCATCGTCCCGATCGACAAGAAGTCGTTCAAGGGCACGGGAACCCGCGTGACCATCACGGGCGTCCGTATCAAGTTCGATCAGTGCGCCGGTCAGTCGTTCATCCGTACCTACGCAACGCTGACAAGTTCCACGGACAACACCGACGACGTTGTCACGTATCTCGGCGTGACCAAGGCCGTCTGACCGCGGCCCGGAAACGACACCGCCGATGATTCGCCACGACATCGATCGCTCGGATTCGCTACCCACGAGAGGCACAAGTTCCCGCATGTTGAATCGTTTTGCCACCCTGGCTGCTATCTGCATGTTAGCCCCGGTAGCGGTGGCTCCCCTCGCGGCGGCCGATCCGCCGCCGCCACCGCCTGACCCGGCGGCTCCGGCCGACGCCGGCCCCCCGCCGGACAACGGACTGGTCGCCTCCGCCGAACCGGGCATCGTCACGACTCCCGACGGGTGGAAGCTCACGGTGGCCGCGACCAACGAGAGCCAACTGCCGGTGGCGCCGCTGACCACCGCTGTGTCCTCTCGCGAATACCTTGTGGCGGGCACGTTTACCGGCACCGTCACCGGCGGCGGATCCACTTCGCTGACCGGCGGCACTTTGGACACCGGCTACCAGATCGGTTGCGGTATCGAGCTGGGTCAGGTCCGTCTCATCGGATCGATCGGCCTGAGCACCTCGGGTTCGACGCTGGCCGGCATCATTCCGACCGGTGTCAGCATGCCGCTGTCGGGCACGCTGGAGATCCATCCCAAGCCCGGTACCGTCACCAACGTCTCGGTGGACAAGAAGTCGTTCAAGGCTGCGCCGGTGCGCGTCACGCTGAAGGACGTCCACATCAAGATCGACGGGTGCATGGGACAGTCCTTCCTGCGCTCCTACGCCACCCTGACGAGTTCCACCACCGACACTGATGACGTCGTCGCGTACTACGGCGTCACCAAAGCAGTCTGACGGTCAACTGTGAAGGCGAAACACCAAGGCGCGAGGGCAAACTCCGGGCAAGCATCAGCGGTCAGGAATGCGACCGCCGCCCTCACCGCAGTCGGGCTGTTCGCGTTCGGGGCAGCGGTTGCCTGTTCGGCAACCGCTGCCGCCGACCCCGGACCGCCTCCTGACGTCCCAGGTTCTCCGGGTGCCCCCGTCGCGGCCGCCCCGGTCCCGGAACCGCCTCCGCCCGGCCCGACGATCCCGGTCGTCGGCGCGCCACTCGGACCGACGGGACTATCGGTTCTGGCCCAAACCGGTGACGAATCTGCGCCGGGCAAGTTGGGCGTTCCCAACGGAATCGACCTGAGTCCGGGCGGTCTGCTCGGGCAAAACTCGGCACCGTCGGCGCCGGGCGGGCCACCACCGGCCGACGCTCCGAACCTCAGGGCATTCAACAACGGCAACTTCTTCCCGCAGAACGAGAAGCCGTCGGCACCCGGTGAGGGCACCGTGGTCGGCGTCCCCCCGGGTGAGGAGAACTCCGACATCTCCGGGCTCAACTGGCTTCGGCAGATCCGCACGCTCTACCGCAATGGCAACCTGCACGGCGGGATGCTCGGGCAGGTCCCCAAAGAGCAATTGGGCGAACCGCTTCCGGGTACCGCACCCCCGCCGGGTACGAATATTCCACCGGGACTCGTCGAGAATCTGCCGGACCCGGCGAGTCCTGCCGGACCGCCACCAGCGCCGGGGCCGGGAGCACCGGTCATCCCGCCGCCACCTGGCACACCACCGGCACCGTGAGGCGTTCGGGCAGTGTTTCGGGGTTTTCCCCTGACGCTGCCCGAAACGCTTATGCTGGATACCGCGTACGCAGTCCAGCTCCCGGGAGGCCGCGATGTCGCTCGGACCGAGACGTCTCATCCTGACGGTGGTCGCTGCCGCCGTTGGCGTATCGCTGGGCTACGCGATCGCCGCCGCCGATCCCAGGGCAGGCACTCAATCGGCCGCCGACATCGTCGACGACCTCACCGCCCAGGGATACCAGGTCCAGATCAACTGGGTCAGCGGCGTCAGCTCCGAGCCACTTTCACGCTGCAAGGTCACCGCAATTCACAATCCCGACCGTTCACCGGGCACCACACCGGCCAATACCACTGTGTACGTGGATGTCTCGTGCCCCAACGAGGCCGACGATTCGTCGGTGTCCGGCGGCATCGGGATCGGATTCGGCTGACCGACTGTCCGAAGCTGGCGTCAGAACGCGCCCGCGTTGGGCGCCGTAGTGGTCTGATACGGATTGGACATGGTGGTCGTCCCGGGAGCCGTGGTCGTGGCCGGCTGCTCCCGCTCTTCCTCCGAAGACGTAGACGGTGCCTGAACCGACGGAGGCGGGGCATCAGACGTGGTGACAACGCTGGTGGAGATCGAATACGAAGCGGTGGTGGAGCTCGTGGACGGCGTAGTCGGGATGGTCGTCGTGGTCGAGGCAGGCAGATCGCCGGGCGCGAACGACCCGCTGGATTGATGTGTGGTGATGACGACTGCCACCACCAATGCCACTAACGCGACAATCCCGCCGATCCCGGCCAAGAACACCGCCGTCGGGCGTTCGTGCCACGGCACCGATTCCAACGCTTCGTTGTGATGATCTGTGTCCAACACCGGTCAGAAAATCCCATCCGCGCCGCGGACACCGTTGTCGGCCAACATCATTTCATTATCGGATACGCACCCGAGGCGTGCAGCACGCGGGTACCGAACCCTATGGTTTCCTCGCCACCCGAGGTCGCTGCGAAGCACGGATAACGAGATCTACAGGTCCAGCAGCGCCAGCTCGGGTGCCTCGATGAGGTTCCGCAGCTCGACCAGAAAGGCGGCGACCTGCGCCCCGTCGGCGATCCGATGGTCGAACGCACAGGTCAATGCCATGGTCGGACGGGCCGTCACGGTCCCATCGACCACCACGGCCCGCGGCTTGAGCGCTCCCATACCGAGAATCGCCGCCTCCGGGTAGTTGATCACCGGCACGCCGTCGTCGAGGCCGAGCGCACCGTAGTTCGACACCGTGAATGTCGAGCCCGTGAGTTGCTGCGGCTGCAACGATCCGGCCCGCGCACTGTCGATGAGCCGCGAAACCGTCTGGGCAAGTTGGCGCGTGGTGAGGTCGTGGGCATTGCCGACGACCGGTACCAGCAGGCCCCGCGGTGCGGCCACCCCGAACCCGAGGTGCACAGCGGCATGCTGATGGATGCGGGGATGCTCGTCGGTGACCACCCACGTCGAGTTCAGGATCGGATGACGACGCAGCGCGATGACAAGCATCCGCAACGTCAACACGAACGGGGTGACGGGCGGTGCGTCGTCCGCGGCCGCGAGCCTGTCCCGTAGCGCAAGCAGCGCCGCGCAATCCACCTCGACGCGCGCATGCGCGTCGGGTATCTCACTGTGGGCCAATGTCATCCGACGAGCCATTTCGGCCTGCACGCCCCGCACGTCGAGGAGTTCCGCGCCACCGGCGGCAGCCAGTACGTCGTCGCGGGTGATGATCCCCTCGGGACCGGATCCGGGTGCCAGCGCAGTGAGGTCGACGTGCAGTTCGGCAGCGAGCTTGCGCACCGGTGGTTTGGTCCGCGGCCGTTCGGATTCCGGTGCAGACGCACGACGCCGGCTGGAATCCATGGTGTCGTCGGCACCATAGCCGACCAGGACCGGTTTGCGTGTCGTGCTGGTGCCGTTCGTCGCCGCGGCCACCGGCGCGGATTCACTGGTCTCGATCCGCGCCAGCAGAGCCCCGACGGCGAGCGTGTCCCCTGCGGCACCACCGAGTTCGAGGACCTGTCCCGCATAAGGGCTGGGGATCTCGACCTCGGCTTTGTTGGTTTCGACGGTGCACAGTGTCTGGTTCAACTCGACGGTATCGCCGATGGACACATTCCAACTGGTGATGGTGGCGTCCTGCAGCCCCTCACCGAGATCGGGAACCAGGAATTCCCGGTTCACGGCTGCCCCATTGCACGCTCGACGCAATCGAGTAGCCGGTCCACGCCCGGCAACCACAGCTTCTCCAGCCGCGCCGGCGGATACGGCGTGTCAAAACCTGTGGCGCGCAACACCGGCGCTTCGAGGTCGTAGAACAGTTCCTCGGCGATGCGCGCAGCCAGCTCGGAGCCGAACCCGAGCGTGCGCGGACCCTCGTGCATCACCACCGCACGTCCGGTGCGGCGGACCGAGGCGGCTACCGTGTCGAAATCCAGTGGGTTGAGCGTGCGTAGATCAATGATCTCCAGGCTCCAGCCACGTTCGGCGGCCAGATCCGCGGCGTTCAGTGCCGTCGCGACGAGTCCGCCGTAGGTGATCACGGTGACGTCGGTTCCGGTGCGCCGCACCGCTGCCCGCCCGAGTGGCAGCCCCGGGGTGGCGGTATCGACGGCTTCGCGCGCCCAGTACCGACGCTTCGGTTCCAGGTAGATCACCGGGTCCGGACAGGAGATCGAGTGTCGCAGCAGCCAGTACGCGTCCGACGGCGTGGCGGGCACCACCACCTTGAGCCCAGCGGTGTGCAGCCAGTAGCTCTCGGTGGATTCGGAGTGATGCTCGACAGCACCGATCCCGCCGAACGACGGAATGCGTACCGTCACACCCAGACTGACATCACCATGGGTGCGAGTCCGGTATTTGGCCAAATGGCTGACGATCTGATCGAAGGCCGGGTAGCTGAACCCGTCGAACTGGATCTCCGGTACCGGAGTGAACCCGCGGATCGCCATTCCGACCGCGATACCGATGATGGCCGACTCGGCCAGCGGTGTGTTGAAACACCTTTCAACGCCGAAGGTGTCGCTCAAGCCCTCGGTGACCCGGAACACCCCGCCCAGCGTTGCGACATCCTCACCGAACACGAGCACGCGGTCGTCGGCAGCCATCGCATCATGCAAGGCTCGGCTGATCGCCTGCACCATCGTGAGTTCGGTGGTGGCCGGGACCGGCCTCAGGATAGGTTCCCAGGGCTCCGGCGAATCACCCTGCGCGGCGGGCCGGTCGATGATTTGTGTCATCACGCCTCCTTCGCCAACTCAGCCAGCAGCTCATCGCGTTGGCGCGCCAGCTCCGGCGTGATCTCGGCATAGACGGTGTCGAACAACTCGGCAGGATCGTGATCCGGTCCGCCCACGATCGCCTCGCGCAGTTCAGCGCACAAACGATGCGATCGTGCGGCGACCCGCTCCTGCAAGCGCTCGGTGTACACCCCGACGGATTCCAGATATGTGCGGTAGCGGGCGATCGGATCACGGGCCGCCCAGTCCTGCACGTCGTCGGCGGACCGATAGCGGGTGGGGTCGTCGGATGTGGTGTGCGGACCCATCCGGTAGGTGATCGCCTCGATCAGCGTGGGTCCGCCACCGTGGCGGGCACGTTCGGCGGCCTCGGCCATCACCGCGTAACAGGCCAACACGTCGTTGCCGTCGACACGGATGCCAGGCATGCCGTATCCGATGGCCCGGTGTGCGATGGACGGTCCGGCCATCTGCTGACAGACCGGCACCGAGATGGCCCACTGGTTGTTCTGAACGAAGAACACGCACGGCGCCTTGAACACCGACGCGAGGTTGAACGCCTCGTGCGCGTCGCCCTCGCTGGTCGCGCCATCACCCATGAAGGCGACCGTCACCGAGTCCTCGCCGAGCCGCTGAGCGGCCATCGCTGCACCCACCGCGTGTAGACCGTGGGTGCCGATCGCGATCGCGATCGGGGCGACGCAATGGTTGGTGAATTCGAGGCCACCGTGCCAGGCGCCGCGCCACACCGCACCGACTTGCCCCGGGGTGATACCGCGCAGCAGGAAGGCGCCGATCTCCCGGTACTGCGGGAACAACCAATCGGTTTTGCGCAGGCAGGCCGCTGCGCCGATCTGCGCAGCCTCCTGGCCGCGGCACGACGCGTACAGCGCGAGTTCGCCCTGGCGTTGCAGGTTGATGAACTCGGTGTCCAGGTCGCGGGTGACGACCATCGACTCGTAGAGCCAACCCAGCGTTTCGGGCGGCAGATCACGGCTGTAGCGCGTCTCAGATGTTGGTGACCCGTCAGCCTCAACCAGCCGCACCGGGTCCAGATCGACGCTCTGCGGCGTCGCATATGGCTCAGCCATACCGCCTCCTGTTCGGTGACGGCATGTTCCGCCGTCAGTCCGCGAGGTGCTCAGCGCAGCGGCGGTACGAACAAGACCCCTGGTGAGGGGCCGCCGGCTAGCCACCTGGGTATGGCGCTAGCTGGACGATCCGCTCGGACGTCGCAGCGCTGGGGCATCACCGCCATTATGCGCCCGATTTGAATACGGCCGCTGTCAACGCTGATAACAGATTGGCGGCGTGTCGACAACAGCAAGCCCCGCGAGCAGGCGCAGAGTCGCACGTTTTCGACCGAAAACGTGCGACTCTGCGCCTGCTCGGCAAGGGAACTAGGGAGCCAGGGCGACGATGCGCTCAGCACGCCGCAGCACGGGCGCATCCACCATCAGGCCGTCGTGCTGGAACACACCACGCTCACCTGCCACCCGATCGAGCACTGCTCGCGCCCACACGATCTGCTCGGCAGTCGGGATATACCCCGACCGGATAACCGCCACCTGGGACGGATGAATGGCCACCTTGGCATCGAATCCAACGGCCACCGCGTCGTCGACCTCCGCGCGCAGCCCGTCGAGATCTTTGATGTCCAGATACACCGAATCGAGTGCCACTTTGCCGTACGCCTTGGCCGCCAACAAGGTTTGCGAGCGCACGTGCTGGGCCACGTCGCGATAGCTGCCGTCGGGCCGGCGGTTGGCGGTGCCGCCAGTCACGGCGAACAGATCCTCCGCACCCCACATCACCGCGAATGTGTTGTCGGGTTGCACGAGGTCAACCACGTTGAGGGCGGCCAGCGGGGTCTCGACAAGGACCACCACGTCCAACGGTGCGAGCGCCCGGACCTGGTCGGGATGCTCGGATTTGGCCAGCATCACCGTGGTGTAGTCGGTCGCTGCCACGGCTTTGAGATCGCGGGCGTGATCGGCGGTGTTGGTCGGGTTGACCCGCACCACGGTACGGGCCGGATCGAGACGTGTGTCGATCAGCGCCTGCCGAGCTGCCTCGCGGTCCTTGTCCGCCACCCCGTCCTCGAGATCGAGGATCACCACGTCGGCTGCCGCTGCGGCCTTCTCGAATCGCTCGGGCCGGTCGGCCGGGCAGAACAGCCAGCCCGGTCCGGCTGCTGAGAGTGTCACCTATGCCTCCCCCTCTACCGGACGCATCCGGACCATGGTCTTACGTGACGCCGTCGCGACGACGTCGCCGTGCTGGTTGCGTCCGGTGTGCGCAAAGGTGACGATGCCCTCCCCCGGGCGGCTCTTGGAGGCGCGCTTCTCGGTGATCTCGGTTTCGGCGTAGAGCGTGTCACCGTGGAAAAGTGGTTTGGGGAAGGAGATTTCGGAGAATCCGAGGTTGCCGACGATGGTGCCCTGGGTCAGCTGCGCGACCGACAGGCCGACGAGCGTCGACAGCGTGAACATCGAGTTGACCAGGCGGGCGTGGAACGGCGGAAGGGCATCGGAGAAGGCCGCGTCCAGATGCAGCGCCTGGGTGTTCATCGTCAGCGTGGTGAACAGGACGTTGTCGGCCTCGGTGATGGTGCGGCCCGGCCGGTGCAGGTAGCGCACGCCGATCTCGAACTCCTCGAACCAGAGGCCGCGCTGCTCTATTGTCTTCTTTTCGCTCACAGACCGGCCTCCCGCGCGATCAGCATGAGTTGTACTTCGGTTGTCCCTTCCCCGATTTCGAGGATCTTGCTGTCGCGGTAGTGCCGGGCGACCGGATATTCGTTCATGAAACCGTAGCCGCCGAACACCTGCGTGGCGTCGCGGGCATTGTCCATCGCGGCCTCACTGGCGACCAGCTTTGCCACGGCTGCGGCCTTCTTGAACGGCTTGCCGGCCAGCATCAACGCGGCCGC
The DNA here is from genome assembly GCF_000382405.1 of Mycobacterium sp. 141. Taxonomy (GTDB): domain Bacteria; phylum Actinomycetota; class Actinomycetes; order Mycobacteriales; family Mycobacteriaceae; genus Mycobacterium. Next base: position 46,883 of record NZ_KB908258.1, read on the forward strand.
GTCATAGTAGGCCGTGCGGGCGGTATACGCACGCGCCTCCATCCGCGCGATCTTGAAGGCGATGGCCTGGTAGGTGCCGATGGCCGCCCCGAAGGCCTGGCGTTCCTTGGCGTATCTGACACATTCGTCCACGCAGCCCTGCGCGACGCCGACCGACAGCGCGGCGATGGCGATGCGGCCCTCGTCGAGGATGCGCAGGAAGTTGGCGTAGCCGCGGCCCCGCTCACCGAGCAGGTTCTCGGCGGGCACCTGGACATCGTCGAAGCTCAGCGGGTGGGTGTCCGAGGCATTCCAGCCGACCTTGTTGTAGGCCGGTTCAGCGGTGAAACCTTCGGTCGGCACAGGCACCAGGATCGCCGAGATCTCCTTACCTCGGGGCGTCTCCCCCGTCACCGCGGTGACAGTCACGAGCTTGGTGATATCGGTGCCGGAGTTGGTGATGAACTGCTTGGAACCGTTGATAATCCAAGATGGTCCTTCCAGTTTCGCGGTGGTCTTGGTGGCCCCGGCGTCGCTGCCACCGCCGGCTTCGGTCAGGCCGAACGCGCCCAGCGCCTTACCGCTGGCCAACAACGGCAACCATTGCTGCTTCTGTGCGTCGTTGCCGAAGCGGTACACCGGCATCGCGCCCAGCGACACCCCGGCCTCCAGCGTGATGGCCACGCTCTGATCAACCTTGCCGAGTTCCTCAAGTGCCAGGCACAACGCGAAGTAGTCCCCGCCCATACCGCCGTATTCCTCGGGGAACGGCAGGCCGAACAGGCCCATATCGGCCATGCCCGCGACGACCTCGTACGGGAACGAGTGCTCCTCGTCGTGCTTGGCGCTGACCGGCGCGACCACGCTCTGGGCGAAGTCGCGGACCGTCTTGGCCAGCTGCTCGTAGTGATCGGGCAGGGTTCCGGTGGACAAGAAGTCGCTCATGATTGGGTCTCCTCGGTTGCAGCGGTGATTCGGGCCAGCGGCTGACCCACTTTGACCTGGTCGCCGACGGCGACGAGTAGTTCCACGGTGCCGTCGACCGGGGCGGTCAGTGCGTGTTCCATCTTCATGGCCTCGACCGTGACCACCATGGTGCCCGCAGCGACCGCGTCGCTGTGGTTCACGCCGACGGCGACGACCGAACCCGGCATCGGGCTGGTCAACTCGGCGTCTCCGCTGTGCTCGTCATCGGGTCGCACCGGCGCCTCACGTACCTCTTCGACCTCCCACACGCGACCGCCCCCGGTCAGCCACAACCGGCCGTCGGTGGCGGCGACCAGATACTCGGTGCGCAGGCCATCCAATGTGACGGCCAGCAGCCCATCATCGAAAGCCGCGCTGACAGTGTGGTTTCCACCGTTCTCGACGGTCGCCGTGGCACGGTCCGGGGTTCCGGTGAGATACACGTGATCGGTGCGGCCGACGGCCTGCAGCCGGAACGCCGCGGGAGCCCGTCCGCCGACACGCCATCCGGACGGCAACTGCCAGAGGCTGTCCCCCGCCTCCGCCCAGTGCCGCAGCCACCGGTATGCCGCGGCCGCGATCATTTGTTCGTCACCCACGGCGGCCGGAACGAAATCGGGTGCGCGACGGTCGAGCAGTCCGGTGTCGAGCCGCCCGGCGGCGACATCGGGGTCGGCCAGCAGGAACCGCAGAAACTCGATGTTGGTGGTGACGCCCAGGACCGCGGTGTCGGCCAGCGCCCGATCGAGTGCGTGCAGTGCTGCGGTCCGATCGTCGCCGTGGGCAATGACTTTGGCGAGCATCGGATCGTAGTCACTGCTGACTATGGCGCCGGCCGCCAGACCCGAGTCGACGCGGATGCCCGCCCCGACGGGTTCGCTGAGTCCGAGCACCGGTCCGCCGGTCGGCAGGAAGCCGTTGGCAGGATCCTCCGCGTAGACCCGTGCCTCGACGGCGTGCCCGGTCATCACGATGTCGTCCTGACTCAAGGCCAGTTTCTCACCGGCCGCGATCCGGATCTGTTGCTCGACCAGGTCGATACCGGTGACCATCTCGGTGACCGGGTGTTCGACCTGCAACCGGGTGTTCATCTCCATGAAGAAGAACTCGTCGGGCCGGTCGGCGGAAACGATGAACTCCACCGTGCCCGCGCCGGTGTAGTCGACGCTGCGGGCGGTATCGCATGCGGCGGCGCCGATCCGGGCCCGGGTGGCGGCATCCAGCAGAGGCGACGGCGCCTCCTCGATGACCTTCTGGTGACGGCGCTGTAGGCTGCATTCGCGCTCGCCAAGGTGGATCACGTTGCCGTGGCCGTCGGCGAGTACCTGAACCTCGATATGGCGGGGCCGCAACACAAACCGCTCGAGAAACAGCGTGTCGTCGCCGAACGCGGCAGCGGCCTCGCGGCGCGCGGACGCCAGCGCAGCCGGCAACTCAGCGGCCTCGTGTACCACCCGCATGCCCTTGCCACCGCCACCGGCGGACGGCTTCACCAGTACCGGGAAGCCGACCTCAGGGGCACCGCTAATCAGGTCGTCGTCAGTGAGTCCCGGGCTTTCGCCTTTGGTCCTCCTCGTGTGCGGGACAATGCCAGGCACGACAGGAACTCCGAAGGCCGACACCGCGGCCTTGGCCGCGATCTTGTCTCCCATGGTCGCGATCGCGGTCGCGGTCGGCCCGATGAACACGATGCCGGCGTCCTGCAGTGCGGTGGCGAATTCTGCGTTCTCGGAAAGGAATCCGTAACCGGGGTGCACGGCTTGGGCTCCCGTGCGGCGTGCGGCGCCGACGATGGCCTCGATATTGAGGTAGCTCTGCCGCGCCGCCGCCGGGCCGATGCACACCGCGACATCGGCTTCCATGACATGCCGAGCACCGGCATCAGCGTCGCTGAACACGGCGACCGAGCGGATCCCCATCTCGTGCAAGGTGCGGATGACCCGTACCGCGATTTCCCCGCGGTTGGCGACGAGGACTGTGTCGAAACTCGTCATCTTTGCCTCACATCCGGAAAACGCCGTAGGAGACCGGCTCCAGAGGAGCCTGGCCGACAACCGAAAGAGCCAGTCCCAGGACGGTTCTGGTATCGGCGGGATCGATCACGCCGTCATCCCAGAGCCGCGCCGTCGAATAGTAGGGATTGCCCTGGTGTTCGTACTGGGCGCGGATCGGCGCCTTGAACTCCTCCGCCTGCTCATCGGTCATCTCACCGCGCACGGTGGCCAGCACGGAGGCGGCCTGCTCGCCGCCCATCACCGAGATGCGGGCATTGGGCCACATCCACAGAAACCGCGGCGAGTAGGCGCGGCCGCACATGGAGTAGTTGCCTGCACCGTAGGAGCCGCCGATCACCACGGTCAACTTCGGCACCCGCGCGCAGGCCACCGCCGTGACCATCTTGGCACCGTGCTTGGCGATGCCGCCGGCCTCGTAGTCACGGCCGACCATGAAGCCGGAAATATTCTGCAGGAACAGCAGCGGTGTCTTGCGCTTGTCGCACAGTTCGATGAAATGCGCGCCCTTGAGCGCGGATTCGCCGAACAGCACACCGTTGTTGGCGATGATGCCGACCGGGTGACCGTGGATACGAGCGAAGCCCGTGACCAGCGTGGTGCCATATTCGGCCTTGAACTCGGTGAACCGGCCACCTTGGGCAAGCGAAGCGCCAGGGAAAGGCCCGTCGACGATCCGGGTGATCACCTCGTGCACGTCGTAGGGCACCCGGGGGTCGACCGGTACGACGTCGTAGAGCTCGGTCTGATCGGCGACGGCGTCGACGGCGGGCTCCACCGCCCAGGGTGGCGCCTGGGCCGGACCGAGCGTCGAGACGATGTTGCGCACGATGCGCAGCGCGTCGCGGTCGTCGTGCGCCAGATGATCTGTGACACCGGAGATCTTGGAATGCAGGTCGCCACCACCGAGGTCCTCGGCGGTCACGACCTCGCCGGTCGCGGCCTTCACCAGCGGCGGGCCGCCGAGGAAGATGGTGCCCTGGTTGCGGACGATAACCGCCTCGTCGCTCATGGCCGGCACGTACGCGCCGCCGGCGGTACACGACCCGAGCACGGCCGCGATCTGGGCGATGCCCTTGGCGCTCATGGTGGCTTGGTTGTAGAAGATCCGGCCGAAGTGCTCACGGTCCGGGAACACCTCGTCCTGGCGCGGCAGGAACGCGCCGCCGGAGTCCACGAGGTAGATGCACGGCAGCTGGTTCTGCAGCGCGATCTCCTGTGCGCGCAGGTGCTTCTTGACCGTGATCGGGTAGTACGTACCGCCTTTGACCGTGGCGTCGTTGGCCACGATCACGCATTCCCGGCCGGAGACCCGGCCGATGCCCGCGATCATCCCGGCGCCCGGGCACTCGTCGTCGTACATGCCGTCGGCAGCCAACGGCGCGATCTCCAGGAACGGACTACCCACGTCGAGCAGGCCGTCTACTCGGTCACGTGGGAGCAACTTGCCTCGGCTGACATGTCGCTCCCGAGCCCGCTCCGGTCCACCGAGGGCCGCGGTGGCGAGTTTGGTGCGCAGCTGCGCAACCAACGCCAGATGGTCGTCTGTATGGGATGACAAGGCAGCTCCGTTTGAGTTAATGACGACTAACTCATGATATGTTAGTCACGCTTAACCGAGGTGTCCACCCTCAGGAGGTGCCATGTCGACCAGCGCTGTGACACGTCGCAGCCAGGCTAAGTCCGACCGGCGCAGCCAGCTGATCGCCGCCGCAGAACGCCTGGTGGCCGAGCGCGGATACCTGGCAGTGCGGCTGGAAGACATCGGCGCCGCGGTCGGTGTCAGCGGACCCGCGATCTACCGGCACTTCCCCAACAAGGAAGCGATGCTGGTCGAGCTACTGGTCGGGATCAGCACCCGATTGCTCGCCGGTGCACGCGACGTCATCGCCGAGAACGACGATCCGCGCGCAGCTCTGGACAGCCTCGTGGGCTTCCACCTCGACTTCGTGTTCGGCGAACCCGACCTGATCCGCATCCAGGACCGCGACCTCGCACACCTGCCCGACACCGCCGCGCGCCAGGTCCGCCGCTCGCAACGGCAGTACGTCGAGATCTGGGTTTCGGTGCTGACACAACTCGATCCCGAGCTGGCCGAGGATGACGCTCGGGTGATGGCTCACGCCGCGTTCGGGTTGCTCAACTCCACCCCACACAGCGTGAAACCTGCTGTGTCCAAGGCACGCTCACGCGAGGTGCTGCGCCGGATGACACTCGCGGCGCTGCACGCGACCCGTTAGCCGCCGAACGCCGCCAGCAGCCAGCGGGTCATGGCCTCGCCCAGCACCGCCCGGTTCTCCCGTTTGACGATCTCGTGGCCGTCGTCGTCGAACATCAGCAGTTCCACCGTCCGCCCCAGCCTGCGCAACGCGTCGAACATCTGCTCGGATTCGCTGACTGGCACGTTGGTGTCGTTGGCGCCGTGCACCAGCAGCAGCGGCGCTGTCAGCGCGTGCGCTCGCAGCAACGGCGAAAGCCGCTCCAACAGTTCGCGATCGGCAACCGGATGCCCGTACTTGGGATGCGCCGCGGCAGCAATCCAGGGTTCGGTGTTGCGGTAGAAGGTATTCAGATCGCTCATCCCGCAGATGCTGATGCCCGCGGCGAACAGTTCGGGGTGAAACGTCAGCGCCGCCTGGGTCAGATATCCGCCGTAGGACCAGCCGCTGCAGGCGATGCGATCGGCCCGGATATGTTCGTGCTCGACCAGGTAGTGCACGCAGTCGGCGACATCGTCGATGGCCGCGAACCGCAGTTCCTTGTCGTCCGCGTGCATGAATGCCCTGCCGAATCCTCCGGATCCGCGCACGTTCGGCGTCAGCACTGCGATACCGGCCTCCAGCAACCGCGGATAGAACTCGTTGTAATCAGGCCGCGCCTGCCCTTCTGGACCGCCGTGCAGGAAGATCATCGCCCCGATAGGTTCGCCGTCAGGACGGTACAGCCAGGAGTTGAGTTCCAGCCCGTCGCGGGCCGTGATGCGCGCCAAAGTGGGTGTGCCGGTGCGGGGTCCGCGGCTGGGTTCGCGGTCGATACGTTCCCATTCCCGGGTACGTGGGTCCACCAGTTCCACCGTCGGTGGCAACGCCGGTCCCTGGACCGTCACCGCCACCATGGAACCGCCCGCACTGATGCTCAATTCGCTGGCCACCATGCCGGGCAGCGCGAGCGGCTCGGACAGGGTTTCGTCGGCGTACTGCAGGATCTGCAGTTCACTGCATCCGTCGACGTTCCACAGCATGGCCACCGTGGACAGGTCGTCGCTGACCACAAATTCGTCGAGCTCGTATCCCGGTCGTTCGGCGACGACGTGATAGGACACGCCGTCGGCGGTCACCGTGACCTCCAGCAGCCGCGCATGGCCGGCGCCGTTCTCACTGCGGATGAGCGCCCGGACATAGCCTTCCGAGCTACCCAACGGGTAATTCTTGGCCGGTTCGATCAATGCGGTCTCACCCTCAAGACCACTGCGCAGCCGCCGAGGTTGATGATCATCGAGAATCACGCCGGCATCAGTGGTGGATCCAGGGTCGAACGGCAGCAAAGCGATCTCCCGCAGACCCCACAGCATGATCAGCTCGCGGTAACCACGCGGACCGACCCGCACCAACGAGGCACCCGCCCACGAATCCACCAGGCGACCCGCCGACCGGCGGTCCAACACGATGGTGTCCCCGGTTGCGGGGTCGATCAGACATGAGCTGCCGACGCCGTCGTCACCGGTCAGGATGGCCGCAACCTGGGTGCTGTCCCACCCGATCAGTTCGGCGGTGCCCTCTGGAGCATCGGGGGGCCAGCTGTCGACGCGGCGGGCGGCTCGGTCGTCAGGATCGGTTGTCACGACCCATATCTGAGTGCGGGTACCGCCCTCAGGAGCGACCTCGCAGGCCAGCCAATACCCGTCGGCAGAGTGAATCACCCGGGTCACGGGGCCGACCACCGGCAGTTCCACATCCCGCGACGAGCTCGCCCGCCAGCCGCGCAGGAACCGCTGGACGGCGCGCGGGTAGCCGCCATCGTCAACCAGGTGGGCGAATGCTGTCGCATCCGGCGACAGTGACGCGCCGTAATTCACCCGAACGTGCTGCTCCACTCGCACTACTCCTCTCCCCACTGCCGACCACATCCACCGGGCGGCCCGCCGCCACATCCACCGGGCGGCCCGCCGCCGAAGCGCACCGGGGGCCCGCACAGGTACCCTGCTGCCATGAGGTGGACATGACCGATTCACCACGCCGCGAAGGTTCCGATCCGACCCAACCGCTGGGCAGCGGATACCCGGTGGACTATCCCGAGCCGGCCTACGCCGACTCGCCGCCGTACCAGCCACCCGGTTATCCGGCCGGGCCGAGTTCGACGTCGAATCAGACCCAGCAGCTGCCTCCCTATCCTTCCTATGGGTACAACCCCGGCTCCTACGGGTACAACCCCAACGCAACCGGGCAGTACGGCACGGGCTACCCGCCAGCGGGGCCGCCTCCGGAACAGGAACCAGATGAGGAGCGGCCACGGCTGTGGCTGTGGATCCTTGCCGCCGTGGCGGTGCTGCTGGTCGTCGGTCTGGTGATCGCCCTGGTCATCATCAACAGCTCGCAGCAGGAAACCGTGGTCGCACCGCAGCCGGTGACTCCGTTGCCCGGCGCCACCACAACCAGGACCGCACCGCCGACGACCTCGCGTACCCCGCGGCCGACCGCGGCGCCCCCAGCCACCACGCCGACCTCACCCACCGGGCCGTCGACGCCAGGCGCCACCGACACCGTCACCTACGAAGTCACCGGTTCGGGCCGGGCGATCAACATCACCTACATCGACACAGGCAACATGCTGCAGACAGAGTTCAACGTGATGCTGCCGTGGCGAAAGCAGGTCGAACTTCCTCAGCCGGCCACGGGTACCGCCAGCGTCACCGTCATCAACTTCGGCCCGGACGTCAGCTGCTCGGTGACCGTCAACGGCGTGCCGACCCAGCACCGCACCGGAACCGGCCTCACGGTGTGCGCGGGCACGGCACCGTAGCGGGGGTCCACGCTCTACACCGGATCGTGCACCCGCTGCGGTGTGCGCACCGCCAGCATGGCCATCAGGCCCAGCGCAAGCACCAGGCACAGCCCGCCCAGGCCCGCCCGGTCGGCGCCGAACGCATCGATGAAGGTGAAGAACAGCCACGGCGCGATAAAGGACACTGCACGACCCGTCGTCGTGTAGAGGCCGAACGCGACACCTTCCTTGCCCTGTGCGGAGATCCGCAGCATCATGGTGCGCGCCGAGGACAGCGTCGGGCCGATGAACAGACACAGCAGCAAGCCACACACCCAGAAGGCCACCGGTCCCGACAGGGACAGCATCGTCAGTCCCACCACAATCAGGCAGACCAGCGAGCCGACGATGACCGGTTTGGAACCCACCCGGTCATCGAGCAGCCCACCGACGACGGATCCGAACGCCGCGATCACGCACGCACTGATGCCGAATAACAGCACATCTGACTGGGACACGCCGTAGGCGTTGACGCCGAGCACCGCGCCGAATGCGAACACTCCGGCCAACCCGTCGCGGAACACCGCGCTTGCCAGCAGGTAGTAGACGACGTTGTGATCGCGGCGCCATTCGCTGCGGATCTCGTCCCACAGCTTGCGGTAGGCGCCGAGTAGGCCCACCCGGTCGAGCGAACCGACGACCGGCACACGCGGAACCGCCACGAACACCGGCAGTGCGAACAGGACGAACCAGACCGCGGTGAGCAGCATCACGGCCCGCACGTTCTGGCCGTCTTCGGCCGGGATGCCCAGCAGCCCGCGGCTGTCGCCGTCCCCGGCGATGAACCCGACGTAGGCCAGCAGCAACAGCACCACGCTGCCGCCGTAACCCATCGCAAGGCCGAGTCCCGAAATCCGCCCGGAGGTCTCCGGCGTGGACAATTGCCGCAGCATGGCGTTGTAGGGCACGGTGGCGAGCTCGTTGCAGGCAGCTGTGCAGGCCAACAACACCAATCCCGGCAACAGGTAACGGTGGTCGTCGCGGATCAGGCTCATCGCCGCCGTAAGCACCACGGCCGAACCAGTCATCACAGCCAGCACCCGACGCCGACGTTGCGGCGCATCGACCCAGATTCCGGTGGCAGGTGCCAGAAGCGCCACCACGAGACCGGCAACCGTCATGGCCCGGCCCAGCCAGCTCGCGGGTGTGGTGTCGCCGGGGAGGTCCGATCCGACGCTGCCGGTCAGGTACACGGAGAACACGAAGGTGACGACGATTGCGTTCAGGCCCGTGGCGCCGCAGTCCCACAGGGCCCACGCGACCACCCGCGCCTGCCCGGGGTTGATCATGACCGACACTTTATGCGGCTGCTTCTAGGATGAGCGCCATGCCAGTTCCCGCACCCAGTCCGGACGCCCGTGCCGTGGTCACCGGCGCCTCGCAGAACATCGGTGAGGCGTTGGCCACCGAACTCGCCGCCCGCGGACACCACTTGATCATCACCGCACGGCGCGCGGACGTGCTGAACACGTTGGCGCAGCGGCTTACTGAGCGCTACGGCGTGACCGTCGAGGTACGCGCGGTCGACCTCGCCGACCCGGCCGCCAGGGAGACCCTGTGCGATGAACTCGCTGCCCGCGAGATCTCGATCCTCTGCGCCAACGCCGGCACGGCGACGTTCGGCCCGGTCGTGAACCTCGACCCCGCCGGCGAGAAAGCGCAGGTGCAACTCAACGTCCTCGGCGTACATGACCTTGTCCTCGCAGTGTTGCCGGGCATGGTCAAGCGCGGGGCCGGTGGAATCCTGATTTCCGGTTCGGTGGCGGGTAATTCACCGATTCCCAACAACGCCACCTACGCCGCCTCCAAGGCCTTCGCGAACACCTTCAGCGAGTCGCTGCGCGGCGAAGTCAAGGGCTCCGGCGTGCACGTCACCGTGCTGGCACCCGGCCCGGTGCGCACCGAACTGCCCGATCCGTCCGAGCAGTCGCTGGTCGAGCGGCTGATCCCGGATTTCCTGTGGATCTCCACCGAACACACCGCGAAGTTGTCGCTGGATGGCCTGGAACACAACAAGGTCCGAGTAGTGCCCGGCGTCACCTCCAAAGCCATGTCGGTGGCCACCGGCTACTCTCCGCGCGCCATCGTCACACCCATCGTCGGCGCCGTATACAAGAAGCTGGGCGGCAACTGACCGCCCGTTTCACCGGAACTCAGCGGCGACGGCCGACGCCGAAGATGCTGCGGGTGATCTCGCGGCCGGCGACGGTGGCCGCCGAGCGCAACGCACTCTTGAACGCCGAGCTCGCTAGCACCTGCTGAACGATGCTCGGCTCGGCCCGCTGAGCCGGCGCAGGCATCGGTGCCACCTCACCGGACGCCTCAATGCCGGCGAACCCACCGGCATCGCCCTCCTCGGGCGCGGAGGCGGCGTTCAGCTTGGCATTGAGGATCTCGTACGCCGACTCACGGTCGATGGTCTGCCCGTACGTGGCCTGCAACGGGCTGGCCTGGGCGGCCGCCTTGATGGCGTCGTCGCCGATCGCCCCCATCAGCGAACGCGGCGCCCGCATCCTCGTCCACGCCACCGGCGTCGGCGCCCCCTGCTCGGAGAGCACCGTCACGATCGCCTCACCGATGCCCAGCGAGGTCAACGCCTTCTCCAGGTCGTAGACGTCGGTCTTCGGATACGTGCGCACCGTCTTGGACAGCGCCTTCTGATCGTCAGGGGTGAAGGCCCGCAGAGCGTGCTGGACGCGGGCGCCCAGCTGCGACAACACGTCGTTGGGCACATCGGTGGGCAGCTGTGTGCAGAAGAACACCCCGACGCCCTTGGACCGGATCAGCTTGACGGTCTGCTCGACCTGATCCAGGAATGCCTTCGAGGCGTCAGCGAACAGTAGGTGCGCCTCGTCGAAGAAGAACACCAGCTTGGGCTTGTCGACGTCACCGATCTCGGGCAGCGTCGTGAACAGATCGGCCAACACCCACATCAAGAAGGTGGAGAACAATGCCGGCCGCGCGGCCTGCGACCCCAGTTCCAGCAGGGTGATGACACCCCGGCCCTGCGCGTCCAGCCGCATCAGATCCTTGGGTTCCAGCTCGGGTTCACCGAAGAACGTGTCGCCGCCTTCGGCCTCCAGGTTCACCAAAGCCCGCAGGATCACCCCGGCCGTGGCGGGTGACACCGCACCGAGCGCCTTGAGTTCGGGCTTGCCCTCGTCACTGGTGAGGTACTGGATGACCGCACGCAGATCCTTCAGATCCAGCAGCGAGAACCCCTTCTGATCGGCCCAGTGGAAGATCAGGCCGAGCGTGGACTCCTGGGTTGCGTTGAGCCCCAATACCTTTGACAAGAGGATGGGCCCGAAGCTGGTCATCGTCGCACGCACCGGCACGCCGATACCCGAGGTGCCCAGCGACAAGAACTCCGTCGGGAACGCGGTCGGGGTCCAGTCGTCACCAGTGTCCTTGGCGCGCTGGGTGATCTTGTCGTTGACCTCCCCCGGCTTCGACAACCCCGACAGATCGCCCTTGACGTCGGCCATCACCACCGGCACACCTGCGACCGACAGCTGCTCGGCGAGCACCTGCAGCGTCTTGGTCTTGCCGGTGCCGGTGGCACCGGCAATCAATCCGTGCCGGTTGATCGTGGCGAGCGGGATGCGGATCTGGGCGCCGGGGTCCACGGTCCCGTCGACCATGACGGTTCCCAGCTCCAACGCCTGGCCGCCGACTGCGTAGCCGGCGGCGATCTGCTGCGCGGGAGTTGCTGTCGATTCGGTGGTCATGCCGGGGTCCTCCGTACGCGCGAACGAGCCAATCGGGACCTGACACTACTGGCCGATCTGCCCGCGCGGTGGGTGCGGGCGACCGCTTGTCGCGCTTGGGCATACTGTGGATCCTCGTGCGAGACGAACTGGTGTGGATCGACTGCGAGATGACCGGCCTCGACCTGAAGAAAGACCGGCTCATCGAGATCGCAGTGCTGGTCACCGACGCAGACTTGAACATCCTCGGTGACGGCCTCGACGTGGTGATACACACCGACGACGCGGCGCTGAACTCGATGGTCGACGTGGTGACTCAGATGCACACCCGCTCGGGGCTCACCGAAGAGGTGCGTGCCTCGACCGTCGACGTGGCGACCGCCGAGCAAATGGTGCTCGATTACATCCGTGGCCACGTCAAACAGGCCAAGACCGCGCCACTTGCAGGCAACTCCATCGCAACCGACCGCGGTTTCATCGCCCGGGACATGCCCAAACTCGACGATTACCTGCACTACCGGATGATCGACGTCAGCTCGATCAAGGAGCTGTGCCGGCGCTGGTACCCGCGGATCTACTTCGGTCAGCCCGAAAAAGGGCTCGCCCACCGCGCGCTGGCCGACATCCACGAGTCGATCCGCGAATTGAAGTACTACCGCGCGACCGCCTTCGTGGCCCCACCAGGGCCGTCTACCAGCGATATCGCCGAGATCGCCAGCACCCTCGGACCGGATTCTTCCGACGCGGAGGAAAACGATTCGGCGTGGGAGCGTCCGAGCGGCTAGTATCTACGACGCCGCATGTGCCGAAAGGTGTAGCGGCGATGGTGGCTGTAGTTCAGTTGGTAGAGCACCAGGTTGTGATCCTGGTTGTCGCGGGTTCGAGTCCCGTCAGCCACCCCGCAGGTGGGAGGGTATTTAACCCTCCCACCCTTTGCGTTCCCGGGAGGGCTTGCAACGTTAGCGCAACGCTAAGGTCTGCCCGCCGCCATCGGCGTCTGCGACAAGACCATCCGCCGCCGCGTCGCTGACGGGACGCTCAAGTCCTACCGGGTAGGCCCGCGCCTGATCCGTATCGACCGGGACTCACTGCTGGCCCTGGCGCGTCCAATGTGTGATGCCGAGCTGCATGTACCGATGTTTATTGTTTGCTAAATCTGAACTTATACGCACGAGTGGTAGATTGATGCAGGTATATATCCTCGGTGGGTGAAGTTAAATAGCTAGCTGGCTCCCTGTGTGGCATTCCCGACCCTCCGTGTGCACGGACCCCGGTGCCCCGCCGCCCAGCAGCTCCCCGTGGAGCAGGCCGCCACTAACCCGCAGGTCTAGGAGTACCGCCAACCTCATCCTCATGTACGGGGTCCGGACATCGGATGCCACGGGCACTGCCGCCCACGAAAACCCCAGCACGTCGCTGACCAGCGTTTGTCGAGTCCCCAGCTACCGCCAGCGGACTAGACTGCACAATCATGGGGGAAAGTCTTGAGGTCAGTGCTGCCGACCTGCACCAGCTCGCCGGGGCGCACGACACCGCCGCCACCACCCTGACCGCTACTGCCGGACCGCCGGCGGCCGGGTCCACCGTATGGGCCAGCACCGCCGCCGTGAACGCAGGCCACAGCATCGTCACCGCTGCTGTGTGCACCATGGCCACCCGCACCACCACGACCAGCACCAAAATCAGCACAGCCTCCGCGGCCTACACCAGCACCGACGAAAACTCCGCTCAGCACCTCGCCGACGTCGGCCACACCGTGCACCTCTGACCATGGCGGCTGTCACCGGGGCCGCAACCCTGACCCGCTCCGACATCGAAGCGTTGACGGTCGAGCATCTGGAAGCCGCCGACACCCACTGGACTTCGACGGCGAAACTGTGGGAGGAGACCTTCGAGCACCTGCACTATCAGACCTCCAACACCCAGTGGAGTGGAAAAGCCGCAGACGCCGCCCTGGAACGATCCTGGGCCGATGTCGTCAAAGTGCGCGGGGCAGCGCTGACCACCTGCACAGCGCCGCTAACGCCGCCCGCCACGGGGCCGAAGAACTCCTCTGGGCCAAACGCGACGTCACCGACACCATCGAAGAAGCCAAGGAAGCGGGCTTCACCGTCGAACAAGACTTTTCGGTCACCGACCCCTCCTGGAGCCTGCTGTACGACAAAGCAGAACGCCAAGCCCAAGCCGAAGCTTTCGCCACCGACATCGCGGAGAAAGTGCAGCGACTGGCCAGCATCGACGCCGAGGTCGCAGGAAAAATCACCAGTGCTCTCGCGCCCCTGGAAGGGCTCAACTTCCCCGAGCACGGGGGAGAAAACGCCCACGACAACACGGTGCAAGCCGTCGATTACAAGACCGCACCACCAGGCGCTGGCGATGGCCCTACCGCTCCACTGCCACCACCATTGCCGCCCGGGGCAAACGACGAAGACTGGAAGCATGGTGGAGACCAGAGTCTCCCATCCCAAATGTCGGCAGGACTGAAGCAGAAATTGGTGGCAGCAGCCATGTTGGAGATGGAACGCAATGGCCAGACAGTTTCACGCGACATGCTGGAGCACTATCTGGACAACTCGGGAACACCGAGAAGACTGTCGTCCGGGCTAATTGACTCGTGGCTGGCGAACGAATCAACGAAGTACACCGACGCTCCCGCTCCCGCACTCCAGATACAGAGGAATCTGACAGATATGACGCAACAAGCCTACGAAAGGGCAAAGGCATCGGGGGGTCCCGTCACTATTACTGGAAGTACGCCCTGGGCGACTGTTGCCGGAAGTGACGGTGACAGTGTTCGAGCGCTCGGTCACTACTCAGTTTCCACAGCGTATTCGGTGACGATGAATCCTGACGGGACATACGCGGCTGCCTACCGCAATGATGTCTACGACTGGTACAACTTCTCGACACACCCGTATTCTGGTGTCGCCGAGTATATTTCAACCAAGGCGCATGAACTCCAGGCTGCGGGTGTCGCTCAAGACTTCCTCGTCACCGGTTCAGGAGCAATGCACTCTGTGAATGGACGCGTGAGCTAAATGCGAGTGCTACTCGGCCTGGCCGCCATCCCGCTGACCATCCTGCTCACCGCGTGCAACATGACCGACGACAAGACGGTAAATGAAGACATCACCCCCGCCTCGGATGGAACGGCAAAAATCGACGCAGAATTCAAGTTTGCCCGCGTGCCTTCGTCCTTCGCACCCATCAAGGCCATCAAAGGACACACAACCTGGGGTTCAACATTTTTGAGCTACAGCGCTGGCTACAGCGCCACTCAGCAAGATGTGGAAGCATTTCTCCAGGCATCGCATGCCCGCAAAGATTCGCTCATGTACCGAACGAAGGAGGGCTGCCCTCCTGCCCCGCCTGCCGAGCCCTCTCCAGCGGCCCCAACCGCGTTGATGGATCTATGGATGGGCTACGGAATCCTCGACCGATGCGCCACAATCGAAAGCTGGTACCTACCAAACTCAGAGCTAAAGCACGACAAAGCTACATCGGGGATCTATCGGGAATATCCGCCACCGAACGTTGAGGGCGGACACCGAACCAACGTCGTCATCAGCGTCTCGTTACCCGAGTCCAGCCAGAGCTGACCGCCCCGCATCACCCACACCCGCACGCCACGCTCCGTTCCCCCGCCACCCCGCACCTGAAACACACCACATACCACTGAATTTCGCCCCGCTCCCCCGTCGGCAAGGTCTCCAACCACCTCAACCACTCGACCACCTGGGGTTCACCCCAACCATCACAGAAGCCGAAGAAGCGGGCTTCACCGTCGAACAAGATTTCTCGGTCACCGACCCCTCCTGGAGCCCCCTGATGCGGGGATTCGAGGCACGCCAGTCCCAAGCCAAAGCATTCGCCACCGACATCGCGGAGAAAGTGCAGCGACTGACCAGCATCGACGCCGAGGTCGCAGGAAAAATCACCAGCGCACTCGCACCCTTGAAAGAGCTCAACTTCCCCGAACACGGAGGAGAAAACGCCCACGACAACACGGTGCAAGCCGTCGATTACAACATCAAGGAATCACCAAAGGGAACGGGTGGCAAAGGTATCGAGGTGGGTGACGACGCCATCAATGGCACTCAGCCGCCACTCCCGTCAGCCACCCCGATACGGGAACGCCGTCTACGCGAGTAGGCGGCGTTTTCCGTATCAGCGGCGATGCTGCCCGTCAGAACCTGGTATGCACGAAGTAGTGGACGACCAACCGTGGAACATCAACATTCACTACGACGGGCTGCTCGAATCGAAGGTCCCGCAGGATGCCCACACCGTTCTCGACGTCGGGTGCGGCGACGGCTTCCTGGCCGCCAGGCTTGCCCAGCGGGTGCCCGACGTGATGGCGGTCGACGTCGACGAGCCGGTACTCGATCGGGCCCAGATCCGCTTCCCGACGGCGCCGGTCAACTGGATTCACGGCGATGTCATGTCGACCGACCTGCCAACCCACGGTTTCGACGCGGTGGTCTCCAACGCAGCCTTGCATCATTTCGATGACACCGGTGCCGCCCTCACCCGGTTCGCATCTTTGGTCCGCCCCGGCGGCACAGTGGCAGTGACGACGTTCGTAAAGCCGTCCCTGCGCGAAATCGCTTGGCACATCCCGGCATGGGTGGCGTGCACGGTCGTCAACCACACCAAGGGCAAGTGGGAGCATTCGGCCCCGGTCAAATGGCCGCCGCCAGAAACGTTCGGCCAGTTGCGCCTCAAGGTACGTCAGGCGCTTCCTGGTGCGAGGTTGCACCGATTGCTCTACGGTCGCGTCCTGATCACCTGGCACGCGCCGCCGTCGTAGCTTTCGCCGTCGGCCAACGCCGTGTGCGATGAGTTCCGGGAGCATGGCGGGTCAATACGGGAGACCGGAGTCGTGTGAAGCATGGAGCGAAGGAGTACCTGATGACGACAGCGCAGCCCCCGGTGGTCGACGAGCAGACCTGGCGCGCCGCGCTGGGTGATTTGCGCCGCCGCGAGAAGGCCGCTACCCGCGAACTCGACTCGATCGCTGCCGAACGACGGCGCCTGCCGATGGTGGAGTTACCCGACTACACGCTGATCGGCGCCGAGGGTCCCGTCCGGCTGGCCGATGTGTTTGCGGGCCGCTCGCAGCTCATCACCTACCACCACATGTGGACCGATGGCGCCGAATGGCAGTGCGGTGGCTGCACGGGTTTCACCTCGCAGTTCACCCGGCTGGACTTCCTGGACAACTACGACGCCCGCTTCGTCATCGTGACGAACGGGCCGATCGAGGAGGCTCTGGCCTACCGCGACAAGGTGGGTAACCGGATGCAGTGGTATTCGTCGTCGCAGAGTTCGTTCGGCGCCGATATGGACGCCCCTGCGGGCGGCGGCTTCGCTGTGAATGTGTTTCTGCGCGACGGGGATACGGTCTACCGGACCTGGCACACCAACGGCCGCGGCACCGAACAGCTAAGCCACAGCTTCGCGCTCATCGACCTGCTGCCGTGGGGCCGGCAGGAACAGTGGCAGGACTCCCCCGAGGGGTGGCCGCAACGGCCCACCTATTCGGGGTGGCTGGACAGCCCGGATATCGCCCGCTCCTACGGAAAGGACTCCCAGTGACCGACCCCGAACGTTACGTCGTCACCCACACCATCGCCGCCGCACCCGGTGCGGTCTTCGCCGTGCTCGCGGATCCAGCCCGGCACAAGGACACCGAGCCCGGGGACTGGGTGCGCGACGCGATCGACCCCCAACCCATCACCGGGACGGGCCAGATCTTCGCGATGAACATGTTCCTGCCGCAGGTCGGCGGGCACTACGTCATGCACAACCTGGTTAGCGAGTTCGTCAAGGACCGCACCATCGCCTGGATGCCCGGCCGACTCGATGACGCCGGCAAGCACACGCCGGGCGGCTGGTACTGGCGCTACGACCTTGCGCCCAACGGCGACGCGACAGATGTCACGTTGACCTACGACTGGACCGGCACACCGCAGAGCTTTCGCGACCAGGTCGGCCGGATGCCCCCGTTCGGCGCGGATTTTCTCACTGAATCGCTTGCCGCACTGGACCGTTCGGTCAAGTAGCGCAGGTTCTGGCGTTGGTCACCCCGACGATGTCGCCTCGTCTGGTGTTCGCAGATATGCCGAAGATCACAGCCAGCGCCAGAGCAACGGCCGCACGTCGGCACCGCTTTCGACGCTGGCGAATAAACGCCTGTACGTGCCACGTATCTCGCTCCGCTCCGCATGACGAGAGCAAACGACGAATTCTGACAATGACCTGATGGGGTCCCGCAGCGTGAGCGCATCCACGCTGTCGAGCGGGCAAGAGAGCCGACCGGATTTCACCTTGAGCGCGTGGCCTGTTATCGTTCCATGCGCGCGCCGTTAGCTCAGTTGGTAGAGCAGCTGACTCTTAATCAGCGGGTCCGGGGTTCGAAACCCTGACGGCGCACAGATCAAGGCCGGTGCCTGTCCTCATCACACAGATGTACATGAGGACAGGCACCGGCTTTTCTCGTTCGCGCGACCGATGGACCAGGAATTGTCACGCTCGTCAGCACCGTGACTCAGCATCGCGGTCATCGCCGTCGGATGGTTCGGTTGGCAGAAGTACACCGAGTACAAGGATGCCGAGAAGAAACAGCAGCTCAGCTCCTGGGCCAAGACCTCCATTCAGCGGAAGGTGACCAACGACTCGCTCTCCGAGCTATGGATCAAGCGACCTCGGCGGGCCTAATCAAGGTGCCGAAGGGACTGTCCCGGCATGGCTTGCCCGCCTGGCGTTCTGGGCAGATGTAGCCGAGCGCCCGGCACGACGTCCGAACGCAGTCATGCACCACACCGTCACGCATGTCCTGCTCACGTGCCAGCTCGCACGCCGCGCACTTCGGATGATCCTGTTTGAACCACACCTCTTGCGACTCAGCATATTCCAGCTTGTACTGGCCGCACAGACTCTGCAGATAGATCTTCGTCGGTTCATCGTTGTCGACCCACCAGTGGGCCAGACTCCGGTTGTCGCCCGGCGTCCCCCAACCTCGGTTCATGGCCATTGCACCTTCTCCAGTCCGGGCTTCCCACTGTCGAGCAGAACGATGCCGGTGCTGATGAGGCTGGGAGCGATGCCTACGACGATGCTCATGACGCCACCCTCTTTAGCGGCCTATGACGGCGCATCCACACCGGCGCTGGGTGATTGCCCGTACTCGATGAGTGCCCCACTGGTGCGTGAGCCAAACCTCGTTCATCCTCGTAGTTCAGCGGCGCACCGATGGTCAGTACGTCAGCTGGCTCGTTTGCGAATGCCGTCGCGATCCTCGAGAAGTGCGCACATCACCCCACCGGTACTTACCGTCTTCGGTGGTATCCACTGGTGTCGATGCGCTTGCCGAGTTCGTGCCACAGCACCCAGACGAGTTGGAAGAGCCGGTTTTCGCGGAGGGTGCTCATGCGTTGGCCCTGTCCAGTGCGGTGACGAGGTCGGTGGTGGTGTTGAAGCCGGCGACGCGGGCGAGGTGTCATTCAGTCTCTGCGGCGAGCCACGCAGCTACCTCTGTGCGCCAACGTGATTCGGTGGGCAGCCACCTGAGCAATTCCATGTCAGCCTCCTTGCACTTTTAGGTGAAACTTCGTGAACCCGGCGAGCCGGTGGTAGTCGTCTTCGGTGAATCCCCTGCCCCATTGGGAATTCAGTGGGCACTTGGCGCAGTGGATGAGGTCGGTGCCGTACTGCGCGGTGCAGGCCGTGGTACTTGCCGAGCCCGATCTTGACGTATTCGGTAGGTTTCCTCCGGGGTCCGAAACCCTGACGGCGCACAACGAAAAGCCCCAGTAACACCGGGGCTTTTTCCGTCTGCGGCTATCGGCAGAGCCGCGCGTCAGCGGGCGTCAACCGGCCTGATCGTGCTCACCGACACTCTGCTCAGCCTCCTCCAAGAGCATTTCCACAGCGCCGGCGAGATGGGCTGCGGCATAGCCGCGATCGCGATACTGCTCACTCTTGAAGCGGCTGAGCTCTCGACGTAGCTCGTTGAGGGTTTCGTCGCTCACGTGCGCCATGCGACCTCCGGTTCGGGTGAATAAACAACGACTCGAACCGGCGCCACTCGGTACCGATGCGAGTCGTCAGAAGTTGAAAGTGATTGTCAGCGAGCCTCGACCTTGGCCTGGCCGTCGGTGTAGGTGATCGTTCCGTGCTGGAACTGCGACTGCCATCCGCCGGGGATCGTCTCCTCGTCCGACGTCGGATAGCCCAGCGGGCCGCCCGCACCGCCGTCGCGCTCCCAGGCGTCGCGGATTCCACCCCACACGATGTGGGCATCGGTCTGCGGCGTCCAATAGATTGCACCGCCGTCGAAGGTGCTGAATTGACCGCCGTTGGGTGCAGGAGCCTCACTCGCCGTCGGCAGTCCGAGTGGACTGCTCGCACCACCGGTTGCGTTGTACTTCTGCAGGATGATGCCCTGTACCACGAACGAACCGTTGGGTGTGACGATTGTGGTGCTGTCCGCTGCACCCGTACCCGGGGTATCGGCTGCAGGGCCGCCGGAAGTACCCGGGGCGCCTGGCGCACCAGGTGCAGCAATGCCGGACTCGGTTGGCGCACCAGGGGTGGCGGTTCCGTCGGCGCCCGGAGCAACCGACTCGCCCGGAGCGGTAGTACCAGCTTCCGCACCCGTGGTCGCTTCGCTGGCTGATCGGCTGGTCTCGCTTCCCGACCCCGCGGAATTGTTCGAACACCCCACGCCAAGCGCGCCAGTGGCGATGACTGCGATGATGCTGGCAAATCTCAAATATGTTCGCTGCATTGCAGGTCTTCCCTTGTCACACGGTGGCCCGTGTCGCGGTTCCGCTCGAATCCCGGCACGTCTCCCCCGACCAAGATCGTCATTCGAGCGTAACTGGCAACCCATACGGTAGCAACCACTACGGCAATAAGAGCCGTTCACGGCATGCCCCGGGTCGAGTTGTAGACTTTGACGTTGTTCGCCCGAGCACTGTCGGAATTGTCTTGTGCAGCAGCCGAAACACGCATTCGGACAGCGATCCGGCGTCGACTATCGATGAGTTCTCAACCCGGCGAACAGCCCCGGCGCAATCTTGCAGCAAAACCGATCAAGATGACCGAAACGATCGCCGGATCCCGGCCAATCGCCGTGCGATTCACCAGCAATCAGTAAGAGATTGCAGAACGACCATGACAGCTTCGTTGCATTCTATTCGGGATACCGGCCGGTGCGATGTGCTGGCAGAATGACCAACGTTGCAGGAAAGCCTGTTGCACCATATTGATTTGACGCTCACGAAAGTTACTGTTCGATAGTCGTACATCCACTGACGCACTGGTCAGACGTGGGGAATACTGCTAATCTCCAGTTAGCTGAACTCCGGTGTCGAGCAACTCTCGGCAGCATAGGCGAGGAATCGAGGTGTTAGCTGATGACCCCGAGCGTCGGTGCGGGCTACGCAGACCCCTCGCCTCGCGACGAGGTTGCTGCGCAACATCCGACCATGGTTTACAGCTGCAGTCGCCTCGGCCGCACAGCCAACCCGCCGGGTTTTACGTTGCCGGGCTGGCTCCTGCCGGGGCGCCGCCGCTGAGCGGCGAAGACAACTGAAGCCGCTGAGCGGCGAAGACAGCTGGAGCCGCTGAGCGGCGAAGACAGCTGGAGCCGCCGAGCTGGCTTGTCAGCGATTCTTGATCCGGCGGACGACGACGAACACCACCAGCACGCCGACCCCTGCCAGCGATGCCGTGACGGCGGGCTTACGCAGGAATTTGATCACTGCGGCTTTGGCGTCGTCGGCGAGTCGTTGCGGATTGGCGCGCTCAGCCAGGGAGTCGACAGTCAGCGCCAACTGATCGCGAGCCTGATCGATCTCACGCTTGATGCTCTCCGGGTCCCGGTTCGCCACTGTGCTCCTCCAAAGCCGCTCCATGTCGTGCTGCCCTGCCGAACTACCCTAGATCAGCCTGCGCCGTACGAACGGCACCGGTCGACCAAGAAGGGATTCCTGCGTATGTCGCCAACCCCGCGCCTCGAGGTGGGTGCCACCGCCCCCGCTTTCAGTTTGCCCGACGCCGATGGCAACATCGTCAAGCTCTCGGACTACCGCGGGCGCAAGGTCATCGTGTACTTCTACCCGGCGGCGTCCACTCCGGGATGCACCAAGCAGGCCTGTGATTTCCGCGACAGCCTCGCCGAGCTCAACGGCGCCGGTCTTGACGTGGTGGGAATTTCGCCGGACAAGCCCGAGAAACTCGCGAAGTTCCGCGATAACGAAGGCCTCACGTTCCCGCTGTTGTCGGACCCGGACCGCGAGGCGCTCACCGCCTGGGGCGCGTTCGGGGAAAAGACCATGTACGGCAAGACAGTTCAGGGCGTGATCCGCTCGACGTTCGTCGTCGACGAAAAGGGGAAGATCGCCGTCGCGCAGTACAACGTGAAGGCCGCACACACGTCAACAAAGATCAAGAAGATTCTGCATGAAGTGGCAGGAGCCAAGTAAAGCCGCGCCCGGTTGGATCGCCCGACTGATCACAAGATTCGCAGGCATAAGTTCCGAGCTGGCGGGGGTCTAAAGCGCGTGCGGCGCCGTCCACTGCCTGCCGTGACGTCCGGCAGTAGTCTGGTGCGCACGTTCGTTAGCTTGCGGATCTGGCCGGCTAACACCTGAACGCTGGCTGCCCGGCAGCTGGCCACCGGTTTGCCCACTTCACCGGCATGGTGAACAATCTGTTTGCTGTATGCGTCCATATCCACCAGAAAGGACGTCAGTGACCAAGTCAGGATCTGATTCCGACCGCCTGAGCGCAATGTCCATACTTGCGGCGGGCACCACGCCGAACGGGCTGCAAGTAGTGCTTCGCAACCCCCGATTGGGCGACGCAGACGCCTGGAGACGGGTCCGACTGGATGACCAAGCCGCGATTGAGCCGTACTGGGCGTACTCAGGTCAGTCCTGGCCGGATCAGCATCGTCGTCGAGTATGGGTCCGAGAGTGGATCGCTGCCCGCCGACGCATGCGGCGGGGGCAGTCGATCCACACGATAGTCGAGGTCGACGGCCAGCTTGCCGGCCAATGCGATGCTTGGTTGGAACGCTATCACCAGCGGGGCGAGCTGGGCATGTGGATACATTCCCGGTGGTCGGGCGACGGCGTCGGGCTAGTCGCAGTCGCATTACTGATCGACCATCTGTTCAGCGAAGTCGGGCTGGAACGGGTCAGTGCACCCATCGCGTGTGGCAACGTGCCGCCGACCCGGCTGGCCGAACGCTTGGGGTTCGTGCACGAAGGTGTGATGCGCAACTACCTGACATCCGGAAAAGGTCGCTGCGACTACGACCTATGGAGCATGACCCGCAAAGACTGGCTGGCACGTAGCAGGGGCTGACCCGCTCCCTGAGCGACTTGCAGATTGCACACACCTCCGCATCGAGGACCGTTTGCCCGCCACTACGGCAGCACACACCTGATACCGAAGTTTGAACACGGATCTGATAGATAATGTCCATGAAGCGGACTCTCTGTGGCCTCGGCCTGGTACCCCTCCTGATCGTGACGGGGTGTTCGGGGCGGCGCGCCACACCACCGCAACCAGCCGCGCTGAGCACCACCGCAACGACAACTCCTACCTCCAGCCCGCTGCATCCCGAGCCTCTCGGTTCGACGTACACGCTGACTGACCCCGGCTTGAAAGTGTCCGTCACGGTGTACGACGTCGCTCAGAATTTTCAGGCTGACGGACCGGGTCCGTCGGGTGGTGGCCATTGGACCGGAATCGATGTGCAGACCTGCCTTGATGAGGCTCACACTGTCTTCACGGTTAGCTGGGCGGATTGGTCGGTGGCTGACGCGGACAACGGTCACTATGAGGTCAGCCAAGATCGACCGACTAACATTTCGCCACCGATTTTTCCTGTTTCCCCGACGCCACTGGCGGTCGGTGAGTGCGCTCGTGGGTGGGTGGCCTTCCCGGTCGGATTCGGAGCCCGGATCACCACGGTGAAATATCAGCCTGGCGGTCGACCTGCGGTGTTCTGGTCAGCTGATGACAGTGATCACTGACTACCCGCCAATTTCCACCGGCAACGGCCACCATAATGGCGGGGCAACCCCGATCTACACCCAACCTGCCGCCCCGTTGGCGGCCCAGGCACTAACATTGAGTTTGCTGAATTTCGGAAAACACAACGTGCAGAGTTCAGGGAATGGCTATCACACTTTCATCATCATGGCGGCCAGGTGAGCTGCCATGACTCCCGACGTGAAGTACTCACGCACCTGTCGCGCCCCAGCAGCACCCATCTCGGCGCACCGACTCGGGTCTGCAAGCAGCTCGGCGACGGCAGCGGCGAATGCATCAACGTCGTTGGGCGGCACGAGTAACCCGGTGACCCCATGCTCGACATAGTCGCCGACCCCCGGATTCTTCGTCATGACCACTGGGCGACCACTGGCCATCGCCTCCAACGCCACGGTCAGTCCGGACCCACTCAACGTCGGCTTCAGCGCGATCGCCACAACAGCCGCCTTTCGGTAAAGGTCACGGATTTTGCCGAAGAGCCGGGCTCGGTGCACCACACCAAGATCGTCAGGAACGCCAACCGGCAGCAGAGTAGCCAGCTCAAGCCAGACGTCAGGACGCACATCGCGGACCATCTTGACGGCCGACACCAGCAGATCGTGATCGCGGTATCGGTCCTCCCCGGCACTGACAACAACATTCGATTGGCTCGGCATAGGTTGTCGGCAGTAGAAATCCGCGTCGATCCCCATCGGCACGAAATGCAAGCGGGACGACGCAACACCCCATTCCCTGCCCAGTACCGGCAGCACAGGCGCGCACTGAGCCCACACTGCGCCAGCACGTGGGAGTGCTCGCGCCGCCAACACAGCATGTACCTTCGGTGCGGCGGCACGGGTGGTCAGCCAACCGGCGCCGAGGAGCACAGGCGCGTAGCGTCGACTCGAACCCGTCAGGCTCGCCGGGATACCAGTTCGTTCGTCGTAGGCCAACACCACGTCGGTATTTCTGCGCAAACGAGACCGTGCCTGCGTCGCCCCCTCCAATATGTCGACGCCGCCGGTCTGACGGCGCACGATGTCGGCCAACCGCGCGGCCGGGCGGCTGAACGTCTTTTCCCCGAAGGTGACTTCGATGCCATGTTCGGCCAGCTTATGAAACCCGTACGGTGACGCATCCGGAACCTCGCCCAGAGCATGGCGAGTTTGCCAACCCGAAGCGGACAACCCGTGAGGCAGAGGAATATATGCACGCATCGTCCTCGGACTCTACCGCCGCAGAAAAGCCCGGGCGGGCGGCCTCCGAATCATTGCCCGGCCGGGTGTCGAACCGTCGGATGCTGCACAATTTCCTTCAGCAGATCGGCTCCCGCGCGCTCGGCATGGTCGCGTCGGTATTCACGGTGTCGGTAACAACGCGCTACTTAGGTCCTTCTTCCTACGGCGCTCTCACCACCGCTGTCATGTTCGTGGCGCTGTGGACCAGCCTTACCGAATTAGGCGTTGGACAGGTCATCGTGCGTCGGGTGATGGCGCACACCGGCGATCTTGAGCGGCTTATCCGTATCAACACCGGTATGTCAGTGGCGTACTGCCTGCCGCTGTCGGCAATTACCGCCATATCGGGCGCATTGATCTACCGGAACGACACCGACATTGTGGTGATGGTGCTGATCGTCTCGGTCAGTTTGCTGTTGACGACGATCTCCAGCTGTTTCACCCCGATCTTCCTGATCACGGCACGGTTCGGCGCAATCGCACTGTCGGATCTACTCAGTAGGTGCGCGTCGCTCGGCGTCACTATGTTGCTGGTCCATTTCCACGCTGGCATCGTGTGGTTCGCCATTGTGCAGTTGGTCCCACCGGCGGTGGTGCTGATCATTCAAGGTGCGGCCGCGACGCGGATGATCAACTGGCTTCCGCAGTTCTCCCTCCGGGAAAGCGTCGCGCTGGTCCGCGAGGCACTGCCGCTCACCGCGATGCTGATCATCGGCGTGCTGTACTGGCGTGCTGACGGAGTCATCCTGAGTCTCTTGAGCACAACCGACCAGGTCGGCATCTACGGTCTGGCCTACACGTTGACCTTCACACTGACTGCGCTGTCGGCCTTTTTCCTGTCCTCGACGCTGTCGACGATGGTTCATCTGTTCGCACAGGACCCCAGTGGGTACGCCAGGTTCACGGCACGCTCGATGGAATCGATGTTGTTCGCCGGAGGAGTGATAGCGGTTGTCGGCATCATCCTGGCCAACCCGATCGTCGACCTTGTCGGCTCGACCGAGTTCATCGCGGACGGCGGCGTCACCGTCGCGTTGCTCAGTGTTGCGGTCGCGCTGACCTTCGTGACCGGCTTGTTGAGTCAGGCAATGTTCGCCGCGCACGAGCAGTCATTCCTGGCTCGGCTGAGTTTCGTCAATCTCCTGATCAATATCGCCCTCAACGTCGCGTTGATCCCGCACTACGGGGCCATCGGAGCCGGGGTCGCGATGGTACTCACCGAAATCAGCGGGGTGGTCGTGGCGAGTTGGCGCCTCAGCCATCGGACGCCTTATCGAACCCCGTGGTTATTCATCGCCCGGTTGTTGATACCGCTGACAATCTGCGGTGTCGTCACCGAATTCGTCCAGCATCTGCCAGTGTTATTGGCTATCGCCGTCGGCGTGCTCGTCTATCTTGCCGTCAATCTAGTGATCGGCCCGGTCGATGCGAAGGCGATCAAGTCGCTGTTTGCCAAACACCCCGACGAGGAACAATCCGATGACGAAACCGAGCGCAATGCCAGACAGGCCCGGTGACCATGCCCAGTGAATCCCACCGGATCTATCTTGCGGATTGTTACGACCCCCCACAGCCACCCGTCACGCGGCAGCAATCTCGGCGTCGTGAGCTCGTCATACTCATCGTGGCATACCGCAACGCAAACCTGCTCCGCGAATGTCTTGCCGCGGCCCACACCCACTTGCCGGGGATACCGGTGTACGTGTGGGACAACTCCGGACCCGATTATGCGGGTGCCGATGAAATGACAAAAGTAGTGGCCGAGTATCCAGACGTACATTGGTATCTGGGCTCAGCCAACATTGGCTTCGCGGCCGCAGTAAACGCCTTGACCCGCGAAGTGCCCGACTATGACTTCATATTGCTGAACCCGGACGCGATTCTGCAGGGCCCGTTGACGGACACGCTGGCCGCAATCCAATGCGGCGGAGTGGCCGCAGCTTCACCACTTACCATCGAGCACGACACTCATTCCAAACACCGCCGGTCCTGGGATACCGCACACCGTGAGCAGAGCCTCAGCCGAGCACTGGTTGCGTGGTCTGGTTACGCCACCAAAATTCGCGGATCGCGGTGTTCCGATCTCTACGAACGTCGACCCGACATAGTCGAGGGCTACCTCACCGGTGCCTGCCTAGCCGTAAGTCGCGACGCATGGGACCGTGTCGGAAATTTCGATGAAGAGTTTTTCCTTTATGGCGAGGAAGCAGACTGGCAGCGTCGAGCACGGTCAGCTGGCTGGTCGCTGCGACTTGTCGACGAGCCCGGAATCGTACACACGGGTCACGGCACCGTCGCCGGCGATCCTACCGCCGGTCTGCGCTCCCAAGACCTGTTGCGCGCCAACATAGCGCTGAACCTCGAGTTCGAGAATGGCCGCAGGTGTGCGGATGCATTCCTCGTCGGATCCACGGTTCTGGACCGCGTACAACGCTCGGTACGAAGGGCGCGAACAGCCCGCAGGCGCCCTCCAGGCGCCCGGCCGTCGGTCCTCATAACCATGAACCAGCTGACATCCGCACAGGTCGAACGTCAGCACGCACTGCTGGCCGCAGAACTCGATCGTCGCGGATACGAAGTCATCATCGTCTGTGTCGGGAGGTTCGGCCCACCGGTCTCCATGGTTACCCCGTCGGTCCGCGTCATCCGCCAAACCTGGTGGCTACCCCTTATCGACACTGCACCCGGGCAATCGGTCGTGATCAGCGGCAGCACCCCAGCCGAGACTGGTTTCGCCACGCTGTGGCGAGCCGCCAACCGCAGTCGACGCTGGTTGGTCGCCGCTCCCCCGTCGTCCCCAAACAACCCGAGATGCTCACGTGCGCACGCAGTGGCCATGCATCGCTGCGACGGCGCCGTCACCGTGGACGGTGTTTTAGGAGCCGGCGAACTCGACAATGGGCTCGCCATCGACGGACTAGCCGACACATACGAATCTGCGATCGCCGAGGTACTCCGATGACCGATCTCACCCGATACCCTGGACGCGGACTAAGGGTGCTGTGGCTCTCGCCGTGGATGCGTCCACTCGCACGCGTTTACGCCGAATCATTACGCGCCATGGGTGCCGACTTACTGCTGGTGACCTCGAACCGTCACCCAAGCTCCGACGATGCCCGCCCGTACGAACTGGTGGTCGACTCCCGCCCGAAAACCGCCCGAACCTGGCCGGAATTCGCCCGCGCCGCGGCGGACGTCCGCCGCTTCAAGCCAACTGTCGTCGTTGCCGAAATTGTCCGGGACCCCCGTTGGATGATGTTGGCTCCCGGAATACCCAGAGTTGAACTCATCCACGATGACCAGCCGCACGACCCCGCCGAGCAACGTCCCGGCTGGGAACGCAGGCTGTTCGGCTGGTGGGCGTCGCGGGCGACCTGCCGCGTCGCATTCAGCGATTACGTCGCGCACGAAGTCGGCGCCGACACGGTCGTTCCCTTGACGAGCGATCTCGAAGACACTCAAGTGCCGTCCATAGTTGCGGCGACCGACCGCCGAGATTTTGTGTTGACCGGCCGACTCAATGGATACAAGAACATCGACATCTGCCTGCAAGCGTGGCAGCAGCACACGAATGGCAGTGGCTGGCGCGGCGACAAATTAGTTCTGCTCGGCCAAGGCGATCTACCCCAACCACTACCGCCACACGTGCATTGGCAAGCGAAGGCATTTGAGTATCGCGATGTCCTGCCCACGCTGGCACGCGCGAAGGGTTCGCTGGTGCATTATCGGCGGGCAAGCCAGAGCGGTGTCCAAGTACTGTCGATGCAGCTTGGAGTGGTGCCCATCGTGTCAATGCGGGGTGCACTACCTGAGTTCCAACCACCGGGAGAAGACCCGATCGACGTCGATGACGTGACGGGACTCTGCGCCGCGCTCGACGCCCTGGCCGACCCGGAACAAGCTGCGGTCCGTGGCTCGGCAGCGCAGCGCCATTACACATCTCGATATTCAGCCGGCGTTTCGACGAGTGTGCTCATCGAAGCGCTGAAAAAAATCAGCACCCCCACCGGTCCACAAGGTTCACCCGGGTGACACACAGCAACCATGGCGAAACTGTGAACCGATCTCGCCTCCGCGATGATCCCCCACCCATCAATCCCAACAAACAGCACATTGTTGACATCTGGACGTGCCCTCAGCGACTGTCGATTACCTCGAAACGTGCGGTATCGTTTGACATCGAAGCGACTGCAGCAAAGTCGTCACCCCATGCCGCATAGAAGGTTGTCCATTGAACGTCGCCACATTCCTGCGGTCACTGTTGTCGCGGCCACTCGCCTGTGCACTTATCGTCGTGGCGGCGATCATCGCGGGTGTAGCCGGTGTCGTATCGGCACCACACAGCTACGAATCAACAGCGGTCGTCGTAGTCCTCCCACCCGGCTCGGGTAACCCCGATGCCATGCTCAACCCGCTGGTGAACATGAACGACAACATCGCTCAGCTCGCCGCCGTCCTCGCAACCGTATTGAGAACCGAGGGCGGACCGGTCGCCGCCGAGGCCGGGGGCGACCGCGGATTCACCGTCGACACTACTTTTGGCGACTCCCCCACATACGCGAAGCTCACGTCACAGCTGGCAATCCATGCGACGGCGTCGACTCCCGAGGGAGCCCAGCAAGCCGCACAAGCGCTCGCTGATTATGTTGGAACCAGCCTCGTCAAAATCCAGGCCGACGCGCGGGTACCCAGCCAGAACAACTCGATCACTGTGGCATCAGTGGCACCACAGACAGGCACCGAGGTGTCCAACAGTCCCCTCCGCAGTGGAGCCTCATATGCGATCGCCACCCTACTGATCGGGTTTGTCTTACTGATCGCGTACGACGCAGTTCGGGCTCGTTTCGCCGAACGCAGTCCCACAAAGACCCAGGGTGCCCGGCGTAAACGGCCCAGACACGCTGAGGTCACTGCAGCCGAGACACCGGAACCCACCAAGCTAGCGGAGTCGTCGAGTATGCACCACGACGACTCCTCAGTAATCGACTACAGCGATTGGTCAATCGTTAAAACGGCGCTGGACCAACCTGAGCGATGAACACCACACCGGCGCTTACCCCGACATCGGGACGACACTGGGGCGCCATCTTTGTGGCGATCAGCGGATTCCTGCTGATCAGCATGCGTCAGAACATCACCGTCCCCATGTCGTTAGGGTTGAGCCTCGGGCAGTTCTTACTCTTCGGCAGTGGATTGTTGTGGGTCCTGACCCGACTCAGTGGCCAACGCTCCCGCATCTCTAATCCAATACTGACCATCGTCGTGATGTGCTACTTCGCCGCTGTGTGGCTGACCTACGCCGCAGCGACCGGCACAGGCCTCACACCTAAAGCAGCAGAATTCTCCGGACAGTACAACTATGTGACCGTTGGGCTGGTAATGATGGTCGGCGCGGTCATGTCGCTGCTCACCACCGCCGACGATGTCCGACTAGCACTAAAGGGACTGCTAGTCGGTGGGGCGGTAAGCTCCGGTTTCGCACTTGTTCAGTCGGCTACTGGGCTGGATCTCGCCGCCAGTTTCAAGCTGCCGGGCCTGAAAACGAGCGATTTTATGCTGGTCAAAGACCTTATGCGCGAAGGTATTGTTCGCTCACAAGGCTCTGCCGGGCATCCTCTCGAACTCGCTGTGGTGCTGACCATCCTGATACCGATCGGCGTCGGAGTCATCGGCAGTGCCCGTGCCAAGCACGATCGGATCTGGCCATGGGTATTGTGCACCGGCGTGGTGGCCTTGGGCGCACTGTCCACGGTGTCAAGATCAGTCGTACTCGGCTTGGCAGCCGCAACGGTCGTAATGTGCTGGCGGTGGCGAGTCACACGCTTGGCCGCGACATTGGGTGGTTTGCTTGTCGCGGTAGGAGCCGGTTGGCTACTGCAGTTGCGTATCGCCACTGCTCTGGCCGCCTCTTTCGCCGTGGTTTCCGATGATCCGTCAATCGAGTCGCGATCGACTGGTAGGGGTTACGTGCTCACTCACTATCAGGAACATTTTTGGGTCGGCACGGGGATGGGCACCTATCCGGCGGTCCCCAACCAGCCGGTTCTTGACAATGAATACTTCTCCCGACTGATGGAAGGCGGTGTCGTCGGCCTGATCTGCTACACACTTGTGTTGATCACTGCCATCGTATTGGCGATTCGGGCCTCGGCAGCACCATCTCCAGTTCTGGCGGAACTCGGCGGCGGAATCAGTGGCGCCCTAGCGGTGGTGATCGCCACCAGCGCGATCCTCGATATGGGTGGATTTGCCCAGGTCACAACATTGATCTGGCTTATTGTCGCAATGGCCGGAGTCGTCGCGTATCTCGCGCGCCATGGCGACCTGCCACCAGTGGATACCGGAAGGGCCGAGATACAGTGTGTCGACGCATCCAGATCGTCGCTGTAGCGATCGTGTGCGTGCTGGCCTCATGTTCCGCGCCCGGCGCGAATACCCCGGCACCCGGCGCGAATACCCTGGCACCCGGCTACGCCAACTTCGAGGGTCCAGATCTCGTCAATCCGTTGCGCGGGCAATATGAGAATTTACTGAGCCCACTTTTCCCGCAAGCAAGCACCGCCAATCAACAGTTTCCACCGTGGCCAGGCACCGATGACGTGAACGTCCGAATCGATTGGCGCCTCCTACAGCCGCGTGACCCGCGTACATTGCCACCCAACGCCCCTGACAGCGAAAAATTCGACTTCACCGCCCTGGACGAGGCTGTCGCTACGGCCGCACAGCAAGGCCGCCGTTTCGGTTTCCGCATCACGTCGTTCAATTCTTGCTGTGAAACCTCCTATCCGCACAACACCGACATCTCCGTGCCGGATTGGTTGCAATCGGTCAGTGGCGCGACCCAGAACTACGTCCACGACGGCATCACCTATGTGATTCCCGACTGGAACAACGAAGCGTATCTCTCGTATTTTGCCGAGCTGTTGGCGGCCCTGGGTCGCCGTTATGACCGTGACGAACGAATCGCACTGTTCGAGATGTCCGGCTATGGCGACTTCAGCGAGAATCATGTCGCCTTCATGAGCAACACACTCGGGATACCGGCCCCCAGCCCGTCGGACAGTGAAGCCCAACTTGGCTACTTCAGCCAATACAGAGACCAATTCATCACCAAACAATCAATCGAGTACCTGGTGGCCGCAAACCTAGCCGCATTCCCGAATACCCAAATAATCACAGCTATGTTAAACCCGGAAATTGTCAAACAAATGTTTCGCGACAGCCCGTTGCTGCGAAACCGGAAAAAACCGGTCGGCATTCGTGCCGACGGACTCGGCAGGTACGCGCCAATACCAGATTGGGCGGCACAGCGCGACTCGTACTACGTGCGCAATAACGACCCGATCAACCAGGTAGTCGCAGACCGGTACAGGGTCGCGCCAATTGTCACTGAATGGATTCCCCAGATCCCGTCGGACACCAGCACCACTGATTACTACCTGACCGGGCTACGCGACGTCGTCAACTACCACGTGTCGATGACTGCCAGTACCGGATTCCCTGCACAGTCCTCAAACAAACCCATGTCGCCTGATGACTTCACGATCTGGTCGCGTGCCAACAAATTCAGCGGCTATCGCTACGCGGTAATCGCCACTGGCACTCCAATACAAGTAACTGCGGGTATGCCAGTACGGATCCCGCTGCGCTGGACCAACTTCGGCTCGGCTCCCACATACGAGAACTGGCAGCCAGAGTTCGAGGTCCAATCCGATGCCGGTGCAGTAGTCCGCACCGTGACCGACCCGGTAGACCTTCATACACTGGTCGCCGATCAACGCTTTGAGGACGACAACAGCGTCCCAACCGCGCATACCGTCGACAGCAACCTGGTGATCGGGGACCTACCCCGCGGCAACTACACGGTACGGGTGCGAGTCGCCTGGCACGAACATAAGCCCGACGCGACACACACCATGGACTATCCGCCAATGCAACTCGCCCAGCCTGGCCGCGCCGCCGACGGCTCCTACCCGATCACGACAATTCGCGTGACCTGACGAGCCGAACATGCTTAATGCGTAGTTGCAGTTATCTAAGCAATTTGCTAAATTGCCCTAGAGACTATAATTTTGCTGCGAAATGTAGCTTCTATTTACAGAACATTACTTGCTGGCGGCTAGTGAGGGTCGGGGTTGAAGTCCTCAGTTCCCCACTACGCGGAATCACAGCTATCGGGAGTGCCGAACGACGATCACACTGGGGGTGTGCAGTGAAAGTAGTGTTGTTCTGCGGCGGATACGGGATGCGTATGCGCAACGGCGCCGAAGATGATGTACCAAAACCTATGCAGATGGTGGGGCCTCGACCACTGATCTGGCATGTGATGCGCTACTACGCCCACTACGGCCACCGAGAATTCATCCTGTGCCTGGGCTATGGCGCAGCTCACATCAAGAATTATTTCCTGTCTTACCAAGAAGCCGAGTCCAACGACTTCGTGATGCACCACGGCCAAGTCAAACTGATGCATTCTGACATCGCCGATTGGGAGATCACCTTTGTCGATACAGGCCTCGAGTCTGCAATCGGTGAGCGTTTACGCCGGATACGTCCGCAGTTGGACGGCGACCAGTATTTCCTGGCCAACTACGCCGACGTACTCACAGACGCACCGATGGATGAGTTGATTGCTAAGTTCCACCGGTCGGGCGCAGCGGCCTCGATGATGGTGGTACCGCCACAGTCGTCATTCCACTGTGTCGACATCGATGAAACAGGGTGCGTCAGCAGCATCAACCCGGTATCCAACCTGCCCATCTGGGAGAACGGTGGATTCTTTGTGCTGAGCCAGGAAATCTTCGACTACCTGCCCCCTGGGGGAGATCTCGTCGAAGACGTGTGCGGCAAGCTCGCCGGTGAGGGACGCCTTTTCGGCTACCGCTACGAGGGCTTCTGGAAACCGGCCGACACCTTCAAAGAGCGGGCCGAACTCGACGAAAGATACCGACGTGGTGATCGGCCGTGGATGGTGTGGGAGCAACCGAATAGGATCTCGGCGGCTGCCATCGGAAACACCCCATGATCACGTTCAATGCGGGCTCCCTAACCGAAATCGCGGTCACCGGTGCTCATTGCGATGACATCGCGATCGGCATGGGAGGCACTCTGCTGCAATTGTGTGCCGGTCACCCTGATCTGCGAGTGCACGCACTTGTTCTCAGCGGCGCGAGCGGGGTCCGCGAGGCCGAAGAGCGTAAAGCTCTCGCATCCTTGTGCCCCGGCAGCCATCTCGAGGTCACCGTGCTCGACATTCCCGACGGACGCGCTCCCCAGCACTGGGGTCGCATCAAAGAATCTCTGCACGAGTTTCGCCGTACCTGCGAACCGCAGTTTGTGTTTGGTCCGAATCGCACCGACGCCCACCAGGACCACCGACTATTGGCGAAGCTCTTACCCACCGAGTTTCGCAACCACGCGCTGTTCGGTTACGAAATTCTGAAGTGGGAGGCGGACAGTCCGCGTGCCAACATATTCTTTCCGTTGGAGCCGTCGACTGTCGACGACAAGGTGCGGTTGCTGCTCGAGCACTACCCGTCGCAAGCCGGTCACGATTGGTTCGACGCGGAGGCCTTCCGCGCTCTGGCGAGAGTCCGTGGCGTGCAATGCCATTCGGTGTATGCCGAAGCATTCACAGCCGAAAAGCTCACCGTGAAAATTTGATGACAAAGGGCTGATACAGATATGCGGGTACTCGTCACAGGCCACCAGGGCTATCTCGGCACGGTCATGGTGCCGGTATTGAAATCCGCTGGACATGAGGTGATCGGTCTGGATTGCGGGTTTTACGCCGACTGTGTGTTAGGCCCCGAACCCGCATCCTGCACGGCCCTGCGTGTCGACCTGCGCGATGTGACACCACGTCAACTCGAGGGCTTCGACGCCGTCATTCATTTGGCCGCGCTGTCTAATGACCCGTTGGGAGAGCTGGCACCGCAGATCACCTACGACATCAACCACCACGCCTCGACCCGGCTCGCCCGACTGGCCAAGCACGCGGGTGTAAGCCGATTCCTCTACGCTTCCACGTGTTCGGTGTACGGGGCCGCAGGGGATGGATTGGTCGGAGAAGACGCACCCTTGCGTCCCTTAACTCCCTACGCGGAAAGCAAGGTCCGCGTAGAAGACGATCTGGTCGCACTCGCCGGCGACGACTTCTGTCCGGTCTTTCTGCGCAATGCCACCGCATTCGGATTCTCCCCTCGGCTGCGGGCCGACATCGTGCTCAACAACCTGGTGGGGCACGCGGTCCTTACCGGGGACATCCGGGTGCTTTCCGACGGCACTCCCTGGCGTCCGCTGGTGCATGCCCGAGACATCGCCCAGGCTTTCCTGCTGTCATTGGATGCTCCTGCCGACCGCGTGCGGTCAGTTGCACTCAACATCGGATGCGAATCTAACAACGTCACCGTTGCACAGATCGCCGATGCGGTAGCAGGGGTTGTCCCCGGGTCACGTGTAGTGGTCACCGGTGAGACTGGTTCGGATCCGCGTTCTTACCGCGTGGACTTCTCCGCGAGCCGCCGGGTCCTCGGGTTCGAGGCTAAGTGGTCAGTTTCTGCCGGTGCTGCGGAACTCTACGAACGCTATACCGAATACGGGCTGACCGAGGAGGCCTTCCTCAACCAGTTCACCCGCCTGAGGCGTTTGGAGGCATTGCGCAACGCCGGGCTCGTCGACGAATCGTTACGCGAGGTCCCCCAAGATGCCTGATCGGCTCGGACCAGTTGCCCGCCGCAGCATCACGGGCGGAAACCGTCGTGACCGCGAAATCCGCCGATTCGATGTGCACCGGACGACCCTGACATGAGGCGTTGCCGTGGGTGCAACAATGCCGAGTTGCACCGCATCCTCGACCTCGGGACGGTCCCGGCGGCAGACTATTTCCCGCCGGTGGACACGCCGCTACTACCCGCTGAATCGACGCACCCTCTGGTGATGGTCCTGTGCGAAAGGTGCGGTCTCGCACAGCTTGCCGACGACGACACCATTGTGCAGGAACCGCGAGGGATAGAGCCACAGGCACTGAGAGATCAGGCCGCCGCCGCGGTCGAGCTGGTCGAAGATACCGGCTGGCTGCACGGAACGACCGCACTCGAGTTCGGCAGTCCGCACGGGGGCAGTTGGCTGCCGCTGCTCACCGCACGAGGATTCTCCCTGGGAGACCAACGCGCCGACCTGGTGTTGGACAGCTTCGGACTCATGCACGCACCCGACCAGGCCGCTGCGTTCCACCAGCGCGCACGGTGTCTGAATCCCGATGGCGTGTTGCTGTTGCAGTACCACTCGATCCTCACAATTGTCGAGCACGGTCAATGGAATGCATTGCGGCACGGGCATTTCGCGTACTACTCACTGACAGCGCTACGGTATCTGCTGCGTCGCGTGGGGCTGGGTGTCGCCAAGGCATGGGAATTCGACCTGTACGGCGGAACAGTATTGATCGCAGCGATTCCCGGCGATGACCCCACTCCGCAAGACGCGTCGGTTCGGGCCATTCTCGAGCGGGAGCACGCGAAAGCCATCACGACCGCTACGGCCTTCCGCTCCCTGCAGGACGCTGCCGACCGGGACGCAACCGAGCTGCGCGACTGGCTGCGAAGCCAGGCGGGCAGCCGGAAAGTCTTCGGCTACGGCGCCGCATCCCGCGCCGTGGCCCTGCTGAGCCGGGCTCGGCTGGATTCCAGCCTGTTGACGGCCGTTGCTGACGCATCGCCGGAAAAGCAGGGCCGTCGAATGCCGGGCACCGATATTCCCATCATCTCTCCATCCGAACTCGTTGCAGCACAGCCAGATTTGGTGATGCTCACGGTGCCCGACCTGCTGCCCGAAGTCAGTCGCCGCTTTCCTGAATTGGACGGCCGGTGGGTGGCCGAGTTGCCCTCACCCCACCGAGCGCGGACGTTCACGGGATCGCAACGGCTCCAATCCCGGCTTCACGAACTCATCCCCGGAGGGGCACACACATACGCCCGCGGTTCAGATCAGTACCCCGAGGGACTGGCGCCGGTTCTTCGCCGTGGTCATGGCGCCCGGGTTTGGGACGTCGACGGAAATGAATTCGTCGAGTACGGCATGGGTTTGCGCTCCGTCGTGCTCGGGCACGGCTACCGGCCGGTCGTCGATGCTGCCTACGCGGCCGCGCTCGATGGCATGAGCTTCACCCGTCCAACTGAGCTCGAACTGCTGGCGGCACAGGACTTCATCGAGCTTGTGCCGGGCGCAGATATGGTCAAGTTCGCCAAGAACGGATCCGACGTCACCACTGCTGCTATCCGGCTTGCCCGAGCTGCGACTGGACGACGCACGCTTGCGCTCTGTAAACAGCCGTTTTTCTCAGTCGATGACTGGTTCATCGGTACAACGGCTATGTCCAGTGGCATACCAGACATCAGTCAGCACACAGTGCAATTCGAGTACAACAATCTCTCATCGTTGCAGCGATGCTTCGACACCAACCCCGACGCGATTGCCGCCGTGATCATGGAGGCCGCCACCGCCCTGGCGGAACCGGAACCAGGGTTCCTCGAGGGGGTGCGGTCGCTGTGCGACGCTAACGGAACGGTTCTGATCTTCGATGAGATGATCACCGGATTCCGGTGGTCCACCGGTGGCGCTCAGAGTGTCTACAACGTCACTCCCGACCTGTCCTGCTGGGGCAAGGCAATGGGTAACGGATTCGCGATATCGGCTTTGGCGGGTCGGCGGGAGCTGATGGAACTTGGCGGCCTGAACACCGACCGCGATCGTGTGTTCTTGTTATCCACCACGCACGGACCAGAGACAACGGGGCTGGCCGCTTTTCGTGCCGTGGTGCGGGCCTACCGCCAGGACGATCCCATCGGCCGGATGGAAGCTATCGGAGCGCAGCTGGCAGCGGGGTTCAACAACGCCGCCGCCGAGTATGGGATCGCCGACTTCGTCTACGCGCAGGGTCGGCCATCCTGCCTGATTTTTGTCACCCGAGGTACCGATGGCACACCGTCACAAGCGTTCCGGACTCTGTTTCTGCAAGAAATGCTGCAGCGCGGGGTACTCGGCCAATCGTTCGTCGTCTCCGCCGCCCACACCGATCGGGATATCAGCGAGACCGTGGCTGCGGCGCATGGTGCGCTGCAGATCTATCGGCGTGCACTCGATGCCGGTTCAGTCGAGGGATTACTGTCTGGTCGGCCCGTCGCCCCAGCGATCAGACTCCGGGCCAACCCCCGCAGACTTTGAACACAGCGGTCACGTTCATCCACTGCTCAGAGATCTGATTCGTCGGTGCCACAACGGAATCCGGAGTGATACACGATGTCGCTCGTTCTTGTCGGGGCCTGGTAAAGACCCTCCTTGTAGTAGACGGACGACTCACCGGGAATGAGGGTCCGAACGTGGAAAGTGTCATCGCCGTTGGCGAATCGTTGTCGCTGCTGTCCCGGCACTACAAAGCCCCGTTTCATACTGACTGTAACGTAAAGTAACGTTGCTGGTGAGGTGAGCCCGGCGAAATCGCCTGGCGGCTCCGGCGCGGAGGCGTGGCTGTTCACCGGCGACGAACGCTACGCCAACGTCGCACTCGACCAGTTCGATTCCTGGATCGTGCAGAACCCATCCGGCGTCGTATCGCCTGGCGGCGTGCCTTTGAAGTCGCGATACGTGCCATCTCTCTCGGGGTTGCACTGCAGAGGCTTTGCACTGCACCGGGTCTCACCACAACGCGGCAGATCCTGCCAGACAGAGCGGATGGCGAACAGTCGGTCTCGTATCAAATGTTCACCACCGAACTCATTACGTTGATCGCGACACTGCTCCAGTCGCGCGGGACCCCGATTCCCTCCCGCACAGGAATTCAATCATCGGGCGTGGCAATCGAATTCAAGTCTATCTCAGTCGATGCATCGTTCGGATCTCACCGAGTTATCTCACGATAGAGGTCATCGAACCTGCGCCAGACAACGTCGATATCGAACTCGCGGTGGATACGGTCGAGCGCCGCACGGCCAAGTCGAACCCGCAGCTGCGGGTCTGTGATGACGTCCACCAGTGAGTTCGCCAGGCCATCGATGTCTCCCGGCGACATCAGTACCGCACATCGGTCGTCAACGAGGTCCGGGATGCCTCCGGCGTTGGACGCGACCACGCACAGGCCCTTCGCCATCGCCTCCAGAATGGCCATCGGTTGCCCCTCCATGTATGACGGCAGCACCAGCACGTGGGCTGACCGCATCAGGTCGGGGACAGCGTCTGGGCTGACCCAGCCCGCGACATCAATGGTGCCGGAGAGACCGAGGGTGTCCACCAGGCGATGGCACTCCCCCAGATCACCATCGCCGATCAGGCTCAACCTGGGTGTCGGATGGCCGGTGCAATTCGCTAGCACCTTCTGCCATGCGTGCACGAGGTCGAAAACGCCTTTATCGGTGGCGATTCGGCCGGCGAAGAGGACATGCACCGATTCGTCGAGGCCCGGTTGTCCGACGGGCTGCTCCGGGCGGGCAGTATTCGGGACAACCAGGATGCGGGCGCTCGGCTGCATCGCACGCAGCCGATGTGCCCAGGTCTCACCCAGTGCGACCACCACGGCGGAGTTTCCCAGCAGCCAACGCACCGCCGCCCGCGTAATCACCGGAGAATCGGCGTAGAAGTCGTGGAAGGCTGCACCATGTACGTGCGTGACGATCGGCACGCGGGCCAGCGAAGCGAGACCAGCGAGCAGTGCTTTGCGATAGAAGCTTCCGTTGGAAGCCACATGCAGGTGCACCACGGCGGGTCGGTTTCGGATCAACAGTCCCAGGAAAACCACTGCGCTGGTAGCGAACTGGCCGACCTTGACCGCGACACTGCCATCACGATGGGTTACCACGTGCTGGATATTCCATCGCTGCCACAATGGCGTTGTCGACATTCCTCGGACGAAACTGGCGACACCGCCCTTGGTTTCCATGCTGGTGGACACCCACACGACAGGCCCAGTCATTGCGGACTGCTCGCCGAGGGAGACACGCTGAGCGGCGTGGTGCCTGACTCGATGCCGGGCGCCACCGTGCGGCGGCTGGCTTGAGCGATGACGCACAAAGCCGCTCTTGGTGTCGGTGCGGTTAGAGTTACGGCCCCAGGCAGTGTGGTGTTGATCGACAACCGGCGTTCTCCACCGGAGGTGCGCCATTCGACGTCGATCGCGGCCCCGCGATGTCGCGCTTGGATATCGGCTGGGCCGTCGGCCGCCCGTCGGATGACAGTGGCGATCACGACTGGTAGTTCGCCCGCATGCGAGTGGCCGACCAGGAACGCGGGGCGACGTGACTCCAAGCGATCCGACCACCAGCCCAGGTGGTTGGACTCGTCAGCGCGCACCTGTTCCGCGGTGAGTTTGACCGTGCCGGCTGATTCGATTCGTGCGAGCGGCCCCTGCTCGCCGTGGATCAGATGGCCCGTCGTATCGGGAACCACCGTAAGCGCAGGGTGCACCGGCCATGATGTCCGCACCAGGTGGCGCCCACGGCCGGAGATCAGATCTACGACGACGATGTCATCGCTATCAGATGGAGCGACGAGCCATCGACGATGCGTGACCGGGTTGGGTAACCGGTCATAGCCGAAATGTTCCGCGTCGACCACGCCTCTGTCGAGGTCGACGGTCCGGATCCGGGTGTGGGTGTGTCGGCTCCACAAGAACGCGCCGCCGGCGACCGCTTGGTCGACGCCGTCGACCTCGACGGTGGCATGTACTCGGGTGCTCCGATGCGCTCGCCGCCAATCGGGATGCCCGTAGTAGCTGGCCGCACCCGGATCGCCGATGATGTCTTGGCCGTCGAGGCTCACCGTGACTGACAACGCATCAGCGTGTCCGTGCGCGGCGATGGACAGGTAGCCCAACGGTCCGACGTCCATCAACACCCGCCGGTCGTCACGCCGCAACACCACCAGGCCGCCGTCGGGTGCGTAGTGATGTTGACCGACGGTTTCCAGACTCGAGTTGCACTCTGGTGGCGACCACGTCGTAGGCCTGATTGTGTCCAGCCATTCAGCTGTCCAGGTTCGATTTCCGTACTGCCGGGCCGCATCAGATCCGGTCAATACAGCGACCGCGCCCAGATGGTCGCGGACGGTGCGCACGGGTTCGGGACCGAGCCTGAGAGCGAAACCCTCGTCGTCGTCGCCGTAGCGCGGATCGGGATCTGCCGCGTTGACCAGCACTGCGAGGTAGTCGGCGCTGCGCTGCAGGGCGGACAACAGCGCTGCTGGGGCTCGGCCGTCGCGTTGGCAGAGTAAGGCCGCGACGATCATTAGCAATTCGGCGGTGAAGATCTGATAGCCGACGGCTTGTTCGGCGCCGACTCCGTCGGGGAGGATCTGCAGGCCGGCCTCGACCGACAGCGCCGACATGGCCTGCTGTTCCCACTGACGGGCGCCGGGCAGTTCAGGAAACAGCATCGCCACAACAGCCAACCCCGCGAGTTCGCCGACGAGGTGATTGTTCGCCGAACTGAAGCGGGAGCGATCGTTCCA
The DNA here is from genome assembly GCF_000382405.1 of Mycobacterium sp. 141. GTDB lineage: Bacteria > Actinomycetota > Actinomycetes > Mycobacteriales > Mycobacteriaceae > Mycobacterium. The sequence continues at coordinate 88,373 of NZ_KB908258.1, forward strand.
GCAGCGTTGTGCGCCATCGGCCAGGATGCTGACGATGCTGCGGTATCTCTCGACGGTGAGCTCATCGCTATCGCGGAAACCCTGGAGCGCCAACGCGATCGAGATGGCCCGGATGCCCACCTCGAACGGGTTGCGCCAGGCGATTCCTATCCCGGGAGGGTTTTGCTCAAGCCATGAGTCCAGCTGGGTGAACGCGGCCCGGCTGAACCTGTCGTCGCCGGTCAGCAGCCACGCCTGGGCCAGCCACGGTAGGTGCTGAAGTCGGTTTAATTCCCAGATCCACTTCACATCCCCGGCGTAGGTGCGGTAGTCGATCCGCGATGCCCGAATAGACGGCCACCGAGCCCCGCTGATCGGGTCGGTGTTCCAGTCGATGGGCTCACTCAGCATCACTTCGGGATAGCCGAAGAAGCTGAATCGTCGCTGGACGGAGCGCTCGGCTGCATCGATCACGTCGCCGCGGACCTCGGGCTGAGCTTGGCTGACCCGCGCCGCGTGCTGCCGATCGAGTAGGACCGGACGGTCGGTGCACCGCCGGAATTGGTCCAGGGCACGGGACCAGTCCAGCGTTGCCTGCCAGGCATTCTCACGTCGCTGCACATTTTGCGTCAGGGCATGATAGCGGGCGTCTATAGCCCGGTTCACCCGCCACGCAACCTCTGCGCCACCCATCGAACGTAGCCGTTTGGCATACCACAAGATATTTGCCATCACATCCTAAGTTACTCCCGTTAGACGACCTGATGGTACCCTGACTAGGCTAGAGACAACGATTCTTCTTTGATCTGATTGACTAGATCAATTGCTAGAACTACGACCAGATAAGGCACCTGACAGATGGCGCCAGTGAGATCGCGGAGTTTCGAACACCTGATTCGCAACACGCACCCGTTCCGGATCGGCATGCGTCGCCAGCTTGCCCGACTCGAACGTGTCGATCCCGAAGAGATCGTTCGCTGGCAGGAGCGGCGCCTGCGTCTTCTGGTTCGAGTGGCTGCTGCTCGTTCGCCGTTCTATCGTGAGTATTTCCGGCAATCGGGTGTCGACCCGCGTTCGATTCGCACTCTTGCCGACCTCGCTCAGCTGCCGCTTCTTACCCGTTCACATCTAGCCCAACGCCCTGAAGACTTCCGCACCTATCCCCGTCGAATGGTTTGGCCGGCATCGTCGAGTGGAACGTCGGGAGCACCTATCACCGCCTATCGCACTCCCGGCTCAAGCGTGTTCGAACTCTGCGCCCTCGAGCGGCAGTGGGGTTGGTTCGGCTTGCCGCCCCGGTCACGCCGGGTAATCCTGCGAGGTGCCGAGTTTGCCGGGCCGTCCGGACCGCCGACCATGGCGGTGCCCGGCGCAGGTCAGCTGCTGGTCTCCAGTTTCCATCTGATTCCCGGCAACGTCGATGAGATCGTCGACCGGATCCGTACATTCGAGCCCGATGCGGTGGAGGGCTGGCCATCGAGCATCGCGCTGCTTGCCGATCTGCTGACTGCGCGCGGCCAGACTTTGCCAGTACGAGCGGTGATCACTTCTTCGGAGACGATGACTCCGGGTCGGGTTGAGTTGATCGAGAAGGCGTTCGCCGCGCCCGTCGTTGATCACTACGGCCAGACCGAGCGGGTCATGATGGCCGGCAGCTGTGAGTTCGGCGGCTACCACATCTTTCCTGACTACGGAATTGTCGAGATGTTACCGATAGACAACTCAGAAACACGGTGGGAGCTTGTCGGCACTCCGCTGCACAACTGGGGGTTCCCGCTGCTCCGTTATCGCACCGGCGATGAAGTCCGTCCAATGCCAAACGTGGAATGCCCATGCAAGCGGCCGTTCCCGCTGATTGAACGAGTCGATGGTCGCGTCGAGGACAACTTCACCGCGGCGGACGGGCGGCCGATTCCACTGCCATCGCTCATTGTCGATCAACTCGTGGGAGCGCGTGAGGCGCAGGTCGCGCAGTTGGGGCAGGGGCGGTTCGAGGTCAGGGTAGCTCCTGGGCCGGGATTCGATGTCGCAGCTTGTGAGCGTGCGGTACGCGCAAACATCGACCATGTCTTCGGACCCGGACAAGAGGTGAGCTTTGTGACCATGGCCAATTTGCCGAGGTCCAGGAGTGGCAAGCTCAAGAGCGCGGTTGTCGAAGGCGTGGGCACAGGAGTCCGGCGCCATGCGTGAGGTCGAGATCCAATGCTGACGCGACGACAATGTGTTACGCGCAGTCTTTCGCTTTTCGCAGCGGTGGCGATCGGCTCGGGGACAGGATGTCGGCGAATGCGCCGCGAGCGTTCCCGGATTCCGATCTGACGTTCCCAAGGTCTGTCGCTACGACGTTGTGGTGACCAACAAACGAATGGGCGAACCGCAAACCGCGTGCATTCCTTGACGAGCTGCGCACGCGCCCCCCGGATGAGACTGCTGGCCTGTACCAATGTTTTGGATTCACTGCTGCAGCCCGGTAGTGAACGCTGGTGGCGCAACAGTTATCGGCTGTGGCAGATCGACGATTCGGCCGATCTGCTGCGGTCATGCCGGCGCCGAGGGATGACCGCACCGGCGCTGGCCGCCGGGGACAGGGCATTGGGTTCTGGAAAGTGGTCGGGGAGACGTTCCCGCAGACTCGGGAGCGGCGGTGCTGGTTTCATAAACGGCCAATGTCCTTGCCGCACTGCCGAAGTTGGCGCATCCGGGAGCGATCGCGGCGATGCGGGAAATCGTCACGCCGAAGATATCGACAAAACTCACCCCAAAGTGGTCGCCAAGATCGTTGATGACGCCGATGTGCTCCTGGAGTTCTACCGCTACCCCGCCGAGCACTGGGCGCACCTGCGCATCACGAACCTGATCGAAAGCACCTTTGCCACAGAATGTTTGAGAACCAAGGTCACCAAGAGGCCCGGCGCCCACGCGGCGGGGATTGCCATGGCCTACAAACTCATCGACGCTGCACAAGCCCGCTGGCGCGTCGTCAACGCCTCACACCTGGTCGCCCTCGTCCGAGAGGGTGACACCTTCTACAAAGGCAAACTGCTCGAACGACCCGTCGCCATCACCCCGGCCGAACCATCAACAGCCCCGCACCGCACCGCACTCGTGCCCCACTGAGCGCAAGCAAATATTCGGTCAGGCTCCCAGTACCCGATTTGGCGACAGCGCGCTCTTTACCAACGTCGTCACCGCCAGGAGATCCTCAGCGACCTCACGAGGGCATCGATCTACATTTGCTTGAAGTTCTCACAGCGAATGACAAGATAGAAGCGCTCCGACTTGGCTCACCAGACCTGCGGAAGAAATATGTGCTCAACAGCAGCTCTACGCTGGGACTAACACCCGCCATCACCAGGCGGAGGCCATGGGTTGCATGCCACGGCATCGACCATCGATGGAATTATCGCGACCATAGAAAAATTTGCTAAACTGACGGAATGTTGAAAGCTGCCCATACCGCTCGCGGCCTGGCCGACGGTGTAGCTACCAAACAGTCGATCAGCGTGTTCGGCCTCGGATACGTGGGTTGCGTATCGGCAGCCTGTTTGGCCGCGCGAGGACACACCGTCGTCGGTGTCGATGTGAGTCACACAAAACTGGACTTCCTCCGCGACGGTAAGTCCCCGGTAGTGGAAGATCGCATCGGCGAATTGGTGGCCGATGTGGTCCAGGCGGGTCGGCTCACGGTCACCACCGATGCTGCTCAAGCAGTGTCTGTTTCGGATATCTCCATCGTGTGCGTGGGAACACCGTCGGCCGCCTCCGGCGGACTGCTGACTCGATTCCTCGAAAATGTCAGCGAGGAGATCGGCACGGCGCTGATGCACAAGGACGGCTGGCACGTCATCGTCTTCCGCAGCACGATGGTGCCAGGAACCTGCGAGCAGCTGTTGATACCGATCTTGGAACGCACTTCCGGCAAGCGAGTCGGCGTCGATTTCGGTGTATGTGTCAATCCCGAATTCCTACGAGAAGGCACAAGCGTGACGGATTTCGAGAATCCGCCCAAGACCGTGGTCGGTGAAAGTGACGCACGCAGCGGCTCGGAGGTCATGGACCTCTACGACGGACTCCCCGGGCCCCGGTTCCGCGTCCCCATCTCAGTCGCAGAGATGACGAAATACGTCGACAACAGTTTTCATGCCCTCAAAGTCACCTTCGGCAACGAGATCGGAGCGCTGTGCGCACGTCTGGGCCTGGACTCTCACACCGTCATGGACATCTTCTTGAGCGACACCAAGCTCAACATCAGCCCGGCGTACCTCCGGCCCGGCTTCGCGTTCGGCGGATCATGCCTGCCCAAGGACGTACGAGCGCTGACCCACACCGCCCGACAGAACGACCTGGAGTTGCCGGTCCTGTCTAATGTGCTTGTATCCAACGAAGCCCAGTTGCGCCGGACTGTCGACAAGATCATCGAATTGGGCCGGCGTAAAGTCACCATCCTGGGATTGGCCTTCAAGTCAGGCACTGACGATCTTCGGGAAAGTCCGATGGTGGAGCTTGCCGAACGCCTGATCGGCAAGGGTTACGACGTGAAGGTATACGACGCCAACGTCGCACTGTCCCAACTCATCGGCGCCAACCGCGAATATCTCGACACACACTTGCCACACGTCGGGCAGCTGGTTACCGCTGATCTTTCACAGGCGCTCGACCACGGGGAATTGCTGGTGGTCGGCGCGACCGAACCAGGCCTCGGGGAGGCTATCGATGCCCTCGATGGCGACCGGGTGGTAATTGACCTGGTACGTCTTCCAGATGCAGAGACCCGTCGGGCGAAGCCGGGGTACATCGGCATCGGTTGGTAGGAACACTCCGTGCCGATTGATCAATGGCCCAACTGCCTGACGGGCCAGACCGCCTCGATCACCACACTGACTGCCTCCTCCGACGCTCGGGAACGCAGGTGACGGCTGATCACCAAGCCGTATCCACACGGCGTATCCGGGTGATGTACGTCGTGCCCGATCTCAATATCGGTGGGGCAGAACGGCATGTCACCACTCTGATGCCGAAGCTCAACCCCGATAGGTTCAGCACCTCGGTGATCTGTCTCGGTGAGAGGGGAACACTCTTCACCGACCTCGAGGGCACCACCACACCCGCCACAGCGCTGAATCATCGTAAGCGACAGGCGATCCGCGCGATCCTCGATCTGGTCCAGCACATGCGTGATTTTCGACCCGATGTGGTGATCACCCGGGGCTACAATGCCGAGACGCTCGGCAGGATCGCGGCAGCGCTCACCCGGGTACCGCACAATGTGGTCTGGATCCACAACTACGGCGACATCACCCGCAGGAGCACCATCCGCAGACTCGCTGACCGTTTGCTTGACCACGTCACCAGTGCATATTTCGGTGTGGCACAAGCGCAGACGTCGTACATAGTCGAAGAGCTCGGGTATCCGGCCGATAAGGTTCGCATCATTTACAACGGTGTCGATCTGGACAACTTCGAGACAGACCGATCCGCCGGGGCCACCGCAGCGACCGAGTTCGGTATCGCCCCGACCGACAAGGTTGTCGCGATCGTCGCGGCGCTGCGCCCGGAAAAAGACCACGAGATGCTGCTGCGTGCCGCACGAATGGTCGTAGACGCGGTACCCGCCACAAAATTACTCATCGTCGGTGACGGAGAGATGCGTTCACGAATCGAACAGCTCACTGCAGAACTCAATCTCGGCGACAGGGTGGTCATGGCCGGGGCTCGATCGGACATCCCCGCGATCTTGCAAACCGTCGACGTCTTCGCACTGAGTTCCTACAGCATCGAATGCTTCCCGATGGCCCTGCTGGAGGCAATGGCCGCAGGTCGGCCAGCGGTATGCACAGCTGTCGGTGGAGTACCGGAAATGATCGATGCCGGAACCACCGGCTTCCTTGTACCGCCCCACGATCCGCGAGCAATGGCCGATGGATTGCTGCGGATTCTCACCGACGATTCACTGGCCACGGCAATGGGACGAGCCGCACGGGTAAGGGTCGAACGGGAATTCAGCCTTAGCGCAAGCGTGTCAGCCACCGAGCGCGAACTCGAATCACTGACCAAAATAGAGTACTACCGTGAATAAACACATCCTGATTCTGGTCGAGAACCTCTCAGTGCCATTCGATCGGCGTGTCTGGCAAGAAAGCCGAGCGCTAGTGGATGCGGGGTTTGCGGTCACCGTGATATGTCCCGCAGGCAGCAAGCAGGACACCGAGCCCGAGGCAGTCATCGACGGGGTCAGGATCCTTCGCTACCCGCTTCGGCCGGCAGCGGGTGGTCCGCTGGGGTATCTACGCGAGTACTCGCTGGCGATGTGGCACACACTGCGTTTGGCAATCCGGGTGCGGCGCGCGCAACCTGTCGACGTCGTACACGCCTGCAACCCACCTGATCTCCTGTTCCTTATCGCGTTGGTATTGCGGCCGTGGGGTGCCCGGTTCGTGTTTGACCACCACGATCTGGTCCCGGAGCTTTTCATGTCACGTTTCACTGGCCACGGGCGCGCGCTGCTGACAGTCACCAAGTTTGTGGAACGACTCACCTTCGCCGCCGCAGATTACGTCATTTCCACCAATGAGAGTTATCGGCGAGTAGCCATTGAACGCGGTGGCATGGATCCGGACCGTGTCGTCGTGGTACGCAGCGCCCCCGACTTGGACCGGTTCTACCCACGCGAGCCTGACGATGGTCTCCGTCGGGGCAAACAACACTTACTGGCCTACCTGGGTGTGATGGGCCCTCAGGACGGCGTTGACTACGCCCTGCGTGCCATTCAAATTCTGCGCGATCGTATCGGACGCACAGATTTTCACTGCGTGTTCATGGGGGCGGGTGACGCGTTCGACTCCATGGTGGCGTTGTCCGAAGAACTCGGGATCGCCGATGTCGTCGAATTCACCGGTCGGGTGTCCGACGAGTTCGTCCAGCGGTGTCTGTCGACAGCCGACGTCTGTCTGTCCCCTGATCCGTTCAATCCGCTCAACGACGTTTCGACCATGAACAAGGTCATCGAGTACATGGCGATGGGACGCCCCATCGTCTCCTTCGAGCTCACCGAAGCGCGAGTGTCTGCGGGCGACGCAGCCGTCTACGTCCCTGCCAATGACGAATCCGGTTTTGCAGAAGCGATCGATGAGCTCCTCGCGGACCCGGACCGCCGAAGGAAGCTGGGCGAGTTAGGACGTGCACGGGTGGAGCGCGACTTGTCCTGGAGCGTCTCGCAACAACACCTGATCGACCTGTATATGACCGTGTGCGACCACTGACCGGGCAGATCTCGCCAGCGGGCCCGCGTCAGCGCAGCACGGACCTCTTGAGATAGCCGCCAACCTCACGCAGGCCAGCCGAGGATTGGGCTATCGAGTTCGCTTGCCGCAAGTAACTTTCAGTATGCCCCCGCCGCACGTCAGAACCTACCGGCCGCATGCTCGGTACGAAACCATTCAATCGTGGCGTCGAGACCGGTGTCGAGGCCAACCTGTGGCCGGAACCCGGTGCACACGTAGGTTTCCGTCGGATCAGCGCACCGGGCAATCTCCATGGTCCGATCCGGACGTGTGCCAATTACTGGAGCCGGCGCGTCCAGCTTCGTCGCAATACGGGTGACCATCTCTTCGACGGTGGTTGTATGTCCAGAACCAACATCCAGTGTTCGGCCTTCGACGCCCGACACTTCGCCGAGGGTGATCAGGCCTCGAACCACATCGTCGATGTATATCCAGTCGATTGGGCGAGCTCCTCCGGCCAGCTCGGCCGCACGTCCATTGAGGCCGGACAAAATCGAGTAGGGCACCACCTTGGCCGTTTCACGCTGACCGGGCCCGTACACCATGGAAATACGTGCCACCACGACCGGGGTTTGGTACACGGCCCGAAAAAATCGAGCATAGAGCGTCTGAGCCGACTTTGACACGGCGTAGGGCGACGATGGAACGTCCCCGTCGTCGCGGCGTGGCTCCTCGATCGATCCCGCAAGTACCACACGTTGGCACCCCGACGCGGTGGCGGCCGCCAACACGTTCACGGCCGACGCAACGTTACCGGTGAATGCCGTGCGCACGTTGTGGAGATTTTGCCGACCCGACACCCAACTCGAGAGATGGAACACCAGGTGCGGATTGATCTCCGCAAAGAGCGCATCGACGGCGTCTGCATCGCTGAGATCGACTTTCCTCCACGATATTTCGTCGGTATCCGGTCGAGCGCGCCGAGAGACACCGCTGACTTGCGCTCCTCGTACAACCAGCTCGTCGAGCAGTCTCGATCCGATGAAACCCGAAGCACCTGTCACCAATACGCGGGTACCCAGGGTGATCGCAGTCACGAGTAGCTATCCAGCCGAGCCACTCTGTCAGCCCACCTTCTCGACGAGGTCGTGCTCAAGGAGCGCTGTGGCCGCGCGATGCAAAACTGCGAAAGACAGGGACGACCGCTCGGCAATGTCGAGTAGTGAACGCGTGCCGTCGCTCTGGTTGAGCACCCAGAGTAATGCCATCTCGTCAAACCCGCCGTCAGTTCGATCCGCCATAGCGCGATAGATACCCCGGCGACCTAGCTGCGGTTCTCCCTTGGGTTTGAGATTGCGGTAAACAGCGTTCTTCTCGAGTACTTCCAGAATCTTCAGGCCAGTGTCCAACGAGCCCTCAAGCGAGGCGGCGTCGATGAAATCGAGGTTGTCCCCCGATGTGTGGTATTCCGGGTACTCACCGTGGGGTGTGCGCATCAGACAACCGACCGGGAGATCGAATCCCGGTGAGCAAAACTGCCTTTCGTCGTAGCCGTATGGGCTGAAATCGACGATGTCGAAGGGCGCGCCGGAATGAGCCAGGACATGCTCCGCCGCCCTGTCGACAACGGCGGACTCCCGTTGACTGCGCTTATAGGTGATATGACCACGATCGCCGAGCAGACTCAGCACCAAACCGTGCTGGATACGGTCGAGGTCGCTCTCGTTGCGAGCCAGCCACGTGATCGCACCGATGGTCACCGGTATGAACAGAAAACGGTAGGTGTACCGGTGGGGAACGACTGCCAAGTAGCGCGCCAGATATTTGGCAACCGCGATACCCGCCAGGTTGTCGTTGCACAACGATGGGTGACAGATGTGGCAGCTGATCAGGATCTCATCGGTGCTGGTGCCGGGCAGGGTCAGCTCGGCATATGTCAGTGAACCGTTCGAGAGTGTGGAGTCGATGCAATACTCGTACTCACCGTCAGGAAGTTCGTTCAACTTCGCGTCGCTCAGGCAGAATCCCCAATTTTCCGCGTAGAACGAGCTGCGGTACGGAATCCACTCGGGACGGTCGGGCAGCGAATACAGATGCGCCTTCAACTCCGACAGGGTTGCCCTGCCGTGCACTGGCACGCTGTAGCCGACCACGTGCAGGTTGCTGTCGGCGAAGTCGATCACGCGTTCACCCGCCGCGTTCTTCACGAACGCATCACGGATATTCCATTCCCGCGGCACCGTCCAGTCGAGCACGGGGGTTCCGGTTGGCACCTCATGTACCGCGAGCGGCAGATCTGTCCCGATGAATGCAAGTGTCTGGCGGACACCGTCACCGGTAATGCTGCGGCAGATGGGGTACAGAGACACGCACAATTCGTACATGTCCGTACCCGGCTCGTCTACGCCAAGCGATTCCCGGAGGTTGCTCAAATTGAGTGTCGGAAACTGTTCAGGCAGAGCATCTTCCGTCACAGCCCGATTCCTTCGTAACGATCGAAGGCCGATTTGTCCAACATGCGCCGGCCATCTACGACGACCGGGTTGTTCCCTGTTGCAGCCAACACGGCCGGCAGATGTTCGAACTCGGTCCATCGTGTGACGACCAGGACAGCCTCGGCCTCCGCCACAGCGCTCACCAGTGAGTCGCAGATACGGACGTCGTCGAAGATTCGGCTGCCGTCGGCTACCGGGTCATACACAGACACGATGGCACCCCGCTTTCGCAAACCATGCACGATCGGGATAGCGGGTGACTCCCGAGTATCGTTGGTGTCGGGCCGAAACGACAAACCGAGGACCGCGACCTGTACCCCCTCGAGACTGGCGAAATGTTTGGCCAACAGCCGGAACATCTCATTAGGCTGCCGCTCGTTGACGTCGATTACCGACTGCAGCAACGGCATCGGAATTCCGGCATCCCCGCCTCGTGCGATAAGTGCGTTGACATCCTTGGGCAGACAGCTTCCTCCGAAGCCGCAGCCTGCCATCAGGAACGATGCGATAGGCGGAACCACCCGCCGACCGTCATCTAGCACGGTGGTCAGATAACGACTCGTGTGTACCCCGTCCATGACTTCTACGACATCGATACCACCAAGTGCCGCACTCAATTTGGATATTTCGTTCGAGAAGGAGATCATCGTGGCGAGCATCGCGTTGGAGGCGTACTTAACCATCTCCGCGGTGTTGTTGTTCGTTCGCACACACGGCGCATCCGAGAACGGCAGGTACACCGATTCCAGCACCGCATGTGTTCGCGTATCGATGCCGCCGCAGATGACTCGATCGGGCCGCATGAAATCCCCGACGGCCTCCCCCTCGGTGAGGAACTCTGGGTTCATTCCAACGCCGAAATCGACATGCGCGCGCTTACCCGAGGCCGCTTCGAGAATCGGGAGCACAACGCGATCAGTGGTACCCGGAATCACGGTGCTCTTTACCACCACGACGTGGTAGTCGTCGGCGTCGCCCAACGCCGCACCGATCGCACGAGCCGACTCTTCAATGTGCGTCAAGTCGATCCTCGTGCCATCGAACGGGGTTCCCACAGCGATGAACGTGATCTCGGAACCTAATACCGCCTCACGGGTATCTGTCGTAGCCCGCAAACGGCGCCCGACATTGCGCACAAGCAGTTCTTCGAGGCCTTGTTCGAAGATCGGAGACTTACCGCGGTTGATTGCGTCGACCTTGGATCGGTCCAAGTCGACACAGACGACGTCGTGGCCCTTCTCGGCCAAACACGCCCCTGTGACCAGGCCGACGTACCCCGTTCCAATGATCGCAATGCGCATCAGGCGTCCTCGGCGTCGCGGTTACCTGCATACCAAATCAGTGAGCGTCGAAGCCCCTCGTCAACAAGGATTTTCGGTGCATAACCCAGCTCTGTCCTGGCCTTCGTGATCACCGGGCATCGGCGCTCAGGGTTGTCGGCGAGGTAGTCCTCGTCAATATTGCGCACCACCTTGCCCGTGTAACCCCACAAGTCATGACCGAGCGCGACTACTTTCTCCGCCAGCTGAGCCATGGTGATCTCCGGAGCCTCGACACCGATGTTGTACGCCTCGCCGGGGCGACCTTTCACCAGCACCTTGTAATAACCGACGACTGCGTCTGCGACGTAGCAGAACGTCCGGCTCGGGGTCCCAGTGGACTTCATCACGATGTCGCGGCCGGAAAGGATGTCGCGGGCGAAGTCGGGCAACACTCGTTTGTCGGTGATTTTCAAACCCGGTCCATAGTTGTTGAACGGTCTGACCACAGTGATCGGAAGGTCATGCTGCTGGGCGAAGAACACACAGAGGGTCTCACCGAATCGCTTGGACTCGTCGTAACACGAGCGCGGTCCCGTGCACGACACATTGCCTCGATAGGTTTCGGGCGTCGGGATGTTCTCTGGTGTTGGGTCACCGTAGATTTCGCTACTGGAGTAGAACAGGAACCCCTCCACTGGATGCGATGACGACTGTTGCCTCAGCGCATAGTCCAGAAGCCTTCGCAGACCACCGATGTTGGCATCCATTGTCTCGATCGGATGACGACGATAGAAGATCGGGGAGGCGATAGAACCCGCGTGCACGATGTATTGGACATCGCCGATGTCATCAGGTAGCGGCTCGGTGATGTCGTGGCGGACCAACTCGAGATGGGCAGTGCCATCCAGCGCGGCCAACCACTCCGGAATTCCACGAATATAGTTGTCGTACACCGTAAGCCGGATCGGGTTCAGTTTGCCGGCGGTGCGATTCCAGTGCAGCACCGCCTGCACCAGGTAGTAGCCGAGAAACCCCGCGCCGCCCACGATGAGTAGACGCTTGTTTCCCATGCGGCCGAACTCTTCGCGCAGTTCACCGGTGATGTACTCAAGGTCCTGCTCGACGATATCCGTTGCGGTATCGGTCATTTCAGCGCACAACCCTTACTTCGGGGATCGGGATCAGCCATTGCCCACCCCATTCGCGGATATAGGATGTCTGTTCCATGATTTCGTCGGCCAGGTTCCATGGACCTACGAACAAATAGTCGGGCCTAGTTTCCCGAATGCGGTCGGGAGACAGAATCGGGATATGGGTACCAGGCAGGAATTTCCCCTGCTTGTACGGGTTGCGATCGACGGTGTAATCGATGAAATCCGTTCGGATGCCGCAATAGTTCAGCAGGGTGTTGGTCTTGCCGGCCGCACCGTAGCCGACGATCGACTTGCCGTCCCGCTTAGCCGCGATGAGGAATTCGAGGAGACCGCGCTTGGTCTCTTTGACTCGCTCATCGAATTTCGCGTAGTAGGCCAATTCGTTCATCCCGCGGCGCTCTTCTTCCGCCAAGACGTCGGCCACGCGCGGCCCCGGCTCAACATCACGTTCCGCGTGGGCAGCGAAGATCCGCAACGATCCGCCGTGGGTGCCGAGTTCGGCGACGTCGAAGACCGTCAACCCGTGGTGTGTGAAGAGTCCGACGACCACGGCGAGCGACAGGTAAGAAAAGTGTTCCTGATAAATCGTGTCGAACTGATTGCCCTCAACCATCCGCATCAGGTGCTGAAAATCGATTGTGACGGTGCCGCCCGGCGCGAGCAGGATCTTGAGTCCCCCGACGAAGTCATGCAGGTCGGGCACGTGCGGCAACACGTTGTTGCCCAACAGGAGATCAGCTGTGACACCCTCGTCGACCAACTCCTGCGCGGCGCGCACCCCGAAGAACCGAATTCGAGTGGGAATTCCTTTGCTTTCGGCGACCTCTGCAACGTTGCCGGCGGGCTCGATACCCAGCACCGGTATGCCCTTTTTCGCGAAGTACTGCAGAAGGTAGCCGTCGTTACTGGCGACCTCGACCACCGTGCTCTGCGAGTTCAGCCGAAACCGTGGAACGACCTCCTCGACATATTCCTCGGCGTATCGCAGCAGCGTGTCGACGTAGGAGGAGAAGTACGCGTATTCGGTGAATATCGCCTCAGGTCGGACGTACTCATGGAGTTGGACCAGCAGGCAGCTCTCACACACGAAGACGTGCAAGGGGTAGAACTCCTCACCGCGCTCGAGTTCATCAGGCCCCAGGTGCGACTGGCACAATGGCGACATTCCCAAGTCGACAAACGTCCGGTTCAGCGGTTGCGTGCAGAACCGGCACGACAGCGTGGACTGCTCAGTCATGTTCAACAACGCTCTTTCGATCTCTACGACGCACCGGGCACGTTGACAGGTATTCCGCTAGCGAATCTACATTGATTATCCTCTGCTCGGCACACGGCGTACCGTCTTACTTCAACAAGAGCCGCAGCGCGTGGCTTAAGCTGCCAAGCTACCCTTTGACGACGGTGTCTACCAAGACCAACCGTTGGGTACACTCGCCACAGCCGGACGTCTCCAGCAAAGAGAGTTTTGCACATGTCAAACATCCCGCCCCCTAGCTGTCGCGCCATGAAAGCCACTAGCTGCATGACCACTCTTGTGGGCGCAGTCCTTGCGCGGAGTCTGTGAGATGCGGCGCTGCCGATTCAGTACGAAGAGTCCGGGTGCACGGATTCTGTGTGTCTCAAACCGCGACATCGCGCCACTGATCTCGCGATGCTTACAGTACGAACTCGAAGACCTCATCGCATCGGTGGACGATGTCGATGTGATCGCCCCCTCCGGCTCGGTCGCCCACGAGGGCGCAGAAGGTCTATTTCAGGCCACTCTGGGCAAGGTTCGGCAGCTGTCGCTGCGGGCGTTACAGCGGTTGAGCCTGCGACTCGAACAAGCTTGGCCTATCGCGGGTCGTCGGCGCCTGCCCGCCGGCCTGTCCCGCCACTACGACCTGGTCTTCCTCAGCACGGAATCAGTAGCCGACTTACGCGCACTCGCTCCGTGCGCAATGTGGCGATCAACGGCAAGAGTCTCCGCGTGCTACATAGAAGAAATCTATGCAGCCGACATTCCCGCCCTCGGGAGTCTCCTAGATCTACTCAAACGCTTCGACCACATTTTTGTCGCCGACGCGGGCACTGCTGAGCCCCTGGCACAGGCCACCGGCCGTCCTTGCCACCACATCCCGCCCTCTACCGATGCTCTCAAATTTTGCCCGTATCCTTCGGCACCCGAGAGAGTTATCGATTTCTATGCAATGGGTCGCCGCCCGGAACAAACCCACAACGCTCTCCTCAGGATCGCAGCCACAGACGACTTCTACTACATGTACGACACCGTGAAGAATTCCGAAGTCACGAGCTACGTCGAGCATCGCAACAGACTCGCGGACATGATCAAGCGTTCGCGGTACTTCCTGGTAAATCTGGCATTGTTCAATAATCCCGAACGCACCGGCGGCCAACAAGAATTGGGATTTCGATACTTCGAAGGCGCCGCCGGCGGAGCCATCCTCGTCGGCGATGTTCCCGATACCCAGGCGTTCCACGAATGGTTCGGATGGGAGGACGCGGTCATCCCACTCCCCGATGATTCCGACCAGATCTCAGCTGTCATGTCGGCATTGGACGCTGATCCGACTCGCTGTGAACGGATCAGCAAAACCAACGTCGTGAACTCATTACGCCGTCACGACCACGTTTATCGCTGGGCTCAGGTCCTGTCCGCCGTAGGACTGCCGGAAACTGAGGCAATGCAACGCCGCAAGCGTGCTCTCAGCGACCTCGCGGAGTCAATCGATCGCACCATCCCGCAAAGCGAGTTAGAAGGATCAGCTAACCCATGACAAATGTTGCGATCCTCGGATCCGGTATGGCAGGGTTCGGCGCGTCACATCGATTGCGTTCGGCGGGTCTGTCACCGGTGATGTTCGAGAAGCTGCCCTACTACGGCGGACATACCTCATCGCATGAGTGGCACGGTTTCGTGTTCGACGAGGGACCACACGTTTCCTTCACCAGCAATACCCGGATCCAAGAGTTATTGGCTGCCAATATCGATGGCGCGTACGAGATATTGCATGCCAAGATCAACAATCTCTGGCGCGGCCATTGGATCAAGCATCCAGCACAAGTCAATCTGTATGGTTTGCCCGAGGACTTGGTGGTCGACATCATCAAGGATTTCGTCGCCGTGCAGGACCAGCCCGCGGGCGAATTCAAGAACTACCAGGAATGGCTCTACGCGGCATTCGGCAAGACTTTCGCTGAGACCTTTCCGATGGAGTACGCGTACAAGTACCACACAACCACCGCTGACAATATGAGTACGGACTGGCTGGGGCCCCGGTTCTACCGACCCAGCCTCGACGAAGTCCTGCGGGGTGCACTGGGGCCCAACACCCCCCACACCCATTACGTGGACTACTTCCGTTACCCGACTCGCGGTGGATTCGCCTCCTATCTTCGCCGGTTCGCGCAGGAAGCCAATGTCAGAACCGGCCACGAGGTCAGCGCGGTAGACCCCAAGCGCGGGTTACTAACCTTCCGGAACGGGCAGCGTATCGACTACACGCACCTCATCTCTTCCATCCCACTGAAGACACTGGTGCCGATGATCGAGGGGACACCACCTGATGTGCTCGACGCGGCGGACCGACTCGCCTGCACCGAGGTGGTGCTCGTCAACGTTGGTGTCGATCGTGCGGACCTCCTCGACGCCCACTGGTCGTACTACTATGACCGCGAGATAACTTTCACCCGGCTTAGTACGCCACACCTACTCTCGCCGAACAACGCACCTACCGGCTGCGGCAGCCTGCAGGCTGAATGTTATTTCTCGGCCAAGTACCGGCCCCTAGACCGGAGTCCGGACAGTTTGATCGAGCCGGTGCTCCGCGATCTCAGGAAATGCGGCATCCTGCGCGAATCCGACCGAATCATCTTCGCGAATACGCTGCACATTCCCTACGCGAACATCATCTTCGACCTCGACCGGGCCGCGGCCCTCGAAACCGTTCACGGTTATCTAGCGGATATCGGGATCACCTGGTGTGGTCGATACGGAGAGTGGGGATATCAATGGACCGACGAAGCATTCGTCAGTGGCGAGAATGCGGCTGACCACGTCCTGAACCTCATCGGACATTGAACTGAACTGCCGGTTTTGATGCACACCGATTATTGGTGTGCATCCTCTGTGCCACGT
The DNA here is from genome assembly GCF_000382405.1 of Mycobacterium sp. 141. GTDB lineage: Bacteria > Actinomycetota > Actinomycetes > Mycobacteriales > Mycobacteriaceae > Mycobacterium. The sequence goes on from NZ_KB908258.1 coordinate 104,621, forward strand.
CGCCAAGCTGCGCCGCGACCTATCGGTCTAGCTGTCCCAGCCGCTCCAGCAGCAGCGCCTCGGCGGTCGCGGCCTTCTCCAACACGCCGAGGTGCAGGCTTTCGTTGATGCTGTGGGCCTGGGTGCCGGGATCTTCAACGCCGGTCACCAGGATCGTCGCGGCGGGGAACGCCGCGGCGAACTCGGCGATGAACGGGATCGAGCCGCCCATGCCCATATCCACCGGATCGGTGCCCCATGCCTGCCGGAACGCGGCGCGGGTCGCGTCGTACACCGGGCCGCTGGCGTCGATGGCATACGGCTGCCCGACGTCGCCTGGCGTGACCGTCACTTGCGCACCCCACGGGGCGTGCTGCTGCAGATGACGTGTCAGCGCCTCAAGGTGGGCACGGGCGTCGCCGCCGGGTGCCACCCGCATGCTCACTTTCGCGCGGGCGCGTGGGATGAGGGTGTTGGACGATTTGTCGATGGGCGTGGTGTCGATGCCGATCACCGTGACGGCGGGTTTGGCCCACATACGTTGCACCACTGAGCCCGAGCCGATTTCGGACACCCCGTCGAGCAGACCGGATTCCTGGCGGACCCAGTCGTCACCGCGGTCGACGTCCGCGGCGGACGCCTCGTGCAGGCCGGCGACCGCGACGTTGCCGTCGTCATCGTGCAAGCTGGCCAGCAGCCGCACCAGCACGCTCAGTGCGTCGGGCACCACCCCGCCCCACAAGCCCGAATGCAATCCGTGGTCCAGGGTGGCGACCTCGACGACGCAGTCCGCCAGCCCACGCAGCGACACCGTCAGCGCAGGGGTTTCGGTGCTCCAGTTGTCCGAGTCCGCGATGACGATGACATCGGCGGCCAAGGCGTCATGATGGGCGGTCAACAGGGCTCCCAGCGATGGGGAACCGGACTCTTCTTCGCCTTCGACGAACACCGTCACGCCGACCGGGGGCTTGCCGTCGAAGGCCCTGATCGCGGCCAGATGCGTTGCGATACCGGCCTTGTCGTCGGCGGTGCCACGGCCGTAGAGCCGGCCGTCGCGCTCCTGCGGCTCGAACGGTGCCGAGTTCCATTGAGCGGGATCGCCTTCGGGCTGCACATCATGGTGGGCGTACAGCAGCACCGTGGGTGCCCCGGGCGGGGCCGGATAGTGCGCGATGACGGCGGGCGCACCGCCTTCGCTGACGATCGTGACGTCAGGGAAACCCGCATCGGACAACAGCTTTGCGACAGCTTCGGCGCTGCGGGCCACCTCTCCGCGGCGGGCCGGGTCAGCCCATACCGAGGGGATGCGGACCAGATCCTCCAGATCGGCCCGCACCGACGGCAATATCTGTTGGATCCGCTGCACGACATCACTCATGGTGATGACCCTAGCGTCACAGTCGAGCCCGGCGAGCGTGCGTGAAATGCTGACCGGACACGGCGTGTCGGGCGGCAGACGCGCACGCTCGCGGAGCTAGGGCTGCTAGGGCTCGAGTTCCTCGATGATCGCCACGGCGGCGGCGGTGTCCGCCTCGTGCGTGAGCGATACATGGATGGTCGTGTTCTCCAGGTGCCGGCCGATCTCACCCGACAGCCGGACCTTCGGACGGCCCCACATGTCGGTGACCACCTCGATGTCGCGGTGGATGTCCTCCGGCAGCATCGGCCGCTTGGAGAACCGCGACCCCGACCAGGCCTTGATCACCGCCTCCTTGGCGGCCCACCGGGCCGCCAGGTGCCGGGCCGCCGAGGAACTCTTGTCCGCGGCGTCCCGGCGCTCACCTGGTGTGAACGTCTCGGCGAAAACCGTGCCTGGCCGATCAACCTGCTCAGCGAAATCCGGTATGGAAACCAGATCGATGCCTACTCCGACTATCGCCACCCAGCGACCTTAGCTCACGCCCTCTTGCTCTCCGCGCAAGCGCTCATCGCGCATAGAGATCGTCATTGCCAAGTCGAGCATCCGGGTCGAGCAACATGGCCGCTTCCTGGGGCTTTTCCGGCACATCGTGATCGAACCGGCGGTCGGCAGGCTTCTCGTACATCGGACGCCCACCGGCGATGGCCGAGGCCAACCGGCGCTGCCCGGCCAGCGTGCGCTGTTCGGCCCGCTTGCGGTAGCTCTCCCGTTCAGCGGGATCGAGCGAAGCGATGAACGCCTCCGGATGCACCAGCGCGACCAAACCCGACACGTGACCGAACCCGAGGCTGGTCACCAGACCGGCCTTGAGCGGGAACTTGCCGCGCAGGTCCAGGGGCTCACGCACCCAGACGAAGTGGCCGGATGTGGCCAGCTCGTCGTCGACGCAGTCCAGGCTGCGGTTCGGCGGGATGACGCCGTCGCGCAGGATCTGGCACAGCCCCATCATCTGGAACACCGCGGCGCCGCCCTTGGCGTGCCCGGTCAACGACTTCTGGCTGACGATGAACAGCGGCGCACCCTCCGAGCGGCCCATCGAATCGGCCAGCCGCTCGTGCAGCTCGGTCTCGTTGGGATCGTTGGCCAACGTCGAGGTGTCGTGCTTGGAGATCACCGCGATGTCGTCGGCACCCACACCCAGCTTGGCCAGCGCACGGGACAGCGCCGAGTCCTTGCCGCCACGGCCCGCACCCAGGGCGCCCAGGCCCGGGGCCGGGATCGAGGTGTGCACACCGTCGGCGAAGCTCTGCGCGTAGCCGATCACCGCCAGCACCGGCAGACCCATCTTGGCGGCCAGGTCACCGCGGGCCAGCAGGATGGTGCCACCGCCCTGTGCCTCGAGGAACCCGAGCCGGCGCCGGTCGTTGGCGCGGGAGAACTTCGAGTCACTGATGCCCTTGGCCCGCATCGTCTCGGTGTCGGCGGTGGCCGCCATGTCACCGAAGCCGATGATGGCCTCCAGCGTCAGATCGTCGAAGCCGCCGGCCACCACCAGATCGGCCTTGCCCAGGCGGATCTTGTCGACGCCCTCCTCGACCGAGACCGCCGCGGTGGCGCATGCGCCGACCGGATGGACCATCGCGCCGTAGCCGCCGACGTAGGACTGCATGACGTGGGCCGCAACAACGTTCGGCAGCACCTCCTGCAGGATGTCGTTCGGCTTGGAGCGGCCCAGCAGGTTGCCGTGGTACATGGTCTGCATCGAGGTCATGCCACCCATACCGGTGCCCTGCGTGCTGGCCACCAGGCTCGGGTGCACCCAGCGCATCAGCTCGGTCGGCGTGAAGCCCGATGACAGGAACGCATCGACGGTCGCCACGATGTTCCACAGCGCCACCCGGTCGATGGAGCTGGCCATGTCCGGGGTGATGCCCCACACCGTCGGGTCGAACCCGGTGGGGATCTGCGCGCCGACGGTCCGCGACAGCTTGGTCTTGCGCGGCACCCGAATTTCGGTGCCCGCCTTGCGGATCACCTGCCAGTCACCGGAGTCCGGCACCGGCCGGGCCACGGTGTGCTCGGGATCGAAGGACACGAACGCCCGGGCGTCGGCCTCGCTGGACACGACGAACGAGAAATCCTTGTCCAGGAAGACGCTGACCAGCAGCGGCGAGGCGTGATCCGGATCGATCGCGCCGTCGTCGACGAACTCGCGGATGCCACAGCGCTCGACGACGGTGTCGTGGTAACGCTCCACGATCTCCGATTCGTCGACCAGCTCACCGGTTTCGGTGTCGTACCAGCCGGCCTTGGGATCGTCCTCCCACTTGACCAGTCCGGTTGTCCACGCCAGCTCCAGCACGCCGGCCGCCGACAACTCGCCGGAGACCTCCATCTCGTAACGGGTACGCGAGGAACCGTACGGGCCGAGCTCGGCACCGCCGACGATGACCACCAGATCGGCCGGGTCGACATCGAGGTTGTCGAAGACCGGCGCGGGCGCCGGGGCGTATCCGCGCGGCGGCGAGGGCAACGCGGCAATAGTACCGCGATTGTCGCCGTCGGAAGCTCCGTCTTCTGATGCGGCAGCAGCCATCTCCTCGCGGGCCTTGGCGGCCAGCTCGGCCATGTCGATCTTGATGTCGCCGAGACCACCGGTCAGGTCGACCTTGATCGGCGCATTCGCCGCGGCCACCTTCGACTCCACCGTGCACAGGTCCAGCAGCATGGCTGCCATCTCCGCACTGGTGTAGGTCGTCACGCCGGCCTCTTCGACCGCGCTGACGATGGCGTCGTTGTGACCCATCAGGCCCGTGCCCTTGGTCCAGCCGATCAGCGCGTGCGCCAGGGTGACTCGCTCGGCCCATGACGTCTCGGCGTTCCAGCGGTTCACCAGCGCGTCGAGCGCCGCCTTGGACTCGCCGTAGGCGCCGTCGCCACCGAACATGCCGCGGTTGGGCGAGCCCGGTAGCACCACGTGCAGGCGCGAAGCGATGTCACGGTCGGCGCCGATCCTGGACAGCCCACCGACGAGCCGCTCCACGGCCCACAGCAGCACCTTCATCTCCATCTCGGAGCGCGAACCGGCCTCCGACAGATCCCCGGCCACGCGCGGTGCGGCGAACGGGAACAGCAGCGTCGGAGTCTGCGCGTCCTTGAGGTGAATGGATTGCGGCCCAAGGCTTTCGACCTGATCGCTCCCGACCCACTCGACCAGCTTGTCGATGTCGGAGTAGGACGCCATGTTGGCCGGAACCACCCACAGCGTGGCGCCGAAACGAGCGTTGTCGCGGTAGAGCTTCTTGTAGAAGGCCAACCGGTCGTCGTCGAGGCGCGAGGTGGTGGCGATGACGGTGGCACCACCGTCGAGCAGCTGCCCGACCACCGCGGAGGCGATCGAACCCTTCGAAGCACCGGTCACGACCGCGATCTCGTCACGGTAGCGGCCCTTGCCCGGGTTCTCGGCGCCCGCGGCAATGCGACCGAACAGCGACGCATGCACGTTGCGGCCGGCGGCAAGGGCCTTGCCCTGCCACCAATTCGCCTGGGTGCCAACCACATGCCCGGCACCTTCGAAGCGCTCGGACAGCCGCGGCCACTCCGAGTCGATCTCGCTCTCGTCGGCCAACCACAGCTTGGCCAGATCTTCACGGGCACTGGCCCACCGGTCGTCGAACACGACGGCCTTGCGGGCGTCGAACGTCGGCGCGACAAGTCGCGGCCAGTCCGAACCGAGTTCGGTGGTCACGAGGTCGATGAGCTCGGCGTCGGTTGCCGTCTCCGGGGCGGTTACGGCGTTGTCGAGCCCGAGCTGACCCAAGATCGTCCGCGCCGCGGCAGCCAGCACACCGTCACGTCCGGTGACCTTCTCGGCGAACTCGCCGAGCGCTGCCGAATCCACCACACCGCCACCGGCACCGCCGGCCGACGGCAACGCGACAGGCACACCACGCCGGGCCGCAATTGCCGCCACGGCCGCGTCGATCACCTTGTCGACGCTGGCGGCGTCGGCCAGCGCGCCGGGATGCAGGGCACCCAGGTCGCCGCCGCGCACGCTGTTGCCCTCGCGGGTGCCCAGCGCGACCTCGACGGTGACGTGCTTGGCCCAGCCTGCACCCAGCTCCCAGGTTTTGGTGATCCGCTCGGCGATGTAGGCCGGACGCTTGCCGGACGGACCGAACACGGTCCGCAACTGGTCGTTGATGGCGTCCGACAGCACCGGGCCGAATGGCTTATAGGTGCGGGCGAGCTTGCTCACCTGCCCCTTCAGCGCACCGAGGTCGGCTTCGGCGGCACCGTCGATGGCACCGAGGTTCAGCTCGGAGCCCAGGTCCACCAGCAGCTGGTTCCGGCGCGATGACGCGCCGTCGGTGATGGACTCGATGGAGTCCAGCCCTTCGATCTGATCGATGCGCATCTTGGCCGACAACGCGATGAGCGCCACGGTGGCGTCGGCGGCATCGAACGCGATGTCGTCGGGCCGTGGGCCACCGGACGCCGCGACCGGGGCTGCGGGTGCCGGGGCCGCCGCAGGAGTGGCCTCGGCGGCTCCAGCGGAGCCGGTGGACGGTTCTGCGGAACCTTCATCGACGTCGGGATCCGGCTCCGGATCGGTGTCAGTGGCGAACAGCACTGCCGCGTCGCGCTCGCTGTTGAGCACCTCGACGGTGCTGTGCGAGTACTCGGGCAGCTTGAGCGTGTTGGTCGCCAGACCGGCGACCGTCGGAGCCGACTTCACGCCGATCTCGACGAACCGCTCAACACCGAGACCGCCTGCGGCCTCCTCGATGAACAACAGGTCCTGCGTCTCGATCCAGCGCACCGGGCTGGCGAACTGCCAGGCCAACAGCTCGATGACGATCTTGCGGCACAGCTCCTTCGGCTTCTCGTTCCGCCAGGTGTCGTAGTCGGCGAGCACCTCGTCGAGCGGCTCGGCCGGAACCAGGTCGCGGATCTCCTGAATGAAGTCCTTGTCCAGGGTGAACGGCCGTGGCACCAGGTTCGGGATGTACTTGCCGATGACCAGCTCGGGGTCGTTGTCGCGCGGCATGACGCGGTCCAGGCTGCGGCGGAAGTCGTCGACACCCACGCGCAGCACGCTGGAGTGGAAGGGCACGTCGACGCCAGGCACCAGGATGAACGAGCGTCGGCCGCCACTGAGCTCGCGACGCCGCTCGACCTCTTCTTCCAGTGCCTCCAGACCGCGCACGGTACCGGCTATCGCGTACTGCGAACCACGCAGGTTGAAGTTCACGATCTGAAGAAATTCACCGGTATCCGCCGCGATTTGCGCGACGAAGTCCTTGACGTCGGCGTCGGGGAGATCGATCTGCGACGGCCGGATCGCGGCCAGCCGGTAGTTGGACCGGCCCTGCTCGTCACGCTCGACGATGTCGTGCATCTTGCCGCCGCGCGCGAACACCACCTCGAGCAGAGCTTCCAGCTCGTACACGCCGGAAACGCAAGCCAGTGCGGTGTATTCACCGACGGAGTGCCCGCAGGCGATGGCGCCCTCGACGAACGCGCCCTGTTCACGCATCTCGGCGACCTGAGCCGCCGCAACCGTCGCCATGGCGACCTGGGTGAACTGCGTCAGGAACAGCACACCGTCGGGATGGTGGTAGTGCACACCGGACGCGATCAGGCTGGTCGGGTTGTCCCGCACCACGTGCAGGACCGAGAAGCCGAGGGTCTCGCGGGTGAACTTGTCCGCCGAGTCCCACACCTTGCGGGCGGCCTTGGACCGGGCCCGGACCTCCATGCCCATGCCCTTGTACTGGATACCCTGGCCGGGGAACGCATAGACGGTCTTGGGCGCGGCCAAGCGAGCGGTCGCCGACATCACCAGGTCGGAGCCGACGCGCGCCTGCACCTCGAGTACCTCTGCGCCGACGTCGATTCCGACGCGATCGACGCGGAAGTCGACCTCATCGCCGGGCTTGACCATGCCCAGGAAGCGGGCAGTCCAGCCGATCAGCTTGGCCGGCGGAGCCGGCTTACCGTCGGTGGCGGTGGCCACGTGCTGGGCCGCGGCCGAGAGCCACATGCCGTGCACGATGGGCGAATCCAAGCCGGCCAGCAGCGCTGCTGCCCGGTCGGTGTGGATCGGGTTGTGGTCACCGGACACCGCGGCGAACGGCCGCATGTCGACCGGGGCGCCGATGGTGATGTCGCGGCGACGGCGACGCGGGGTGTCAGTGGCGTTGTCGGAGATGGCGCCACCGGCCTTGACCGGGTCAGCCAGCTCGGCGTCGCCGGTGCGGCCACGGATGGCGAACCGCTCCTCGAGCGTGGCCAGCACCGTTCCGTCGGCAGCCTTCACGACCACCGAAACCGGGACCACCCGACCCACCTCGGTGTCATAGGCGGCCGAAGCCGTTGCGGCGACGGTCAATTCGGCCTGCTCCGACGGCAGCGAAGCGTGCAGCTGCGCGGCGTGGTCCAGGTGCACCAGGCTCAGCAGACCCTCGACGACCGGGAATCCGTCGTCGGTGAGAGCCGATCCGATCGCCGCGAACACCGCGGGCCAGCACCGGCCGACCAGTGCATCGGGGACCACGGTCAGCGTCGGGGCCAGTGGTGCACCGAAGGTCGCGGTCACGCCGGTGTGGTCAGCGACCTCCTCGGGATCCCAGGCGACCGTCACGGTGGCGGTGGAGTCGATCACCGGCGGCAGCGCATCAGGGCCGTTGACGCCTGCGGCGATGGCCAGCACCGATCGCATCGCGGTCGAGGCGTCCTCGACCGAAACGATCGGGGCTCCGCCGCTGTGCACGGCGTCGGTCAGGCTGAACCGGATCTCGATCCAGGTACCCGACAGCGGCACCGAGAGCACGACGTGCGTGTCGTCGACCACCTCAAGCCGAGCCCCGGTCGAAGGATGAGTAGCGGAACGGTTTGCCGACCCTTCGCGGACCTGCCAGTCGCCAGGCGCGGCGATGCGGTGTACCGGGTTGGTGGCGGTACGCCCGGCCCACAGCACGTCGGGAGCATCGAGCAGTACGGCCAGCGGACCGGACACGCCGGCGCGGCGGGCCCGTCGGGACAGCGCAGGCACCGGCTGGGCGCCCGACGACAGCGCCTCGTCGACGGCGGCCTGCTCGAAGCGGTCGAGCAGCTCGCCGACGGGCTCGTCGACACGGGTGATACCGGCGACCGCGGCGGTGCCGGGGATGACGCACACCTGGTCGGCCGTGTAGCGGGCATCGTGGGCCTGCCACAGCGAGTCACTGCGCCACCAGCGGCGCACATCCTTGTCGATGACCGGCACAAAGTTGACCGGCTTGCCCAGCATCTTGCACAGCTCCGTGAAGAACGGGACGTCGGCCGGGTGCAGCTGCACCGATGCGGCATCCGGGTAGGCGCCGACCAGGGCGGCCAGCGCGGCCTTGGGATCCTCGAGTAGCGCCTCGTTGTCGAACAGCGTCTCGACCGGACCGAAATCCTGTGCGTGCAAACGCCCTTCGGCACGCTTGAGCATCTGCTCGAAGCGGTCGCGCCAGGTGATGTCCAGCCACGGCGAGTTATCCCGCTTGGTGTCGGCGGTGCTGTTGCCGTCCCCGATGGCCAGCTCCACGTAGCGGCGCAACCACTGCAGGTAGGTCATGTCGGCGACGTTGCCGAAGTAGGGCTTGGCCGTGTCGGCCATGGCCGCGATGATCTCGTCGCGACGCTCCGCGACCGCGTCGGCGTCGCCGGCCACCTCGTCGAGCAACCGGCCGCAGCGTGACGCGGTGTTGTCGATCTCGTGGATGTCGGCGCCGAGCTGGCTGCGCCCGGAGGCCATGCCGCCCTGGGCTTTTCCGGCACCCACCCACTGGTCGGTGCCCTGGGTCGCCACCAGGAGCTCCTTGACCTGGGGACTGGTGGTCGCCTCCAGCGTGGCCATCGCGGCCGTGCCGACGAGGATGCCGTCGATCGGCATCAGCGGGTAGCCGTGGCCGACCGACCAGCGGCCGGACAGGTACTCGGCGGCCTGCTCGGGCGTACCGATGCCGCCGCCGACGCAGATGGTGATGTTGGACCGGCTACGCAGCTCCGAGTAGGTGGTCAGCAGCAGGTCGTCGAGGTCCTCCCACGAGTGGTGGCCACCGGCGCGGCCGCCTTCGATGTGCACGATCACCGGCTTGGTGGGGGTCTCGGCGGCGATCCGGATCACCGAGCGGATCTGCTCGATGGTGCCCGGCTTGAACACCACGTGGCTGAGGCCGGCGTCGTTGAGTTCGTCGATCAGCTCGACGGCCTCTTCCAGATCGGGGATACCCGCGCTGACGACGACGCCGTCGATCGGGGCACCCGACTGCCGGGCCTTCTGCACCAGGCGCTTGCCGCCGACCTGGAGCTTCCACAGGTAGGGGTCCAGGAACAGAGTGTTGAACTGGATCGCGCGGCCGGGCTCCAGCAGCGTGGTCAGCTCGGTCATGCGGTCATCGAATATGCCCTCGGTGACCTGACCACCGCCGGCCAGCTCGGCCCAGTGGCCAGCATTGGCGGCGGCCGCGACGATCTTGGCGTCGACGGTCGTCGGGGTCATACCGGCGAGCAGGATCGGCGAGCGCCCGGTGAGCCGGGTGAACTTGGTCTCGAGCTTGACCGAGCCGTCGGGCAGCGACACCAGGGTCGGGGTGTAGCTGGACCACGGGCGGGCAACCTCGGGCACCGCGCCGATGGTGAACAGGTTGCGCTGGCCCCCACGCGTGGCGGCGGGCACGATGCCCACGCCGAGCCCGCGGATGACGGGGGCGGTCAGCCGGGTGAGGATGTCGCCGGGGCCCAGGTCGAGAATCCAGCGGGCGCCTGCCGAGTGCACGTCGGTGATCTCTTCGACCCAGTCCACCTGGTCGACCAGGATCGACTCGGTCATCGCCTTGGCGAGCGTGACGTCGAGGCCCACGGCCTCGGCCCAGCGGCCGACGATCTCGATGCCGTCGGACAAACGTGGGGTATGGAAGCCGACCTCGACCTGGACCGGGTCGAACACCGGCGCGAACACCGCGCCGCCGCGGACTTTGCTCTTGCGCTCGGCCTCTTCCTTCTCGGCGATCTGGGTGCAGTACAGCTCGAACCGGGAGAGCTGCTCGGGCGTGCCGGTGATGACGACCGAACGACGGCCGTTGCGGATGGACAGCACCGGCGGCAGCACGGTGCGGACATCCTGAGAGAACTCCGCGAGCAGTTCGTAGATGCGCTCGGGCTCGGCGTTGGTGACCGAGACCATCGGCGGCCGGTCGCCCAGCACGGTGATACCGCGCCTGCGGGCCACGAGTGTGCCTGCGGCACCGATCAGCTGGGCCAACGCGAGCAACTCGACATCCTTGGCACCGCCGGCCTTGAGCGCCTCGACGGCCAGCACGCCCTGGGAGTGCCCCACGACCGCCACCGGCGGGGTGGCGGTCAGGTCCATCCCCTGACGGGCCAGGGCGCGAATGGCGGCGATCTGGGTCAGCAGCACGCCCGGCACCGACACCGCGGCCGACGTCAGCTGCTTGACCGACGGCACGGGCTCTTCGGAGGCCAGCGCGCGGACCCAATGCAGCGGGTCGAAGCCGATGGGCCGGACCACGACGAGTTCGGCGGCGACGGGCTCCAGCATCAGCTCGGCCTCACCGGCCAGGGTCGCCAGCTCGGCTTCGATCCCGGCGGAGGACACCAGTTCCTCAAGGGTCTCCAGCCAAGCGCTGCCCTGACCGCCGAAAGCCACCGCATACGGTTCGCCAGCGCTGAGCCGGTCGACAAGTGCGTGGGTGGAGTCGATCGGCAGTCCGTCGGATCCAGACTCGTTGTTCCAACCGGCGGACACTCGGTCGTGTTCGTAGATCGTCACTGGGGCTATCTCCTCGGTGCTGCTCGGGTGTTGTCGCGTACGGGCGGCCGTATGCCTGCCATGACTGTCGGCCCCGGAGGCTCAAGTCCCCCGAGCGTCAGGTCGTCGGCGATTCAGCGTCGAATCCGGCAAGGAGCCGCCTCCGGTTCAGGTTCCGGATGGTCCAGAAAGGTTGGGTGAGCATCCCTGCCGTACCAAGGGTGTCATAAGGGCAAGCGGGCATTTCTCCGCGAGATTGGTTACTGACGAGTTCTACGCACGGGTAACCACCGGTAACGTAACACCGCGTTCGACGGCGGCAGAACGCATTCGGTACAAAGCTCCTGCTGGCAGGTGGTTACGGTCGGGTAGCAACAATAATGCAGATCAAAGCAGCATTGTTATCAAATCGTTATCTAAAATCCGGGATCGACGAGGCCTGCCGGACGGCCGTGTTGCCAGTCGACATTGAGACTACAAATGTCAAGCGAATCGTGCGGTCAGATCCGAAAAGTTTGCTGGAAAGACTTACCGGTCAGTCCCACTGGCCAAATTGCGGCTTGAGGATGTGGTTGATATCCACCCCGACTCCCCCGACGTTGCGCTTGTCGATCTGGACCTGGTGCAGCTGCGCGGTGCCAGCCTCGCTTGGCGTGCTGCACACCCGCGTTCTGCCAACCCAGCCAGTCCGCGGCGTCCTGCTTGCCGTACTGGTCGCAGGACACGATCTTCATACCGTTCTGGTAGAGATCTCGAGCCTCGGGAAGCTGGATCGGCTTACCGAGCATCCACGCGCCTCCGGGGCGGCGATCGGAGACGTAGCGGATCGCGCCGAGTGCACCCACCGATCGGATGTCGGAGGCCTTGATGACACCCGCGGCATAGTCGAGCAGCACACCCAACGGCGCAGCGCCTGCAGGCGGCGCGGTAACCAGCTCACCCAGCCCGAGCAGGGCGGGTGTAGCGGCGGCGCATCTGAGCAGCTCGCGCCGGGACATCGACACGAATATCAGGTTACGACAATCGCCCCAATATTCACATCAACGCCACTGGTCACATCTCTATCAATATTCACGCCGGCGTCGAGGGGGCCGTCGAAGGCGTCGGGCCGCCGATCAAGAACGGTGAACTGCTCGCGACCCTGGGACGTCTGGCCCGGGCAAGTCGTCACAGCGCCGCGAATTTCCTTATGGCGCTTAGGGGTTCAGCGTGGTTCCCGCCCAGTGCGGGTGTGCCGCTCAGGCGATCGCAGCAGCCCGCTTGACGGCCTGGTCGAGCAGACCGGACAGCACGGCATGCGCCAGAGCGCAGTTGTCGGACTCCCGTTGATCAGCCAAACAGTCGGCGACCGTCCCGACCGCCGACTCGGCAAGCGCGCCGACCGCAGCGTCGGTCGACGCGACCACCTGGGCGATGGCGTGCAGACACATGTGTTGATCCGGCACATGGTCGACGACCTCCGCCAACACCGGGTCGGTCAGAACCACGGCATCGTCGATGACGCGCGCCAAACCACGCGAGACGAGAGCGTCCAAGTCAGGATCTGCCGGGGCGACCTGCAAATGACCGGCCTGTTGACCCACCGTTGTCGGCGGTATACCCAGGATGTCGACAAGACTCTGGCCGTGCCGCAGCCCATCGAAGAACTCCGCGATATGCGCGGAGCTGAATCCTTTGCCGAGAAGCCGGCTGATCGCCGCCAATTGCGCCAGGTGGGTGTCACCGTAGTACGCCGAACGACCGACACGACGGGGCGGATCGAGCAACCCCCGCTCGCGATAGGCGCGGATGTTCCTGGCGCTGACGCCCGAGATTCGCGCCAGATCATTCAACCGGTACTCAGCCAATCTGACCATCCCCCCGCCGAGCCGGACAGCGATGCATTCCTTCACCCTACCCCGGAAAAACGACTGCGAGCGAAGTTTTACCCACAGAAACAACACAGTCGATAACGGGATTAACACTCTGTTCATCTGCAGATATATCGACCACCTGGTGTGAATTCACACATGATACTGCGATCACAGCCAACTTTGGCCCGCAGCCTGCGAGCCGCCGTGAGTGAATTCACCCGACCAGAATTGGAAAGCCATCCCCACGTGCGCGACCATGTTGCGGGACATCGAGATAAATCCGTTCGACGAAAGGCCGCGAGTGCGTCCCTGGATCGTCTGGGCCACCGGACTGCTTGCGTACACCGTCGCGGTACTCGACCGAACCACGCTCGGCGTTTCCGGCCTGCAGGCTGCGGATCGGTTTGCCGCCAATCCGAGTGTGCTGTCGAGCTTCGTCGTGCTGCAGGTGATCGTCTATGCCGGGGCGCAGGTGCCCGCCGGGCTGCTGCTCGACCGGTTCGGCTCACGCGTGCTCATCGTCTCCGGCGCAGCCCTGATGGCGACAGGCCAATTGGTGTTGGCACTCAGCGAATCCTTGCCCGCGGCGTTCGCGGCTCGCGCGATCGTGGGCCTCGGCGACGCGGTCACCTTCATCTCGGTACTGCGGCTGGTGCCGCACTGGTTCAAACCCGCGCAGGTGCCGCTCGTCACCCAGTTGACCGGCATCTGCGGGCAGTTCGGCCAGGTGCTGTCAGCGGTGCCGTTCCTGGTGCTGCTCACCGGTTCTGGCTGGACCCCGGCCTATCTCAGCGTGGCCGCTTTGGGACTGGTGGCGATGACACTCGCGCTCGCCTTGGTCCGCAACAACCCGCACGGGCGCGTGGTCACGGTCGAGACCACCACCGTCCACGACATCCTGACCAGCGTGAAAACGGTGTGGCTGCGGCCCGGGACCCGGCTGGGCTTCTTCACCCACATGGGCACCCAGTTCTCGGTGACGGTGTTCGCGCTGATGTGGGGTGTGCCCTATCTGACCGTGGCGCAGGGCTTGTCCACGACCGCGGCCGGCTCATTGCTGACCCTCTCGGTGGCAGTCGCGATCGTCGCGGGCATCGCGATCGGGATCTTCACCGGCCGCCACCCGCATCGCCGGTCGCGCCTGGTGCTCAGCATCGTTGCAAGCAATGCGCTGATCTGGACTGTGGTGCTGGCACTACCGGGCCGCGCCCCGTTGTGGCTGCTGGTGGTACTCATCGTGATCATCTCGGTGGGTGGGCCGGGTTCGATGGTCGGCTTCGACTTCGCCCGCACGTTCAATCCGAGCGCGACGCTGGGCACCGCACAGGGCATGGTCAACATGGGCGGATTCCTGGCGGCACTGCTGGTCATGCAGACCATGGGGCTCATCCTGTCCCATGCCGGCGACTATTCGGCCGCGTCGTTCCGGGTGGCCTGGACCGTGCAGTACGCGATCTGGGTGCTGGCCACCATCGGCATCCTGATCACCCGCAGCAAGGCCCGCAGGCTCATGCAGGTCGAGCAGGAGCGGATGCTGTTGGAGAGCTTCGAGACTCACTCGCCCCGCTGATCGGCCAGCCGCCTGGCGACGATCGCCCTGGCATGCCGGTGCCCCACCAGTTCGAAACCCGCCACGATGACCATCGGTGCCGCCGTCACCAAGAGCAGGCACGGCGCCATAGGAACGCCCGCAGCAGCCATCGCCACCGCGATGGCCAATACCGCACCGGCGACAACCAGCAGTCCGGTGTGAAAAACGTCGAATGCGCCGACCAGCAACGAATAGATGACGAACATCGCGGCGATGTAGGCCCCAACCGGAATCGCGACGGCCAGCACGGTGTCCATCGCGCTCAGCGCGGACTGCTCTTCGACGTAGTAGGCCGCGACGTGCAGCCCAGCGCCGGTCGCCACGATCGAACCGAACACCATCAAATGCAGATATCCGTACTGGAACGAGACCTCGCGGTGAGCGTGCAGCAACTCCCCAGCCGGAACCAGGAAGTACACCCACCACATCCCGAACGTGAGACCTGTCCCGGCCACCGCTAGCACGATCGCATCAGCTGACCAGCCGTGCTCACCGACCGCGGCTGACAGTGACGCCACCGTTCCGACGACACCTTCGCCGAGCGCGATGATCGCCAGCAGCCCGTATCGCTCGGCGATGTGGTGGGCATGCCAGGGCGTACCGCCCATCCGGCGCTCGGCGAAAAAAGGACCGGAGATCTCGAACGCCATCAACACCAGTGCGCTCGCCGCAAACACCGGTGCCGAC
Organism: Mycobacterium sp. 141; assembly: GCF_000382405.1. Taxonomy (GTDB): domain Bacteria; phylum Actinomycetota; class Actinomycetes; order Mycobacteriales; family Mycobacteriaceae; genus Mycobacterium. The sequence goes on from NZ_KB908258.1 coordinate 119,893, forward strand.
GTGCTCACCAGGATCTGGGCGACCCAGCCGATCTGTGCGACGACGATCACCACCGCATAGGTCAGGCAGGCCGGCCGCCGGTCCGGATCTTGACGCGCGGCCCGCAGCCACTGACCCACCATGGCGATCCGCATCACCACATACCCCGCCACCACGACGGTGTTGTCCACATGCCCGCCATGCTCGATCGAGGCAAAGGTCTGCGGGAGCCCCAGTGCCAGGATGATGACGCCGACCATCTGCACCATGGTCATCAGCCGATAGATCCAGTCGTCGGTGTCATACGCCGAGGCAAACCAGCTGAAGTTCATCCACGCCCACCAGATGGCAAACACCGCGAACCCGAAACCCAGCAACCCGGCGGCCACGTGATCCTCGGCCAGCAGATGCGCCAACTGGGCGGCCGCCACCCCGAAGGCGATTGCGAACGTCAGGTCGAACAACAACTCCAGCGGCGAGGAGACCCGGTGCAGTTCATGGGGATCACGTCCCGACATCCGGCGGATCCGGTGGGTCTGCACCGGCGAACTCGAATCGCCCTCGGCCACGTGTCAGCGTCCTCCCGATCGGTATCGAGGGTGACGGTACCGGGGTGAGCGGCGATCCCCCGCAGGGCCGGCGCTGTCAGATGGCGTCCAAGACCGTCCGTACCTTCACGATTGCCACACAATCAGGCGCAATTCGCCAGCCTCACTATTCACCGTCGATCACACAGCACCTGCCCTCTTCCGATCATGTCGTCACTGGTCAGTGCGCGTGGCGGACGCGATGTCGGCCGATCCTGTTAACCTCGAACGAATCCGGTCCGGAGAACCGCCTTGGCAAATCTGGCCGCCTACGCGATCAATGATGGGGGTAGCGACACATGGTCAAGCTGTCACGCACGAATCTGGCGATCGCTGTCTGTGGCGTCGCGTTGTCCGTGCCCTTGTCTGTCGGCGTCGCATCCGCGGCCCCCGACTTCGGTCCCGTGATCAACACGACGTGCACCTATGACCAGGTCATCGCGGCGCTCAACGCGCAACAGCCCGCGCTGGCCGAGGAGTTCAACACATCACCGTTCGCGCAGGGCGCGCTGCGCAACTTCCTGGCTTCACCGCCGGCCGATCGCCAACAGACAGTGGCGCAGCTGCAGAGCAGCCCGGCGGCTTCTCAGTATTTCGGGCCGATCAGCTCGATCGCGGGGAGCTGCAGCAACTACTGAGAGCCCTGCCTCTCAGGCACCATCCGATCCGGCGTCAGTGACCGGGTTCGCGATGTTCGGGCCTGTTCGCCGAGGAGATCGTGCGTCGCGCCGCGGTGCGTTTCGACATGGTCACTCGATTCGACGTGGTCACTCGACGTGCACGAACGGGTCGTTGGTGTCACCGGGCCCATCCCCGAAGCCGGGATCACCCGGATCCTCCCCGGGATCGCCAGGGTCCTCTCCTGGATCGTCGCCCGGGTCCCCGGGATCGTCGCCAGGATCTCCGGGATCACCGGGTCCGTCTGCCGAGCCGGGGTCACCAGGGTCCTCCCCTAACCCGTCACCGTCGTCGTCGTTTCCATCGCTATCCCCGCCGCTGTCACTATCACCGGGTGTGATCGGGCCTTGCGGACCATAGTCGTCGGTGGAATCGCCGTCGTCGTCATCGACTTCATGTGTCTGACCGTCGCCGGTGTCAGCGTCGTGTGAAGCCGGCGTGGTCGGCTTCGGCTCGAAACTGCCGTCGCGCGCCAGCCATACTGGCTCATCAGTCGAGTCGGTGAGGTTACCGTGCTCGTCATATTCGTCGGTGTGCCGCACTGCGTTGTTGAGGGAGTCGATCCACGTCGTCGTCTGGACCTTCTTGGCCCCACCGGGATACGTCGTCGTCACCGTTTCCTTACCCGAGAGATCTGAGTTGTTGATCTCTTCCCCGTGCTCAGTTGTCGGTGGGCCTTCGGATGGATTCAGGGTGGTATCCCAGGTCAGGGTGCCGCGATCTTCGTCGTCGACCGTCACCGTGTGCGAACTCGAATCAATCGTCGTCGTCGTGCCTTTGGCTTCGATGTGCCGTGTGCTGTCGGTGGTCGTGGTCGTGACACCGCCGGTGGACTGTTCGTGTGTCACGTCCGTGTCCACTACCGTCGACCCATTTTTGTAGTGGATACGGGTGATGGTCTGCACCCCGCCGTCAGGGAGCTGAGTCGCTTTCTGCTCCGCACTGTCGATCGCATGGTCCGGGTCCGGCACCGTGATCGGATTCCATCTGCCCGATGGTTTGGCCGGGCTGGTGCTGCCACTGGTGCCACCAGACTTGCCTGCGTCACCATGCGCTTGACTCATGATCGACCCCTGCGTGTTGTCGCTGTGCCGACTCTAAAGCGGCCCACGCTACTCGCTGGGTCGGATTCCTCACCTCACAGCGAATTGGCAGCGACGCCAACGTCTTAACTGGTTCGCATTACCGAAGCGCGGTGACCACGATCATCGGGACGACGCCTGCGGTGGGTCGAGGACGTCACCGCCGATCACTGGTCCCCGCGGTCCGTACAGCGGTGCCGCCGCATCTTGTGCCGAACCGTCGTCTCCGACGGAAGGCGCCGCGACGTTTGCCCACACTGCGCCGCCAGTCGACGTCAAGGTGCTGTCACGCTCGCTGGTGGTCATCCCGTTGGTATCGAACGTTTCGGTGTGACAGCTGGCGTCGCTTGTCACCGTCCAGGTGATCTCATCGGTACGGCCGGATTGATCAGCCACGAATGTGGTTGTGACTGTTTGCGTTCCCGATCCGTCTGGATTCAGCAGTGTCTTGCCGCTTTGATCGGTTTCGTTACCGTCGGAGTCGGTGAACGTCATCTGCCACGCGATCATATTGCCGCTGTCAACGATTTTGGTGCGTCCCTTCGTGTGGACACTCGGGCCGGCCTTGGCCGTGGTGTAGTGCCGACGGGAGAAATCGATGACGAAGGTTCTCACCCCCTCGGCACTCGTGACCGCCGAGGCGTAGTCATCGATCACCTGACCGTCGCGGTAGGTCGTGATTTTCGTGGTGTCGGTCGATCCGTCACCGCGAATGGTCACCTTCTTGATTGCCGTGCTTCCGGGTGGCGAGTCCACGGATTCCCATCCCGAACCACCGGTCGTCATGGTCGCCCCGCCGGCGATACGTGGCATCGATCCGACCGAGACATCCATCCCCCTATGACAGCTGGTGTGGATCGACACTACGGCGGGCGGCATGGTTCACCGGCGCGGATCGAAAAGGCGACAGGAAATTACCAGCTGTCTGCTCGCCGGGCCGCGTCGGGAGCCGCCGGAGCGCCTCGTGGTCCACGATGAACAGATCTCGCTGACTGACATGTCTTTACCCGAGAAGTTCGACCAGCGTGGCGTTTGCCGTACCGCCGCCCGCACACATGGTTTGCAATCCATATCGAATTCCCTTGTCGCGCATGTGGTTGATCATGCGCGTCATCAAGATCGCGCCTGACGCTCCGAGCGGATGCCCCAGCGCGATCGCACCGCCCAGCGGATTGAGCTTGGCTTCGTCGGCACCCGTTTCGACGAGCCAGGCCAGCGGCACCGGCGCGAAGGCTTCGTTGACCTCGAACACACCGACTTCGTCGAGCCGAACGCCGGCCTTGTGCAACACTTTCTCGGTGGCCGGGATCGGGCCGGTCAGCATCAGCACCGGGTCGGCGCCGGTAACCGCGCCGGCCCGGTACCGCACGATCGGCGAAAGCCCCATTGCCACAGCGTTTTCCTCGGTCATCACCAACAGTGCTGCCGCGCCGTCGGAAATCTGCGACGAGTTGCCAGCGTGGATGACGCCGTCCTCGGCGAACGCGGGCTTGAGCTCGGCCAGCTTCTCGACCGTGGTTCCCCGCCGCACGCCCTCGTCGACGACCACGGGGTCGCCGTCATCGGGGAACACCGTGATCGTCTGCGTCTCGAAGGCACCGCTGTCCTGCGCGGCGGCAGCCCGTTCGTGCGATGCCACGGCGTACTCGTCAAGTCGGGTCCGACTGAAACCCCATTTTTGCGAGATCATTTCAGCCGAAATACCCTGGTTGAAGGTGAAACCCTGATACCGGTCGAGCACTTGCGGGCCATATGGCTGACCGGTGGCGCGTGCTGCTCCGAGTGGGACCCGGCTCATCACCTCGACCCCGCCGGCAATCACGACGTCCTGTTGACCCGACATCACCGCCTGCACTGCGAAATCCAGTGCCTGCTGGCTGGATCCGCAGGCCCGATTGACGGTGGTGCCCGGGATGTGCTCGGACCAACCCGCTGCGAGCACCGAGTAGCGGCCGACGTTGCTCGACTGGTCACCGACCTGCGAGACGCAACCCCACACCACGTCATCGACGATGTTGGGACTGATGCCGGCACGCTCGACGAGTGCGTTGAGCACGAGTGCGGACAGATCGGCGGCGTGGAACCGGGACAATCCACCGTTGCGTTTGCCGACAGGCGTGCGGACGGCTTCGACGATGACGGTTTCGCGCATGGCAGTTGCTCCGATCTAGGACTTGGCTTTCAGGTAGGTAGGCCGCCAGTTCCGTGTCAGCGAGCTCACAAGCTCACATAACCATGCCGCCATAGTCTGCGATACACCGCCGCGCGACGGCGCCGACATCACGGTTGCAAAGCGCTCTTCCGATACAGTCAGCGCATGTTCGCCCGACTCGACAGCCATCTGGGCCGCCGGTGACCACCGCCGGCGAAGAACCCGCCTGGAAGCAACGGGCGGTCGAGCGGTCGATCAAAACCGCCAAACTGCGGGCAGCGCAGCGTGTTCAGCGCTTCCTGGATGCCGCGCAGGCGATCATCATCGAAAAGGGCAGCACCGACTTCACGGTGCAAGAGGTCGTCGACCGTTCGCGGCAGTCGCTGCGGAGTTTCTACCTCCAGTTCGACGGCAAGCACGAGCTGCTGTTGGCACTGTTCGAGGATGCGCTGAGCCGCTCGGCCGATCAGATCCGCGCCGCCACCGCCGGTCACGGCGACCCCCTTGAGCGGCTCAGGGTCGCCATTGAGCTGCTGTTCGAATCGTCCCGTCCGGACCCCGCCACCAACCGGCCGTTGTTCACCGATTTCGCGCCGCAGCTGCTGGCATCGCATCCCTCCGAAGTGAAGCTCGCGCATGCGCCGCTGCTGGCCCTGCTCACCGAACTCATGCAGGACGCCGCCGACGCCGGCCTGCTGCGCGAAGGCATCGATAGGCGTCGGACGGCCGCGATGACCATACAGACGGTCATGTTCGTCGCACAGTCGAGCCGCGGCGCCGACCGCACCGGGCCCTACCCGATCACCGCCGACGAAGTGTGGGAATTCTGCGCCCACGGGTTCGCCGCCGAGTAAACGAGAACTACTGCCATCTCACCATCTCCCGAGGGAGACGACGCACGCCGTACGTTCCGTACCGTCGCGACGCCATCGCGGCATGGTCGCGATCAGCCAGGCACTGCTCCTGACCAGTTCTCCACCGGAGGCACCCCGTCAGTCCTCACCATGCCGACCGCTCGGGATGCGGTGGCAGCGATCAGCCGGGCGTTGGGCTCATCGACCTCCTGCACCCAGCGCCGCGCGGCCTTCACGGATTTGCCGAACCGGATGTGACGGTCCATGAGGCGACGCACCCGCACTGCGTCATCGACTGTGCAGTACCAGATCTCGTCGATCTCGGCTGCGACTGCGCGCCACTGCGGCGCATCGAGAAGAAGGTAGTTCCCCTCGGTGATGACCACCCGGGCGGCCGGCGCGACCCCGATGGCGCCGGCTATGGGCTGCTCGAACTCCCGCTCGAAGGCCGGCGCATAGACCACGTCACCGCGCGGCCTGCGGATCCGTTGCAGCAGTGCCGCATACCCGGCGGCGTCGAAGGTGTCAGGCGCGCCCTTGCGGGACAGCCGACCGAGGCGGCCCAACTCGACATCGGCGAGGTGGAATCCGTCCATCGGCACATGGGCGACGGCGGCTGGACCCAGCCGCGCGGTGGTGGCGGCGACGACGGCCTCGGCGAGCGTGGTCTTACCGACACCGGGCGGCCCGGCAATCCCGACGATCGACGTGCCGGGCCGCGCGGCGTGCGCGACGACGCGGGCAACGAGATCGTCCAAACCGATGTGTTCGATGACGCCATTGTGGGCCGTTTGCGGGCGAACTATTCATCCGACCCACGACCCAGCGCAATACTGGGACACGCAATTGTCGGTTCGGTGCTCGTGACGGCTTGCACCGCTCAGCCGGTATAGCCGATTCGCCTGCTGATCTGCTCGGCCGCTTCGCCGGCCACACGAGCGATCTCATCGAACCGGGACTGTTCCAGCCGATAGGCCGGACCCGAAATACTCAGCGAGGCAATGACGGACCCGTTGTGATCGCGCACCGGGGCCGCCACCGCGTTGAGTCCCGTCTCGAGTTCTTCGCACGTCGGCGCCCATCCCTGTGCCCTGGCGGCGTCGAGTTCAGTATCGAGACGGGTGAAATCGGTGATGGTGCGAGGAGTGTAGGAGTCCATCCTGCGGCCCAGCCGGGCCCGTACCTCCGCGGGCGGCAGGGCGGCCAGCAGGATCTTGCCGCTGGACGTGGCGTGTGCGGGGCAGCTCTGGCCGACCCAGCTGCGCAGCGCGATTTCACCTCGGCCGACGGATTCGACGATGTTGATGATCCGGCCCCCGTCGAGAATCGCGATATTGGTGGTCTCGCCGGTCCTCTCCGCGACCTGATCACAGATGTCCTGGGACTGCTTGACCAGGTCCATCCGGGCGGTGGTCGATCCGGCCAGCCGCACGATCGAGAAACCCAGCTGGTATTTGCCGCGATCGGACAGTTGCTCGACGAATCCCCGTGATTCGAGGACCGCGATCAGCCGCGACACCGTCGACTTGTGCACACCGATCTCGGCCGCGATCTCGGTGACCCCGGCCGTCTGCAGCTTGGCCAGGATCTCCAGCACCTGCAGGGCGCGGTCGACCGACTGGACGGCCGCGGCCGGCTGACGGCTGTTGCTGGGCATGCTCATAGCGCGTCCAGTGTAGAGGTGCGAGGCGGGCATGTGAGTCTTCCGTTCAGCCTGCCGCACCGGCCGCTACCACTGCGGCCGGGTGTCGCCCAGTTTGTCCAACGTCCACCGATGAAACTCCCCGATGTGGTGCTCGGCGGGTACCAGTACGCCCCCGTTTCGGTACGCCCGCGACGACATCGCCGGTTGCGTACGTTCACAGGCATCGAAGTCCTGTTGGTTGACCCGGTGGAACAGCTCCATCGAATGTTCGACGTCACGACCCGATGCCACCACGTCGGGGCTGAACAGCCAATCGCACTCCACGATTGTGCGGTCAACGGCCAGCGGGAACATCCGGTGCAGGATCACGTGATCGGGCACGAGGTTGATGAATACGGTCGGCCGCACCGTGATCGCGTAATACTTGCGCTGCTGGTCGTCGGTCACCCCGGGAATCGTGTCGAAACCGGGCCGACCATCGATGGTGAATCCGTCGATGTCCTCGCCGAACGCGGCACCGTGGCCGACGAAGTACTGGGCGGCGAGGCCGTCGGCGAACTCCGGCAGCACCTCGGTGAGCTCAGGGTGAATGGTGGCGCAGTGGTAGCACTCCATGAAGTTCTCGACGATGAGCTTCCAGTTGGCGGCCACGTCGTAGACGACGCGGCGGCCCACCGACAACTCATCTACGTGGTAGTGGTCGATCGCGGTCGGATCACCCAGCCGCTCAGTGACGGCGCCGATCACGTCGGTCTCGAAAGACGGCGGCTCGGCGGCCAGGCAGACCCAGGCGTAGCCGAGCCATTCACGGAGCGCGACCGGCACCAGGCCGTATTCGGTGCGGTCGATGTCGACGCCATGGTCGTCCTTGAGCGCGCCCAGATTGGGCGCCGCGACCAGCTTGCCGTCCAGCCCGTAGGTCCAGGCATGGTACGGGCAGCGCAGATGGCGCTTGACCGCACCGGAATCCTCGGTGCACAGCATCGCCCCGCGATGCCGGCAGATGTTCAGGAAGGCACGCAGCTGCTTGTCCCGGCCACGGACGATCAGCACGCTCTCCCGGCCTACCTGAACCTTGCGGAAGTCTCCCGGGTCGGGCAGATCCGCACTGCGCGCCGAGCAGAACCACATGGCCTCGAAGATGTTCTCCTGCTCGGCACGGAAAACCTCAGGGTCGTAATAGTATTCGCCGCCGAGCGTCCGAACCAGGGTTCCTCCGCCAGGGTTGACACCCGTTGCTGCCGGAGACGGGTTGTCGATTGTCGTCATGAATTCACCAATCGTCGTGTGTCGAAGAGTCCGATGGGATGGGCTGTGGCATCGGTGGTGGCGACCTTGCGCATCTTGCCTCCGAGCTGTTGCTGAATACGCAACTAGTGCGTCATTCGCATCAATAATCACCCATGACCCAAGCCGTGTCAACGGATTGACGTGAGGCTGCTCACACTGGCATACTGTTGCGCTATAAGCGTGCGTTGCGTCTATCGCAACACAGAAAGGACGGGCTGTGGATGCGTCTTCCGTGCCGCTGACCGAGCCGATCCCCGGCCGTATCGTCGTCGGGCAGCTCGATGCACTACCGGTCGGCGAGGTACTCACCGTGCGGTTACCGGGGCTGGATCCGATCACTATCTTCCACACCGACTCTGGGCTGTTCGCGATCGATGACACCTGCACCCATCAGGACGCGTCACTGGCCGACGGCTGGGTCGAGGACTGCACCGTGGAGTGCCCGCTACACGAGTCCTGTTTCGACCTGCGAACGGGCGAGGTCTCCGGCCCGCCCGCGAAAGTTGCAGTACGCACCCACGGCGTCGGTGTCGAGGACGGCCAGATCTGGCTCGAGGTGAGCGCGGCATGAGCCGCCCGAAATCGGTCGTGGTGGTCGGCGCGTCCCTGGCCGGACTATCCACTGTCCGCGAGCTGCGTGCGGCCGGTTACGAAGGCCCGATCACCGTGGTCGGCGACGAGCCGCACATGCCGTACGACCGTCCGCCGCTGTCCAAGGAGTATCTGACCGGCCAGCCGTCGATCGAGCTGGCCGAGCCGGATGACATCGACGCCCTGCAAGCCAATTGGGTGCTCTGCCGCACTGCCGTGGGGCTGAGCACCGATGCCCGCGGCGGCCATACCGTGACGCTCGACGACGGCTGCATGCTGACCGCCGAGGTGGTCGTACTCGCCACCGGGGCGCGAGCTCGTTCGCTACCCGGTTGCCGGCCGCTGTCCGGCGTGCACACGTTGCGCACGGTCGACGACGCACGTGCGCTGCGCAGTTCCCTCGAGAACGCACGGCGGCTGGTGGTCGTGGGCGCCGGGTTTATCGGAGCCGAGGTCGCCAGTACCGCAGCCAGCCGCGGCATCGAAGTCACCGTCGTCGAGATGTCCACGGCGCCACTGGTCGGTGTGCTCGGTGAAGAGGTGGCGACGGCATGTACGGCGCTGCACGGGCTGAATGGCGTGACGTTACTGACCGGCGTCTGTGTGTCCGGGGTGACCGGCGAGGAGCGCGTGACGGGCGTGGTGCTCGACGACGGCACCGAACTGGCCGCCGACGTGGTGGTCGTCGGAGTAGGTGCGATCCCCAACACCGAGTGGTTGACGCACTCGGAGATCACCGTCGAGAACGGATTCCGCACCGATGACGGCTGCCGTACCGGGGCACCTGGCGTGTATGCGGTCGGCGACTGCGCGACGTCCTTCAACGTCCATCTCGGAGCCCACCATCGCAGTGAACATTGGACGAACGCCACCCAACAAGCCCGCGTCGTCGCGGCGGCGATCCTCGGCATGCCGCAGGCACCACCTGCCGCACCGTACTTCTGGTCGAAACAGTATGGCCGCCAACTGCAATTCGCCGGGCACCGTCAATCTGGCGATATCGTCCGGTTCATCGACGGCGATCCCGGCTCCGCATCGTTCGTGGCACTCTACGAACGCGACGGCGTCGCGACGGCCGTGTTCGCCATGGACAATCCGCGGTTGTTCACCCGGCACCGCAAGCTCATCGAGCGTCAACTCGCCGAGCAGGTTGCCGCCCGCACCGCCGCCGTGCACACCGCGGGGCTCGAGGCCGGCGGGCTATCGGACGAACTCGCGGCGACCTGAAGAATACGAGCAGGGCGCTGTGGACACAGGCGGCCAACTCGGCACCCGGTCGCGTCTGTGGCCATCCAATAAACGGATTATCGTTCTTCACAGGTGATTTCGACGCCGCCTCGGCAAGCCGCGGCAACTGTCTCCGCGCTCACGACCAAAGCCGGCCGGGTCGTGGGCCGGCGACGGCCTGCACTCGGGCATTCGCCGATGGACACGCCAGAGACTCTTTGGCCGGACGACTCGCCAACCTCACATTCGATCTGATTGCACAAGCCGAAGGCTCAACCCGCCGCCCACTCCTTGGCTGCATCGAGCTCATCAAGGCCAAAGATCCGGAGCTCGCCGGGAACCATCCAGGCGAACGCATGCATGGCGTGGGCCACCCAATCCTTGTCCGACACAACGGCAATCCGCTTGAACGCCGAATGATGGTGCGCCACCAGCCCGAGCCCGAGTTTGAGATCCTCGATCAATCCACCGGGCCCAAAGCCCGCATAGTCCGAATCGATGACCTCGACGATCCGGATCTCAGCGCGCTTCGACAGGTCGTCCATAGCCGGTCGGAACTGCCGCATATCGTCGCCGCTGACATGACCCGACACCCGGACCCCGAACACCCCGTCTGGCAAGTCGGGCAGTACTTCGATCATTGGTCTCCTCCTGACATGAGTCTCAACCAGCTACATCCATCCTCCCAGACGCAGCAATCCCCCGTGATTCGTCGGAGTCGACTGGCAGACAGTCCGGTTCGGTTCAATCATCTGGGGGCTTACCCCGTGCCGCCTTGCGTTGCAAACGGCACTCGCCGGGTTGGCGGTCAGTGCCTACGCAAACCCTGTATGTCGACCCATATCGGTCTGGAACACTTCAGCCAAGATCTCGGGGTCACAGGGTTCCCTGCAGAAGTCCTTGGACCAGAGACTGTTTGAGATCCGACTCGGCCTAGTCACCGCCATCGACCATACCCAGCCCACCCGAGATGCAGGGCGTCGAAAGTGAACGGGACCCTGCGCGTCGACACGACATCGTCGCCGTTCTCAACACGGTGAAGTCGAACGCAGCTCCCGTGAAGGCCCAACCGGGCTAACAGTGCGCGAGGGGGGACTCGAACCCCCACGCCCTAAGGCAATGGAACCTAAATCCATCTCGTCTGCCAGTTCCGACACTCGCGCGTTAGCGCATCAGCCTAGCGCCCCGTCGAGCTGCTCAATCTGTCGGTGCCACTCGCCAGGTTGACTTCAATGCCGCCGAAATGCACGACTGCGCCGTCGCGCGGCAAACGGACCGCACGTCTCGACGAGTTCGTCGGCCTGAAGGTCTGACGGATGTGAGCTGATCCAGGACCGCGCGGTACCGTGGACTAGTGTCCACTACACGGCGTAGGAGGCCAGCGCTCATCGCGCTGGTCTGCTTGGGCGCGGCCGGCTGTATGGGGCTGGCCTGGTGGCAGTGGACGCGGTATGAATCGGTCTCGGGTTCCTTCCAGAACCTGGGCTATGCCCTGCAGTGGCCGATGTTCGCCGCCTTCTGCTTCTATGCGTATTACAAGTTCGTCCGTTACGAGGACACACCACCGCAGCCGGTGGCAAAGCAGACCGAGATCCCTGCCGGGCTGCTACCCGAAAGGCCAAGCCCTGCAATACAAGACAACGATCAGGCGATGAGCGAGTACAACCGCTACCTTGCTGAACTGGCCAAGCGCGATGCCGAGAAGAAAGACAGGACCGACAGATGACGGCACCCGAACCGGACACCGAAGTCACCACGCCCAAGGACACCATCCGTAAGGCGCTGCTGGGCTACCGTGTGATGGCCTGGGCCACGGGTCTGTGGCTGATCGCGCTCTGCTACGAGATGGTGCTCAAGTACATCGTGCAGGTGGACAACCCGCCGAGCTGGATCGGCATCGTCCACGGCTGGGTGTACTTCGTCTACCTGATGTTCACCGCGAACCTCGCGGTCAAGATCCGCTGGCCTCTCGGCAAGACCATAGGCACCCTGCTGGCCGGCACCATCCCGCTGCTGGGCATCATCGTCGAGCACTTCAACACCGTCGCCATCAAAGAGCGCTTCAGCCTCTGAGAAGCCTCTGAGACAAACACCGCGCGGCTGGCTCGCATCGCCCGCGCCCGAACGCGGCGCCAATGTCACGCTGGAGTGGCGTTCGGCGCCGAGAGCCACGCTGGCGTGACAAAGTGAGGCGCCCCCGCCGCCGAACCGTGATCTGTTGCGCTGGTGTGACACTCGGAGAGCCGCCAAGCTACTGGCCGGCCAGCTCCCGCAGCGCCGGCACCAATAACGCGAGCGCCCGCCCGCGGTGCGACACCGCATCCTTCTCGGCGGGGGTCAGCTCGGCGGCCGTCAGGGTTGACCCGTTGGGCAGGAACACCGGGTCGTAACCGAAGCCGCCGTCCCCGCGGGGTTCGCGGGTGACCGTGCCGGGCCATTCGCCGCGCACCACCGTCGAACCGGAGGCAGACACCAAGGCACAGGCCGAGACGAACGCCGCGCCCCGCCGTTCGTCAGGGACATCCGCCAATTGCCCCAGCAGCAGTGCGGTGTTGGCGGCGTCATCGCCGTGCAACCCCGACCACCGCGCCGACAGCACACCGGGCATGCCGTTGAGGGCCGCGACGGCGATCCCGGAATCGTCGGCCACACACGCCAGGCCGGTGGCCCGGAAGCCATCGGTGGCCTTGGCGAGCGCATTGTCCTCGAACGTCGCGCCGATCTCGGGTGCCTCGTCGAACGGCACGACGTCGGCCAGGGACAGCAGCGAAAGCCCTGACACCCCGGCGGCATCCAACACCCGCCGAAGCTCGGCGAGCTTCTTCGGATTGCGGCTCGCGACCAACAGCTCAGGCATCGACCCTCAGCTTCCGAAGGTTTTCTTCGGGGCCGGGCCGTCCGGCAGCACACCGGGATACGGCAACTCCAGCGCCTCGCGCTGAACGACGAACAACTGCTCGCAGGCTCCGAGCGCGGCGTCCAACAGCTTGTCCAGCGTCGAGCGCGGGAAGGTCGCACCTTCGCCGGTGCCCTGGACCTCGACGAGCGTTCCGGTGTCCGTGGCGACGACGTTCATGTCCACCTCGGCGCGGGAATCCTCGGTGTAGGGCAGATCGACCCGCACACGGCCGTCGACCACGCCGACCGACACCGCGGCGATGGCGCACGACAACGGTCGCGGATCCGAGAGCCGTCCCGCAGCCGCCAGGTAGGTCACCGCATCGGCCAGCGCGACGTAGGCCCCGGTGATGGCTGCGGTGCGGGTGCCGCCGTCGGCCTGCAGCACATCGCAGTCGATGGCAATGGTGTTCTCCCCCAGCGCCCCCAGGTCGATGCACGCGCGCAGCGAGCGGCCCACGAGCCTGCTGATCTCCTGCGTGCGGCCGCCGATGCGGCCCTTGACCGACTCTCGATCCGACCGGTCATGGGTGGCGGCGGGCAGCATCGCGTATTCGGCGGTCAGCCAGCCCTGCCCGGTTCCCTTGCGCCAGCGCGGCACACCTTCGGTCACCGACGCGGTGCACATGACACGGGTCTGGCCGAATTCCACCAGCACCGAGCCTGCTGGGTGGTTGGTGAAGCCGCGGGTGATGACTACCGGCCGCAGTTCATCGTCGAGGCGGCCGTCTTCTCGTCTGGACACCCGCCAACCCTATCGGGTGATGTCGAATACCTCGCCGCACACCACGGCGTGCACCGGACCGTCGAACTCGGCCTTGGCCTCGCTGATCACGTCCTCGCGCGAGGTCCACGGTGGAATGTGGGTCAACAGCAACTCGCCCACACCGGCCGCGGCAGCAGCGCGTCCGGCCTCGGCACCCGACAGATGCAGCCGCGGCGGCCGGGACGGATCATCGGTCCACGATGCCTCGCACAGGAACACGTCGGCGTCGCGCGCCAGATCCACGAGCGCATCGCAGTAACCGGTGTCGCCGCTGTACACCAGCGTCGCGCCGGACGGGTCGGTGAACCGCATGCCGTACGACTCGGTGGGGTGGCATACCAACCGCGGCGTGATGGTCAACGCGCCCAGCTCGACAGACTCGCCGTCCACCCAGTTGCGGACGTCGAAGATGTCGGTGAAGTCATCGATCTCCCCACCCTCGGGCGACGACGCCGCGCCCAGCCGGGCCCAGGTGTTGGCAGGCCCGTACATGATGCCGCGCTCGGTGGCCGGCGTCGGGTGGTAGCGCCGCCAGACGAAGAGTCCGGGCAGGTCGAGGCAGTGATCGGCATGCAGATGAGACAGCAACACATTGACCGCATTGGGGTCGGCGTAGCGTTGCAACGCGCCCAGTACGCCTCCGCCGAAGTCGAGAACCATCGGGACGGTGTCCGGCGCGGTGACGAGATATCCCGACGCCGGCGAATCTGGGCCGACAACGCTGCCGGAGCATCCCAGGACGGTCAAACGCACAGTGCCTAGCTTGCCATGCCTGGCACGCACGTCGCCAAGACATGGCCGGTTTGAGCGACGGGGATCATGTTCCGGCGCCGGCGTGACGCCCCACCTGCCGGACCCCGTCGAGGCTCGGTCCCAGGAATCGGGCTGCCAGGGCGGTGAACGCCTCCGGATCGCCGGTCGCTTCGAAGATTCGTCGGGCCGGGGAAACCCCGTGCGGTTTCAGCAAATCGAGTTCGGTGAGCACCCGCAGCAGATCCTTGGCGGTCTCCTCGGCCGAGGACACCAAAGTGACGTGGTCGCCCATCGCCAGCTGGATCAGTCCCGACAGCATCGGGTAGTGCGTGCAGCCCAGCACCAGAGTGTCCACCTCGGCGCGCTGCAGCGGCTCAAGGTATCCCTCGGCCAGGCCGAGTACCTGCCGCCCACTGGTCACGCCGCGCTCGACGAAGTCGACGAACCGTGGGCAGGCCACGCCGATGACCTCGGTGTCGCGAGCGGCGGCGAAAGCGTCCTGGTACGCCCGCGACGCGATGGTCGCCGCAGTGCCGATCACGCCGATCCGTCCGTTGTGCGTGGCGGCCACCGCGCGACGCACCGCCGGCAGGATCACCTCGACCACCGGCACCGGGGCGTACCGTTCCCGCGCGTCGCGCAGGCACGCCGACGACGCGGTGTTGCACGCGATCACCAAGGCCTTGACCCCGCGGGCGACCAGATCGTCACCGATGGCCAGAGAGTGTGCTCGAATCTCCGGAATGGTCAGTGGCCCGTACGGTCCGTTGGCCGTGTCCCCGACGTAGACGATGTCCTCGTCGGGCAGCTGATCGATGATGGCGCGGGCGACGGTGAGCCCACCGACGCCGGAATCGAAAATCCCGATCGGCGCGAGCGGATCTCTCATGAGGTCAGCTGGTTGGTCGGCTTGCGGAGCTGCCGGGCCTTACGTTCGGGCCCCGACAACAGGTACGCCGCAATCACACCTGCAACAGCCCCGCACAGATGTCCCTGCCACGACACCCCCGGACCGACGAACAGCGGCAACACCGCGAGAAGGATCGTCCCGTAGTAGAGGAACACCACCACACCGACCACGATCTCCCACACCTTGCGGGTGAAGAAGCCGAACACAATCAGGAAGGTCAGATATCCCATGATGACCCCGGATGCACCGATCACCGGTCCGTACGGCGCGATCAGCCAGGTGCCGAACCCGCCGAGAATCCAGATGATCGCGGTCGCGGCGACGAAACGCGCGATCCCGAGCAGGGTCATGAGAAAACCCAAGACGAGCAGCGGGATGGTGTTGGCGAACAGGTGCGGCCAGCCGCCGTGCAGAAACGGCGCCCAGAGAATTCCCCAGAGTCCTTCTGCCTGGCGCGGGTAGATACCGTCGTAGTCCAGCCGGTTGTTCATCGCGGTGTCGACGACCTCGATCACGTACAGCAGCGCGACGAACGTAAGGATGGTGGCGCCGCCGACCTTCCACGCCGGAGGCTTGTTCGGCGTGGTCGGAACCGGCAGACCACTCATGGCCGATCCGCCTGCGGCTCCTCGCGGGCGCTTGCTCATGCCCGCACCTCTATGCCCACAACTGCCCTTCCAACGCGTCTTCCGCATCATCCAGGCTACCGGCGTAGGCGCCGGTCGACAGATACTTCCACCCGGCGTCGGCCACCACGAACGCGATGTCGGCGCGCTCACCCGCATCGACCGCCTTGGCCCCCATCCCCAGCGCGGCGTGCAACACCGCGCCGGTGGAGATGCCGGCGAAAATGCCCTCCCGGGTCACCAGGTCGCGAGTGCGTTTGACGGCGTCGTACGACCCGACGGAGAAGCGGGTGGTCAGCACATCGGGGTCGTAAAGCTCGGGGATGAAGCCCTCGTCGATGTTGCGCAGCGCGTACACGCCCTCGCCGTAGCGGGGTTCGGCAGCGACGATCTGCACCCCGGGCACATGTTCGCGCAGGAACCGGCCGGTGCCCATCAGGGTGCCGGTGGTGCCGAGCCCGGCGATGAAGTGGGTGATCTCCGGCAGGTCGGCCAGCAGCTCGGGCCCGGTGCCGTAGTAGTGCGCGTCGCTGTTCGCCGGGTTGCCGTACTGGTACAGCATCACCCATGACGGGTTTTGTGCGGCAAGCTCTTTGGCGGTGGCGACGGCCGTGTTGGAACCGCCTTCGGCCGGGCTGAAGATGATGCGCGCGCCGTAGAGCTCGAGGATCTGGCGCCGCTCGATCGAAGTGTTCTCCGGCATCACGCAGATCATGTTGTAGCCCTTGAGCAGGGCCGCCATCGCTAGTGAGATTCCGGTGTTGCCACTGGTCGGTTCCAGGATGGTGGCCCCGGGTTCCAACAGCCCGTCGCGTTCGGCCTGTTCGATCATCCGCAGCGCGGGTCGGTCCTTGATCGAGCCGGTCGGATTGCGGTCCTCCAGCTTGGCCCACAGCCGCACGTGTGGAGAGTCGCCGTCGTCCCAGCGGGGTGAGAGGTTCTGCAGTCCGACCAGCGGCGTATCGCCGAGGGCCTGCAGCAGTGAATCGTGCCGTGCCATGCGTTGCGTTACCCGCCAGCGACGGCCGGCAGGATGGTCACCGAGTCGCCGTCGGCGATCGCGGTGTCCAGTCCGCCGGAGAATCGCACGTCCTCGTCGTTGACGTAGATGTTGACGAAGCGGTGCAGCTTGCCGTTATCGACCAGCCGGTCGGAGATGCCCGAATAGTTAGCCTCCAGATCGCTGATCACCGCGGCCAGCGTGTCGCCGGAGGCGTTGACCCGTTTCTGCCCACCGGTATGCGGACGCAGGATGGTCGGGATCGAGACAGAAATAGACATGCAGCGGTTTCCTTCTACGTCTTGATACTGCTCATTGGTACTGCTCGACGATCTGGACGGGTTCCTCGGTGACGACTCCGTCGAGGATGCGGTAGCTGCGCAGTTCATGCTCGTTCGGGTCACGGGTCGACACCAGCACGTAGTGCGCGTCGGGTTCTTGGGCCAACGAGATGTCGGTACGGCTCGGGTAGGCCTCGGTCGCGGTGTGCGAGTGGTAGATGACGACGGGCACCTCGTCAGCCTCGTCCATCCCGCGCCACACCTTGAACTGCTCCATCGAGTCGAATCGGTAGAACGTCGGTGACCGCTCGGCGTTGGCCATGGCGATGAACCGGTCGGGCTGGTCGGACCCCTCGGCCCCCGCGATCACCCCGCACGCCTCGTCAGGATGGTCCGCCCGCGCATGGGCCACCATGGCCTCTACAAGGTCACGGCGAATCACCAGCACAGCACGGCTCCCTTCATTCGAACGCTCCCGGCAACATGTCACGGTAGGTGGGTATTCCTGCCACTGCATCCGCAGCCAACACCCCGACCAGGACTGCGCGGGCCAGCACGTCGGCGGCGGCCGCCCCGATCTGGGCCACCAACATGGTCTCGGGCGACATCGCGGCCGGGGTTCTCGGATCCGGTTCGACCGCGACGGCGCCGGTGGCCAGCGCGAAGACCGTATCGCCATCCAGCGGGGTGTGGCAGGGCGAGATGGCGCGGGCCAGCCCGTCGTGTGCGGCCACCGCGACGCGACGGCACGCCGCCGGGCTCAGCGCGGCGTCGGTGGCGACGACCGCGATGGTGGTGTTGAGCGGGCTCATTTCGATGTGGCGGTCGGCGTAGGCATCGAGCTGGTCCGCGGGTGGCGCGACCAGTCCGAATTCCTCGGTCAGCGCGGCCATCCAGGGCAGCCCCGTGGCCGGGTCCGCGACGTCGCCCGCGGCGTTGACGATCACCAGTGCCCCCACGGTCGCCCCGTTGGGAAGCACGGTCGATGCCGTGCCGACTCCGCCTTTGAGCACACCGGCCCTGGCACCCGCGCCCGCGCCGAAGGTACCGAGCCCGAATTCGGTGCCTGCCGCGTCGGCCGCCGCGTAGCCGAACTCCGCGGTCGGACGGTTGGCCCACGCGCCGACCGGCAGGTCGAAGATGACCGCGGCCGGCACGATCGGCACCACTCCACCGTCCATCGCCACGCCGCGGCCGTGTTCCTCCAGCCAGGTCATCACGCCGTCGGCAGCGGCCAGGCCGTACGCACTACCGCCGGAGAGCACCACGGCGTCGACGTGGCGGACCGTGTTGCTCGGGTCGAGCAGATCGGTTTCCCGCGTGCCCGGCGCGCCGCCGCGGCCGTCGACAGCGCCGACGGTGCCTGGTGGCGCGATCACGACGGTCGTACCCGCCGCCCAACCGGCGCCCAGGGTTGCGTCCGGGTCGATGCGGTGATGGTGGCCGACCAGAATTCTGCCGACGTCAGTGATCGAGCCCATCTACTTCCCCATGAGTCCCAGTACGAGGTACTCCTGCAGCACCGTCAACCACTGGTATACGTCCAGATGCCCCGCCATGGGGTGCTCCTGAGGCAACCGGTGCGACCCGTCCGGCCCGATGTCGAGCATGGTGCCGAGCGCCAGCCGGACGTCGTTGACCGCGGCCGCCCACGCATGCGCGTCGCCCTCGGTCAGCTCGAACTTGCCGCCGCCGTCCGGAACCGTTTCCAGCAGCCGTTGCGCCGCATCGCGTTTGGCGTCGATGATCGCAGGCTCGTGCAGGCCGCGCAGCGCGCTGTTGAGACTCTCGGCCGGGCCGGAGCCGGCCGGGTGCTCGGTGGCCGGCCGGTAGAAATCAGGGAGCAGCCGGCGCAGGGTTTCGTCCTGCGGTGGCTGCGGGTTGCCGGTCCGGATGCCGGTGATGGCGTGCAGTTCGTCTGCGGGTACGGAGGATTCACGCTCCTCGAGCATGCCCAGCAGCGAAGTCACCAGGTTCCGCAGCAATACGGCCTCGTGGGCGGCCAACGACGAGCGGAACCGCGGGCCGTCAGCGGTTTGGACCCGCTTCCATTTGCGCACAGTCGATCAGCGGTCCTGCGCCAAGGTCGCCCACAGCCCGGCGGCGTGCAGTTTCGACACGTCGACCTCCATGGATTCGCGGCTACCCGCCGACACGACGGCCCTGCCCTCGTTGTGCACCTGCAGCATGAGCTTGGTGGCGTGTGGCTCGCTGTAGCCGAAGAGCTTCTGGAAGACGTAGGTCACGTACGTCATCAGGTTGACCGGATCGTCCCAGACGATGGTCACCCAGGGACTGTCGGTGGCCTCCACCCCGGCGACGTCAACTTCTTCCCGGGTACCCGGACGGGCCTTCGCCGGTGTAACCATGGGCTCACAATACCGGCGAGATACCCAAACCCGGAAACGGCTACGGTTGCTGCTGTGACGGTCGCGTTGCTCACCGACAAGTACGAGTTGACCATGCTCGCCGCCGCGCTTCGGGACGGTACCGCGCACCGCCGAACCACGTTCGAGGTCTTTGCCCGCAGGTTGCCCGACGGCCGCCGTTACGGCGTGGTGGCAGGGACCGGGCGCTTCGTGGAAGCGTTGGGACAGTTCAGGTTCGACGCCACCACGTTGGCCGGCCTGGATTTTCTCGACGACGCGACGCTGGCGTACCTTGCCGACTACCGGTTCCGGGGGGATATCGACGGCTATGCCGAAGGTGACTTGTACTTCCCCGGCTCGCCGGTGCTGTCGGTGCACGGCAGTTTCGCCGAATGCGTGATCCTCGAAACGCTGGTGCTGTCAATCTTCAACCACGACACGGCGATCGCCTCTGCCGCGGCTCGGATGACCACCGCCGCGGCGGGGCGACCCATGATCGAGATGGGTTCGCGACGTACCCACGAACAGGCAGCCGTCGCCGCGGCCCGCGCGGCCTACCTGGCCGGGTTCGCGGGGTCGTCGAACCTGGAGGCCCAGCGGCGCTACGGCGTGCCCGCGATGGGCACCGCGGCACACGCATACACCCTGCTGCACACGACCCCCTCGGGGTCCGACGAGCAGGCCGCGTTCCGTGGCCAGCTGGCCGCTCTCGGCACCGGCACAACGTTACTGGTGGACACCTACGACATCACCGCGGGAGTGGCGAACGCGATCGCGGTGGGCGGCACCGAACTCGGCGCGGTCCGCATCGACTCGGGTGATCTGGGTGTGCTGGCCGGCCAAGTCCGCGCCCAGCTCGACGACCTGGGCGCAACGTCGACGCGCATCGTGGTCTCCGGCGACCTCGACGAGTTCGCGATCGCCGCCCTGCGCGCCGAACCCGCCGACAGCTACGGCGTCGGCACCTCGGTGGTGACCGGCTCGGGGGCACCGACCGCCAGCATGGTCTACAAGCTCGTCGAGGTGGACGGCATCCGCGTGGCCAAGCGCAGCAGCCATAAGGAATCGCACGGCGGGCGCAAACAGGCACTGCGCCTGGCCAAGGCCTCCGGAACGGTCGTAGAAGAGGTGGTCTATCCCTACGGACAAGCCCCTCCCGTGCCGAACGGGCTTACCGCACGCACGCTCACCGTCCCGTTGGTGACCGGTGGCGACCCAGTGTCCGACACCACCCCTGCCGACGAACTTGCCGCCGCGCGTGAGCGGGTCGCCGCCGGGCTGCACAGCCTGCCGTGGGACGGGCTCAAACTGTCCCGCGGCGAACCGGCCGTCGGGACCCGACTGGTCTTGCCTGCCGTCCCGTCGGCCCGAGATCGTTAGGAGCTCCCACGGCGGAATCCGACTTCACCAAAGACGTCGCCGACCTGCTCGCGGTCGCTGTCGACGGGCTGGGAGGCACGCGTCGCACCGGGCAGATCGAGATGGCCGAGGCCGTCACGCACGCCTTCGAATCCGGTGAACACCTGGCTGTCCAGGCCGGCACCGGCACCGGCAAATCGCTTGCCTACCTGGTTCCGGCGATCGCGCATGCGCTGGCCACCGAGCAGCCCGTCGTCGTCTCGACGGCGACCATTGCGCTGCAGCGGCAGCTGGTGGACCGCGATCTGCCCCGGCTCGTGGAGTCGTTGGCCGCCGCGCTCCCCCGCCGCCCTACCTTCGCCTTGTTGAAGGGTCGGGGAAACTACCTGTGCCTCAACAAGATCCACAACGGAGCCAGCGAACCAGAGGACCGCCCACAGGACGAGTTGTTCTCGCCGATGGCCATCAGCGCGATGGGCCGCGACGTGCAGCGCCTCATGGACTGGTCCTCGGACACCGAGACCGGCGACCGCGACGAGGTGACACCGGGTGTGCCGGACCGCTCCTGGAGCCAGGTCAGCGTCTCGGCGCGCGAGTGCCTAGGGGTCGCACGCTGCCAGTACGGCACCGACTGCTTCGCCGAGCGGGCCCGCAGCCTGGCCGGCACCGCCGATGTGGTGGTGACCAACCATGCCCTGCTGGCCATCGATGCCCTATCCGATTTCGCAGTGCTGCCCGAGTACGAGCTGCTGGTCGTCGACGAAGCTCACGAACTGGCCGACCGCGTCACCGGGGTGGCCACCGCCGAACTGTCCGCGACGTCGATGGCCGTGGCGCACCGCCGAGCCGCCAGGCTGGTGGATCCCGAACTCGCTGAACGTTTCGAGGCATGCATCGCGACGCTGTCCTCTCTGCTGCACGAGACCGAGCCGGGTCGCATCGATGTCCTCGACGACGAGCTGGCCACCTATCTGACCGCGCTGCGCGACGCCGCCAGCAAGGCCAGGATGGCGATCGACACCTCGCCGAGCGATCCGAAGGCCGCGGCCGCCCGCAACGAGGCCGCGACCGCGCTGTCCGATGTCGACGACACCGCCACCCGCATCCTGTCGTCGTTCGTCCCGGCCATCCCGGACCGGACCGACGTGGTGTGGCTCGACCATGATGAGGGCGCGCACGCGAGGAGCACCAAAGGCAGCAGCGGGACAGTCCGGACCATCCTGCGGGTGGCCCCGCTGACCGTGTCAAGGTTGTTGCGCACCAGGCTCTTTGACCACACCACCGCCGTGCTGACCTCTGCCACGCTGAGCCTGGGCGGCAACTTTGACGCCATGGCCAGGGCGTGGGGTCTGGCCAAACCGGACGACTCCGAGGGCGCGAGCACACCGGGCTGGCGCGGCATCGACGTCGGCTCGCCGTTCGAGCACGCCAAATCCGGAATCCTGTACGTCGCCAAGCATTTGCCGCCACCCGGCCGCGACGGCACTGGCGAGGACGCCCTCGCCGAGATCGAGGGTCTGATCACCGCGGCCGGCGGTCGCACACTGGGCCTGTTCTCCTCGATGCGCGCGGCCAAGGCTGCCGCCGAGGTCATGCGCGAGCGCCTGGACACCCCGGTGCTCTGCCAGGGTGACGACACCACTTCTGCTCTGGTGCAACAATTTTCCGCCGATCCCGAAACCTCACTGTTCGGCACGCTGTCGCTGTGGCAGGGTGTCGACGTGCCGGGGCCGTCGCTGTCGCTGGTGCTGATCGACCGGATCCCGTTCCCCCGCCCCGACGATCCGCTGCTGACCGCGCGGCAACGGGCGATCAGCGCACGCGGCGGCAACGGCTTCATGGCGGTGGCCGCCAACCACGCCGCCCTGCTGCTGGCCCAGGGCGCAGGCCGACTGCTGCGCCACACCGACGACCGGGGTGTGGTCGCGGTGCTGGATTCCCGACTGGCGACCGCGCGCTACGGCGGCTACCTGCGTGCGTCACTGCCACCGTTCTGGCCCACCACCGACGGCGACCGGGTGCGCCAAGCCCTGCGCCGGTTACATGGTGACAGCTGAGACTGCGGGTTGTCACTATCCTTTAGCTCCATGAGTCGACGGCGCCTGGCCCGCATAGTGATCGCCGCGTGCGCAGTGTTGCCGCTCCTGTCATGCTCGACGGTGCTGGAAGGTAACCCTGTATCGGTGTTCGCCGACCCGTTCTCGGTGGCAGGAATGCCTGCCACCGACGGGCCGAGTGGTTTGCGTCCGGATGCCGAGCCAGGCTCGCGCGAAGTCACCGGGACCGACAACGGGGATATCGACAAACTGGCCGGCGCTGCCGTCAGCGACATCGAGGAATTCTGGCACACGGCCTACGCAGACTCCTTCGACAGCGCGTTCCAACCTGTCTCCGAATTGATCTCGTGGGACGCACACGGATATGACGGCGAATTCTGCGGTGAGGACACCTACGGGCTGGTCAACGCCGCGTTCTGCAAACTCGACCGGAGCATCGGCTGGGACCGTGGCGTGCTGATGCCATCCCTACGCAAAGATGGCGGCGACATGGCAGCCGTGCTGGTGCTCGCCCACGAGTACGGTCACTCGGTGCAGCAGCAGGCCAAACTGATCACCCGCGGAACCCCCACCCTGGTTTCCGAGCAGCAGGCCGACTGCCTGGCCGGCACGTACATGCGCTGGGTGGCCGAGGGCAGTTCTCCCCGATTCACCCTCAACACCGGCGACGGCCTCAACAACGTGCTCGCGGCCGTGATCGCCTTCCGGGACCCGCTGCAGAGCGAGGACGACGCGCAAGCCGGCGCCGATCAGCACGGCTCGGCGTTCGAACGGGTCTCGGCGTTCCAGTTCGGCTTCACCGACGGCCCATCAGCGTGCGCGGCTATCGACGTCAAGGAGATCACCGAGCGCCGCGGGGACCTGCCGGTGCTGCTGACCGAGGACCAGACCGGCGAACTGCCGATCACCGACAAGTCGGTGCGCGCCATGGTCGACGCGCTGAACACCATCTTCACGCCGGCCGAACCACCTCAGCTCAGTTTCGACGTCGCGCAAACGTGCCCGAACGCCAGGCCCAGCGCACCGGCCTCGTATTGTCCGGCCACCAACACCATCGTCGTCGACCTCAAAGACCTCGCTGCGATGGGCGTGAAGAACAGTGAGGACGATGACGGCGCAGCCCTGGCCGACGGCGACAACACCGCTTTTTCGGTGTTGACCTCGCGATACATGCTGTCCCTGCAGAATGCTCGGGGGGTTGCGCTCAACAACGCCGAGGCCGCACTGCGGACGGCGTGCCTCACCGGGGTGGCCAACGCCAAGCTGAGCAAGAACATGACCTTGGGCAACGGGGACAGTCTCGTGCTGACCGCAGGCGACATCGACGAGGCGGTATCGGGCATTCTCACCAACGGGCTCGTGGCCAGCGACGTCAACGGCGAATCGGTGCCATCCGGTTTCTCCCGCATCGATGCGTTCCGGCTGGGTGTGCTCGGGGACACGGAGCGTTGCTTCAAGCGATTCGCCTGACGCCAGGGGGGCGCTCAGTTCGGCATGCGCAGTACGAACCCGGCCTCCAGGGCCACCCAGACGGCTCCGTCCGGACCGATCGCCAGACCGTGCGGTTCACTGCCTGAGGCCAGGTCGACGGTGGTGACCTCGCCGTCAGTGCTGATCCGGCCGATCACCCCCGAGGCCATGGCGGTGAACCACAGCGCCCCGTCGGGACCCGCAGTGATGATCGACGGCCGCGAACCGTCGCCGACCGCATGCACAGTCACCTCACCGGCGCCGGAGATCCGCGCGACAGCTCCGGCATGCACCAGCGTCACCCACATGGCGCCGTCCGGGCCCGCCGCCAAAGCGTACGGACCGCCGTCGACGGCGACTTTGAGCGCTTTGCTCAAGCCAGCGTGACGAGTCCGAGTTCGTTGTCGCCAGCCAACAAGCGGTGGTGTGGGAGGACTCGCACGGTGTAGCCCACCGGCCCGGCCACCGGCAGCGGCGTGCTGGTCGAGAACATCTCGTTGCCGCCTTCGGCGGTTCCGATGTGCACCATCGGTACCGTCACCGGGTCGGTGATGGAGTCGGTGGCGTCGACGCGCCCGAGAACGGCTTGGACCACCACCTCGTCGGGCGCCAGCCCGGCCAGCTGCACCGTCGCGCTCAACGTCAGTTCCGAGCCCAGCAGCGGGGTGTCGGGCAGCCCGTAGCTGTCCACATCGGTGATCTGGATCTTGGGCCAGGCCAACCGTGCTCGGCGCCGGTAATCTGCGAGTTCGCTTGCCGCACCGAAGGGTTCGCCCGCGGCGGGTTTGACTGTCTTGCGCAGCGACTGCGCTGCCGGTAGGTAGTACTTCTCGGTGTAGTCGCGCACCATCCGCGAGGCCAGCACCTTGGGCCCGAGTACCTGCAGGGTATGGCGCACCATCTCGACCCAACGCATCGGCACCCCATGCTCGTCACGCTCGTAGAACTTCGGCGTGACAGCCTTTTCCAGCAGGTCATAGAGCGCGGCGGCCTCCAGGTCGTCGCGGCGCCCCTCGTCGGCCAGTCCGTCGGCGGTCGGGATCTCCCACCCGTTCGAGCCGTCGTACCACTCGTCCCACCAACCGTCGCGGATGGACAGGTTGAGCCCGCCGTTGAGCGCGCTCTTCATCCCCGACGTGCCACAGGCTTCCAACGGGCGCAGCGGATTGTTCAGCCACACATCGCAGCCCCAATACAGGTACCGCGCCATCGACATGTCGTAGTCGGGCAGGAACGCGATGCGGTGCCGCACCTCGGGCCGGTCGGCGAATTTGACGATCTGCTGGATCAGCGCCTTGCCGCCGTCATCGGCCGGGTGTGACTTGCCTGCCACGATCAACTGGACGGGCCGGTGCTCGTCGAGCAGCAGTGCCTCCAGCCGTTCGGGGTCGCGAAGCATCAGCGTCAGCCGCTTGTAGGTCGGCACCCGCCGGGCGAACCCGATGGTCAGCACCGAAGGATCGAAAGCCGTTGCGATCCAGCCCAATTCCGCATCCGATGCGCCACGCTCCAGCCAAGAGCGGCGCAGCCGCTCACGCACGTCACCGATCAACGTCTCGCGCAGTTGGGACCGGATCCACCACAGTTGTCCGGGATCGACCTCCTGCAGCCGCTCCCACACGGCGGGCTCAGCGGCTTCGGACCCGATGAGCTCACGGCCCAGCGCCAGCCATTGCGGCGCCGCCCAGGTCGGGGCGTGCACACCGTTGGTGATGGACCCGATCGGCACCTCACTGGGGTCGAAGCCCGGCCACAGTTCGTTGAACATCATTCGGCTCACACGGCCGTGCAGCAACGACACACCGTTGGCCCGCTGCGCGAGCCGCAAACCCATGTGCGCCATGTTGAACTTCGACGGATCGTCCTCCGCCCCGAACGCGATCACCCGGTCCAGCGGCACCCCCGGCAGCAGCCGGGAATCATCGGCCGGGCCGCCGAAGTACCGCCTGATCAGGTCCACCGGGAACCGGTCTATGCCTGCGGGTACCGGGGTGTGGGTGGTGAACACCGTCGAGGACCGCACCACGGTGAGCGCCGTGTCGAAATCCAGCCCGGCCGCCACCAGCTCGCGGATACGTTCCAGTCCGAGGAAACCAGCGTGGCCCTCGTTCATATGGAACACCTCGGGCGCGGACAGACCCTCTGCCTCGACGAAGGCCCGGATCGCCCGGATCCCGCCGATACCGGCCAGGATCTCCTGCTTCATCCGGTGTTCCTGGTCACCGCCGTAGAGCCGGTCGGTCACCCCGCGCAGGTCGTGCTCATTTTCGGGGATGTCGGAATCCAGCAGCAGCAACGGGATTCGGCCCACCTGGGCGATCCACACCCGGGCCCGCAGCTCGCGATCGTCGGGCAGCGCCAGCGCCACCAGCACGGCATCGCCTGCCGCGTCGGTCAGCAGCCGTAACGGCAGGCCCTGCGGATCCAGTGACGGATAGTTCTCGCGCTGCCACCCGTCGGCGGTCAGCGACTGCCGGAAATAGCCCGACCGGTAGTACAGCCCGACCGCGATCAGCGGCAGACCCAGATCCGATGCCGATTTCAGGTGGTCACCGGCGAGGATGCCCAAACCACCGGAATAGTTGGGCAGCACCTCGGCAACGCCGAACTCCATCGAGAAGTACGCGATACCCTTCGGCATCTCGACGCCTTCGTCGGCCTGCTGCTGGTACCACAACGGCCGGGTCAGGTAGTTGTCCAGATCCGCGGCCAACCCGTCGAGACGATTCAGAAACGATTCGTCATTGGCCAACTCATCGAGCCGCTTCGGGCTTACCGCGCCCAGCAGCGCCACCGGATCTCCTCCGACGGTGCGCCACAGCACCGGATCGATATGGGCGAACAGGTCCTGGGTAGATTTGTCCCATGACCAGCGCAGATTGATCGACAAGCGTTCGAGCGCGGCCAACTGCTCGGGCAGATGCGCGCGGACAGTGAACCGTCGGAGGGCTTTCACGCGACACCACCTTACTGGTAATTCGCGATCTCGCAGCCAATCAGCCTGGGCCACACAAAGCCACACCGATGCAGACGTGCGCGCAGGGAAATCAACACCTGCGCTGCTTCACGCCCGCGAGATTCGACCGGACACTACGGTAGGTACTGGACGCGACAGGGACAGTGCAATCGAACAGCGGTAACGACAATGTGAGGAGTAGCGGGTGACCGGTCGTATCGGAATCGACGACGTCGCGCCAGTGATTTCCGGTGGGCGTTTCCCCGCAAAGGCAGTCGTCGGCGAAGTGGTACCGGTGTGTGCGACGGTGTGGCGCGAAGGCCACGACAAGGTTGCGGCCACTCTGGTGGTGCGGTATCACGGCACGGACTACCCGCGTCTGACCGAGACCCCCGCCGGCGCGCCCGAGCCTGTACCTATCCAGGACGTCGTGGCACCCGCCCCACGCGTCAAGCCGCAAGCGCTACCGATGCTGCAAGGCGACATCCCCGATATCTTTCATGGCCAGTTCACCCCCGACCGTGTCGGCCTGTGGTCGTTCCGGGTCGACGGATGGGGTGATCCCATCGCCACGTGGCGCCACGCGGTGGAGGCCAAGCTCGGCGCCGGGCAGAGCGAAGGCGAACTGTCCAACGATCTACTGGTCGGGGCCCGCTTGCTGGAGCGGGCGGCCGCAGGCACGCCGCACGACCTGCGTGACCCGCTGTTGGCCGCCGCCACCGCGCTGCGAACCCCCGGCGATCCGTTCACCCGCGCCGGCGCGGCACTGTCCGAGCAGGTCACCGACCTTTTGGCGCACTACCCACTGCGTGAATTGCTCACCCGTGGTGATCGGTACGGCGTGTGGGTGGACCGGCCGCTGGCCCGGTTCAGTTCCTGGTATGAGATGTTCCCACGGTCCACCGGCGGCTGGGACGCCGACGGCCACCCCGTACACGGAACGTTCTCCACCGCCGCCGCAGCCCTGCCCCGCATCGCCCGGATGGGTTTCAACATCGTCTACCTGCCGCCGATCCACCCGATCGGCAACCTGCACCGCAAGGGCCGGAACAACTCCGTGACCGCCGGGCCGGGCGACGTCGGATCACCGTGGGCGATCGGCAGTGACGCGGGCGGCCACGACGCCGTGCATCCGGAACTGGGCACCATCGACGACTTCGACGCATTCGTCTCAGCCGCCCGTGACCTGGGCCTGGAAGTCGCCCTGGACCTGGCCCTGCAGTGTGCGCCCGATCATCCGTGGGCCAAGGCCCACCGGGAATGGTTCACGGTGCTGCCCGACGACACCATCGCGTACGCGGAAAACCCGCCGAAGAAGTACCAGGACATCTATCCCCTGAACTTCGACAACGACCCGGCAGGCCTGTACCACGAGGTGCTGCGCGTGGTTCAGTTCTGGGTATCCCACGGCGTCAAGGTGTTTCGTGTCGACAACCCCCACACCAAACCGCCGAATTTCTGGGCCTGGCTGATCGCCGAAGTCAAGAACAGGGATCCGGACGTGCTGTTCCTCGCCGAGGCTTTCACCCGGCCCGCGCGGTTGTATGGGCTGGCCAAACTCGGTTTCACGCAGTCTTATACCTATTTCACCTGGCGCACGTCGAAGTGGGAGCTCACCGAATTCGGCAGGGAAATAGTCAAATACGCCGACTGCGCTCGGCTGAGCCTGTGGGTCAACACCCCCGACATCCTGCACGCAAGCCTGCAACACGGCGGTCCCGGCATGTTCGCCATCCGGGCGGTGCTCGCCGCGACGCTGAGCTCGACGTGGGGGGTGTACTCCGGCTACGAGCTCTACGAGCACCGCGCGGTGCGTGAGGGCAGCGAGGAATACCTGGACTCGGAAAAGTACGAGCTGCGTCCCCGCGACTTCGAGGCCGCCTTGGCGGCGGGTGAATCGCTCGAACCGTTCCTCGCCCGGCTCAACGAGATTCGCCGGTTGCATCCCGCGCTTCGCCAGCTGCGCAACGTGACGTTCCACCACATCGACAACGCCGCACTGCTGGCTTACAGCAAGTTCGACCCGATCACCGGCGACACCGTGCTTGTGGTGGTCACCCTGAACGCATTCGGTCCGGAAGAGTCCACGCTGTGGCTGGACATGGAGGCACTCGGCATGGAGGCCTACGACCGATTCTGGGTGCGCGACGAGATCACCGGTCAGGAATACCAGTGGGGCCAGGCCAATTTCATCCGCATCGACCCCGCCAAAGCGGTGGCACACGTGCTGAATATGCCCACGGTACCGCAGGACAAACGACTCGAACTGCTACGCAGGGAATGAGGGCGAGATGACGCGAAGTAATCAACTCACCAATGCGCAACTGCGGCCAGACCCGTCAGATGTGCACCGGCTGCTAGCCGGCGAACACCACGATCCGCACGCCTTCCTGGGTGCCCACGAATACGCCGATCACACCGTGATCCGGGCCTACCGGCCGCATGCGGTTAGGGTGACCGCGCTGATCGGTACCGACCGGTTTCCGTTGGAGCATCTGGAATCCGGGCTGTTCGCGGTTGCGGTGCCGTACACCAACCTGGTCGACTACCGGTTGGAGATCGGTTATCCGGGTGCCGATGACACCATCGACATTCACACCACCGCCGATGCCTACCGGTTCCTGCCGACGCTCGGTGAGCTCGACCTGCACCTGTTCGCCGAGGGTCGGCACGAGCGGCTGTGGGAGATCCTCGGGGCGCATCCCCGGTCGTTCACCACGCCGGACGGCGTGGTGAACGGGGTGTCGTTCGCGGTGTGGGCACCGAACGCCAAGGGCATCAGCCTGATCGGTGACTTCAACCACTGGGACGGCAATGAGGCACAGATGCGGGTGCTGGGCTCGACCGGTGTGTGGGAACTGTTCTGGCCGGACTTTCCGGCCGACGGGCTCTACAAGCTTCGGGTGCACGGCGCCGACGGGTCGGTCTCCGATCGCGCCGACCCGATGGCGTTCGCCACCGAGGTGCCACCACACACCGCCTCCCGCGTGTTCAGCAGTTCCTACACCTGGGACGACTCCGACTGGATGACGCAGCGTGCCGAGCTCAACCCGGTGTTCGAGCCGATGAGTACCTACGAAGTGCACCTGATGTCGTGGCGGCCCGGCCTGTCCTACCGGGAACTGGCCGAGCAGCTCACCGAATACGTCGTCCAACAGGGCTTTACCCACGTCGAGCTGCTGCCGGTGGCCGAACACCCGTTCGGCGGATCCTGGGGCTACCAGGTCACGTCGTATTACGCACCGACATCGCGCCTGGGTTCCCCCGACGACTTCCGGTATCTCGTCGACACCCTGCACCAGGCCGGCATCGGGGTGATCGTGGACTGGGTGCCCGCACACTTTCCCAAGGACTCCTGGGCGCTGGGCCGGTTCGACGGGACTGCCCTCTACGAGCACTCCGATCCGCGGCGCGGTGAGCAACTGGACTGGGGCACCTACGTTTTCGACTTCGGCCGGACCGAAGTCCGCAACTTCCTGGTTGCCAACGCCCTGTACTGGCTGCAGGAGTACCACATCGACGGGCTGCGGGTGGACGCGGTGGCTTCGATGCTCTACCTCGACTACTCACGCCCGGACGGCGGGTGGACACCCAACGTCTACGGCGGCCGGGAAAACCTCGAGGCCGTGCAGTTCCTGCAGGAGATGAACGCCACGGTGCACAAGATGGCCCCCGGTATCGTCACCGTGGCGGAGGAATCCACGTCCTGGCCCGGCGTCACGCGTCCGACCAACCTTGGCGGCCTCGGCTTTTCGATGAAGTGGAACATGGGCTGGATGAACGACACGCTGGACTACATCAGCCGCAACCCGATATACCGCAGCTACCACCACCACGAGATGACGTTCTCCATGCTGTACGCGTTCAGCGAGAACTACGTCCTGCCCATCAGCCACGACGAGGTGGTGCACGGCAAGGGCACGCTGTGGAACCGGATGCCCGGCGGCGATCACGAGAAGGCGGCCGGCCTACGCAGCCTGCTGGCCTACCAGTGGGCCCACCCGGGTAAGCAACTGCTGTTCATGGGCCAGGAATTCGGCCAGCGCACCGAATGGTCCGAGGGACGTGGCCTGGACTGGTTCCAGCTCGACGAGCAGGGTTTCTCGGGCGGTGTGCAACGCCTGGTACGTGATCTCAACGAGATCTACCGCAGCCACCCTGCGTTGTGGAGCCGTGACAGCTCGCCCGAGGGCTACTCCTGGATCGATGCCAACGATTCGGCCAACAACGTGCTGAGCTTCCTGAGAATCGGCGCCGACGGTTCGATGCTGGCCTGCGTGATCAACTTCGCCGGCACTGAACACAGCCAGTACCGGTTGGGCCTGCCGCATGCAGGCACCTGGCGCGAGGTGCTCAATACCGATGCCACGCTGTACAACGGCTCGGGCATCGGCAACTACGGCGCGGTGGAGGCTACCGACGAGCCGTGGCACGGCCGCCCGGCCTCGGCGGTCATGGTGTTGCCGCCGCTGTCGGCGCTCTGGTTCGACCCGGCCTAGTACAGCGCGTTGGCGAGGTTGCGCCGGCCGGCGACGACCTCGGGATCCGCCTGGTCGAACAGGTCGAACAGCTCGACCAGGCGGGTGCGGACCGCGGTCCGATCATCACCGGCCGTGTGCTTGACCAGCGCAATCAGCCGGTCGAACGCTGCCGACACCCGTTGCTGCAGGAGCTCGACGTCGGCTGCGGCGAACGCCGCCTCGATATCGCCCGGGGCGGCATCGGCAACGGCCACTGCGTCAGGGCGCTGCGCGCTGGCGCGCTGCAGGAAGGCGATCTGGCGCACGGCGCCCTTGGCCTCGGCGTGATTCGGATCGCCCTCGAGGATGGCCTGGTAGGCGGTCAGCGCCGCGGTGAAGTCGCCATTGTCCAAATGGTCGCGTGCCTGCTCGAGTTCGGGATCGACCTGTTCGGCCTCTTCCGCCGCTCCTGCTTCGAGCTTGCCCGCAGTGGCCTGCAGCAGGGAATCGACCCACCGGCGCAACTGCTCGGGCGGCTGTGGACCTTCGAAGCTGGCGATCGGCTGCCCACCGGCCAACGCTACGACCGTGGGCACTCCCTGGATACCGAACATCTGCGCGACCCGGGGCGTGGTGTCGACGTTGATCACCGCCAGCGACCACTTACCGCCGTCTCGAGCAGCCAGAGCCGCCAACGTGTCGCCCAACTGGATGCTGGGCTCACTACGCGGAGACCACAGCAGCACCACCACCGGGACCTGGCTGGACCGGACCAGCACCTCGGCTTCAAAGTTGACTTCGGTTACTTCGACGCCGCCGGGCGGCGCCGACGCGGTGCCCTCGGCGGGCCGCTGCTTGAGTGCCGACAAATCAACCGCACCGGCCAGCGCCGGACCGACGGAAGGACGTGGACGTGTCACGTCATCAAGTCTGTCACGTTGTTTCCGGCGCGCCGCGGCCCGGTTGGGGCGTCAGCGCCGAACCGGGTTCCATCGACAGCTACTACCCGGCGTAGTTTTGGCCCGTTGGTAGCGGTCACCGACGCAGCACGAGCGCATCGCCCTGCCCGCCCGCACCGCACAACGCGGCGACCGCATAGCCGGAGCCGCGGCGGGCGAGTTCAAGGGCTGCGTGCAGCGTGATGCGGGCACCTGACATGCCGATCGGATGGCCGATGGCGATAGCGCCGCCGTGGACGTTGACCTTGGCCGGGTCCACTCCGAGTTCCTTGGTCGACGCGAGCGACACCGCGGCGAATGCCTCATTGATCTCGATGACGTCCAGCTGGTCGGCGGTGATGCCTTCGCGGGCGATCGCCTTCTTGATGGCGTTGGCCGGCTGCGACTGCAGCGTGGAGTCCGGCCCCGCGACGACACCGTGCGCACCGATCTCACAGAGCCAGCTCAGCCCCAGCTTTTCGGCCTTGGCCTTGTTCATCACCACGACAGCACATGCGCCGTCGGAGATCTGCGACGACGAGCCAGCGGTGATGGTGCCGTCCTTGCGGAATGCGGGGCGCAGGCCGCCCAGCGACTCGGCGGTGGTGTTGGCCCGGATGCCCTCGTCCTCGGCGAACTCGATCGGGTCACCCTTGCGCTGCGGGATCGACACCGACACCACCTCGTCGGCGTAGACGCCGTCCTTCCACGCCGCGGCGGCTTTCTGATGCGACTGCGCAGCAAACTCGTCCTGCTCAGCGCGCGTGAACTTGTCGACATCGTTGCGCTGCTCGGTGAGTGCGCCCATCGGCTGATCGGTGAACACGTCGTACAGGCCGTCGTAGGCGAGGTGATCGAGCACGGTGACATCGCCGTACTTGTAGCCTTCACGGCTCTTGGGTAACAGGTGCGGCGCCTGCGTCATCGACTCCTGGCCGCCGGCGACCACCACATCGAACTCACCGGCGCGGATGAGCTGATCGGCCAGCGCAATCGCATCGATGCCGGACAGGCACATCTTGTTGATGGTCAGGGCGGGCACGTCCCAGCCGATCCCGCCACCGACCGCCGCTTGGCGCGCGGGCATCTGTCCGGCACCGGCGGTGAGAACCTGGCCCATGATCACGTAGTCGACGAGCGACGCGTCGCCCTCACCATTCGGGAAAGCTTTCGCCAGGGCCCCGCGGATAGCGACCGCACCCAGGTCACTGCCTGAGAAATCCTTCAGCGAACCCATCAATTTACCGACCGGAGTACGTGCTCCACCGACGATCACCGACGTGGTCATTTCCTACCTCCAAAGAGTGGTTCACCGGACCTGTGCGGCCGATCACACATACCGCAAACCCTTCAGGTAAAGGCTACCGTTGGGTTATGACCGCCGAACGAGTTGACGCCGGTCCCGCCCTTGCTACCGCGCTGGTGGCGGCCATCGACCACGTTGGCATAGCCGTCCCAGATCTGGACGCCGCCATCAAGTGGTATCACGACAACCTCGGCATGATCGTCCTACACGAAGAGATCAACAAAGAGCAGGGCGTGCGGGAGGCGATGCTCTCGGTCCGCGGCGCACCGAAGGGCAGCGCACAGATCCAGTTGATGTCGCCGCTCGACGAAGATTCGATGATCGCCAAGTTCATCGACAAGCGCGGCCCCGGCCTGCAGCAGCTGGCCTATCGAACCAACGACATCGACGCCCTGAGCAAACGGCTGCGCAGCCAGGGTGTGCGCCTGCTCTACGACGCTGCTCGCAAGGGCACCGCGAACTCGAGGATCAACTTCATCCACCCCAAAGACGCGGGTGGCGTGCTGATCGAGCTGGTCGAGCCGGCCGCCGATTCAGCGCACTGATCGTCACGACCACCTGCGCGTCGGGCCGCGATTGCCCCGGTTGGCCCAGCATGGCGTGTGCCAATGTCGACGGTCGTCCACCGCGGCCTCTCCCATGTCTGCCGGCCACGCCACCACATGAGCCGTGCCCGAACGTATCTCGTGATCGCATCCAGGGCAGCGATAGGTCTTGACCGCACGCGCCGCGGTGACGACGCGCACCTCATAGTCGTAACCGTCCGGCCCCGTTTCGACTCGACGCGTGGGCAACGACGATGGCAGCTTCCTGGGTGTTCTGTGCCGCCGTCCCATCAGAACAACCGATACTCGCTGCTGTCCATCCCCCGCATCTGGTCGTAATCCAGAGTCACGCAACGGATCCCGCGATCGGTTGCCAGCGTGCGCGCTTGCGGCTTGATCTGCTGAGCCGCGAACACCCCGGCCACCGGCGCCAACACACTGTCACGGTTGAGCAAATCCAGGTAACGGGTCAGTTGTTCGACGCCGTCGATCTCACCGCGACGCTTGATCTCCACCGCCACCGAGCCACCCAGCTCGTCGCGGCACATTAGATCCACCGGACCGATCGCCGTCGGATACTCCCGGCGGACCAGCGTGTAGCCGGTGCCGAGCAATTCGACATGTTCGGCCAGCAGCGTTTGCAGATGCGCCTCGACCCCGTCCTTCACCAGGCCGGGGTCGATCCCGAGCTCGTGACTGGAATCGTGCTCGACGTCTTCTACCGTGATGCGTAGCTGCTCACCGGCCCTGTTTTCCACCACCCAGACGACAGCGGATCCGCTCGCTGAGCCTTCTGCGTCCTCCTCGATGACCCAACACGGCGGGCTCATCCAGTTCAGCGGCTTGTAGGCACGGTCGTCGGCGTGCACGCTCACCGAGCCGTCGGCCTTGAACAACAACAGCCGGCGGGCGGACGGAAGGTGTGCCGTCAGCCGACCCACATAGTCGACGGTGCACTGGGCAATCACGAGGCGCACCCGATCTACCTTAAGGGCAGGACGAACGAACTACGCTGACGCATCGACGAACGCCGACAAATCCGTGGCGAGGCGGCTGGGCAGAATTCTGGAAACCCTGACCCTGCTGATCGTCACCCTGGTGTTCCCCATCCCGAGCGTGTTCGGTGCTCCGGTGCGTCTGGATCATCCCGAGGACGAAGCACTGGGCGCCGCACCGGCCATCGCCGAGTGCCACCAGCCACTGCGATGTCGCTTTTCCGCTAGTTTCGACGTCCGGCTCGTGCCATCGTTGCAGTTGTGCACGACGATTTCGACCGCTGTTACCGGGCCGTCCAGTCCAAGGACGCCCGGTTCGACGGTTGGTTTGTCATCGCAGTGCTCACCACAGGGATCTACTGTCGCCCCAGCTGTCCGGTGCGCCCGCCACTGGCTCACAACATGCGGTTCTACCCCACCGCAGCGGCGGCGCAGGCCGCCGGATTCCGCGCCTGCAAACGGTGCCGGCCTGACGCATCTCCCGGTTCACCGGAGTGGAATGTCCGGGGTGACGCGGTCGCCCGCTGTATGCGGCTCATCGCCGACGGCATCGTGGACCGCGAAGGCGTCACCGGTTTGGCTGCACGCATCGGCTACACCACCCGACAGTTGCAGCGCATCATGCAGGCAGAACTGGGCGCCGGCCCATTGGCCCTGGCCCGTGCACAGCGCACCCAAACCGCGCGGGTGCTCATCGAGACCACCGAATTGCCGTTCGGAGACGTCGCTTTCGCCGCCGGATTCGCCAGCATCCGCCAATTCAACGACACCGTCCGGGCGGTCTGCGATTTGACACCGAGCGAGCTGCGTCGGCGCGCGACAACCCGATTCGGCCGCGACGAGTCGGTGTCCCCCGGGGTGGTGTCGCTGCGGTTGCCGGTTCGTACGCCGTTCGCGTTCGAGGGATTGTTCGGCCACCTAGCGGCCAGCGCGGTGCCAGGACTGGAGGAAGTGCGCGACGGGTGGCTGCGACGCTCGCTGCGGTTGCCACACGGTCACGGCGTCGTCAGCCTGCAGCCGCACCCGGACCATGTCCGCTGCCGATTGGTGCTCGACGACTTCCGCGATCTCGGCGCCGCCATCGCCCGGTGCCGCCGGCTGCTCGACCTCGATGCCGATCCGGAGGCCGTGGTTGACGCGTTGGGCACCGATCAGGACCTGGCCGCCGTGGTGGCCAAGGCGCCGGGCCAACGCATCCCGCGCACAGTCGACGAGGCCGAGCTCGCGATCCGGGTGGTGCTCGGGCAACAGGTGTCCATCAAAGCGGCACGCACCCACGTGGGCCGGCTGGTCAAGGCCTACGGACAGCCCGTGCGCGATGACACCGGCGGTCTGACCCATGCGTTCCCCGATGTCGCCGCCCTCGCGGAGATCGATCCCACCCATCTGTCCATGCCCACCGCACGACGCCGGACGGTCAGCGCACTCGTTCGTGCCCTGACCGACGGCACCCTGGTCCTCGACCCCGGCTGCGACTGGACGGCAGCCCGCGAGCAACTCCTGGCACTGCCCGGTATCGGGCCGTGGAGCGCCGAGGTGATCGCCATGCGGGGGCTCGGAGATCCCGACGCGTTTCCCGCCAGCGACCTCGGTGTCCGGTTGGCGGCCGAGCAACTCGGGCTGCCTTCGGACCAGACCGCACTGACCCGGTACAGCACACGCTGGCGCCCTTGGCGTTCCTACGCGACTCAGCACCTGTGGACCACGCTGGACCACGTAGTCAACGACTGGCCGGTGGTTACCCAGCATGAGGATCTGAAAGTTCAGGAGAAACGATGACGACACTGCAATGCCGATCTGTGGACAGTCCGGTAGGTCCTCTGACCTTGGCGGGAAGAGACGGGCGGCTGATGCACCTTCGCATGGTCGATCAGACTTATGAGCCGAGCCGTGACGGCTGGGAAGTCGACAAGACGGCCTTTCCCGATGCCGTCGAACAATTGGCAGAGTATTTCGCCGGTGAGCGCACGGTATTCGACCTGGAACTGCACATGGTCGGCACGGCATTCCAACGCCGGGTGTGGGCCGCTCTGCAGTCGATTCCCTATGGCGAAACGTGCACATACGGCGATATAGCCCGTGAGGTCGGATCCCCCGGAGCATTTCGGGCGGTCGGATTGGCCAATGGGCACAATCCGATCGGAATCGTGGTGCCGTGTCACCGGGTGATCGGCGCTAATGGCAGCCTGACCGGATATGGGGGTGGACTGGACCGCAAAAGGGCACTGCTGGAATTGGAGAAAAGCCGCCGGGAGCCGGCACTTTTCGGCTGAGCTATTTACATATAGATACAAAAAAATGCCCGGGCCCCCAATCGAAATTGGGGGCCCGGGGCTTAATGTGTGTTCGGCGGTGTCCTACTTTTCCACCCGTGTGGGTAGTATCATCGGCGCTGGCAGGCTTAGCTTCCGGGTTCGGGATGGGACCGGGCGTTTCCCTGCCGCTATGGACCGCCGTAACTTTATTCACCCGTTTCTGGGTGTGAATCTTTGGGTGTGTTTTGGTGGTGGGGTGTGGTGTGCACCCGTGGCGACCCGGGGGTCGTGGGGGTGTGTGGTGTGGTTGCGAAGCAAGGTTGTGCGTGTCTTACGAAACCCGAACACGTTGGTGTTTGTGGGTTGTTGTAAGTTTTCGGCCGGTTAGTGCCAGTTCCCTGCGCCCATTGCTGGGTGTCTAGGTCTGGTCTATCGATCCCGTGGTCTGCGGGGGGCCTTATCCCACTGAAATGGGTGAGAAGCCTGGTCTTGGAGGGGGTTTCCCGCTTAGATGCTTTCAGCGGTTATCCTGTCCGAACGTAGCTATCCAGCAGTGCCCCTGGTGGGACAACTGGTAGACCAGAGGTTCGTCCGTCCCGGTCCTCTCGTACTAGGGACAGATTTCCTCAAGCTTCTGACGCGCGCGGCGGATAGAGACCGAACTGTCTCACGACGTTCTAAACCCAGCTCGCGTGCCGCTTTAATGGGCGAACAGCCCAACCCTTGGGACCTGCTCCAGCCCCAGGATGCGACGAGCCGACATCGAGGTGCCAAACCATCCCGTCGATATGGACTCTTGGGGAAGATCAGCCTGTTATCCCCGGGGTACCTTTTATCCGTTGAGCGACACCCCTTCCACTCAGAGGTGCCGGATCACTAGTCCCGACTTTCGTCCCTGCTCGACATGTCCGTCTCGCAGTCAAGCTCCCTTGTGCACTTACACTCAACACCTGATTGCCGTCCAGGTTGAGGGAACCTTTGGGCGCCTCCGTTACATTTTAGGAGGCAACCGCCCCAGTTAAACTACCCACCAGGCACTGTCCCTGAACCGGATATACGGTCCGAGGTTAGAGGCCCAATACGATCAGAGTGGTATTTCAACAACGACTCCACCCACACTGGCGTGTGAATATCACAGTCTCCCACCTATCCTACACAAACCGTATCGAGCACCAATACCAAGTTGTAGTGAAGGTCCCGGGGTCTTTTCGTCCTGCCGCGCGTAACGAGCATCTTTACTCGTAGTGCAATTTCGCCGAGTCTATGGTTGAGACAGTTGAGAAGTCGTTACGCCATTCGTGCAGGTCGGAACTTACCCGACAAGGAATTTCGCTACCTTAGGATGGTTATAGTTACCACCGCCGTTTACTGGGGCTTAAATTCTCCGCTTCACCCCGAAGGGTTAACGGGTCCTCTTAACCTTCCAGCACCGGGCAGGCGTCAGTCCGTATACATCGTCTTGCGACTTCGCACGGACCTGTGTTTTTAGTAAACAGTCGCTTCTCACTGGTTTGTGCCACCCCCTCCCGCTACCCCGGGCAAACCGGCTCACGATATGGGGGTCCCCCTTCTCCCGAAGTTACGGGGGCATTTTGCCGAGTTCCTTAACCATAGTTCACTCGTACGCCTTAGTATTCTCTACCTGACCACCTGTGTTGGTTTGGGGTACGGGCCGTGTATGTCCTCGCTAGAGGCTTTTCTTGGCAGCATAGGATCACCGAATTCGCCTCACTCGGCTATGCATCACCTCTCAGGATATGCGAAACGCGGATTTACCTACGTTCCTCCCTACAGGCTTACCCCGGTATTACCACTGACCGGTACGGCTACCTTCCTGCGTCACCCCATCGCTTGACTACTACCAACCAGGGTCCCACGCAGCCAGCGATCCCCGCACCCCGAAGGGATTAGTGGACCACCATTTGGGTGGTTAGCACGATTGATTCATCAGGGACGCACACACACGGGTACGGGAATATCAACCCGTTGTCCATCGACTACGCCTGTCGGCCTCGCCTTAGGTCCCGACTCACCCTGGGCGGACTGGCCTGGCCCAGGAACCCTTGGTCTTTCGGCGGGCAAGGTTCTCACTTGCCTATTCGCTACTCATGCCTGCATTCTCACTCCCACACCCTCCACCACTCGATCACTCGGCGGCTTCACCGGATGCAGGACGCTCCCCTACCCAACGTACAAATACGTTGCCGCGGCTTCGGCGGTGTGCTTGAGCCCCGCTACATTATCGGCGCACAATCACTTGACCAGTGAGCTATTACGCACTCTTTCAAGGGTGGCTGCTTCTAAGCCAACCTCCTGGTTGTCTTCGCGACTGCACATCCTTTTCCACTTAGCACACGCTTAGGGGCCTTAGCCGGCGATCTGGGCTGTTTCCCTCTCGACGCACGGAGCTTATCCCCCGCCGTCTCACTGCCACACTCTTAGACTTGTCGGCATTCGGAGTTTGGCTGACGTCAGTAACCTAGTAGGGCCCATCGGCCATCCAGTAGCTCTACCTCCAACAAGAAACATGTGACGCTGCACCTAAATGCATTTCGGGGAGAACCAGCTATCACGGAGTTTGATTGGCCTTTCACCCCTACCCACAACTCATCCCCTCAGTCTTCAACCTAAGTGGGTTCGGGCCTCCACACGGTCTTACCCGCGCTTCACCCTGGCCATGGGTAGATCACTCCGCTTCGGGTCCAGAACACACCACTACACCAACCCCTACGGATTGGATACGCCCTATTCAGACTCGCTTTCGCTGCGGCTACCCCACCCGGGTTAACCTCGCGACATGTCCCTGACTCGCAGGCTCATTCTTCAAAAGGCACGCCATCACCCCACACAAAGTGAGGGCTCTGACGGATTGTAAGCGCACGGTTTCAGGTACTCTTTCACTCCCCTCCCGGGGTACTTTTCACCATTCCCTCACGGTACTCATCCGCTATCGGTCACTGGGAAGTATTCAGGCTTACCGGGTGGTCCCGGCAGATTCACAGCAGATTCCACGAGCCCGCTGCTACTCGGGAACACCATCAAGACAGACGTCGGGTTTTCACGTACCGGGCTCTCACCGTCTACGGCAGGCCATCCCAAGCCACTTCCGCTAACCACAACATTTTCTCACTGCCCCCCAGTCGGATAGAACTGAGAAGATAGGTCCCACAACCCCGCACACACAACCCCTACCCGGTATCACATGCATACGGTTTAGCCATCCTCCGCTTTCGCTCGCCACTA
Organism: Mycobacterium sp. 141; assembly: GCF_000382405.1. Classification (GTDB taxonomy): domain Bacteria; phylum Actinomycetota; class Actinomycetes; order Mycobacteriales; family Mycobacteriaceae; genus Mycobacterium. The sequence goes on from NZ_KB908258.1 coordinate 161,165, forward strand.
CTCACGGAATCACAATTGTTTTCTCTTCCTACGGGTACTGAGATGTTTCACTTCCCCGCGTTCCCCCCCGACACCTATGTATTCAGTGCCGGGTGACACGACATCACTCGTGCCGGGTTTCCCCATTCGGACATCCTCGGATCCACGCTCGGTTGACAGCTCCCCGAGGCATATCGCAGCCTCCCACGTCCTTCATCGGCTCCCAGTGCCAAGGCATCCACCATGCGCCCTTAAACACTTACAACACAAAAACCAAAAATGAGTTTCAAAAGAAATTGCACATCAACACACAAACACACAAGACCCACACCACCCCTACAGGCAGTGACAGCCTCACATATCCGCGTGCTAGATGCTCGCAACCACTATCCACAAATCAAACACCACACCCCACCACCAAAGCAGGGCAACAACACGACCTCCCACCCCACACAGGGGCCAGGGAAACACGGGCCTGTTGTCTCAAAGCCCAATAGCGTGTCTGGCAGCTTCCTCACCGACGAATCCCACGCCGGCTCAACGTTTGTTGTTGCACCAAACCCCGGTCACTACAACCCGACAGGTTCCTCACGGCTCACACCCTCCCCAACGGAGAGCGTCTCTCGTGGTGCTCCTTAGAAAGGAGGTGATCCAGCCGCACCTTCCGGTACGGCTACCTTGTTACGACTTCGTCCCAATCGCCGATCCCACCTTCGACGGCTCCCTCCACAAGGGTTAGGCCACCGGCTTCGGGTGTTACCGACTTTCATGACGTGACGGGCGGTGTGTACAAGGCCCGGGAACGTATTCACCGCAGCGTTGCTGATCTGCGATTACTAGCGACTCCGACTTCACGGGGTCGAGTTGCAGACCCCGATCCGAACTGAGACCGGCTTTGAAAGGATTCGCTCCACCTCACGGCATCGCAGCCCTTTGTACCGGCCATTGTAGCATGTGTGAAGCCCTGGACATAAGGGGCATGATGACTTGACGTCATCCCCACCTTCCTCCGAGTTGACCCCGGCAGTCTCCTACGAGTCCCCGGCATCACCCGCTGGCAACATAGGACAAGGGTTGCGCTCGTTGCGGGACTTAACCCAACATCTCACGACACGAGCTGACGACAGCCATGCACCACCTGCACACAGGCCACAAGGGAAACCACATCTCTGCAGTCGTCCTGTGCATGTCAAACCCAGGTAAGGTTCTTCGCGTTGCATCGAATTAATCCACATGCTCCGCCGCTTGTGCGGGCCCCCGTCAATTCCTTTGAGTTTTAGCCTTGCGGCCGTACTCCCCAGGCGGGGTACTTAATGCGTTAGCTACGGCACGGATCCCAAGGAAGGAAACCCACACCTAGTACCCACCGTTTACGGCGTGGACTACCAGGGTATCTAATCCTGTTCGCTCCCCACGCTTTCGCTCCTCAGCGTCAGTTACTGCCCAGAGACCCGCCTTCGCCACCGGTGTTCCTCCTGATATCTGCGCATTCCACCGCTACACCAGGAATTCCAGTCTCCCCTGCAGTACTCCAGTCTGCCCGTATCGCCCGCACGCCCACAGTTAAGCTGTGAGTTTTCACGAACAACGCGACAAACCACCTACGAGCTCTTTACGCCCAGTAATTCCGGACAACGCTCGCACCCTACGTATTACCGCGGCTGCTGGCACGTAGTTGGCCGGTGCTTCTTCTGCACATACCGTCACTTACGCTTCGTCTGTGCTGAAAGAGGTTTACAACCCGAAGGCCGTCATCCCCCACGCGGCGTCGCTGCATCAGGCTTGCGCCCATTGTGCAATATTCCCCACTGCTGCCTCCCGTAGGAGTCTGGGCCGTATCTCAGTCCCAGTGTGGCCGGTCACCCTCTCAGGCCGGCTACCCGTCGTCGCCTTGGTAGGCCATCACCCCACCAACAAGCTGATAGGCCGCGGGCCCATCCCACACCGCAAAAGCTTTCCACCCCAGACCATGCAGTCCGGAGTCCTATTCGGTATTAGACCCAGTTTCCCAGGCTTATCCCAAAGTGCAGGGCAGATCACCCACGTGTTACTCACCCGTTCGCCACTCGAGCACCCCGAAGGGCCTTTCCGTTCGACTTGCATGTGTTAAGCACGCCGCCAGCGTTCGTCCTGAGCCAGGATCAAACTCTCCAAACAAAACCCAAAAAAGGCCATTCAGAAAAATCCGATCACAAACAACAGACACCAAAAACCGGCATCCAAAAAAACAAAAAACAGCCACACCCCAAACGGGAAAAAGAGCATGACCAAAAAACAACAAACAAAAACCACCAAACACACTATTGAGTTCTCAAACAACAGACTAGATTGTTTCGAGTTGACCCTTTTAGGGCAACCCTGCCAGCTTAAACCATCTTCGTCAGACTGTCAAGCGACTTTGTCTCCCCGCTGCCGGGGCAACTCGACTAGATTAGAACTATCCGCGCTCGGGAGTCAAATCGCCTGGTCAGAGGCATTTCGACCGAACCCGGGCGACTCGAACTAGCTTACCCGCTCGATCTCCGCCCCCAAGCTCACCAGGTTCTCGACGAACAACGGGTAGCCGCGGTCGATGTGAAACACGTCGTGAACCTCGGTGTCCCCATCGGCGACCAAGCCGGCCAGCACCAGCCCGGCACCGGCCCGGATGTCCGAAGACCACACCGGTGCGCTCGAGAGCTGCGAGATCCCGCGGATAACTGCATGGTGTCCGTCGGTCCGGGCGTCGGCTCCGAGCCGGATCATCTCCTCGACAAAACGGAACCGAGCCTCAAAGACGTTCTCGGTGATCATCGACGTGCCGTCGGCTATGGAAGCCAAGCCGATCGCCATCGGCTGCAGATCCGTCGGGAATCCGGGGAACGGCAGCGTCGCCACGTTCACCGCCTTGGGCCGCTCGTACTGGACCACCCGGAAGCCGTCATCGTTCTGTGTCACGGTCGCACCGGCGTCGTGAAGTTTGTGCAGCACCAACTGCAGATGTTGGGGGTCGACACCGGTCACCGATATGTCGCCGCGCGTCATCGCCGCGGCGATCCCCCAGGTGGCGGCAACGATGCGGTCGCCGATCACCCTGTGCTCTGTCGGGTACAGCCGGTCAACACCGGTAATCGTCAACGTCGACGTGCCCGCGCCGCTGACCTCAGCCCCCATCTGGTTGAGCATCGCGCAGATGTCGACGATGTCGGGTTCCCTCGCGGCGTTGTGGATTGTGGTCACCCCCTCGGCGAAAACGGCAGCCATCAGGATGTTCTCCGTGGCCCCTACGGAGGGGAACTCAAGCTGGATCTCCGCACCACGCAGATGATCGGCATCGGCCACCACACAACCGTGTTCGATGTTGCATCGCGCCCCGAGCTGGCGTAACCCAGACTGATGCATGTCCAGCGGCCGCGAGCCGATGGCGTCACCGCCGGGCAGTGCGACCTTGGCCTTCTTGCATCGACCGACCAAAGGGCCGAGCACGCAGACCGAGGCTCGGAACTGTCTCACCGCGGCGAAGTCGGCGTCGTACTTGAGTTCGTCAGGAGAAGTGATCCAGACGGTGCCGCCGTCCAGCTCGACGGTGGCACCCAAGCCCCGCAGCACCTCGGCCATCAACGGCACATCCAGGATGTCGGGGCAGTTGGTGATGGTGCTGGTGCCCTCTGCCAGCAGTGCCGCTGCCATCAACTTCAGCACGCTGTTCTTCGCTCCGCCGACAGCAACTTCGCCCGACAACCGGTTTCCGCCGGTCACCACGAATCGCTCGCTCACGCGGGTTAGTTTATGCGGCCATTGACTGAGATTCGGAATGCTCTCTCAGAATGACGGGGCAGATGTTGCAGCCGGTACGGTTCCAACATGGCTGTTCACCTCACCCGCATCTACACCCGCACCGGTGACGACGGCACCACTGGACTCAGCGATTTCAGCAGAGTCTCGAAGAATGACACGAGGCTGATCGCGTACGCAGATTGTGACGAAGCCAACGCCGCGATCGGTGTCGCAGTCGCGATGGGACAGCCCGGCGACGAGTTGCTCGTGGTGCTGCGACAGATCCAAAACGATCTGTTCGACGCGGGCGCTGACCTCTCCACCCCCGTGGTGGAGAACCCGAAGTATCCGCCGCTGCGTATCTCGCAGGACTACATCGACCGGCTGGAGCGGTGGTGTGACGAATTCAATGAGCCGCTGCCCGCACTGAATTCATTCATCCTGCCCGGCGGAACCCCGCTTTCGGCACTGCTGCACGTGGCTCGCACCGTGGCGCGCCGAGCGGAACGATCGGCCTGGACTGCGGTCGCAGAGCATGGTGCCGGCGTCAGCGTGTTGCCGGCGAAGTACCTCAACCGACTGTCTGACCTGCTCTTCATACTGTCCCGAGTGGCCAATCCAGGCGGCGATGTGCTCTGGAAACCTGGGCAGGGTCAGTAACTGCGTCGGCGCGCACGTGGCGACGGCCGCGATTCCAGCCACGACGTGAAGGCCGTCAGCGCCCTTCGATCCAGTGCGATCTCGTAACCCTGGCGGCGCTCGGGGCTGGCATCACGCAGCTCGAGCACGACGATCTCGGGCGTCATGATGTCGAACTCGTCACCGCGTGGGGCACGCCGTGACACCACTTCGAGGCCGCGCCGGCTGAGCCGACGATCCGGCCACCAGCGCACGCTCGAAAGCCGGTAGAACCCGGCTTCACCCCCGTGATAGCGCATGACTCCGTGCCGCCAGCCGTGACCGCCGACCGCGGGATAATCCCGCAAAATCGCCGCTGTCCCACCGACCTGGCGTAACTTCCAGAGTCGGTAGGACAGCGCAGTAACTGCCAGCAGCAGCACACAGACCAGCGCGACCATGATGATCATGGGCGCGCTCATCGGCATATCAGTCGATCTGGCCTAGAGCACGCAGCCGGGCTCTACCCCATGCCGCGGTTGCCTGGTCATCGGATTCGGAATCCCGCTTCGCCGCGTCAGCGTCGATCTCTGATTCCAGCTGAGCATTCTCGACCAGAATCCGGACAGCCTCTTCGCTCACCGACAGAAACCCGCCGTCGACGGCGATCCGTACATCGTCTTCGCCCTCGCGCTCGACGCGCACCATGGCGTCCTCGACGAGCTGGGCGACCAGCGGGATGTGCCGCGGCAGGATGCCGATCTCACCCGCGGTGGTGCGGGTGAACACGAACGTCGCGTCACCCGACCAAAGCTCGCGTTCCACGGCGACGATCTCGACGTGCAAGTCGGCCATGTCACACCACCTTTCTCTGTGCTCCTCGCGTGCGCTGCCTTCGGTCTAGAGCGCTCATCACAGCTTGGCGCCGAGGCTCTCGGCCTTCTTCGCCAGATCGTCGAGGCCACCGATGAGGAAGAACGCCTGCTCGGGCAGGTGGTCGAACTCGCCCTTGGCCAGCTTGTCGAAGGCCTCGATGGTCTCCTTGAGCGGCACGGTCGAACCCGGCTGGCCGGTGAACTGCTCGGCGGCCATCATGTTCTGGCTCAGGAAGCGCTCGATCTTACGGGCGCGGTACACCAGGACCTTGTCCTCTTCCGACAGCTCGTCGATACCGAGGATGGCGATGATGTCCTGAAGGTCCTTGTAGCGCTGCAGAATCCGGATGACTTCCTGCGCGACGCGGTAGTGCTCGTCACCGACGACGCTGGGGTGCAGGATCGTCGAGGACGACGCCAGCGGATCCACCGCGGGGAAGATGCCCTTGGAGAACACCGCACGTGAAAGCTCGGTGGTGGCATCCAGGTGGGCGAACGTGGTCGCCGGTGCGGGGTCGGTGTAGTCGTCGGCGGGCACGTACACGGCCTGCATCGAGGTGATCGAACGACCGCGGGTCGAGGTGATGCGCTCCTGCAGCTCACCCATCTCGTCGGCCAGCGTCGGCTGGTAACCCACGGCAGAAGGCATACGGCCCAGCAGGGTCGACACCTCCGAACCGGCCTGGGTGAACCGGAAGATGTTGTCGATGAACAGCAGCACGTCCTGGCCCTGCTCATCGCGGAAGAACTCGGCCATGGTCAGGGCCGACAGGGCGACGCGCATACGAGTGCCTGGCGGCTCGTCCATCTGGCCGAACACCAGCGCGGTGTCCTTGAGCACGTTGGCGTCCGCGAGCTCGACCCACAGGTCGTTGCCCTCACGGGTGCGCTCACCGACGCCGGCGAACACCGAGGTACCACCGAAGTTGCGGGCGATGCGGTTGATCATCTCCTGGATCAGAACCGTCTTACCCACACCGGCACCACCGAACAGGGCGATCTTGCCACCGCGCACGTACGGCGTGAGCAGGTCGACGACCTTCAGACCGGTTTCCAGCATCTCGGTGCGGGGCTCCAGGTCGGCGAAGGCCGGCGGCTTGCGGTGAATCGACCAGTGCTCGAAGTCCTTGCCGTAACCGGGATCGTCGAGGCAGTCGCCCAGGGCGTTGAACACGTGTCCTTTGACACCGTCGCCGACAGGCACCGAGATCGAGGCGCCGGTATCGGTGACCTCGACGCCGCGGACCAGGCCATCGGTGGGCTGCATCGAGATGCAGCGCACCAGGTTGTCTCCGAGGTGCTGGGCAACCTCAAGCGTCAGGGTCTTGGCCAGCGCGCCGAAGCTGATGTCGGCGTGCAGCGCATTGAACAGGTCTGGCACGGCGCCACGCGGAAACTCGACGTCCACCACCGGGCCGGTGATACGGACAACGCGACCCGCGGTCTTGGTGTCTACGGCTGCAGTCATTTCTTTTCTTCGCTTTCCTACGGGGCCTTTGTCTTTAATCCGGCTAGCGTGCGTCGGCCAGCGCGTTGGCGCCACCGACGATTTCGCTGATTTCCTGGGTGATCTGAGCCTGCCGCTCCCGGTTGGCCGCGAGCGTCAGCGCCTTGATCAGATCATCGGCGTTGTCGGTGGCCGACTTCATGGCGCGGCGGCGAGACGCCGACTCGGAGGCCGCGGCTTCCAGCAGGGCCGCATACACGCGGGTCGCGATGTAGCGCGGCAGCAGCGTATCGAACAGCGTCTCTGCGTTGGGCTCGAACGAATACAGCGTGTGCGGACCGGCTTCGGACTCACCGACGTATTCGACGACCATCGGTGCGATCCGCAGTGCCACCGCGGTCTGCGAGAGCATCGACCGGAACTCGGTCGACACGATGTGCAGTTCGTCGACGCCTAGAACACCATCGGCACCTGGCTCGTCACCGCTGTCGTCGGCACCCGCCATGAACGCCGCCACCAGAGTGTCGGCGATCGTCTTGGCATCCTCATACGAGGGACGCTCGGAAAAGCCGGTCCACGACTCGGTCACGGTGCGTTGCCGGAAGCTGTAGTAGCCCAAGGCCTTCCGGCCGACCACGTACAGCACGGGATTCTTGCCCTCGTCGCGCAACAACGAGAACAGCTCCTCGGCGCGGCGCAGCACGTTGGCGTTGTAACCGCCGCACAGTCCGCGGTCCGAGGACACCACCAGCACACCGGCCCGCTTGGGGTTCTCCCGCTCGACGAGCAGCGGGTGGTCCAGCGCGCTGGCACCGGCGAGCTCGGTGAGCATGTTGGTGATCTCCGTGGCGTAGGGCCGGGCCGCATCGACCCGCGCCTGCGCCTTGGCGATCCGTGAGGTGGCGATCAGCTCCTGGGCCTTCGTGATCTTCTTGATCGACGAGGCGGAGCGGATACGTCCGCGTAGTTCGCGCAGTGTGGCTGCCATTGGTTACCTAGGCCTTCTTGGGAGCCGGCTTACGGACCTTGACGGATTCCTTCTCCAGGTCCTCGGGATCCAGTGCCTCTGCGTCAGCCTCGTTGGCGACCACCGAGCTGCCGTCGCTGGCAGCGAAGCCCTTCTTGAAGTCGTTGACGACCGAAACCAGCTTCGCCTCGTTCTCCTCAGAGAGCTTCTTGGATTCCTTGATCCCGGTGAGGATCTCGGCGTGGCTGGCCTTCACGTGCTCCAGGAACTCGGCCTCGAAGCGCGAAACATCCTCGGCGGGAACCGAATCCAGATGCCCCTGGGTGCCGAGGAAGATTGCCACGACCTGGTCCTCGACCGCCATCGGGCTGTACTGCGCCTGCTTGAGGAGCTCGACCAGGCGGACACCACGGTCCAGCTGGGCCTTGGACGCGGCGTCCAGGTCAGAGGCGAAGGCCGCGAAGGCCTCCAGCTCGCGGTACTGAGACAGGTCCAGACGCAGCGAGCCCGCCACCTCTTTCATCGCCTTGATCTGCGCGGCGCCACCGACACGGGACACCGACACACCGACGTTGACCGCGGGTCGGACGCCCTGGTTGAACAGGTCGGACTCCAGGAAGCACTGGCCGTCGGTGATGGAGATGACGTTGGTCGGGATGAACGCCGAGATGTCGTTGGCCTTGGTCTCGATGATCGGCAGACCCGTCATCGAACCGCCACCGAGCTCATCGGAGAGCTTGGCGCAACGCTCCAGCAGCCGCGAGTGCAGGTAGAACACGTCGCCGGGGAAGGCTTCACGGCCCGGCGGGCGGCGCAGCAGCAGTGAGATCGCGCGGTAGGCGTCGGCCTGCTTGGAGAGGTCATCGAAGACGATCAGCACATGCTTGCCGTTGTACATCCAGTGCTGGCCGATGGCCGAACCGGTGTAGGGGGCGAGCCACTTGAAGCCGGCCGAGTCGGAAGCCGGAGCCGCGACGATGGTGGTGTACTCCATCGCGCCACCCTCTTCCAGCGCGCGCTTCACGCTGGCGATGGTGGTGCCCTTCTGGCCGATCGCGACGTACACGCAGCGCACCTGCTGCTTGGGATCGCCGGTCTCCCAGGCTTCGCGCTGGTTCAGGATGGTGTCGACGCAGACGGCGGTCTTACCGGTCTTGCGGTCGCCGATGATCAGCTGGCGCTGGCCACGGCCGATCGGCGTCATGGCGTCGATGGCCTTGATGCCGGTCTGCAGCGGCTCGCTGACGCCCTGACGCTGAACCACCGAGGGGGCCTGCAGCTCTAGGGCGCGGCGGGTCTCGGCGGTGATGTCGCCCTGGCCGTCGATCGGCTGGCCCAGCGGGTTGATGACGCGCCCGAGGAAGGCATCGCCGACCGGAACCGACAGCACCTCACCGGTGCGCTTGACCTGCTGGCCCTCTTCGATCTTCTCGAACTCACCCAGGATGACGGCACCAACGCTGTGCTCGTCGAGGTTGAGCGCGACGCCCAGGACGCCACCGGGGAACTCCAGGAGCTCCTGCGTCATCACCGAGGGCAGTCCCTCGACGTGGGCGATGCCGTCACCGGCATCGATGACGGTGCCGATCTCTTCACGCTCGGTGTCGGCGGAAAACGAGGATACGTAGTCCTCGATGGCACCTTCGATATCAGCAGCCGAGATTGTCAACTCTGCCATGGTTTTTCGTCTTCCTACCTAGTTCCTGGGGTCGTTCATGTCGTTCGTGTCGAGGCCTGTCGCTTCCTCGCGCAAGCGCTCGTCAGTCATGTCGCTTCCTCGCGCAAGCGCTCGTCAGTCCGGTAGCCCGGTCGCCGCGGCAGCCAGTCGTGACGAGATGGATCCATCGATCACCTCGTCACCGACGGCGATCGACAGACCACCGAGGACATTCGGATCGACATGGAGTTGGACGGAGACCGGGTGGCCGTAGATGCGGGTCAACACCTCGGTCAATCGCGCATTCTGGGCGTCGCTGAGCGGCGCCGCAGCCGTGACGTGTGCGACAACCTCGCCGCGGCGGGCCACGGCCAGCTCGGCGAGGTCGATGACGGCCTCGTCGGCACGCTCGCCGCGCAGCAGCCCCACCGTCTGGGACAGCAGCGCCTTGACCGTGTCGTTCACCCCGGTCGAGGCGGGGATCACCTTGTCGAGCAAGGCGATCCGACCGTCGACGGGAGTCGTGTAATCCGTCAGCAGGGCCGAGAGCTTGGGCTCTGCATCGAGAACACGGCCGAACCGGAACAGCTGGTCCTCCACGGCGTCGACCTCACCTGAGATCTCGGCACGCTTGAGCAGCGCCAGTCGCGCAATGTGCTCGATCGCGTCGACCAAGTTCGACTCAGTCGACCAGCGCTGGGCCACCGCGGTCCGCACCAGTTCGATGGTCGGCGCGCCGACTTTGCCGGACAGCAGCGTGTCGACCAGACGGACCTTGGGAGCAGGATCGTCGGACGGCTGGGTCAGATGCCGGTTCAGCACGGTCTCCGCGAGCAGCACCTTGGCCACCGAAGCCAGTTCGTCTGCCAGCGTGGTCAGCCCGGCGACGTCCAGTCCGCCGGCGACCGAGTCGAACTTCTCGACCAGAACGCCGAGTGATTCGCGGCTGGCAGCGCGCAACTCGGCCGTCGCGGCGGTGTCGATAACCGCGGTCGACGGCGCCATCTGCTCCAGTTCGGCGAGGAACCGGTCGACGGTGGCCGACTGCGCGGCCGGATCGGCCACGTGTGCCCGCACCAGCTCGTCGGCCTTCGCCACCGATTCTTCGCCGAGATCAGTCCGCAGTCCGCGGATGAGCTGCTGGCGCATCAGCTGAACCTGTTGTGCGCCTTGAGCTTTGATGCGCTCGGCCTCCGAGCCGGCCTGCTCGGCAAGCTGCGCGGTGATCCGCTTCGAATCGTGCCGCGCTTCGTCGGTGACCTTGGCTGCTTCGGCCTTGGCATCCGCGAGCGCCTTGGCGTGCATGGCGTCGGCGTCGGCGAGCTTCCTGGAAGCTTCCGCGCTCTCAGCCAGTGCGGCGCGTATTGCATCCTGCTGTTTGGTCATCAGGGAATTCACCGGCGGTACCACGTACCGCCAGATGATGTACGCGATGACCGCGAAGCCGATCAGCTGTCCGATGAAGATTTCCATCTACTGCGTCCCACCTGATTTCACGTCGACGCCGAGGATGCGACTTGCCAGCGTGGCCGACAGACCGTCGACAGACGATTCGAGGTCGGACTGCGCGGCGGCACCTTGCGCGGATAGTTGCTGATCTGCATCGCGAACCGTTTCGGCCACTTCACCGCTGGCTTCGACACGCTTCTGCTCAACGACCGAACGGCCCGCGGCACGAGCCTCGTCACGGATGGCCGAAGCCTCGGTCCGAGCCCCTGCCATCGCATCGTCGTAATCGGCCTGCGCGGCCGCAACCTGCTCGGCCGACTTCCGGTTGTCCGCTGCGGTCTTGGCCAGCATCGCTTCCCGCTCCGCCAGGACCTTACCGATCGGCGGTACCACCCATTTCCCGATCACGCCGAGCACGATCAAGAAGATGAGCAGCACGACGAAGAAGGTTCCGTTGGGAATCAGGAAGTTGCTCTGACCCCCGCCGCCTTCTTCCGCTGCCTGGCTAGACGCCAGGATCGTTGCGCTCAGTTGTTCCATCACGCTGGATTACGAAGCGCCCGGGGTCGCAAACACGAACAGCGCCATGAATGCCAGGTTGATGAAGTATGCGGCCTCGACCAGACCGACGGTGATGAAGAACGGGGTGAACAGGCGGCCCTGTGCCTCCGGTTGACGGGCGATACCGGAGATCAGTGCGTTACCGGCGATACCGTCACCGATACCGGCACCAATCGCGCCACCGGCCATGATCAGACCACCGCCGATGAGTGCACCGGCAACGATTGTGGGGTCGGTCATTCCTTATTCCTCCTTGGTAACTGGCAGCGTTGCCACCAGGGTCTCTTGTGGTTCCTACACGCCCTGTCGGTCAGTGTCGGTTTTTAGTGGTCGTGTTCGTGGTCCAGTTCCATGGACTGACTGAAGTAAAGAATGGTCAGCAGGGCGAAGATAAAGGCCTGGATCAGACCGACGAACAAGTCGAACGTCTTCCAGATGGCGTTCGGCGCCCACTGGATGTACCAAGGGAACATCGCGATCAGCGCGACCAGGATGCCGCCGGCGAACATGTTGCCGAAAAGTCGGAGGGACAGCGAGACCGGCTTGGCGATCTCCTCGACGATGTTGATCGGCGCCAGCACAGCGACATGGCCCTTGACCAACTTCTTCACGTGCCCAATCGGGCCTCGACGCCAGATGCCTGCCGCGTGATAGCAGAGGAAGACGAACAGGGCCAGCGCCAAGACGTAGTTGATGTCCGATGCCGGTGGAGCCAGAAGTTCAGATGCGGCACCATCCGGTCCGCCGAACTGCACGGGTAGCACGGACAGCCAGTTCGATACCAGGATGAAGACGAATATGGTGACCGCCAGCGGCAGTACGAACGGGGCGATCTTCATGCCGATCGCGCTCTCGATCTGCTGGCGCATCTGGATGGTGATGGCCTCGAAGAACAGCTGCACACCGCCCGGGACACCGGTCGAGGTGACCTTCGCCCGCAGGAAAAACGCCAGCCCGATGACGATGACAGCGGCAACCGCGGTGGCGATGATCGTGTCGATATTGAAGGTCCAGCCCAACCACTTCACTTCTTCGTGGTGGCCGACGTGGATCGCTGCGGCAAGAACAGTCTCGGTCATCTGGTGTCAGCTCAGCCCTTCGATTCCGTGCCAGAGGTGTCGACAGCATCGAGGCCGTCGGTGCGGATCTTCTTGAGCACCGGGAAGCTGGTGGACATCACCAGCAGTGCCTGGAAGATCGCCAACCCGAACAGCACCGCGACGCCGCCCGAGTTCTTGAAGAAGTATGCGATCGCGAGACCGATCGCGGTGATGATCAACAGCCGGGTGGCGGAATTCACCGCCATCTTCTTCTTGAGGGGGTGTTCCTCGGCGGTTATCGACTCCACCGCGTGGCGCACCAGTAATGCGTTGATCAGGCCAAGGCCAAGACCGACGCCGAAGAACACACCGAACAAGACGTGGCCGGTGAAGGCGGCGGCCGCGACGGCCACACCGGTCAGGGCCACGCAGATGACCAGCAGTCGCAGTGGCCGAAATGCCACCGATGGAAACACCAACGGCGCGTCTTGCGCTGGTGTCGTCACTGCTTCACCCCAATCCCACGGTCACGGAGCACATCTGCGTATACACGTACTACCTGGCAATGTCCTGATCGTGCCCGACGAGCGTAACGGAGGGCGGCGGGCGCGCTGGAATCACCCAAGGGGTAGCTCCCTTTGTCGGTCGTTATTCGGCGCCGATCGGCTTTTCGGAACCAATGGGCCGGGCCGGCAACCCGTGAGGTTTTTCGGGTTCTGCCAGCACCGTACCACATGGTAGGTGGCCCTAATTGAGGACTACTACTTTTCGTCGTACTGATCATCGAGCTGCGATTCCTGCCCATCGGGACCGCGACGCAACAGGGGTATCAGAGTGACCACGATCGCGACCAGAATGGCCGCCGCCATCACCGCGCCGGTGTAGCGCGGGTCGACGAAAATCGTGCTGGCCGCACCGAAGGCGACGATCCCCACCCATAGGTAGATAAGTAGCACCACGCGGCGGTGCGAATGGCCGATCTGCAATAACCGGTGATGCAAATGCATCTTGTCCGGACTGAACGGGCTGCGCCCCGCGCGGGTGCGCCGCACGATGGCCAACAACATGTCCAGCGCAGGCACAAACATCACGGCGACAACCAACAGGAACGGCGACAACAGCGCGAACACGTCGCGGGCGCCGTAAGCGTTCTGCGAGATCGGGCCCGCGGCAGTGGTCGCCGCGGCGCCGAGCATCAGACCGATCAGCATCGACCCCGAGTCGCCCATGAAGATTTTGGCGCGGTGGAAGTTGTGCGGCAGAAATCCGAGGCAGGCGCCGGCCAACACCACCGAGATCACCGCGGGCGGGTAGAACAGCACGTCGCCACCGTGGTCGCGCAGCAGCCCGACCGAGAAGACGCAGATGGCCAGCGCCGTGATCAACCCGAGGCCGGCCGCCAGTCCGTCGAGCCCGTCGACGAAGTTCATCGCATTGACGATCGAGACTGTCAACGCGAGCGTGAGCAGGATCGAGGAGACTTGATCGAGCACGATCGTGCCGACTCCCCCGATCGGGATATACAGCACGCTCCACGCCACACCCATGGTGACCAGCACACTCGCCGCGGTGATCTGCCCGGCGAATTTGGTCAGCGCGTCCAGACCCCACCGATCGTCGATCAGTCCGATAGCCATGATCAGGCCGCCGGCCACCACCACGGCCGGCATTCCGGTCGAATAGACGAATCCACGGGTCAATGCCGGAAGTTGGGACGCCAGCAGCACGGCCGCAGCGACACCGACATACATCGCCAGCCCACCCATCCTGGGAGTGGGCTGCACATGCACGTCGCGCTCACGCGGATAGGCGACTGCACCGAGCCGAATAGCCAGCACCCGCACCCAGCCGGTGGCGAAGTAGGTGATGATCGCGGCGGTCAGGCCGACAAGCATCAGCTCACGCAGAGGCACACCCGCCCCCTGGTCGGACAGCGCCAAGACCGCGGCATCGGTGTAGCTGCCGGCCATGATCACCGGTGCACCGTACTGCAGCAAGCTGAGATCACTCCGTGAGCGTTGTGGTCAGAGCTGCGGCTTCCATACCGAGAACCCGGGCGATGTCGTCGGCACTGATCGGCCCCTCGCGCAAGATGCGCGGGCGCTCACCAGTCAGATCGACAATGGTCGACGCCGCCTGCCGTTCAGCGGGACCGCCATCCAGATAAACCTCGACCAGATCGCCGAGCTGCTCGTGCGCCGCAGCGGCGGTCACCGCGGCTGGCCGGCCCGAGACGTTGGCGCTCGACACCGCCATCGGGCCGACCTCACGCAGCAGTTCGATGGCCACCGGGTGCAGCGGCATCCGCAGCATCACGCTGCCGTTGGCGTCGCCGAGGTCCCACTGCAGCGACGGCGCCTGGCGCACCACCAGGCTCAGCGCACCGGGCCAGAACGCCCGGATCAGTTCACGCGCGGTATCGGGAACCGAAAAGACCAGCCCGTCGATCGTGGTCCACGACCCTACGAGGACGCCGACCGGCATATTGCGGCCACGGCCCTTGGCCGCGAGCAGGCTGCCGACCGCGTCACCGTCGAAAGCGTCCGCGCCGATGCCGTAGACGGTGTCCGTCGGCATCACGACCAACCGCCCGCCCTTGATCGCGCTGATCGCCGAGGCGATGCCTTTCGCACGCTGATCGGGGTCGCTGCAGTCGAACATTGCCATGTCAGCTCCTCGCGCAAGCGCTCGTCGGTGTCATCTCGGCTCCATGAACTCAGCTTCTCCCAATGCGGGTCGCCGTGACAAAGCGGGGTCGCCCGGCCAAGTCACGGCGTGGCGTCACGGCGGCGAAACGTCCGTCGTCGATGAACATCCGGGCGGTGCGCCCAGAGGTGGTGTCGTCGTGCTCGACGGCGCAACCGGCGCCGTCACGCAGCCATCGTGCGGCAAGTCCCACGATCGGACCGATCACCTCCATGCCGTCGGCTCCCCCGAACAGTGCGTGCGCCGGATCGTGCTCGGCCACCTCGGGCTCCAGACGAGCCCCCGCCGGAATGTAGGGCGGGTTGGCAACCAGCAGGTCGACGCGGCCGTCGAGCTGAGGCAGCAATCCCGGCGTCGTGACGTCGGCGGCCAGCACCTCGACCGGCGTTCCGGCGGCATTGCGGCGCGTGTAACGCAGAGCCTCAGGCGAGTCGTCGATGGCCAGCACCCGGGCATCTGGCCGGTGCGCCGACAGCGCCAGGGCCAACGCCCCTGAACCCGTGCACAGATCCACGATCACCGGATTTGCCGGAAGCCGTTGCGCATCGATGAATTTCGTGGCCCACTCGAGCAGCGATTCGGTTTCCGGCCGGGGAATGAACACACCCGGGCCTACGGCCAGCGTCAGCGGACCGAACGCGGCGGTGCCTACCAGATGCTGCAGCGGTACCCGTCGTGAGCGTGCCGCGATCAGCTCGTCGAAAGCCCGCCGGAAGTCCGCGCCGGGGTCGTCGATCAGCATCAGGCGCCCGCGGTCCGTGCCCGCGACGTGCGCCGCCAGCAGTTCGGCGTCGGTGCGGGCCGATTCGATGCCGGCCGCGGCCAGCGCATGGGTGGCCGCCTGGAGGACGTACCGCAGGCCGGTCAAGCTTTTCCCGGCAGGCCGGGTCATGCCTGCTGCAGCCTCGACTGCTTGTCGGCGGCGGCCAGCGCGTCGAAGAGCGGATCCAGCTCCCCGTCGAGCACCTGGTCCAGGTTGTGCGCCTTGAAGTTGATCCGGTGATCGGCGATCCGGTTCTCCGGAAAGTTGTAGGTCCGGATGCGCTCGCTGCGGTCTACGGTGCGGATCTGGCTGGCCCGGTCCGCCGAGGCATCGGCGTCGGCCTGTTCCTCGGCCAGCGCTTGCAGCCGCGCGGCCAGCACCTGCATGGCGCGGGCCTTGTTCTGCAGCTGGGAGCGCTCGTTCTGGCAGGTCACCACGATGCCGGTGGGCAGATGCGTGATGCGGACCGCGGAGTCGGTGGTATTAACCCCTTGGCCGCCCTTGCCCGACGAACGATAGACGTCGATGCGCAGGTCCGACTCGTCGATCTGGACCTGCTCGACCTCTTCGGGCTCGGGGTAGACGAGCACGCCCGCAGCCGAGGTATGCACACGGCCCTGCGATTCGGTGACCGGGACACGTTGCACGCGGTGCACGCCGCCCTCGAACTTGAGCCGGGCCCACACGCCGTCAGCCGAATCGCCCTTGCTCCGGATGGACAGCGTGGCGTCCTTATATCCGCCCAGGTCTGAGCTGGTTTCGCCAAGCATCGTGACGGTCCAGCCGTGCCGCTCGGCGTAGCGGATGTACATGCGGGCCAGGTCGGCTGCAAACAGCGCCGATTCCTCGCCGCCCTCCCCTGATTTCACTTCGAGCACGATGTCGTCGGCGTCATGCGGGTCACGCGGCGCCAGCAGATCGGTGAGCTGGGTGTCGAGTTCGGCGACGCGTGCGGTCAGCTCGTCGACCTCAGCGGCGAAGCTGGCGTCGTCGGCCGCGAGTTCACGGGCCGCCTCGAGGTCGCCACGGGCGGCCTCCAGCTTGCGGTACGTGGCCACGACCGGAGAGATCTGCGCGAATCGGCGTCCGACCTTGCGAGCAGCCGACGCGTCCGCATGCAGGTTGGGATCGGCGAGTTGGAGTTCGAGGTCGGCGTGCTCGGCGAGGATCACCTCGATTGCGCCCCCCGGCTGAGCCGGGAATTCAGCAGAAGCTGTGTCCGTCACGTCAACCTCCTCCGATTCTGTCCTGAAACGAGAACGACGCCCGGATCTGACGCATATGCGACAGATCGGGCGTCGTTGACGCAGCTACTTGTCAGCCGCGGCCTTCTCGGCTGCAGCCTTGCGCTTGCCGTAGCGCGCCTCGAAGCGGGCGACGCGGCCGCCGCTGTCGAGGATCTTCTGCTTGCCGGTGTAGAAGGGGTGGCACTGCGAACAGACCTCGACGACGATCTGTCCACTGTTCTTGGTGCTCCGCGTGGTGAAGGTGTTGCCACAACCGCAGTGCACGGTGGTCTCGACATAATCAGGGTGAATGCCCGTTTTCATGGTTCCTCTTCAGTCGTTGGCCCGGGTCGCCCGCGTGTGGACGTGAACCGGGACCGAGGGTCGGCGGTCCATTATGCCAGTTCGGCCGCCAGCAGCCTAAACGTGTGTATACCTGACGGTATTCCTTGCCATCGGTCGAGAAACGCCACTGCCCCGACACGCTCGGCGTGCGGGGCAGTGTGCAGTTCCGGTCAGTCGACGTCCATCGAGCCCGGCGCGGTCTTGGAGACCTGGACCAGGAACTCGTAGTTCGTCTTCGTCTTGCGCAACTGGCTCATCAGCAGGTCAATGGCCTGGTGGCTGTCAAGCCCTGAGAGCACGCGACGCAGCTTGTGCACGATCGCGAACTCGTCCGGGGACAGCAGCAGCTCGTCCTTTCGGGTACCGGACGGGTTGACGTCGACAGCCGGGAACACCCGACGCTCGGCGATCTTGCGGTCCAGCTTGAGCTCGGCGTTACCGGTGCCCTTGAATTCCTCAAAGATCACCGTGTCACCGGTGGAGCCGGTCTCGACCATCGCCGTGGCGATGATGGTCAACGACCCACCGTGCTCGATGTTGCGAGCCGCGCCGAGGAACCGCTTGGGCGGGTACAGCGCGGTGGAATCCACACCACCGGACAGGATGCGGCCCGAGGCCGGCGACGCGTTGTTGTACGCGCGACCGAGCCGGGTGATCGAGTCCAGCAGCACGACGACATCCTTGCCCTGCTCGACCAGCCGCTTGGCCCGCTCGATGGCCAGCTCGGCGGCCTGCGTGTGATCTGACGGCGGTCGATCGAAGGTAGAGGCGATGACCTCGCCCTTCACCGAGCGCTGCATGTCGGTGACCTCCTCCGGGCGCTCGTCGACGAGCACGACCATGAGGTGACATTCCGGGTTGTTGCGGGTGATCGCGTTCGCGATGTCCTGCATGATCGTGGTCTTACCGGCCTTGGGCGGCGACACGATCAGGGCCCGCTGCCCCTTACCGATCGGCATGATCAGGTCGATGACGCGCGTGGTCAGACGCTCAGGCGTGGTCTCCAGGCGCAGCCGCTGGTTCGGGTACAGCGGGGTGAGCTTGCTGAACTCGGGGCGCTTCTTGGCGTCCTCCACCGAACCACCATTGACGGTGTCCAGGCGCACCAACGGATTGAACTTCTGCCGGGAATTCTGGCCGCTGTTCTCGCCCTCGCGGGGCACCCGAACCGCACCCGTCACGGCGTCACCGCGACGCAGCCCGTTCTTGCGGACCATGTTCATCGAGACGTAGACGTCGTTGGGACCGGCCAGGTAACCGGAGGTCCGGACGAACGCGTAGTTGTCGAGGACATCGAGGATGCCCGCGACGGGCTGTACGACGTCGTCCTCGCGCAGTTCGGCCTCGTTACCGCCGCCGCCTTCGCTGCCGCGCTCGCCACGCCGGCGACGGTCGCGGAACCGACGACCACGCCGGCCCTGACGACCGTCACCATCGTCCTCCCCGGCATTGCCGCCGCGGTTCTGCTGGTCACCCTGCTGGTCCGACTGATCGCCGGCCGACTTGGTGTCCGGCTTCTCCGGCGCATCCTGCTTATCGTTTCTGTCCTGCTTGGCCGGTTGGTCCTGCTTGGCAGGTTGCTCGGCAGCGGGCTTGGCGTCCGCCTCGGTGGCCTTCTGGTTCTCGCCGCGCTCGCGCTGGTTCTCACCGCGCTGCCTCGTGGGCTCGTCGGCCGCGGGCGCTCCCGCCTGGCGGGACGCGCCGCGACGCTCCCGGCGCGGCGACGCCTGCTCGACCGGTGCCTCGACGTCGGATTTGGTCTCGGCGGCGGACGTGGTCTCGGCGGGGGCGTTCGCGGCAGCGCCGCGGCCGTTGGCCTCGCCCCGGTGGGCACGGATCGCAGCGATCAACTCGCCCTTACGCAGGCCCGATGCGCCTTCGACTCCGATTTCCTTGGCCAGTGCGCGCAGCTCTGGCAGCACCATCGTCGACAACGAGGCAGGCCGCGGATTTGCGGCGCGCGTGTCGGAGGTGGGAGCGGAGGGCGCAGCAGCCGGTGTTTCGCCCGCATTTGCTGCCGTCACGACGTTCGACAGCTCTCCGGTGTCATTGCTGTTATCAGTCGTGAAGAGGTCCGTATCAGTCACGGATTTCCTTTCTTTCCCTCACTGTTGCGTTACGCGAGGGTTCCCCAAAGGTCGACGCGCATTCAGCTGTACCGCTGAACGCGTAGCTCGCACCGCCTATGTAACGGTGATCGCATGGGTTCGCTGTCGAACGGCGAACCGTTAGCCCAGGTGTAAAACACAAGAAGTTTGGGTGGTCGTCCTAGTGTCTGCGCAGGAAAAGCCGCTGCGATTGCTGGACGACAGCGAGAATAGCCCGCTTTCAGGCGGGAAGCAAGCAACCCTCATGTGGGGCGTGTTGTCATCAGTTGCGGACTGCAACGCCCGACATCCACCGGACTCCGTCGCCCACCGTCATCTCCTGCACCGCGAACCCGTTGGCAGTGCCGTAATGCAACGCCTCCGCGGGTAAACCGGCCCGAAAACTCAGACCGAGCACGGAAGGCCCGGCTCCTGACAGCACTGCTGCCACTTCCCAACGCCGCAGTATCTGCAGATATTCCGCCGAGGCCGGCATCGCCGCCGCACGCTGAGGCTGATGCAGCACATCCTCGGTAGCATCCATCAGCAAATCGGGCCGCTCGGTGAGCGCCACCACGAGCAACGCTGCCCTGCTGATGTTGAAGCGGGCATCGACGTGGCTGACCCGCTCCGGCAGTAAGACTCGAGTCTCGGCGGTCGACGACCGCTGCTGCGGCACCGCCGAGAACAACCGGATGTCGGGATGCAGCCCGATCTGCGCCGCCGCGTATCGCGGGGATTCGCCCACGCCGCCCGAAGTATCCGTCCAGGACACCACCGCGCCACCGAGCACCGCAGCCGCAGCGTTGTCCGGATGGCCCTCGAACTGGCTGGAGAGCTGAATCAGCTGACCCTCGCCCATAGGATTCGAACCCGCCTGTGTCACAAGGCCATTGACTGCGGCCAAACCGCCGACCACCGCGGCAGCAGAGGATCCCAATCCGCGGGAATGCGGAATATCGTTGCGGCAGCGCACAATCAGTCCGGAGGCGGTGTATCCGGTGGCACGCAGACCCGCTTCGATAGCGCGGACCACCAGATGCGTTGCATCCAGCGGCACTTGGCCTGCACCCTGCCCTTCAACCTCCACCTGAAGACCGGATTCTGCTGTCTCGACGACGATCTCGTCATAGAGACTAAGCGCCAGCCCCAGGCTGTCGAAGCCCGGGCCCAGGTTCGCACTCGATGCGGCGACTACGGCGGTGGCGGTGATCCCGACCGGCAGGACTTGACTCACGATGGATCAGACCAGTCCCAGTTCAGCTACGACGGCCATCGGGTCGACCGGCAACGGGGCGACCGGCGGCATGCCACGCAGCGCGGTGTCGGGGTCTTTGAGCCCGTTGCCGGTGACGGTGCACACCACGGTGGAACCACGCTTGATCCAGCCGTCCTCGATCGACTTCAGCAGGCCTGCGATGCTCGCCGCAGACGCCGGCTCCACGAACACGCCCTCGGAACGGGCGACCAGGTGGTAGGCGGCGAGGATCTCCTCGTCGGTGGCGGCCAGAAAACGGCCGTTGGACTGCTGCTGGGCCTCGACGGCCGAGTTCCACGAGGCCGGCGACCCGATCCGGATCGCGGTCGCGATGGTCTCGGGCTCCTTGACGGGCGCGCCCAGCACCAGCGGGGCCGCTCCCGCGGCCTGGGTCCCCAACATGCGGGGCAGCCGGTCCGACAATCCGTCGCGGTGGTACTCGGAGTAGCCCTTCCAGTACGCGGTGATGTTGCCCGCGTTACCGACCGGCAGCGAATGCACATCGGGGGCGGTGCCCAGTGCGTCGACGATCTCGAACGCGGCGGTCTTCTGTCCCTCGATGCGGTACGGGTTGACCGAGTTGACCAGCGCGATGGTCGGGAAGTCGGCGGTCATCTTGCGCGCCAGTTCCAGGCAGTCGTCGAAGTTGCCGTCGATCTGAATGATCTTGGCGCCGTGCATGACCGCCTGAGCGAGCTTGCCCATCGCGATCTTGCCCTGCGGGATGAGCACCGCGCAGGTGATGCCGGCCCGCGCGGCGTAGGCGGCCGCCGACGCCGACGTGTTGCCCGTCGAGGCACACAGCACGGCCTGCTGACCCCGCGCCACCGACTCGGTGACGGCAACGGTCATGCCACGGTCCTTGAACGACCCAGTCGGGTTGAGTCCCTCGACCTTGAGATGCACTGTGCAGCCGGTCTGCTCGGAGATCCGCTTCGCATGGATGAGCGGGGTACCACCCTCCAGCAGGGTGACCGGTGTCCAGTTGTCACCGATCGGCAGCCGGGCGCGGTACGCCTCGATCAGGCCCGGCCACGGCCGGTGCACTGGGGCTACTGCATTCATGCGTCTGTCCCTTCCATGCGGAGCACGCTGTTGATGGTCTGCACTACGTCGAGATCGGCGAGGGCTTCGACAGTCTCGGACAGTGCCGCGTCCGTCGCCTGGTGGGTCACCACGACGATTCGGGCGCCGCACGGCACGCCACCCTCGTCGACCATGCCCTCCTGCCGAACCTCGGCAATGCTGACCTCACGCTTGCTGAACTCGGCTGCGACCGCGGACAATACGCCCGGACGATCGGCGACGTTCATGTTCACGTAGTAGCGGGTCGGGATGAAACCGATGGGCGCGATCTTGAGCTTGGCGTACTTCGACTCGCGCGGCCCGCGACCACCCTGCACGCGGTTGCGCGCGGCCATCACCAGATCGCCCATCACTGCCGACGCGGTCGGAGCGCCGCCGGCTCCCTGGCCGTAGAACATCAGCCGGCCCGCAGCCTCGGCCTCGACCACCACGGCGTTGAACGCACCGTTGACCGCGGCCAGCGGATGCGTCAGCGGAACCAGGGCCGGATACACCCGAGCCGAAACCCGTTGCTTGCCTTCGTCGGTGGAAATCCGCTCGCAGATCGCCAGCAGCTTGATGGTGCAGCCGAGCGCCCGGGCGGATGCGAAGTCCTCGGCGCTGACCTTGGTGATGCCCTCGCGGTAGACGTCGTCGGCGGTCACCCGCGTGTGGAACGCGATGGAGGCGAGGATCGCGGCCTTAGCGGCGGCGTCATAGCCTTCGACGTCTGCGGTGGGATCAGCCTCGGCGTAGCCCAGTGCGCTGGCGTCAGCCAGTGCGCTCGCGTAATCCGCTCCGGTGCTGTCCATCTCGGACAGGATGTAGTTGGTGGTGCCGTTGACGATGCCCGCCACCCGCAGCACGCTGTCCCCGGCCAGCGACTGCGTCAGCGGACGGATCACCGGGATGGCGCCCGCCACCGCCGCCTCGAAATACAGGTCGACACGGGCGTTCTCGGCAGCCTGCGCCAACTCGCCGGTGGACTGTGCCATCAACGCCTTGTTCGCGGTGACCACCGACTTGCCCTGTTCGAGCGCCGACAGGATGGCCTTGCGGGCCGGCTCGACCGGGCCCATCACCTCGACGACGATGTCTACGTCATCGCGCGATACCAACGCGTCGATGTCGTCGGTGAGCAGATCGGCGGATATGCCACGGTCACCGGAGACCCGGCGCACACCGACGCCGCGCAACTCCAGGGGCGCACCGATCCGCGCCTCGAGGTCCGGAGCGCTCTCGTTGATAATGCGCACGACTTCGCTGCCGACGTTGCCCAAACCCAATACCGCTACGCCGATCGACTTCTTGCCGCTCATACGTCGCTGACCTCCAGACTCAACAGATCGGTGACGGTCTCCCGCCGCAACACCAGCCGCGCGCGGCCGTCCTTGACCGCCACCACCGCTGGACGACCGAGCAGGTTGTACCGGCTCGACATCGAATAGCAGTAGGCGCCGGTCGCAGCTACACCAAGCAGATCGCCCGGGGCGATATCGTCGGACACCCAGGTGTCGCGGACGACGATATCTCCTGTCTCGCAGTGCTTTCCGACGATTCGCGCCAGCGCCGCAGGCGCATCGCTGACCCGCGAGACCAGCCGGGCGTCGTACTCCGCGGCGTACAGAGAGGTTCGGATGTTGTCACTCATACCGCCGTCGACGCTGACGTAGCGTCGCTGTGCGGTCGGGCTGATGGCGACATCCTTGACGGTACCGACCTCGTAGAGCGTGACCGTCCCGGGACCGGCAATGGCCCGCCCGGGCTCCACCACCAGTTTGGGCGCAGGCAGGCCGACAGCGGCCGACTCGTTGCGCACGATGGCCTTGAGCTTGTCGGCCAACTCACCCATCGGCGGTGGATCGTCATCGGGCAGGTAGGAAATACCCAGTCCCCCACCGAGATCGACGATCGACATCTGCGCGGTCTTGTCGATTCCGAACTCTGCCACCACATCCCGCAGCAGCCCGATGACCCGGTGCGCGGCCAACTCGAAGCCGTCCACGTCGAAGATCTGCGAGCCGATGTGGCTGTGCAGGCCGACCAGCCGCAGGTTGTCGGTCGCGAACACGCGGCGCACAGCGTCCATCGCGGCGCCGCTGGCCAGCGACAGGCCGAACTTCTGGTCCTCGTGCGCCGTGGAGATGAACTCGTGGGTGTGCGCCTCGACCCCGACGGTCACCCGGACCAGGACATCCTGCACGATGCCCGCCGCTGCGGCGATGGCGTCCAGGCGCTCGATCTCGATCAGCGAATCCACCACCACATGGCCCACTCCGGCGCTCACCGCCGTGGTCAGCTCTTCGACAGATTTGTTGTTGCCGTGCATGGTGATTCGCGGTGCGGGAAAACCGGCGTGCAACGCGACAGCCAGTTCTCCGCCCGTCGCGACGTCCAACGAGAGACCTTCTTCATCGACCCACCGGGCGATCTCGCTGCACAGGAACGCCTTGGCCGCATAGTGCACGTATTCGCCGCCTCCGAATGCCGCGGCAATGTCACGACAGCGCGATCGGAAGTCGTCCTCGTCGATGACGAACAGCGGGGTGCCGAATTGGGCAGCCAGGTCACCGACGCTCACTCCGGCGATGGACACGACACCGTCGGCACGGCGAACGAGATTGCGGGGCCAGACATTCGGGGCGAGCAGCAGAATTTCGTCCGGGGTCTGTGGCCGCGCAGGCGCCCCGGGATGATGCATCTCCTCGGCATGGCGCGGCCCGGCGGGGTGGGCGTTCACATCCGCTCCGGTGCGGTCACGCCGAGGATCGCCAGACCGTTGGCGATCACCTGGCGGGTGGCCTGGCACAACGCCAGCCGCGCGGAGTGCAGCTCACCCGACTCCTCATCACCCTGCGGCAGCACCCGGCAAGCATCGTAGAACCGGTGGTAGTCCCCCGCCAGATCCTCCAGGTACCGGCACACGCGGTGCGGCTCGCGCAGCGCCGCGGCGGTTTTGAGCACGCGCGGGAACTCAGCCAGATTGCGGATCAGCGCGCCCTCCTTGTCGTGGGTCAGCAGATCCAGGTGCGCGGTGTCGGCCGTGACGCCGAGGTCGGCGGCGTTGCGGGCCAGCGCACACAGTCGCGCGTGCGCGTATTGCACGTAGTAGACCGGGTTTTCGTTGGATGCGCTCGACCACAGGGCCAGGTCGATGTCGATCGGGGTGTCGACCGAAGAGCGGATCAGCGAGTAGCGCGCGGCGTCCACGCCAATGGCCTCGACCAGGTCATCGAGCGTGATGACAGTGCCGGCCCGCTTGCTCATCCGCACGGGCTGCCCGTCGCGGACCAGGTTGACCATCTGGCCGATCAGCACCTCGACGGTGTCCGGGTCGTCGCCGAGCGCTGCGGCAGCGGCCTTGAGCCGGGCGATGTAGCCGTGATGGTCGGCGCCGAGCATGTAGATGCACAGATCGAAACCACGCTGGCGCTTGTCCAGGTAGTAGGCCAGATCGCCGGCGATGTAGGCCGGGTTGCCGTCGCTCTTGATGACGACGCGGTCCTTGTCGTCACCGAACTCAGTGGTGCGCAACCAGGTTGCGCCGTCCTTCTCATAGATGTTGCCGGTCTCACGCAGCTTGGCGATGGCCTGCTCGACACGGCCAGAGGTGTGCATCGAGTCTTCGTGCGTGTACACGTCGAAGTCGGTGCCGAACTCGTGCAGCGATTCCTTGATGTGGGTGAACATCAGGTCGACGCCGACCGCGCGGAATGCTTCCTGCTGCTGATCGGCGGGCAGGCTGAGCGCATCGGGGCGCTTGGCAAGCACGGCCGCCGCGATGTCGTTGATGTAGGTGCCCGCGTAGCCGTCCTCCGGCGTCGGCTCGCCCGTGGCCGCGGCGACCAGCGAACGCGCGAACCGGTCGATCTGTGCCCCGTGGTCGTTGAAGTAGTACTCGCGGGTGACGTCGGCGCCCTGCGTCGACAGCAGCCGACCCAGCGCGTCACCGACGGCGGCCCAGCGCGTGCCACCGATGTGAATCGGCCCCGTCGGGTTGGCCGAGACGAATTCGAGGTTGATCTTCTGTGCGAGCTCGCTGGAGTTGCCGTAACCACCGGCCGCGGTCAGCACGTCGGTGATGATGACGCCCTGCGCGGACGCCTCGATCCGCAGGTTGACGAATCCCGGGCCGGCAACCTCGGCTGCGGCGATACCGTCGGTGCTGCTCAGCGCAGTCGCCAGCCAACCGGCCAACTCCCGCGGATTGACACCGACCTTCTTACCCAACTGCAACGCGATGTTGGTGGCGTAGTCGCCGTGCTCAGGGTTGCGCGGGCGCTCGACCGTGACGGTGGCCGGCAGCGCGGCGGTGTCCAGGTCATGGTCGATCAACACTGCCGTGGCGGTGGCCTTGAGCAGCTCGGCAAGGTCGGCGGGGGTCACGGGGGTCCATCCTATGGGCTGGGCACTCGCGCCCCGAATCCGTGTTCGGCTTCTCATGCGCTACGCTAGCGGAGCCCAATGGCGCAGCTGTGCTCAGCACCGCGCCCCCGTAGCTCAGGGGATAGAGCGTCTGCCTCCGGAGCAGAAGGCCGCAGGTTCGAATCCTGCCGGGGGCACCACGTTTGACCTGCATTGCAACGCGGGTCGGCCGACAATCAGTGCGGTACCGCGAATCCTTCCGGCGTCGTGAAGGTAAATGGCGGCGTAGCCACCGACGTCTCCGGCGCTGCTCCGGCCGTCGTTTGCGTAACGGTCTCGCCGGTCGTCATCCCGGGCTCAGACCATATCTGTATACCGGCGGGCGCCTGGCTCGCCAGCACACCGACAGTGCCCATGGCGGCTGCGGCCGCCAGCCCGATACCGGCCGAAACCGTCCTGAGCCGTTTGCGATTCTTCTTCAATTCCACCTCGGACCACCCCACTCGGTCGCGGGTCAACCCGCCCCGGATTGAGCGGGCCCTACCGTTTGCAAGCAACGGTTCACAGCAGTTATTCCGGGATTCCCCAAATTTTTCGATCCGAAACCACAGCCTGCTGGCGCGAAATACTCAGCAAGAGGCCAATTTTCGCATGTCAGACGGTGTTTTGGCAGTCGGGGCCCCACTATCCGAGTGCGTCGATTCTCCGCTCGATGGCGGCCAGGGTGTGCTCAGCCCAACGAATGTTCTCCTGCTCGAAGGAGATTCCGCGCAGCAAGGTCAGATACGGGCCCACCCGCGGGACCTCATTCAAGAACTGCTCCTCGGTGCGCCCGTCGAGCACAACACTGCGGCTGCGTTCATAGCGGGCGAGTTTCGCCGTCGCGCGTTGCACGAGTTCGGCTACCCACGCCCGGACCGCGACCGCGTCCCCGGCGTCCATGGCCGCCACCTTGACCAACAGTTCATCGCGGATCATCGAGGGCTTGGGCGGTGTGGCGGTGAACTGGCGCAGCGCGGCACGGCCGGCCTCGGTCAGCGAGTACATCCGTTTGTTGGGCCGCCGGTCCTGGTGGATCACCCGGGCCTGGATCAATCCGTCCTCGGCCAATCGGTCTAGCTCGCGGTAGAGCTGCTGGGGCGTAGCCATCCAGAAATTGGCCACCGAGGCGTCGAACCCTTTGGCCAGGTCATACCCCGACGATTCGCCGTCGAGCAGGGCGGCGAGCACCGCGTCACGAAGTGCCACGCCCAAATCGTACAACTCAAGTACTCATAAAATTGATTAATCACATTATGGACAACCGGGGCTGACGCCGATACCGTTGCCATCAATACCCAACAAATTGACTATGCGAGGTGTGGGATGCATCCCTTCCGACAGGCCGTCGAAGCCCGCGACGAAGACGCCATGGCGGCGCTCCTGGCTGAAGACGTGGTGTTCACCAGCCCCGTGGCCTTCAAGCCGTACCCCGGCAAACCGATCACGGCCGCGATCCTGCGCGGGGTCATGCGGGTGTTCGAGGATTTTCACTACCTCCGCGAGATCGCCGATGCGGGTGGCCACGATCACGCCCTGGTGTTCGAGGCTGCCGTGGCCGGCAAGAAGATCACCGGGTGCGATTTCCTGCACCTGAACGCCGATGGCCTGATCGACGACTTCATGGTTATGGTGCGGCCGCTTTCGGGGGCTGCAGCGCTGTCCGAGGCGATGGCCGCACAATTCGGCCGTATCCAAGCCGAGGCGCTCGACGAAATCAACGCGCAGCAGGCGTAGGCGCGACGAGGCAAAGGACACGATCATGCGCATCGGTTTGGGCATCAACTATGCCGGCGGATTCAAGGAAGTCGCGGCCGAGGTTGCCGCCCTCGAACGGGCCGGCATCGACATCGTCTTTGTGCCCGAGGCATATTCGTTCGACGCAGTGAGCGCGCTGGGCTACCTGGCCGCCTGCACCGACCGCGTTCAGCTGGCTTCGGGCATTCTGCAGATCTACACCCGTACCCCGACCCTGACCGCGATGACCGCCGCTGGACTCGACTATGTATCCGACGGCCGGTTCATCCTGGGCCTCGGCGCGTCGGGACCACAGGTCATCGAAGGCTTCCACGGCGTGCCCTACGACGCCCCGATCGCGCGGACTCGCGAGATCGTCGAGATCTGCCGACGGGTGTGGCGTCGCGAAGTCCTCGAATTCTCCGGGGACCACTACACCATTCCGCTGCCGGCCGGTCAGGGTACCGGCCTCGGCAAAGCTCTCAAACTCATCAATCACCCGGTCCGCGAACGTATCCCGATCCTGCTCGCCGCACTCGGTCCCAAGAACGTCGAACTGGCCGCCGAAACCGCCGAGGGATGGCAGCCGATCTTCTATCTGCCCGAGAAGGCCGGTGACGTCTGGGGGGACGCGCTGGCGGCGGGTAAGGCCAAGCGTGATCCGAAGTTGGGGCCGCTCGACGTCTACGCCGGCCCCGCGCTCGCCATCGGCGATGACGTCGAGCCACTGCGCGAGTTCGTCAAACCCCATGTGGCGCTGTACATCGGTGGCATGGGCGCCAAGGAGAAGAACTTCTACCATCGCCTGGCGACTCGCTACGGCTACGGCGCACAAGCCGACCGGATCCAGGAGCTCTACCTGGCCGGCGACAAGGAAGCCGCGGCCAAAGCTGTTCCCGACGAACTCATTCGGGATATCTCGCTGATCGGCCCCGCCGGGTTCGTCAAGGAACGGGTCGAGGCCTTCCGCGAATCGGGAGTTACCGTCCTCAACGTCGTCCCGATCGCCGCGACGACGGCGGATCGGGTGCGGCTCATCGAACAACTGCGCAACCTCACAAACGAGTAGTCCACTACTCAAGGCACAGCGTCGATGGCGGCCTAGCGTTTCGCACATGCCTTCCGAACAGCACGTGATCGATCAGGTGATCGCGACCTACGGCCCCATCATCGATCTCACCGAGCGGCCCCGGGCACTCATCGAGGCTGGGACCTCGCGGCGACCGCGATGCCCCGGCAGCTGGCCGAGCAGGGTGTCCGTAAGCCGTTGCTGACGGCCTATCTACCGGCCTACGATCCTCGACGCGAACCGGGTGCCAGGCGCAAACGGCCGTATCGGATCATCCCCTACGGCAGGGACCACGGCATTCTCACCAAGCTGGCCAGCACCCCCATACCGTGGTGGACCAGCCTGACCGAGCCCGTGGCGGCTGACTTCGTGTCGCTGCACTTCATCTTCACCGCAGGCGAATTCAACCGCGATATCCGTTTCAGCCCACGCATCTACTTCTTCGGAGACGAAGTGGTCACCAGCGTCCGAGCCTTCACCCACGGATACGACCTGTATCACCCGCACCGGATCCTGGGGTGGCATTGCTTCGACCGCGCCGGGCGGGTCCCGCATTGGAATGACCACCCCGACTGGCACCACCAACACGAGCGGTCACTGTCGGTGATGCGGCGGTTCTTCGCCGGCGACTACATCGACGACGTGCTCGTCCTCGGCACCGAGCGCACCGTGGCAGAATTCGAAAACCACACTCTGACACCGCTGGTCGCGGCCGGGTGACGACGCTGGCGGAGCGTCTGGACCGCGACCGCATCGCGTGGGACGACCATTTCCTCACCCCGCAGCAGTGTGCGGCGTTCGTCGAAGGACTGGAATTTGCGTTGTGGCGTCGCAGTTCGGTGGTGTCACGGTCACCGACCGGGCACCTGAAATCCTTCGAATCCCCGCGCCGGACCAGCCAATCCACCACGCAATACTGGTTTCCCGACGACCTGCAGGCACGGCTGCTCGACCTCGAGTCGGCGGTCTGCACCGCGATCGGCGTCGACCCGACGCGCCTCGAATACTGGCAGGCGCTGCGTTACGGCTACCGCACAGGATTCAAACGCCACCATGACGCGGGGTTGTTCGCCGGGGAGCCGGGCGGTGAACGCTCGACAACTGTGCTGCTGTACCTGCACTCCCCTGACGAGGGTGGAAGCACCTGGTTTCCCAACCGTCATCTCAGCGTCGCCGCGCGCGCCGGGCGGCTGCTGGTCTGGAAGAACCTGACGCCGGACGGATCCCCCGATCCGGCAATGGACCACGTCGCGCGGCCGGTGCGTAAGGGCCGCAAGATCGCGCTGACAACCTGGGCCAGGGTGCACCACGGGGCACGATCCCAGCCTCGTCTCTGACCCGCGTCAATAACCCTGCACTCGCAAGTCATCACACCTACGATGCGATCACAGTTAATGAGGCGAACCGAGGAGTGCGATCGTCATGAACCAGCCGCCGGTCGCCACGTCGCCTGACACCGGCAGCACCGCGCTGTCCCAGCGCCAGATCGTGTTCATGGTTGCGGCGCTCGTCGCGTCCGTGATCTCGTTCCAACTCAACGCCACCATGGTGGCTCCGGCCTACCACGCCATCACCACCGAGCTGGGCCCCAATGCCTTCGTGGCGATGTCGACGTATTTCTATCTGGCCGGCGCCATCGCCAACGTGGTGCTGATCCGGTGGAGTGACTACGTCGGCCGCAAACGCGTTTTGTTGGCCATCATGATCGTGCTGTGCATCGGCACGGTGCTGTGCATCTTCTCCACGTCACTGCCGCTGTTCGTCCTCGGCCGCGCGCTGCAGGGCGGGTCCAATATCACCTTCGGCCTGGCGTTCCTCATCATGCGCGAACGGCTCAGCGGTCCGATGTTCGGCGTGTGCTGCGGTGTGATCTCGTCGATCAACGGTGGCGTGGCCGGTGGCGACGCACTGCTCGGCGGGCTGATGGTCGACCACCTCGGCTTCCGGTCGATCTTCGTGCTGATCCTGGTAGTTGGGCTGCTGGGACTCGGATTCGCCTGGAAGTCAGTGCCTTCCGACGAGCCCGTCAGTCGTTCATCGGGTCGAATGGACTGGATCGGTGCGGTGCTGATCTCGATGACGGTGGGCGGCATCAACCTGTTCTTCGGCGCCGGCGGGCACGAGGGCTGGACGTCGCGGCCCGCGCTCATCTGGATCACCGTCGCCGTGCTCGCGCTCGTCGCGCTCATCGTCGTGGACAGCCGAACGGCGCATCCACTGATGGCCATCAAGCACATGCGCTCACGCGAGGCGTGGCCGCTGATCATCGTGACGATCCTGGTGATGGGTTCGTTCATGGTGGTCACGGGTTTCCTGATACCTGCCCTGGCCGAGGACACCGACTCCGGTTTCGGCCACAACGCCACCATGACGGCGCTGTTGTTCCTCACCCCGGCCTCGATCGTGCAGGTGATCGCAGGTCCGTTCGTCGGCAGACTCGCGGTACGCATCGGCTTCGTCACCGTGCTGCGTGCGGGAATCGTTTCCTCCGTTGCGGTTACGGCATTGCTGGCGATGTTCGCCAAACAAGAACATCTGATCATCGGGCTGATGGTGCTCTACGGGCTGGCCTTCAACGCCGTGTTGTTGACGGCCATGAGCTCACTGGGCGTCCTGCAGGCCTCCGACGAGGAACCGGGTGCACTACCGGGTATCGCCAACGCCAGCTACGGTATCGGCGCATCACTCGGATTCGCCTGGGCCGGTCCCATTGTCGGGAGCGGCACCGATACGACGTTCCAGCACGCCTTCTGGACCTGCATGGCCATCGGGTTGGCTGCCCTGGTCTTCAGCATCATCCTCAAGCCCAAACCGGGCCCGTTGGTGGCCACGGCCGGGCTATCGCATTAGCGCTCAGGCCCGTTGGATTGCCCGTTGTGGCACCGAGATTCACACCAGGGACACCTTGAGCCGTATTTTTGTCCCTGGTGTGAATCTCGGTGAACAGCAGCCGATGCCTCAGGAGAGGGCGGGCGGGCGCCAGGCCAGATACCGCATACCCTGCACCATTGCCAACCCTGTCAGCCCAGGGGTTAACTCGATCTAATGGCCATCACTTTCAACCACACCATCGTCGCCTCGAGGGACCGGCAGCAGTCAGCGGACTTCTTCACCGATCTGTTCGGTCTCCCCAGCGCCGAAGAGTTCGGCCCCTTCCTCGCGGTGACGCTCAATCACGGTGTCAGCTTGGACTACGCCCAGGCGGGCCCCGATGAGACCATCCGGCCCCAGCACTACGCGTTCCTGGTGTCCGAGGACGAGTTCGACGCGATCTACGGTCGCATCCGCGACCGCGGACTGCAGTACTGGGCGGACCCGCGGGCTGCCCGGCCGGGCGAGATCAACCACAACGACGGCGGCCGCGGCGTGTACTTCGAGGATCCGTCCGGGCATCGCCTGGAGATCATCACCCGGCCGTACGGCGGCTGATACAGATCGACTGCGAAGACCCGTGACCGCAACCTCGCACACACAATGGGATCGGAAGCGTCGGCATGACAACCACTCACCGCGGCATTGCGCCCCGGCGAATTTTCCAGCGGCTCTTCGCGTAGAGGACAGGTCCGTATAGCAGTCCCAAATTCTCGCGACGCGCTAATCCTTTCGGAATACCGTCGTAGCGGTGCCGATTGCGTGCGGAAGTCGGGCTGAATCCATACTTCAGTCCACCAGGCAATCTGCGTAAGAGTTCTAACCACACCTTGGGCTCGTGCACCAGAACGCTCGCCACGAAAGCTCCGAAGCCGACGCCGTAGGAGACGGCTTGATTCGGTACCGCCGCCATGTCTCGATGGTGTCGATGCCACACGATCGCTGCGGGTTGATACGCCAGCTGATGCTTCAAGACAACGCGGAAAAACGCCAAGAGGTCATCGCCGCTACGGGTTACGGTTCCCGTGCCGAGGGCAGGGTCGAATCCGCCGATTCCGCGAAGGGTCTTCGTGTCGAACGCCATGTTCGCCCCCGACCCAAGTCGTCCCGTAGTGAATGGGAAAAGCGGATCATCCGGCCGATTCCGGCCCATGTCGAACAGCCGCAGCTCAAATCCCTTGTCGTAGCTGCCGTGCCGCTGAAGCAAGAGTTGAGCAGGTGTAGCCAGCTCTGCGGTCAGGATCAGTCCTGTGACACAGCGGACGTCGGTGCCCGCCGCGAACCCTTCGGCGATGCTGGTGAGCCAATACCGGTCGACAATGCAATCGTCGTCGACAAAAGCCACAATTTCTGTGTTGACCTCCGCCAAGCCCCGATTGTGCGCAGATGACAGACCCCGCCTCTTCTCACAGACGTATCGAACCTCGGGGAAACTGTTTGTGACGAGGGTCTCGGTATCGGTCGTCACCGGATCATTGTCCACGACCACGATCTCGTAATGTGGGTATTCGACCTGCCGCAATGCCTCAAGGCAGACCCGTAGATTGTCACATCGCTCCCGGGTTGCGATGACAACGGTAATTCTCGGCGGGTCGGCCAATACCACCGCGCGTCGCTGCATCCATTTCGGTGCATCTTGCGGGGTCCCGTTGATCGCATCAATGTCATCCACAGGCGGCAGACCATTGGTCTCCAGATGAGAATTGATGCGCTGCTGCATGGCCGCCCACACGACCGATGAATGCGTCTGCCAAGCAAGACCTTTGGTGCCATCCAGAACGACCACCCCAAGAGGTTGGGTGTATAAGCGCACCAACGTAATAATTTTCGTCGTCTGCTCTTCAGGACTGACAGGCTTGAGCATGCTCGGTGGAGCGCTCAACTCGATCTCTGCACGGGAGACGGGGAGGTCGTCCATTGTGATCAGGTCTTCTGCCCGAAGTTCCGACGGCAGTTGATCCAAGCTCTGACTGGCAGAATTCACGGACGGCACTCTCCTCATCGTGAATCGTCCCGAGTTTCATGGACCCTTGGGGTTCCGTGATTCGGCCGGTTGGCCGGTCATGCGAGGAGAATAGTAGCTGGCTTCGGCTTCGAGTGGTGGTCCTCAACCCGGGCGGTACGTCAAGGCGGTGATGCACTCGACGTCGCCCAGAGCGCTCGGCGTACGGCAACGAAACGGCAAGTCCGTCCGGGTGTACTCGTCTTGTACAAGCCGATCGTGGTCTTCGCCAACGCGGCGTCGTAGGCGTCTACGACACTGCTGACTGATGGCCGAAACATTGCCGGAATCAGCATTTCACTGAATATCACGCTCGTGTATTACGATCCGACGTAGCTATTATCGATGACTTCTTCGGCGGCCTTTCCGGGCCCGCAATTCGGCAGCCTTACGGAATCGACATAGATAAAGATTCCAGTCGCCAATTTCATACAAATATCCCACCCCAATGAGGTGTTAGGCCGCGGCGAGTTCTGACGATGTCGTGTACCGCGGGATAATGGCGCTCGCCCAGGCAGCGCGTCGGCCGGCTGTCAGTGCGGTACCGCAAAACCCTCCGGCGTGGTGAATGTGGCCTGGACAGAGGTGTGGCCACCAAGGTCTCCGGTGCGTTCTGTGCCGTCGTCCGGGACACCGTCTCACCGGTGGACATCACGGCCCCCACTCGCCGACACCCCGACAGCCGCCACAGCGGCTGCTCCAGCCCGCCCTTTGCAACCACTCGGTATTAAATGATTCTGGCTTTCAATCAAAAGTTCCCTGCGAATACTCCGCGGGCACCCAACATTTTCACAGCAAAGCTACAGTAAGGTCACATGAAACGGTCGGCTAACCGTGTCCCCGCTGCGCTTCCTGGCTGATATAAGCGCCGGCCAACTTCACGACGTGGGCGGGTAATCTGCCGCTGGCCACATCGGCCAAGGTGGTCTCCTCCAACACCGACCGCATGCTCGCACGCAGCGCGCGCCACACATCGGTGAGCGCAGCGGTCGGACCGGAGTAGGGCAAATCACCCAGGCCGATGTCGCGGACGCTGGCCAGCGGGCCGTCGATGCAGCGCAGCACGTCGGCGATGCTGATCGCGTCGGCCGGGCGGGCTAGCTCGTAGCCACCGTCGCGGCCGCGGTGGCTACGGACCAGGCGGTCGGTGCGTAGGTCGGAGAGGATGTCGACAAGGAACTGCGCCGGAATACCCTGCGCCTTTGCCAAATCGTCGGTTTTGAGCAGCTTCCCCTCGGCGAGGGTGGACAGTTCGACCATGGCACGGACGGCGTACTCTGCCTTCGCCGACATCCGCATGATGTGGATTCTGCCAGCGCTACCGCGGGGCCGTGTTACGCAGGTTGCGGATCACTCTATCTTCGGGTGCCACCGCACCTGCTCCCGTATGTGCTCGATGTCCGCGCAGCAATAGGGGCCACGGTCGGTGCGCGGTAGTCCTCGGTCAAGCCGTTGCCGTCGACCCCTGTCGAAAAGGCGAGTGTCAAGATTCGGTCAGGTGCACCCGTCGACGGTATCTGGACGGGACACGTACCAATGATCACCACTCTGCAAAGGACCTGTCCCCTAAGAATGCGTGACAGCACCCGAGGCGCCCTCATCAAGACCTACGATGACCTACGTCAACGACCTCGCCACGCGCCGCCCGCCCCCTGACACCAAAACGAAAGCGACAAGAGCGAACGTCCCCCGACGCGGGCATCTCGATGACTTTCGCGTCCTATGGACAACCGTGAAACCCACTACTGACAAATAAGGATTTTCCATGACCGTGGTAGTTCTCCGTCACATCGCCTGCGAACCTGCAGCTGGCTACGGCGAGGCGTTGGCTTCGCTGGCACCCGTGGTAACCGTCGACATGGGAGTCGACACGCTTCCCGACCTCGCTGAGGTGCAGGCGATTCTCAGTATGGGAGGGCCTATGGGGGTGGGTGATGTCGACCGGCTGCCGTGGATTCGCGAGGAGCTCGACTTCCTGAGACGCGCCGTCGAGTCGGATATCCCGGTGTGGGGTGTCTGCCTGGGAGCCCAAATGCTCGCTGCCGCCCTCGGAGCCAAGGTGTACACCGGTGAGGTTCCCGAGGTCGGTGTGAGTGAGGTAATCCTCAACGAGGAGGGGATGGGGGATCCGGTATGGGGCGGTTCAACCAGTACTCTCAATGTCCTGCAATGGCATTCGGATACGTTTGACGTTCCGGAAGGGGCTACACTTCTGGCCTCCTCTTCGCTCTATCCAAACCAGTTGTTCCGCTACGGAAAGTCTTACGCCGTGCAATTTCACGTGGAGGCCTCGCCCCAACTTGTCTCGGAGTGGGCTGAGGTGCCCGAGTACCGCGACTCGCTT
Source organism: Mycobacterium sp. 141 (assembly GCF_000382405.1). Classification (GTDB taxonomy): domain Bacteria; phylum Actinomycetota; class Actinomycetes; order Mycobacteriales; family Mycobacteriaceae; genus Mycobacterium. Next base: position 197,391 of record NZ_KB908258.1, read on the forward strand.
TCTGCGGCACTCGGTTCCGAAGGTCAGCAGATTCTGGCGCGCGGAATGGAACGCGTCGGCCCTCAGCTGCACGATCACGCCACCAAGGCTATGGCCGCATGGTCGAAGCTTTGGCTCTAGCCAAAACGAGAGACTGGCAAGTTCGCGCAAAGTGGCGCGGGTCATTTTGGTGAGCGTAGTGGCTGGTCGCGGCGGTTAGGCAGCAGGCGATTAGGCAGCAATGGCGAGGCTGCCGAGCAGACTGTCGTGCGGATCAACCCGCGGTGACGGCCAGCACCCGCTCAGCGAGCTCGGGGCGGCACACCAGCAGGTCGGGCAGCTTCGGATCGGCCGAGTTGTACACCAGCGGAGATCCATCGATGCGCGACGTATGCAGCCCGGCGGCCCGTGCCACGGCGACGGGTGCTGCCGAATCCCATTCGTACTGCCCGCCGGCGTGCACGTACACGTCGGCGACCCCGCGAATGACGGATGCGACTTTGGCGCCCGCCGAACCCATTTCGATCAGGGTGCCGTTCAACGCGTCACGCACGGCCAGCGCCACTGCCGGCGGACGGGTCCGCGACACCACAACCCGCGGCGGACCGCCGAACGCGCGCGGCGCGGCCACCTCGGGGGTGCACAGCGTGGTGTTCTGTGCCGGCAGCGCCACCGCCCCCGCGACCAACTCCCCCGCCTGCCACAGCGCGACGTGCACGGCCCAGTCGTCGCGGCCGAGCTCGGCGAACTCGCGCGTGCCGTCGAGCGGGTCGACGATCCAGACGCGGTCGGCGCTCAGCCGGATCGGATCGTCCACCCCTTCTTCGGACAGGACCGCGTCACCGGGCCGTTGGGCCGCCAACTCCGCCATCAGGAAGTCGTGGGCCTGCTTGTCCCCGGCAGCCTTTCGCTCGTCGACCGTGGCGTCGGCGAAGTCGGCGCGGACGTCGAGCAGCAGGTCCCCGGCACGGGTGGCCAGCCGTTCGGCCAGTTCGTGATCGTTCATCGACCGTTCTCCAACAGGTCGACCACCATTTGCGCCAGGTCGTCCGGGCGACGGTCCGGCGTGAGCCGCAGGTCCGGGTTCTTCGGCCGCTGGTACGGGCTGTCGATTCCGGTGAAGTGCGTGATCTCACCAGCACGGGCTTTGGCGTAGAGCCCCTTGGGGTCTCGGCGTTCGCAGTCCTCCAGCGGGGTGTCACAGAACACCTCGAAGAACTCCAGACCCGCCTCCGTGACGAGCTTGCGCGCCAATGCGCGATGCTCCTCGAGCGGGCTGATCGCGGGCACCAGGACGACCTGACCGGAGTCGGCGAGGATGGCTGCGACGTGGGCGAGCCTGCGCTGGTTCTCGGCACGGTCGGCCATCGAGAAACCCAGGTCCGCGTTGAGCCCGTGGCGCAGGTTATCGCCGTCGAGAACGTAAGCGGGAACACCTCTTTCGAGGAGCTTCTGCTCCACCAGCATGGCCACTGACGACTTCCCCGACCCGGACAGGCCGGTGAACCACACGGTGCGGCCCATCGATAGCCGATCCTCCGCGGTGCACAGCGGCTGGTGCCGCACCGTGTTGTGGCTTGCGGTGTCGTTGCGGGTGTCACGCAGCACCATGCCTGCGGCGACGGTGCCGTTGGTGTTCGGGTCGATCAGGATGAACGATCCGGTGGCAGCGTTGCGGCTGTATTCATCGAGCAGCAGCGGCACCTGGGTGCGCAGCGAAATCCGGCCCAGCTCATTGAGTTTGAGCGCAGTGACGGTCTTGTCGCGGTGCAGGGTGTTGACGTCGAGTCGGTAGTCCAGGCCGACCACCTTAGCCCGCGTGGTGCGAGTGGTGTGCTTGACCAGGTACTCGCGGCCGGGCTCCAAGGACGCATCGTCTGCCATCCAGCACACCGTGGCGTCGAAATCCTGAACCACGCGCGGTTGGTTGTTCGGTCGGGCGATCATGTCGCCGCGGGATATGTCGATGTCGTCGGACAGGCTGATCGACACCGCCATCGGCGGGAAGGCCTCGTCAACGACCCCGGACGGCCCTTCGATCGCGGTGATCCGGGTCGACTTGCCCGCAGGCAGCACGACGACGTCATCGCCGGTGCGGAGCACGCCACTGGCGACCGTGCCCGCGTAGCTGCGGTGGTCAGCATGCTCGTGCGTCTGCGGCCGGATCACGTACTGCACCGGGAAACGTACGTCGACGAGGTTGCGGTCACCGGCGATGTAGACGTCTTCCAGATGGCTCAGCAGCGCGGGACCCTCGTACCAGGGCGTCACATCGGACTTGGTCACCACGTTGTCGCCGAGCAGCGCCGACAACGGGATCGTCGTCACGTCGTGGACGTCGAGCCGGGCGGCGAACGCGTGGAACTCGTCGCGGATTGCCTCGAAACGCTCTTGGTCCCAGTCGATCAGGTCCATCTTGTTGACCGCGAGCACGATGTGCTGGATGCCCAGCAGAGAAGCCAGAAACGCGTGCCGTCGGGACTGCTCGAGCAGGCCGTGGCGGGCATCGACCAGCACGATGGCCAACTGCGCGGTGGACGTTCCGGTCACCATGTTGCGCGTGTACTGCAAGTGCCCCGGGGTGTCGGCGATGATGAATTTTCGCTTGGCCGTGGCGAAGTAGCGGTATGCGACGTCGATGGTGATGCCCTGCTCCCGCTCGGCGCGCAGACCGTCGGTGACCAGTGCCAGGTCGGTGTAGTCGTGGCCGCGTTCCTTGGAGGTGCGCTCGACGGCGGCGAGCTGATCCTCCATGACAGCTTTCGAGTCATAGAGCAGCCGGCCGATCAGGGTCGACTTGCCGTCATCGACGGACCCCGCGGTGGCCAAGCGGAGAAGAGTCGCCATATTCAGATCCCCCGTCGCTTCGCTCGCCCCATATTCAGATCCCCCGTCGCTTCGCTCGCCCCATCAGAAGTACCCCTCGCGCTTACGGTCTTCCATACCCGCCTCCGAGATCCGGTCGTCGGCACGCGTCGCGCCGCGCTCGGTCAACCGCGACACCGCGGTCTCGGCGATGACCTCGGACACCGTGGCCGCCGTCGATTCGACGCAGCCGGTGCAGGTGACGTCGCCGACGGTGCGGAAGCGCACGGACTTCTCGATCACCGGCTCATCTTTGCGCGGCTGCAGGTGACGGTGTACGGCGAGCAGCATGCCGTCGCGCTCAAAAACCTTGCGCTGGTGCGCGTAATAGATCGTGGGCAGCTTGATCTTTTCCGCACCGATGTAGGACCAGATGTCGAACTCGGTCCAGTTGGAGATCGGAAAGGCACGGATGTGCTCGCCCTTGTGGTGGCGACCGTTGTACAGGTTCCACAGCTCGGGGCGCTGCGCCTTGGGGTCCCACTGGCCGAACTCATCGCGGAAGGAGAACACGCGCTCCTTGGCGCGCGCCTTCTCCTCGTCGCGACGGGCCCCGCCGAATGCGGCGTCAAACTTGTTCTCCCGGATGGCGCGCAGCAACGTGACCGTCTGCAGCGGGTTGCGGGACGGACCGTTGTCGACCGCGCGTCCCTCATCAACGTCGTCCTGCACCTTTGCCACCACGAGCCGCACGCCGTGTTCGGCGACCAGCTCGTCGCGCGTCTGCAGCACCTCGTCGAAGTTGTGCCCGGTGTCGACGTGCATCACCGGGAACGGCAGGCGGCCCGGCTTGAACGCCTTGATCGCCAGTTGCAGCATCACGATCGAGTCCTTGCCGCCCGAGAACAGCAGCACCGGCCGCTCGAACTCGGCCGCGACCTCGCGGATGATGTGGATGGCTTCGGCTTCCAGCGAGCGCAGATGGCTCAGCTCGTAGTGCCCCGCCTGTGTGTCGGACTTCAGCACGGTGGTCATAACTTCCCTATTAAGTTGGTAGAAATGACCGGGATTATGGGCATCGCTGGAATCTATCGAGCCGCCTGGGCATGTGTCAACGTCCGGCCGCTCCGTGGCAAGGGGCACAGCGGTGATCGCCATGCGGTAGAGCGACCCGCTCGCGAGTGTGAAATCGCCGAACAGACGCGGAGGCTCCTCAACACCGGCGTGTCGGGATACCTCCGCGTCTGCTCGCGGGAGAAAAGTTACGCGCGCGGGTGCTGCAGGTCGTAGACGGTGATCCCGCCGATGTCCTGCGGAGTGAAGTGCGCCTTGACCCAGTTGGTGATGTCACCGGCACTGCCGTGCGGGTCGTGCGGCGGACCACCACGGTCACCGGCGGGCCGGTCGAAGAAGTACCGCACCTCACCGTTGGCGACGTACTGCTGGAACTGGGCCAAGGTGGGCGAGTTGTCACCGCCGGTGAATCCACCGATCGCCATCAACGAAGCACCGGTCTTGAGCTCCAGGTCGCTGACCATCATCGAGCCGACACTTGCTGCGGCCCAACGGTTGTTGAGCCCCGTCATCAGCTCACCCAGCGCAGCGTCGTCGGTCTTGCCGAACCCGCCTGGCCCACCGGGCCCACCGGGCCCACCTGGCCCACCATGTCCGCCCGGACCGCCGAACCCCATGCCCTGCTTGGGCCCTGCCGTCGGCATCGGCCCACTGCTGTGACTGCTCACCACCGTCTCGATCGAGTAGGCCACAGTCGCACCGAGCCCGAACACCGTGGCCGCCAAGGCCACCACCGCAGTCGCGCGGCCCAGCCGGTGGCCGCCGACGGCCAGCACCACCGCGACCGCAACGGCACCGATGACGACGATCCATCGCAGCGCAGGCAGCCACTCCGGCGTGCGGTCGAGTAGGGCGAAGGCCCAGATTCCCGTGGCCGCCAACATCGTTGCGAGCACCAGCCGTGGCAGCAGCTGTGCACGCAGCGGCCAGAGTGCGGCCACCGACATACCCACCAGCGCGGCGATCGCCGGAGCCAACGCCACCGTGTAGTACGGGTGGATGATGCCGTCCATGAAGCTGAACACCGCACCGGTGACCAGCAGCCAACCACCCCACAGCAGTGCGCCGGCGCGGAGCTTGTCGGTGCGCGCGGCTCGCAGGGTCAGCCAGAGCAGGACCACCAGCCCGATCAGCGCCGCAGGCAGCAGCCAAGAGGCCTCGGTACCCATCGACTGCCCGAACATGCGGCTGATGCCGGCCTGACCGCCGAAGAACAGGTTCGGCCCACCACCGCCCGGACCGGGGCCGAACCCACCACCCGGCTGGTTCTGCCCGACAATGCGGTCAATCCCGTTGTAACCGAAGGCCAGCTGCAGCAGGCTGTTGTCGCTCGAGCCCGCGATGTACGGCCTGGAGTCGGCAGGCCACAGCGCCACCAGGGCGATGTACCAGCCGGCAGACACGATCATCGTCGCCACCCCGACGGCCAGCGCGCCGATGCGCTTCCACAGCGGGATGGGGGCGGCGACCAGAAACGCCAGCGCCAGGCCCGGCAGCGGCAGGAACGCCTGCAGCATCTTGGTCAGGAAGGCCAAGCCCACCACGACACCGGTCAGCGCGACCCAACGAGTGGCGCCGTTCTCGATCGCGCGCACCATGCAGTAGGCGGCCACGACCAGCAGCAGCACCAGCAGCGCATCGGGGTTGTTGTACCGGAACATCACGGTGGCCACCGGGGTCAGCGCGAGGACCGCACCCGCAATCAACGCCGCACCCGGACCGCTGCTGCGCCGCACGGTCGCGTAGAGCACGGCCACCGCGGCCACACCCATCAGCGCCTGCGGCAGCAGCATCGTGAACTCATTGAAGCCGAACAGCCTGCCGGACAAGCCCATTGCCCACATCGCCGCCGGAGGCTTGTCGACCGTGATGGCGTTACCGGGATCCAGCGATCCGAACAGCCAGGCCTTCCAGGACTGGGTGCCGGCCTGTGCGGAGGCGGCGTAGTAGCTGTTGGCCCAACCTGCCGAGCCGAGCCCCCACAAGTACAGCACCGCGGTGGCCGCGAGCAGTGCCCAGTAGGAGGGGCGCACCCAGCGGGGCTGCACCGGGGCCGCGGATTCATCGGGTACCGTCACGGCATCCAATTGTGAATCAGGGATAGTCAACATCTTCCGTCGTCTTTCTGCTCTGGCGGTTCAGCGTCGCGTCCGGGACGGGTGGAACACCCAGCCGCGTAACAGCACGAAGCGGACAACCGTCGCCACCAGGTTCGCTGCCACCAGCACGCCGAGTTCGACTGCGCGGTGCGGGACCGGAGTCAGCAAGTGCAGCAGACCCAGTGAGCCGCTGGTGATCGACAACGCTATGCCGAACACGATGAGGCCCTCGAGATGATGCCGCGTGACGTTTCCTGCACCGGCGATGCCGAAGGTGAACCTCCGGTTGGCGGCGGTGTTTCCGATCGCCGTCACCAACAGCGCGACCAAGTTTGCTGCCTGCGCACCCAGGCCCGCCCGCAGCGCCACGAACAGCAGCAGGTAGGCCAGCGTGGACACCACGCCGACGGCTCCGAAGCGCACCGTCTGACGCAGCAGGGATCTCGGCGGCGCCGATTTGCGCGACGAACCGATCTGGGCGGCAATGGCATTGACCGGAATCGAGCCGTTGGCGAACCCGCGCAACAGCCGGCCGATGCCCTTGAGGTCTGCGGTGGCGGTGGCGACGATATCGACCCGGCTGTCCGGATCGTCGACCCAATCCACGGGCACTTCGTGGATGCGCAGGCCGCTGCGCTCGGCCAGCACCAACAACTCGGTGTCGAAGAACCAGCCGGTGTCGGCAACGTACGGCAGCAGCTCGTGTGCGACGTCGGCGCGGATCGCCTTGAAACCGCACTGTGCGTCGGAGAACCGGGCCGACAACGTCGATTTCAGGATCAGGTTGTAGCAGCGCGAGATGAATTCGCGCTTGGCACCGCGGATCACCCGCGAGCCGCGGCTCAACCGAGTGCCGATCGCCAGATCCGAATGGCCGGAGATGAGCGGGGCCACCAGCGGTGCGAGTGCGGCCAGATCGGTGGACAGGTCGACGTCCATGTACGCCAGTACCGGAGCGTCCGACGTGGACCACACCGCGTGCAGGGCGCGCCCGCGGCCTTTTTGCTCCAGCCGTACCACGCGCACATCGCTGAGTTCGGCGGCCAGTTCGGCGGCGATCAGCGGGGTGTCGTCGACACTGGCATTGTCGGCAATGGTGATGCGGGTCGGCAGGGCGAAGTTTTCCCGCAGGTAGCGGTGCAGCCGGTGCACCGAATGCGCCAGCGCCGCTTGTTCGTTGTAGACCGGCACCACCACATCGAGTACCGGGACCCCCGCGGCGCGGGCGGCCACCGCGGCATTGGGCCGCGACGCGAAATGGAACCGGCCCGCGGGTACGTCGCCGTCATAAGCGGTGTCGTAATCAGCGTCGAAGTGGAAGTCCGACCGCGTGGCGATTTCTGTCATGTCTTCAGAATTCTCCGGTGGTGTGTGTTCCCCGTTGGGCGAAGCTATGCGCCGGCTATGTGTTCTGGCCACGTTGCGTCAGGTCGTAGATGGTCACGTCGTCGACGGTGACGGCGTTGAAGTGGTTCTCGACCCAGTCGGCGATGTCGGAGGCATCCTGGCTGCCACTGGTCGTACGTCCACCGAAGCCACCCATGATCCGGCTCTGGATGAAGTAGTGGATCCGGTGTTGATCGACATAGCCTATGAACTCGTCGAGAGTCGGCGCCGGATCCGTACCGTTGAAGCCGCCGACAGCCATAACCGGTGCGCCCGTGGCCAATTGGTATCCGGCCGCATTGCTCGAACCGACCACCGCCGCCGCCCAGGTGTAGTCCGCGGCGCCGGCCGAGAGCCTCGCTGTCAGAGCGGGACCGGGATCGGGCGCACCGAACATGCCACCGAATCCGCCGCCGCGCGACGGTCCTACTGAAGGAATGGCGCCGCTGTGCGGATTGGCCGCGGTCGCGACCGCATAGGCCGCGGGCCCGGCGAGACAGGACAGCAGCGCCAGGGTCGCCACGGCAGGCACCGCCCGGCGGTCCAGCCATCTATTCATCAGCAGCAGCGCGGCCGCTCCCACTCCGCCGACCGCGACCGCCCCGCGCAGCCACGGCATCGAGTCGCCGTTGCGGGCCAGCAGTATCGCGGCCAGTATCGCCGTGACCAGCACCGTGCCCGACATCGCGGTGGCCGCACGAATGTCGTTGCGCCGCTGCCACATCAAAGTCGCACCGATACCAATGAGCGCACCGACGGCAGGCGCCAGCGCCACCGTGTAGTACGGGTGCACGATTCCGCTCATGAAGCTGAACACCACCGCGGTGACCATCAGCCAGCCGCCCCACAGCAGCAGTGCAGCCCGGGTGCGATCGGTGCGGGGTGCACGCCGGGTGATGACAAGTCCAGCGACCAGGCAGATCAGTGCTGCCGGCAGCAGCCAGGCGATGTCGCCACCCATCTGCGAGCCGAACAGCCGCCCGGCGCCCGCGTCGAAGTTCATGTTGCCCAGCCCGCCGGTCTCGTCACCGGTGAGTCGGCCGAAACCGTTGTAGCCCAACACCAGTTCGACGATGCTGTCGTGTTGCGACCCGCCGATGTATGGCCGCGAGGACGCAGGCCACAGCTCGACCAGCAGCAGATACCACCCGCCGCTGACCACCATGACCGCACCGGCCACCAGGACATCACCCACCCGCCGGCGCATGGACCGATCACCCGCGATCAGCGTCGCAGCGGCCAATCCCGGCAACACCAGGAACGCCTGCAGCATCTTGGCCAGGAAGCCGAAGCCGACGGCCGCGCCCGCCCCGACGAACCACCACCGGGTCGCGTCTTTCTCGATGCCGCGCTGCACGCAGTAGGCCGCCACGACCAGCAGCAGCACCAGCAGCGCGTCGGGATTGTTGAACCGGAAGATCAACGCGGCCACCGGCGTCAGCGCCAGCACGGTGCCGGCCAGCAGTGCCGCGGCGGGCCCTGCGGCCCGGCGGACCGCCGCGTAGAGCACCGCGACGGCCGCGACACCCTCCAGTGCCTGGGGTACCAGGATGCTCCACGGGTTCAGCCCGAACAGCCGTACCGAGATGTCGACGATCCACAGGGCGGCCGGCGTCTTGTCGACGGTAATGGCGTTCGCGGCGTCGCTCGAGCCGAACAGCATCGCGGTCCAGTTGCTGCTGCCCGCCTGGGCGGCGGCGGAGTAGAACGCGTTGGCCCAACCGCTGATCGACAGGTTCCACAGGTACAACGCCGCGGTGGTCACCAACAGTGCCGCCAACGCCAGGCGTTCGCGGCCGGCCATGTGCAGTTTCAGGGGCTGTTCCTGTGCCCCAACCTCTTCCACGACAGGGTCGACAGCAACCAGGCTCACCCTTTCATCGTTGCGATGGCAACTTGGTGTCCGATTGGTCCGACCTGTGCGTCGACTGTGAGGGCTGAACACGGGGAAGGCGAACGGTGAACGCCGTCGCACCAGGGGCGCTGCGCACCTTGATGGTGCCGCCGTGCGCCTTGACGACGGCGGCGACGATCGCCAATCCGAGCCCGGTGCTGCCCTCCCGCCGTGACCGCGACGAGTCCCCGCGGGCGAACCGTTCGAACACCTCGGGCTGCAGCGATTGCGGTATGCCCGGCCCGTCGTCGGCGACGGTCAGTGCAACCGACCCGTCGTGATCGGGTTCGAGAGTCACGGTGACAGAGGTTCCCGGCGGGGTATGGGTCCGCGCGTTGGCCAGCAAATTGGCCAACACCTGATGCAACCGGGCCTCGTCACCGTCCACGACCACCGGGTCATCGGGCAACTCCAGCGACCACTGATGCTGCGGTCCGGCGACGTGTGCATCGCTGAGGGTGTCGACGACCAGCCGGGACAGGTCCACCGACTCGCGCTCCAACGGCCGCCCGGCATCGAGACGCGCCAGCAGCAGCATGTCCTCGACCAGCTGAGTCATGCGCACGGTCTCGGATTCGACGCGCTTCATCGCGTGAGCGACATCGACAGGCAGATCGTCGCGTTTACGCTGAGCAAGCTCGGTGTAACCCCTGATGGCAGCCAGCGGCGTCCGCAGTTCGTGGCTGGCGTCGGCGACGAACTGGCGCACGCGGGTTTCACTGGCATGCCGGGCGGAGAGGGCATTCGCGATCCGGTCGAGCATGCGGTTCAGCGACGTGCCCAGCTGTCCCACCTCGGTGTGCGCGCTGGCCGGGTCGACCTTGACGATCGGGGTGGGCAGCCGCACCTCGCCGCGGTCCAGTTCCAGATCGGCCACAGCCCGCGCTGCCGCGGAAACCCTTGACAGCGGGGCGAGTTGGCGCCTGATGATGAGGATCCCGCCGAGCGTCGCGGCGATCAGCGCGACGACGGCGAGCACCGCGAACATGCCGAGCACCCAAAGCAGGGTGTCGTCCACCACCGCGGTGGGCAACCCCGTGACGATGATCTGTCGGCCTCCGTGACGGGGATGCAGCCCGATCACCCGGTATCGCCCGAGCCCGTCCAGGTCGATGGTCCTCGGGGTGTGATCAGGCGCTACCTGGCCCAGTTGGTCGGCGGCCGCGGCGCTGACGAAGACACGATCCCCGTCGGAGGTGATCACCCCGGCGTCGATCGGCTGGTCGGGCGCGACGACCGCGCCGACCGTGCGGGCGGCCTGGCCCGGCGCGTTGAGAAATCCCGGCCCGGGGCCACGCTCGGGATCGAACAGGAGATGGTGCCGCTCCATCGTCGGAAACATCATCGGGGGCGGCGGCAGCTCGTAGATGGCGGCCGACCGGCGGCCGGCCTCCATCACCTGATCGTCCAGCTGGTTCATCAAGAACCGTTGCAGCGCAAACTCGGTCGCGACACCGATGCTGACGCACACCACAGCGAGCAGGGCCACCTGAGTCAGCACCAGGCGCCGGCGCAGCGACCAGGTCCGTGGTTGCCACCACTTGGTTCCCGACGGCCTTACGCCCGACGCCGACAACTCCGGGACCTCAGCGCGGGGGGCGGAGGACATAACCCGCGCCGCGCAGTGTGTGGATCATCGGTTCGCGGCCGCTGTCGATCTTCTTACGCAGATACGACACGTAGAGCTCGACGATGTTCGAGCGGCCACCGAAGTCGTAGCTCCACACCCGGTCGAGGATCTGGGCCTTACTCAGCACCCGCTTGGCATTGCGCATCATGAAGCGCAGCAGTTCGAATTCGGTCGCGGTCAGCGTGATGGGCTCACCGGCACGGGTCACCTCGTGACTGTCCTCGTCGAGAACCAGGTCGCCGACGACGATCTTTGCGCCGCCATCCTCACTGGTCACGCCGGTGCGCCGAAGCAAGGCACGCAATCGCAGCACGACCTCTTCGAGGCTGAAGGGTTTGGTGACGTAGTCGTCGCCGCCCGCGGTCAGACCGGCGATCCGGTCCTCCACCGAGTCCTTCGCGGTGAGCAGCAGCAGCGGCAGTCCTGGGATCTGCTCACGCAGCTTCTGCAACACCTCCAGCCCGCTCATATCGGGCAGCATCACGTCGAGTACCACCACGTCGGGCGGGCTTTCGCGGGCCGCGGCGATGGCGGTCGCACCGTCACCGGCGGTGGCGATATCCCAGCCCTCGTAGCGCAACGCCATCGACACCAGTTCGGCCAGCACCGGCTCGTCGTCGACGACGAGCACCTGGATCGGGTTGCCATCGGCGCGGCGCATCACGGCACGGGCAGGTTCGTTGTCGTTGACGGCTGCAGGCACACACCCATTATTCGGTGAAGTGATGAGCCATGACTGTGGGGCATCTATGCCCCAGCTGTGAGACTCGCGCTCATCTGCCGCTGACTTCATTCACAGCCGACGCACAGACGACACCTGCACGGTAGGTGCCATGAGCATGAGGCTAACGGTCGCCGCCGTCGGTATCGCCGCGGCGATAGCCGGACTCGGCGGCGCCGCGGTATACGCCGCGACCGATTCCCCGGGCATGGGTGAAGCCGGCCCACCCGGCCACCACGGCGACGGTCCCCCGCCCTGGGGTCGGCCCATGCGCGACAACGCCGACGCCGCAACGGTTCACAGCGAATCCGTCCGTCAGGACGGGCACGGTGGCTACACCACAGACCTCACCCAGGTCGGCGTGATCACGGCGTTGACGGCCGATTCGGTGACAGTTGCAAGCACCGACGGGTTCAGTCAGGCTTACACCCTGCCGTCGACGCTGAAACCGACGTGGGCGGTCAACGACCACGTGCTCGTCCGGGCGACACGCTCCGGCACGACAGCGACCGTGAGCAGCATCGGCGAGACCGAAGCCCCGGGTCAGTGAGTTGTCGCGAAGCCTTCTGGTGGCGTGTATCCCTTGATCCCGGGTACAGCCATCGAAGTGGCGGGCGCTGTGGGCGGGGTGGTCTCGGTAACGGTCGACCCGATGTTCATGGTGCTGGTCGCGACGGCGGATGGCTGCTGGTGGCTGATCAAGCCCAGCGCGCCGAGCGCGACGACTGCGGCGCCTCCGGCAATCGCAGCGACGAACTTCACGTTGTCAGGCTTTCCGTTGGTCATGACTCGCCCCTTGATTGATCTTTCAGTCAGCGTTGGCGAAATCGCCAGGTGGTATCCAGTCAACCCGCCACATCTTTGAAGACGCTGGGCGCGCGCTGAAAATTCCCAACCAGCCGGCTACGGGCGCGCCGGACCCGTACCTTGAGGGCAGTCGGGGCCAGCCTCTTCTACTGTGTGTCCCATGCAGCAGGGACCAACCGGATGACGCGCTTCCTGGCGCGCCGGCTGCTCAACTACATCGTGCTGCTGGCGCTGGCGTCGTTTCTGACGTTCACCTTGACCTCGTACGCCTTCGAACCCCTCGACAGCCTGCTGCAGCGCAATCCGCGCCCGCCGCAGTCCACCATCGATGCCAAGGCGGCTGAACTCGGCCTCGACAAGCCCATCCCGATCCGATACCTGGACTGGGCCGCGGGAGCGGTTCGCGGCGACTTCGGCACCACGGTGGCCGGACAACCGGTATCCGACGAACTGTGGCGCCGTATCGGTGTCAGCCTGCGGTTGCTGGTCATCGGTTCGGTACTGGGCACCGTGATCGGCGTCGTCGTCGGGGCCTGGGGCGCGATCCGCCAGTACCGGCTCTCCGACCGGGTCATCACCTTGCTGTCCCTGCTGGTGATCAGCACCCCGACCTTCGTCATCGCCAACCTGCTGATTCTGGCCGCGCTCGACGTCAATTCGATACTGGGCGTGCGACTGTTCGAATACACCGGGGAGACGTCCCCCGACGTCGTCGGCGGCAGCCTCGACCAGTTCGTCGACCGGTTGCAGCACCTCGCGCTGCCAACCTTCACGCTGGCCCTGTCGGCTATCGCGGGATACAGCCGCTACCAACGCAACGCCATGCTCGACGTGCTCGGCCAGGACTTCATCCGCACCGCGCGAGCCAAAGGGCTGACCCGGCGACAAGCGCTGTTCAAACACGGTCTGCGCACCGCGCTGATCCCGATGGCCACGCTGTTCGCCTACGGAATCGCGGGGCTGGTCACGGGCGCGGTGTTCGTCGAGAAGATCTTCGGCTGGCACGGTATGGGCGAGTGGGTGGTCCAGGGCATCGCGACGCAGGACACCAACATCATCGCCGCCATCACGGTTTTCACCGGGTCCGTCGTGCTGCTGGCCGGTCTGCTGTCCGACGTCATCTATGCGGCCCTTGATCCGAGAGTGCGGGTGACATGAGCGACGCTTCTGCCGCGAAGACCGCGACGTCGGCGCGCTCGGGCCTGCACACCGAGGAGTTCGCCACCCGGCGCACGCTCGTCTTCCGCCGGTTCATGCGGAACAAACCGGCGGTGGCGGCGCTGGTCGTGCTGGCGGTGATGTTCGTCGGCTGCTACGCCCTGCCCCCGCTGCTGCCGTACAACTACACCGACCTGGACTACTACGCGCTACAGACCCCGCCGTCGACCACGCACTGGTTCGGCACCAACGCACTGGGCCAGGACCTGTTGGCCCAAACCCTGCGCGGCATGCAGAAATCCATGCTGATCGGCGTCTGCGTGGCGCTCATCTCGACGGTCATCGCCGCCACGGTCGGTTCGATCGCAGGCTATTTCGGCGGCTGGCGCGACCGGGCACTGATGTGGGTGGTCGACGTGCTGCTGGTGGTGCCCAGCTTCATCCTGATCGCGATCGTCACTCCGCGACTGGGCCAGTCCGATCGCGTCTTCTGGCTGATCGTGCTGTTCTCACTGTTCAGCTGGATGATCAGCTCGCGCATCGTGCGCGGTATGACGATGACGTTGCGCGAGCGCGAATTCGTCGTCGCCGCACGGTATATGGGCGTGCGCAGCTGGCGGATCATCGTGCGCCACATCGTGCCGAATGTGGCGTCGCTGCTGATCATCGACGCCGCGCTCAATGTCGGCATCGCGATCCTGGCCGAAACCGGCTTGAGCTTCCTGGGTTTCGGCATCCAGCCGCCTGATGTGTCGCTGGGCACGCTGATCGCCGACGGCACCAAATCCGCTACCACTTTTCCGTGGGTGTTCCTCTTCCCCGCCGGTGTCCTGGTGCTGATCATCCTGTGCGCCAACCTCGCCGGTGACGGCCTGCGCGACGCGCTCGATCCGGGCAGCGGCCAGCTGCGGCGGAAGAAGCGCACATGAGCCTGCTCGAGGTCAGCGATCTGACGGTGACGTTTCCGACCGACGCTGATCCGGTGGCCGCCGTGCGCGGCGTGGACTTTCACGTCGCCGCCGGCGAGGTGGTGGCCCTCGTCGGCGAGTCCGGTGCCGGGAAATCGGCCATCGCCATGTCGGTGGTGGGCCTGCTGCCCGAGTTCGCCGAGGTGTCCGGATCGGTGCGGCTGCGCGGCGAAGAGCTACTGGGGAAATCGGACGCGGAGCTGTCACGCGTCAGGGGCAACGCCATCGGCACGGTGTTCCAGGATCCGATGTCGGCGTTGACCCCCGTCTATACGGTCGGCGATCAGATTGCCGAGGCACTTGAGGTGCACAACCGCGATCTCACGCGGCGGGCGGCTCGGGCCCGCGCGGTCGAACTGCTGGAGCTGGTCGGCATCGCACAACCGGAACGCCGGGCGCGGGCCTTCCCACACGAATTGTCCGGCGGCGAACGCCAGCGCGTGGTCATCGCCATCGCGATCGCCAACGATCCCGATCTGTTGATCTGCGACGAGCCTACGACGGCGCTGGACGTCACCGTGCAGGCCCAGATCCTCGACGTACTCAAGACTGCGCGAGATGTCACCGGTGCGGGCGTGCTGATCATCACCCACGATCTGGGGGTCGTCGCCGAGTTCGCCGACCGGGCCCTGGTGATGTATGCCGGGCGCGCCGTCGAGGACGCAACGGTCGGCGAGCTGTACCGCGACGCGCGAATGCCTTACACGATCGGCCTGCTCGGCTCGGTGCCGCGGCTGGACGCACCGCAGGGCACGCGGTTGGTGCCGATTCCCGGCGCTCCCCCGTCGCTCACCGCGACACCGCACGGCTGCCCGTTCGCACCGCGCTGCCCGCTGGCGATCGACGACTGCCGTGCGGCTGAGCCCGAATTGGTGACGGTGACCGGCGCCGCACGCGAGGAGGACCATCGGCTCATGGGCCACCGGGCGGCGTGCATCCGCACCGACAAGGTGCGCGGCCGCAGCGCCTCGGACATCTACCAGGTGCCGGCGGCCCGCACGCAGGTGCCGCCCACCGATGCGCCCGTGGTGCTGCGGGTGCGCGATCTGGAGAAGACCTACCGGCTCACCAAGGGCGTGGTGTTCCGCCGGCAGGTCGGCGAGGTCCGCGCGGTGGACAACGTCAGCTTCGAACTGCGGCAGGGCCGCACCTTGGGCATCGTCGGTGAATCCGGGTCCGGTAAATCCACCACGCTGCACCAGATTCTGAATCTGACTGCGCCGCAATCCGGTTCGATCGAGGTGCTGGGCACCGACGTGGCGGCCCTGGACCGTCACACCCGGCGTGAGATGCGCACCGACCTGCAGGTCGTCTTCCAGGACCCGGTGGCCTCGCTCGATCCCCGCCTGCCGGTTTTCGACGTGCTCGCCGAACCGTTGTCCGCCAACGGTTTCGACAAGCACCACACCGATGAGCGGGTGGCCGAGCTGCTCGAGGTGGTCGGGTTGCGGCGCGCCGACGCCAGCCGCTACCCGGCGGAGTTCTCCGGCGGGCAGAAACAACGCATCGGCATCGCCCGGGCGCTGGCGCTGCAGCCCAAGATCCTGGCGCTCGACGAACCCGTGTCGGCCCTCGACGTGTCGATCCAGGCCGGCATCATCAACCTGCTACTCGACCTGCAGGACGAGCTCGGCCTGTCCTATCTGTTCGTCTCCCACGACCTGTCGGTGGTCAAGCATCTCGCGCACGACGTGGCCGTCATGTATCAGGGCGCGATCGTCGAACAAGGCTCGGGTGACAAGATTTTCGCCGACCCTCAGCACGAATACACCCGGCGGCTGCTGTCGGCGGTGCCGCAGCCCCGGCCGAGCTGATTTCGGCGCCTGAGAATCGGGGTCACGCCGCGGCCCCGCGTTGCTACCTCTAGCATCGGCGGGGTGAACAGGATGAACCTGCGTCGCCTCGCCATCGCCGCCCTCGCCACCGCACTCACGCTGACCGCGTGCTCGGGTGGCGACCATGAGGTCCCTTCGGCCGGCGGTAATGCCGAGATCGGCACCACGAGCGACGTCAACCCTCAGGATGTGGCAAACCTCAGACAAGGTGGCAACCTGCGGCTGGCACTCACCGAGTTCCCGTCCAACTTCAACCCGCTGCAGCTCGACGGCAATACCGGTGATGTCGGCTCGCTGTCCAAGCCGACGCTGCCGCGGGCGTTCGTCGTCGCCGCCGACGGCACCACGAAGGTCTATACCGACTACTTCACCAACGTCGAACTGACCTCCACCAACCCGCAGGTGGTCACCTACACGATCAATCCGAAGGCCGTGTGGTCCGACGGCACCCCGATCACCTGGGAGGACATCAAGTCACAGGTCGACGCGACCAACGGGAAGAACCCGGCGTTCATCATCGCCGCACCCAACGGCAGCGAACGGGTCGCCTCGGTCACCCGCGGGGTCGACGACCGGCAGGCGATCATGACGTTCGCCGAGCCGTACGCGGATTGGCGGGGCATGTTCGCCGGCAACGGCCGGTTGCTGCCCAAGAGCATGACCGCCGACCCCGAGGTCTTCAACAAGGGCCAGCTCAACGGGCCCGGCCCGTCAGCAGGCCCGTTCATCGTGTCCAATATCGACCGAGGTGCACAACGAATCACCTTGACCCGCAACCCGAAGTGGTGGGGTACCCCGCCGCTGCTGGACAGTATGACGTTCTCGGTGCTCGACGACGCGGCGCGCATCCCGGCGCTGCAGAACAATGCGATCGATGCCACCGGGACGGCGTCACTGGACGAGCTGACCATCGCGCGCAACACCCCGGGGATCTCGATCCGCCGGGCCCCCAGCCCGAGCTGGTACCACTTCACGTTCAACGGCGCTCCCGGGTCCATCCTGGCCGATAAGGCGCTGCGCCAGGCCGTGGCCAAGGGCATCGACCGCCAAGCCATCGCCAACATCACCCAGCGCGGCCTCACGGACAATCCGGTGCCGTTGAACAACCACATCTACGTCGCCGGGCAGAAGGGCTATCAGGACAACAGCGCCGAGGTGGCGTTCGATCCCGAGAAGGCCAAGTCCGAACTGGACGCCCTGGGCTGGAAGCTCAACGGGCAGTTCCGGGAGAAGGACGGCAAGCCGCTGGTGGTCCGCGACGTGCTCTACGACGCGGGCACTACCCGCCAAGTCGCGCAGGTCGCGCAGAACACTCTTGCTCAGATCGGGGTGAAGCTCGTCATCGACACCAAACCCGGCAACGGGTTTTTCACCAACTACATCAACAAGGGCGACTTCGACATCGCGCAGTTCGGCTTCCTCGGTGACGCGTTCCCGCTGGGGTCGCTGACCCAGATCTATACCCAGAACGGCGCGAGCAACTTCGGCAAGATCGGCAGCCCGGAGATCGACGCGAAGATCGAACAGACGCTGCAAGAGCTCGATCCTGACAAGGCGCGGGCCCTGGCCAACGAACTGGACAAGATGCTCTTCGCCGAGGTGTTCAGCCTGCCGCTGTTCCAGTCACCCGGAAACGTCGCGGTACGCAGCAATCTGGCCAACTTCGGCGCCTTCGGGCTGGCCGACGCCGACTACACCAAGATCGGCTTCATGAAGTAGCCACGCGGTTCGGCAACACCGACTCGAGGGTGGCCCCCACCGCGATCACGGACGCGGCCAGCCGCAGGCCGGCCCGTACCGGCAGCGCGTCCAATTCCGGCGCGGCAGCCGAAAGTTGTTCGGCCGCACCATCGCGCACAGCGTCAATTACCGCGAGGGCGGCCCGTTCACGGGTGTCGAGGACGCTGTGCCCGGCGGTGGGCATCGGTACCAGCACGGCGTCGGGGACCAACTCGGCGATGCGCTGGGCGACTGCGGGCGGCGTGGTGAGATCGCGTCCGCCGGATACCACGACGGTGGGCCAGTGGAAGTTCGGCATCTCTGCCACCAGATCGTAGGGCTCGGCCTCGAATGGTTCGTAACGCTCGGCGTGCCCGCCGAGATGGAGGTCGAGCACCGGGTCCAGAGGCAGGCCGTCGGGGATGCCCGCAAAGTTCAACTCGTGGAATGCGATGCGACCGACCAGATCGGACTCGTTGCGGTACGGCACTTTTCGCGTGGACATACGGTCCAGTCGACGCAACACCGACCACACCATGGTGTGTCCGCCGAGCAGGAGGTCGAGCACCCGGTCGAGCAGGTCTGCACCGCCGTAGCCGTACAGCGCCCCGGCGAGTTGACCGCCGGCCGTTCTGAAGACCCCGGCATCGGCGAGCTCGCGGACCTTGGGCGCCAGCGCCGAGGTCTCAGGATCCGCACCGTGCCAGAGCAGATCGCGGATGGCCTTCCGCATGGCGTCGATGTCGCCGGTGGACAGCAGCGGCGAATCCAGGACCATCGCCTCGACTCGTTCCGGGTGGCGCACGCCGATGCCGGACGCGAGGTAGGTGCCGTACGACGTGCCGTAGAAAAATGCGGTGGACACCCCGGCGTCGTCGAGGACCGCGGCGATGTCGTCGACGGCCTGGTCGACGGTGATGGCCTCGGGCGGCAGATCCGCGCCCGCGTCGGTGTGGCGCGACATCCCCACACCCCGGTGCTCGACCATGATCACGTCGGCCCCGCGGGCCGCCGCGCGGTGCCGCAACCCGCGGTAGGACAGGATCGAGGCCACACCCGGACCACCCGGGATGATCACCACCGGATGACCGGATTCGCGGCCTGACCGGACGTAATAGAGGTTGAAGTGCTCGTCGCTGCCAGGTGTCAGCGGCCGCCGGACCGCGCGGACGCCGGGTTGCGCCGCAAGTTTGGCATGCCTGCGCCGACGCTTCGAGTTCATCGTCATCGCGCTCCATTGTGCCGCGTATGCCGGCCACCTGCGCGCCGGTTCCGGCCAGTTACAACTCGATGTGGTGGACGGCTCCAACTCCGGCGTAACGCTGCGGGCTGCAGGTCAGTACGATCACCTGGCCGTCACCACCGACCGCATCGAACACCGCGCCCATCTTCACCAGCCGCTCGGCATCGGTGTAACCGAGCGCATCGTCGATGATGACCGGCACGTTGTCTTCCTTGGCCACCAGCGCGGCCCCGGCCAGCCGGGACACGATGGCCAACTGCTCCTTGGCGCCTCCTGAAAGAGACTCGTACGGCACTGTGCGGCCCGATACCGTGCGGGTGCAGATCCGCAGATCACTGTCGACATCGACGTCGAAGTCCTCACCGAACACCAGCCGACCGAGTCGCTGCACCTCGAGCCGGAACGGGTCGGCGTAACGCTGCCGGGTGGCATCTCGGTGCCGGCTCATCACCGACCGCAACATCTCGGCCGCCCGGGCCCGGCGGTGCACCTGCCGGTACTGGGCCGTGGCATGCTCACGTTCGGTCTCGGCGGCGTCCAGATGTCCCTTGCGCCCCTCGGTGCCGTACACCTTCAGTTGGGCGGCGACCTCACGCAGTGCGTCGACCGCCGCGTCATGACGGACGCCGAGGCTCTCGGCGTTGCGCACCGCTGCTTCCAGTTCGGCCTTCACGAGATCCGGTGTGGTGCCTGCAAGTTCCCCTTGCAAGGCCGCGACGCTCGCCGCGGCCGCCGTGGCTCGATCGCCGTCGGCCTGCGCCGTCAGCGCCAACTCGTCGTCGGCGACGGCCGAGCGCTGCGCGGCGAGCCGCGCGGTGTCCACAGTCAGCTCGGCCTGTGCCGCGGTGAGCTTCTCGCGCAGCACTGTGACGGCGGTGGTCGACTCGGACAGCTTCCGGGTGGCCAAGGTCGCCACCTTGCGATGGGTGTCGGCGTCGACGACCGCCTGCCGATGGGCCGTGACGGCCGCCTCGAGTTCGGTTCTGGCCGTGGCGATGTCGGCCGGTCCCTCGAGGTCGAACAGCGCCGCTTCGGCCGGCTGGTCCGCGCCGAGGGCCTCCAGCCGAGCCCGCAACTCGGTCACCCGGTCATCACCGGTCAACGCGTCCACGGTGGCCCGCGCCCGGCCCCGGGCCCCGATGAGCTCGCGCCGACGCTCGTCGAGCGCCCGGGCGGAGGCAACATCCGTGACACCGGCCGCGGACAACGCGGTAGCCAGCACACCCTGCGCTGCGGCGAGTTTGGCCCTGGTCTTGGCCGCCGGCGTGCCCGGCACCACTGTCAGCTTCAGCGCGCCGGGCACCTCGACCTCGGTCTGCGCGGTGGTGCTCGTCGACCACCGGGCACCGGCGTCGAGCACCACGTCGGTGTCGCCCACGCGAACCGCGATGTCGGTGGCAGCGACGAGTTCGATACGCGCCGAAGCAAGTTCGTCCTGCCCGGCGGCCCGCTCGACGGCGACCGCAGCGGCTTCGATGGCCCGCATCGACGCGTCGTCGAGGGCAATGGAGTCGAGCTCGTGGTTGATCCGGTCGACGTCACGCGCAGCGGTGTCGATCCGGCCCAGCCGGACCGCCAGCCGCTCGACCTCTTCGTGCGCGGCGAGGCGATCGAGCATGGCGCGGGCAGCGTCGACGCGGTCCGCGCGATCGTGTACCGCGGCCTGAGCCAGGTCGGCGGCGTCTTCGGCTGCCTCGTGGACCTGGTGCGCCGTCTCAGCGGCGGCCTCCGCGGCGACGACGGCGGCGGTCAGTTCGGTGATCGTCGCGATGCGTTCGTCGATGTCGGCGCGCAGCCGACGGCGTTCGGTCAGCGCCGACATCGACGCGCCGTGGGTGGCTTGGGCCGCCGCGGCCACCACCTCGGCCTCCTTGAGCTGGGCCGTCAGCGTCGCAACCGCGTCAGCGGCCGTACGTGCCGCAGTCAGCCGCACCGTGGCCTGTGCCCGTTCATCGGCCAGGCGGTCCACCTCGGTGGTCAGCTCGGCATGCCGGCGTACCGCGTCGTCGACCTCGGCCACCGCGGCCGCGCAGTGGGCCACCTCCTGGTCCGCCTCGGCCAGCCGCTTGACCGCCGCCGCCCATTCACCGGTGGGCCGGCCCGTCGCGGTGAAATACCGCGCATATTCGGTGTCGATGCGCTCGACGAGCAGCGGCTCGTCGCCTGAGAGCGAAACAGTCTGGCCTGCAGCGACATCCAGTGCCCTGGCCAGCGCATCCGAGCCGGACAGGTCGACCGGCGCGGTCGGCGCCGACTGCAGCACCCGCTGCGCCTGCCACAGCGCGGTGTCCACGGTTTCGTTCAGGATGGCCAGGACCCGCTCATGGGCCTCGTCGCCGCTGAGCTGTTCGCGTTTCGGCGCCAGCACCGTCAGCTGCGTCTCAGCCCGCTTGTGGAACCGCTTGCGGTACACGAAACGGTAAGAGCCGGTGGATATTTCGGCAGTAACCTCGGCGCCGACATCGGCATGTGTGGGCTTGACCTGCTTGACGTCCTTCTTGGTCGAACGGTCCTTGGCCTCGATCAGCAGATCCAACGCCTCGATCATCGACGACTTGCCGATCTCGTTGGCGCCGCTGACCAGGACGACACCGTGATCGGGAAACTCGATCTCCCGGTGGGTGATCCCGCGATAATTGGTCAGGACGAGCCTGTGCAGTTTCATGCCGCTCCCCTACCGTCGACCAGACGCAGCAGCAGCCCGAGCGCGGCCCGCGCGTCCTCGGCACCATCGGTGTCGGAACGCGCGGTGGCGACCAGCTCGTCGACCGCCGCCGCGGCGAACCCGCCAAGGCCCAGATCATCGAACTCACCGTCGGCAGGCAGCACCGCGATGTCGGTGTGCCGCTCCCACAACGTCAGCGCCGCGAACAGCCGGGCGTACTTGTCGAGGCACGCGTCCAGCGCCGCCTTGGCGGTCACCGTCAGCGAGCCGGTCAGCGCGAGCCGCACGACGGTGCGTTCTTTGTCGCCCAACTGATCGAGGTTGATGTCGAGGTCTGCCACCTCGCGGTCGCTGTCCACGTCGCGGCGCAGAGTGACGAACCGCCATCGGCCCACCCGTTCCGATCCGACCTGCACCGCACGCTGCGGGTCGGTCTCATCGATGTCGACCAGAAGTACGTGGCCCGAATCGGATTCGATGTCGTCATAGTTTGTGACCTCGGGGGCCCCCGAGTACCACACCCGCCCGGTCGAGCCAACCTCGGTGCGGGAGTGCTTGTCCCCCAAGGCCACATAATGCACTGCACCGCGAGCCACCGCGGCCTCGAGGGCGGCCAGTCGGATCGATGAGGGCTTGTCCTTGTCCGGATCGAGCACATCGACCCCACCGTGGCCCACCGCGATGCGGGTCACGCCGTCGGCAGGCAGGCCGGCTAGCACGTCACCGGTCAGGTCGGTGGTCGGCGACTTCGATCGCCATGGTGCCGCGACGATCTCCAGGCCGGGCCGTACCGTGTGCACACCGACGCGGTCCAACACGACGACATTGTCCGGACGCTCGGCGAGGAACAGCGCGCTGGTGTACACCGATGACGCGTCGAGCGGATCGTGGTTGCCCGGAAGCAGGTACACCGGAACACCGACGGCACGCATGGCCTCCAGCGACTGACTGACCTCACGGGGAGCCAACTGGTTGTGCTCGAACACGTCGCCGGCCACCACCACGAACTCGGCTCCCGTGCGGGCCGCGAGCGCACCCAACGCGGCCACCGCGTCCCGGCGAGCGGCCGAATATCGTGGCTGCGCCTCACCGTTGAGAAAGTGCCGAGTCATACCGAGCTGCCAGTCGGCGGTGTGCAGAAAACGCATCGCAGCCCGTCCTTTCGGTCCGTTCATCGTCAGGCAAGGCGAGTGTAGGGCCGGGCGCCGACAAGTCCCGGTAGGTGCATCGGCATGGCCCAGCGCCGGATGCCCCGATAACCTCATCCGATGAGCACTCGGACCAACACCCTGCTGCTGTTGCGTCACGCCAAGTCGGACTATCCCGACGGAGTCACCGACCATGAGCGCCCGTTGGCGGCCCGGGGAAGCCGGGAGGCTGCGCTGGCCGGCGACTGGATCAGGGCCAATGTCCCGGTGATCGACGCGGTGCTGTGTTCGACGGCGGCCCGTACCCGGCAAACCTTGGCCCGCACCGGGCTCGACGCACCGGTGCGCTACGTCGACCGCCTCTACGACGCGACGCCGGGCACCTTGATCGATGTGGTCAACGGCGTCGAGTCACTGTTCGGTGCAGACGCGTCGACGGTCTTGCTGATCGGCCACGAGCCGGCCATCTCGGCGACAGCGCTCGGGCTGTCCGATGGCAGCAATACCGCAGCGGCCGAAGAGATTTCGCTGAAGTTCCCCACGTCGGCCATTGCGGTGCTGCAGACGCCCAGCCCGTGGCACGAACTGGGTTTGGGCGGAGCCGAACTGGTCGCCTTCCACATCCCGCGGTGAGAGCGGGAAAGCTCAGGAATTGGTGTTGAGCGTGAGCTCCATCAGCTTGATAGCCATCGAGCACGCATCGATACCCGGCGCCTGCGGGTTCACCCACCAACCCACCACGCCGGCGGCGTCACTGGCCACACCGCACGCACCGTTGGGATCGTTGGGCTTCATCACGATCGAATCGACCCCGTTGATCCGGCGGGATTCGATCGCATACTGCAGCTGCTGCGCCACCTTGCGTTCGTTGTCCAGGCTGCCCTGCTCGTACCAGAAGCGGGTGATGTCGATCAGGCCTGCCGGGTTGGCCGCCTGCCAACGGCACACCGCACCGACGAAGGTGCTCTGGATGTCCAGCGGATCCGCACCCACGGTCTTGGCCAGGATGTCCTGGGTCAGGACGTCACATTCCTTGAGCAGGTTCGGGTACTGCTTCTCGGACCTGTTGTTGCTGGGTCCGCCGCCGGAACCCTCCTTGGCGGCGACACCCTCGACCGTGCGGGTGCAGCCGGTCAGCCCGGCGAACACGGCCAGGCCGGCCACCATGACGGCGAGTCCCTTACGGACCCTGCTCACGCTCATTTCGAGTTCACAATCGACTGACGGGCGAGCTCCTTGGCCACGCCGCATGGTTCCGGAAACGGCTTCTGGTCGAAACTGACCGACCACTCGATGAAGTCGTCGTCGAACTGGATGCCGACCTCGCACAGGTTGGAGGTGTTCTGCAACGGGTCCTGGCCGATGGCCACGAAACCGCTGTGTCCCTCGATGTTGATGTCGTCCACACTGGTGCGCGACAACTCCTCGGTCTTGCGTTCCCGCCCGATCGGGCTGCCCCGGAACCAGGTGAACGAGAAGTGCGGGCCCAGGATGCTGCCGCTTTGCAGCCACTGACAGCCCGACGAGTTGACCGCGGTGTTGACCAGACCCTGCACCTGGGTCAGCTCCGCGACCGTCTGGTCGCTGATCCCGCCACACTGCGGAAAGAACGGCCCGTGCTTGGCGGCGGCAGTCGCCGAGGGCGACGCTGACGGCACCGACGGCCCCGTCGACTCGCCGGAACCCGAGCAGGCAGCGAACACCGGAACCACGGCAGCAGCCAGCACTGCCATCTGGATGGCGGTGCGGGTCCGTCGTATCGGCGTCGCGCGTCCAGTCACGCCATGCACTGTAGCTGCACCCCGTGTGGGCAACCACCGACATGCCGATTGACCTGGACTTCCGGTTCGTTTTTCCGTGAGCGGCCAAACAGGTTGGGTGCGGCCGCGGTGTGCGACAGTAGCTGGATGCTCTGGGCGGTGCTGCGGCGGTATGTGCGGCCGTACCGGTCTCTGCTGGCCGTGGTGGCCGGGCTTCAGGTGATCAGCACCCTGGCGTCGCTGTATCTGCCGACCGTCAACGCCGCGATCATCGACGACGGAGTGGCCAAGGGCGACACCGGCCGGATCATCGACCTGGGCGGGGTGATGCTCGGCGTGACCGGACTGCAGGTGCTGTGCGCGGTGGGCGCGGTGTTCTTCGGCTCGCGAGCGGCGATGAGCTTCGGGCGCGACCTGCGCTCGGCGATCTTCCAGCACGTCACGACGTTCTCCGCCGCCGAGACGGCACGGTTCGGCGCCCCGACGCTGCTGACCCGCACCACCAACGACGTCGGGCAGATCCAGCAGCTGCTGCAGCTGACCTGCACGATGCTGGTCACCGCACCGATCATGTCGATCGGCGGCATCGTCATGGCCGTGCACCAGGACGCCGGGTTGTCGTGGCTGTTGCTCATCAGCGTGCCGGTGCTGGCGCTGGCCAACTACACGATCATCAGGCGGTTGATGCCCGTCTACCGCCGGTTGCAGCGCGTCATCGACGGCATCAACCGGGTGATGCGCGACCAACTGTCGGGCATCCGGGTGATCCGGGCCTTCTCCCGCGAACCCTTCGAACGGGCGCGGTTCGCGGGAGCAAACGAGGCGCTGGCAGGTACCGCGATCGAGGGCGGGCGCTGGCAGGCGCTGATGCTGCCCGTCACCACGCTGGTGATCAACGTCTCCAGCGTTGCGCTGATCTGGTTCGGTGGCCTGCGGATCGACGCGGGCCATATGCAGGTGGGTTCCCTGATCGCGTTCCTGGCCTATTTCATGCAGATCCTGATGGCCGTGTTGATGGCGACGTTCCTGCTGGTGCTGTTTCCGCGGGCCTCGGTATGCGCCGAACGGGTCACCGAGGTGCTGGACACCGCGCCCGCGATCACCAGTCCCGCGCACCCGCAGCAGCCACGGGCTCACACCGGCGAAATCACCCTGCAGAACGCCACCTTCAGCTATCCGGGTGCGGATCGACCTGTGCTGCAAAATGTTTCCTTCACGGCACGACCCGGGACGACGACCGCGGTAGTCGGCTCGACGGGATCGGGCAAGTCGACGCTGCTGTCGCTGATCTGCCGGCTGTACGACGTCACCGCGGGTGCGGTCCGGGTCGACGGCGTCGATGTCCGCAATCAGGACATCGAGGAACTCTGGTCGATGATCGGCCTGGTGCCGCAGCGCGGCTACCTGTTCACCGGGACGGTCGCGGAGAACCTGGGCTACGGCGCGGCCCCGGGGCAGGTGCTGACCGACGACGACATGTGGGAGGCGCTTCGGGTCGCGGCCGCCGACGATTTCGTGCGCGCGCACCCCGAAGGCCTGCAGATGCCGGTGGCCCAGGGCGGCGTCAACTTCTCCGGCGGGCAACGCCAGCGGCTGGCCATCGCACGCGCCGTGATCCGCCGGCCCGCGATCTACCTTTTCGACGACGTATTCTCCACGCTGGACGTCCACACCGACGCCAAGGTGCGGGATTCGCTGCGTGCGGTGTCGAGCAAGGCGACGGTGCTCATCGTGTCGCAGCGGATCTCGACGGTGGTCGATGCCGATCAGATCGTGGTCGTCGACGATGGCCGCATCGTCGGCGTCGGCGACCACGAGACGCTGCTGGGCGACTGCCCCACGTATGCCGAATTCGTCGAGTCGCAGTCGGTGGGCGCAGGAGAGCCCTCATGAGCATCCCGTCCGCGCGCCGCGCGATGCTCGCCGCACCCGCAGAACGCACGCGCGACTTCCGTGGTTCGACGCTGAGGCTCGTCAAGCTGCTGGTGCCGCAACGCGGGCCGGCGATCGCGGTGATAGTGCTCGGTGTCGCCGGGGTCGCGATCGGTGTGATCGGCCCGCGCATTCTCGGCCACGCCACCGATCTGCTGTTCAACGGGGTGATCGGGCGTGAATTGCCTGCGGGCCTGACCAAGGAGCAGGCCATCGCGGCGGCCCGGGCTCGCGGCGACGGTGCATTCGCCGATCTGCTGTCCGGCATGAACGTGATCCCAGGACACGGCGTGGATTTCGCTGCGGTGGGCCGCACCCTGGCCCTGGCGCTGGGCCTGTATCTGCTTGCCGCGCTGTTCGTCTGGGTCCAGGCGCGGTTGCTCGTGGTGGTGGTACAGCGCACCATGGCCGCGCTACGCGCCGACGTCGAGAACAAGATCCACCGACTGCCGTTGTCCTACTTCGACTCCCGGCAGCGCGGCGAGCTGCTCAGCCGTGTCACCAACGACATCGACAACATCTCGTCGTCAGTGTCGATGACCATCAATCAGCTCATGAGTGCAGTCCTCACGGTGATTGCCGTGCTGGTGATGATGCTGACGATCTCGCCGTTGCTCACCGCGCTGACCGTGATGACGGTACCGCTCTCATTGTGGGTGACCCGCTGGATCGCCCGTCGGTCACAAAAACTGTTTGTCGCGCAATGGCGCAACACCGGGCGGCTCAACGCACACATCGAGGAGACTTACAGCGGTTTCACCATCGTCAAGACGTTCGGTCATCAGGCCGCAGCCCGACAACGGTTCGCCGAGCTCAACGGCGAGGTGTTCCAGTCGAGCTTCGCCGCGCAGTTCTTCTCCGGCCTGGTCGCACCCGCAACGATGTTCATCGGCAACCTCAGCTACGTTGCCGTCGCCGTGGTGGGCGGCCTGCAGGTGGCCACCGGCCAGATCACCCTCGGCAGCATCCAGGCCTTCGTCCAGTACGTGCGGCAGTTCAACCAACCACTCACCCAGCTCGCCGGGATGTACAACACCATGCAGTCCGGAGTAGCCAGCGCGGAGCGGGTTTTCGACCTGCTCGACACCGCCGAGGAGACCCCCGAGCCGCCCGATCGGCTCGACATCCGCGGCGGCCGCGTGGAATTCGACCGCGTCAGCTTCAGTTACCGGCCGGGCACCCCGGTGATCGAGGATCTGTCACTGGCCGCCGAACCGGGCAGCACGGTGGCCATCGTCGGGCCGACCGGAGCGGGTAAGACCACGCTGGTGAACCTGCTGATGCGGTTCTATGACGTTGATTCCGGACACATCCGCATCGACGGGGTGGACATCTCGACCGTCAGCCGCCAATCTCTGCGCTCGTCGATCGGCATGGTGCTGCAGGACACGTGGTTGTTCGGCGGCACGATCTACGACAACATCGCCTACGGCCGCCCGGATGCCGACGAGGGCGAGGTGATCGCGGCGGCAAAGGCCGCTCATGTGGACCGGTTCGTGCATACGCTGCCCGACGGCTACGCCACGCACGTCAGCGATGACGGCGGCAGTATCAGCGCCGGCGAGAAGCAACTGATCACGATCGCCCGAGCGTTTCTGGCCCGGCCCCGGCTGCTGGTCCTCGACGAGGCCACCAGCTCGGTGGACACCCGCACCGAGTTGCTGATCCAACACGCGATGAACGTATTGCGCCGGGACCGAACCAGTTTCATCATCGCGCATCGGCTCTCGACGATCCGCGACGCCGATCTGATCCTCGTGATGGATGCGGGCCGGATCGTCGAACGTGGCAGCCACGAAGACCTGATGGCAAGTCGCGGCAGGTACTGGGAGATGACCCAGGCCTGAGTCTCGCCGAGACTACGGGTTTTGGCGCGAAATCGCCGGAAACGCACGAGAAACCGTAGTCTCGGCGGGGAAGGCTAGAGTCCCGGGCCCTCGGCGCGCAGATCGTCGACGTTCTTCATGGCATCCCGCAGCTTGCCCAGCCACTCCTCGGTATGTTGACCGACCAACTTGACCGACCAGGCCAGCGCATCGGACCGGGACCGTGCCACACCGGCATCGACGAGGGTGTCCAGCACCTGCCGCTCAGGCTGCTTGAGCCGGGTCATCACCGGAACGGCGATGTGGGTGAACAGGACTCGTTCAGTGCCGTCTCCTGAACTGATTTCCACACCCCAGGAGACCTTGCGGCCGAACTGGTCCTGCGCCTCGTCGGCGATACGCATGCGCTCACCGCGCGTCTCTTCGCGGAACCGGGCGGCCCGGCCGGAGGCCCTGGCCTCACTCTCACCGTCGGCGGGATCCGGCAACCGTCCGATGACGGTGATCTCTTCGCGGTCGACGACGACCGTGGGGTCACCGGTGAACCAGCTATCGGGCAGTCGCCCGGCGAACCACTCGGCGGCATCGTGGGCGGCGGGCTGCTGAGCTTGCTGCCAGCCGCCGCGGCTGTGTTGATGGTGTTGCTTCATGTATTACATGATTACACTGTTACAGCACTGGTAGAGCGGCGTTCACCACCGGCGAACACCCACGGGTCAGTTGCGCTTGAGCAGCAGAGCCGCGCCGCCGGCCAGTACCAGCGCGACCAGCAGCAGCCCGGCCCAACCGGGGCCCATGAGCCACCACACCACGCCAAGCACGACGATGACCGGCGACAATGCGAACAGCACCATGCCCGGGTGCTGCTTGATGACCGCGAGGGCGCTCTGTGCCCGGACCCGGTCGATTTCCTTTGCCATGACACCAGGATGCCAGCGCACAGCGCCGACGTTCATGCCGCGGCCTCCAACTCCAACAGCAGCCGCTTGGCGTCGACCCCGCCGAGGTAGCCACCCATCGCGCCGTCGCTGCGGACCACCCGGTGACACGGCACCACGACCGGAAGCGGGTTGGTGGCACAGGCCGTCCCGACGGCGCGCACGGCCTTCGGGTTTCCGGCCAGGCGTGCCACGGCGGCGTAGCTTGCGGTCTGCCCGTAGCCGATCTCGGGTAGATGGTGCAACACCGTGCTGCGGAATCCCGCAGCCAGGCGCCAGTCGAGCGGAAAGTCGAATGTTTTTCGGGCACCGGCGAAGTACTCGTCGAGTTCGCGGGCCGCGATGTCGAGACGGCCCGGTGCGTTCAGGATGCGGGGGCTGATCCTGTCGGCGAGGGTCTGCAGCACCGCGTCGTGGTCCTCACTCGCATACGCGACCCGGACGAGGCCGTGGTCGGTGGCGGCCAGCAACAGCTGGCCGACGGGGCTGTCGACGACGCGGTAGGCGATGTCGAGGACACCGTCGCGCTGCGCATCGGCAGCCAGCCGGGCCTTCAGTACCGCCAGATCGTGAATCATCATGTCGTCGTTGATCATCGAAGCTCTCCCTTGAACGTGCGCCTGAGCGCGGCCACACCGTCTGCAGCCGCGCGGCGGGCGGCCGCCTCGCTGCCACCGAGGATTTCGGCGACATCGCGGTAGGGCAGGCCTGCCAGGTAGTGGTAGGCGACAGCGTGTCGCTGTTTGTCGGCGAGGCGATCCAGCGCCTCGATGAGGTCGTCGTGATGTTCGGGTGCCGGTGGTCGCGGCGGTTCCGGCACAACGTCGACCGGGACCGCCCGGCGTGACCGCGCACGGGTGATATCGACGGCCTTGCGGTGTGCGACAGTCACCAGCCAGGCCTCGACATTGGCGTCGGGGTCCAGGTCGGGATAGGCCTTCAGCGCCGACAGGAAGGTCTCCGACCAGGCGTCATCGGCGTCGATCGGCCCGACGACGGCGCGGCACACCCGCAACACCGTCGGGCCGTGCCGACACACCACTGTCTCGAAAGGCTGTTTGACTGGCACGCTCTGTAGACGCTCCGTCGACGAGTTTCGTGAGGTCTACCGAAAACGCCGCAACCTCAGGGAGTTACTGACCACGAACACCGACGAGAATGCCATGGCGGCCCCGGCCAGCATCGGGTTGAGCAACCCGGCCGCGGCCAGTGGCAGCGCTGCGACGTTGTAGGCGAACGCCCAGAACAGGTTTCCCTTGATGGTCGCGAGCGTGCGCCGGGACAGCCGGATGGCGTCCGGAGCCGCCCGCAGATCGCCGCGCACCAGCGTCAGATCACTGGCCTCGATGGCGACGTCGGTCCCGGTTCCCATCGCGAGCCCCAGATCGGCCTGCGCCAGTGCGGCGGCATCGTTGACCCCGTCGCCCACCATGGCGACCACGGCACCGTCGCTCTGCAACCGTCTGATCACGTCGACCTTGTCCTGCGGCAGCACCTCGGCGTAAACATCCTTGATACCAACCTGTTTGGCGATAGCACGGGCGGCGGCCTGGTTGTCGCCGGTCAGCATGATCGGAGTCAACCCGAGGGTACGCAGCTCGGCGATGGCCTCCGCGGAGGTGGGCTTGACCGCATCGGCCACCACGAGCACCGCCCGGGCCGCACCGTCCCAGCCCACCGCGACCGCCGTACGTCCCTGCGCCTCGGCATCGCGCACGGCCGCGTCGAGCGGCTCCGGCAGCGGCAGTGCCCAATCGGCCAGCAACCGGCGCCGGCCGACCACGACCGCATGGCCGTCGACGACCCCCTGCACACCGAGACCGGCCACATTGCCGAAGTTCTCCACCGCGGGCAGCTCACCGACCTTGGCGCGCGCGCTCGTCGCAATGGCCTTGGCGATCGGGTGTTCCGACGCATTTTCCAGGGCGCCGGCCAGGCGCAGCGCCTCGGCGTCGTCCACGCCGTCTGTGGTGATGACGTCAAGCAGCGTCATCGCGCCGGTGGTGACGGTCCCGGTCTTGTCGAGCACGATGGTGTCGACCTTGCGCGTTGACTCCAGCACCTCGGGTCCCTTGATGAGGATGCCCAGCTGCGCTCCGCGCCCGGTACCGACCAGCAGCGCGGTCGGGGTCGCAAGACCGAGTGCGCACGGGCAGGCGATGATCAACACGGCCACGGCCGCGGTGAACGCGGCGGCCACCGAACCACCGGTGCCGATCCAGAAGCCCAGCGTGGCGACCGCCAGTGCGATGACGATCGGCACGAAGACGCCCGAGATCCGGTCGGCCAGGCGTTGCGCCTGCGCCTTGCCGTTCTGCGCGTCCTCGACCAACCGTGCCATCTGTGCCAACTGGGTATCGGAGCCAATCCGGTTGGCGCGCACCACAAGCCGACCGCCCACGTTGACGGTGGCACCGACCACCTGATCGCCCGGGCCGACCTCGACCGGCACCGACTCGCCGGTGAGCATCGATGCGTCGACGGCCGATGAGCCTTCGGCCACCACACCGTCGGTCGCGATCTTCTCCCCCGGCCGGACGACGAATTCGTCGTCGACCCTCAGGTCGTCGATCGGAATCCGTTGTTCAACACCGTTTCTGCGCACCTCCACGTCCTTGGCGCCCAACTCGAGCAGCGCCCGCAGCGCGGCCCCCGCCCGCCGTTTGGACCTGGCCTCGAAGTAGCGTCCGGCCAGGATGAACGTGGTGACGCCGGCAGCCACCTCGAGGTAGATGTTTCCGGTGCCGTCGGTGCGGGAGATGGTCAGCTCGAACGGGTGCTTCATCCCCGCCACCCCGGCGCTGCCGAAGAACAGCGCGTAGAGCGACCAGCCGAACGCGGCGAGGGTACCCATCGAGATCAGCGTGTCCATGGTGGCCGTGCCGTGCCGCAGATTGGTCCATGCGGCACGGTGGAACGGCCAGGCACCCCACACCACAACGGGCGCGGCCAGCGTCAGCGACAACCACTGCCAGTTGGTGAATTGCAGTGCAGGCACCATGGCCATCGCGATGACCGGTACGGCCAGGGCGGCCGAGATCACCAGCCGGGTTCGCAGCGATGCCGTCGGATCATCCTGCACCGGAACCATTTCCGGCTCCGGCGTCGGCACATGTGCGGCATAGCCGGCGTCCTCGACAACCTTGATCAGCGTCTCGGCGGGAACATCGCCGTCAATGTGGGCCTTCTCGGTCGCATAGTTCACCGTGGCGGTGACGCCGTCGAGATGGTTCAGCTTCTTCTCGATGCGTGCGGCACACGAGGCGCACGTCATGCCGCCGATCTGCAGTTCCACGCTCATTTCGCCCTTCCTCATCAGTGCCGGTGCCCGCGCGGCACGGTCACGTGCAGGTACGCCAGCTCCTCGGCCGCGCCGAGCGTCAGGGGCTCCCGACCGGCCGGCACGAAGTCGGTGGACACCACCGCGAGCGCGGCGGCGAATGCGGCGATCTTCGTGCCAGCACTCATCGGATCAGTGCGCCACC
The DNA here is from genome assembly GCF_000382405.1 of Mycobacterium sp. 141. Taxonomy (GTDB): domain Bacteria; phylum Actinomycetota; class Actinomycetes; order Mycobacteriales; family Mycobacteriaceae; genus Mycobacterium. The sequence continues at coordinate 230,463 of NZ_KB908258.1, forward strand.
TGATAGCCGGCCTCGGCCACGGCATCGTTGATGGCGGCGGCGTCGACGGGCGCGCCGCTCTCGATCGTTACCCGGCCGGTGGACAGGTCGACGTCGACGGCAGTGACCCCGGGGATGCTGCCGACCTGGTCACGCACCGAGGAAACGCAATGCCCGCAGGTCATACCAGTAACAGTGATGGTTTGAATGCTCATAGCGCCATACTATACCCCCCTAGGGTATGAAAGTGAGGCGCCCGTGCACCATAAAGTGGTGGACTCAACACCGGCCGGTTACCGCGCCCTGGTCGTCGACGACGAGACCGCACTGGCCGGCATCGTCGCCAGCTACCTGGACCGTGAACAGTTCGAGGTCAGCCTCGCCCACACGGGGCCCGACGCCCTGGCCGTGGCCCGCGAGGTCGATCCCGACGTCGTGGTGCTCGACCTGGGCCTGCCCGGAATCGACGGCATCGAGGTATGTCGCCGACTGCGCACCTTCTCCGACGCCTACGTGGTGATGCTGACCGCCCGCGACACCGAGCTCGACACCATCGTCGGACTGTCCGTCGGGGCCGATGACTACCTGACCAAGCCATTCAGTCCCCGCGAGCTGGTCGCCCGGGTCAAGGCGATGCTGCGCAGGCCGCGCAACACGACCGCGAGCACGGAGGGCGCCCGGGTGTTCGGACCGCTGCGCATCGACGTCGCAGGCCGGCAGGTATCCATCGACGACGAGCAGATCGTGCTGACCCGCACCGAATTCGATGTGCTCGCCGCACTCTCGGCACACCCCGGCGTGGTGCTCAGCAGACACCGTCTGATCGAAACAGTGTGGGAACAAAGCTATGTCGGCAACGAGCACCTGGTCGACGTCCATATCGGGCACCTGCGACGCAAACTTCGCGACGACCCGGCTGCTCCACGGTACGTGATGACGGTACGCGGCGTCGGGTACAAGATGGGCACCGGCCGATGACGCGCCGCCGGCACGCCGGGCTCGGCACCCGGCTCTTGCTTGCACAGGCCCTGGTGCTGGTCGCCGCAGCCGGAACCACCGGCGTGGTGGCCGCGGTCGTCGGTCCGCCGTTGTTCCGCGAACATCTGCACCGGGCCGGCGTTTCCGGCGATTCGGCCCAGCAGATGCATGCCGAGCAGGCATACGTCTATGCCACCGTCATCTCGGTGGGCGTCGCAATGTGTGTGGCCGCGCTGGCCGCCCTGGTAGTCACCTGGTACCTCAGCCGGCGGCTACAGCGGTCGGTCACCGATGTCGCCACAGCGGCCACCGCCATCGCCGACGGCCGCTACGACTCGCGGGTGCCGCCAGCCCATCTGGGCGACGAATTCGATGCTCTGGCAAAGTCTTTCAACGAGATGGCGAGCCGGCTGCAGGCGATCGACACCAGTCGGCGCAGGTTGTTCGGTGACCTGGCGCATGAGATCCGCACTCCTGTGGCAGTTTTGGATGCCTACGTCGAGGCGATCGAGGATGGTGTACGCACCCTCGACACCGAGACCATGGATGTCCTGCGACAGCACACCCGTCGACTGGTGCGGTTCTCCGACGATGCCGCCGCACTCGCGAAGGCCGAGGAGGGTCAGGCCACAATCGAACCGGCGGCGGTGTCGGTGGCGGATCTGGTGGCGGTCGCGGTGGCCGCTGCCGCTAACCGGTTCGACGCCAAAGGCGTCACCCTGCACGTCGACATCGACACCGCGCTGCCGCATCTATGGGTGGATCCGCACAGACTCGGCCAGGTGCTCGGCAACCTGCTGGACAACGCGCTACGCCACACCCCATCAGGCGGATCCGTCCAAATCGCCGCCAGCACAACCAAGAACATGGTCACACTCACGGTGAGCGACACCGGCGACGGCATCCCTGCCGAGCACCTGCCACACGTCTTCGAACGCTTCTACCGCACAGATACGGCCCGTGACCGCGACCGTGGCGGCTCCGGCATCGGCCTGTCCATCGTCAAGGCCCTCGTCGAAGCCCACCACGGTCGCATCAGCGTCAGCAGCTCCGGCACAGGCACCGGCGCAACGTTCATCGTGACCCTGCCCGCCGATTAGCGGTCAGAGCGTGCCGAGGATGGCACGCATGGTGTCGATCTCCTGCTGCTGCGTGGTGACGATCGAGTGCGCCATTTTCACCGCGTCCGGATACCGACCATCACTGATTTCCGTCTGCGCCATGGTGATCGCACCCTCGTGGTGCGCGATCATCTGGGTCAGGTAGAGCTTGGCGGCTTCGACGCCCTGCGCGTCACGCAGCACGTCCATATCGGCATCGGACATCATGCCCTGCATGTGACCCATTGCGGGCATGGGCGGGTTGCCCCATGCGGTGAGCCAGCCCTGCATCTGCTGGATCTCGGGGGCCTGCGCGGCCTTGATCTGGGTGGCCAGATCGGTCACGCGCTTGTCGATGCCCTGCTTGGCCAGCAGCATGTCGCTCATCTCGACGGCCTGCTGGTGATGCGGGATCATGTGCTGGGCGAACATGACATCGGCGTCGTTATGCGGCTGGCTGCTGGCCGGGGCAGCGGTCGAGGTGCTCGTGGTCGGCTGATCGGTCGGGCTGCTCGCGGGAGTGCCCGAAGAGTTGCTACAGCCCGCCGCGAGCGCAACGGTTGCGAGCGCGGCGGCTCCTGTCGCGATGGTTCTTTTCATGTCCACGGCTCGAGCCTGCCCAGGGTCGATATGGCTGGGCTAGTCGTTCTGTGAAGATTCGATAAAGCTCGTCCGCGCTGTCAGGCCCGCCGCGCGCGGAACAGCTTCACCTCACCCTTGATGCCCTTGAGGCGTCGCGCCCCGGCGAAGGACCACGTGAACCGGTCTGCGTCACCGATCGCCTCGCGCGTGGATTCGGCCACCAGCACGCTCCCCGGCCGCGCGGCCCCGGTGACCCGGCTGGCCAGGTTCACCGGACTGCCGAACCAGTCGCCGGCTCGGCTCACCGCCAGCCCCGTCGCCAGGCCCACCCGCAGCCGCGGGAAATCCTCCTCGGTCTCGGTGACGGCAACCAACGCCAGCGCGGCGTCCAGCAGGGCGCCCGGATCAGTACTGACGAACATGACCGCGTCACCGATGGTCTTGATCAACCGCACGGGCGCCACCGCGACGTCACGCGCCGCGTCGGCCAGCCGGTTGGCCAACCGCTCCAGATCCTCAGGAGGCACAACCTCCCCCAGACTCGTGAACCCCACCAGGTCCGCGAACGCCACGCTGACCAGCCGGGCACCGGGCAACGGCACCCCCTCCGCGCGTTCGGAGGCGTTGACCGCCTCGGTTTCCAGGGCGTGGCGCAGCTGGACGAACAGCATGTTCTGGATCATCGGCCCGATAAGCGGGGCCACCGCGGCCACCAATCGCTCGGACCCCTGCGCGATCTGCAGCTCGGTCGCCCCAGGGTTCGACACGGCCGCCAAGGCCGCGTACCGCATCACCTCTGCCGCCCGGCCCAGGCCCTCGGCCAGCACCCGTGTGATGAGCACGATCTGGTCAGGCTCGATCCCGAGTTCGATAAAACGCTGAGCGAGCGCGACGATCTCGGCATCGGCATGCGGCAGCACCGCAGCATCGGGATCAGTGACCGACTGCAGCCCCATCGCCCGCTGCAGGCGCTGCAACAGCTCGGGGTCGATGCCGACCTGCTCGCTGACCTCACGCGCCGACACGTACTGGCCGTCGTCCCCGAGGATTCGGCGCGGGGCCAGCAGTGCCGGGGCGATCTCGTGGCGGATCTGGTCGACGGTGATCCCCCGGTCCAGCAGCCACGGAATCAGCTCGGCGCGCTGTGCGCGTGCATCACCCTCCAGACCCTCGAGTAAACCGTCGTCAGACACCACCTCAACGTATCTCGTCAATGCGGCACCGAAGACTCGATCATCGTGGCCGCCGGCCCTGAAGATGAATGTGGTTGAGTGCCTCTGGTGAGCGAGGTACTGCGGGGGCTGGCGCCCATCGTCGGCGAACGGCCGCGGCTGCTCATCCTCGGCAACATGCCGAGTGTCACGTCGCTGGCCGCCCGGGAGTACTACGGCAACCCGCGCAATGCGTTCTGGCGGATCGCCGCCGACGTGGTCGGATTCGATGCGGCGAAGCCGTATTCCGAGCGGGTGGCCGCACTGCAGGAGCACGGGATCGCGGTATGGGACGTGCTGCGATCCTGCCGCCGGGTGGGCAGCCTCGATTCGGCAGTAGAGCGAGACAGCATGGTGCCCAACGACTTCAGGCAGTTCTTCGATGATCACCGTGAGATCGAACTGGTGGTGTTCAACGGCGCCGCCGCCGAGGCGAACTACCGCCGCCTTGTGCACATCGAGCCGTCACCGGCCCGGGTGCGGCTGCCGTCCACCAGTCCCGCGCACACCATGGCCTACGCCGACAAGCTGGATGCCTGGCGGGCTGCCATCGGTTGAGTGATCAGGCAATCCGCAGCACGAGGAATTGAGCCTGTTGTCGGGGGTGTGAGTAATATCGAACACATGTTCGACCACCTCGCTGACGCGGCCCTGATCGACGGGTTGGGGGATGCCGCGCGGGCGGAAGCGGCGGCCGTCGCGCGGCGGCTTGCGCTGATCGGTGAGTTGGATGCGCGTCGAGAGCGGGAGCTGGCCGAGACGATCTTCTGGCGCAGCGATCCATTCGAGGAGGTCGCCGCGGAGGTGTCGGCGGCGTTGACCATCAGCCGCACCCGCGCCGGTGGACAGATCCGCAGGGCGCGAGTCCTGCGTGACAAACTCCCGCAGGTAGCGGCGGTGTTCGCCGCCGGGACCATCGATTACCGGGTGGTATGCACCATCATCGCGCGCACCACCTTGGTCGAGGCGGCGGTGTGCCCGCAACTGGATGCCGCAGTGGCCCGCCACGCACCCAAGTGGATGCGCCTGTCGGATCAAAAACTGCAGGATCGGGTCGATCTGTGGGTGGCCAAATACGATCCCGCCGGGGTGCGGATACCTCCAAGTGTGGACGAGTCCCGCCACATCACGGTCGAACCAGCCGGCCCGGGTATGGCGTTGGTGTGGGCCATTGTGCATGCCGGCGACGGTGCGGGTTTCGATCAGCGCCTGGACGCCCTGGCCGCCACCGTGTGTCAGAACGATCCACGCACCCACCAGCAGCGCCGCTCGGATGCGCTCGGGCCGCTGTCGCGCCTGGAAGCACAGTTACCGTGCCGGTGCGGAACTCCGGACTGCCCAGCCACCGCGCAACGCGCAGCGGCTGATGCGGCGGTGGTTCATGTGCTGGCCGAGCAGGCCACCGTCGAAGGGACCTCGAACACGCCCGGGTATCTGCCCGGCTTCGGGATCCAGCCCGCCGAGACGGTACGTGAACTGGCCGCGACGGGCCGCACCACACCGGTCACCGTGCCCACCGAGACGCCGGGGTATCGCCCCTCGGCAGCGTTGCGAAAGTTCATCCGGTGGCGGGATCTGACCTGCAGGTTTCCCGGGTGTGACCGGCCCGCTGTCGCCGCTGACATCGACCACACCGCGCCGTACCCGTACGGGGCGACGCATCCTTCGAACCTCAAGTTGTATTGCCGGCATCATCATTTGGTGAAAACGTTCTGCCCTGGGTGGAGCGATCACCAATTACCCGACGGCACAGTCGTTATCACCTCACCGACCGGGCACGTCTACCGCACCGAACCCCACGGTGCCGCCCTGTTCCCCGCGCTGGCCCACCCGACCGGCGAGATCGTCGTGGCCACCCCGGCCGAGCCCACGCCGTACCGGGCACTGATGATGCCGACCCGCACCCAGACCCGCGAACAGGACCGCCGCGACCGCGTTGCCGCCGAACGCCGCCGCCGCATCGCACTCAACACCGAACAACAACGCCAACATCAAGCCTGGCTCGCCGCCAACTACCAACCACCACCCTTCTGAGCGCAGTGGTTGTCTAGCGTCAGCTGCCGTATCTGCTGGCGTACTCCCCGGGCGTGCAGCCCAGCATGGCGCGGAAGTCGTTGCTGAAATGCGCCTGGTCATACCAGCCGAGACGGACTGCCAGATCGGCGAAGTCGACACCGGGGGTGCTTTCGATCTCCAGTGCGGCCTGCTGCAGCCGATAACGGCAGAGCACCCATTTGACGGGCACCCCGACATAGTGCCGGAACACCCGCTGTGTCGTGCGGGTACTCCACGGCGCATGGATCATCACCTGTTCCACGCGATGCAGCGTCCCGTCTTCCCGCATCCGGTCGAGCAGCGGTGTCAGCGCACGGTATGTCGCATCCGGCTCGGCGGTGCAGGCTCCGACAGCTGCGTCAAGAGCAGCGCCGGCCGTCGCTATATCGTCGTCGAGAAGTATTGGTGCACCGAATAATTCGTCGTCCACCGGCACCACACGGCCGGTCAGCTCACCGGCGTCCCTGCCGAACCGGGCGGTGAAACCCCCGGGGTGAAAACGCGCACCCACCACGGCGCCTCGCCCACTGATCGTGGTGCGGAAGACTTTCGGCACCACGCCGTGCACCAAGGTGTTGGGCAGTGAAACCCCGTGGCGGACCACGTCGTCGCCCCATTCCCGGGTGATGTGTATGGCCGGGAAGGTGATGACGGCACTCTCGAACGGTCCGTCGGCACGCCGGTCCCAGCTCACCGACCAGAACTGCTCGACGAACCGCGCGGCGTCCGGCGACGGCGCCCAGCGGTGCAGATCGAACACCGAGCCCGTACCTGCCCGGCCCACGACACCGCGCACCGGCGCGTTCGGTTCTGGCGCGTTTCTCCAAGCAACCATCGAACCCAGGCTACGAAACTGGGCGCCATGAGTGTGAAACCGATTCCCGACGGCTACACGAGCCTCACCCCATTCCTGTGCCTGGACGGCGCGGCCGATGCGATCGACTTCTACGTATCGGTGTTCGGTGCCACGCTGGTGAGCAGGATGGACGGCCCCAACGGCACCGTCGCGCACGCCGAACTGGACTTCGGCGACGGGCGTCTGCAGCTGGGCGATCCGCAGGACGCCTACCAGCTTGCCGCACCCGACAAGGACGCTTACGCGACCGGTTCGATCGCGTTCTACTGCGCCGACGCCGACGCGGTGATCGACCGTGCCGTGGCGGCCGGGGCTGTCATCCGCGAGCCCATCCAGACCTTCGTCACGGGCGACCGGTTTGCTTCCATCATCGATCCGTTCGGTCAACGCTGGAGCGTCATGACCCGCGTCGAGGACGTCTCACCGGAGGAACAGGAACGCCGTCTGAACGAGTGGGCGGCGGCCAACACCTGAGGCCTGCTACACCCAGTCGCCGACCAGCGTGCGTTTGACCTCGAACCGACGCAGCTTGCCCGACGACGTGCGCGGCAGCGCACCAGGTTTGACGAATACGACATCGGCAGGCACCACGCCGCAGCCCGAGGCCACCTGCTGGATGACCTGGCTGCGAGCACCCGCCTCGTCGGGACCGCGGAACTCGGCGGCGATCACCAGGCCGGGCCGGATCGAGCCCTCCCCGACGCCGACGGCCACCACCGCTCCTTCACGAACCCCCGGCACCTGGGCGGCGACCTGCTCGACCTCGGCGGGAAACACGTTGCGCCCGGCAACGGTGATGATTTCCTTGGCCCGGCCGCACACGACCAGTCCGCCGTCGACGAAGTAGCCCAGATCGCCTGTGTGGAACCATTCGTCTGCGCCCCGCGGCTCTTCTCCGAGGTACCCCGACATCATCGACGAACCACGGATGACGACCTCTCCGACCTCGCGGTCGGTGACCTCGACCGCCGCTGCCTCGTGTGGCTCGATCCGCACTTCCATACCGGTCAACGGCTGGCCCAGCACGACATGCTTCCGCGGTGAGGTTCCCGCGTCGGTGCGAAACACCGTCTCGTCCACCAGCATTCCGACACCGGGTATGGGAACGGTTACCGCACAGGTTGATTCGGCCAAACCGTAGGACGGTGACAGCGCATTGGCAGAGAACCCGAACCGGGCCATCTCCACCGCAAACCGCTCGGTCAGCTCACTGTCGACAGGTTCGCCGCCGTTGAGGGCGAAGCGAAGCGCGGACAGATCGACATCGGTGACCCGGCTGGAGTACTTGCCGATCATCCCGTAGGCCATGTTCGGCGCGGCGGTGCAGGTGGACCCGCTCTCGGTCAGCCAGTTCAGCCAGCGGAACGGTGACGCCTGGAAAGCAGAGGTGGGCGCCTGCCAGACCTCCACGCCGGCCACGGCGCCGGACATCAGAAAACTCAGACCCATGTCGTGGTAGAGCGGCAACCACGAACATCCCACCGTGTCCGCTGTGACACCGGTCCGCTCGTTGATGCCGGTCAGGTTGGCCAACATCGCCGCAGGGGAAATCTGCACGGTCCGCGGCAAACCCGTCGAACCCGCGGTGCCCTGCAGAACCGCGACCGGGGCGTCCGCCTCCGGCGCGACGAACGACGTGGAGCGCTGGGCATGCGCCACCCCGACGAGATCGACGACCTGCGGGGTGTCGGCGGCCTCGGTCAACCGCTCCAGGTAGCTGCCCTGGCTCAGGACGCGTTGCACACCGATGCCACGGAACCGATCCAACGTGTTGTGCGCCCACTGTGCGGTTTCGGCCCCGCGCACCGGCCCCGGCAAGATCGACACCGCCGCCCCGGCCAGGAACGAGCCGATGATCGCCGACACCAACTCCGCGGTGGGTTCGCCGACCAGCCCGATGCGCGTCACACCGTCGTCGAGCAACCGCTCGGCCGCGTTCTCAGCGCGCGCCAGGATCTCGGGCCACGGATAGCGTGTCCACTCCCCGTCCTCGAGCAGCACTAGATGATCGGTGCTGGCACCGAGTCGGGCAGTCAGTGCCGCCGCCAGTGGGTTCATCGGGCAACCTCCGCGTGAGTCTCAGTTCCATTGCGATGTTCTCTGAATCGTATGTCCGTCAGACCCTGCATCAACTGTTGGCATGCAGATTTGCCGGATCCGAGAGCCATAGCGTGAAGGTACTCGTTATTTGCCGACATTTGACCGGTCTCGGTACCGGCAACTGTGCTGCATTCCGTCCCCGGCCGACAGGACCCTACGGGCCGTAGAGCAGACATCTTCGGCTGCCCCTTCGGCCCCGGATAACGTGGCGGTATGTCATGCGTGTTCTGTGCCGTCGTCGCCGGTGAGGCGCCCGCCATCCGCATCCACGAGGACGACGACTACCTCGGCATCCTCGACATCCGGCCGTTCACCCGCGGCCACACCTTGGTGATCCCGAAGAAGCACACCGTCGACCTCACCGACACACCACCGGAAACTCTGGCCGGGATGGCCGTCGTCGGGCAGCGCATAGCCCGCGCCGCCCGCGAATCCGGACTCCACGCCGACGGCAACAACATCGTCATCAACGACGGCAAGGCCGCGTTCCAGACTGTGTTCCACATCCACCTGCACGTGGTGCCGCGGCACAACGGCGACAAGCTGTCCTTCGCCAAGGGAGTGCTGGTGCGCCGGGACCCGGATCGCGAGGAGTCCGGCCGGTTGTTACGCGCGGCGTTGGAGGACCTCGACCGATCCACGCGGGATTGAGCCTAGAAAAGCTCTTTCACCAGCAGCTCCAGGGTGGTGTCGCGGGCCGTCGCGGTAGCCGGATCGGTGCCTCGGTGCGCCGAGGCGACCGGGTTGATCATCACCTCATCGACCCCGAACTCCTCGGCCAGCGCCCGTACCTGATCTGCAGCCTCCGTTGGGGATCCGACCACGGCGCGGCGCAGACCCGACACCACCACGGCCTCGGCCTGCGGGGTCAGCGTGGCGGCTTCGGCGTCCTCGACCAGATCGAGTGGCGCCAGCGGCTGCCCGGTGCGCAACCGGCCCATCATCTGCAGCTGGGGTAAGAGCAAAGCCTTTGCCTCATCGGTGGTTTCTGCGACCACGGCTTTGACGGTCAGGAAGGTCACCGGTTCGGCCGCGAGCTCGCTGGGCCGGAATTCGTCGCGGTAGATCTCGAGGGCCTCGGCGGTGCCCTGGCCGGAGAAGTGGTGGGCGAACACGTACGGCAGTCCCTTGGCCGCAGCCAGGTGCGCGGAGTACATCGAGGAACCCAGCAGCCACACCCGAGGCTCGCTGGCTGCGGCCGGCGTCGCCTTGAGCACGTAGTCTTCTTGGTTCTCCCGCAGCAGATCCCGCGACAACGGCACCCGCACCCCGCGGGCGCCCATCAGAGCCACCACGTCGTCGAGGTATTGAGGGAACGCCTCGATATCTTGGAAATCAGCAGCGCCGTCACGTCTGTTGAATCCGCGCAGGGCCAGCGAGGTGACCGGATCCGAACCCGGCGCGCGGCCGATGCCGAGATCGATGCGGCCGGGATGGGCGGCCTCGAGCAGTGCGAACTGTTCGGCGACGGCCAGCGGCGCGTGGTTGGGCAGCATCACTCCGCCCGAACCCAGCCGCAGCTGTGACGTGTGGGCAGCCAGGTGCGCGATCAGCACCGGCGGACTGGTGGCCGCCACCGCCGGCATGTTGTGGTGTTCGGCGACCCAATAGCGGGTGTAGCCCAGCCGGTCGGCGGTCTGCGCGAGGTGCGTCGTGGCCGTCAGCGCATCGGCGGTGGTCTGATCGGTGCGCACCGGGACGAGGTCGAGGACGGAAAGCCGCATGACAGCGTCAACGTCACGGCCGGCCGGGTTCGTTCCCCGGCTCGGTCCCGAGCGCAATGCGCCGGGCGGTGACGAAGATGTCGTCCAGCATGGCCGCGGTGAGCCGGCCGGTGAATGTGTTCTGTTGGCTGGGGTGGAAACAGCCCAGTAACGTCACCTCGCCGAAGGCACTGGTCAGCGGGGCGGTGGCGCCGTGGCCGAATTTGGGCGCCGGCCGCGCCACGGAGCCGACCATGTCCAACGCCGAGCGCCATGCGAAGCCGCCCAGTGCGACGATCACGCGCACGCTGTCGCCGACCATTCGCCACTCGGCGTCCAGCCAGGGCGCGCAGGTGGCCCGCTCGGCGGGCGTGGGCGCGTTGCCGGGTGGCGCGCAGCGCACCGCTGCGGCCATCCGGGTATCGATCAACCGCATGCCGTCGGCGGCGTCGACGGCATGCGCCTGGCTGGCCAGACCGGCCCGGTGCAACGCGGCGAACAGGAAGTCACCGGAGCGGTCTCCGGTGAAGACGCGTCCGGTCCGGTTGGCGCCGTGCGCGGCCGGAGCCAGCCCCACGATCAGGATGCGCGGCCGCGGCGAGCCCAACCCGGTCGCGGGCCGACCCCAGTAGGGCTGATCGGCAAAGGATTTCCGTTTGATCATCGCGACCTCTTCGCGCCACGCCACCAACCGCGGGCAGGCCCGGCACACCGACACCAGCGCGTCGAGTTCGGCAAGGGATCCGGCACCGGCAGCCAGTCGTCGCACCCGCGCCGCCGTCCGCGCCACCGGCGTGTCGGGGCCGGCGGGGTCGCCGGGCCAGCCCGAACCGGGCGGCACCGGGGAGTCGAACAAATCTCCGGTGCTCGGATGAGGCAGTTGAGCCGGTTGCACCCGTCCACTGTGCCGCACGCTGTTACATTCGGCCGCGATAGCCATGACTGACATCAAGCGCGGCCCGCTGCTGTTGATCCTGTCCGCCGCCTTGACCGCAGGCGCCGGCAACGGCATCTCGATGGTGGCATTCCCCTGGTTGGTGTTGCAGCGCAATGGATCCGCGTTCGACGCCGCGATCGTCGCGATGGCCGCGACGCTGCCGCTGCTGGCCGCCACGCTGATCGCCGGCGCAGCCGTGGACTACCTGGGTCGGCGGCGGGTCTCGATGCTCTCGGATGTGCTCTCAGCGCTCTCGGTCGCGACGGTCCCGGTGTTGGCGCTGCTGTTCGGCGTCCAGGTGATCAACGTCGTGGTGCTGGCGGTGCTGGCGGCGTTCGGCGCGTTCTTCGACCCGGCCGGGATGACCGCGCGGCAGACCATGCTGCCCGAGGCGGCCGAGCAGGCGGGCTGGACCCTGGACCACGCCAACAGTGTGTACGAGGCCGTGTTCAACCTCGCCTACATCGTCGGTCCGGGCATCGGCGGCCTGCTCATCGCCGCCGTCGGCGGCATCAACACCATGTGGGTGACGGCCGCGACATTCGCCTGCTCGCTGGCCGCCATCGCGGCGCTGCGCCTGGAGGGCGCCGGCACGCCCGATCGGCAAGCGCTGCCCGACGGCGTGTGGTCGGGCATCGTCGAAGGGCTGCGATTCGTGTGGCACACGCCGGTGTTGCGCACCCTGGCGATCATCGATCTGGTGGCCACCGGGCTGTACATGCCGATGGAGAGCGTGCTGTTCCCCAAGTACTTCACCGACCGCAACCAACCCGCCGAACTCGGCTGGGTGCTGATGGCCATGAGCATCGGCGGGCTGGTGGGTGCCCTCGGCTACGCCGTGGTGTCGAAGTATGTGAGCCGGCGCGCCACCATGCTCACCGCTGTGCTCACTCTCGGGGTGGCGATGACAGTGGTCGCTTTCCTGCCGCCGCTGCCGTTGATCCTGACGATGTGCGCGATCGTGGGCCTGGTCTACGGGCCGATCGCCCCGATCGCCAACTACGTGATGCAGACCCGGGCGCCCCAGCATCTGCGGGGCCGGGTGGTCGGCGTGATGGGCTCGCTCGCATACGCCGCGGGACCGTTGGGCCTCGTGGTGGCCGGCCCGCTGGCCGACGCCTCCGGCCTGCACGCGACGTTCCTGGCGCTGTCACTGCCGATGCTGGTGCTCGGCGTGGTCGCGATCTTCCTGCCCGCGCTGCGGCAATTGGATCGCTCGTAGGATCGCCATGTGCTGTCTGAGCTGATCGCTGCTCTTCCCGCAGGCGTCGTCGTCACCGACCCGGACATCCTGGCCTCCTATCGGCAGGATCGCGCCGCCGATCCGCGCGCGGGCACGCCGCTGGCCGTGGTCCGTCCGACCCGCACCGAGGAGGTCCAGCAGGTGCTGCGGTGGGCCACCGAACACAAGGTGGCGGTGGTGCCGCGCGGTGCGGGCACCGGCCTGTCGGGCGGGGCGACCGCGCTGGACGGCGGCATCGTCTTGTCGACCGAGAAGATGCGCGACATCACCGTCGACACGGCCACCCGGACGGCGGTGGTGCAACCGGGCCTGCTCAACGCCGAGGTGAAGAAAGTCGTTGCAGCCCATGGGTTGTGGTATCCGCCAGATCCGTCGTCGTTCGAGATCTGCAGCATCGGCGGCAATGTCGCCACCAACGCCGGCGGGCTGTGTTGCGTCAAGTACGGCGTCACCACCGACTACGTGCTGGGCCTGCAGGTGGTCCTGGCCGACGGCACCGCGGTGCGACTCGGCGGGCCGCGTCTGAAAGACGTTGCGGGCCTGAGCCTGACGAAGCTGTTCGTGGGCAGCGAGGGCACGCTCGGGGTGGTCACCGAGGTGACGCTGCGGCTGCTGCCGCAGCAACACTCGCCGTGCACGGTGGTGGCCACCTTCGACTCGGTGCAGGCCGCCACAAATTCGGTGGTGGCGGTCACTGCCCGCATCCGGCCGTCGATGCTGGAGTTCATGGATTCGGTGGCCATCAACGCCGTCGAGGACAAGCTGAAGATGGGGCTGGACCGCACGGCGGCGGCCATGATGGTGGCCGCCTCCGACGACCGGGGCGCAGCGGGTGCCGACGACGTCGCGTTCATGGCCGAGGTGTTCACCGAATGCGGTGCCACCGAGGTGTTTTCGACGGCTGATCCCGACGAGGGCGAGGCATTCGTGGCGGCCCGCCGGTTCGCCATCCCGGCCGTGGAAGCCAAGGGCTCACTGCTGCTGGAGGATGTCGGGGTGCCGCTGCCCGCGCTGGCCGAACTGGTGGGCGGCGTGGCGAAAATTGCCGAGGAGCGTGATCTGCTGATCTCGGTGATCGCGCACGCCGGTGACGGCAACACCCATCCGCTGATCGTGTTCGACCCCGCCGATCCCGACATGACGCGTCGGGCCGAGCTGGCGTTCGGCGAGATCATGGAGCTTGCAATCGGATTGGGCGGCACCATCACCGGCGAGCACGGCGTCGGCCGGCTCAAGCAGCCGTGGCTGGCCGGTCAGATCGGCCCCGACGCGATCGCACTCAACCACCGCATCAAGCAGGCGCTGGACCCGGACAACATCCTCAATCCGGGTGCGGCCATCTGAGCAGGTCTCAGGCCAGCCCGAAAGACTCCAGCAGATAGTTGGTGCGCACCGCGATCAGCGCGACGAACAGCACCAAGATGGCCACCGATACGCCGGCTTGAATCGCGTTGCGGTGCTGCTGCGGAGCACGCACGTAGGCCGCGGCCACCGCGGCGCCGGTGACCAGCCCACCGACGTGGCCTTGCCAACTGATCGAACCGGTCCCCAGCGCTGGGCCGACAAACGTGAATACGAGGTTGATGACGATGACCGCGGCTACCCAGCGCACGTCGAGCCGCAGGCGCTTGGCCACCACGAAGATCGCGCCGAACAGCCCGAAGATCGCACCCGACGCACCGGCGGTCGCGGACCCCAGCGGGGACAGCAGATACACGAGCACCGAGCCGCCCAGTCCGCTGAGCGCGTACAGCGCACCGAAGCGCAGCCTGCCGAGCCACGCCTCCAGCGGGGGGCCCACCACGTAGAGCGCCCACATATTGAACAGCAGATGCGCTGCTCCGTAGTGCAGGAATGCCGAGGTGACCAGCCGGTAGTACTGGTCGTGGATGGCGACGCCCGGCGTCCACAGCGTCAGTTCGCTCTCGAGATTCTTCGACGCCATCTGTAGCACGAACATCAGCACGTTGACAGCGATGAGCCCGTAGGTGACCACGGGAGTCCCGGTGCGGGCCTTCCCACCGAACTGGGTGCGCGGCGCACGCACGGACTTGGCCCCTTCCTTGACACAGTCCACGCACTGGTGGCCTACGGCGGCCGAGCGCATGCACTCCGGGCAGATGTGCCGCTGGCAACGCGTGCACCGCACGTAGGTCTGACGGTCGGGGTGCCGGTAGCACGTCGGCGTCGCGGCAGGTGACTGCGGCGTGTCGGGGATGCTCACGGCGCCGAGCCTAGTCGGCGCCGGCACGCGCCCGTGCCAGCCGCCTGATCAGGCCGCCCAGTACGCCTGAGCCTTGATGTTCTTGCGCGGGATGCGGTATTCGTCGCGGAACACCCGCGCCACCGCGCGCGTCATGCGGTTGTTGCACGCGACCCAGCCGAAGTGATCGGCGGCGTCGAACGCCGAGGAGCTGACCGCTTCCAGCAGGTCCTCGCCCTCGCGGACCACCCAGGTGACGTCGGCCGCTCCGGTGATCGGCAGTTCGGGGTCGTCGTCGTACCCCGCTTCGAGGAACACCCGGGCCGGGGCATCGCCGATGGCGTCGAGCAACGAGTTGATGGCGGGCAGCGACGCGGTGTCACCGACGATGACGTAGCCGGCCGGCTGTGGTTCCGGCAGCGCGAAGTTGCTGCCGAGTACCGTCACCTCGAGAACATCGCCGGCGACGGCGTCCCTGGCCCACCGGGTGGCGATCCCGTCATGCATGGCGAAGTCGATGTCGAGAGTGCCCGCCTCGGGATCCGGGTTGACCAATGTGTAGCCACGCTGGTGGGCCTTGGTGCCGTTGGGAAACCAGCCCCGCACCCACATGGTCGGGTGCAGGCGCTGCTCGGCGAGCAGGCGCTCGGCGGTGAAATGCAGCCGCAGGTAGTTCGACGTCAGCTCGGTGCGTCCGGTGACCGTCAGCTCGTAGTCACCGCCCCCGCACAGCCGCACCAACGTGCCTTCCAAGCCACGTGAGGCTTGCTTGCCCCTCATGCTCGCCACCTTTCACCACGACACCACATCGCCGTCGTATATTAGGTTAGCTTACCCTAACTCGAGTGAACCGGTGCAGCAGCCAGGCGGCGGGGATGGTGAGCATCATGGTGACTACGAACAGGTCGATCATCGATCCGGTGTAGACCGGATGCTCCAGCACCTCGACCATGACCAGTTCCATGATGATCAGGTGGATCAGGAAGATCTCGTAGGAGATCTCGCCGAGAAAGACCATCGGGCGGCTGGCCAGAAATCGCACGTACCAACCGCGGTCGCCCAGTGCCGGCGGCGCCACCAGCAGCGCCGCGATCACCGCGTAGAACACGGTCTTGGCCAGTGCCTCGCCCAGTCCCGCCGGTGACGTCGTCGGCGCACCACCGATCGGCGTGGACACGATGAAGTAGCTCACCACCGCCAGCGGCAGGCACGCCATGGCGTAGGCCCGCACCTTCAGCTGCCTCAGCACCGTCAGCGCCATGCCCGCCACGAACCACGCCAGATACGTCGGCAGCCACAACCGAGCGCCGTCGGGCAACCCCGTGGTGTGGTGCACGATGGTCAGCCACACCGGCGACACCGCGGCCAGCGCAGCCAAGCCGACCAGCAGCAGGCCCGGCCGCCACTGCCGCCGGCACAACACCACCAGCAGCAGATATGCCAGCAGCGGCAGCGCCACGTAGAACGCGGCCTCAACCGCGAGGCTCCACATCTGGGTCAGGCCCTGGTGCAGAAACGAGAACAGATAGTTGTCGGTGTAGATCTGAGTCAACGTCAGGTTCCGGAACAACCCCACCCAGGTGTGGCCGGGATTCGGCCCGGCCGTGCGGAAGTGATACAGGAAATAGGCGATGAGCACCGTGACCACATACGCCGGCATGATGCGTCGCACCCGGTGCCAGGCGTAGCGCCGCACGGACGGCCACTCGGCGTCTTCGGAGTCGGACCGCCGACGACCATCGGAGTCGGCAGCCGCCTTCACCCACGGCCGGAAGAGCAGAAAACCACTCAGCACAAAGAAGATCGGCACGCCGATCTCGGCCCGCGAGTACACCAGCCCTAGGTAGCCCTGCCCGTACTTGCCCGTGGTGTACGCCGCGTGGGTGAGCACCACCAGCATCGCGGCGACCGCACGGATACCGGTCAGCGAGGCCACGCGATCGGTGGTGGAAACCGAAACCGATTCCAGCCCACCCTGGTCGGGTAGCCCCTTGACGCCCTTCGACAGCGTCACTTGGCCTTCCGGTGGGGTCTGGATGCACCGCCTTGACGGTCGCGGTCCCGACGCTGGGGACGGTCCGGCTGGAGATCGATCAGCACACCCTGGATGCGGGTGTTCTCCAACGCCTTGAACACGCTGTGCGGCAGCTTCGCGGGCAGTTCGACGAGCGAATGGTCGACCCGGATCGAGATGTGCCCGAAGTCGCTGCGGTGCAGGCCGCCTTCGTTGGCGATGGCGCCGACGATGGCCCCGGGAGCGACCTTGTGCCGCTTGCCCACCGCGATGCGGTATGTCGCGAGATCGCTGCGAGTCTCGTGTCGTTTGCGGGGCGGGCCGTCCTCACGCGACGGCCGGTCGTCGCGCTCACGGCGCTTCTCCGGTGGCGGCTCGACCATCAGGAACGCCTCGCCGTCACGCGATTGCAGTGCCAGCGCCGCGGCGATGTCGGCGAGCGGCACGTTGTTGTCGCGCTCGTAGTCCTCGATCAGCCGGCGGAACAGCTCGATGCCGGGCGCGCTGAGCCCGTCGGTGATGGAATCGCGGAACTTCACAACCCGCTGTGCGTTGACGTCGTCGACGCTGGGCAGCTCGGACTCGACGAGTTTGGACCGGGTGTGCTTCTCGATCGACTTGAGCAGATGCCGTTCCCGCGGCGTCACGAACAGCAGTGCGGCACCCGAACGCCCGGCCCGTCCGGTGCGGCCGATCCGGTGCACGTAGGACTCGACGTCGTGTGGGATGTCGTAGTTGACCACGTGGCTGATGCGCTCCACGTCCAGCCCGCGGGCGGCCACGTCCGTCGCGATCAGGATGTCGAGCTTGCCGTCCTTGAGCGAGGCGATGGTGCGTTCGCGCTGAGCCTGAGCGATGTCGCCGTTGATGGCTGCCGCCGAGAAACCACGCGCCTTGAGCCGCTCGGCGACCTCCTCGGTGGCCTGCTTGGTGCGGACGAAAACGATCATCGCGTCGAACGGTTCGACCTCAAGGACGCGGGTGAGCGCATCGAGCTTGCGCGGGCCGGCCACCTGGATGAAGCGCTGCGAGATGTTCTCGGCCGTGGCGGTTTTCGCCTTGACCGTGACCTCGACCGGATCATGCAGGTACTTGCTGGTGATCTTGCGGATAGCCGGCGGCATGGTCGCCGAGAACAACGCGACCTGCTTGTACTCGGGGGTGTCGGCGAGGATGCGTTCGACATCCTCGGCGAAGCCCATCTGGAGCATCTCGTCGGCCTCGTCGAGCACGAGGTAGTCCAGGTGGGACAGGTCCAGCCGGCCCTTCTCCAGGTGATCGATCACCCGGCCCGGGGTGCCCACGACCACCTGCGCACCGCGCTTGAGCCCCGCGAGCTGCGGCCCGTACGACGAGCCTCCGTAGATCGCCAGCACGTTCACGTCGGGCAGATGCGCACCGTAGCGGCCGAACGCCTCGGCCACCTGCAGTGCCAACTCGCGCGTCGGCGCCAGTACCAGAGCCTGGGTGGCCCTGCTGGAAGTGTCCAACTTGGACAGGATCGGGATGGCGAAGGCCGCTGTCTTGCCGGTGCCGGTCTGCGCCAGGCCGACGACGTCGGAGCCGGCCAGCATCGGTGGAATGGTGGCGGCCTGGATCGCCGAAGGCGACTCGTAACCGACGTCGGCGACAGCCTGCAGCACCGCTGGGTGAATCTGCAGGTCGGCAAAGGTCGGTTCGGTGTCTGCGGTATCCGAATCTGGCGAGGTCATCGGGACAGAGTCTAGTGCCAGTCGGCGGCCGAGCCGCCGCGCCTGCCCGATCCGCCGCAACGATCAGGGTAGGTTGCCCAACTGTGAAAGAGATCTTGATGATCTCGGCGGCTGTGCTCGTGGTGGCGGGATGCGGTTCGGGGGATTCCACCGTCTCCAAAACACCGGAACCGTCCGCGAATCCGGCCCCGACAACCGCCCCGGCGACCACGACTGAAGCACCGTCGACGCCGACGGTCGCAGCCCCGGATCCGTGCGCGGTCAACCTCGCCGCCCCCGAGATCGCCAGGGCGGTATCCGAACTCCCCCGCGATCCGCGCAGCAATCAGGCCTGGAGCCCGGAGCCGATGGCCGGCAACTACAACGAATGCGCGCAGTTGTCGGCCGTCATCGTGCGGGCCAACACCAACGCACCCAATCCGAACACCCGCGCCGTGCTGTTCCACCTCGGCAAGTTCATCCCGACCGGGGTTCCCGACACCTACGGATTCAACGGGATCGACAAGACCACGAGCACCGGCGACACCGTGGCCCTGCAGTACTCGGGTGGCCTCCACGGGCTGGCCAGCGTCGTGAAGTTCCGGTGGAACGGCAACGGCGTGGAGCTCATGGGCAATACCTGAGTACGGACTTTCTCTCTTTCTCCGCGAAATAGCCTTGATGGTCGCTTAAGCCACGCCTGCGCAGCCATGGCTTCATTTTGACGCGGCTTGTCGGATCCCGTGACCACGATCGCGGCATGGGGACGATATTCGTAGGCAGCCAAGCGGTAGCACGAGGCGAACTGACCAGGGGCCGCTTGAGGGCTGCGTAACGGTCGATATATCCCGACATTTACCAACCGCGGATGGCCGAGCCATCGCTCTATGCCAATACAGTCGGCGCCTGGCTGTGGTCGGGTCAGCGTGCCGTGATCACCGGTCGAGCCGCGGCCGCGCTACACGGCGCCGAATATGTCGACAAGGACTCCCCCATCGAACTCATCTGGCGAAACAACCGTCCGCCGCGCGGCATCGTCACGCACAACGACCGGCTCAGCGACCACGAGGTGGTCGAGATCAACGGAATGGCAGTCACCGCCATCCCGCGAACTGCACTGGACCTCGGCCGTTATCTGCCACGGGAGGCGGCGGTGGCTCATCTCGACGCGCTGGCACGAACCACCGGTCTGGGCTCTGAACACGTGCAACCGCTCGTCGAGCACTATCGAGGTGCGCGTGGAGTACGCCGTGCGCGGGAGGCACTCACCCTGCTGGACGCCGGCGCCCAATCACCGAAAGAAACCTGGCTCCGCCTGCTGGTGATGGATGCCGGATATCCGCGGCCACAGACCCAGATTCCGGTGCTCGAGCCCGACGGCTTCCCGTTCGCCTACCTCGACATGGGCTGGGAGGACATGATGATCGGGTTGGAGTACGACGGAGAGCAGCATCAGGCCGAACGGGGCCGCTATGTGTGGGACGAAAAGCGGTTACGGAGGGTGCGGCGCCAGGGGTGGCTACACATTCGCGTGATCAAGGAGGACCGTCCGCGCGACATCCTCAGTCGGGTGCGTGAAGCATGGACTCGCCGCGAGCGTGAAGCCATGGCCGCTTCGACGGCGGCGTAACAACCCTCCACGCTGTTTCGCGCCAACACGACTGTCGGACCACCCACCTACAGTGACAACGTGTTCGTCACCGAGGGCCGCCGGGAAGGTCGGACGGTCATCTACAGCGCCTCGGACCTCGCAGCGGCCGCGCGTTGCGAATACGCGTTGCTGCGCTCGTTCGACGCCCGGCTCGGGTGGGGTCCGGCGCTTTCCGGTGATGACGAATTGCTGGCTCGCACCGCCCAACTCGGCGACGAGCACGAGCAGCGTCACCTCGACGAGCTGCGCTCCGACACTTCTGTGACGGTGATCGGCAGGCCCGCCTACACAGTTGCGGGGCTGACTGCCGCCGCCGAACAGACCCTCGATGCCGTACGTCGCCGCGCTCCCGTGATCTATCAGGCCGCGATGTTCGACGGCCGATTCGCCGGCTTCGCCGACTTCTTGGTGTTGACCGGATCTGGGGCCGACGAACGCTACAAGTTGCGCGACACCAAACTGGCCCGCTCGGTGAAGGTCGAGGCGCTGCTGCAACTCGCGGCCTATCACCAGAGCCTGACCGCCGCGGGTGTGCCGGTCGACGACGAGGTCGAGCTGGTGCTGGGAGACAGCGCCGTCGCGTCCTACCCGGTCGACGAACTGCTCGGTGTGTACCGACCGCGCCGCGCTGCCCTGCAGCGCCTGCTCGACGAGCACCTGGCTGCCGGCCGGCCGGTCAGTTGGGACGACGATGTCCGGGCATGCTTCCGCTGCCCGGAGTGCGCTGAGCAGGTCGGCGCACACGACGATCTGTTGCTGGTCGCGGGCATGAGGGTGAGCCAGCGGGCCCGGCTGATCGACGCCGGCATCACCACGGTGGCCGGACTCGCCCGCCACGAGGGCCCCGTCGCCGGTCTGCATCCCCGCATCCTGACCAATCTGACGGCGCAGGCGCGGTTGCAGCGCGCCGAGCAGGTCGACGGCAAGCCGCCGTTCCAGGTGATCGACGCCCAGCCGCTGATGCAACTGCCCGACCCTGACAAGGGTGATCTGTTCTTCGATTTCGAGGGCGACCCGCTGTGGACCGACGACGGCAAGCAGTGGGGCCTGGAGTACATGTTCGGCGTGCTTGGCACCAAGGCCGAGGACTTTCACCCGCTATGGGCACACAACCGCGCCGAGGAACGCCAGGCGCTGCGCGATTTCCTCAAACTCGTGCGCCAGCGACGCAAGCGCTACCCGAACATGCACATCTACCACTACGCGGCCTACGAGAAGACGGCCCTGCTGCGGCTGGCCGGACGCTACGGCGAAGGCGAGGACGCCGTCGACGAGTTGCTCCGCAACGGCGTACTGGTCGACCTGTATCCATTGGTGCGCAAGAGCATTCGCATCGGGACGAAGAACTACAGCCTGAAATCGCTTGAACCGCTGTACATGGGAGCGCAGCTGCGCGACGGGGACGTCACCACGGCCACCGACTCCATCACCCAGTACGCAAAGTACTGCGCTCTGCGCGCCGACGAGCGCCACGATGACGCCGCGCTCGTACTCAAGGAGATCGAGGACTACAACCGGTATGACTGCGTCTCTACTCGCAACCTGCGTGACTGGCTGATCAATCGGGCCATCGAGTCGGCCGTGCCTCCTCTGGGCGCCCAACCCGTGGCCGACGGAGGCCCGACCGAGCCCGAGGACAAGCTGGCGCGCACTCTGAAACGGTTTGTCGGGTACGGCGAACGCCGCCCCGAGCAGCAGGCGGTGGCGATGATCTCGGCTGCCCGCGGCTACCACCGCCGTGAAGACAAGCCGTACTGGTGGGGGCATTTCGATCGGCTGAACCATCCGGTCGACGAATGGGCCGACAGCACCGGGGTTTTCGTCGCCGAGACGGCGACCGTCGTCACGGACTGGCACACCCCGCCCCGGGCCCGCAAACCGCAACGGCAGGTGCTGCTGCGCGGCATGCTGGCCAACGGCGAGCTGGGCCGGGAGATGTATGCGCTCTACGATCTGCAGCGCAGGGCGTTCGGATCGGTGCAGGTGCTGGACTGCGACGACCCGGCCGCGCCGACCGAGGTGCTGGTTATTGAGCGGAAACCTCAGGGCGGCCCCGTATTCGGTGAAACCCCGTTCGCATTGACGCCGGGGCCGCCGATCCGCACCACGGCGCTGCGTGAATCGATCGAAACCACGGCGACCCAGATCGCTGCGGGTCTGCCTCGGTTGCCGGCCACCGGCGTCGTCGATGTACTGCTGCGCCGGCCGCCCCGGACCCGCAGCGGCGCACCCATCCCCCACGATGACCGACGCGTCGAGGAGCAGATCACCGCGGCGCTGTTGGATCTGGACTCGTCGTACCTGGCCGTGCACGGGCCGCCCGGCACCGGCAAGACCTACACGGCCGCTGCGGTGATCGCCCGGTTGGTCAACGAACACCGCTGGCGCGTCGGCGTGGTGGCCCAATCACATGCGGTGGTGGAGAATCTCTTTCGCGATATCGTCAAGGCCGGCGTGGATGCGGCGCGCGTCGCCAAGAAAGGCCGCAGCGACGATCCGTGCTGGACCGAGCTCGACGAGAAAGACTACCCGGCGTTCATCTCTGATCACCAGGGATGCGTCATCGGCGGCACCGCATGGGATTTCGCCAACGCGGCGCGGGTGCCCCCGGGCAGCCTGGATCTGCTCGTCGTCGAAGAGGCCGGCCAATACAGCCTCGCCAACACCATCGCCGTAGCACCGGCCGCAGCCAATCTGCTGTTGCTGGGCGACCCGCAGCAGCTGCCGCAAGTCAGTGCAGGCACGCACCCCGAGCCGGTCGACACCTCGGCGCTGGGCTGGCTGGTGGGCGATCACCACACTCTGCCCGCGGAACTGGGCTACTTCCTGGACCGCTCGTATCGCATGCATCCCGCGGTGTGTGCAGCCGTGTCGCGGTTGTCCTATGCCGATCGGCTGTATTCGGTGGACACGCTGACCGGGGCCCGCCGGCTCGACGGCTATGAGCCCGGGGTGCGGCTGCTGACCGTCGAGCACGACGGCGATGCCACCGAAAGCCCGGAAGAGGCCGGTGCCATAGTCGCCGAGATCGGCCGGCTGCTCGGCTCGACATGGACCGACGAGAACGGCAGCGGTCCGCTGACGCAAGAGCAGGTGCTGGTCGTGACGCCGTACAACGCCCAGGTGGTGATGCTGCGCCGGCAGCTGGATGCCGCCGGGCTGACCGAGGTGCGGGCCGGCACAGTGGACAAGTTCCAGGGCCAGCAGGCGCCGGTGGTGTTCATCTCCATGGTTGCGTCGTCGATCGACGATGTTCCACGCGGAATCTCGTTCCTGCTCAACCGCAATCGGCTCAACGTAGCGGTGAGCCGGGCCAAGTACACCGCTGTGATCGTGCGATCCGCGGCGCTCACCGACTATCTGCCGGCCACCCCGGCAGGCGTCGTAGAGCTGGGAGCGTTCCTGGCGCTCGGCGAGCGCTAATCCCCCGGGCGCGAGTGCCTGCCGTAGGACCGGTTGTCGTCGGGGTCCCCGCCATAGTCGTTGCCGTTGACCCGCCGGTGTGCCCCGCCCGGCGGTTCCATCCGCCGGAAATGCTGCTCGGAATCGACATGAGACCCGTTGTGCGCGTAGCCGATCAGCTCATCAGACGAATTCGCCGGCATATCGGCCATGAGCTGGTCGAGAATGGCCTGCCACGGATCGTCGGCCTCGGGGCCGGCAGCGGGCGGTACCGAGGACGTCAGCGGGTCGACCGGCCGGACAACCGGCGCAGGCAGCGGCTCGGTCACCGGATCCGGTGCGGGCTCGACCACCGGCTCTTCCCACGCCACGGTGTACTCGATGTACTCGTCGTCGTCGGGGTCTTCGGGCAGGTGGTGGTTGGCCAGGCCCACCACGCGCAGGACGTCGGTCGGCTCGTCACCGAGGTCATCAATGTCACCGACGTCATCGATGTCGGCATCGTCTTCGGCATCGTCGTAGACCGCGCGGGAAACCTCACCGAAGCCGCGCAGGAACAACGCCGCAACCACCCCGAAGAGCGCGACGAACGCCGGCAGCAGCATGGACTGCGCCATCGCCGTGGCGAACGGCTCGTGCAGAAATCCCGGCAGGACCGTCGCGGCCGTCTCGGCCCGCGGCACCACCGGGGCGGGCCCCGGCATCTGCCGTGCGATCTCCCATGTCATGAAGGCCGCGATGCCGGCGCTGCCCAGTACCGACCCGACCTGCCGGGTGGCGTTGTACACACCCGAGCCGGCACCGGCGAGGCGCAGCGACAGGTTGCGGGTCGCGGTGGCGGCCAGCGGCGACCAGATGAACGCCATCCCCACGCCCACCAACACCTGCGGCAACACCAGTCGCCAGATCGGCGTGGTCGGAGTCATCTCGATCGACAGCCAGGTCAGGCCGATCGCCGTGGCGGCAAAGCCGAAACCGACCACCGGCCGCGGATGCGAGCGATCGACGATGCGGCCCACCAACGGGGCCAGCGATCCGCTGGCGATTGCCGTCGGGGCGGTCAGCAGCGCTGACTCGATCGGAGACAGCCCGCACACCGACTGCGCATAGAACATCAGCGGCAGGATCATCGCGGTCACGGCGAACCCGATGGTCGCAACCCCGACATTGGCCAGGCTGAAATCCCGATCGGTGAAGATATGCAACGGGATCAGCGGTTCGGCGGTGTTGACCGACTGCCAGTAAACGAAGCCGGCCATCGCCACGACGCCGGCGGCCAGCGTGCCCCACACCCAGGGCGCCCAGTGGTGGGAATGCCCCTCCTGCAGGGCGAACACGATGAGGAACATGCCGATGCCGGACAACGCCACGCCGAGCAGGTCGAACCGGTGCGGGGCAGTCGGCAACACCGGCACCAGCCAGATCGCCAGACCGAATCCGATGATCCCGATCGGCACGTTCACGAAGAAGATCCACTGCCAGCCCAGCCCGCCGACCAGGATGCCGCCCGCCAGCGGACCGACCAGCGTGGCCACGCCGGCCGTCGCGCCCCACACACTCATCGCCACGCCGCGCCGCGCGGGCGGGAAGATCCGGGTGATGGTCGAGAGGGTCTGGGGTGTCAGCAAAGCTGCACCGATGCCCTGCACGACCCGCGCGGCGACCAGCATCCCGATGCTGCCGGCGAGCCCGCACCACAGCGACGCCGCGGTGAAAACCGCCAGCCCCACAAGGTAGAGGTTCTTCGGACCGTACACGTCGCCGAGACGCCCCGACACCAGCAGCGGCACGGCGTAGGCCAGCAGGTAGGCGCTCGTGACCCAAATCACGCCGTCGTAGCCGGCCCCCAGGCGCTGCATGATGGTCGGGTTGGCGACGGCCACGATGGTGGCGTCGAGCAAGATCATGAAGAAGCCGACCATCATCGCCCACAACGCGTTCCACGGGTTGTGGCTGGCAGTGGGGCCCGTGAAGCGGGCGTTCAATGTCTCGGACATGTGATCAGCAAGTGCGGGCAATCGGCTCAGCGGGTGGTGATGCCCCAGCCGACGCTACGGACCCACCATCCTCCCGACAAGTCGAGGTGACGGGGGCCATCGGTCAGGCCGGTTCGATGACGGATGCCGGGATGATCCCGCCTGCCGTGTCCTCCCGCCGCGCGCCGACCATCAGCAGCGCCGACAGGGCAATCACCACGCCTGCGGTCATCACCACCGACAGTGCCAGCGCACCGTTGCCGAGCGCGCCGACCACCGGCGCGACTGCTGCGCCGAGTCCGAATTGGGCCGCGCCCAGCAGCGCCGCGGCAGTCCCGGCGGCGTCCGGATGCCGCGACAACGCGACCGCGGGAGCGTTCGGGATCACCAGTCCCATGGCCGCCAGGATGGCCAGCACCGGCAGCAGGAAGCCGGCCAGCCCGCCGATCTGTCCCACCGCGAGCCCGATGAACAACAGACCGGCCACCGACGCCGCGCTCAACGCGCTCACGGTGATCGCCACAGGGGTGAACCGCCGCAGCAGCACCACGTTGAACTGCGTCGACCCGATGAGTGCCACCGCACCCGCGGCGAACACCAGCGCAAACGCTTGCTGGTCCAGGCCGTAACGCCCCTGCAGCACGAACGGCGCGGCCGAGATGTAGGCGAACAAACCGGACATGCCGAGGGCGGCAACAAGCACCAGGATGACGAATCGGGAGTCCCGCAACAGTTCGGCGTAGGTGCCGAGGATGCTGCGGACGTGCAATGACCGCCGGTGCGCGGCCGGCAGGGTCTCGGGCAGCGCCAGCGCAGCCGTCAACAACAGGGCACCCGCCAGCACCACCAGAGCGACGAACACCCAGTGCCACGAACCCTTCAACAGCACCGCCGCGCCGAGCGAAGGCGCAAGTACCGGTGCCACACCGAGCACCAGCATGAGCCGGGACATCACAGTGGCAGCAGCCGAATCCTTGTATAGGTCACCGACGACGGCGACGGCCACCACCGACGCTGCCGCAGCACCCATGCCCTGCAGGCCTCGTGCCAAGCCGAGGGTCGTGACGTTAGGGGCGAAGACACAGAGCAGTGATGCCGCCATGTGCAGCACGATGCCCGCCATCAACGGACGCCGACGGCCCAGCGAATCCGACAGCGGGCCGACGATGAGCTGGCCCAGAGCCAGCCCGGCCAGCGTTCCCGTGAGCGTGAGTTGCGCGACCGAAGACGACACCGTGAGCTCGTCGGCGATCTTCGGCAACGCCGGCAGATACATGTCGATGGTGAGCGGACCGAGGGCAACGAGAGCGCCGAGCACCAGAATCATCCGAGTGCGGCCGGGCGGACGCGAGGAGTGATCGAACTGGCTGGCTGTCGTCTCGTCCACGTGGGGCGATGATGCCATGAAGCAGGTCAGCTACGCATTCCAATTTTTTATTCCGCCGAGCGGGTCCCCTGCTCAGCAACCGTGACCGCTGTCACTGCCGGAAACCCGACACCCGGCACTGCTCGTTCCGTAAGCGTTAGCCTGGACAGTCAGCCGATGTTTGTCGGCCCGCATGTGGGGAGGCCCCGAAGTGAGCGCTCGGTCCACCAAGAAACAGCTGCCGGCAGTCCGTGACGGCGCGGACGAGGATCCCCGTGCCGCCGCGAAGGTGCTCTCGGCGATCATCGAACGCAGCTCCCGCGTGCAGGCGCCGGCGGTGAAGGCCTACGTCGACCGGCTGCGCAGCCAGCGGCCCGACGCCGCCCCGGCCGAGATCGTCACGCGGCTGGAGAAGCACTACGTCGCCGCCGTGATGGCCAGCGGTGCCGCAGTCGGCTCGGCCGCGGCGTTTCCCGGTATCGGCACCTTGACCGCTCTTTCGGCGGTCGCCGGCGAGACCGTGGTGTTCCTCGAGGCGACGGCGGTGTTCGTCCTCGCCACCGCCGAGGTCCACGGCATTCCCGCCGACCATAAGGAGCGCCGGCGCGCGCTGGTGCTCGCGGTCCTCGTCGGTGACGACAGCAAGCATGCGATAGCCGATCTGCTGGGCTCTGGAAGAACCAGCGGCGCCTGGTTGTCCGATGGTGCGGCGACGCTGCCGCTGCCCGCGGTGACCCAACTCAATTCCAGGTTGATGCGGTTCTTCGTCAAGAAGTACACCCTCAAGCGTGGTGCCATGGCATTGGGCAAGATGCTGCCGGTCGGTGTCGGCGCCGTCGTCGGCGGCGTCGGCAATCGGCTGATGGGTAAGAAGATCATCGGCAACGCGCAGAAGGCGTTCGGCCCGCCCCCGCCACGGTGGCCCACGACTCTCCGCGTGCTGCCATCGGCCCGATCCTGAAAGCACAGACATCTGGTGGTGCCGTGGTCGCTGTCGGCTCGGAGGCGCTAGCCTTTAGACGGCGGTCAAGTAGGTCACCGCGGATAAACGAGAAGACGAGCGGCGAGCCTCCTTGCCACGGCTTGCCGAGACCAAGAATCGAGGCGAACAGCTGCCGTGACCAGTTCACCTTCACCATTCGGGCAGAACGAGTGGTTGGTCGAGGAGATGTATCGCAAGTTCCGCGAGGATCCGTCGTCTGTGGATCCGAGTTGGCACGAGTTTCTCGTCGACTACTCACCTGAGCCCACCGACACCGCACCCGCCAACGGCCAGTCCGCACCACCAACCCCCCCGGTGGCGGCATCCCCGCAAGCCGCTCCGGCCGCCCCGACTGCGCCGGTCACCTCGGCAGCGCCGGCCGCCCCGGTGACCCCGGTTCCGGCAGCCGCTGCGCCGCCGGCGGTGTCGGTGTCTGGGGCGGTCGATGGCCAGTCGCAGGTGTTGCGTGGTGCGGCGGCTGCGGTGGTGAAGAACATGAACGCCTCGCTGACGGTGCCGACGGCGACCAGTGTGCGCGCGATCCCGGCGAAGTTGATGATCGACAACCGGGTCGTGATCAACAATCACCTCAAGCGCACCCGCGGCGGCAAGATCAGCTTCACCCACCTGTTGGGCTATGCGATCGTGCAAGCCGTCAAAGCGTTCCCGAACATGAACCGGCACTTCGCCGAAATCGACGGCAAACCGAATTCGGTCACACCAGCTCACACGAATCTGGGTTTGGCCATTGATCTGCCCGGCAAAGACGGCAACCGCCAATTGGTGGTCGCGGCGATCAAGCGGTGCGAAACCATGGCGTTCGGCCAGTTCATCGCGGCCTATGAGGACATCGTGCGCCGAGCTCGCGACGGCAAGCTGACCGCCGAGGACTTCTCCGGGGTGACCATCTCGCTGACCAACCCGGGCACCATCGGCACCGTGCACTCGGTGCCACGGCTGATGGCCGGCCAGGGCGCGATCATCGGCGCCGGGGCCATGGAGTACCCGGCAGAGTTCCAGGGCGCCAGCGCCGAACGCATCAACGAGGTCGGCGTCGGCAAGCTGATCACCCTGACCTCGACCTACGACCACCGCATCATCCAGGGCGCGGAATCCGGGGATTTCCTGCGCGCCATCCACCGATTGCTGCTCGACGACGAGTTCTACGACGAGATCTTCCTCGAGCTGAGCATCCCGTATGAACCGGTGCGGTGGCGCACCGACAACCCTGACTCGATCGTCGACAAGAACGCCCGCATCATCGAGCTGATCGCCGACTACCGCAACCGCGGTCATCTCATGGCCGACATCGATCCGCTGCGGTTGGACAAGACCCGCTTCCGCTCCCACCCCGACCTCGACGTGCTGACTCACGGCCTGACCCTGTGGGATCTGGACCGGGTGTTCAAGGTCGACGGATTCGCCGGCAAGCAGTACATGAAACTGCGCGACATCCTGGGCCAGCTGCGTGACGCCTACTGCCGTCACATCGGGGTGGAGTACACCCACATCCTCGAGCCCGAGCAGCAGCGCTGGCTGCAGGAACGCATCGAGATCAAACACCCCAAGCCGACGGTCGCCGAGCAGAAATACATCCTGTCCAAACTCAACGCCGCCGAAGCGTTCGAAACCTTCCTGCAAACCAAATACGTCGGGCAGAAACGCTTCTCACTCGAAGGGGCCGAAACCGTCATCCCGATGATGGACGCCGCGATCGATCAGGCCGCAGAACACGGCCTCGACGAGGTGGTCATCGGCATGCCGCACCGCGGCCGGCTCAACGTGCTGGCCAACATCGTCGGCAAGCCCTACTCGCAGATCTTCACCGAGTTCGAAGGCAACCTCAACCCCTCTCAAGCCCACGGCTCCGGCGACGTGAAATACCACCTCGGCGCCTCCGGAAACTACATCCAGATGTTCGGCGAAAACGACATCCAGGTGTCGCTGACCGCCAACCCCAGCCATCTGGAAGCCGTCGACCCAGTACTCGAAGGGCTGGTCCGCGCCAAACAAGACCTCCTCGACGACGCCAAAGACGCCGACGGCTCCGGGCAGTACCCCGTTGTCCCGCTGATGTTGCACGGCGACGCCGCGTTCGCCGGGCAGGGCGTGGTCGCCGAAACACTCAACCTGGCCCTGCTCGACGGCTACCGCACCGGCGGCACGATCCACATCGTGGTGAACAATCAGATCGGCTTCACCACGGCGCCATCGGATTCCCGCTCCAGCGAATACTGCACCGACGTGGCGAAGATGATCGGCGCCCCGATCTTCCACGTCAACGGCGACGACCCCGAAGCCTGCGCCTGGGTCGCCCGCCTGGCGATCGACTTCCGTCAAGCGTTCGGCAAAGACGTCGTCATCGACATGCTGTGCTACCGCCGCCGCGGCCACAACGAAGGTGACGACCCGTCGATGACCCAACCGACCATGTACGACATCATCGACACCAAACGCGGCTCCCGCAAGGTCTACACCGAAGCCCTCATCGGCCGTGGCGACATCTCCATGAAAGAAGCCGAAGACGCCCTACGCGACTACCAAGGCCAGCTCGAACGCGTCTTCAACGAAGTCCGCGAACTAGAGAAACACGCCGCCGAACCCAGCGAATCCGTCGAAGCCGACCAACAAATCCCGCAACGCCTCGCCACCGCCGTGGACAAAGCACTGCTGGCCCGCATCGGCGACGCGCATCTGGCCCTGCCCGACGGGTTCACCGTGCACCCCCGCGTCAAACCCGTCCTGGAAAAACGCCGGGAAATGGCCTACGAGGGCAAAATCGACTGGGCGTTCGCCGAACTGCTCGCCCTCGGATCCCTCATCGCCGAAGGCAAACTGGTGCGCCTGTCCGGCCAGGACACCCAACGCGGCACCTTCACCCAACGCCACGCCGTCATCGTCGACCGCAAAACCGGCGAAGAATTCACCCCGCTACAACTGCTGGCCACCAACACCGACGGCACCCCCACCGGCGGCAAACTCCTGGTCTACAACTCCGCACTGTCGGAATACGCCGCCGTCGGCTTCGAGTACGGCTACTCCGTGGGCAACCCCGACGCGATGGTGTTGTGGGAGGCCCAGTTCGGCGACTTCGTCAACGGCGCCCAATCGATCATCGACGAGTTCATCTCGTCCGGCGAAGCCAAATGGGGTCAACTCTCCGACGTCGTCCTGCTCCTGCCCCACGGCCACGAAGGCCAGGGCCCCGACCACACCTCCGGGCGCATCGAACGATTCCTCCAGCTCTGGGCCGAGGGATCGATGACCATCGCGGTGCCCTCCACCCCCGCCAACTACTTCCACCTGCTGCGCCGCCACGGCCTCGACGGCATCCAACGCCCTCTGATCGTGTTCACCCCGAAGTCGATGCTGCGCAACAAGGCCGCGGTCAGCGATATCCGCGACTTCACCGAGAGCAAGTTCCGGTCGGTGCTGGAAGAACCCACCTACACCGACGGGGACGGCGACCGCGACAAGGTCCGGCGCATCGTGATGTGCAGCGGCAAGATCTACTACGACCTGGCCGCCCGCAAAGCCAAGGACCACCGTGACGACATCGCCATCGTGCGCCTCGAACAACTCGCACCATTGCCCAAACACCGCCTGGCCGAAACGCTGGACCGCTACCCCAACGCCACCGAAAAATTCTGGGTCCAAGAAGAACCCGCCAACCAAGGCGCCTGGCCCACCCTCGGCCTGACCCTCCCCGAAGTACTCCCGCAGTATTTCACCGGCATCAAACGGATCTCCCGACGCGCCATGAGCGCACCGTCATCGGGATCCACCAAGGTGCATGCCGTCGAGCAGCAGGAGATCATCGACCTCGCATTCGGATAGTCCGCGAGATCGTGGTCGCGACGCTGTTGCCGCGTCCGCGGTACTAGCAGGTGAGCACCACCGGGCCGGCGGCGGTGATCGCGACGGTGTTCTCGGTGTGGGCGGTGCGGGATCCGTCGGCCGACCGGATGGTCCAGCCGTCCCGGTCGTAAACGATGCGGTTGGTGGTGCGGGCGAGCCACGGCTCCAGCGCCAGCGTCATGCCGGCCCGCAGCCGCATGCCGCGCCCGGGTTTACCGCTGTTCGGTACGTGCGGATCTTCGTGCATGGTCCGGCCGATACCGTGGCCGCCGAATTGGAGATTGACGGAGTAGCCGTATGCCTCGACGACGGCGCCGATCGCGGCGGAGACGTCGCCGAGTCGCCCGCCGGGCCGTGCCGCAGCGGTGCCCGCCGCGAGCGCCTCCTCGGTCGCGCGGATCAGCCGCACGTCCTCATCGGCGGACGTGCCGACGATCACGGTCCGCGCCGCGTCGGCGACCCAGCCGTCGATGGACACGGCGAAATCCATGCTCACCACGTCGCCGTCGCGCAGTGTGTAGTCGAAGGGCAGTCCATGCAGTACAGCGTCGTTCACCGACAGGCAGATCACGTTGCGGAACGGACCCGACCCGAATGACGGGTCGTAGTCCCAGTAGCAGGACTGCGCACCACGACGCTTGACCATGTCACGGGCGTGGTGCTCGAGGTCGAGCAGATTCACCCCCACTTCGGCCAGCCCGGCGAGTTCGGTGAGCACCTGAGCCACGAACCGTCCGGTGGTCCGCATCTTCTCGATCTCGGCGTCAGTCTTGAGTTCGATCACATCACTACTCCTTGCTCGGTATTTAAATACCAACACTAGCGGTATACAAATACCGGCGCTACCGTGGTGACGTGGTCCGTACGCCGCTTAGCCCCGAGCAAGTCGCCGCAGGCCGCCGACTCGGCGCCGCATTGCGCGCCGCCCGGGGCGCCCGCACCCTCGAAGACATCGCGCGCGGCGCAGGAATATCCCCCGAGACACTGCGCAAGATCGAAACCGGTCGTCTGCCCTCCCCCGCATTCGGCACCATCGTCGGGCTCAGCGACGTCCTCGATCTGCCATTGGAGACCCTCGCCGAGGTGTGGCGGCCGGTGAGCGCTGCGGCTTCGTAGCTACCGTGGGAGAAATGGACTCCCCGGACTACGGATTCGACGGTGACTTCAACACGGTGTCGGCGCGCGACCAGGTCGCGATTCTCGGCGGGGTGTTTACCGCCCTGCTGGGTGCCACGGCTTTCAACCTGTCTCACGGCAGGCGCGGAACAGCTTGTCTCACAGGCGGTTCCGCCGCGCTGCTGGCAGCCACGGCGGCGTCGTTCGTGCACACCACCCGGCGCGGGAAGTTCGCGGTGTGGCGGGAGATCCTCGACGAACTGCAACTGCGCGGCGACGAGACGCTGCTCGATCTCGGGTGCGGCCGGGGAGCGGTGCTGCTCGCCGCTGCCAAACGACTGCCGAACGGTCGTGCGATCGGC
Organism: Mycobacterium sp. 141; assembly: GCF_000382405.1. Lineage (GTDB taxonomy): Bacteria > Actinomycetota > Actinomycetes > Mycobacteriales > Mycobacteriaceae > Mycobacterium. The sequence continues at coordinate 263,828 of NZ_KB908258.1, forward strand.
GTGGACCTGTGGCGCGCCGACCAAACCGGCAACTCGCCGCAGCAGACCCACGCCAATGCTGTGCTCGAAGGGGTTGCCGAGCGGGTCGAGGTCCGTACCGGCGACATGACCGACCTTCCGTTCGATGACGCCAGCGTCGACGTCGTCGTCAGCAGCCTGGCCATTCACAACATCCCCGACCGAGTCGGCCGAGCCCGAGCGCTCGACGAAGCGATCCGGGTACTGCGCCCGGGCGGGCGGCTGGCGATCGTCGATATCTGGGACACCCGACGCCACACCGAACGGTTACGCAGCCGCGGCTGGCACGACGCGCAGCGGCGCAACCTCGGTTGGCGCATGTGGTGGGGCGGCCCGCACGTGGGAACTCACCTGGTGACCGCGACCAAGCCGGCCGACTTAGCCGGAACCGCGGGTACCGGCTAATCTCGACACCAGTCAACCGACATGAGGGAGTGGGTATGGAGGGCTTCGCCGGAAAGGTCGCCGTCGTGACGGGCGCGGGATCGGGTATCGGACAGGCACTGGCCATCGAGCTGGGCCGTTCTGGCGCCAAGCTGGCCATCAGCGACGTCGATACCGAAGGCCTGGCCGTCACCGAGGAACGGCTCAAGGCCATCGGTGCACCGGTGAAGGCAGACCGGCTCGACGTCACCGAGCGCGAAGCGTTCGAGCACTACGCCACTGCGGTCGTCGAGCATTTCGGCACGGTCAACCAGATCTACAACAACGCGGGCATCGCCTTCACCGGCGACGTCGAAGTCAGCAGCTACAAGGACATCGAGCGCGTGATGGACGTCGACTTCTGGGGCGTCGTCAACGGCACCAAGGCGTTCCTGCCGCACCTGATCGCCTCGGGCGACGGTCACATCGTCAACGTCTCCAGCCTGTTCGGGCTGTTCGCGGTGCCGGGTCAGGCCGCCTACAACTCGGCGAAGTTCGCGGTGCGCGGGTTCACCGAAGCACTGCGTCAGGAGATGGTGTTGGCCAAGCACCCGGTCAAGGTCACCGCGGTGCATCCTGGCGGCATCAAGACCGCCATCGCCCGCAACGCCACCGCGGCCGAGGGACTCGATCCCGAGGAGCTGGCGCAGTTCTTCGACAAGCGGTTGGCCAGCACGACGCCGCAGAAGGCCGCCAAGATCATCCTCGAGGCGGTCCGCAAGAATCGGGCCCGGGTGCTGGTCGGAGCCGACGCCAAGGTGCTCGACGTGATCGTCCGGATCACCGGTTCCGGCTACCAGCGGCTGTTCTCCACGGCCATGCGCCGCGTGCTGCCCTATTAGTGGCCCAGCGGATTGGCCTGCAGGAAGGCGTCGGCGACCGCGCGGGGGTCGGCACCTTCGGCCACCTGGCGGCGCATATCGGCCAGTGAGCCGGTGTCGAGGACTCCCGCGACCTCGTTGATCGCCAGGATCTGGCGTTCGGTCAGCGCATTGCGGCGGTAGAGCGGCACCAGGTTCTCGGCACGGATCATCGCCGTGCGGTCCGCGAGGACCACCACCGCGGACGGGTTGGCCGGGTCGGCCGTGGTGGTCCATGCCGCGTTGATCTTCCCGGCCGCAAGTGCGGCGAAAAGACCTGCGCGGTCGGCGAACTCGACAGGTTTCGGCATGCGGCAGGTACCGACCACGGCGGGCACGGCCGAACCTCTGACGGCGCCGGGCACCACCTTGGCGCAATTGCGGCGCAGCGCGGACAGATCTTTGCCACCCCAGGCGGCCGCGGTTGCCTCCGTCACCGCAACGGCTGGTTTGTCCTGTGCCGACATGGTGTAGTCGCCGGCGGCGACGCCCTCCGGCAGTGCCGCGAGCAGGTCACGGTAGACCTGCTCGTCGGAATGCGCCGGGGCCCCGGGCGCGAACGTCTCCAACAGCTGCCCGGTGAACCCGGGTAGGACGGTCACCGAGCCGGAGTCCAGCGCGCTCAGTGCATTCTCGGCCGGGGTCACCTCGGCGGGGCTGCCGTAATAACGCAGCGCGGCGGCGTAAAGCTGGCCGACGAGTGTCGACTCGGGCGTGGCGCCCGTCCCAACCCCGATCGGAGCCGGCGCGGGGCGGGCACTACAGCCGGCGACCACCAGGACGACCGCCAGAGCCAGCACCAATCGACGACGCACGATGGAAATCAGCCTGCTCAGGCTTTCGATGCGGCCGCCACCGCCGCAGCAACCGCCGGCCCAACCCGCGGATCGAGCGCACTGGGCACGATGTGGTCGACGGTCACGTCGTCACCGACCACCGAGAAGATCGCTTCGGCGGCGGCCACCTTCATCTTCTCGGTGATCCGCCGGGCGCCGGCGTCGAGCGCACCCCGGAACACACCCGGGAAGGCCAGCACGTTGTTGATCTGGTTGGGAAAGTCACTGCGGCCCGTCGCCACGACCGCGGCATGCTTGCGGGCGGCGTCGGGATGGATCTCCGGATCCGGATTGGACAGGGCGAACACGATGCTGCCGGGGGCCATCGTCGCGACGAGTTCCTCGGGCACGACACCCGCGGACACCCCGAGGAGCACCTCGGCGCCGTTCAGCGCCTCGGCGACGCCGCCGGTGAGCCCGCGCGGGTTGGTGCGCCCGGCCAACTCGGTCTTGAAGGAGTTCATGTCTTCCCGCCCGGAATGCACGATGCCCTGAGAATCCAGCACCGTGATATCGGTGATGCCCTTGGCCAGCATGATGTTGGTGCAGGCCACACCGGCCGCACCGGCACCCAGGACGACGACCCGCAGGGTACGCATGTCACGCTGGAGCGCCTTGGTGGCGCCCAGCAGGGCCGCGAGCACCACGATGGCGGTGCCGTGCTGGTCGTCGTGCATGACGGGGCAGTCCAGGGCCTCGACGACGCGGCGCTCGATCTCGAAACAGCGCGGCGCCGAGATGTCTTCCAGGTTGACCGCGCCGAAGGTGGGACGCAGCCGAATCAGGGTCTCCACGATCTCGTCGGGGTCCTTGGTGTCCAGCACGATCGGGATGGAGTCCAGCCCGCCGAACGACTTGAACAGCGCACTCTTGCCTTCCATGACCGGCAGTGAGGCTGCCGCGCCGATGTCGCCGAGGCCGAGCACCGCACTGCCGTCACTGACCACGGCAACCAGCCGGTTGGCCCAGGTGTACTTCGCGGCCAGGGTGCGATCCGTGGCGATAGCCCGACTGACCTGGGCCACGCCCGGGGTATAGGCGATCGACAAGGCCCGCTGGGTGTCCAGCGGCGATTTCAGCTCCACCGACAGCTTGCCGCCTTCGTGGGCGGCGAAGATCTCTGCGTCTTCGATGACGACTTGGGGAGTGCGCGTAACCGCGGAGCCCTCAGACGACGACGCGTCAGTACTTTCCGGCACCGCGCAAGGGTACTTCACAGACCAAACTCGAAGGGTCGGGTTTTCTCCTCGCGTGAGCGGCCGGTGGCAGGTTGTGCGCGTACGATTCAACCGGCCCGATCGGGTGCGGGTCACAGCTGATGGGAGGCCCAGCGAATGCCCTCGTTCCGCGCGCTACCGCCGTCACTGCTGCGTCCCGCGGCTCGGGCCAAACCCCTCGCCGCCGATGCCAAATCGATCCATGTCCCGGTCGCCAGAGCCATGGTGGACTGCGGTGTGTACTGCGACGGGGAGAGGCTGCCCGGTAAGTACACCCATGCGGCCGCCCTGGCCAAGGTGCGCGAGCTGGAGAGCGCCGGCAAGAAGGCGTTCGCGTGGGTCGGTCTGTATGAACCCGACGAGCACCAGATGCAGTCGGTCGCAGATGTTTTCGGGCTGCACGAGCTCGCGGTCGAGGATGCGGTGCACGCGCATCAGCGCCCCAAGCTGGAGCGCTACGACAAAACGTTGTTCCTCGTAATCAAGACCGTCAACTACGTGGAACACGCCTCGGTGGCCAACGCCCGCGAAATCGTCGAGACCGGCGAGATCATGATCTTCGTCGGCCCGGATTTCGTGGTGACCGTGCGCCACGGCGAGCACGGCGGGCTGGCCGACGTGCGTAAACGGCTGGACTCCTCACCGGCGATCCTGACGCTGGGCCCGTTCGCGGTGATGCACGCGATCGCCGACCACGTGGTGGACCACTACCTGCACGTTACCGATCTGATGGAAACCGACATCGACGTCATGGAGGAGAACGTCTTCTCCCCCGACACCCCGACCAACATCGAGAGCATCTACCTGCTCAAGCGAGAGGTCGTCGACCTGCGTCGCGCCGTCGGCCCGCTGACGCTGGCATTGCAGCGGCTGCTCACCGACCACAACGACCTCATCTCCGTCGAAGTGCGCCGCTACATGCGCGATGTCAACGACCACACCATCCAGGCCGCGGAACGGATCTCCAGCTACGACGAGATGCTGAGCTCGCTGGTGCAGGCGGCGCTCGGCAAGGTGGCGATGCAGCAGAACGTCGACATGCGCAAGATCTCGGCCTGGGTGGCCATCGCGGCGGTACCGACCGCGATGGCAGGGATATACGGCATGAACTTCGACAACATGCCCGAATTACATTGGGTCTGGGGCTATCCCGGCGTCCTCACCCTGATGCTGACGGTATGCCTGGTCTTGCATCGCACGTTCCGCCGGAACGACTGGCTCTGACTCAGGCCGGATTGGCCGCCCTGCGGGCCGGATTCAACACATCCACACCGTCAGCCTGCCACGCCTCACGCATGGCATCGGCACCCTTGAGCCGGACCCATGCCGCCTCGGTCGCGGTGATCGGTGTCGCCGCAAAGACATTCACGGCCGCCAGCGGGTCGGGAAGCACAATCTCGCCGATATCGCTGGGCCCCAACAGAAAAGCCGTGAACGGCGCCGCGGCGAACAACGGGGTCTCCAGATCGACCAGGGCATCGGCCTCCAGCACCAGCCCCTCGACCGCGGGCGCCGCGGCGAGTATCGCCATCGACCGGGCCAGTCCGGTCGGTGTCGGTCCGCGTAGGGAGACCATCACCTCGGCTCGCGGACCGTGGACGGGGTCGGCGACAAATTCGGTGGGGTCGAGCATCGGGTGACGCGAACAGCCCAGCGTCACATAGTGATACACCCCGTCGCGCTGAAGGTCCGGGCCGAAGCGCAGCACCTCGATACGTTCGGTGCCCAAGAAGGTGACGCTCGCGCCGACAGCGTCGGCCGTGATACCCGCGGCCGCGAAGTGCTCCTCCAACCGCGCGCGTACAACCGCCAGGACGTCGGTCACTCGTTCTTCGGCTCGGACTCTGCGGCCGGGGTCACCTCGGCGTCGTCGGCCACCTCGGTCTCAGTTTCCGGCTCCGTCTCCGGTTCGGCCACCGACTCGACTTCTGCTTCTACTTCTGCTTCCGCGGCAAGTGCAGGCGTCGCCTCGGGCTCAGCCGCGCGGGTGAGGTTCAGGCCTGAGTCGACGTCGAAGATGACCAACTTGGAGGTGTCGAACGCCAGCTCGAACTGCTCACCCGCCGTCACCTTGGAATCAGCGGAAACCCTTGCCACGAACTCGTTTTCGCCCATGCCGGAATCGGCCGTCAACTCGGCCAGCTGGGCCGCGCGGGCACCGGCGCCCTCGGTGGTGAAGTGCACGTACTTCTCCGAGCCCAGCGATTCGACGATGTCGGCACGCACCGTGAAGCTCAGTGCCCGGATCCTGGCGTACCCGTCCAGCAGCGACGCGTCTTCGAGGTGCTCGGGCCGGATACCGACAATGATGTTGTCCGGCTTGGGCGCTCGGGCCAGCAACTCGTGCACCTGCGGACTCAGCGTCACCTCACCGAACGGCAACCGCACTCCCACATCGGTGAACGTCGCCGGGAAGAAGTTCATCGCAGGTGATCCGATGAAACCCGCCACGAACAGGTTGACCGGGTTCCGGTAGAGCTCGTCGGGGGTACCGATCTGTTGCACCACGCCGGCGAGCATCACCACCACGCGGTCCCCCAGCGTCATCGCCTCGGTCTGATCGTGGGTGACGTACACCGTCGTGGTGCCCAGCCGGCTCTGCAACCGCGAGATCTCCGCGCGCATCTGAACCCGTAGTTTGGCATCCAGGTTGGAGAGCGGCTCGTCCATCAGGAATGCCTTGGGGCTACGGACAATTGCCCGCCCCATCGCTACCCGCTGACGTTGACCGCCGGACAGCTGGGCCGGTCTGCGATCCAACAGCTCGGTCAGGTCGAGGATCTTGGCGGTGTCCTCGACCTTGGCCGCAATCTCGTCCTTCTTCATCTTGGCCAGCGTGAGGGGGAAGGCGATGTTCTGGCGCACCGTCATGTGCGGGTACAGCGCGTAGGACTGGAACACCATGGCGATGTCGCGGTCCTTCGGGGCTTTCTCGTTGACCCGCTCACCGCCGATACGCAGCTCGCCCGACGAGATGTCCTCCAGACCCGCGATCATGTTCAGCGTGGTGGATTTACCGCATCCGGACGGCCCCACCAGGATGATGAATTCGCCGTCGGCGATGGTCATGGACAGTTCCTTGACGGCCTCCCGGACCCCGCCTGCGCCGTCGGGGTAACTCTTGGTCACCCGGTCCAACACAATCTCGGCCATCCAACTACCCCTTCACCGCACCGGAGGTCAGTCCAGCGACGATGCGCCGCTGGAAAATCAGGACAAAGACAATTATCGGGATGGTGATGACCATGGCGCCCGCCGCGATCGATCCGGTCGGCTCCTCGAATTGCGAACTACCGGTGAAATTCGCAATGGCCACCGGCGCCGTGATGGCCCGCTGGGTCGCGGTCAGCGAAAGAGCCAGCAGCAGGTCGTTCCACGCGAAGATGAACACCAGGATGGCCGCGGTGACGATGCCGGGCGCCGCCAGCGGGGCGATGACCCGGCGGAATGCCTGTGCCGGCGTGGCCCCGTCCATCTTCGCGGCTTTTTCCAGATCCCACGGGATCTCCCGGAAGAACGCCGAGAGCGTGTAAATGGCCAGCGGCAGCGCGAAAGTGATGTAGGGGATGATCAGGCCGGGCCAGGTGTCGAACAGGCCGAGCCGGCGTTCGATGTTGAAAAGCGGTGTCACCAAAGAGATCTGCGGGAACATCGCGATCAGCAGGGCGACACCGACCAGCAGCCGTTTACCCGGGAACACGAGCCGGGCCACCGCGTATGCCGCCATGGCGCCGACCACCACCGCGATCACTGTGGTGATCAGCCCGATACCGATCGAGTTGACCAGCGCCGAGCTGAAGATGTCGCCCGTGAAGATGCCCTTGTAGTTGGCGAAGGTGATCTGAGTGGGGATCAGCTTGCCATCCTTGACCGTTGACGTCGGCTTCAGCGACAGCGACAGGATCCACAGCACCGGAAACAGCGCGTAGAGAATCACCAGCGCATCGACGACGACCCAGCCGGTCGCGCGCCGTGCACCTACCCGTTCAGGCATTATGCTCGCTTCCTCCTCGGGCCCGGGGGCCCGCATCGTCAGCTTCGGCCATCAGCGACCCCCCGCATCCGACCCCGGGGCCGACGCCCCGAAGATCTTGATGTAGATGAACGCGATGACGGCGACCGAGGCGAAGATCAACACGCTGATAGCCGAACCCAACCCGAGGTTGAAGGCCTTGAACAGGTTGTCGTAACCCAGGATCGACACCGAACCGGTGTTGTTCGCCCCACCGGTCAGCACATAGATGTTGTCGAAGATCCGGAATGCGTCGAGGGTACGGAACAACAACGCCACCAGGATGGCCGGTTTCATCAGGGGCAGAGTCACTTTGACCAGCCGCTGCCACGCACCCGCGCCGTCGACCTGGGCAGCGTTGAGCAGTTCCTGCGGCACCAGAGCCAGTCCGGCCAACAGCAGTAGCGCCATGAACGGTGTGGTCTTCCAGACCTCGGCCAGCACCACGATGGCCAGCGACGGCAGCTGTTCGGTCAACGGTGCGCTGCCGTCGGGCAGCAGGTTGGCCAGGTATCCGGTGCCCGGGGTCCACGCGTAGTACCAGCTGTAGGACGCCGCCACGGTGACTATGCCGTACGGGACCAGCACCGCGGTGCGCACCACGCCCTTGCCAAAAAGGGTGCGGTGCATGACGAGTGCCAGCGCCATGCCGAGCACGAACTCGATCGCCACCGATACCACCGTGATCCCCAGCGTCACGGCGAACGCCGTCCACCAGTACCGGTCGGTGAGGATGGTCAGGTAATTCTCCAACCCGACGAACGCGGTGTCGCCGGGAGCGGCCAGGTTGTACCGCTGCAGGCTCAGCCACACCGCGTACCCGATCGGATAGGCCGTGACCGCAAGCATCAGGATCACCGCGGGCGCGATGAGCGCGAAGGCCAGCCGGCTTTCCGATCGGCGGTCGTCGGTGCGGGCCACCGATGCGGTTGCGGTCGCCCGGGTCACGGGATCAGCCCCTTACCGTCGATAGCCTTCTGCACCTGCGTGGTCAACTCGTCGGCGGTCCGCTCCGGGTCGATCGCGGTGACCGGGGCCAGTGTCGCCGACATCCGTGTCGACACCGCCTGGTACACCGGGGTGGCCGGACGCACCGCGGCATCACGGAGCTGTTCCCGGATCACGGCGTACTGCGGGTACTTGGCCTGGAAGGCCGGGTCATCGTAAAGGGATTCCCGCACCGCGGGCAGCCCACCCTCGACCGACGTGTAACGCTGATTGTCGATGTTGCGCAAGCAGCGGATGGCTTCGAAAGCTTCGGCTTTGTGCTGGCTGGTGGCGGCCACTGCGAGGTTGAGGCCGCCGATGGTCACCTTCGCCGGTTCACCGTCGCGGACGGCCGGGTAGTTGGCGAAGCCGAAGACCTTCTTGCTGGCGTCGTAGGCCGCCTCGAATTGTTCGTCGTCGGGCGAGAAGGTGCCGAGGTCGTTGATGGCGCGTCTGAGGTCGGCCCGCTCGTCGAGCGGCAGGAACTTCACCCCGCCCTTGACCGCGTTCTCCAACAACGAAGGCAGGACGAACGGCCAGTTCACCTCGAGGGCGGCCTTGCCCTGCTCGAGCGCCAACCGGGCGGTGCCCTCGTCGGTCTGAGTCACCGACGGATCCGCACCGGGCGCAGTGGCGACGGACTTCATGATCTGCAACGCCTTCACAGTCGCAGCGCGATGCTCAGGGGTATCGGTGAGGGTCACGGTCTTACCGTCGTCGGAGAGCACCTGCCCGCCCGCGCTCGCGAGCAGCGTGTTGAACCACACCACCAAGCCCTCGTATTGCTTGGCTTGCACCGCGATCCAGCTCGGTTTCCCGGCTGCGTGCAGGCGCGTAGCCTCTGCCACCATGCCGTTCCAGGTGCTCGGCGGTTTGTCCATCAAATCGGCTCGGTACCACAGCAATTGGGTGTTGGTGGTGATCGGTGCGGCGTACAGCTTGCCCTGCCAGCGAGCGGTCTGCAGCGGGCCGGCCAGGGTGTTCTCGGTGGCATCCGACTCCGCCTTGCCCGCCGGATCGTCGGACAGCGGTACCGCCCAACCGGCTTCGGCGAATTCTGCGGTCCACACCACGTCGAGCGCCATCACGTCGAGCGACTTGTCGTTGCCCGTGAGCCGCCGGGCCAGCTGCAGCCGTTGGTCGTCAGCACCTTTCGGCAGGCTGACCTGTTTGATGGTGAACCGGCCGCCGAGTTCGGAGTTGCAGCGCTTGGCAACGGCCGTGAACGTGGCCATCTCGTTCGCCGGTGTGTAGTAGTTGATGACCACGCCGCCGCCGGACGTTCCACAGGCAGATACGGTCGTGGCCGCCGTCAACGCGGCAACTGCCGCAGCACACAGCCGCCGAGCGCGCACCGCTGGGCCTCCCGTCCAACTCCAGATCGCCGCCGGGGCGACTTCGGGCGGGAACCGCCCGCGCGCAAACCGTAGAGCCAATTACGCACGATGTGCAACACTTTCGACACACGCGCGTCGCAATCGTGATCTGGGAACTTTGCCACACTGCACGTCAGCGATGGCGCAGGGGGGCTCAGATCTTCAAGCGCGCCAGCAAATCCCGGCCTTGTTCGGCGCTCTGCGGATCGCACAACACGTCGTAGCGGCCGGCGACCAGCTGCATGGTCGAACTGAAATCTCTTGTGCCGCGAGCCATCGCGTACGGTATCGCCGACGTGATCAAGCCGAAGAACACACCGGCGACCAGACCCGTCAGCAATGCGCTCCACGGGTTGGGGCTGAAAAAGCCCAGGATCAGGCCGATGAACAGGCCCAACCAGGCGCCCGAAAGCACACCGCCGCCGAGCACCTTGGGCCAGCTCAACCGCCCGGTCACCCGTTCGACCTGCATGAGGTCGACGCCGACCAGAGTCACCTGCTGAACCGGGAACTGTTGGTCGGACAGATAGTCCACCGCGCGCTGCGCCTCGGCATAGGTCGGGTAGGAGCCGATCGGCCACCCCTTGGGCGGAGTGGGCAACGCACCGCGCAGCGGTGCGCCTGGTGTCGCACCGGCTGCCTGCCCGGATTGGAATGGGCTCGTCATCGATCTTCACTCTCCTGTCGTGCAGCGGCCGATCTGCCGACTGCTCTTGTTACAGCAACGTTCCCCGCCTGCAAAAGGTGCCTCGCAATGACGTGACCTCCGCCTTCTCAGCCGTGCGCTAGGTTGATCAGCATGACAAACCCGGACGGCTATGCAGGCGAAACGCCTCCACCGGAGCCCAGTGCCGTGCCGTCAGAACCGTCGTCGAGCGGCTATGAACCACCTCCGATCGAGCAATCCAAGGATCTGCCGCGGGCCGCCGAAGCGCAACCGTCTTATGAGGCGCCGCCGATCGATTACCCGTCGAGTTATCCCTCATATCCTGCACCTCCATATCCCACACCTCCGGAGCAACCGGCCGGCTACGGAGCGCCGTACCCGCCACCGCAGCCCTACGGGGCTGTACCCGGATATCCGCCGCCGAGCTATCCGCCGCCCGCCCCGTACGGCGCACCGGGGTTCGCGGGAGCGAACGGTTATCCGATCGCGGGTTACGGCGGCTACGGCGGACCCGCCCCGGGCACCAACAACAGCCTGGCCATCGGATCCCTGGTGGCCTCCGTGCTCGCGGTGCCGCTGATGTTCTTCTGCTTTAGCGGGTTCGCGGCGTCGATCGCGGGCGTCGTCATGGGCATCATCGCGCTCAACCAGATCAAGCAGTCCGGCCAGGGCGGCCGCAGCCTTGCCATCGCCGGAATCGCAGTGGGAATAGTGGTGCCGCTGCTGGCCATCGTGGTCTTCGTCATCATCGTCGCGGCCTCGCCAAGCTCCACCTATTGATTCAACTCGGCGGCTGAAACGGCTGGGCCTGCCGCGTCATCCCGGCCGCCCGGCCCTTACCCGCGACCACCAGCGCCATCTTGCGGCTGGCCTCGTCGATCATCTCGTCGCCGAGCATCACTGCTCCCCGCCCACCACCGGCCCCTGAGGTGTGCCACTCGTAGGCCTCGAGGATCAACTCGGCGTGATCGTAATCGGCCTGGCGCGGGCTGAAGATCTCGTTGCCCGCGTAGATCTGGTCCGGATGCAACACCCACTTGCCGTCATACCCCAGCGCCGCCGAACGGCCGGCGACCCGCCGGAACCCCTCGACATCACGCACCTTCACGTACGGTCCGTCGATTGCGTTCACACCCCGGGTGCGCGCGGCGATCAGGATCCGCATCATGACGTGGTGGTGGGCGTCGCCGATGTCGTAACCCTCCGGCTGCCCGCCGACCTCCAGGGTGCGCATGTTGAGGCTGGCCGCCATGTCACCGGGACCCAACACGAGTGCCTGCACCCGCGGGCCCGCCGCGATGGCGTCGACGTTGGTCAGGCCCTGCGCATTCTCTATTTGCGGTTCGATTCCGATGCGGCCGATGGGCAGGCCGTGCGTCTTCTCCAGCTGGGTCAGCAACAGATCCAGCCCTTGGACGTGTGCCACCTCGGTCACCTTGGGCAGCACGATCAGATCGAGAACGGCACCCGCGCGGGCCACCTCGGTGACCACCTCGATGACGTCGGCATGCGTCCACGGTGTCGTCCAGTCGTTGACCCGCACCCCCCGCAACTGTCCGGCCCAGCCGTCCTCGGCCAACGCCGCGGCCACCTGGGTGCGCGCCTGCACCTTGGCGTCGGGCGCGACGGCGTCCTCCAGGTCGAGGAACACCTCGTCGGCGGGCAGGCTTTTGGCCTTCTCGATCATCCTCGGGCTGCTGCCGGGAACGGACAGGCAGGTTCGACGGGGCCGATACAGGTTGTCCACGACCTCACTCTCTACCCTTTGACCCATGGCGGCGGTGAACAGGGTCTACGCAGCCCGGCTCGCGGGCATGGTCGTGCTGGGCCCCGACGGGGAGTCCATCGGCCGTGTCCGTGATGTGGTGATCAGCATCAGTATTGTGCGCCAGCAGCCCCGCGTTCTCGGGCTGGTGGTCGAATTGCTCACGCGGCGAAGAATTTTCGTGCCGATCCTGCGGGTGACCGCGATCGAGCCCGGCTCGGTGACCCTGGCCACGGGCAGCGTGTCGGTGCGGCGCTTCGCCCAGCGGCCCGGTGAGGTGCTGGTGCTCGGCCAGGTGCTGGACACCCGCGTCCGGGTGGACGATCCCGACCTCCCGCAGCTGGCCGGTATCGACGTCGTGGTAACCGATCTCGGCATTGAGCAGACTCGCACCAGAGACTGGATGGTCACCCGGGTCGCAGTGCGTCAGCAACGTCGACTGGGCCGGCGCAGCAACATTCACGTGGTGGACTGGCAGAACGTCCAAGGGCTCACCCCGTCCGGACTGGCGATGCCGGACCAGGGTGTCGCGTCGTTGCTGGAGCAGTTCGAGGGGCAGCGGCCCGTGGAGGTGGCCGAGGCGTTGCGCGAGCTACCCGCCAAGCGCCGCTACGAGCTGTTCCGCGCACTCGACGACGAACGTCTGGCGGACGTGCTGCAAGAGCTGCCCGAGGACGAACAGGCCCAGGTGCTGGGGCAACTCAACACCGAACGGGCGGCCGACGTACTCGAGGCGATGGACCCCGACGACGCCGCGGACCTCCTGGGCACGTTGACCCCGGCCGACGCCGAGGTGCTGCTGGGTCGCATGGACCCCGAGGACTCGGAGGATGTGCGACGGCTGCTGTCACACTCGCCGGACACCGCGGGCGGTTTGATGACCTCCGAACCGATCGTGCTGGCACCGGACACCACCGTGGCCGAGGCCCTGGCCCGAGTGCGCGACCCGGACCTGACGCCCGCGCTGGCGTCGCTGGTATTCGTCACCCGGCCGCCGACCGCCACCCCGACGGGCCACTACCTGGGCTGTGTACATCTGCAGCGGCTGCTGCGCGAGCCGCCGGCCGCGCTGGTCAGCGGCATCGTCGACACCGATCTGCCCAATCTCGGTCCCGAGGATCCGTTGGCCGTGGTCACCCGCTACTTCGCCGCGTACAACCTTGTGTGCGGTCCGGTCGTCGACGAGGAGAACCATCTGCTCGGCGCGGTATCGGTCGATGACGTGCTGGATCACCTGCTTCCTGACGACTGGCGTGAGAGCGAAGAACTCACCCTGCCGGTGACGGGCTCATGAGCGACCTGTCGGCGCGTCAGCGGCTGGACACACCGCGCACCACCCGCGGCTTCCGATTCCACGTCGACATCGAGGCGGTGGGCCGGTTCAGCGAGTCCATCGCACGTTTCCTGGGCACCGGGCGCTATCTGACCATCCAGACGATCATCGTCGTGGTCTGGATCGCGCTGAACCTGGTATCCATCAAGCTGCAGTGGGACCCGTACCCGTTCATCCTGCTCAACCTGGCATTTTCCACCCAAGCCGCCTATGCGGCCCCACTGATCCTGTTGGCGCAGAACCGGCAGGAGAACCGTGACCGGGTGGCGCTGGAAGAAGACCGGCGGCGAGCCGAACAGACCAAGGCCGACACCGAGTTCCTGGCCCGTGAGCTGGCGGCATTGCGCCTTGCGGTCGGCGAAGTGGCCACCCGCGACTATCTGCGTCGCGAATTGGAGGAACTTCACGAGGCGATCAACGGGTTGCAAAAGCGGGCTAAACGGAGCGGTCGATCCGGCAAAGCCGACGACTCGGAACAGGCCGCCAAATCGAGCGACGCCGATGTCAGTAAACGATTGTCACAACAGGAACAAAGAGACTAGGTATGGTGACCTGGTTCACATCTGTTTGTCGGCTGAAAACGACGTCAGGACGGGTTAGTGCGCATAGGGGGAGGTGCGGCTTTCATAGTCGCCGCTCGACGCCGACTTGATCGGCTGGCGCCTTCCGCTGCATCTTCCAGCCCTCGCATGCGCGCCATCCTGGGCGTTGCGGCACTGTCCCCCGTCATCCTCGCCGGCGTGGTCGGCGCGTCCGGGCCGATACCGGTCAGCAACGTCCTTGACGCCGCGGTCACCCCGCTCGCTGCCGTCGAACCCTCGCCCGACCAATCCGGCCCCGCGGTGATTGCCGCGGCGAAGGCGCCGACGATGTTCCACATCGCCGCCGCGACAACATCCGCTCCCCCACCTGCAATCGTGGTGAATTCCCCAGGAGCCCTTGGTATTCCGTCGATCGCACTGGCGGCGTACCGCAACGCCGATCGGATGATGGCAGCGGCTGTGCCCGGCTGCGGAGTCAGTTGGAACCTGTTGGCCGGTATCGGGCGGATCGAGTCCGGGCACGCCAACGGCGGTGCCACCGATGTCCGCGGAACCGCGGTGCGCCCGATCTACGGTCCCGCGCTGGACGGCACGCTGCCCGGCAACGAGATCATCGTGCAGAGCGCCCAGGCCGGCCGGATCACCTATGCCAGAGCCATGGGCCCCATGCAGTTCCTGCCCGGAACCTGGGCCAGGTTCGCCTCTGACGGAGACGGCGACGGCAAGGCCGATGTGCAGAACGTTTTCGACGCGTCGCTGGCCGCGGCGCGGTACCTGTGCGCCGGTGGGCTCAACCTGCGGAATTCATCACAGGTGATGACTGCGATCCTGCGTTACAACAACTCGGTCGCCTACGCCCAGAACGTCATGGGCTGGGCGGCGGCTTACGCCACCGGCGTGGTGCCGCTGAACCTGCCCCCGATCACCGGGACCATTCCGCCCATCGGCGACGCACATCTGGACAATCCCGAGGGTCTCGGCCCCGGGCTGCCGGTCAATGCCACAGGCCTGCCACCCGGCGATCCGATGGCGCTCATCCCGGTTCTCGGCGGCGGTGACACCGCGGCACGGTTGACAGGCGCTGACGTGCCCGGCTTCGCGCCAGGGCAGGTGCTCGGCCCGCTGCCCGGGCCTGCGCAGGCCCTCCCCGCTCCCACGCCGGCAGCCCCGCCGCCGTGGATACCGCCGTGGGAGCAGCCCCCGCCTCAGCCCACCTGCATGGTGTTCTGCCTGACCGACCACCAGCCGCCGCCACCGGCAGCCGCTCCGTCGCATGGACCCAGCGCTCCCCTGCCTGCCGCACCGCCGGGCGGTCCGATGCCGCCTGTGCTCGGTCCCGCGCCGGGGCCGGCCTGACGCCGGGATCGGCGCGTTTTAGGGCAGCCGTAGACTCAGCAGTGATGTCTGAATCTGCCACTGAGCTGCACACGGCGATCCGCGCTGCCTTGGCCAAGGTGATCGACCCCGAGCTGCGTCGTCCCATCACCGAAGTCGGCATGGTCAAGAACGTCACGGTCGAGCCCGACCATGGGGTGCACGTCGAGATCTACCTGACCACCGCGGCCTGCCCGAAGAAGACCGAGATCACCGATCGGGTCGCCAAGGCCGTCAGCGACGTTCCCGGCACCGGCGCGGTCAAAGTGAGTCTCGACGTCATGAACGACGAGCAGCGCGCCGAACTGCGCAAGCAACTCCGCGGCGATTCCCGCGAGCCGGTGATCCCGTTCGCCCAGTCCAGCTCGTTGACGCGCGTGTATGCCGTGGCCTCCGGTAAGGGTGGAGTCGGCAAGTCCAGTGTGACCGTCAATCTCGCCGCGGCAATGGCTGCCCGCGGCCTGTCGGTGGGGCTGCTCGACGCCGACATCTACGGGCACTCGGTACCCCGGATGATGGGCACCGCCGACCGGCCCACCCAGGTCGACTCGATGATCCTGCCGCCGGTTGCCCACGACGTGAAAGTCATCTCGATCGCGATGTTCACGCGGGGCAACACCCCCGTGGTGTGGCGTGGTCCCATGCTGCATCGCGCGCTGCAGCAGTTCCTGGCCGACGTGTACTGGGGCGATCTCGACGTGCTGCTGCTGGACCTGCCGCCCGGCACCGGCGATGTCGCGATCTCTGTGGCGCAGCTGATTCCCAGCGCGGAGATCCTCGTGGTGACCACACCCCAGGCGGCTGCGGCTGAGGTTGCCGAACGCGCCGGCGCGATCGCCGTGCAGACCCGTCAGCGCATCGCCGGCGTCGTGGAGAACATGGCCGGAATGGCACTGCCCGACGGCACCACCCTGCAGTTGTTCGGTGAGGGCGGGGGGCGTCAGGTGGCCGATTCGCTCACACGCACCGTGGGTGCCGACGTCCCGCTGCTGGGTCAGGTTCCCATCGATCCACTGCTGGTGTCCGCGGGCGACGACGGTGTCCCGCTGGTGTTGTCCGCGCCTGACTCACCGGCAGCGCAGGAACTGCGCAAAGTCGCCGATGCCCTCTCCAGCCGCAAACGCGGTCTGGCTGGCATGTCGCTCGGCCTGGATCCGGCCGGTCGCTGACCAGCGAGAACTTAGGTTCGGCCCTCGCTCAGGTGGCGTCGGGGTCGAACACCGTCCCGCTCGGCTTCTGCCGGGCCGGCACCTGCGGTGCGGGGGGCGATGCCGGCGGCAACGGCTCGTGTGCCTGCTTGTCGTCGAACTTCCCGGTGAGGAACGAGTCGTCACCGTCGAGCAGGTGTTTGGCGATGGCTGCGCGCGGCGTCATGCCCCGTAACTTCTGCAGTTCAGCCAAAGGTTGACGCAGGTCTTCGAACTCCGGGCCGAGGTCTTCACGCAGTTGGCTGGTGGCACCGCTGACGTAGTCACGGGCCTGGCGCAGCGCGCCTGAGGTCCAGCGAATCGCACCGGGGAGACGTTCCGGGCCGAGGATCACCAGGCCGGCGATCACCAGCACGAGCATCTCGCCCCACCCGATGTTGGCGAACACGATCTACTGCTTTTTCTGGTCGTCGCCGATAGGCGTGATCATGAGGGTGAGCGGACGACCTTCGCGGAGCACCTCGATGGGAACTTCCTGGCCGACGGTCAACTGGCGCACCGCGACCACGAACTCGTCACCGTCGGCAACCTTGCGGTCGCCGATCTTGACCACGACGTCGTTCTCCAGGATTCCGGCCTTCTCAGCGGGGCTGCCCGGGCTCACGTCGCTGACCTTGGCTCCCGACGCCACGCTGTTGCTCACCGAAACCGCGGTCAGCCCCAGCGACGGGTGCACGATCTTGCCGTCCTCGATCAGCTTCTCGGCGACCCGCTTGACCTCGTTGACCGGGATCGCGAAGCCGAGCCCACTGGCACTGTCGGACAAGGACTTTCCTGCGGTGTTGATCCCGATGACCTCGGAGTCCATGTTGATCAGCGGGCCACCGGAGTTGCCGTGGTTGATCGACGCGTCGGTCTGCACACCGTCGATCACGGTGTCGGTGTCAGAACCCTCGCCGGACAGCGGCACCGGCCGGTGCAACGCGCTGATGATGCCGTGCGTGACGGTGCTGCGCAGCCCGAGCGGGGCGCCTGCGGCGATCACTTCCTGACCGACCTGCAGCTTCTCCGAATCGCCCATGCGGGCCACGGTCAGGTGGTCGACATTGTCGACCTTGAGCACGGCGATGTCTGATTTGGGATCGCGGCCGATCAGCCGGGCGGGTACGACGGTGCCGTCATTGAACACGACGCTGAGCTGGTATTCGGCGGGTTTGGCGGCGGCGTCGGAGATCACGTGGTTGTTGGTGACGATGAAACCGGACTTGTCGATCACCACGCCGGAACCCTGGGAGCCGTCTGTCTTGCCCTTGGCCTCGATGGTGACCACCGAATCGGCCACCGCGGCGGCGACGGTCGCGAACCGGCCGGCGGGCTGCTCGGGGTTGTTGCCGGTCTCCAGCGTCACCTTCGAGGTGGTGAACGCCTGCACCGTCTCGGCCGTCATCCGGCCCACCACGCCGCCGAGCACGCCGACCAGCAGGGCGATCAGCCCGAGGGTCGCCAGTGCGATTATCGAGACCCGGCGGCCGAACAGCACATCGCGTAGGCCCAGCTTGGTGATCGGCTCGGCGCTGACGACCTGTGGCGTCGGTGGCCGCGCCGGGATGCCGAGGGCTACCGCGGCAGCCGGATCCCGCCAGGGGTCATCCGTCTCGTCGTCGCCGTCGGCGTCCCGCTCGGCCTCCAACGCGCCGGCGTCGGCAGGGTGGCGTTGCAGTGAGTATTCACCGGTGCGCCCGAACGCTTCGGCCAACACGGGATCGGGCGGCTGGTCTTTCGGTGTGTATTCGCCTTGGTCCTGATACTTCTCGGCGCCGAGAAAGGATCCGTCGACACCGACCGGTCGCCCGAATGCACGTTGCGATGCCGGGTCGACGGGCGGCCGCTGGACGGCACGGGGCGCCAAGCGGTCATTTTGGCCGGGCTGATCCTGGTTGGCCAACGGTGTACCACTCTCTAATCGGAGCGCCGCCGCGGCCAGATAGCCGGCGCGGGACACTAATCGCGTCTTGGTCTAGCCTACCGGCGCTTGCGCCGAGCCCGAGTCGGGTCGTCAGCAAACTCCCCTTGATCCGGCCACTCGGCGGATTGCTGCGGCGCATGGTGCGGTATCTGCGACAACATGCCCAACAACGTATGAGGAATAGAGATCGGACAGGAGTCCCGCAATGCCGCACGAGCCTGCCACTGAGCGTCCACCTCGGCCGCGCACTCGGGGCACAGGGAAATATGGTGCGCCGCCCGAAGGTGCGCAGTCATGCGAAGCTCGCCGTCCGCGAATGCCGCAATGGCCTCGGTCGACAGGTGCTCAGTGGACCCGAACTGGCGCGGCGCGCCCACCGGCGCATCGCTCTGGGAGGCAAACTGCGCAGGTAGCCAGGAGAATGCACGACGGAACACATGTCCCGGGTCGACCATCACCCAGCTCCTCTCGGGCACATTTAAACCTCACTAGTGAATGTAGCGCGAGACCCGGCCCGAGGCACTCCTGACTGGTCAGGCGGAGCGAGCAGTTTCCGGAGAGTGTTTGGCGAGGTAGTCGCGCAACGCCTGGCGTCCGCGGTGAATGCGGCTGCGGACAGTGCCCAGCTTGACGCCGAGCGTCGCGCCGATCTCCTCGTAAGACAGGCCTTCGATGTCGCACAACACCACGGCGGCACGGAACTCAGGAGCCAGCGAGTCCAGCGCGGCTTGCAAGTCGGCGCCCAGCCGCGAGTCGTGGTACATCTGCTCGGGGTTGGGGTCGTCGGCGGGCACGCGGTCGTAGTCCTCAGGCAGCGCTTCCATCCGGATCCGGCCGCGTCGCCGCACCATGTCCAGGAACAGGTTCGTGGTGATGCGGTGCAGCCAGCCTTCGAAGGTGCCGGGCTGATAATTCTGCAGCGACCGGAACACTCGAATGAAGGTTTCCTGAGTCAGATCCTCGGCATCGTGCTGATTGCCGGACAAGCGGTAGGCCAGCCGGTAGACCCGGTCGGCGTGTTGGCGCACCAACTCGTCCCAGGACGGCATGGCCGCCTGGTCACCGGTCGCGTCGAAGACGGCGGTGCCCGTCAGCTCGTCGGACGGCTGCACCCATTCCCCGTCGGTGAATTGCTCCAGATGGGACATCGACACCGGGGCGGGCTGAGATGTGGTGATCGACTGAGATGCGATGGTCGTCAGTTCCTCCTGCTCACAGACTTCAATGTCGCTAACACGCCGGGCGACGTCATTATTCCAAGCCTGCTCCGCTGAGTGCGGGGGGCGGCCGTGTTCCATGCGAGATACCGTTCCCCATGCCGGTGAGGTGGGTATATGAGCAAACTTAACTTTCCCTGAGAATCATTGCGATATGCGTCACAACCTGGGCAAACCAGTCGATTTTCGAGTGGAATCCCCCGACGCCGCGGGCGTGTCGCGACTGCCGCGATCGCGACTGGCCTACGCTGCGGGCATGGTCAGCTCCGACGAGACTCCGGGTCAGCCGCACCCCAGCCACGCCGAGGCGATCGTCACGCACGCCGAACGGTCGATTTCCGAGGACGCGATCGTGGCGGCCGCGCGCGAACGCGCGGTAGACATCGGCGCCGGGGCGGTCACACCGGCGGTCGGCGCGCTGTTGAGCGTGCTGGCGCGACTCACCGGCGGCCGAGCCGTGGTCGAGGTGGGCACCGGCGCCGGGGTCAGCGGCCTATGGCTGCTCTCGGGCATGCGTGACGACGGTGTGCTCACCACGATCGACGTCGAACCCGAGCATCTGCGGATCGCCAAGCAGGGATTCAGCGAGTCCGGCGTCGGGCCGGGCCGCACGCGCCTGATCAGCGGGCGTGCCCAGGACGTGCTGACGCGGCTCGCCGACGAGTCCTACGACCTGGTGTTCATCGACGCCGAGCCGGTCGACCAACCACAGTTCGTGACCGAAGGGGTCCGCCTGCTGCGTCCCGGCGGGGCCATCGTGGTGCACCGGGCCGCGCTCGGCGGACGTGCGGGCGACGCGACCGCTCGCGATGCCGAGGTGACGGCGGTACGCGAAGCGGCCCGGCTCATCGCCGAGGACGAGCGGCTCACCCCGGTGCTGATCCCGCTCGGCGACGGCCTGCTCGCCGCCGTGCGCGACTGAGTGTTCCCCGCACCCCTTTTCGCGAGCAGACAGCCAGGTACCGGACACGCCGCGTTTGGCGTACCGCCGTGTCTGCTCGCCATGGTTTGGCGACCTTGACGAATTCCTGACGTGCCACCCCTTGACGCTGCACTGAACGCGCGTTTAGCCTACTAAACATGCGTTCAGTACACGAAGATCGAACGACCACGGCGCGGATCCGCGACGCCGCGATCGACCAGTTCGGCCAACACGGCTTCAGTGTCGGCCTGCGCACCATCGCCGAGGCCGCCGGAGTCAGTGCAGCCTTGGTGATTCACCACTTCGGCTCCAAGGACGGCCTGCGCAAGTCCTGCGACGCCTACGTGACCGAGGTCATCCGCGACGCCAAGTCGGAGTCGATGCAGACCTCTGACCCGGCGAGTTGGCTTGCCCAGATGGCCGAGATCGAATCGTTCGCGCCCCTGGTCGCATATCTGGTGCGCAGCATGCAGTCCGGTAGCGACCTGGCGAAATCGTTCTGGCTGAAGATGGTCGAGAACGCCGAGCAGTATCTCGAGGAGGGCGTGCGCACCGGTGTCCTCAAGCCGAGCAGGGACCCCCGCGCACGCGCTCGCTACCTGGCGATCTGCGGCGGCGGCGCGTTCCTGCTCTACATCCAGATGCACGACAACCCAACCGATCTGCGCACAGTCCTGCACGACTACGGCGAGGAGATGGTGCTGCCGGCGCTGGAGATCTACACCAACGGACTGATGGCCGATTCCACCATGTACGACGCGTTCCTGGCCCAGCGCGAAAAGGGCATCCCGTTCAGCGGCGCCCAGACACCGGTGCCCCCAGAACCCCAAGGAGTGTGAGATGCACGCCGCCGCAATCGAAATCCAGGGCCTGTCAAAGTCTTTCGGCCGAACCAAAGCGCTCGATGGACTCAATCTGAGCGTGGCGCCCGGCGCCGTCACCGGATTCCTCGGCCCCAACGGCGCAGGCAAGTCCACCACGATCCGGGTACTGCTCGGCCTGCTCCGCGCCGACGGCGGAACCGTGCGACTGCTCGGCGGCGACCCGTGGCACGACGCCGTGGCGTTGCACCGCAGGATCGCCTATGTGCCCGGCGATGTCACGTTGTGGCCCAACCTCACCGGCATGCAGGTGATCGACTTTCTGACCGGTCTGCGCGGCAACAACATCGACACCCGCAGGCGCGATCAACTCATCGAGCGCTTCGAGCTGGATCCGCACAAGAAAGCCAGGACCTACTCCAAGGGCAACCGGCAGAAGGTGGCGATCGTTGCGGCCTTCAGCACCAACGCCGAACTCTACATCCTCGATGAACCCACCTCCGGTCTGGACCCGTTGATGGAGAAGGCTTTTCAGCAGTGCGTCAGCGAGGTCTCGGCTCTCGGCGCCGCGGTGCTGCTGTCGAGCCACATCCTCGCCGAGGTGGAGAAGCTGTGCGACAACGTGACCATCATCCGCGGCGGCCGCACAGTGCGGTCCGGCACGCTGAGCCAGCTGCGTCACCTCATGCAGACCACGGTCCAGGTGCGCACCAACACCGATGGCCAGGTACTGCAGCGCATACCGTACGTGCACGATTTCGCCGTCGCCGACGGCCATTACCGGTTCTCGGTCGACCGCTCCGATCTCGACAGAACCATGGTCGAACTGGCTGAGCTCGGCATCCGGGATCTCTCGGTGACACCGGCATCGCTGGAGGATCTGTTCCTGCGTGAGTACCAACGGGTGTCGTCATGACCACAGTGGTGCTCGACGAGCGGTCGTCGTTCGCCGGTACCGCCGAGCTGCTGCGGCTGGGGGTCCGCCGCGACCGCGTTCGCCTCAGCGTCTGGGTCGCCGTCCTGACGCTGATGATGGTGTACGCGCCCAACACCATCAAGTTCGCCTATCCCGAAGAGCAGCAGCGCTTGTCGCGCGTGGAACTGCTCAAGACGCCCGCCGGCACCATGTTCGGCGGACCGATGTTCGGTCACAACGAGACCGACCTCGGCGTGATGATGGCCAACGAGCTGATGCTCACGCTGATCATCGCGACCTCGATACTGGCCATCTCCACCGTGATTCGCCACACCCGGGCCGAGGAGGAAAGCGGCGCAGCCGAACTCGTAGCGTCCTCGGTGGTCGGCAGGCACGCCCGGACCTGCGCCGCGCTGGCGCTGATCGGCGCGGTCAACGCGGTGCTCGCGGTCACCATGACCGTGGCCATGGCCTCGACCGGTTTTGCTGTCGCCGACACCGCCGCGATGTGCGTGGGCATCACCGGGGTGGCGATGGTGTTCGGCGCGATCGCCGCCGTCACAGCACAGCTGTGGCGAGCCGCGCGTACCGCCACCGGGGCCGCAATGGGCACGTTGGCCCTGGCCGCACTGGTGCGCGGCGTCGGCGACGTCATCGACAACTCCGGCAGCGCACTGAGCTGGTTCTCCCCGATCGCGTGGGCCCAGCAGATGCGAGCATTCGTGGACCTGCGTTGGTGGCCGCTGGGCATGCTGGTGACGCTGACGGTAGCGCTCATGCTGCTGGCCGCGACGTTGGAGACCAGAAGGCAGTACGACGACGGCAATCTGCCGTCTACCGGCGAACATGCAGACGCACATCGGATTTCGGGACCGTTCCAACTGCACATGACCCTGCAGCGGGGTCCGACCGTCGGCTGGGGTATCGGGCTGTTCCTGGCCGGTTTGGCGTTCGGTTCGATGACGAAATCACTGCTGGACGCTGCGCGGACCAACGAGTTCATCGCCCGGGTACTGGCCGCCCAGGGCAACGACGGCGTCTACACCACCATGACGCAGTTCCTGGCCGCCGCGACATCGGCCTACGTGGTCTCGACCGTGCTGCGGATCTACGGGGACGAGCAGGCCGGCCTCGGTGAGGCGGTGCTGGCCGGCGCCGTGTCGCGATGGCGTTGGCTACTCGAGGCGGTGGCGTCAGCCGTGCTTGGCTCGGCCGTTTTGCTGCTGCTGGCCGGATTGGGCAACGGCCTGGGTGCCGGCATCGCGCTAGGTGAGCCCGCCACGATCGCCCGGTTGACGTTGGCCGGGTTGGGATTCGTGCCGGCCATGGCGGTGCTCGCCGCCGTCGCGGCCCTCGCAGTCGCTCTGCGTCGGCCCTGGATCGGTTGGCTGGCGGTCACTTTCGTCGTTGTCGCGCTCTACCTCGGGGCGCTGCTGCGGCTGCCCCGTTGGCTGCTCGATTTGTCCCCGGTCAGCCGGACGACCATACCCAGCCATGCTCCGCTTGCCGGGCTGGCTGTGATGATCATCGCCGCAACAACATTGGCTCTGCTAGCGGGCTGGATCTACCGCCGCCGCGACGCCGTGTAGCCGGGAGGACACCCCATGTACGTCGGCAACGTGATGGCATGCCGCTGGCGCTGGGTTCGTATTGGGCGCTGTTGGCGGTGTTCGTGACGTTGCCTGCGCTGGCGGCACGCATCACCGACGAGGAGAAGATGCTGCGCGCCGAACTCGACGGGTACGCCGCCTACACCGAGAAGGTGCGGTACCGGCTGATGCCTTACGTGTGGTGACGACGCGACAATGGCCCTTGACCAAGGCGCACCCCGCAGATGGCCGGGATCAGATCCAGACACCCTTGCCGACGGTGACTACCCCGCCGGCACTGACCGCGAAGCGCTCGCGGTCCTTCTCCAGGTCGATCCCCACCATCTCGCCCGGCCCCACGACAACGTTCTTGTCCAGGATCGCCTTGCGCACCACGGCGCCGCGCCCCAAGCGGGTTCCTGGCATCAGCACGCTGCCCTCGACGATCGCCCCGTCGTCGATCACCACGTTTGACGACACCACCGAATTGCGCACGGAGGCTGCAGAAATAATGCTCCCTGCACCGACCACCGACTCCTGCGCCGAGCCGCCGTTGACGAACTTGGCCGGAGCGAGGTTCTCCGATGCGCCACGGATCGGCCAGCGCTTGTTGTACAGGTTGAACACCGGGTGCACCGACACCAGATCCATGTGCGCGTCGTAGAACGCATCCAGGGTGCCCACATCACGCCAGTAGCCGTGGTCACGTTCGGTGGCCCCGGGTACCTCGTTGTTGTTGAAGTCGTACACCGCCGCCACGCCGTCGGACACCAGCCGGGGAATGATGTCACCGCCCATGTCATGGTCGGAGCCGTCCTCGTCGGCGTCGGCCCGGATGGCATCGATGAGCACTTTGGTGGTGAAGATGTAGTTGCCCATCGAGACGAAGGTCTGCTCCGGATCGTCCGGGGTACCCGGCGGATCTGCCGGCTTTTCGACGAATTCCCGGATTCGGCCGGAGTCGTCAGCGCCGATGCAGCCGAATGCGCTGGCCTCCGCGCGTGGCACTCGGATACCGGCAACCGTCGCCCCTGCTCCGCTCTCGATGTGAAATTGGAGCATCTGCTCCGGATCCATGCGGTACACGTGGTCGGCGCCGAAGATGATGATGTAGTCCGGGTCTTCGTCGTAGATCAGGTTCAGTGACTGATAGATCGCATCGGCAGATCCGGTGTACCACCGCGGCCCGAGCCGTTGCTGTGCGGGCACCGGGGTGATGTACTCGCCGGCCAGCCCGGACAACCGCCAGTTCTGGCTGATATGACGGTCGAGCGAATGCGACTTGTATTGCGTGAGAACACAGATGCGCAGAAAACGTGCGTTGACCAGATTCGACAGCACGAAGTCGATCAACCGATATGCACCGCCAAATGGAACCGCCGGCTTGGCCCGGTCCGCCGTCAACGGATACAGCCGCTTGCCCTCTCCGCCGGCCAGAACGACGCCCAGCACGTGTGGCAGCTCCTTCATGCTGCAAACCTATCCCGCAGACAAGCAGTGCTGCCAGCCATCGACGCCATTGGTGACCCGCTTGCACATCGCCCGTGATGAATATTTCTCAGTATCAGGTTGCCGACAATCCTGCGGTCTGGCGGACCAGCCGTTACGGTGCCACATATGCGGGTGGCCATGATGACTCGGGAATATCCACCCGAGGTGTACGGCGGTGCGGGAGTTCATGTCACGGAGCTCGTCGCTCAGCTACGTCAGTTGTGTGAAGTCGACGTGCACTGTATGGGTGCACCGCGTGAAGGCGCCATCGTGGCACAGCCCGATCCGGCGCTGCGGGGTGCCAACGCGGCACTGTCGACGCTGTCGGCGGACCTCAATATGGTCAACAGTGCCGAGCAGGCGACCGTGGTGCATTCGCACACCTGGTACACCGGCATGGCCGGGCATCTCACCGCGCTGCTCTACGGCATCCCCCACGTGCTCACGGCGCACTCGCTGGAACCGATGCGGCCATGGAAGGCCGAGCAGCTCGCCGGCGGCTACCGGATCTCATGCTGGGTGGAACGCACAGCCGTCGAGGCGGCCGATGCGGTGATCGCGGTGAGTTCCGGGATGCGCAAGGATGTCCTTCGCACGTATCCGGCGCTCGACCCGGCCCGAGTGCATGTGGTGCGCAACGGGATAGACACCGACGTCTGGTTTCCCGCTCCCCCGGCGCAGGAGCAGTCGGTGCTGGCCGAGCTCGGTGTCGACCCGACCCGACCGATCGTCGCGTTCGTCGGCCGCATCACCCGTCAAAAGGGCGTGGCGCATCTGGTCGCCGCGGCACACAAGTTCAGCCCGGACGTGCAGCTGGTGTTGTGTGCGGGAGCACCCGACACCCCGGAAATCGCTGCGGAGATCTCCGGGGCGGTAGCCGATCTGGCCCGCGCACGCACCGGCGTGTTCTGGGTGCAGGAAATGCTGCCGACCAACAAGATTCGCGAAATACTTTCCGCTGCAGTAGTTTTCGTGTGCCCGTCGGTCTATGAGCCGCTGGGCATCGTGAATCTGGAAGCGATGGCTTGCTCGACAGCGGTGGTGGCGTCGGACGTGGGCGGCATCCCCGAGGTGGTCGACGACGGACAGACCGGGCTACTGGTGCACTACGACGCGGCAGAACCAGCCGCTTTCGAGGCGAACCTGGCCGAGGCCGTCAACTCATTGGTGGCCGATCCCGAGCGAGCCGCCGGGTACGGGGTTGCCGGACGCGAACGGTGCATCCGGGAATTCTCGTGGGCTCACATCGCCGAGCAGACGTTGGAGATCTACCGCAAAGTGACGGCATAGAGATTCGGCGTGATCGGTTGCCTATGGGGCAATCGATCACGCCGACGCACTAACTGGTGACGCCCTTGAGTTCGTCGCCGAGAGCGGCCGCCTCGTCCGGGGTCAGCTCGACGACCAGGCGCCCCCCGCCCTCCAGCGGTACCCGCATCACGATGCCTCGCCCCTCTTTGGTTGCTTCCAGTGGACCGTCACCGGTCCGGGGCTTCATCGCCGCCATCGAGTGCTCCCTCCAAATGAGCCCGCCCACGCCAGTGGGTCGGGTCGGGGCCGGCACCGCCCACTCGTCGACGGCACCCGGCACTGAACTGCTACTGAACTACCCCTATTCTTCCCTATGCGCGTCGCTGGGTGTGCGAAGACCCGTCGGATGTCTGGCGGCGTGCCGTGTGGCGGACCACGGGAACCCAACAGGACGCGACATGGTCATCGACCATTCCAGTGGCTTGCATCAACGCGTACGCAGTCGTCGGCCCGACGAATTTGAAGCCGCGCCGCTTGAGTTCCTTGGCCATTGCCGTCGACTCCGGGGTTACCGCGGGCACCTGTGAGAGGTCAGCGGGCCGCGGGCGGGGCGGCGGAGCGAACGACCACAACAACTCTGCGAGGTCCACATCCAGTTCCGTCACGGCCTTGGCATTGGCGATGGTGGCCAGGATCTTGGCCCGGTTGCGCACGATGCCCGTATCGTCCATCAGCCGCTCGATGTCAGCGTCGGCGTAATCCGCGACCGTGGCGGGGTCGAAGTCATCGAACGCGCGGCGGAAGTTCTCGCGCTTTCGCAGGATCGTCAGCCAGGACAGACCGCTCTGGAACGCTTCGAGGCTGACCCGCTCGAACAGTGCCACGGGATCCCGCAATGGCTGGCCCCACTCGGTGTCGTGGTAGTCGCGGTACAGCGTGGCGCCCACAGCGCTGTCGACCGCCCAGCCGCAACGGGTGCGACCGTCGTCGGTCACGGTTCGTCCGACACGCGAATCTGGCCGGCGGTGGCCGATACCTCGGCATCGTCGCCCTCGGTATCGTCGGCAATCCCGTACGCCGCCCGCAAAGCGGCCAGCTCACCACGCAAGCCGTCGAGTTCCTGCCCCAACCGGTCGAGGACCCAGTCCACCTCGCTGGTCTTGTAGCCGCGCACTGCCTGGGCGAATCGCAGGGCATCCACGTCGGCGCTCGTGACGCCGGAGGCCGGCAGGACCGTCGCCGTCGTGCCACGCGGCAGCGGAGGCAACGTCTCGCCGCGGCCGAAGATCACGCTGCCCACCCCGAACAGCACGATGGCTACCAGTACCAGCACCACCAGGTACAGCAGAATCAATGTCACACCGTCGATACTGCCTCAACCGTCCGACAACGGTCCGCGGGCTAGTGAGGACGCAGGGTCACCATCGGCGGTCGATCCGCCAGCGACACCGACGACACCCGCGGGGTGAACCCGTCGCCGTCGGCGAAGAACTGGGTGAGCCCGAGGCCGGAGTCGGCGATGCCGCAGCGGGACAGCAGCGTCGCGATCACCTGCCGGCTCATCGAGGCCAGTTCGGTCAGCGGCCGGTTGCGGTGTGTGCGCACGCCCAGGTTCACCTGGGCGATCGCGTCCAGGCCGAGCTGGTCGTAGGTGTCGACCAGCAGGCCGACCTCCACGCCATAGCCCGGTGCGAACGGCACCGAGGTGAGCAGCTCCCGGGTCGCGGCGGACTCGCCGCCGAGCGGCTGCATGACACAGTTCAGCTCGGGCCGCAGAGAAGCGAGCAGCGGGCGGGCGACAAGCTCGGTGACCCGTCCGCCGCCGTTGGCGTCCTCGCTGCCGCTGATCTTGAGCGGGCGCCGGTAGAACCCTTTGACCAGGTGCACACCGTCGGTGGTCAGCAGCGGTCCGAGCAGCCTCGGCACGAACATCGGGTCGGGGTCGATCAGGTCGGAGTCGACGAAGGCGACGAGGTCGCCGGTGGTTGCGGCCAGTGACCGCCACAGCACTTCACCTTTGCCGGGTTGCGGCGGAACCTCGGGCAGCGCCACCTCGCGGCTGACCACCCGGGCGCCGGCCGCGAGCGCGCGGATCTCGGTGTCGTCGGTGGAGCCGGAATCGAGCACGATCAGCTCGTCGACCAGGCCGCCGAGCAGCGGCGTGATGGTCTCGACGACCGATCCGACGGTTTCTCCCTCGTTGAGGGCGGGCAGCACGACCGAGACAGTGCGGCCGGCCTTGGCGGCTTCCAGTTCGGCCACGGTCCATGCCGGACGGTCCCAGCTGCGGTCGGTCAACCAGCGGTGTCCGGCAACGCCGTCGGTGACGGCCAGTTCGGGCATTAGGGTCATGCCAGTCCCCTCACTGTTCGTGCGGGCGCCCGCACTCCCCGGATCGACGCGACCATTTCCAGCACGCGCCGAGTGGGCCCGACCTCGTGCACCCGGAACATCGCTGCACCATCTGCGGCGGCCAATGCCGTCGCGGCGAGGGTGCCTTCCAGGCGCTCGGTCACGTCCACACCCAGAGTCTCCCCGATGAAATCCTTGTTGCTCAGGGCCATCAGCACCGGCCATCCGGTCTTAACAAGATCTTTTACGTGGCGCAACAAACTAAGGCCGTGGTAAGTGTTTTTGCCGAAATCGTGGGTCGGATCGATGAGGATCCGGTCCCGAAGGACCCCGGCGGCCACCGCATTGTCGGCGGCCGCGGTCACGTCGGCGATGACGTCGTCGACCACGCCGCGCTCGGTGATGCCGTAGTTGACGCGGAACGGCCGGGTACGCGGCACCGCGCCGCCGGTGTGCGAGCACACCAGACCGGCCCCGAACTCGGCAGCCACCTCTGGAAGCCCCGGATCGGCGCCGGCCCAGGTGTCGTTGATCACGTCGGCACCGACCGCACAGGCCTGTTTGGCCACCGTCGAGCGCCAAGTGTCGACGCTGATCAGCTGGTCCGGGTAGGTCGACCGCAACCATTCGATGAACGGCACGACGCGGGCGATCTCCTCGTCCGAATCAACCGGGCCGCCTGGACCCGCTTTGACTCCGCCGACGTCGATCACATCGGCGCCCTCGGCGATCACCCGATGCGCCGCGGCCTTGGCTGCCTCGTCGGTGAACGTCGCACCGCGGTCGTAGAACGAGTCCGGGGTGCGGTTGACGATCGCCATGATCAGTGCGCGGTCAGGGGCCACCGGGCGACCGCAGAAGGTCCGCCCGGGGGGCCCTGACGTCGTCGACACGCCATCCAGGCTATCGTCGTGCGATTTCCGGTCACCCGGGTCGCTTGCGCGACCGCCGGTCCGTCGCGCGGCTACGGGGCGCAGGCCGCCAGCGCGGCGTCGACCTCGTCGACCACCAGCAGCCGGTTCAGGGCCCCCTCGGGCACGTAACCCGTGTCCACGAGGCCGTGCAGCCACGTCAGTAGACCGTCGTAGTGCCCGAACGGGTCGAGCAGCACCAGCGGCTTGTCATGCATGCCCAGGTAGCCCGCGGTCCAGGCCTCGAAGAACTCCTCCAGGGTGCCGATACCGCCGGGCAGCGCGATGAACGCGTCGGAGCGGTCCTCCATCACCTTCTTACGTTCGCGCATCGTGTCGGTGACGATGAGCTCAGTGGCGTCGATATCGGCGAGTTCGCGGTGCACCAGGGCCTTGGGGATGACTCCGACGGTGTGACCGGCGCCAGAGCGCGCAGCCCGGGCCACCGCACCCATCGCCGAGACGTTCCCGCCGCCGGAGACCAGCGCCCAGCCGCGCTTCGCGATCGCCAAGCCCAGCTGGCTCGCCAGCGCCAACAACTCGGGGTGGGAGGGCCCCGACGCGCAATACACACATACCGCCCATTGGCGGTCAACTTCACCGGACACGTACACAACGTAAGGGTTCGGCGTGAACAACGGATTTCCGGCCGGGTGCGATCGCTGCGCCCATAAGATCCCGTAGGTGGCTGTCGACTGGGTGATCACCCCGCGCGACCGCGCTCTTGACGGCCTCGAGGCCGGCTTGCGCGACCGGTCCGGCGCTGTCCTGATCGGGCCGGACGGGGTCGGGAAGACCTCCCTGGCCCGCTCCGCCGCCGAGCAGCACGGTGCCGACTATCGCCGGGTGGCGTGGGTGACGGGCACCGAATCTGCCGCGAGCATTCCGTTCGCGGCGGTGGACCATCTGATCGAAGTGCCCGTGGTCGGTAAGACCGCCGAGGTGCTGCGGGCGGCCCGCCGATCACTGGGCACCTGCCTACTGCTGGTGGTCGACGACGCCCATCTGCTGGATCCGCTTTCGGCGGCGCTCGTCTACCAGCTGGCCGTCAGCGGTGCGGCCAAGCTGATCGCCACCGCGGCGGAGGAAGGGCCCCAGGAGGTCACCGCGCTGTGGCGGGACGGACTGGTCAACAGGGTCGAGGTGGCGCCCGCCGGTCACGACGATGCGCGGCTGGCCGAACAGGTGGCAACATTCATTGCCGATCTGCCCGGCGACGCGCTGCGCACCCTGCGGTATCTGGCCGTGCATGATCCCCTGCCGCTGGCCGTCCTGGTCCCATTGACCGGCGCCGACGCCATCGAGCAGGCCCGTCAGTACGGCGCGGTCCGCATCGAGAACACCATGGTGGGCTGCGCGCACCCGCTGTTCCGCGACGCGGTCCGGGCATCGGTGGGTGGCCCCGCATTACGTCGGCTGCGCACGGCGCTGGTCGAGCGCATGCTGGCGACTCCCGGTTGCGGCGTGGTGGACCAGTTGCGTGTCGCAGTTCTGGCCGTCGACAGCGACCGTCCGCAGCCGCCGCTCGAGGTGGCGGCCGCGGCAGCCACCGCACTGCGGCTGGGCGACCTGAACCTGGCCGAGCATCTGGGCCGGACCTCGCTCGCCGCCGGCTTCGAGGCCCGGTTGACGCTGGCCTACGCGTTGGCCTGGCAGGGACGCGGACGCGAGGCCGACGAGGTGCTGACTGCCGTGGACCCCGCCGAGCTCACCGATGCCCAGCTGATGGCGTGGGCGTTGCCGCGGGCAGCCAATCAGTTCTGGATGCTCTCCGAGCCGGAACGGGCCACCGCCTTTCTGCGGACCACCCGGGAACGGGTGAGCACGCCGCAAGCCCAAACCACCTTGGACGCCCTTTCGGCCACTTTCACGATGAATGCCGGTGCTCCACAACGCGCCTTGTCACTGGCCGAAGAAGTGCTGGGCAGTGCAGCGGCCGACGACACCGCTGTCGGGTGGGCCGCGTCCGCGGCGGCGCTCAGCTGTGCGCGGCTGGGCCGTTTCGACGACGTCGACCCGATGGCGCAGCGCGCCCTTGATGCCGGGCATCCCGGGTTGCTGCGGTTCACCAGCGGGTTCGGGCAGACGACCGCACTGCTGCTCACCGGCCAACTGAACCGAGCCCAGGAGATGGCGCAGCAGCTGACCGATTTCGCGCAGTTGCAGCAGCCGGGCCGGGCCATCGGCGAGGTGCTGATGTCCGATGTGCTGCTGGTTCGCGGATCTCTGCAAGCGGTGTCCCTCCTGCGCCGCGCTACCGCCAATTTGACGCCGACCGGATACTCCTGGGGACCCCTGGCGTGGATGTTGTTGGCACAGGCGCTCGGGCAGCACGGGATGCCGATGGAGGCGGCAAAGGCGTTGTCCCGGGCAGAATCCCGGCACGGACTGAAATCCATGCTGTTCGCACCCGAACTGGGACTGGCCCGGGCATGGACGTGTCATGCCCGCAAGGACAGGGCGGGTGCCATCGCCGCCGCGCGCGACGCCGCCGAGGCCGCCGAACGCGGCGGCCAGACTGCGGTGGCGTTGCGCGCGCTGCACGATGCTGTGCGCCTGGGTGACACCCAGGCTGTCGACAACCTGACCCGGCTCGGGTTGGACTGCGTGTTCAGCAGGATCACCATGGACCACGCGCGTGCCATCGCCGCTGACGATATCCTTGCGCTGCACGATGTTTCGCTGCGATATCACGACCTCGGGATGTCGGCAGCCGCCAACGACGCTGCCCGCCAAGCCATTGCGGATCGGCCGTAGAATCGGTAGCCGGTACGCACGATCCGAAGGACCGAGATGACACAGTTCAACGCAGACGTCAGCGCTGTGGCTGGTCTGGGCCAACAACTCGATGACGTCAGCTCGTCGGCACGCAATGTGCTCGATGGCGCGGCGGGCAGTGTGTCCAACAGCCACGGCGCCATCGGATTTCCGATGCAGAAATCGTTCGAAGCCATGCAGACGTCACGTAGCGCGGCCGTCGGCGCCACCCAGGCCGCCTCCGCCGAGCTCGGCGCTCTGCTCCGGCAGGCCGCCCAGGCCTACCAGCGCGGCGATACCGCAGCCGCCGATCGTCTGAAGGCCCGGGCGGCCGAGCTGGAAGCATCGGGCGATCAAGGCAGTTCGCCTACCGGGCCGACCGGTCACAGGTGACTTCACACGGTACTCAATTCCCCGTCAGCGAGGCGCAACCAGCGGTCCACGTCGATGGTCTTGAGGAACCGTTCGTCGTGGCTGACCACCACGAATGCGCCCCGGTAGGCGGTCAGCGCCGATTCCAGCTGCCCGACGCTCACCAGATCGAGGTTGTTGGTGGGCTCGTCGAGCAACAGAAGCTGCGGTGTGGGTTCGGCGTAGAGCACGCATGCCAGCGTCGCTCTCAGCCGCTCCCCGCCGGACAGCACACCGACGGGTAGGTCGACCCGGTCACCACGAAACAGGAACTGCGCCAACAGATGCATCCTGCGGGTGTGGGACAGGCTGGGCGCCGCCGCGGCAAGGCTCTGGGCCACGGTCCGCTGGGGATCGAGCAGATCGAGCCGCTGCGACAGGTAAGCGATCCGGCCGTCGGCCCGCTGCACCGTCCCGGCGTCCGGCTGCGTCCCGTCGACGATCCGCAGCAACGTCGACTTACCCGCGCCGTTGGGTCCCGTCAGCCCAATGCGCTCCGGCCCGCGTATCGCCAGATCGATTCCATTGCCGGCAAACAACTTCCGGTCATCGCGCTGCACCTGCAGGCCGTGGGCCGCGAACAGCGTGCGCCCGGCGGGTACTGCCGTGGCGGGTAGGTCGAGGACGATCACCTTGTCGTCCCGCAGTGCCCGTTCGGCATTGTCCAACCGCGCTTTCGCATCGTCCACGCGACGGGCGTGCACCTCGTCGGAGCGGGCCGAGGATTCCTGGGCATCGCGCTTGAGTTTGCCCGCAACGATTTTCGGCAGTCCGGCGTCCTTGACGTTGCGTGCCGCGTTGCCGGCTCGGCGTGCCGAGCGTTCCCTAGCCTGCTGCATCTGACGCTTCTCGCGCTTGAGTTGTTGCTCGGCGCTGCGGATGTTGCTCTCAGCGTGCTCTCGGGCCCCTTGGACCGTCTCCTGATAAGCGGTGAAATTGCCGCCGTAGAACACGATGCCGCCACGGTACAGCTCGGCGATCTGGTCCATGCGGTCCAGCAGCACACGGTCGTGGCTGACCAGCAGCAACGTGCCGCCGAAATCGTCGAGAGCAGCGTAAAAGCGTTGGCGCGCATCGATATCCAGGTTGTTGGTGGGCTCGTCGAGCAGCAGCACGTCGGGCCGTTTCATCAGTTCGGCGGCCAGTCCCAGCGTCACCACCTCTCCGCCGGAGAGCGAGCCCAGCGGGCGGTCCAACGCCACACCTTCCAACCCGAGCCGGTCCAGCTGAGCCCGGGAACGCTCCTCGACGTCCCAGTCCTCGCCGATCGCGGTGAACACCGACTCACCGGCGTCACCGCCCGCCAGTGCGGCCAGCGCGTCGAGCACCGGCGCAACCCCCAGCACGTGCGCGACAGTCAGGTCGGCGACGAACGGCAGGGTCTGGGCCAGATAACCGACGGTGCCGGCCACCGTCACCGATCCCGCCGAAGGCCGGTATTCACCGGCGATCAGTTTGAGCAGTGTGCTCTTACCGGCGCCGTTGGGCGCGACGAGTCCGGTGCGGCCGGAGCCGATGGTGAATGACAGATCCGAGAACAGCTCGGTGTGATCGGGCCACGCGAATGACAAGTGGGAAAAGACAATAGACATGCTGGAACTCCATGTGATCAGGAACGAATCGACTCTCGGGTTCACCCGGAAATGTCGTCGTCTCCCAGCATGTTTTCGGCCCACCTCGGTCGACAGCAGTTACGAACCCCACAGTACTCAGGGACGCAACCAATTATCTCGTTCAGGAGTGGCCGCGGAGCCGATCCAGCTGTCGCCGTTCACGTTTGGTGGGGCGGCCGGCTCCCCGAGCACGGACCGGCACGGCGGCAACGGCCTCCTTGGGCGGAGGCAGCGGGCTGCGGTCGATCAGGCATTCCGACGCGACCGCAGCGCCGACCCGTTTGGCGATCGGACGCAGAACCTCCACGATGCGCTCGCGTCCGTCGAGCCGCACCCGGACCTCGTCGCCCGGCCCCACGAGCTGCGCCGCTTTGGCGGTGACGTCGTTGACGCGGACGTGTCCGGCTCGGCACGCGGCCGCTGCCGCGGACCGGGTCTTGGTGATCCGTACGGCCCAGATCCAGCTGTCTACGCGAACGCTGCTCATCGGCTGGTCAGATAACGGCGCAGCATGTCGGTAACCGCGGTGATCTGCGCAGTCTCGACTCGCTCGTCGACCTTGTGCGCCAGATTCGGATCGCCCGGCCCGTAGTTGACCGCGGGAATGCCCATCGCCGCGAACCGGGACACGTCTGTCCAGCCGTACTTCGCCCGCACTGCTCCCCCGGCCGCGGCCACCAGCGCCGCTGCGGCGGGCTTCGTCAGGCCCGGCAGGGCCCCGGCCGCCGCATCGGTCAGCTCGATCGACACGTCGAGCCCGTCGAACACCTCGCGTACGTGGGCGAAGGCCTGTTCCACGCTGCGATCGGGGGCGAACCGGAAGTTGACCGTCACCGAGGCGGCGTCCGGGATCACGTTGCCGGCGATCCCGCCGTCGATCCGGACCGCCGAAAGTCCTTCGCGGTACACGCAGCCGTCGATGTCGACGCTGCGGGCCCGATAGGCGCCCAATCGGT
This sequence comes from Mycobacterium sp. 141, assembly GCF_000382405.1. Taxonomy (GTDB): domain Bacteria; phylum Actinomycetota; class Actinomycetes; order Mycobacteriales; family Mycobacteriaceae; genus Mycobacterium. Next base: position 299,559 of record NZ_KB908258.1, read on the forward strand.
CCAGTACCGCACCCAGCTTGTGAATGGCGTTGTCCCCCAACCACGACCGCGCGGAATGGGCGCGCGTGCCGGCGGTGCTGAGGACGACGCGGATGGTGCCCTGGCAGCCGGCTTCGATATAGCCGCCCGACGGCTCCCCGAGGATCGCGACATCTGCGGACAGCCATTCGGGCAACTCGCGTTCGATACGTCCCAGGCCGTTGGCACTCGCCTCGATCTCCTCGCAGTCGTACATGACCAGGGTGATGTCGTGGGCCGGCTCGGCGATGGTGGCGGCCAGGTGCAGGAAGACCGCGTCGCCCGATTTCATGTCGGACGTACCGCAGCCGTACATCTCGCCACCCACCAAGCGGCTGGGCAGGTTGTCCGCTGCGGGCACGGTGTCGATGTGGCCGGCCAGCATCACCCGCGACGGCAGGCCCAGGTGCGTGCGGGCCAGCACAGCGTCACCGCTGCGGATGACCTCGAAGGACGGGGCCTGGCCGCGCAGCGCGGCCTCGATCTCGTCGGCGATGTGCTGCTCGTGCCGGGACTCGCTGGGGATGTCCACCAGCGCGGCGGTCAGTGCGATCGGATCGGCACGCAGATCCAGCGATGAGCCGCTTGCGTGAAGAGCCGAAGAGTGCGCCACAGTCCTCGAGGCTAGTCCAGTACCGTGTAGCTCCGTGACTGCCGCATCTGGCGTCGGCCTGGCCACCATCGCCGCCGACGGAACCATCCTGGACACCTGGTTTCCCTCGCCCGAGCTGACTGCCGCCGGTGAGGCCGGCACCGTGCAGCTGACCGGTGCCGACGTGCCGGCCGAGTTCGAGGGCCTGACCGGCACCGACGCCGACCGCGGGGTCGACGTGGTGGCCGTCCGCACGACGATCGCCGACCTGGCCGACAAGCCGGCCGACACCCACGACGTCTACCTGCGGCTGCACCTGCTCTCGCACCGGCTGATCAAACCGCACGAGGCCAACCTCGACGGCGTCTTCGGCCTGCTGGCCAACGTGGTGTGGACCAACTTCGGCCCGTGTGCCGTGGAAGGCTTCGAGACCGTCCGGGCCCGGTTGCGTCGTCGCGGCGCGGTGACCGTCTACGGCGTGGACAAGTTCCCGCGGATGGTCGACTACGTGACCCCGGCCGGCGTACGCATCGCCGACGCCGATCGTGTCCGGCTCGGCGCTCACCTCGCCTCGGGCACCACGGTCATGCACGAAGGCTTCGTGAACTTCAACGCCGGCACGCTGGGCACCTCGATGGTCGAAGGCCGCATCTCGGCCGGTGTCGTCGTGGACGACGGCTCCGACATCGGTGGTGGCGCCTCGATCATGGGCACCCTCTCCGGTGGCGGCAAAGAGGTCATCTCGGTCGGCAAGCGTTGCCTGCTGGGCGCCAACGCCGGGCTGGGCATCTCACTGGGCGACGACTGCGTCATCGAGGCCGGCCTCTACGTCACCGGTGGCACAAAAGTCACGGCGGCCGACGGCCAGACCATCAAGGCCAAGGAACTCTCAGGCGCGAACAACCTGCTGTTCCGGCGCAATTCGCTGTCCGGCGCGGTCGAGGTCGTCAAGCGCGACGGCACCGGCATCACGCTGAACGAGGCGCTGCACGCCAACTGACCCCGGCCGCCGAACGGCCTGCGGCCCGGACCTTAGCGTCCTATGCTCATATGCATGAGTAGCGATACGAACACCGAATCCACGGGCTGCGGCAACCCGGACTGTACATGTGAAAACTGCAACTGCGGGTCCGACTGCAGCTGCGGAACCAAGTAGCGCAAACCCGTAGTCGCGCCGAACGTGAACAAGATGGCGAACTAAGGCGTCACCCGCAGCATCACCACACCGTGTCCCGGCACCTGCCGTTCGATGGTGCCGGTGCTGGTGCTGTCGGTGTGCTGCCACAGATCACGCACGGTCGCGTCGGTGTGGCCGTCAAGACCGATGGCGTCGAGTGAGGTTTGGACAGTCTGAGCCTCTGTCGACTGGTTGAACAGCGCCACGGCGACGGCCCCGCCGGCGAGCCGTTTGACCACCACCCGGGGGTCGCTGTTCAGCGGCTGCCCCTGCACCATCAGCGGGTCCTGGTCCACGGCGATCACCTCCCGGTTGGTCAGAATGTCGCGAGTCTGGTCGGTCATATCGCGAATGTCGTTGCCGGCCAACAGGGGCGCGGCCAGCATCGCCCACAGCGAGAAGTGGGCGCGCTGCTCGGCCGCGGTCAGATCGGGACGCTGCGCACCCAACACCATGGTCGGATGGCCGACGGCGAACTGCTTCCAGCCGACGCCGACCACGAGCATGTCCGGATCGTTGACGTGGCTCGAATTACTGCGCGATGCAAGCGAACCCGCTTCGGCGAACGCCTGGGCCACGCCCGCGAGCCCTTCCTGCCACAGCGCGGTGTCACCCCACGCCGGCACCAGGTCCACGGCGTCGCGGGCGACATCGGCGATGTGCGACCAGTCGTACTCCAGCCCGGCGACCGGATCACCCGAACTGTTCGGGTTGATGCTGTAGACGATATGCCGGCCGGTGGCGCGCAACGCATCCCGCATGGCCGTGAAGTACCGCACCTGATCCTCGTGACCGGCCGCGAGCCGACACCAGTCGTACTTCAGATAATCGACACCCCAGTCGGCGAACGTCTTCGCGTCGGCCTGCTCGTGGCCCGCACCGCCTATCCGGGGATCCTGACCGCACCCCTGGTTGAACGGGCTGTGATAGATCCCCAGCAGCAGGCCGCGGTCGTGCGCGTACCGGGCCAAGGCCGCGATGCCGTGCGGGAAGCGGTCCGGATCGGCCCGCAACGAGCCGTCATCGGCTCGGGTGGGTGCCGCCCACCCGGCGTCGAGGTTGACGTAGCGGTAGCCGGCGTCCCGCATGCCCGACGACACCATCGCGTCGATCGTCTCGTGCACCGTCTGCTCTGTGAGCGCGATCCCGGAGTTCCAGGAGTTCCAGCCCAATGGTGGTAGCTGCGGCTGCGACGGCGGACTGGGTGTGCTGCAGGCGGCGAGCAGACCGGTACACACCGCCAGGCGAGTCAGTCGGCGCATGCGGCCATGGTGGCATCGCCGCCTGGCAACTACCCGAAAGCCCTCACCGCGCGGCAAGAATGCAGAACTCGTTGCCTTCGGGGTCGGCGAGCACCACCCAGGTCTGCTCCCCCTGACCGATGTCGACGCGACGGGCGCCCAGGCCGATCAGCCGGTCGACTTCGGCCTGCTGATCCTCGGGCGTGAAATCGAGGTGCACACGGTTCTTGACCACTTTGTCGTCGGGTACCGCCAAGAACAACCACGTGGGCCCGGCACCCGCGGGCGGCGTCAGCACCACGTACCCGTCGGAATCGGTGCGCTGCGGCCAGCCGAGCGCCTGCGCCCACCAGGCACCCAGCGCCTCCGGGTTGTGGGCATCGATGCAGATCTCGGAGAATCTCAATGCCATTGCGCCAGTTCCTTCTTCAGCACCTTGCCCATGGCATTGCGTGGCAGCTGCTCCACGAGCCGCACCTCACGTGGGCGTTTGTGAACCGAAAGCTCCTGTGCCACAAAGTCGATCAACGCGGCGGGCTCGGCTTCGCCGACGACGAACGCCACGATCCGTTGACCCAGGTCATCGTCCGGCACTCCGACCACCGCCACCTCGGCCACACCGGGATGGCCGAGCAGCACGGTCTCGATCTCGCCGGCACCGATGCGGAAGCCACCGGACTTGATCAGGTCCACCGACTCCCGGCCGACGATGCGGTGCATGCCTTCGGCATCGATGACCGCGACATCGCCGGTGCGGTACCAGCCGTCGGCGTCGAAGGCAGCGGCGGTAGCGTCAGGCCGGTTGAGGTAGCCCTCGAATACCATCGGGCCCTTGATCTGCAACTGCCCGATGGTTTCACCGTCGCGCGGCACGAGCGCACCGTTCTCGTCGACCAACCGGGTCATGACACCCTCCAGGGGCAGGCCCACCCAGCCGGGCCTGCGCTCGCCGTCGACCAGAGTGCTCAGCGTGATCAGCGATTCGGTGCTGCCGTAGCGCTCCACCGGGGCATGCCCGGTCAGCCGCACCAACTCGTCGAACACCGGGACCGGCAAAGGCGCACTGCCTGATACCAGCAGCCGCGCCGACGACAATGCCAGCGCGGAGTCAAGGTCCTTGACCACCCGCGACCACACCGTGGGCACCCCGAAGTACAACGTGCCCTGGGCTTCGGCATACGCCGCCGGCGTCGGTTTTCCGGTGTGTACAAACCGGTTTCCGATCCGCAGCGAGCCGAGCAGACCCAGCACCAGGCCGTGCACATGGAACAGCGGCAGACCGTGCACCAGGATGTCGTCAGCTGTCCAATGCCATGCCGTGGCCAGCGCGTCGATGTCGGCGGCGATGGCTCGTCTGGTCATCGGCACGCCTTTCGGCGGGCCGGTGGTGCCGGAGGTGTACATGATGATGGCGGTCGATTCCGGCGCCGGCTCGGCGTAGCGATGCCAGGACCGCGCATGCACCCGAACCGGGATGTGCGGCAACCCTTCCGTCTCTTCAGGCACGTCTCCCAGCCACGCTTGGGCTCCGGAGTCCGCGAGAATGTGGCGCCGTTCGGCGGCACCGACATCTGCGGGTACCGGGATCACCGGCACGCCCGCGATCAGGCAGCCGGTGATCGCCAGCACGGTGCTGACGGACGGCGTGGCGAGCACGGCAACCCGCCGGGCCGAGGCCACGCGTTCGGCCACCGACGTCGCGGCGCCGACCATGTCACTTCGGCTGAGCACAGCACCGTCGATACGGACGGCGTCGTCGATGTCGGCACCGGCAGCAACCGCTGCGGGGTTCAAGGAGGCCAGCAGCACGCCTGCGAGGCTACCCCGGCACGCCAACTCCATCGGTGATACTGGGCCGATGGGCGTCATCCGGCAGCTGCAGTCACGTGAGGTGTATCAGAACAACTGGATGGCGTTGCGCGAGGACATCATCCGCCGTCCGGACGGCACCGAAGGCATCTACGCCGTCATCGACAAGCCGGCGTATGCGCTGGTCATCGCGCGCGACGAGGAGCGTTATCACCTCGTCGAGCAGTTCCGGTATCCGTTGGGGCTGCGGCGCTGGGAGTTCCCGCAGGGCACTGCGCCGGAACGGCTGGAACTCGATCCAGAGGCGCTGGCCCACTGGGAGCTGCGCGAGGAGACCGGGCTGCGGGCAAGCAGCATGGAGCGGCTCGGCCAGCTCGATGTAGCTGCCGGAATGAGCAGCCAGCGCGGCTGGGTATACCTGGCCACCGGCCTGAGCGAGGGCGAGCACGAACGCGAACACGAGGAACAGGACATGCACAGTGCCTGGTTCGAGCGCACCGAGGTGGAGCGGATGATGCGCGACGGCGAGATCACCGATGCCCAGTCGCTCGCGGCGTGGGCGTTGCTCCTGCTCAACGAGCGGCCGACCGGTTAGCGTGAATGCCGCGATGAGAAGGCGAGCGGCTGTCGGCATGGTGATCGTCGCGGCGTTGACCGCCGTGCCGACAGCCCATGCCGCCAACCAGGTGTGGAACGGTCGGTACTCGCTGGTCCGGTACGCCGCTCAGAAGACGGGCACCAGCCTTGCCGCCAGGCAATCCGAACCGACCTTCAGCGACGTGTACACGTTCTCCACCGATTGTGCTTCGGGCACCTGCATTTCGACCGTGATCGACGGCCCTACCCCGAAGAACCCCACGCTGCCCCTGCCGCCCCGCTACACCTGGGACGGCAGTCGCTGGGTGCACATCTACGACTGGCAGTGGGATTGCTATATGGGAGAAGGGGTTCCGAAGGTGTGGGCGCCGGCACGGTCATGGGCGTATTACGCACCACAGCCCGACGGAACCCTGCGGGGCACCTGGCTGACCCAGATCGCCGGCGGCCCGTGCGGTGGCACTGTGCTGATGGACGTGGCGGCGTTCCCGGCCTGAGCGATCGCTCATGTTGGGCGCGAGCGTGCGCGAACCGCTGACGTTTTGCGGCGCGGCGGGCAGCAGACACGCACGGTCGCGATGCCGGCTAACGACGCTCGATGAGAGCGCGCAGGAAGAACCCGAAGTTGGCCGGACGTTCGGCGAGCCTGCGCACGAAGTAGCCGTACCATTCGTTGCCGAACGGGACGTAGATCCGGATGTGGTTGCCGGCCTCGGCCAGCCGGCGCTGTTCGGCGTCCCGAACGCCGTAGAGCATCTGGTACTCGAAACCGTCCACATCCCGGCCGAATTCGCGGGCCACGGCCGGAACGGCTTCGATGATCTCCGGATCGTGCGAGGCCACCATCGGATACCCGGATCCGGCCATGAGGATCCGCAGGCAGTTCAGGTAGGAGCGCGTGACCTCTGCGGCGTCGCGGTAGGCCACGGTCGCCGGTTCGTCATAGGCGCCCTTACACAACCGAATCCGGGCGCCGGCCTCGGCGAACTCGCGACAATCAGCCTCGGTCCGGTGCAGGTAGGCCTGCAGAACCGTGCCCAGCCAATCGAATTCGGTGCGCAGATCACGCACGATCGACAGGGTGGAGTCGGTGGTGGTGTGGTCCTCGGCGTCGACGGTCACCCACGCGCCGACGTCGCGGGCCTTGGCGCAGATCGTGTGCGCATTCTCCAGAGCGATCTTCTCCCCGTCGCGAGGTAGCGCCTGCCCCAGCGCGGACAGCTTCAGCGACACCTCCAGCGGCCGCACCGAAGACGCGGCCTCGTCGCGTTCGCCGAGCAAGTCGAGCAGCGCCAGGTAAGCCTTGACCGTCTGTGCGGCATCCTCGACGCGGGTGGTGTCCTCACCGAGGTAGTCGATGGTGGCCAGACGACCCGAAGCGCGCAGCGCGGCTACGGTATCCACTGCGTCGGGGATCGTGTCGCCCGCCACGAAACGGTCCACGACGCTGCGGGTGACCGGAAGCCGTTCCGCGGTTCGCCGCAGTCGCTCAGAGCGCGCAGCAGCGAGGATTGCCGGCCGGGCGACCCGCTGGAACGTCGACTCCAAAGCTCCTCGTGCGCGCGCCATGTCAGGACTCCATGTGAGGGTAGGTGTGGTTGGTGGGCGGAACGAAGGTCTCCTTGATGGAGCGGGCCGAGGTCCAGCGCAGCAGGTTCAGCGCCGAGCCCGCTTTGTCGTTGGTGCCCGAGGCCCGAGCTCCCCCGAACGGCTGCTGGCCGACCACGGCACCGGTGGGCTTGTCATTGACATAGAAGTTGCCCGCCGCGTTGCGCAGCCGGTCCTGCGCGGTGACAACGGCCGCGCGATCGTCGGCGATCACCGCGCCGGTCAGCGCGTACCGCGACCCGGTGTCGACGACGCCGAGGATCCGCTCGTAGTCGTTGTCCGGGTAGACGTGCACCGACAGGATCGGGCCGAAGTACTCGGTGGAGAACGACTCGTCGGTCGGGTCGTCGGACAGCAGCACGGTGGGACGCACGAAATAGCCTTCGCTGTCGTCGTATTCACCGCCGGCAGCGACGGTCACCCCGGCGGCGCTCTTGGCGCGTTCGATGGCCTTGACGTTCTTGGCGAACGACCGGCTGTCGATGACCGCACCCCCGTAGTTGCTCAAATCGGTGACGTCGCTGTAGGTCAAGGCTTCGGTGGCCGAGAGGAAATCGTCACCCATCCGCTGCCACACCGATCGCGGAACGAATGCCCGCGATGCGGCCGAGCACTTCTGGCCCTGGTAATCGAAGGCACCGCGAATCAGCGCCGTGCGCAGCACTTCCGGGCGCGCCGAGGTGTGTGCGACGACGAAGTCCTTGCCGCCGGTCTCGCCGACCAGCCGCGGATAGGTGTGGTAGCGGTCGATGTTGGTGCCGACCTCACGCCACAAGTGCTGGAACGTGGCCGTCGAGCCGGTGAAGTGGATACCGGCCAGCCGCGGATCGGCAAGGGCCACATCGGAAACCGCGATGCCGTCGCCGTTGACCAGGTTGATCACGCCGGGCGGCAGGCCGGCGGATTCCAGCAACTGCATCGTCAGGTACGCCGCGAAGGCCTGGGTGGGCGACGGCTTCCACACCACGGTGTTGCCCATCAGGGCCGGTGCGGTCGGCAGGTTGCCTGCGATCGCGGTGAAGTTGAAGGGCGTGATGGCGTAGACGAAGCCTTCCAGCGGCCGGTAGTCGGTGCGGTTCCACACGCCCGGGCCGCTGATGGGCTGCTCGGCGAGGACCTGACGGGCGAACTCCACGTTGAAGCGCCAGAAGTCGATCAGCTCGCAGGGTGCGTCGATCTCGGCCTGGTAGGCGGTTTTGGACTGACCCAGCATGGTCGCGGCGGCGATCTTCGCCCGCCACGGGCCGGACAGCAGGTCAGCGGCGCGCAGGAACACAGCGGCGCGCTCATCGAACGGCAGCGCCGCCCAGTCGTTCTTGGCGGCCATCGCGGCGTCGATCGCTGCGGTGGCGTCGGCATGCTCGGCGTTGGTGAAGGTGCCGAGTCGGGCTGAGTGGCGGTGCGGCTGCACCACGTCGATGCGCACGCCGTTGCCCATGCGGTGGGCGCCGCCGATGACGTGCGGCAGGTCGATCGGGGCGTCGGCGAGCCCGGAGAACTCGGCCAGTGCGGCGGTCAGCCGGCCGCGTTCACCCGAGCCCGGAGCGTAGTCGTGGACCGGTTCGTTGGCTGGCAGCGGCACGTTGGTGATGGCATCCATAGGCTTAAGAATCCTCGACGTGGCCCACGCAGGTCTTGTCTGATCCGATAACACTTGAACTGACTACCAGTACGATCGGACAATATGGTGGAAGCGGGTGTCAGCCTCGGCCAACTGCTGTTGGCGCTGGATGCCACCTTGGTCCGGCTCGTCCAGGCGCCACGTGGGATGGATCTGCCGGTCGCCTCGTCGGCGCTCGTCGATTCCGACGATGTGCGGCTGGGTCTGGCGCCGTCCGCCGGGTCGGCCGACGTGTTCTTCTTGCTCGGCATTCCCGATGCGGACGCCAGAAACTGGGTGGAGCAGCAGATCGCTCGTCGGCCACCGACTGCGATCTTCATCAAGGAGCCGTCGGCCGCTGTGGTGGCCCGCGCGACCTCGGCTGGCACGGCGGTGGTGGCCGTCGACCCGCGGGCCCGGTGGGAACGGCTGTACCGGCTGGTCAATCACGTCTTCGAACATCACGGTGACCGGGAATCCGAGGACTCCGGCACAGACCTGTTCAGCCTCGCGCAGTCGATCGCCGATCGTACGCACGGGATGGTCAGCATCGAGGATGCCCAGTCGCATGTGCTGGCGTACTCGGCGTCCAACGACGAGGCCGACGATCTACGCCGGTTGTCGATCCTGGGCCGAGCCGGACCGCCGGAACATCTGGCCTGGATCGCACAGTGGGGCATTTTCGACGCGATCCGCGCGAAGCCGGAAGTCGTGCACGTTGCCGAGCGTCCCGAGCTCGGGCTGCGGCCCCGCTCGGCGATCGGAGTCTTCCTGCAGTCGGCCGACGAGCGCCGCGCTCCCGCGTTCGCCGGGACGATCTGGGTGCAGCAGGGCAGCCGTCCCCTGGCCGACGACGCCGACGACGTGCTGCGCGGTGCGGCGGTACTGGCCGCCCGCATCATGGCGCGGCTGGCGGCGACACCCTCGACGCACATGGTGCGGATCCAGGAACTGCTCGGCCTGCGGCCCGGTGACGGCCCACCCGACGTCGACCTCATCGCGCGCGAGCTCGGCATCGCCATCGACGGCCGGGCCGCGCTGATCGGATTCGACGGCAGCGCCGTGGGCGCCAAATTGGCCGGCGACGCCGTAGGCGCCAAACTAGCCGACGTACTGTCATTGAGCGCCAGCGCTTTTCGTCAGGATGCTCAAGTAGCGTCTGCGCATACTCGGGTCTACGTGCTGTTCCCCAGCACCGGGAAACCAGCCGCGGTGACCTCCTGGGTCCGCGGCACCGTGGCGGCGCTGCGCAACGAATTGGGTCTGCAATTGCACGCCGTCATCGCCAGCACCGTCAACGGGTTGGCCGGCGCCGCGGCCGCCCGCCTCGAGGTGGACCGGGTGCTCGACAGTGCCGAGCGCCACCCGGGGACGCTGGGGCAGGTCACATCGCTGGCCGAGGCGCGCACCACGGTGTTACTCGACGAGATCGTCACGGCGATCGCCGCCGACGAGCGGTTGATCGACCCGCGCGTGCGGACTCTGCGGGACAACGATCCGGTCCTCGCCGACACCCTGCGCGCCTACCTGGACAGCTTCGGCGATGTCACGACCGCGGCGCAGTGGCTGCACGTGCATCCCAACACGGTGCGCTACCGGGTGCGACGCATCGAGCAGCTACTGGCTACCGCGCTCACCGATCCCGATGTGCGGCTGCTGCTTTCGCTGGGCCTGCGGGCAACTCAGCCGTGAACGATCAGCGAAACGCCGACTGCCCGGTCAGCGCGCGCCCGATGGACAGCATGTGCATCTCGCTGGTGCCCTCGTAGGTGAGCACCGACTCCAGGTTGTTGGCGTGACGCAGCGGCGAGTACTCCAGCGTGATGCCACTGGCGCCCATGATGGTGCGGGATTCGCGGGCGATGGCCAGCGCCTCCCGCACGTTGTTGAGCTTGCCGAGGCTGATCTGGTCGGGGGTGACCCCGCAGGAGTCCTTGAGCCGACCGAGTTGCAGCGCGAGCAGCATGCCCTTGCCGAGCTCCAGGGTCATGTTGGCCAGCTTCTCCTGGGTCAACTGGTAGCCGGACAGCGGGCGGTCGAACACCTCGCGCACGCCGGCGTAGTCGATCGCGGCCTCCAGGCTGTCACGCGCGGCGCCCACCGCGCCGAACACGATGCCGAACCGGGCCTCGTTCAGGCAGGACAGCGGACCACGCAGACCGACGGCCTCGGGCAACTGAGCCGACGCGGGCAGCCGGACGTTGTCGAGCACCAGTTCCGAGGTGACCGATGCACGCAGCGACAGCTTCTTGTGGATGACGTTCGCGCTGAAGCCGGGGGTGTCGGTGGGCACCACGAAGCCGCGGACGCCGTCGTCGGTCTGCGCCCAGACAGTGGCCACATCGGCCAGATTGCCGTTGGTGATCCACATCTTGGTGCCGGACAGGATCCAGTCGGAGCCGTCGCGACGCGCGGCGGTGCGCATCCCGCCGGGATTGGAGCCGAAGTCGGCCTCGGTCAGGCCGAAGCAACCGATGGCGTCACCGCGGGCCAGCCGGGGCAGCCACTCCTGCTTCTGCTCCTCGGAACCCCAGCGGTGGATCGAGAACATCGACAGCGAGCCCTGCACCGAGACGAAGCTGCGTAATCCGCTGTCCCCTGCCTCGAGCTCAAGGCAGGCCAGGCCGTAGCTGACGGCGTTGGTGCCGGCGCAACCGTAACCCTGTAGGTGCATGCCGAGCAGGCCGAGTTCGCCGAACTCCTTGGCGAGTTCCCGGCCGGGCAGCTCACCCCGCTCAAACCATTCGGCGAGGTTGGGGCGCAGCCGGGTGTCGACGAATCGGCGCACGGTGGCCGCGATGTCGCGTTCGTCGTCATCGAGCAGGGTGTCGATGCCGAACATCTCGAGCGGCCGCAGGTTCTTGGGCGCGGTCGGGGTCGTCGTGCTCATGGCTGAAACTCTACGAGCCAAAACCTGTTTCTCCGCCGAGCAGGTTCAGGTGAGGCGTGCGACGGCCGCGTCGATGCGTTCGTCGGTGGCCGTCAACGCGACCCGAACATGCTGCGCGCCGGCCGGGCCGTAGAACTCGCCCGGCGCCACGAGGATGCCGCGTTCGGCCAGCCACGCGACGGTGTCACGGCAGGGTTCACCGCGACTGGCCCACAGGTACAGTCCGGCCTCGGAATACTCGATCGTGAACCCGGCCGACCGGAAGGCAGGCAGGAGCACCGCACGGCGACGTGCATAGCGGTCCCGTTGCGCGGCTTCGTGTTCGTCGTCGTCAAGAGCGGCAACCATGGCGGCCTGCACCGGTGTCGGGACGATCATGCCGGCGTGCTTGCGGACCGCCAGCAACTCCGCGACCACCGCCGGATCTCCGGCGACGAACCCCGCGCGGTAACCGGCCAGCGACGACGTCTTCGACAGGGAGTGGATGGCCAACAGCCCGGTGTGGTCACCGTCGCTCACGGCCGGATGCAGCACGCTGACCGGGTCGGCGTCCCAGCTGAGCCCGAGGTAGCACTCGTCGGACGCCACGAGGACGCCACGCTCACGCGCCCACGTCACCACCTTGCGCAGGTGTTCCACGCCGAGCACCCGGCCGGTCGGGTTGCTCGGCGAGTTGAGGTAGATCAGCGCGGGCACCTGGGGACCGAGCTGCGTCAGCGCATCGGCCCGGATGACCTGCGCTCCCGCCAGTCGCGCCCCGACCTCATAGGTGGGGTACGCAAGCTCGGGCACCACCACCGAATCGTGCGCGTCGAGGCCGAGAAGCGTCGGCAGCCAGGCGATCAGTTCTTTGGTGCCGATCACCGGTAGCACGGCATCGGGTGCCAGCTCGGTGATGCCGTATCGACGTCGCAACGCGGCTGTTGCCGATGCCCGCAGCGCGGGCGTACCCGCGGTGGTCGGATACCCGGGCGCGGCGCTGGCAGACGCGAGTGCGTCGCGGATCAGCGGGGCCACCGGGTCCACCGGTGTGCCCACCGAGAGGTCGACGATGCCGTCGGGGTGTGAACGGGCGCGCGCGGTCACCTCGGCCAGGGTGTCCCAGGGGAACACCGGCAGAGCGGCCGAGCGCGATGCACGTACCACGTCAGAGCGGGATCGAATCGGCAGGATCAGTCCTCCCCCTGCGGCGGCAAATCCTTGATGGCCTGCGGGTCGTTGTCGGTCTGGCCGACCTTGGAAGCACCGCCCGGAGAGCCCAACTCGGTGAAGAAGTCCGCGTTGCTCTGCGTGTAGCTGGCCCACTGGTCCGGCACATCGTCTTCGTAGTAAATGGCCTCGACCGGGCACACCGGTTCGCACGCACCACAGTCCACGCACTCGTCGGGGTGGATGTACAGCATGCGTAAACCCTCGTAGATGCAGTCGACAGGGCATTCCTCGATGCACGCCTTGTCTTTGACGTCGACGCAGGGTTCGGCAATGACGTACGTCACTGATGTGTCTCCTGTCCAGTGGGCTGCTGGTCGGGTTCGGTGTGGTCAGAGCTCATGAGCCCGGGGGGCCAGTATGCGTTACACATTCCTGGACGCTCGTCTCAGTGTGTCCTAACTTTGCGCGTCACAGTTAACGGCGGCTCGCGGTTACTGATACTAATCGTCGCAGATACAACTCGACCAGTCGGCACACCCATGCACTTCCCACAATGCAATCAGCTGCATAGGACCACCGGTCCCACATAAAATGTGGGCATGGCTCTGGTGCTGCGCGGCGGAATGCGCGCGGAGGAGAGCTCATTGGCCTGGCTTTCCGAAGTTCTGGAAACCCTGTAGCCCCGGAAGGACCCGATGAGCTATCCGAACCTGTTGTCACCGCTGGACCTCGGCTTCACCACGCTGCGCAACCGGGTGGTGATGGGCTCCATGCACACCGGCCTGGAGGACCGAGCCCGCGACACCGACAAGCTCGCGCAGTATTTCGCCGAACGGGCCCGCGGCGGCGTCGGCCTGATCATCACCGGAGGCTATGCCCCCAACAAGACAGGCTGGCTGCTCCCGCTGGCCTCTGCACTGACGTCCTCGGCGGATGCGCACCGGCATCGCCGCATCACCGGCGCCGTACACCGGGCCGGCGGCAAGATCGCGCTGCAGATCCTGCATGCGGGACGCTACGCGTATCACCCGCTTTCAGTCAGCGCATCGTCGATCAAGGCTCCGATCAACCCCTTCCGCCCCCGGGCCCTGTCCGAGCGCGGGATCCGGGGCACGATCGACGATTTCGTCCGCTGCGCCCTGCTCGCCCGCGAGGCCGGCTACGACGGCGTCGAGATCATGGGCAGCGAGGGCTATCTGCTCAACCAGTTCCTGGCGCCGGGCACCAACAAGCGCACCGACGCCTGGGGCGGAAGCCCGGAGAAGCGCCGCCGATTCCCGGTCGAGATCGTGCGACGGGTGCGGGAAGCCGTCGGCCCCGACTTCATCGTCTGCTACCGCATGTCCATGGCCGACTACGTCGAGGACGGTCAGAGCTGGGACGAAACGGTCGCGCTGGCAACCGAAGTCGAGGCCGCCGGAGCGACGATGATCAACTCGGGCTTCGGCTGGCACGAGGCCAGAGTGCCGACGATCGTCACCTCCGTCCCCAACGCGGCATTCGTCGACATCAGCAGCGCGGTCGCCGAACACGTCGCGATCCCCGTGGTCGCGTCCAACCGGATCAACATGCCGCAGGCCGCCGAACAGATCCTGGCCGATACCCGGGTCCAGCTGATCTCGATGGCCCGACCGCTGCTGAGTGATCCGGACTGGGTGCTCAAGGCCGCCGCCGACACCGCCGACGAGATCAACACCTGCATCGCCTGCAACCAGGCCTGCCTCGACCACGCCTTCGCGCACAAGAACGTGTCATGTCTGCTCAACCCGCGGGCAGGACGGGAAACCTCGCTGATGTTCACCCCCACCCGGCGCGCCCGTTCGGTGGCCGTCGTCGGTGCCGGTCCGGCGGGCCTGGCGACAGCGGTCAGCGCGGCCCAGCGTGGTCACCGGGTCACCCTCTTCGAGGCCGGCACCGCGATCGGCGGCCAATTCGATTTGGCCAGAAGGATTCCCGGCAAGGAAGAGTTCAACGAGACGATTCGCTACTACACGCGGATGCTGGACAAACACGGTGTCGATGTGCGGCTGGGCACCCGCGCGGGTGTCGAGGAGCTGACGGGTTTCGACGACGTGATACTCGCGACCGGTGTGACGCCACGACTACCCGACATCCCCGGCATCGACCACCCCAAGGTGCTCACCTATGCCCAAGCCATCACAGGAGCCCCGGTGGGCAAGTCGGTGGCCGTCATCGGCGCCGGCGGCATCGGGTTCGATGTCAGCGAGTTCCTGACGACCCATCAGTCGCCGACGCTCAACCTCAAGGAATGGAAAGCAGAGTGGGGCGCAGCCGACCCTCAGGAGGCCCGTGGAGCGCTCACCACCGCGATACCCGCACCGGCCGCGCGCGAGGTCTATCTGCTGCAGCGCACCAAGGGACCACAGGGTCGCAAGCTCGGCAAGACCAGCGGGTGGGTGCACCGCGCTTCGTTGAAGGCCAAAGGTGTGCAGCAACTTTCCCGGGTGAACTACGAGCGGATCGACGACGACGGTCTGCACATCAGCTTCGGACCAAGGCACTCCGACGCCCGGGTACTGGCGGTGGACACCGTGGTGATCTGCGCCGGCCAGGAATCTGTGCGGGAGCTCGAAGAGGGGTTGCGGCGCAACGGCGTCGAGCCGCACATCATCGGTGGCGCGGCAGTGGCCGCCGAACTCGACGCCAAACGGGCCATCCGTCAGGGCACCGAACTGGCGGCCCGACTGTAGTCGATCGAGCGACACACGGAAAAGAAGGAACAATTTCCTCTAAACCGGTGAAATAGACCCCGCCTACTGGATACTTTGGCGTTGTCGTCAATTCCACGTGGGGGTCTGCGGCCCGGACTCGCACCGTTCGGCTGGGGGACCGTCGATGGCAACCTATTCCGCATCTTCCGGATCTTCCGGATCCACCGCTGCCGACCAGTCGGCACAACGATTGATCGGCAAAGGCTGGATCCAAGGCGTGGCCCTGGTCATGATCTTCGGATTCTTCGTGATGGGCATCCTGGCCTACCGCACCTACGCAGCGTCGATGCCGCTGCCCGACAAGGTCGTCACACAGTCGGGCCGGGTGGTGTTCACCGGTGCGGACATCGTCCGCGGGCAGGAGCTCTTTCAGGCCCGCGGGCTGCAGGAGTACGGCTCGGTGGTCGGTCACGGCGCTTACCTGGGACCCGACTACACCGCCGACTATCTGCGCAGGGCGGCCGAAGATGTCGCCGATCAACTGCGCAGGCAGGGCATAGGCGAGCCCCACGACGCAGTGGTCGCAGAGTTTCGGACCAACCGCTACGACCCCGTAACCCGCACCCTGGTATTCACCGACCACCAGGCCGCGGCATTCGACCGCGTCGCCCACTACTACGCCGGCTACTTCGGCGAAGACTCCACCAAGTACGGCCTGCGCCCGGACTTCATCACCGATCCCGCGCAAATCCACGACCTCACCGCGTTTTTCGCGTGGACGGCATGGGCGTCGGCCGCCGACCGGCCCGGCCACAACTACAGCTACACCAACAACTGGCCGTCCGAGCCGCGCGTCGACAACGGACCTACCGCTCAACTGCTCATCTGGTCGGTGCTTTCGCTGATCGTGCTGCTGGGTGGCACCGGCGTCATGTTCGCCGTCTACGGACGCTGGAGTCAGAAGATCGGCTGGCACAGTGCCGAAGCACCCACGGTGTCGTTCCTGCAGCCGGGCGAAGTTCCGCTGACCCGCTCTCAGCGGGCGACGATCTGGTTCTTCGCGATCATCTCCGTGCTCTTCCTGGGCCAAGCGCTGCTCGGCGCCGCGGTCCAGCACTACCGAGCGGACCTGGCCACGTTCTTCGGCATCAACCTGGCCACGATCCTGCCCTACAACCTGGCCCGAACCTGGCACCTGCAGCTGTCGCTGTTCTGGACGGCCGCGGCATTCCTGGCAGGGGGGATCTTCCTGACACCGTTCATCGCCCGCCGCGAGCCGCGCCGGCAGCACTGGCTCACCTACGGTCTGCTGGCCGCCGTCGTCGTGGTGGTCGTCGGTTCGTTGCTCTCCGAGGCGCTGTCGATCTACGGGATCGTCCCGGCCGGGTCGCTGTTCTCCCAGCAGTGGGAATACCTCGACCTGCCCCGGCTGTGGCAGATCCTTCTTGTTGTCGGCCTGTTCCTCTGGATCGTGATCATCTGGCGCGGGATGCGGTCGCGCCTGGCGGGTGAATCGAAGTCGAACATGCCGTGGGTGTTCTTCTTCTCCGGCCTGGCGATCCCGGCGTTCTACGCCGTCGGCCTGCTGGCCGGCAGCGACACCCATCTGTCGGTCGCGGACTTCTGGCGGTTCTGGGTGGTGCACCTCTGGGTGGAGGACTTCCTCGAGCTGTTCACCACGGTGATGGTTGCCTACATCTTCGTGATGCTCGGTGTGGTCACCCAGCGCATCGCACTGGGCGTGATCTTCCTCGACGTCATCCTGTACTCCGCGGGCGGCGTGATCGGCACGATGCACCACCTCTACTTCTCCGGCACCCCGGTGGAGCACATGGCGCTCGGCGCGTTTTTCTCGGCGGCGGAGGTGATTCCGCTGACCTTCCTGACCATCGAGGCATGGGCATTCCTACAGCTGGGTTCGCGACGATCCGCCGGCGACACCAAACCGTTCCCGCATCGGTGGGCGGTCATGTTCCTGGTGGCGGTCGGGTTCTGGAACTTTGTCGGGGCCGGGATCTTCGGCTTCCTGGTCAACCTGCCGATCGTTTCCTACTACCAGATCGGTACCGCCTTGACCGCCAACCACGCTCACGGCGCCATGATGGGCGTATACGGCATGCTGGCCGTCGGACTGGCAATGTTCGCGTTCCGGTACGTGATTCCGGCCGACAAGTGGCCCGAGAAATGGGCCCGGGTTTCGTTCTGGTGCCTGAACATCGGCCTGGCCTGGATGGTCTTCGCCAGCCTGCTGCCGCTCGGCATCCTGCAGCTCTACCACTCGGTCAACGAGGGCTACTTCGAGGCGCGGTCATTGGGCTACATCACCCGCCCCGGCAATGCCGTGCTGGAGTGGCTGCGGCTACCCGGCGATGTCATCTTCATCGTCGGCGGCATCCTGCCGTTCGTCTGGATCGCCTGGCAGGCGTTGCGGCACTTCAGGTCTGGTGAGACCACCGATGAGCTGCCGGAGCATCCGCTCTACACCGAGATCACCCCGCAAACCGCCGCCGAGTCACAATGAGTCCGCCATCGATCTCGGTGTGGCTGATGGCCGGGTACGCCCTCGGCCTGGTGGCGGTCGCCTGGGGTTTCGACTCGATGGCGCGCCGGACGTCGATTCGCGCGGCCCGTTGGCGCACCGGCAATTTCCGCTATCACGCCGACCACGACGCATGGTTGTGTCCGCAGGATCAGTGGTTGTGGCCCACCTCGTTCGACCCCGGCGGCCGGGTCATGCGTTATCGCGCCAAACCGTCTGTGTGCAACAGCTGCCCGGTCAAGACCACCTGCACCACCTCCGATCACGGTCGTGAGATCACTCGCGAGATCGATCCGTGGCCGTACTCGGAAGCCGGCCAGTTCCACCGTGGAATCGCCTGTGCGGTAGCGGGATTAGCCCTGATCATGCTGATCGCCATGGGGTTCAGCAAGCACAGCGGCAGCGATCTGGTGGTGCTTGCGGTGACCGCGGTGGTCGTCGTCGCCGCCAGCGTCCCTCTGGCCCGCCATCTGTGGTCCAGCCCGGCGGCCGCGCCGAATCACCTTCCGCACCGCTCCGATGCTCAGGAGGCGATCGCCACGACCGCCGATCGCTTCGCCACCCGGTGGGGCGGCGGTTGGACCGAACGAAAGGAGATGCAGTGACGGCCCTTTGGCTGTTCCTCGGCGGAATGGGTGTGGTGCTGCTGGCCGGGCTGGCGACGCTGTCGCTCAAGGTTCTTCGCGAGTACGAGCGTGGTGTGGTGTTTCGGCTGGGACGGATACGGCCGATCCACGGACCGGGTCTGGCGTGTCTCATCCCGTTGGCGGATCGGATAATCCGGGTCGATCAGCGGGTGGTCACGCTCACCATTCCACCGCAGGAGGTGATCACCCGGGACAATGTGCCGGCCCGGGTCAACGCCGTGGTGATGTTTCAGGTCACCGATCCACTCAAAGCGATTCTGGGAGTGGAGAATTACGCCGTCGCGACGTCGCAGATCGCCCAGACAACGCTGCGGTCGCTGCTGGGGCGCGTGGATCTCGACACGTTGCTGGCCCATCGCGACGATCTCAACGTCGATCTGCGCAGCGTCATCGACACCCAGACTGCACCATGGGGTGTGGAGGTCCGCGTCGTCGAGATCAAGGACGTGGAAATACCGGAGTCCATGCAACGGGCGATGGCACGCGAGGCCGAGGCCGAACGCGAACGCCGTGCCAAGGTGATCAACGCCCGCGGTGAACTGCAGGCCTCCGACGAGTTGCGACAGGCCGCCGAGACCCTCTCGCGCAACCCGGCCTCACTGCAACTGCGCTACCTCCAGACACTGTTGGAGCTGGGTGCCGACCAGAATTCGACTGTCGTCTTCCCGCTCCCCGTCGACATCATCACGCCGTTCCTGAAGAACCCTGCCATCACCGACAAGATCGGTGAACTGATCAATGGCGTCACCCGGACCGATTGAACGCCGGATCGGCCTCCCGCACGAACGCGTCAAGTTCAGGTGCGTCGGTTCCGGTGAGCCGCCGGTGCATCGCCCACGCGATCCGCCGGGCCTGGGTCTTGGCCTGCTCGGCAACGGGCCCGCGATACATCTCGTCCACGGTGGCCAGCCACAGCGTCAGCCACCGGATGAAGTGCCGGTACGCCAGCGGATGATCATGGTGGACATGCCGGTGCACCACCAGCGCGCTGCCGCGGTAGAGACCGGCCCGGAACAGCACCGTCTCCCAGAAATCGCACATCACCGGGAGGTGCGATGCCAGGCCCTTTTCCCGGATCTCGGTGAACGGGGCGGCGAGCAGATCGTCGGTCAGCACCCGTCCATAGAACCGCGACAGCAGCGCATGCACATCGTCCCGGTTGGCGAGATCACCGACCGGAACGACGACAACGGGTGCGCTCATGGTTCCTGCTGCGGCGGAAGGCTCGCGACCAGCGGCGCGTCGGCATCGATCGGCCCCAGCTTGGCCGCACCACCGGGCGAGCCGAGGGGTACGTCGCGACCGGGCAGTGTCTCGGCGAAGAAGGCTGCGTTGTCGGCCTGGTAAGGCTCGAGGTCGGTGGGCAGATCGTCCTCGTAGTAGATGGCCTCGACCGGGCAGACCGGTTCGCAGGCACCGCAATCGACGCATTCGTCGGGATGGATGTAGAGCGACCGGCTGCCTTCGTAGATGCAGTCGACAGGACATTCCTCGACGCAAGCCCGATCCATCACATCTACACAGGGCTTGCCGATCACGTACGTCACGAGGATAGTTTATACAAATAGTTGTTATAAAAACTAGCGGAGGTGAGCGATGACCCTGGCTGAGAAAACCCCGTTTTCCCAAGTCATCGCGCCGCGTCGGCCCTTCCCCGCCCGCGTCGGCCCAACTGGCAACCTGATCTATCGACTGATCACGACGACCGACCACAAGCTCATCGGGATCATGTACATGGTCGCGTGCTTTTCGTTCTTCTTCACCGGCGGTCTGATGGCCCTGCTCATGCGCACCGAGCTCGCGCAACCCGGCCTGCAGTTCCTGTCCAATGAGCAGTACAACCAGTTGTTCACCATGCACGGCACGGTGATGCTGTTGTTCTATGCCACGCCGATCGTGTTCGGGTTCGCCAACCTGGTGCTGCCGCTGCAGATCGGTGCGCCCGATGTGGCGTTCCCACGCCTGAACGCATTGTCGTTCTGGCTGTTCGTCTTTGGCGGACTCATCACGATCTCGGGGTTCATCACGCCCAGTGGCGCGCCCGACTTCGGCTGGACCGCCTACACCCCGCTCAGCGATGCCGTGCACTCACCTGGCGCAGGCGCAGACCTGTGGATCCTGGGTCTGGCGGTCGGCGGCCTCGGCACCATCCTCGGGGCGGTCAACATGATCACCACCGTGGTCTGCATGCGCGCCCCCGGCATGACGATGTTCCGGATGCCGATCTTCACGTGGAACATCCTGATCACCAGCGTCCTGGCGCTGCTGGTGTTCCCGCTGCTGACCTCCGCGTTGTTCGGCTTGGCCGCCGACCGTCACCTCGGCGCGCACATCTACGACCCGGCCAACGGCGGAGTCATCTTGTGGCAGCACCTGTTCTGGTTCTTCGGCCACCCCGAGGTCTACATCGTCGCGCTGCCGTTCTTCGGCATCGTCACCGAGATCATCCCTGTGTTCGCACGAAAGCCGTTGTTCGGCTACACCACGCTGATCTACGCCACCGTGAGCATCGCGGCCCTGTCGATGGCGGTGTGGGCGCACCACATGTTCGCCACGGGAGCCGTTCTGCTGCCGTTCTTCTCGCTGATGTCCTACATGATCGCAGTGCCCACCGGGATCAAGTTCTTCAACTGGATCGGCACCATGTGGAAGGGTCAGTTGACCTTCGAGACGCCCATGCTGTTCTCGGTGGGCTTCATGGTCACCTTCCTGCTGGGCGGCCTCTCCGGGGTGATGCTGGCCAGCCCGCCGATCGACTTCCACGTCACCGACACGTATTTCCTGGTGGCCCACTTCCACTACGTGCTCTTCGGCACCATCGTGTTCGCCTCCTTCGGCGGCGTGTACTTCTGGTTCCCGAAGATGACCGGACGCCTGCTCGACGAGCGGCTGGGCAAGGTGCACTTCTGGCTGACCTTCATCGGGTTCCACACCACGTTTCTGGTGCAGCACTGGCTGGGTGACGAGGGCATGCCCCGGCGCTACGCCGACTACCTGTCCAGCGACGGGTTCACCACGCTCAACGTCGTCTCGACGATCGGCTCGTTCATCCTGGGCATCTCGATGTTGCCGTTCGTCTGGAACGTGTTCAAGAGCTGGCGCTACGGCGAACCCGTCACCGTCGACGATCCCTGGGGCCATGGCAATTCACTGGAATGGGCCACCAGTTGCCCACCGCCGCGGCACAACTTCACCGAGCTGCCGCGCATCCGCTCAGAGCGCCCGGCGTTCGAGCTGCACTACCCGCACATGGTCGAACGCATGCGCGCGGAGTCGCATGTCGGCCGGCATCCGCGCACCGACGACTAGCACGCCGGCCGACGTCACGCTGGCGTGACGCTCGGGCTCGAGCGTCACGCCAGCGTGACTCGGGGGAGGTTGCGGCGGTCATGACGTCTCCCTTGGTATGGCGGGCCGGCCGTTCCGGCACCTTCGTCAGAGATAACCGGACTACGGTCCGATTGCATTCCCGCGTTCGAGAAAAATCTTCACTCACCCCGCGAGCGTGCACACTCGCGGGCCGCACGAGCGTGCGCCCGATGCTGACTGTTGGCGGCGTGTCCAGCGGCAGACCCGCACGCTCGCGGTGCAAAGAAGAAGAAGGGGTCAGGCCGCGAGAGGTGAGTAATCCGTGGTGCGCTGGCGCGCGGGACGACCGATGCCCTCGGCGATGGCGACGAGTTCCTCGACGGTCTTGGCCGAGCCGTTCTCCGAGCCGGCCATGCGCGAGATGGTCTCCTCCATCAACGTGCCACCCAGGTCGTTGGCACCGCCGCGCAACATCACCTGCGTGCGCTCGACACCCAGCTTGACCCAGCTGGTTTGGATATGGGAGATCCTGCCGTGCAACATGATCCGCGCCAATGCATGTACCGCCCGGTTGTCGCGGTGCGTCGGCCCCGGCCGGGCCCCACCTGCGAGATACAGCGGTGAGGACTGGTGCACGAACGGCAGCGGCACGAACTCGGTGAAGCCGCCGGTACGGTCCTGGATACCGCGCAGCACGTTGAGATGCCCCACCCAGTGCTTGGGAGTGTCGACGTGGCCGTACATCATGGTCGACGACGAACGCAGGCCCACCTCATGAGCGGTGGTCACCACGTCAATCCATTCCGAGGTGGGCAGCTTGCCTTTGGTGAGCACCCAGCGCACCTCGTCGTCGAGGATTTCGGCAGCCGTGCCCGGGATGGTGTCCAAACCCGCCTCGCGCAGGCTGATCAGCCACTCCCGGACCGACAACCCGCTACGGGTCACGCCGTTGGCGATCTCCATGGGACTGAACGCGTGCACATGCATCGACGGCACCCGCGCCTTGACCGCCCGCACGAGATCGGCGTAGCCGGTGACGGGAAGTTCCGGATCGATGCCGCCCTGCATGCAGACCTCGGTGGCGCCGGCGACGTGTGCTTCCCACGCCCGGTCGGCCACCTCGCCGGTCGACAACGAGTACGCGTCCGCGTCGCCCTTGCGTTGCGCGAAGGCGCAGAAGCGGCAGCCGGTGTAGCAGATGTTGGTGAAGTTGATGTTGCGGTTGACGACGAACGTCACGTCGTCGCCGACGGTATCCCTACGAAGCGAATCAGCCAGCGCGGCAACGGCTTCCAATGCCGGACCGTCGGCCGTGGCCAGCGCGAGGTACTCGTCGTCGCTGCAGCCGCCGGGGTCGCGTTCTGCGGAGCGCAGTGCGGCGAGCACATCGGTGTCGATGCGCTCGGGCGCCCGCGCCGCCAGCTCGGAGACCTTCTCCCGGATCGACTCCCAGTCACCGAACGCGCTGTTCAAGTCGCTGCGGGTCTCGGTGCGCCGCCCCTCCGCATCGATAGCGGTGTGTAAATCGGTGCGGCCCAACGACTCCGACGCCTCATCCGGCTCCTGCCAGGGCCGGCCCACCGGGTTGACGTCGCGGGCCAGTCCGGTGTCGGGGTCGGCCAGCGCGTCGACGTGCCCACGCACCCGAGGGTCGATCCATGCCGCGCCTGCCTGCACATAGGTCGGCTGCGCGGTCAGCCGCTGCACCAGGTCATAGCCCGCCTCGGCGGTCACATCAGCGAGATCGTCGAGCGCCGGCCAGGGGCGCTCGGGGTTGACGTGATCGGGGGTCAGCGGTGAGACGCCACCCCAGTCGTCGACGCCGGCTCCGATCAGGGCCAGGCATTCGTCGCGGGACACTAGGTTCGGCGGCGCCTGGATGCGCATCTTGGGGCCGAGCACCAGGCGCGTCACCGCGATGGTCGCCAGGAAATCGTCCATGCCGGCATCGGGCGTCGCCGCCATCGCAGTGTGGTCCTTGGCCCGGAAGTTCTGCACGATCACTTCCTGCACATGACCGAATTCCTTGTGCGACTTACGGATCGCGTGCATCGTCTCGGCGCGTTCGGTGAGCGTCTCGCCGATGCCGACCAGCAGACCGGTGGTGAACGGGATGGAAAGCCGGCCGGCGTCGTCGAGTGTGCGCAACCGGACCGCCGGATCCTTGTCCGGGCTGCCGTAATGCGCGGCACCGCGCGTCTCGAATAGCCGCCGCGAGGTGGTCTCCAGCATCATGCCCATCGACGGGGCGACCGGCTTGAGCCGGGAGAGCTCCGACCAACTCATCACCCCGGGATTGAGGTGCGGCAGCAGGCCCGTCTCCTCCAGAACCCGGATGGCCATGGCCCGTAGGTAATCCAGCGTGGAATCGTAGCCCCGCTCGTCGAGCCACCGGCGGGCCTCGTCCCACCGCGCCTCGGGACGATCGCCGAGCGTGAAAAGCGCTTCCTTGCAGCCCAGTTCGGCACCACGCCGAGCGACATCGAGGATCTCGTCGGGTTCCATGTACATGCCGAGGCCCTGGCTGCGCAGCCGGCCCGGCACCGTGACAAAGGTGCAGTAATGACAGGTGTCGCGGCACAGGTGGGTGACGGGGATGAAGACCTTGCGTGAGTAGCTGACCGGCAATCTGCCGGTGCCGCCGCGACGGCCCGCTGAGGTCAGGCCCGCGTCGCGCACCCGCGCGGCGCTCGCGCACAAATCGGCCAGATCATCACCGCGCGCGGTCATCGCAACGGCGGCTTCATCGACGTTGAGTGCGACGCCGTCGCGGGCTCGGCGCAAGACGCGCCGCAACGCGGCGGCGTTGGCTTTCGATGGGACCACCGGGCTGGGCAGGTCGGCGCCGTGCTGGGGGTTCAGAGCCACGCCCGTATAACCCCGGCGTAGTTGTCAATCATCCACGCGTCTCACATTCTGAAACCTTGGCGCCTGCCATAGAGGTCACAGTAGTACTGGGCTCTGCTGCAGTGCGGTCCTGCTGCGCCCGATCACGGGCCGGAATCCCCACGACGCGCCTGGCAGTGACGACACGCCGATGTTCGCTGTCGTTATCGACTCCGTGCGCGATAGGTTAAGGCCTGAGTTGGGGCTGTGAACTTCCAGGGAGCTGTTGATGACTGTATCCGCATCTGTGCGCACGTGTCTCGTCGCTGGAGCAGCCGCGGCCACCGCCACAACAATCGCACTCGCCCCGGTCCAGGTGACGCCCGCAGATATCGCAGTCCCGGCTCATCCGACGACCACACAGCCCGCCCTGTCGCAGGCCATGGTCGAGTTGCTGGCCGCAGCCAGTCAGATGACCGCTGCAGTACCCACACCGGTGATGCCGGCGCCGGGCCCGGGCGGCGCGCCGGCCATCGGGGCCTCGATCCTGCCGACACCCAACGCGGTGGTGATCGCCCCGCAGAGCACCGCAAGCGATTCCATCGTCAACGTCTGGAACAGCGCCGTGCAGTGGATCAACTACGGCGTCGATCTCCTGAACTGGGCGACGAACCTGGTGCCGCTGCTCGGGATCATCGGCGACCAGGTCAGCATCATCTACTACAACCTGGTGTTACCGGTGGCCGACAGTTTCGTTGTCGGCTTGGTGGCTCCCGTGGTCGACGCTCCGCTGGACCTCAGCGTCTGGGCCAATGGCATCGGGGCCGTCGGCTCCGCAATAGGGACCGGTCTCGTCAACACCGCGACTGCGGAGTTCAATTACTTCTTCGGCTGGCTGATCCCACCGGCGCCACCACTGTCGTCCACCGAGACGGCACAGACCATGACACTGTCATCGATTGCCCAGACACGCCCGCTGTCGACGGCATTCGCCGACGTGGCCGAGACCTTGAGCAGCGGGTTCAAGGGCTTGACGGTGCGCCCCGCCGCGGCCACCGAAGAAACCTCCGCTGCCGAGAAGAATTCCGTGCAGACGGCGAGCGCCGACGGCGACGCCGCCACGTCCGACGGTGCAGATCAACCGCAGGACATTGCCGGGGACGCCGTCAAACAGCTCGCCGCTACGACCACGGCGGCAACGGCGACTGCGACCGATGAGGTCACCAGCGTCCCGAAGTCGGTGCGGCGGTCGCTGCAGTTGCAGAAGCCCACGACCGACAGCATCACGAGCACGTCGCCGCGATCGCGGATCAAGGATGTGAGCGACGGCGTCCGCAACGGCCCGGCCGATCTCAAGTCCAACGTGAAGAAGGCGACCGACGGGCTGCGCAACGCCGTGAAGGATGCCGCCAAGAGCACCCACCCGAAGACCGCGAAAACCGACACCTCCACGACCAACACCAAGATCAAGACACCAGCCAAGAGCACGTCCGGAGACGACTAGGTCAGCGGGACAGCGACCTGCGTAGCAACAGCGCCGGCGGCAGCGCCCCGAGCACCATGAAGAGCAGGGCACTGTAGGCCATCACGCCGTCGCCGCCGAAGACCACGTCACCGCCCGGGCCGCCGAGCGTCATGATTGCGACGGTCGCCAACCAGGTCAACATCGGCAACGCCGCGAGCCGTAACGATTCCGTGCATTGCATCGCGGCCCAGACCAGGGCGGCGTTCAGCGCGCCGCTGAGCAAAGCGCTGATCGGAAACGGGATGGAGCCGACGTAAGACGGCAGCAGCAGCGCGCCGACGACAGCGGAGATGACACCGTCGACGGCGAGCAGTGCCAGGACAATGCGGTCGAAGACCGGACGGGATAGCGGCGCGTCGTCGACGCGCGACCTGGTTGCGTTCAGTTCGGGATGCTGTCGAGCAGTGAACCGACGACCCACCGGAAGTTAGCCGCCCGGTCCTGCCAGTGCTGCAGGTTCGGATCGAGGTCGGGGTCCATGGGTTTCCCTTCGCCGCGCCGCTGACTCTTGCCGGATTTTTGGAGCTTACCCCGCGGCGGGAGAACCTATTCCAGGACCAGCCCGGCGAGTAGGTCGGTTTCCCAGCCGCGGGCATCCCGGGGGCCGGCCTCGCCTGCGATAAGCAGGTAGTGCTCTTCCCCCAGGATGGGCAGCGCGATGTTGTTCGACAGCGCGCAGGCCCGGCCGTCGGGAGCGACGGTGACCTGGGTGGCATGGGCCTGCATCGCGGCGATCTTGGCCGGCAACTGGGCGGTGCCGTCGATGACGGCGTCGATCCGGTCATCGGGGTAGCCGAACGGCACGTCCTTGATGTCGACGGTGATCCACCCGTCGGGCAATCCTGACAGCGTGCGCAACCCGGCGCCCATGGCGCTCGTAGCCGTGACCGTCCAATAGAACTTCGGTACGACCCAGCCATTCTCGGCTGCGGCCACAACCGCGGCGGTCGTGACCCGGTGGGTCTGGATGTGATCGGGGTGGCCGTAGCCGCCCTCGGGGTCGTAGGTGACGATGACGTGCGGCCGCATGCCGGTGATGATTGCCGCGAGTGCGCCGACAGCTTCGCCCATGTCGGCGTCGACCCATCGCTGCCGTCCCCGCGCATGGTCGGTTCCCATGCCTGAATCGCGCCAGCGTCCCGGCCCGCCGAGGTAGTGCGGCGCTCCGACACCCAGCGCACCCAACGCGCGAGTGAGCTCACTGATGCGGTAACCGCCGAGCTGATCGGCGTGGTCGACGGACAGTAAGGAGTACTGTTCGCCGATCACCTCGCCTTCTTCGCCCAATGTGCACGTGACGACTCGGACATCGGCCCCGTGCGCGGCGTAGTGGGCGATGGTGGCGCCCGTGGTCAGAGTCTCGTCGTCCGGGTGGGCGTGGACGAACAACAGGCGGGGCTTTTCGTGGGACATCGACCGCGACAGTAGTCGGGTCACGACCGGCACGGCCATACCTCCGGTTCTCATACCGACGCAGGTTGCCCTACATTCACGAAGGTGAACCGGCGCCACCTCGAATTCGGCTGCGGCATCGTTGTGGTTGGTCTGGGGGCCGGGCTCGCGGGCATGGCGACGACGCTGCTGTTGCACGCGGTCGAGCATCTGACCTATCACTACGCATTCGGCACGCTGCTCGAAGGGGTAACCGGCGCCGGCCCGCTACGCCGCGCGGTGGGGCCGATGACCGGCGGTGCGGTAGCCGGCTTCGGCTGGTGGGTGCTGCGCCGCTGGGCCGAGGTGCCCGCCCTGCCGGCGACGATCGCCTCCCGTCGGCGACTCCCGGCGCTGCCGCTGTCCCTCGACGCCGGCCTGCAAGTGCTGCTCGTGGGTTCCGGCGCCTCGCTCGGACGCGAAGGCGCTCCCCGCCAATTCGCCGCCGTGCTGGGTGATATCGGGACATCGCGATTGGCGCTGACGCCTCGCGACCGGGAAATCCTGCTGGCCTGTGCGGCCGGCGCGGGGCTGGCGGCGGTCTACAGCGTGCCGCTGGGTGGTGCGTTGTTCGCCCTTCGCATCGTGCTCAAGACGTGGCATCCGCGGGCCGTCGGTACGGCGTTGATCACTTCGAGCCTTGCCGTCGCGGTCGCCAGCCCGGTGACCCACTCCGCGCCCGCACTCGACTGGCCCGCCCCCCAACTGTCTTATCTGCTCACGGGTTTCGCGTTACTCCTGGCACCGCTCACGTTCGGAGTGGGGCTGGCTTTCAACCGCATCATGGACCTGGCCCGTCCTGCCTCGGCACCGACATCGTGGTTGTTGATCCCGGCGATCGCCGCGGCCGGCCTGCTGATCGGAGTCTGCTCGATCCGCTGGCCCGAGCTACCCGGCAACGGTAAGAGCATCCTCACGGTCGGTCTCGGCACCGGCATCACCTTGGCGGCTGCGGTCATGATCTTCCTGCTCAAACCTCTTCTCACCGCGGTCTTTCTGCGAGCCGGAGCGGTGGGTGGGATGCTCACGCCCGCGTTGGCCACCGGCTCAGCTCTGGGATCGATTGTGGCGCTGTCGATCAACACCTGGACCGGGCACTCTGTCAGTGTCGCCGGAGTGTCGTTGACGTGCGCCGCCGGCGTGCTCGCCGTCACGCAGCGCGCGCCCGTCTGGGCGGCCCTGTTTGTCTGGGAACTGGCCCGGCCGCCGTGGTGGGTGCTGTTGCCGTTCCTCGTCGCGGCCGCTGCTGCGCACGGGTTGCGTGTGCTGAGCGAGCGACGCCACCGCAGAGGCGGCTCGGCTATTTCGATTTGACCCAGTCGCCGGCGTCGCCCACGATGCCGACCGGTACTGCGCCGGACAGGCTGACGTTCTGCACGCTCGGGCCGGCGGCGACGATTGTGGTGTCCTGCAGGATCGGCAACACCGTCGACATGTTCCACAATCGGGGCTCGACAGCCTGGATCACATCGGCGATGTTCTGGCTACCATCCAGTGCCGCATCGATTTTCGGCTGGATACTGCGATCACAGATGCCGGTGATGTTGCTGGGGGCCTGCACCAGATCACCGAAGTCCAGTGCCGGGGTCTGTGGTGGAGGCGTTGCCGTGGTGGCGGTCACCGGTGGCGCAGTGGTGGTGGTCTTCGACGGCGGCGCCGACGAAGGTGGCGGCGGTCCCGGCACCGTCGTCGAAACCGCGGTCGCCTCCAGGGCACGACATCCGTACCGCGAGGCAAGCGCGGTCGCGAGGTCTCCCCCGGCCTGATGCCAACCGACGATGGCGTCGACGCGATTGTTGGTCGATGCGTCGCCGTAGAGCGCCACGGGATCCAATGCCAGCACCGAGGCATCGATACCGACGTTGCGCAACTGGTCGGCCGCGGTGTTCGCCACCGCTACCGATGTCGGATCGTTCGACGCGACGCCCAGCACCAGGGACAGCGGCACCCCGTCCTTGGTGATGCGCTGCCGACCGTTGTCCGGCAACGAGGTTCCCGGTGCGATCGCAGCGGGCTCGATCTGATAGCCCGCACCCTGCAGCAGCCCCAGCGCGGCATCGCGACTCATGGCCGGTGGTGCGGTCGGCACATAGCCGGGGTCCGACGGCGAGCGCACCTGAGCCTGTGCGAGCGTGACGGTGTTGTCGTCACCCGCGCCGACAGAGGCCAGCAGATCGACGTCGATCAGGTTCAGGATCGCCTTGCGCACCTGCGCGTCGGCCAGCTTCGGCTCCTGGGCACGCAGCGTGAGTTGCAGCACCCGGGGCGTGACGATCCGTGCGGTACGCACGTCCGGGATGGCGCTGAGTTGCGCGAAAGTCGCTGCCCCGCCATGGATCTGGGCCACCTGCGTATCGCCGTTACGAATCGAGTCGGCCAGTGCCGCAGGCGCTCCACCGCGCCGGAACAGCACCAGGTCGGGTTTGGCCGGCACGCTCCAGAACCGGTCGTTGCGCGCCAAGAGAATCTCGTCGCGCTGCGGGTCGATGCTCTCCACCCGGAACTGTCCGCCGGTTACCGGCATGGCCCGGGCCAGGCCGGCACCGAACCCGCCCGGCACGTCTTTGACGATGTGGGCGGGCAGGATGTCATTGAACAGTTCCTGCCAGGCCGGATACGGCTGCGAGAAGGTCACCACCACCTGCTTGCCGCCGTCGACCGACTGCACCCCGGTGATCAGGTCATACCCGGCCGGGTCGACGACACCGGGCTGACCGACCATCTGCCGCCACAGATACCAGTAGTCGTCCGCGGCGATCGGCGCGTTGTCGGTCCACTGCGCCTCGGGCCTGATCTTGTAGGTGACGGTGAACGGGTTCTGGCTCGTCACCTCGGCAGACTCCAGCAGCGTCGTGTCGAGTTCCCAACGGGAACCGGTCGGCGACGTCGGGTCGGGCACAGGCCGGAACGAGCTCGGCAGCACCATCGCGGCGATCGCTGCGTTCACCGGCGACTGATCGGAGAGCAGATGCGGGTTGAACCCTGGGCCGATCGAGTCGATGGCCATGATCACCTGCATCGTTTTGGCCGGTGGTGGCGGGGTGACCTGCGTGGTCTCGGTGCTCTGCGGTGCGGGCGGCGGGCTGACCGTGCAGCCGCTGAACAACAGGACCGGAGTCGCGATCAGTGCACCGAGCGTCAGGTGGACACCGCTGCGCAGGCTGAGTCGGGTCGGCACGCTAATCAGGGTAACGACAGTGAGTCGATGCCCCCGGTCACGCCTTGGCGCCCTGCTTGGCCCGCGCCTTGGCCCTGGCCCGCAGGCTGGCGGTGAGCTCGACCTTGCGCACCCGCACGATCTCGGGCGTCACCTCGACACACTCGTCGGCCGCGCAGAACTCCATCGCCTGCTCGAGGTCCAGCACCAGCGGCCGGGCCAGGGTCTCCATCACATCGGCGGTGGACGACCGCATGTTGGTCAGCTTCTTCTCACGGGTGATGTTGATATCGAGATCCTCGGCACGCGGATTGATCCCGACCACCTGGCCCTCGTAGGTGTCCTCACCCGGTTCGACGAAGAACTGTCCACGGTCGGACAGCTGGATCATCGCGAACGGCGTGATCGAGCCGCTGCGGTCGCTGACCAGCGAGCCGGTGTGCCGGGCCCGGATCTCGCCGGCCCACGGCCGGTAGCCGTCGAACACGGCGTTGGCGATGCCGGTGCCGCGGGTCTCGGTGAGGAAGTCGGTCCGGAAGCCGATCAGCCCACGGCTGGGGACGATGAAGTCCATCCGAACCCATCCCGCGGCGTGGTTGGTCATCTCCTCCATGCGGCCCTTGCGGGCGGCCATCAGCTGGGTGATGGCGCCGACGAACTCTTCCGGACAGTCGATGGTCAACGCCTCGTACGGTTCGTGCAGCTTGCCGTCGACGTTCTTGGTCACCACCTGAGGCTTGCCGACGGTCAGCTCGAACCCTTCGCGGCGCATCTGCTCGACGAGGATGGCCAGCGCCAGCTCACCGCGGCCCTGCACCTCCCAGGCGTCGGGCCGGCCGATGTCGACGACCCGGATCGACACGTTGCCGACCAGTTCCTGGTCGAGCCGGCTCTTCACCATGCGGGCGGTCAACTTGTGCCCGGACACCCTGCCGGCCAGCGGCGACGTGTTGGTGCCGATGGTCACCGAGATCGCCGGCTCGTCGACCGTGATCCGGGGCAGCGCGTGCGCGTGGTCGGGGTCGGCGAGGGTGTCGCCGATCATGATCTCGGGGATGCCCGCGACTGCGACGATGTCGCCGGCCACGGCCTCCTCGGTCGGGGTGCGGTCCACACCCTCGGTGGCCAACAGTTCGGTGATCTTGGCGCTGGTGATCACCGGCGATCCGTCGACCTCACGCATCCAGGCCACCTGCTGGCCCTTCTTGAGGCGCCCGTTGTAGATGCGGATCAGCGCGAGCCGGCCCAGGAACGCCGACGCGTCGAGGTTGGTCACCAGCGCCTGCAGCGGCGCCTCCGGATCGCCCGACGGCGCCGGGATGTGCTCCATCAGCACGTCGAACAGCGGGTCGAGGTTCTCGCCGTCGGGGTTCTCACCGTCGGCGGGCTGCGTCGTCGAGGCGATGCCGGCCCGCCCCGACGCGTACAGCGTGGGCAGGTCCAGGGCCTTCTCGGCGGATGCCTGGGCTTCCTCGTCGAGGTCTGAGGCGACGTCGAGCAGCAGGTCGTGGCTCTCCTCGACGACGGCGGAGATCCGGGCGTCGGGACGGTCGGTCTTGTTGACCACCAGGATCACCGGAAGGTGCGCGGCCAGCGCCTTACGCAACACGAAGCGGGTCTGCGGCAACGGCCCCTCCGAGGCGTCGACCAGCAGCACCACGCCGTCGACCATGGACAGGCCACGCTCCACCTCGCCACCGAAGTCGGCGTGCCCCGGGGTATCGATGACGTTGATCACCGTCATGGTGCCGTCGGGGTGGTGCCGGTGCACCGCGGTGTTCTTGGCCAGGATGGTGATGCCTTTTTCTTTTTCCAGGTCACCGGAGTCCATCAGGCGTTCAACGGCGTCGTCGCCGCGGTGCGTCAAGGCACCCGACTGCCGCAGCATCGCGTCGACTAGGGTCGTCTTACCGTGGTCGACGTGGGCGACGATGGCGACGTTTCTGAAACTGGGCCGTGAATCCACGCTGCAGATTCTCGCAGTTCGGCTGGTCGATCACGAAAACGAGAGAGCCCCGTCACGTTCTGCGCACGCGAGGAGCGATCAGTCTGAAGTCCACCAAGATCGCCGCCCTGAAGCCCAAGAAGAAGTGCTGTCGCAGTAAGCCCCGCTGCAAACGCTGCCCTCTGGTACTGCACAAGGTCCGCAAGGCCGAGCACAATGGATTACGCGGTAAAGAACTGGACAAGGTGTTCCGAAGTGCCAGAAAGTCGTAATGATCGCGCGCTACCTTTGAAGTTTGGGTTGGCACTGGCGTGATCGGAGGTAACCCGTCATGACGGTCTACGAAGTGCTCACCATGGCGCTGATCATGGTGTTGGCGGCAGGGACGACAGTCGCGATCTACCTGGGACTGGCGAACTGGGTAGGCACGTGCTACGTCGTCCGCTGCAGTGAATGCCACCATCTGACCTTGGCGTCGGTGAATCAGCCGCAGGCTTCCTGCGCGCACTGCCGGCACCCCATGATCCTGCATCCGCTGTACACCACCCAGCACCCCGGAATGGTGCGGGTGGTCGGCGACCGCCTGCGGTATTAGGCCTGCGCTATTGAGTTTCGAGCCCGGCGGCCGCACCCCGGTAGTGCGGTACTCCGCGACTGCGGAATTGCCGCCCTGTCACCTTCTCGGCGGTGATTCGGACGAAGTGTTCGCGCCGGCCCTCTACCCATGGCTGCACGAACGTGCCGGCAACCTCGACGAGTTCATCCACGTCGGTGATCGGCTTCGCATGCCCGACGACCGTCACGCTCCAGCCGGTGTGTAGATCTGCGTCCAGCTCGTCGACCTCGAATGCGACCACCTGATTGTGCATGGCCGCGGTCAGCTTCGGCCCGCCCGCGACTCGGAACACCACGTCGTCCCGCCACATCCGATAGTTGACCGGTTGCACCGCGGGCACGGCGTCCTCGGTGAACACCAACCGCCCGACGCGTGGCCCCTGCAACAGATCGAGACACTGCCTGCGGGTCAGGACGTCGAGTTCGGATCCCTTGGTCATACTGATCAACCTCCCTGTACGAGTTGGAGAGTCCCAACCGGAGTGGAACGCCAATGCCCGACGCTGATGGCGGTCACAGTCCAACCGCCGCTCCATCACGTCGCCGACCAGACGGTACAGCGCCCGCGTCATCGCCCGGACGCGGCAGCGCGGTGCTGTGGAGATGGTGCGCCGCGTCGAAGTTGTTGTCCTGCACCCAATACGGGGCCGCGAGATCGAGCGGATGGGTGTGCAGCACGTGCTGCAGTCGCGGCACCGAGCAAGCACGTTCGGCCAGGGTAGCCATTACCGTGTCGACATCGGGCATCGGTCCGTCGAGAACAGCGACAGCGCCGATCGCCAAGCTCACGTGCCGATCGGAATCCTCGGCTTCGAGGAACCCCGCGTCCAGAGCGGTCAACTGCTCCATGTCACCACTGTGCGCCGGTGGCCGGGCACGAAGACAGAGCCGAAAGTCCCTAGTTTGCTGAGTCACTCACCGCATTGTACGACCGGAACAGATAGCCGGTAAGCGCATCGAAAACATGCGTCAGATATATGACCTTGCCATTCGCGTGGTGGTCATGAACACCGGCCCGGCGCATCGCCGCCGGTAGATCAGCAGGACTCGGGGATGAGCGGTCCCGCGACGCGCCCGACGGTGGCGGCGAACTCCAGTTACCATCGGAAGGCGTTCGGGGGCTTGACCTTTCGTCGTTACGACACCGGCGGCGCGGCGGGCGTGGGCATCTGCACACCGCGATTGTGAATACCGTCGGCTGTTCTACAGGCAGTCGGAATAACTTGGTGCTCTTCGCATTTAGCCCGGGCGAGCAGCCGGTACATCTCACAGAATTGCATCCGGCAAATCCTGAACAGCCGTGCTCAGCCGGGGTGCATCGCCGCAGCCAGGTCGTCGATCCACGCCCGGTCCGCCGGAACCCAGTCCAGGAGGTGCAGGTCGTCGAGAGTTACCCAGCGCAGAGCGCGATGGTCCTGCGGACGCGGACTCCCGTCGGTCAGCGCGACAAGGTAGGCGCGCAATGTCATGGTGGCATTGAGAACGACGTCAACACCGATCCGCGCACCTACGCTCACCCCGACACCGAGCTCCTCCCGCAACTCCCGCGCCAGCGCGGCGGCGTCGCTCTCCCCCGGCCCGACCTTGCCGCCGGGCAGCTCCCACAGCCCGGCCAGCTCCGGCGGCCGCTCACGCTGGGCCACCAGCAGCGCGCCCGCAGAGATCAGCGCACCCGCAACGACGATCTGCTCATCCATCGCGCCCGACGGTATACGGTCGAAGACATGGCTGTGTTGACGAATGATCAGGTTGACGCCGCACTAGTTGACCTGCCCGGCTGGGAACACGCGGCAGGTGCCCTGCGCCGAGCCGTCAAATTCCCGGCGTTTCTCGACGGAATCGATGCGGTGCGGCGTGTCGCGGAATTCGCTGAACAGAAGGATCATCATCCCGATATCGACATCCGTTGGCGGACAGTCACCTTCGCGCTGGTGACGCATTCCGCCGGCGGCATCACCGAGAAGGACGTCGATATGGCGCGCGAAATCGACCGGATCCTGGGCCAGTAGTCGCGACCCAGCCCAGCGTCGCCAGCGTCGCCACGAGGTAGACCAGGTCTGCCCAGGCCAGGTACCACGGCCGGCTGATTTCCCAAATGGTCGGCTGCGCGAAGCTGAGCAGCCACGGCACTCCGATCAGTGTCAGGCCGAGCCA
Organism: Mycobacterium sp. 141; assembly: GCF_000382405.1. Lineage (GTDB taxonomy): Bacteria > Actinomycetota > Actinomycetes > Mycobacteriales > Mycobacteriaceae > Mycobacterium. The sequence goes on from NZ_KB908258.1 coordinate 335,063, forward strand.
GCCCCACCCCAGGATCTGCGCCCCACGGCGGTCCCGCAGCGAACCGTGCAACAGCCAGATCATCAGCGGGATCAGCCACACCCAGTGGTGCGTCCAGGAGATCGGTGACAGCAGGAGCCCGAACAGGCTGACGATGATGATCCCGCCGAGTTGGTCACCGTCACTGCCCCCGATGGCCCGCCACGCCAGCAGCGCGAGCAGCGCCGTCACCGCGATACCGACGAGCACCACCGGACCGTAGCCCGCGTCATGACCCAGGATGCGGGATATCCCGCCGCGCCAGGACTGGTTGAACACCGTGCCGATCGGCCCTATCCGGCGGGCATCGCCGAGCAGATCGGTGAAGTAGTACCGAGCCTCATCGCCGACCACCAGCAGCGACAGCGCCACCGTGCCGAAGAAGACCACAGCCGAAAACGCCACGGTGGCCCAGCGCCTCGCGCCGAGGAAGTACAGCCCCGAGACGGCTGGGGTCAGCTTCACCCCGGCGGCCAAGCCAACCAGCAGACCCGACAGCAACCACCGCTTCGAATACACCGCGTAGATCACCGCGAGCGTGAGGATGACATTGACTTGCCCATAGTCGAACGTGCTGCGCAGGGGTTCGGTCCAGATGCCGACTGCCGTCCACAGCGGGGCCAGCCGCGGGTCCGTGTACCGGCCCAGCATTCGCTGGGTGACGCGGACAACGCCGTAGAGCGCGACAATCGTGGCGATCTGCCAGAAGAACGCGACCACGCCGAACGGGAAAAACTGCAGCGGGTAGAACACCATCGCGGCGAACGGTGGATAGGTGAACGGCAACTGAAAATCGGGCGTCTTGTCCCCGTACGTGTACTGGTAGAGGGTGCCCGGATGGTCCAGCGCCGCCGCACCGCCGAGATAGACGTGCAGGTCGACCATGTTTGTGCCGTTCGGCACCAGGTAGGAGAAGGCCAGGCGCGCCGCAACGCTCAGCGCCAGCAGTAACCACGCATAGCGATACAGCCGCATGGTCGATGCGGTCGGAACGGTTCTGGCGGGCGTCGTGTCTACCGACCCGACTCTAGCGTTCGCCCGACCCCGTCACGCTGGAGTGGCGCTCGACACCGACCGCCACTCCAGCGTGACGCTCGTGGCGGTGTTTGCCGATGCAGTCCCGCCGACGGCTCTGGTAACCGATACCCGTCACTGCCGTAACGGTTGAATAACCGCCACACGTGTCACTTGAGTAACACCAGTAACTCCGTAGTTTCAGGCACAGCCGTGCAGTCAACCGATTTGGGAGAACCATGAAGCTCACCTGGAAAGCAGTTTCCACCAGCATGATCGCCGCGGCAGGCGCGGTCCCGGTCGCGTTGGCGCTCAGCGCCACTGCGGCCGCTGATCCGGCCCCCGCGCCGGCACCCGCGATGCCGAACCTGCCGATCGTCAACGAGCTCGCGGCCGCACCGGCCATCGCGCCGCAGCTATTGCAGGGAGTCACCTCGGCGCTGACGGGAGCCCCTGCCGCGCAGGCGCCGGCACCCGCGCCCGCGGCTACCGCATCGGTGACGCTGCCCCAGATGCCGGCAACCGCGGCCACAGCACCGGCCGCCACCTCACCACTGGCGTCGCCGCTCTCGCCGTCGCCTCTTACCGCGCCCGCCGCGACGACGGCCGCTCCGGCGGCGACACCCGCCAGCTCACTGATCCCGTCGGCCGACATCAACATCCCTCAGGTGCCGGGCATGCCGATCCCGCTGCCGCAGAAAGTGAGCATTCCGGGCGATCTGGCTGGGCTGATGTCCGTGGGCAACCCGCTGGCGAACCTGGCACCCGTCGCGACACAAGCAGCTGCCACCGCGGCACCCGCAGTGGCAGCTGCTCCAGCCGCCGCGGTCCCGGCGTCCACGTCTCCGCTGGCTCTGGCTCCGCTGTTGACCGCCGGCCTGCCCTGATCACCGACCCGGTCTGACCGTCCGAAACGTACTAGGGAGAGCCATGTCACCGAAAACGTTGTTCGCCACCGCCGCTGGAATCGCAGCGTCGGCCGTCGTACTGCTCGGCAGCGGCGTGGCCCATGCCGATCCGGCGCCGCTGCCGATCGACGGTGCGCAGGCACCTGGTCTGTCGGCGGTGCAGAGCCTGAGCCCTGTCATCCAGCAGGCCGCGGCGGACCCTGCGGGTGCCGCGCAATTGCTGATGGCAGCCGCGCAGGCCTTTGCAGCCAACAAGTCGGCGCCTGACGACTCCCGCAATGTCGCAACCGCGGTCAACCATTTCGTCGCCGAGCCCGCTGCCGCGGTACCGGCACCGCAAGCGCACGTACCGGGCGCCGGTGCAGGCCCGGAGGCCCATCTGCCGACGGGCGTCGACCCCGCCAATGCGGTTGGGCCGGCCCAGTTGGCCGCACCCGAGGCTGCCCCAGCCCCGGCACCCGAAGCTGCCCCGGCTCCAGCACCCGAAGCTGCCCCGGCCCCGGCACCCGAGGCTGTTCCGGCTCCAGCACCCGAAGCTGCTCCGGCTCCAGCACCCGCTCCCGATGCAGCACCCGTTCCCGCTCCCGCTGCAGCACCCGCGCCTGAAGCGGCACCGGCTCCAGCACCCGACCCCGCACCGGGCCCGGCGGCGGATCCCGCAGCCGCAGCCGCACCGGGATTCGGGCCGGAGAGCCCGGTGACCCAGGACTTCATGTATCCGTCGATCAGCAACGGATGCCTGAAGGACGGCGGAAATGTTCTGGCGACGGCGATTTCAGTTGCCGGTCCCGCCAAGATCCCGACACCGGGCCCCGGGCCGGGCCAGACCGCTTACGTGTTCACCGCGATCGGCACTCCGGGACCGGCGGATGAGCAGAAGCTGCCGCTGAACGTCACCTGGGTGAACCTGACCACCGGCAAGTCCGGCAGCGCGACGCTCAAGCCACGTTCGGACATCAACCCGCAAGGCCCGACGACGTTGACCGCCGTGGCCGACACCGGTTCGGGCAGCATCATCTCGACGATCTTCGGCCAGGTCTCGACCACTGAGAAGCAATGCCAGTTCATGCCCACCATCGGTTCGACGGTGGTGCCCTGACCACATCACAGAAAAATGGGGAACGGAATTCCCGGTCGCTGGCCATCGGCCGGCGGCCGGGAATTTTGTCTTGACCCGTCAGTAGGCCATGAAGAGGATCATGTCCCGGTCGTACTCACGTCCGGCGTGCGCCTCGGCCAGATGCGCCTGCACCTTCTCGACCAGATCGTCCTCGTCGGTTCCGGTGATCGCTTCACCGCACGGGCAATTGAGATGTGTCTTCGCCATATCTTCACGATTGCATATGTGAGATAGATGGAGCATGGAGATCTACGACGTCATGCGCACCACCGGTGCCACCCGTCAGTTCACCGCAGCATAGACGCCGCGCGGGGCGTCGAGACTGCGTGCAGATCGAATGTTCAGCCCTCGAAGGAAGGACTGCACGCAGAATCAGGCCTTGGCTGCCTTCGCTGCTGCCTTCATCTGCTTCTTGTACGTGCGCACCTTCTGCAGCGACCCCACATCGACCACGTCGGCTACCGACATGTGAGTGCCGGCCTCTCCGTAATCGCCTGCCGCAGCCCGCCAGCCGATCGGCGTCACGCCGTACTGCTTACCCAGCAGCGCCAAGAAGATCCGCGCCTTCTGGTCACCGAAACCGGGCAGAAGCTTGAGACGGCGCAGCACCTCTTTGCCGTCCGGATCGCCTGCGGTCCACAGCATGGTCGCGTCGCCGTCGTACTCGTCGACGATGGCCTGGGCCAGCGCCTGCACCCGTTTGGCCATCGACCCCGGAAACCGATGGATCGCAGGGGTTTCCGAGCACAGCGCGACAAACGCCTCCGGGTCGTACTCGGCGATCTGGACGGCGTCGACGCCGCCGATGCGGTCGGCGATCTTCTTGGGCCCGGCGAATGCCGTTTCCATCGGGATCTGCTGATCAAGAAGCATCGCCACTAAGAGGGCGAACGGGCTCGATTCGAGTAGCAGATTCGCATCCGCGTCTTCCGTAAGCCAAAGCACCACAGTCTATCTCCGATCGGTATTGCGAAGAGAAAGGTTGATCAGGGTTAATCCGCCCGAAAGCTCGCGGTCTCGGAGATCCGCTAAGCCACTGAGATTGAAACGATTTTCATACTGACGAGTTCACGGAAGAGCTCAATACCCTTCTCTCCCAACCTATCCTTCTCAAACTCGATGTAGCCGACGCTGCTAAAGTTTGAAGGAAGTTCTATGCCCTTCTCTTTGAAAACGACGATCCTGTCGCCGTAGAGCACCGAGGAAGCCCCCAGCTCGTGGGAGACATTCTCGCTGGGGCGCCAGATGCTGTTCCCATCCTTATCAAAGTATTCTTTGTCGGCAGTGAAGATGAGGATGGCGGCTCCGCACTCCTGCATGACATCAGCGACCTTTTGCGGAATGGGTCGCGCCCGGTTCGGCTCCTCAACAGCTTGCTTATGAGGAATCCCGTATTCGTTCAGGATCTTGACGAGCTGTTCCATTGGCTGACGGTTGGATCCATGCCCCAAGAAGATCGCGTTCTTCTTGATGCGGTCGGGGGCCGGCGGCGGTGGATCAACCTGTTCCGTTTGAGTCTCAGACGTATCTGCACCACCGGTGCCGGGGTCAGTTTCGACCTCCGGAACTACCAAGGAGTTCTCAACAGCCTCCCCAGATACGACCGATGATCCGATGTCGACGAAATCCTTGTCCTTGATCCTCTTGATGAATCCAACGTAGTTGGCATTCTCGATCAGAAGGTCATACACGGCAGACGTCCGGTCGACGGGCACATTGAACGTGGCCAGGACGTTCTGCGCGATGTGCTTCGGAGGAAGTTGGGAACCGTCGTACTTTGTGTAGAACTTCTGGGCGACGGAGGGCTTCAAGGCGGCGTCGCGCAGTGCGGCCTTGTCGTCGTCGACTTCCGTAGGCGTTACTACCCGCGCACCAAGGTGGGTTATGGCTATCTCAGGAGCATTCGGGCCTCCTTCCGTTAACCCATACCCCAGCGCCGCGCCGCAGATCGTACGAAACGTCCCTGAACTCGGAGTCATTTCCAATGCCGCGGCCACATCAATGGGACGGGTCGGATGTGACGCGTAGTTCTCAGCGATCGCCACAGGTACACGGATTGCCTTTTGCAAACCCATCGAAGGAATGTCGGCCTGGCTGATCTTGGTGCCCCTTGGCCGGTTAGTCCCGCCAGGAGCGGCGTCACTCTCGATCTTCATACCCTGCACCATACACGCTATACATGACATACGCTACATTCGTCGCATACGCTGAATGTTGGCGACTGAGGTGATAACAAGGAGGCGAGATGGCATCGAAGGCCCAGGCCGCGTTCGACAAGAACTGCGAAGACATCGACAGGCTGCTGGAACTTCACGCCAGCATCACGGGCACCGCGCCAGGGCGGCGTAGACAAGTCGAAGTTCTGAATAAAGCGGCTATCGTCCTCGTCACGGCGTTCTGGGAGGCCTACTGTGAAGACGTCGCCGCGGAGGGACTGGCACACCTGGTCCAACACTCTCCGGAGGCTCAAAAACTTCGGCTCGAGCTCAAGAAACAGATCGTGAAGGAGTTGAGCGACGACGACAATCAACTCGCGGTCTGGCAGTTGGCCGATACCGGCTGGAAACAAGTTCTGAGATCGCGACTCGATCGTCTACGCGAAGAACGCAACCGGAAGCTGAACACGCCGAAGACCGCTCAGATCGATGAGCTGTTCGTCAAAGCCCTTGGAGTCAAGAAGATCTCAGCTAAGTGGGCATGGAGCGGAATGTCGGTATCATCAGCCTCCGAAAAGCTCGACAAATACGTAGCGCTTCGCGGCTCAATCGCACATAGAGGGTCGGCTTCGGCAAGTGTTCACAAATCGCACGTAACTGACTACTACGAGCACGTGAAGAAACTCGTGGGCAAGACTGGTGGGGCGGTGAACACCGTCGTTCGAGGAGCTACCGGCAAGACACTCTGGTAGTTGGCGGCTTCCATCCTGTTGACACTTGCTGGTCCAGCAACATCCCGACCAACAGCGCGAACGGATTGTCCTCGAGCAGAGCATCGGCGGCCGGGTCTTGAACTAGCTGCAGTTTCGCCACGCTGTCAGCTTAGGACCACCCGGTGCCGGGGTTTTGCCGCCTGTGTCAGTGCAGTGTGCGAACGTGTACGCGATAACCGGTGGATATGCCCATAGGAGATGGACATGAGACGTGTGTTTGCACCTCTTCTCGCAGCGGTGGTTACCGCTATTGCCTTGGCCGCCACGGCCAATGCAGTGCCAGACCAGGGCACGCCGGCATTCGCCGAGTACATGCAAGGGCTCGACCGCAATGGCTACCACCTGAATCCAGACACCGCGTGGCGCGTTGCCCACCAGGCGTGTATCGGCGGCCTACCGGGATACATCGGTTTGGAACTGGCCGCGCAAGGCGTCATCGGCCCCGGAGCACAGGAGCGGGTGATGGACGTTGCCAGAAAGTACGCCTGCCCGGTTCAGTAATCAGCGGGCTTCGGTCATCATCTCGACCTGGGCGGGCGAACTGAGCGCCCGAATGTCACGCCAGCGTGGCGCTGGATCTCCGCAGCCACTCTGGCGTGACGTTCGACACGGAATTGCACGGCCGTGCCGACACGTTGGTATGGCACATGCCTGATCTCCGGCGCTTTTCGTTCGGCCATCGCTCCGGCTCCGCCTTCGCGTTCGCCCTGCTCGCCTACGCCTTCGCGGCCATCATGGTCGGCACGACCCTGCCCACCCCGATGTACGCGCTGTACGCCGAGCGGATGCATTTCGCAGTCCTGACCACCACGGTCATCTATGCGGCCTACGCCGGCGGGGTCCTTTTCGCGTTGCTGGTGTTCGGTCGCTGGTCCGATGCAGTGGGCCGACGGCCTATGCTGCTGGCCGCTGTGGTGGCCGCGCTGGCCAGCGCGGTGGTGTTCCTCGTCGCCGATTCGGTGCCGCTACTGCTCGTGGGACGAGTGCTGTCCGGCCTGTCGGCGGGTCTGTTCACCGGGACAGGCACGGCCGCGGTCATCGAGGCCGCGCCGCGCCGCTGGCACGCACGCGCCGCCACCGTCGCGACGATCGCCAACATCGGTGGTCTCGGCGCCGGACCGCTGCTGGCCGGCCTGCTGGTGCAGTACGCTCCGCATCCGCTGCAGTTGCCGTTCCTCATCCACATCGCACTCGCCGCCATGGCCGGCATCGCTATCTTGGTCGTCCCGGAGACCTCGGAACGCATCGGCAGTATCGGCGTGCAACGCCTCTCCGTTCCGGTCGAGGTACGCGCGATATTCATCATCGCGGCGCTGGCGGCATTCGCCGGCTTCGCCGTGGCCGGCCTGTTCACCGCGGTGGCGCCGTCATTCCTCGCCAATGTCATCGGCATCGACAACCATGCGATCGCGGGTGCCATCGCATGTTCGATCTTTGCCGCATCCGCTGTCGCACAGATCGGCGCGACACGCATTCCCCCGCAACGGGCAGTGGCGGTGGGCTGCGCCATCCTGGCGGTCGGCATGGTCATTCTGACGGCCGCGCTGTACTTTTCGTCGCTACCCGGGTTGATCGCCGCGGCCGTGGTGTCAGGTGCGGGACAAGGCATCAGCTTCAGCCGCGGGTTGGCCGCCGTCGCCGAGCTGACGCCGCCCGGACGCCGCGCCGAGGTCAGTTCCACCTACTTCGTCGTCGCCTATGTGGCGATCTCGTTGCCGGTGGTCAGCGAGGGGCTGGCGGCGCGCGACTGGGGCCTGCGGACTGCAGGCCTGGCCTTTGCCATCGCCGTCGGGGTGCTTTCGGTGATCTGCATGGTGGCGATCCTCTGGCAGGAGTCCCGGCAGACGCGCACAGTCGATTTGAGTGCTTCTACCTAGGTCCGATGGCGCGAGCCGGCCTTAGCGTTGCTGCCATGACCAGTGCTGCCGCCACGCCGGCCCGGAAAGCCGCATCACTGTTTCCCACCCCCGCAGAAGTCGAGGCAACCACGCCGGCCGGCCGTGACCGGGCCATCGATGTGATCCGCGTCGTGTCCCTGGTCGCCGTGGTGTTCGGACACACGGTCATGGCGACGAGCACCATCCGCGACGACGTCTTCGTCTGGAGCAACCTGCTCACAGCGTCGACCGTGTTCCAGGCCCTGACCTGGGTGTTCCAGATCATGCCGCTGTTCTTCTTCGCCGGGGTCGCCGCATCCGTGACGTCCTGGCGGCCCGGCATCTCGCCGCGGGCGGTGCCCGCAATCCAGCCATGGGGTGACTGGCTGCTCAAGCGTTGCACCCGGCTATACCGGCCGGTGTTCTACTACCTGGCGTTCTGGGGCGTGACGCTGACGGTGCTGCGGTTCGTGCTCCCGGTGCACGTGTATGAGCCGGTCGCAGGAATTTCGATCCAGCTGCTGTGGTTCCTCGGCGCATACGTGCTGGTGCTCGCCGCGGTGCCGCTACTGGCCCGGATCACCACGACCGCGCAGCTGGCCGCAGCTGTGATCGGCACGTATGCGTTCATCGCCACAATCGACGTAATCCGCATCAACGTCAACGGATACACCACGCTGGGCTATCTCAACACCGTGGTGTGGTTGATCCCCGGCATGTTCGGGGTCGCCTACCGCCGCGGACTGCTCCCCGCCCGCTCGGCCCTGGCGATCGGCTTCGTCGCGCTCGGCGTAAACCTGGCGCTGCTGATCTTCGGACCCTATGAGCTGAGCCTGGTGGGCATCGAGAGCCAGCATCTGAAGAACATGACACCGCCGTCGTTGTTGCTGGCCGGGCACGCCATCATGATGTGCGCGTTTGCGATCGCCGCGGCACCCGCGATCTCCCGCTGGGCGCAGCGGCCCCGCGTCTGGTGGCTGGCCGCGATCGGCAACTCCGGTGCGATGACGCTGTACCTCTGGCACATGCCACTGCTGCTGGGTATGCACTTGGTATTCGATCGCCTGGGCTTGGACCGGTACGACCCGGCCTCCCCCGGATTCATCGCACTGTCGGTGGTACAGCTGGCACTGATGGCCGTCCTGGTGGCGACGGCGTTCGTCGCGCTGCGACCGCTGGAGAACTCACCGCTGCCACTGTGGGACGGCGGATCGGTGGGCAAGCCCGGAATCCGCAGCGCCGCAGTCGGTTTGCTGCTCTGCACGGCGGGTGCAGCCACGCTGATCTCGGTGGCGTGGGGGCTCAGGGACCAGGGCCTGTATTGCGTCGCGATGATGCTCACGGCGCTGGCTGCGGCCCGCTGGCTGGCGTCGCGCTAACCGCTCTTGCGGCGGAACTCCCTGCGGTTCTCTACCGGGCCGTGCGTGCGGGGCTGCTTGTTGCCACCGTCTTTGTGCGCCGATCCACCGGCTGAGTGGGCCTTCTTTCGTTCCAGCGCCTCCCGGAACTTACGTTTGGTGTCGTCTTCTTCCGGTGTCTCCGCCATGGGGCCAGCCTAGCCAATCACCGACGGCCGGGCGGCATTCCGTACAGGTGCGAAATGGGCAGGGTCAGCTTCACCCTGCGGTCGTCGACCATGGCCCGCCGGTAATCGTCCCAATCCGGGTGTTCACCGACGATGTTGCGATACAACGCGACCAATGCCTCGACGGTGTCGTCGTCGGGGGAAGCCGCCGGCGGGGTGAGGATGGCGTCGCCCTCGGCGACCGCGTAGGCCCAACCGTCGTCGGAACTGACGTGGATCGATGCCCGCGGATCACGGCGCAGGTTGCGTGTCTTGGCCCGGGGTTCGGTGATGGACACCTCCAGCGCGACCGCACGCGGATCGAAGTGGTAGGAAACGTTCGACAGCTGCGGCCGCCCGTCTTTTTTGATCGTAGCCAATACGCCCATCGAGTTGCCACTGATCAATGCCAAGAGCTTGTCGTCGAATACCTGGCGCCCCATGACCCGAGCGTACGTCGTTACCATCGGCTCGATGAGTGTGATCGACGGCAACAGCCTGGACGGCGTCTCAGCCACCACATTGTGGACCCTGCACAACCGAGGCACCGAGGCCAAACGCGCCGATGGCGTGATCAGGGACCCACGGGCGGTCACCCTGCTCGACGCCATCGACTACGACTATCTCAAATTCGGCAAGCCGAACCAGTCACATGGATTGCGGGCACGCGCGTTCGACGCCATGGCCGGCGAGTATCTGTCGATGCACCCGCGGGCCGCGGTGGTAGCTCTGGCCGAAGGTCTGCAGACCAGCTTCTGGCGGCTCGCCCACGCCGGCCTGACCGATGAATTGACTTGGTACTCGGTCGATCTGCCGCCCGTCATGGCGCTGCGCGAACAGTTGCTGCCCGCCGACGACCGCATCGTGGCACTGTCGCAGTCTGCGCTGGACCGCAGCTGGATGGACCACGTCGACGCGTCACAGGGGGTCTTCATCACGGCCGAAGGCCTGCTGATGTACCTGCCGGCCGACGAGGTTCTGGCCCTGATCACAGACTGCGCGGCCCGCTTCCCCGGCGGCTGGTTCATGTTCGACTCGATCCCGCACTGGTTCAGCCGCCGCACCCTCAAAGGCCTCCGGCTTTCCGACCGTTACGTCGCGCCACCGATGCCGTTCGGGCTGACCGCTGACGAAGGGCTGGCCCTGGCCGAGCGCATACCCGGCGTGCGCGCGGCCCGCGACATCGCGCTGCCGCCGGGACGCGGCCTGTTCAAATTGGCGGCGTCGCCCTCGCTCGACCGGATCGGCGCCTTCCACCGCGCCCGGCCCAGCATCACGCTGCTGGAATTCGCCTAGCTCCGGCCGCTCGCGCCGAATATTGTGTCAGGCAAAGGGCAGAAACTGGCCACCCTGCTCAAGGAGTAATCCCATGCCCCGATATGCGGTCTTTCTGCGCGGCGTCAACGTCGGCGGGGTGAACCTCAAGATGGCCGAGGTGGCCAAGGCCTTCACCGAGGCCGGCTTCGACCACGTCAAGACGGTCCTTGCCAGCGGAAATGTGTTGCTGGACAGCAGATCCGGCACCAAGGCTGTGCGGAGCGCCGCCGAGCGGACGCTGCGCGACACGTTCGGTTACGAGGCGTGGGTGCTGGTGTACGACGTCAAGACCGTGGCAGCGATAGCCACCAGCTACCCGTTCGAGCGTGAAGTCGAAGGCCATCATTCATATGTCACGTTCGTCGACGACGCCGAGCTGCTCGATGAACTGGCGGCCCTGCAACCGGGCCCCGAGGAGAAGGTGCAGCGCGGTGACGGCGTGCTCTACTGGCAGGTGGCCCGCAACACCACCCTGGACAGCACCATCGGCAAGACCATGGGCAAGAAGCGGTACAAGTCCTCGACCACGACCCGCAACCTGCGCACGTTGGACAAGGTGCTGCGCTGAGGCGGATTGATCTACATTCGTGCCCATGACGGGTACCCCAGTTGCCAAGGTGGACGGCAGTGCGCTGACCGGTGTCTCGGAGACCGCGCTGCTGACGTTGCAGGTGCGGGCGACCGAGGCGCGCCGCGCTGATTCCCTGATCGACGATCCGATGGCGATCCAACTGGTCGACTCGATCGATTTCGACTTCGCCAAGTTCGGGCCCAGCAGGCGCCAGGACATGGCCTTGCGCGCGCTGGCCTTCGATGGTGTCACCCGCCGCTATCTGGTCGACCATCCGAAAGCCACCGTCGTCGCCCTCGCCGAAGGCCTACAGACCAGCTTCTACCGGCTCGACGCCGCCGGTGTAGGCCACGAGTTCCGCTGGCTCACGGTCGATCTGCCGCCGATGATCGAGCTGCGCAGCAAGCTGTTGCCGGCGTCCGAGCGGGTCGGCGTGTGCGCGCAATCGGCGCTGGACTTCAGCTGGATGGACCGCGTCGATACCACCGACGGCGTGTTCATCACCGCCGAGGGACTGTTGATGTACCTGCAGCCCGATGAGGCGATGTCACTGATCACGGCTTGCGCGCAACGGTTCGGAGGCGGCCAGATGATGTTCGACCTGCCGCCGGCCTGGTTCAGCGCCTGGAGCCGTCGCGGTCTATGGACGTCGCTGCGGTACAAGCTGCCGCCCATGCCGTTCAGCATGTCGCCGGCGCAGGCCGCCGACCTGGTCAACACCGTTGCGGGCATCCGCGCAGTGCGCGACGTTCCGCTGCCTGCCGGGCGGGGCCGGCTGATCAATACCCTGCTGCGGTCGGTGCAGCGGTTACCCGCACTGGATTCCGTGCGCCCGGCGTGCACGCTGCTGGAATTCGGCTGACGGCTACTGAGCCCATACGTCCTCGACGTAGCGATCCGTGTTCACCAGATCGGCAAGCCAGCGCGCGACGGCGGCATCGTCGGCGCCGGTGAACCGGCGATAGATGTCCCGGAACGCGGCCCGCACCGCGGGAGCCATCCGGGCGCCGTCTCCGCAGATATACACATGGGCGTCCATGTCCGGATCTCCCAGCATCGCCCACACCTCGTCGGCGTTGGCGGCGATGCGGTCCTGCACATACCGGATCTCGTCCTCGGGGTGTCGGGAGAACGCCGGGCGCATCCGCACCACGCCGGCCTTTTCGGCCGCTTCGAACTGGTCGCGGAACAGGTAATCGACGTCGGGGTGCCGCACCCCGAAGAACAACAGCGCCGGGGCGAACGGCTCGCCTGCGGCCTGCGCCGCCAGCCGGTCCCCGATGAAGCCCCGAAACGGTGCCACCCCGGTCCCGGCACCGACCAGGATGACGTTTCTGGCCGGTTCGGCACCGGTCCGGAACGCCCGCCGGGCGGTGTCGACACGCATCCGAATCTGTTGTCCCGGTATGGCTTCGGCGAGATAGCTCGAGGAGACGCCACGGAAGACGCCGTACCCTGAGCGGGCAGGGCCCTCCAGCACACTGACCACCAGTTCAACCTCGCGCGGCAGCAGACGCGCCGATGAAGCGATGGAATAGTGCCGGGTCGACATCGGCTCGAACAACTCCAGCTGCTCAGCCCGCGACAGGGCGGTCGCCGCGAACTCGGCCAGACATTCGGTGACGCTCATCGCACGGGTTTCGGGGTTGTCGGCAAGTTCGGTCAGCGCCGCCCGTTCGGGAGGACACGGGTTCGCCGCCGCGAGCCGTAACAGCTGGGTACGGCTGGCCGGCTTGCGCAGCTCGATGAAGTGGGTGAGCAATTCACGCACACTGACTTCCCGGTCGATGGCGATGGCACGCCGGGTGCTGCGCCGCGGATTGACCGAGATGCGGCGATCGAGCCGCAGTTCCAGCAGTTCGGCGACCTCCTCGACCACCTCGGCAGAGTTGTCGGGCAGGACCGTCAGATGGTCCCCCGTCTGATATTCGAGGTCGTCGGGCAGTGCGATCCGGATGAGCCGCTTGGCATTTCCCATCACGCCGTCGACATCGACCAGGGTCACGTTGTCCAGCACGGTGGCCGGCCGCACCTCGAAGCGGGCGTCGATCGCCGAGGTGACCGGTCCGTCGATGGCGCGCAGGTCGTAGAGGAGTTCGCCGCTGACGGTACCGTCTGCGGCAGCGCCATCGGTCGCGACCGGGGCGCCCGAGGCCCCGGCGAGCGCACCCCAGAGCGTCACGGAGAATTCCTCGACGGTTCCGGCGAAGTCGCCGGATGTATCAGCCGCACCGCGGGGAATCAATGGTGGGCCAACCAATTCCGCAAGGCGCTCGGCAATGTGCTTGGGCACGGTCTGGTAGGTCTCGGCCCAGTTCCGGTCTCCGACACCGAGTACGGCATACGGTATGACCGATTGTGCCGGGGTACCGGGATTGTCGAGCCACTCGACGAATTGCCGCGCGTCGTCGGTGGGTTGGCCGTTGTACGACGCGGCGATCACCACCAGCGCTCCCTCGGTGGGCAGTGCGCCCGCCACGGTGTCGAGAGCGGCCACGGTGGCCTGATAGCCGAGGTCGGTCGCCTCGTCGCCCAGTTGCTGCGCCAACGACCGGCAGTTGCCGAGGTTCGAGCCGTGCAGCACAGTCACTTTCGATCCCGGCGCGGCCAGTGCCCGTCGCCGTGCCGCGGGGGCCGCCTGCGGGGCCGGGCCCGCATGCCGGCGCTCCGCCGGGGTCCGCCGCGCCAACTCGAGGTGGAATCCGACCGGTTTACGCAGCAGGTCACTGGAAGTGCGCAGCTGGTAATGCTCCACGTCGAGGAAGCGGTACCGGTGTACCAGGGTCGCCAGCGCCATCGTCGCCTCGTGCAAGGCGAACTGGCGCCCGATACAGGACCGGGCTCCGGTGCCGAAAGGTTTGAACAGGTTGACCGGTCGGCCGGCGGCCCGCTCGGTGTCGAACCGGTCCGGATCGAACATGTCGACGTTGTCGCCCCATTCGGGTTGCCGGTGCAGCGCCGAGTTGGTCACCGTGACGACCTCGCCCTTGCGCACCGGATACTGGCCGCCGATCACGGTGTCCGCCAACGCCATTCGATCGAACTCCCGAACCGGCGGGGACAGCCGCAGGGTTTCGTCGACGATCTGGCGGATGTAGGTGAGCTTGCCGATCTCGTCAAATGCGGGCACATGGTCGTCGTCGGGCCCGAAGATCGCGTCCACCTCGGGGCACGCTCGGTGCAGCACCGCTGGGTTCTTGACGATGCTGTACAGCGCGGTCGGCATCAGCGTCGACGTGGTGTCCTGGCCGGCCACCATGAACGTCAGGATCTGCTTACGGATGAGGTCATGATCGAGGCGGGGAGTGCCGTCGGCATCCGGCCGCAGCATCAGGACCAGTAGATCGTCGACGTCGACGGCACCCGCCCGGTGCCCGGCGATCAGCTCCTCGATGAAGGCGTAGAGCTTGTCACGCTCGGCCGCGAACTCCGGCCGTTCGCTACCGCCCGGAGTGAGTATCTGCTCCAGCGCGGCCGCGAAACTAGCGGGGATCTCCGCGAGTCCGTCGCGGCGATAGGAGTCGAACCTGGCCCCGAATCCGGCGAGGCCCACGGTGTCCATGGCAAGTTTTGCCAGGTCACCCGCGACGTCAACCAAGCGGTGCTCGTCGGCACCGGCAGCTTTGTCCCACAGCGCCAGGAGCTGGCGGTTGATGTCGAGCATGGCCGGGTGGTAGCTGCGCAGGCCGCTGAAACTGAACCCGGGAATCAGGACGTCATGAGCCTGCTGCCAGCCGTCCTCACCCGGATAGGCCGTGAAGAGACCGTTGCCGGCCAGCACGCGGAACCGGTCCAGCCGGCTGGTGATGCCCTTGGTGAACCGAGCCTCGTCACACAACTCGTCCACCAGAGTCAACGAACACGCGTAGAGCCGCCGGCTGCCGGTGAAGTCCGCGTAGAACAACGGCCCGTACTGCTCGGCGAGGACATCCGCGGGCAGCGCGTAAGGCCGGCCGGGCACCGGCCCCGGTGGCAGTGCCACGCCGACGGCCGAAGGCACGCCGTCGATATCAGGTGGCAGTGCCGCCGTAAATGTCTCCACGGGCGTGGAGCATAGCCACGCGTCGCCGCCGCCTTCGGGAAACGAGCTGAGTAGTTTGTGCGGAATTCCCGGCAACCTGCCACGGGGTGGGCACACCGCGGTCAGCCGAATACGGCTCAGTCGACTACCTGCGTCTAATCAAATACGGCGTCGAGGTAGCGCAGCGCGTCGACCTTGTCGATACCGAGCGCCCGGGCGGCCTCAGCGAACGAACTCGCGGCGGCGGCCATCGCGGCATCCGCCGGATCGGCCCGGGCCACGAAGGTGCCGTACCGGCCGCGGGTCTCGAGTACACCAGCGCTCTCCAGCTCACGGTATGCCCTGGCCACGGTATTGACGGCCAGACCGATCTGGCCCGCCAGGTCCCGGACCGTCGGCAACCGGGTACCCGGCGGGAGCCGCCCGTCCCTGATGCCGTCGATGATCTGGATTCTCAACTGGTCGAACAACGGCCTGTCGATATCCGGATCGACCCGGACCCAATCCCCCAACTCGGTCACGTGCTCAGTATCACCCAAAGCCACTACGTTGGTGAACGTGCAATTGACAGTGCTCAGCGGCGCGGGAATATCGGCAGAAAGTGGTGTGCCGACGTTCCGCGACGTCGAGACGGGCCTGTGGGCCAAGGTCGACCCGTACGAGATCTCCAGCTCGGATGGTTGGCGGCGACACCCGGAGCGGGTGTGGGCGTGGTACCTGTGGCGGCACTACATGATGGCCGCGGTCGAACCGAACAACGGTCACCGCGCCGTGGCGGCCTGGCAGGACTACGCCGAGATACACGTCGTCACCCAGAACGTCGACAATCTGCATGAACGCGCCGGCAGCGCCACCGTCCACCACCTGCACGGCAGTCTCTTCGAATTCCGTTGTGACGCATGCGGTTCACAGTTCGAAGGAGTGCTACCGAAGATGCCGGAGCCGGTCGAGGCGGTCGAGCCGCCGCAGTGCGTCTGCAGCGGGCTCATCCGGCCGAACGTGGTCTGGTTCGGCGAACCACTGCCCGAGACAGCCTGGCAGCGCTCGGTGGCCGCGGTGAGCAACTCCGACCTCGTCATCGTGGTGGGCACCAGCTCGATCGTCTACCCGGCCGCAGGGCTGCCGGAGGCGGCGCTGGCCAACGGCATCCCGGTGATCGAGGTCAATCCGCAGCGCACGCCGCTGTCGGGCAGTGCCACGCTCTCGCTGCGGGAGACTGCGGCGACCGCACTCCCCGGACTGCTTCAGCGGTTGCCGACACTGCTGGATTAGAAGGCACCGTCGGTGAAATCCTTCAGCCGGTTGACGCTGTCCTGGGGCGTGACGTCGGTTCCGATCAGGCCTGCCACGATCTGCCCGAGACACACTGCCCGCAAAACCCGGTCGGTGAACTCCTCGGCGTCGCCCCACGGCAGGTATGGCTTGGCGACCAACATGGCGGCGACACCATGGGCCGCGGTCCACAGGTCGAGTGCCATCTCGGTGGCGTCGCCGGCCGGGTAGACCCCCTCGGCGATGAGCGTTTCCACCGAGGTCCGCAGATGCCTGAATGCCGAGCTGTTGAGCATCAGGTCGACGTCGCTGCCCGGTCTGCCCTCGCCCATGGTGGCGATGCGGTAGAGCTCGGGAGTCTCGCGGGCGAACCGCACGTAGGCCAGACCTTGCGCGCGCAGCACCTCGATCGATGACGGCTGATCAGCCACCAGCTGCATCTGCTCGTCAAGCTTCTCGAAGTAGCGCGCACACACCGCATCCAGCAGTGCGTCCTTGTCGGCGAAGTGCAGATAGATCGACGGCGGCGTGACGCCCACCCGCTCTGCCACCAAACGGATCGACACGGCCTTGGCTTGCCCGGTTTCCAGCAGCAGTTCGGTGGCCGCGTCGATGATCTCGTCGCGCAACTGCTCGCCGGAACCGCGCGGGGCGCGTCTGCGCCGGAGAGGTTGAATCACGTCACTCAGCATCCGTCATGCTGGCCGCAAATTTCTGATCGCCGCGTGTTGCCGCAGCCGCACCGGATTCGCTGATTCCGATGCGACGATGCAACCGGGCCAGCGGCGCGGGCGCCCACCAGCACCACTTGCCCAGTATGTGCATGAACGCAGGTACCAGCAGAACCCGGACCAGGGTGGCGTCGACGAGAATGGCCAACGTCAACCCGAGCCCGAACATGCGCATGAACGCAACCTTTGCGGCGATCAACGCCGCGAACGATATCGACATCACCAGTGCCGCCGCGGTGATCACGCGGCCCGTGCGGGCCAGCCCGAGTGCCACGGCCTCGTCGTTCCGGGCACGAGAAGGGGCTCCACCGGCTTCGAGCCAGTACTCGCGGATCCGCGACACCAGGAACACCTCATAGTCCATCGACAACCCGAAGGCGATGCAGAACAGCAGCACCGGCAGGTTGGCGACGAGCGTTCCGGTGGGCGTGGTGCCCAGCGCGTCCAGATTGCCGTCCTGGAAGATCCACACCAGCGCGCCGAACGCCGCAGACAGCGACAACACATTCAGCAACAAGGCTTTCAGCGGTAGCACCACGCTGCCGGTGAGCAGGAACAGCAATATGAAGGTGATGGCCGCGATCACCCCGAGGACCAGCGGTAGCCGCGAGGTGATCGCTGCCGAGCTGTCCCGGTTGATCTGCGCGGTACCGGTCAGCTGCACCGCGGCCGGGGCCGGTACGGCATGCAGGGCATCCAATTGCGCATCGGAGGCAGCACTGAACAGCGGTGCGCTGCTGCCGACGGTGATGAAGGCGCTGCCGCCGTTCAGCCCGGTCGCTGCCGACGGCGGACCCACCAGCCGGCCCGCGACGAAGGTGCCGCCCGGGGCCGATACCGAGGTCACTTCGGGCACCGTCGAAAGCGCTCCGGCGTACCTGTCGAGGTTGACGGGAGTCAGGCCGCTGGCATCCGGGATGACGACGGTCACCGCACTCGCCGCATCGGCCGCGAAGGCCGTCCGGAGCTCGTCGCCCACCTGACGGGCAGATGCGGACGGCGGCAGCACACGGTCGTCGGGGAAGCCCCATTTGATGCCCAGGAACGGCGCTCCGAGCAGCAACAGCACTGCGACCAGCGTGATGCTGATCGGGACCGAGCGTCGCATGACACGTTTCGTCATGCGGTACCACAGTGTCTGGTCCACCGGCTGGCGCACCGGCTCGGGTCTGCCGAGCACGCGGCGGGCGAACCGCCGGACGTCGAGGGCATCCAGGCGGTCACCGAGCAACACGATCGCCGCCGGGGCGATGACGACGGCGGCCAGCGCCGCCAGGGCCACTACCGCGATGCCTGCGTAGGCGAACGACTTGAGGAAGTACATCGGGAACAGCACCATCGCGATCATGGACAGCGCCACCGTCATCGCCGAGAACAGCACTGTGCGTCCGGCAGTCACCATGGTCCGCACCAGCGCCTGTTCGGGTGCAACACCGTCGGCGAGCTCGTCACGGTACCGGCTGATGATCAACAGCGTGTAGTCGATGGCCAGGGCCAGACCCATGGCGACGGTGAGGTTCAGCGCGAAGATCGAGACGTCGGTGATCATGGTGAACCCGCGCAGCACCGCCAGCGATCCCAGGATCGCGAACCCGCCGACCGCGAGCGGCAGCGCGGCGGCCAGCAGCCCACCGAACACCCAGACCAGCACCAGGAAGCTCAGCGGGATGGCGATGGATTCCATCGTCAACAGGTCCTTCTCGCTCTGCCCGTTGATCTGGACGTAGGTCATCGCCTCGCCGCCGGCCCGCACGGTGACGCCGTTGCGGTCGTACACCAGCCGATCGGTCAGCTCCTTGGCGTGCTGCTGTGCGCCACTCTCACCGCCGCCGATGCCTGCGACGATGAGCCCGGTCCGGCCATCCTTGCTGATCAGCGCGGCCGCTGCCGGCGGCGGTGAAGTCCAGGCCGAGCTGACCTGCGTCACATCCGGTGAGGCCTGCAACTGGTTGACGATGTCGGTAGCCGCGGCCGTCGCGACCGGGCTGCGCACTCCCTGATCAGCGGTCACGCTGATCACCAGCTGCATGTCGCCGCGGTAGAACTTGTCCGACAGCAGCTTGGCTGCCTGGGCCGATTCAGACCCCGGGTCCTGGAAGCCGCCGGCGGACAAGCTCTTGGCGACGGGAATCCCGAAGATCCCTGCGCCGACCATCACCAGCACGGCTAACACGAGGATCCGCCGCGGCGCGGCGATGGCCAAGTGGGCAATCCGGTTCAGCACTTCGATTCCCTTCCCCACAGGCCGTTATCGGCGTTAACTTAACAACGTTAACTTAGGCGCGTCAACGCACACCTGCTGATTCACAGGAGGCACGCCGACGAGACGTTTCACACTTGATCCGCAGGCCGGTCAATTACCAGCCGGCGACAGGTCTGGTGGCACTTGACCCGCTCCTCGGAGTGCTGACGCCCCTTGCGGCCTTCGCGGTGATCTCCGCGATGATCGACGCCTGGGCGGTCAGGGTATCGGCGGGCACCAACCCGATTCACTTCGCAGGCCGAAAAGAGCCGGTCCGGGGTCGCCTTAGCGGCAGGAACCTACCCAGAAGTAAGAATTGCCACCATTTTCCGAATCGTGACTCAAAGATTCCTTAATGGTGACCCCTACTGTTCAGTACATGTGGATCGACGACACCAGTGCCGATGTCATCAAAGTTGATTTCGAGGCTCTCTACCACGGCGATGTCCTGGTCGAGGGCGACACCTCGGAGCAGTTTGACGACTTCCAACCGCTGCGCACAGCGGTATAAGAAAGCGCGCGCCTCGCGGCGCGCGCTTCCCATGTTGAGTTTGCGCCTTGCAGGCGTTCCTCAACCCTCCATGCTGTGATGGCCAGTCCCCGCTGACGCGGGGACTGTTTCTTTCTCAGGCTCATGTCTTTCTCAGGCCCATATGCCCGAGTCCCTGTCCAGCCGGCCTTGCACCGACATCACGTACGCATCCGTGCCGCGACTCAGTCGCCCTGCCGGTGCAGTGCGGTGAGATGCGTGTAGACCTGCGCATTGATCTGGTTGTGGCCCACTTCGTCATCGCTGAGCTCGCGGCGCACCTTGGCCGGAACCCCGGCCACGAGCGACCGTGGCGGCACCACCATCCCCTGCGGCACCACAGCCCCGGCGGCCACCAGGGATCCGGCGCCGACCACCGCACCGTTGAGCACCACGGCACCCATTCCGATCAGGCTGCCGTCCTCGACGGTGCAGCCATGCAGCACCACGTTGTGACCGACCGTCACCCCGGCGGCGATGCGGCACGGGAACCCGGGGTCCACATGGACGGTCACGCCGTCCTGGATGTTGCTGCCGGCACCGACCTCGATGGGCTCGAACTCGGCACGCAGCGTCGCGCCGTACCAGACACTGGCGCCGGCCGCGAGCGAAACCTGGCCGATCACGTTGGCATTGGGTGCGATCCAGGCATCGGGATCCACTTTCGGGGCATGACCGGCGACGGAGAGGATGAGCGGCTCGGGCATGTCGGCCATCGTAATCAGCCGTTCGCGGGCATTCACGCAGCATCGGACTCCCTGGAAGACCCTTGGGGTAGCTCGAAGGCGGCATGCCCAGCCCATTGGGTCTTCACGTCCCCACCAGCTGTGCGCGGCTTCACGGCCGGCTGTTCTTCGCCACGGCGGCCTACTGCGCCGGCATCAGGGTAAGAGCGCGCCGGTAAGGTCGAACGGGCCGCGGTAGACACTTCCGCTTTGCCGTAACCGTACCGTTACCCTTACCATCCGATGCGGCGCCGCGGGGAACGCCGAGGCCGTCGTATTTCGTGTGCCCCCGCTTGGGCACACGCGTCACCGGCTGCCGACGAACCACAGGCCAAGCATGAGCGGGAGGAAAACCCACCTATGAAGACACGCACCAAGACACTCGGCGCAGCCGCAGCGGTCGCTGCGATCGCAGCGTCGCTGCCGCTGTCGATCACTGCTTCCGCCGACCCGGCAGCGCCGACAACAACGGAAACGGTCACCGTCGAAATCCCGGACCCGCAGGGCCCCGGCTGCGACGCCTTCAAGAAGGAAATGCCCGACTGGAAGGCGCTGTCGAAGCAACCCGTCAGCAAAGTCCTCGCGAGCATCCCGGAGCTCAGCACGTTCAACTCCGCCATCTCCGGCGGCATGAACCCGGCCGTCGACATCGCCCCGGTCCTCGACAACGGCCCATATGTCGTGTTCGCCCCGACCAACGACGCATTCGAAGCGCTGGAGCCGGGCAAGCTGGACGAGCTCAAGGGCGACGTCGCCGCGCTCACCAGCCTGGACTACTACCACGCGTTCCTCGGCCTGCTCGGCCCGGACGACGTCAAGGGTCAGCGTCCCACCCAGCAGGGCGCTGAGATCAACGTGACCGGCAAGGGCGGCGACATCAAGGTCAACGACACCGCCAAGGTGATCTGCGGCGGCATCGAGGCCCAGAACGCCCGCATCTACATCATCGACGCCGTGCTGGACCCGAACTCCCCCCCGCCGCCACTCACCCCGTCGGGTGTCACTACGACCACGACAACCACGACAACCACCCCCACCACGACTGTGTCGAGCGAGCAGCCCACGCCGCCCGAGAGTCCGGCGACTGAGACTCCGGCGGCCGACGCACCGATCGGCTGACCTGGTACGCGCGAGGACTACCCTCCGCGAGCAGACACAAAGTTGCCCCAAATCGCTTGATTTGGGGCAACTTTGTGTCTGCTCGACGGAAATCCACTCCTTGTTGACTGGCGGCTTACTTCGCTTTCCAGATCGGCTGACGCTTCTGTATGAAGGCGAGCGGTCCTTCTTTGGCGTCTTCGGTCTACAGCAGGTGAAGTAACGCCGCACCGAAGCATTGCGCACATGTACCGACCGCCTCGATGAACGTGGAACGGTAGGTTTACTCGGTCAACCTTCCAGCTGATAGACGACCCAACCTGCGGATTCGGGTACGTTGATTGCTCCGCTCGCGGCGAGGCCCGCAGCCCACATGGTTTACTGAGTTGCACACCCGCCGCAGCGGCTGGCTCGTCCGCTATCAGCAGGAGACCTTGTGGCTGGAAGTACACCGCTGGCACCGATGATCGGGCCGGACGCGATTACGCCACAGGCCCCGGTCCGCTCCCCGAAGACCGCTGAGCTCGTCGCAGGCACGTTACGGCGCATGGTCGTCGGCGGCCAGCTCAAAGACGGCGACTTTCTGCCCAACGAAGCCGAGCTCATGGAACATTTCGGGGTCAGCAGGCCTACCTTGCGCGAGGCAGTGCGCGTGCTCGAATCCGAGCGACTGGTCGAGGTGCGGCGCGGCTCTCGTACCGGTGCCCGGGTGCGGGTTCCCGGCCCCGAGATCGTCGCCCGTCCGGCCGGCCTGCTGCTCGAACTGTCCGGCGCCGACATCGCCGACCTCCTGGTGGGGCGTGCGGCGATCGAACCGATGGCCGTACGGCTGCTGGCCGAGAAAGGCGACGAGGCCACCTTCGCCGAACTGGAGCGGATCCTCGACGAGCACATCCCGAAGGACCACCAGTCCGACCGACTGGCAGAGACCACCAGTGATTTTCATCGCCGAGTGGTCGAGTTGTCGGGTAACGCCACGCTGGGCATGATCGCCGGCATGCTGCACGAGATCACCGTGCGGCACCACGCATTCCTGTTCAAGGAGCGCCAACCGGTGTCGAAGGCCGACTACGACAAGCTGATGCGGTCTTACCGCAAGCTGATACAGCTCGTCCGGTCGGGAGATGGCGATGCCGCCGAGGCGCACTGGCGCAAACATATGGACACCGCCCGCGTCCTCATGCTGCAGGACATCGAGACCGTCAAGGTTCGCGACATCATGCGCTAAAGGCTTGCTGAGAGTCCCCACCGCGAACACCGAGATTCACGTCAGGGACAAATTCGGCCGCGTTTTTATCCCTCACGTGAATCTCGGTAGAGAGTTAGCGGCCCCTGCTGGCACGTATCCGGCGAGGCGTTGGTGGCCACCGGCGACAGCGACATTTCCTACCTTGAGACCGCGCTCGAGCACCTGGCGTGGAGGCCATGGACTACAGCTACGCGCTCATGGATCTCACCGTGTACGGATGTCAAGAGCCGTGGGAGGATTCGCCAGCAGGCTGGCCACAGCGGTGACAGGTGGACGGTTCCAACACGCGCATCGACGGCAGGCCCATACCGCAGTGGTCACGACTGGCGGCCGGTCGGTCGGATGACCTCACCGGCTAGCCGGGTTCGAGCGCCCGGTTTAGGCGCGCTATATAGGCATCGATGCTCTGAACCGCCGACTCGGCGGCATGGACGCTGATCGCCACGGTGCTACCGATACCGTGCACACCGTGGGTGAGGCCCATCATCGGCGACAGCGCCGGGTATCCGGCTGTCACCAGCACCGGCGCGGCACCGAAGCGCAGATCCGCCGCTCCGCGGTTGACACTGGAGACCACGGTGTTGCCCGTCACTGTGTCCGAACGCAGCGTGGGGTCGAATTGCTTGACGCCCCAACGTAATAGCGATGCCGGCGTGGCGGCGAATGCCCGACCGGCCGCCATCATCGCGGGATGCTGAGCACGACGGCGCCGTTGGGCGAGATCGTGCATGATGTGCCCGATGCGGGCATCGTGGTCCAACGCGGGATATAACCCGATACCGACATTGCCGAACTGGTTGTTCACTTGCCGGACAACGGGTTTGGCCATCGGCACCTCAGCACCCAGATCCGCGGGATCGTCGCCGAGCTCACGCAGGTGCTCACTGAGCGCGCGGGACACGGCAGCCAGCACCGCGACAGTCACCGTCGGGCCGGCCAGCTGTCCACGGTCACGGACGATGGTGCGCACGTAACGCGATCCCTCGGGTCTGGCGTTACTGGACAGCGCCGGCCGGGACGGCGCCTGCCGGGGGACGTGACCACCGTCCTCGTCCCGCACCAGCCTGCGATGCCACCGCGCGGCCTGCGCGGCCCGCCACGGCAGTCTGGCAGTCACCAACCGGGGCACCACGACGGTCGCTACCATGGCGGGCCTGCCGAACATCCATCCGGCCAGATCCGCCGATCGGCTGCCGTCAGCGAGCACATGCGCCATCTGCAGCACGATCACCGTGCCCGCTTCGGCAGCGCCTGGGATACCACAGACGCGCGGGAAAACGTGGAGCCGCCAGGTGGCCTGCGTCGCGTCGAGCTGGTGGTCAGCCAGCCCACCCACCGCGGAGAGACAGTCGTTCCAGTCGGGTCCGCCGAGATCGTGGACGGCGAACTGGTCGTCGCCGACGCCACACGGTACCCACAGCGGATACCGCCACGGGTGGTCGTCGCGTATCCGCAGGCCCAGTTCGGGGCACCGCTCGGCGCGGTGCCGCACGTCGCGCAGTGCTGACTCCAGTTCGGTTGGTGCACCGGCGAATCCATACAGAATGAACTGATCGTTGGGAATCGTGGCCGACATCCAGTAGGTCTGGGCGTCGATCGCTGTCAACCGGCGCATTGTTCAGGCGCCCGGGCCCGTCGCCGCCATCGCGCCCCAGTCGTGCCGACGTGCTCGCAGTTGCACGACGGTGGTGGCCTGCACTGTCGACACCGTGTTGTGCGGCGACCTCCGCAGGATGGTGAGACCGCTGACCGAGTCGAGCACCTGATCGATCAACTCCTCCGCGCCGGCACTGCCGTCTGCCATGAATGCTTCTCCGTGGGACCGGCACCGTGCGTCAGTTCACGCACTCGCCGTCCAACGTAACGTGCCGCAGCGTCGTGCCCGGCGGACGGCGGCCGACATCCTGGAGCTAAGCGTCGTCGGCTGCGGCCTCCAACTCGGCGATCACGATTTTGCGCATGCCCATCATCGTCTTGGTTGCAGCCTGCGCCCGGGCCGGATCGGGGTCACCGATCAGTTCGAACAATCGATACGGAACAACCTGCCAGCTCAACCCGTAGCGGTCTTTGAGCCAGCCACACTGCGATTCCTCCCCACCATCATCGGTGAGGCGGGTCCAGTAGTAGTCCACCTCGTCCTGGTCCTGGCAGCCGATCATGAACGACACCGCCTCGGTGAACGGGAACTGCGGACCGCCGTTGATCCCGATGAACCGGTGGCCGTCCAGCACGAAGACCACGGACACGTCGTTGAGCTTCTCGATCGACGAATTGGGGAACACCGAGAGGTAGAACTCTGCGGCCTCGGCGAGGTGGTCGTCGAACCACAACGCGGGCGTGATCGATGGCATAGGTGGTCTCCTTGGTGCGCTCGGCAATGTTGTCTTCAAATCAGACGGTCCCGCCGGCCGAAACTCACCGCCTCTGGGTAACTCCCGTCACGACATCACGAGTTCCATTCGGTGCGCACAGAACTCGTTGTCGGCTCAGCTTGCCGGCGGGGTGTCCGCGTCGGCCAACCGCTGATGCAGCCGAGCCCGAATATCGTCGGGGGTGTACGCGTTGCGCTTGCGTTGATCACGGGCAACCAGGACACCACCGGCCACCACTCCGGCGACACCGGCCAGACCAATCCATTTCCAAAGACTTTTCATGACCAGATTCTGCATAAGCTGCCCGAGTGAACGCGCACACGGTGTCCGTCAGCCGGGCATTGCAGGAGACCCGAACCGGCGATATCTGGCTTTTCCGGGGTGCCTCCGGACCGGACCGAGCCATCCAGACTCTGACCAACGCGCCCGTGAACCACGTCGGGATGACCGTCGCAATCGACGATCTGCCGCCGCTGATCTGGCACGCCGAGCTGGGCCACAAACTCGTGGACCTCTGGACCGGCACTCATCACCGCGGCGTGCAGCTCAACGACGCCCGCGAGGTCATCGACCAGTGGATGGACCACTACGGCCAGCACTGCTGGCTGCGTCAACTCGTCCCTTTCGCCACCCGGGAACAGGAGGATCGGCTGCTGAAGGTGGTGGCGCGGATAAACGGCACCGCTTTTCCGACCACCGCGCGGCTGACGGGCCGATGGATGCGCGGGCGACTGCCGATCGTCAGCGATTTCACCCGGGGAATGCCGCTCGTGCACAAGAAGGTTCGCGAGTCCGCTCAGCGAAACAAAGCAAAGAAGCGCGAAGCCGGCCTGGAGACGGCGTACTGCGCCGAGACCGTTGCCATCACCTACGAGGAGATGGGGCTGATCGACACCGAGAAGCGGGAGAACTATTTCGATCCCGGGTCGTTCTGGAGCGGTGACCGGTTGCCGCTGACGAGCGGCTACCGGCTCGGCGACGAGATCTCCGTCATCCGCGACTGAACGCCACTGTCGAAGATGGGGATGGGTGCGGGAGATATTGCTGTGTGTGACGTCACCCGTTATTCACTGACAGGGGCCAGACGTAGGGGCCTGATTTTTCGTCGTCGGCCGTAACATCGTCGTCGACGGCAGCCGATCGGCCCGATTTCGTTACGAGGTCAGTTCTCCCGAGGCGCCTTGAGCTTGTGATCATTTGTTGGGGGGCCGACGAGTGTTGGGGGCCGACGAGGTGAACGCCGTTTTGGACCGCATGCAGCTCGCAGAGGCACTGACGCATCTGCCCGAACCACACCGCGCCGTCCTCAGCCGATCGTTCTATCTCGGTTGGACCACCCAGCGGATCGCCGACGATCTGGGTATCGCCGAAGGCACTGTGAAATTGAGACTGCACTACGCCCTGCGACGGCTGCGGCTCATCGTGCTGGAGATGGAAATGAGCACGAACGTCTGAACCACGATAAGTCGGCGCGCCGGACGCGTGCGGCCCACGAGTCGGCAGTTACGGCGAAGTCGTCTGCAAGACACGGTATGTCAACGGAGCGTTTGCCGAGACTGAGGTGCTGTCCCTTTGCTCGACACAGCCTGGACGCCATCGTTCATCGGCACCCGCAAGATTGACCCCGCGGGCAGCGGCAACAATAGTGAGATGGGTACGGCCGACCGACTCGGATTGGAACACCGACTGGCCGTATACGGCACTCTCGCTCCGGGACGCTCGAACGCACACGTGCTCTACGAGCTCTCCGGCACTTGGACGCAAGGGTCGATAAGAGGTCACCTTCACGAGCGTGGCTGGGGCATTTACCCGGGGGTCGTCTTGGATGACTCAGGTCCCGAGGTTGCGGTACACGTCTTCGCCTCCCGGGACCTACCAGCTCACTGGCAGCGACTCGACGAATTCGAGGGATCAGGTTATCGGCGCGTCTCGGTCTCCGTCAGCGGCGTTACCGGCGAGGTGGCCGCATACGTGTACACACTGGTGGATGATCCGGCACGGGGAACTGCCAAACCTCCGCTTCCCCGCGCCTAGACGTTGAACCGGAACTCGACCACATTCCAGCGCGAAACAACATCAGGACGAAGGCGCTATGTACTCGTGGCGCAACTCGACGACCCTGGCGATGTGGTCAAAGTCGTGGTCTGCAGCCAGCACGGTCGCATCATTCACGATGGCATAGCCGGCAATGAGTATGTCAAGTGAACCGGCCGCCCGCACGAGGCCAGAATTCCATAGGGCGCTCTGGATTTCGAGCACCAGCGATTCGTCGGGCGCACGCTCGAGCGGGAAGCCGAGGGAGATCTGCTCGCGATAGTGCGCGTGCTCTTCGGGCGTGCGAGCGCTGTGGCAGAACTCGAGCACCTGCGGCGAACATGTGACGAACAGGTCGGCCGGGGCTCGCTCGATGCGCCGCAGCCGCGCGGCGATCCCCTCGTCTCGGGTGGCCAACCTTGCCCAGACCGAGTTGTCGACGAGGTAGTCCGTCACGAGGTTTCGGTTAGGTCCGGAGAGGTCACGGGCGCACCCAACTCGGCGGCGAGATCAGCCAATCCCGCGATGCCGTCGATCATCGCGCCCTTCTGCTTCGAGGCGATGAGCCGGCGCAATGCAAGATCCAGAACGGCCCGATTCGATCGCTCGCCCGTGAGCGCCCTGGCACGCTTCATCAGTTCCGGATCCAGGTCCACGCTGGTGACAGCCATCATGCGCCCCTTCGCTCGCTATATACGTGATTATATAACGCTGGGGTCGCAGTAGCCGCGGTCTTACCGCAGCCCACCACTTTCCAGGGTTGAACCGGAACCCGGCTACACGTTGAACCGGAATTCGACGACATCGCCGTCGACCATGACGTAGTCCTTGCCTTCCATGCGCACCTTGCCGGCCGCTTTGGCAGCTGCCATGGAGCCGGCCTGCATCAGGTCGTCGAAGGAGACCACCTCAGCCTTGATGAAGCCCTTCTCGAAGTCACTGTGGATGACGCCGGCAGCCTTGGGCGCGGTGTCGCCCTGATGGATCGTCCAGGCACGTGCTTCCTTGGGCCCTGCGGTCAGGTACGTCTGCAGACGCAGCGTGTGGAATCCGGCCCGGGCCAGCGCATCGAGCCCACGCTCGCTCTGCCCGATCGACTCGAGCAGCTCGGCCGCGGACTCGTCATCGAGCTCCAGCAGTTCCGCCTCGATCTTCGCGTCGAGGAACACCGCGTCGGCCGGAGCGACCAGTTCGCGCAGCTCACTCCTGCGCGCCTGGTCGGTCAGCACACCCTCGTCGGCGTTGAACACGTAGAGGAACGGCTTGGTGGTGAGCAGGTTGAGCTCGCGCAGCAGTGATGCGTCAGGCCCCCCTGAACCCGCAGAAAACAAAGTCTTACCGCTGTTGAGCACCTCTTGGGCTGCCACGGCGGCGTCGTAGATGGGCTTACGGTCCTTGTGAGTCCGAGCCTCCTTCTCCAGCCGCGGGATGGCCTTCTCCAACGTCTGCATATCGGCCAGGATCAGCTCGGTCTCGATGACCTCGATATCGGAGCGCGGGTCGACCCGGCCGTCGACGTGCACCACGTCGTCATCGGTGAAAACCCGGACAACCTGGCAAATCGCATCGCACTCACGGATGTTCGCCAGGAACTTGTTGCCCAGTCCGGCGCCTTCGGATGCACCTTTGACGATTCCGGCGATATCGACGAACGTCACTGGCGCAGGCACCAGCTTCTCGGAGCCGAACATTTTCGCGAGTTCCTCGAGCCGCGGATCCGGCAGCGGCACCACGCCCTCGTTGGGTTCGATGGTCGCGAAGGGGTAGTTGGCCGCCAACACGTTGTTGCGTGTCAGGGCATTGAACAGAGTCGACTTACCCACGTTCGGCAAACCGACGATTCCCAAGTTCAGGCTCACAGGAACCACAGTCTGCCAGAGAGTCGAAGGCACGCCAGCGCGCGCTGGCAGCATGTGGTGCGCTGGAGCCGGTACGGTCTACCTGTGTCAGGACAGCGCGCGCAGTCGGCAGTGCCGGCTGACCATCGCTCTGTGTACCCCAAATGGCCAGGTCTGCCGTGGTGGGGTGCTGTGCTGCTGGCCGTGACGGCTACCGCGATCGGCTTTGCTTTCGACGCAGGATCGGGTGATCGAGAACTCAGTACCGTCTTCGCCGTCTGCTACGTGCTGGGCTGTCTGGGCGCGATCCTCGCTGTGCGGCAATCCGGGGTGTTCACCGCGGTCATCCAGCCGCCATTGATCCTGTTTGTGGCGGTGCCCGGGTCGTACTTCTTGTTCCACGGCGGCCAGTTGGGCGGCGTGAAAGATGTGGCCATCAACTGCGGGTATCCGTTGATCGAACGTTTTCCGTTGATGTTGTTCACTGCCGCCGCGGTGTTGTTGATCGGGTTGGCACGCTGGTACTTCGCCCTCGCGACCCGGGACAGCGCCGACAAGGCCGAGAAGATCGGGACGGTCAAGGCCCGCAAAACGATCGCTGCGCTGGCCGGAACCGGAATTGTGGCGGCTGTCACAGCGAAGCTGTCAGGACTACTGGTCCGCAAACCCGCGACACGGCGATCGTCGGCGCCGGGTTCCGCTGACGAGCCAACGCCCCGTCGGCGTCGCGCAGATCGTCCGCAGCAGGTTCACCGTCAGAGCCGCGCCGGACGCCCGGACCGCGCCGACCGGCCCCAGCGCACCGAGCCGCCCAGAAGACGACGGCCCGAGGCAACCGAGGACGCCGGCGCCGAACGCAGAGCGACCAAGCGGGCCGCTCCCCCGCGCTCGCGTCCCAGCCGTCCGCTGCTGGACGAGTTCGGTGAGCCGGTCGCCGAGCGGCCGCGCCGGGCGCGGGCACCACGAGCCTCGGAGCCGCCGCTGGTCCCACCACCGGCCGACGCCCGCCGACGCGTGCGCGCCCAGCCGCGCGAACCCCGCAAACAGCCCCCGCCTGAACGGCGCACTGCGACCGCGCACGACCGCCAGCCACGTCGCCGTCGTTTCGACGACTACCAACCTTTTGAGGACCCGTTCGAAGCGCCACCCACTCGCAACGGCAACGCATCTCACCACCCGGTCTCGCGGGTGCGCTACCGCGGCGCCGAGGACGAAGACGGTCGCAAGGAGTACCGGAGCCGACGTCCATCGCACGACCGCGACAACACCTGGGAATACGACGGTTAAGTGCGCTCAGCGGCGCGGTGCGCGGATCTCCCGTGGCAGTGCGAACACCAACGTCTCGTTGGCTGTGGTAACCGGCTGCACGGTGTCGTAGCCGTAGTCGGCGAGCCGCTCCAGGACACCGCGGACCAGGACCTCGGGCACTGATGCCCCGGACGTCACACCGACGGTGGTGACGCCGTCCAGCCAGGTCGGGTCGATGTCCTCGGCGTAGTCGACCAGGTAGGCCGCCCGGGAGCCGGCACCCAGCGCCACCTCGACCAACCGCACCGAGTTCGACGAGTTGCGCGAGCCGACGACGATGACCAGCTCACATTCGGGTGCCATGGCCTTGACCGCAACCTGGCGGTTCTGGGTGGCGTAGCAGATGTCGTCGCTCGGCGGATCCTGCAGCTTGGGGAACTTCTCCCGCAGCCGCTGCACGGTTTCCATGGTCTCGTCGACGCTCAGCGTGGTCTGCGACAGCCAGATCACCTTGTCCTCGTCGCGGACGATGACGTTGTCCACCGAGTCGGGACCGTCGACGAGCTGGACGTGCTTGGGCGCTTCACCGGCGGTGCCGATCACTTCCTCATGGCCTTCATGGCCGATCAGCAGAATGTCGTAGTCGTCGCGGGCGAACCGTTTGGCCTCGTTGTGCACCTTGGTCACCAGCGGGCAGGTGGCGTCGATGACCTTGAGGTCGCGGGCAGCGGCCGTCTCGTGCACCGTCGGCGCCACCCCGTGCGCGGAGAACACCACGATGGAGCCTTCCGGCACTTCATCGGTCTCATCGACGAAGATCGCGCCCGCCTTGGCCAGTGTCTGCACCACGTGCACGTTGTGCACGATCTCGTGCCGCACGTATACAGGTGCGCCGTGCTTCTCGAGTGCCCGCTCGACAGTCTCCACGGCGCGATCGACGCCGGCGCAATAACCGCGCGGTTCAGCGAGCAGTACGCGCTTGCCGGCAGCACCGGAACTCACCGAGCTGGAAGCACCCGGGATACCCATATTCACTGTTGGCGGCATGTCACCAGGGTACGGGGAGCCGCCGCGCCCGAGCCAGCCGTAGTCTGTTGCCCATGGGAACTGCACCGTATGGGGTCCGGCTACTCGTAGGCGCGGCGGTGACTGCGATCGAGGAAACCCGCAGGCTCCCCCACACCATTCTCATGTACCCGATGACCGTGGCCAGCCAGGCCGCCAACCTTCTCATGCACTTGCAGCAGAACCTCGCTGAACTGGTCATCAAGGGTGACGAAGCACTCGAGCAGCTGTTTCCGCCCAAGGACGAGCAGCCCGAGTGGGCCACCTTCGACGAGGACCTGAATACCGGGCCCGACGAAGTTCCCGCACAGCAGACCGACGGCGAACGCCGCACCGAAGGCCGGTTTGCCCTGTACAGCATGGGCGAGCCAGGAACCGGCACGGCCTCCGGCAACGGCCGTGCCACGGCGCCGAAACCGGCGGCGTCGGGCACCGCTCCCGCGATCGTCGACGAGGTGGACTACGACTCCCTGACGCTGGCGCAGTTGCGGGCCCGGCTGAGCTCGCTGCGCGTCGCGGATCTGGAGGCATTGCTGGCCTATGAGGAAACCGGCCAGGCCAGGGCCCCGTTCGTCACGCTGCTCACCAACAGGATCACCCGCGCGACCGCGAAGTGACCGAACCCGGCCAGTCACCGGAGAATCCCTGGCCGGTGCGCGCCGTCGCCACCCGCGTCGCCAAGTGGATCGACCGGCTCGGCGCGGTGTGGGTCGAAGGGCAGCTGACCGAGCTGAAGGTTCGCCCGGATTCCAAAACGGTGTTCATGGTGCTGCGCGATCCGGCCGCCGATATGTCGCTGACTCTCACCTGCCCCCGTGATCTGGTGCGCAATGCCCCGGTCAAGCTGACCGAGGGCACGCAGGTGATCATCTGCGGCAAACCCAGCTTCTACACTGGCCGTGGCTCATTCTCGTTGCGGGTCAGCGAGATTCGCGCTGTCGGCATCGGCGAGCTGTTGGCCCGTATCGATCGGCTGCGCCGCCTGCTGGAGGCCGAAGGGTTGTTCGATCCGCGGCTCAAGCGGCCAATCCCCTTCCTGCCCAACACCATCGGACTGATCACCGGACGCGCGTCGGCCGCCGAGCACGATGTCACCACAGTCGCCTCCGGACGCTGGCCCGCCGTGCGGTTCGCCATCCGCAACACCATCGTGCAGGGCCCCAACGCGGTACCGCAGATCGTGGATGCATTGGCGGCACTCGATACCGATCCCGCTGTCGACGTCATCGTGCTGGCCCGCGGCGGCGGCAGCGTCGAGGATCTGCTGCCATTCTCCGACGAGACGCTGTGCCGGGCCATCTCCGGTTGTCGCACGCCAATTGTCAGCGCGATCGGCCACGAGCCGGACAACCCGCTGTGCGATCTGGTCGCCGACCTGCGTGCCGCCACACCCACCGACGCCGCCAAGCGCATCGTGCCGGATGCCGCTGCAGAGCAGGCCCTGGTCACCGACCAGCGCATGCGCAGTGCTCGCGCGCTACGCAACTGGGTGCATCGCGAACAGCATCACCTGGAACAGCTGCGCAGCCGCCCGGTGCTGGCCCAGCCGCTGGTCGACCTGTCGGCTCGTGGCGAGGAGATCCAGCGGGCCCGTGCCACGATGCAGCGCGACGTCACCCGGTTGGTCAGCGCCGAGAGCGACACGATCGGTCACCTGTCAGCCCGGTTGAGCACTCTGGGCCCGGCGGCAACCCTGGCCCGCGGTTACGCCGTGGTGCAGGCTGTGCCCACCTCGGGCGCGCCGGTGGTGTTGCGTTCAGTTGGCGACGCGCCGGACGGGACCCGGTTGCGGGTCCGGGTGGCCGACGGCGTGGTCACGGCCGTGAGCGACGGCATCGAAGGAAGTGTTGAGGAAGATCCATATGAAGACCATTAGCGAGATGGGCTACGAAGAGGCCCGCGACGAACTCATCGCCGTGGTGCAGCAACTCGAGCAGGGTGGCCTCGATCTCGATGCTTCGCTGACATTGTGGGAACGAGGCGAAGCACTGGCAAAACGGTGCGAAGAACACTTAGCCGGAGCCCGCCAGCGAGTCGAGCAGGCATTGGCCGCCCGAGACGGTGGCGACGACTGATCTCAGCGGTACAGATGCACCGGATGGTGGGTGCACTGCTCGATCCGCGACGACGCCAGCTGTAGCAGCTCGGTACCCAGTGCGATGAGAGCACGGGCGGCCGCGATCTCCTCGCCGACCATCGGCGCGCTCGGATCTTTGGGATTGCGGTAGGCATCACCGGTAGTCGCGATGCTACCGTCGCGCAGTTGAGCGTGTACCGAGGCGTGAGTGTGGATGTCGTCCTCGCAGAACTCGATTTCGACGAACCACTTGTTGGACAGATCCTTCTCGTACATGTCGATCAACCTCCGTACTACAGGGTGCGCCATCGCGGTGCGCAACGCCAGAGTGGACATTCCCGTAAATTTCGCTGCCACGGTGCCCAACCCGCGCCGCTGCCGTCCCGCAGCGCATAAAGTCCCACGGGCACAGTTGATCCGATACGAGGGGGCGCCATGCCGAACGGGAAACCGAACATCCTGGTCATCTGGGGCGACGACATCGGAATCAGCAACCTGAGTTGCTACAGCGACGGGCTGATGGGCTACCGCACGCCGAACATCGACCGCATCGCCGACGAGGGCATGCGCTTCACCGACTCCTATGGCGAGCAAAGCTGTACTGCGGGCCGCGCCGCATTCATCAGCGGTCAGAGCGTGTACCGCACCGGCATGAGCAAGGTGGGCGTACCCGGCGTCGATATCGGCTGGGCCGCCGAGGACCCGACCATCGCCGAGCTGCTCAAGCCGCTCGGCTACGCCACCGGCCAATTCGGCAAGAACCACTTCGGCGACCTCAACAAGTACCTGCCGACCGTGCACGGGTTCGATGAATTCTTCGGCAACCTGTATCACCTCAACGCCGAGGAGGAGCCGGAGAACTTCGACTATCCGCATGAGGATCGCTATCCCCGCTTGTACCACCTGGCCAAGCCGCGCGGTGTGTTGAAATGCAAGGCCACCACCGAGGCGTCCACCGAGCCCGACGACCTGAAGTTCGGGCCCGTCGGTAAGCAGACCATCGAAGACACGGGCCCGCTGACCACCAAGCGGATGGAGACCATCGACGAGGACATCGCTGACGCCACGGTCGACTACGTCAAGCGCCAGCACGAGGCGGGTAATCCGTTTTTCGTATGGTGCAACTTCACCCACATGCACCTCTATACCCACACCAAGCCGGAAAGCCGTGGGCAGGCCGGGCTGTGGCAGTCGTCGTACCACGACACGATGATCGATCACGACCGCAATGTCGGAACGGTGCTCGACGTGCTCGACGAACTCGGCATCGCCGAGGACACCATCGTCATCTACTCCACCGACAACGGCCCGCACCGCAACAGCTGGCCCGACGGCGGCACCACGCCGTTCCGCAGCGAGAAGAACACCAACTGGGAAGGCGCCTTCCGGGTGCCGGAACTCATCCGCTGGCCCGGCAAGATCAAGGCCGGCACCGTCTCCAACGAGATCGTCCAACACCATGACTGGCTGCCCACCCTGCTCGCTGCCGCCGGGGAACCGGACATCGTCGAGAAACTCAAGTCCGGTCACAAAGCGGGAGCCGACGGCGAGACCGAATACAAGGTGCACATCGACGGCTACAACCTGTTGCCGTACCTGACCGGCAAGGTCGACGAGAGTCCCCGGCGCGGGTTTTTCTATTTCTCCGACGACGGTGACCTGGTCGCGATGCGGTTCGAGAACTGGAAGATCGTCTTCGCCGAGCAGCGCTGCCAGGGCACTCTGCGGGTGTGGGCCGAACCGTTCACCCCGCTGCGGGTGCCCAAGCTGTTCAACCTGCGCACCGACCCGTACGAGTACGCCGACATCACGTCGAACACCTACTACGAGTGGTTCCTGCGGCACGACTACTTCGTGTTCTACGCCACCGCGATGGCGACGAAGTTCCTCGAAACGTTCAAGGAGTTTCCGCCGCGGCACCCACCGGCGAGCTTCAGCGTCGATCAGGCGGTGGAGAAGCTGCACGAATTCCTGGCCAAGGACTGACGGAAAGGCTGTTACGAATGCCCAACGGAAAACCCAACATCCTGGTCATCTGGGGCGATGACATCGGGATCTGGAACCTGAGTTGTTACAGCCGCGGCATGATGGGCTACTCAACTCCCAATATCGACCGGATCGCCAATGAGGGAATGCTTTTCACCGACTCGTACGGTGAGCAGAGCTGCACCGCGGGCCGGGCCTCGTTCATCACGGGCCAGAGCGTCTACCGCACCGGGATGAGCAAGGTGGGCATGCCCGGCGTCGACGTGGGACTCCAGAAGGAAGACCCGACGATCGCCGAGCTGCTGAAACCATTGGGTTACGCCACAGGCCAATTCGGCAAGAACCACCTCGGCGACCTCAACAAGTACCTGCCGACGGCACACGGATTCGACGAGTTCTTCGGCAACCTGTACCACCTCAATGCCGAAGAAGAACCCGAGCACGAGGACTACCCCACCGAGGAGGAAGCTCCCTTGCTCCGAAACGCACTGATGCCGCGCGGCGTCATTCATTCCTGGGCCACCGCGGAGGATTCCGGTGAGGTGGATCCGCGCTACGGGCCGGTCGGCAAACAACGTATCGAGGACACCGGCCCGCTGACCAAAAAGCGGATGGAGACCGTCGACGATGAGACGACTGCCGCCTGTGCGGATTTCATCAGGCGCCAGCACGAGTCCGATACACCGTTCTTCGTGTGGATGAACATGACGCACATGCACTTCCGGACCCACACCAAGCCGGAGAGCGAGGGCCAGGCGGGACGCTGGCAGTCGCCGTATCACGACACGATGATCGACCACGATCGCAACGTGGGCACGCTGCTCGACCTCGTCGACGAACTCGGCATCGCCGAGGACACCATCGTCGTCTACTCCACCGACAACGGTCCGCACGCCAACAGCTGGCCCGATGGTGCGACGACGCCGTTCCGCAGCGAGAAGAACACGAACTGGGAAGGCGCGTTCCGGATTCCCGAGATGATTCGTTGGCCGGAGAAGATCAAGGCCGGTTCGGTATCGAATGAGATTGTGCAACATCATGATTGGTTACCAACGTTTCTCGCAGCGGCAGGTGACCCGGACGTGGTCGAGAAACTCAAGTCCGGCCACAAGGCCGGCGCCGACGGCGAGACCGAGTACAAGGTGCACATCGACGGCTACAACCTGTTGCCTTATCTCACCGGCGAGGTGGACAAGTCGCCCCGGCGCGGGATGATCTACTTCTCCGACGACGGTGATGTCCTGGGGATCCGGGCGGACAATTGGAAGATCGTATTCATGGAGCAGCGCTGCCAGGGCACCCTCGAGGTGTGGTTCGAACCGTTCACGAAGCTGCGGGCGCCGAAGTTGTTCAACCTGCGCACCGACCCGTTCGAGCGCGCCGATGTCACCTCGAACACCTACTGGGACTGGGTGATCGACCGGCTGTACCTGATGTTCTACGGCGGCGCGATCGTCAACCAGTTCCTGGAGACCTTCAAAGAATTCCCGCCGCGCCAAAAGCCGGCCTCGTTCACCATCAACAACGCCGTGGAGGAGCTGGAGAAGTTCCTGGCCACCCGGGGCGGGTGAGCGTGGCAGAACTGGAGTCATGGAAGGACGGGCCGGTGAAGGCGGGGATCGTCGACTTCACCGTCCGGGCCTCCGCCGAGGTCGCACCTGAGGACCGCGTCGCGGTGTTCGACAACGACGGCACGCTGTGGTGTGAAAAGCCGGCCTACATCCAGCTGGATTTCCTGGTGCGCAGACTGGCCGAACAGGCCGCGGCCGACCCCGCGCTGGCCGCCAGGCAGCCCTACGCCGCGGCCGCCTCGGGCGACCTCGGCTGGTTCGGCGACGCCGTCACCAAGCATTACACCGGCGACGATTCGGCGCTGAAAGTCCTTGCCGGCGGGATACTCTCGGCTTACGCGGGATTGGCCGTCGAAGACCACGCCGAGTACGTCAAGGCGTTCTTCGCCGGTGCCCAACACCCGACGCTCAAGCGCCCATACACCGCCTGCGGGTACGGGCCGATGGTCGAACTGTTGCGCTACCTTGAGGCGAACGGCTTCACCACCTACATCGCATCCGGCGGCGGACGGGACTTCATGCGTCCTGTCACCGCCCAGATGTACGGCATACCACCGGAACGGGTCATCGGCAGCTCGGTCGGGCTCGACTTCACCGATGGCCACCTCAAGACCACCCCCACACTGGAGTTCTTCGATGACGGCCCGATCAAGCCGGTGCGCATCTGGGGTCGTATCGGGCGCCGGCCGATCTTCGCCGCGGGCAACTCCAACGGCGACATCGAAATGCTCGAATACACCAGCGCGGGGTCGGGCCCATCGCTGAGCTTGCTGCTGCGCCACGACGACGCGGAGCGCGAATTCGATTACACCGCAGGCGCGGAGAAGGCGCTGGCACTGGCCGGCGAACGCGGGTGGACGGTGGCCAGCATGCGTGACGATTGGTCTCGGATCTTTGACTGAGTCCGATGCCGGCCTGGTCTGGATACCGGCACAGACCACCATGCTCGGTTCCGACCGGCATTATGCCGAGGAAGGTCCCGCTCGGCCGGTCAGCACCGACGGCTTCTGGATCCAGTCGCATCAGGTGACGAACAGCCAGTTCGCGCAGTTCGTTTCAGCAACCGGCTACCTCACGCTCGCCGAACGACCCGTCAGCGCCGCCGATTTCCCCGACGCCCCGCCGGAGAACCTGGTGCCCGGCTCCATGGTGTTCCGGCGGACCACGGGCCCGGTGGATCTGCGGCACCTGAACCTCTGGTGGACCTGGACGCCAGGCGCATGCTGGAACCATCCGCGCGGGCCACGGTCGTCACTGCGCGGGCGCGAGACGCACCCTGTGGTGCACATCGCCCATGAGGACGCCGAAGCCTATGCCCGCTGGGCCGGCCTGGCGCTGCCCACCGAGTCAGAGTGGGAGACAGCCGCGCGCGGCGGGCTTTCCGGAGCGGCCTACACGTGGGGCGACGAGCCGGAGCAGCCCGGTCAGCGGCTGGCCAACTACTGGCACGGCGAGTTTCCGTATCTACCCGAAACGGGATACGGCACAACCAAACCGGTGGGCAGCTTCCCGCCCAACGACTACGGACTGTTCGACATGGCGGGCAATGTCTGGGAGTGGACCAGCGACTGGTACGGCGCTGATCGGGCCATGCAATCGTGCTGTGCTGCAGATAGCTTCGACCCTAATCAGCCTCAGTTCGAGATCGGCCGCAAGGTGATCAAGGGCGGATCGTTCCTGTGCGCCGACAGCTACTGCATGCGCTACCGGCCCGCGGCCCGGCGTCCACAGATGGTGGACACCGGCATGAGTCACATCGGTTTTCGCTGTGTCAGACGTCTGCCGCAGGCCGGCTCTCGCTGAACCTGCGGTGCGGCTCAGGCCAGCTGTGGGTCGGCGGCGATGCTGTCATCGTCGACGAACACCAAGCCACCGTCGTCGAGGTTGACGGCCCACCGCCGGGCCGGTTCGACGATCCGCTCACCGGCGATCTCGACCGCGGTCCCTGCCAGATCCGCGAAGTCCTCGACGACTACCCCATGTAGGGCATCGTCGGTCCCGGGATACACCGTGACCGGTGTACCTACAGTTATCTGACCGGCAACCTGCTCCGGTCCGCTGTCGTTAACCCCCGCCACGGCATCTTCTGGCATTCCGCACCTCCCCAATTGTCGACGAGTGCAACCGAGTACATCACAAACACCTGCGATCGGCTCGTTTTCGTTTCTTCTTCATAGTCACAATGCAGATACACCAGGCAAACAGACAAATCGAAAAGTGAATGATTGTCGGGCAGATCCTCACAGAAAACAGGCGAAGCGATGCCGACCATCACAGTCGGACGCTCATAGCGATCGCAAATCCCGTTCGTCAGTGGCAACTGAAGACACATTTGCTTATGCATATCTCTACACAGGATACGGCATGCCTAATAGATTGCTGTCTGACATTCAGCTAGGTCAGACACGGCGCCCACCGACAACCACATCGACGGCGGCGACACACGGCAGACCGCCCCATGAAACTCGCCGGGGCGCAGCCGCCGAACCTGCAGCGTGCGTGACGCTAAGGTCAGCGCAACGGCGGGAAAGGCGGTATGGACAACCAATTCACGCTCACCCAGAGACGCGCGTTGACGGTCACCACCGTCATCGCGCTACTCGCCGGCGCCTACTTCCTGCGCAGCTTCTTCGTCCTCATCGTGATGGCCGCCGTCAGCGCCTATCTGTTCTCGCCGCTGTACCACCGGTTACTTCGCCGGTTCGGAGCCGGCGTATCGGCCGCTCTGACGTTGCTGTGGGCCCTGGTGCTGTTGGTCGTGCCGGTGTCACTGCTGGTTTTCCTCGGGATCGTGCAGGTCACCCAGATGGTCAACGCCGTCAGCAACTGGGTGGCCGCAACCGATCTGAGCACCCTGGGCTCCCGCACTCTCGATCTCATCAACTCGTTGCTGGAGCGGGTGCCGTTCCTGCACATCCACGTCACGGCCGAATCGTTGCGCGAGACCATCGTCACGTTGTCTCAGCACATCGGCGAATGGTTACTCGGTGTCCTACAGGGCGCCGTCGGAGGGATGGTCGGCGCCATCACGGCAGCGATCATCTTCCTGTACGTGTTCATCTCACTGCTGGTCAACCAGGACGGCGTACTGACCCTCATCCGTCGGCTCAATCCGCTCGGCGAAGAGATAACCGATCTGTACCTGGCCAAGATCGGGGCCATGGTCAAGGGCACGGTCAAAGGTCAGTTCGTGATCGCACTGTGCCAGGGCCTCGCCGGCGCGATCTCGGTCTACATCGGCGGCTTCCACGAAGGGTTCTTCATCTTCGCGATCCTGCTGACCGCGCTGTCGGTGATCCCGCTCGGCGGCGGCATCGTGACCATCCCGTTCGGCATCGGAATGGTGTTCTTCGGCAATGTCACCGGCGGCATTTTCGTGGTGGTATGGCATCTGCTGGTGGTCACCAACATCGACAACGTGCTGCGTCCGTTCCTGGTACCGAAGGCCGCGCGGCTGGACCCGGCACTGATGCTGCTGGCCGTCTTTGCCGGTATCTCGATGTTCGGCTTCTTCGGCCTCGTGATCGGCCCGGTGCTGATGATCATCATCGTCACCACCGTGAGCGTCTATCTGGCGGTCTACAAAGGTGTCGAACTGGACGCGCCCGAGGCCGAAGCACCCCGTAAACGGCTGTGGTCCCGGATGCGCGTAGCGGCGGCCAAGGCCACGAACTCGCCCGCCGAAGCGGACGCCTCGGACACCGAACCCGCTACGCCGGCGTCAGACAAGCCCTGAGCGTGCTGAACCGCCGGTCAGCGCTGCACGGGAAGTGGCGACTGCTTCTGCGTCGCTGCAGCCAGCGTACGGAACTCATCCGTACCGCCGGCGCCCGTGATGGCGACCTGGGCCGGGCCGCTCAGGCGCGTCGTCCATACCGGCTCGGGGTTCTCACCTTCGTAGACCACCCAGGTGACACCGTCGACGTTCTGCGTCCCCGATGGATAGGCGCCTGCCTTGATCGAGGACACCAGCGCGGTCTCGTCGGCGTTGCTCTGGGTCAGGCTCAGGTAGGCCCCGGTGGGAGTCAAGTAGCCGACCCGAGACAACACCGCACGCCCGCGCTGCCCATCCGGCAACGTGAGGCCACCGTCGATACTGCCGCGGCTACCGGAGTTGGCCTGCCAGCCCTGGGGCAGCTGTGGTACCCGCAGCGGGATCTTGAGCGCATCGGCATCGGCATGCAATCCGGCGACCGCGTCGTACACCGGCGCCGGACCACGGCCCGGTCCGTCGGTCCCCAACGAGCACATGCCCAGCATGCCGGCGAGCACGATGCACGCCAGTACCAGCGGCGCCATCGACCAGAACATGTCGCGGCCGTCCTGCAGCAACCGCGACTTTTCCGGCTTCGGGACCGGAGTGGGCTGGGTGGTCATGATTGCAGTATCCCAGCTCCCCGAACCACGTCCCGTTCTGGGAGAATCACACCATGAGTCCCAGGCGGGGCGAAGCCCCGGATCGCAACCTTGCCCTCGAACTCGTCCGGGTCACCGAGGCGGGAGCCATGGCCGCAGGCAGGTGGGTCGGCCGCGGTGACAAAGAACGCGGCGACGGCGCGGCCGTCGACGCCATGCGGGAGCTGGTCAACTCGGTCTCCATGCGCGGCGTCGTGGTGATCGGCGAGGGCGAGAAGGACAACGCTCCGATGCTCTACAACGGGGAGGAAGTCGGCAACGGCGACGGCCCCGACTGCGACTTCGCGGTCGACCCGGTCGACGGCACCACACTTCTGAGCAAGGGCCTGCCCAACGCCATCTCTGTGCTCGCGGTCGCCGAGCGCGGGGCGATGTTCGACCCGTCGGCTGTCTTCTACATGAACAAGATCGCCGTCGGCCCCGAAGCCGCCGCGGCCATCGACATCAGCGCCCCGATCGGCGAGAACATCCGCCAGGTCGCCAAAGCCAAGCGCCTTTCGGTCGAGGACGTGACGGTCTGCATCCTCGACCGGCCGCGCCACGAGCAGCTGATCGCCGACGTCCGCGACGCCGGCGCCCGGATCCGGCTGATCACCGACGGCGACGTCGCCGGCGCGATCGCGGCCTGCCGGCCCAACTCGGGCACCGACATGCTGGCCGGCATCGGCGGCACCCCCGAGGGCATCATCGCCGCGGCTGCCATTCGCTGTATGGGCGGCGCGATCCAGGCCAAACTGGCGCCCAAGGATGACGCCGAGCGGCAGAACGCCATCGACCGGGGCTATGACCTCGACGCGGTGCTGGTCACCGACCAGCTGGTGTCCGGCGAGAACGTCTTCTTCTGCGCCACCGGCGTGACCGACGGCGACCTGCTCAGGGGCGTGCGCTACGCCAGCGGTGGGTGCACCACGCAGTCGATCGTCATGCGGTCCAAGTCCGGCACCGTCCGGATGATCGAGGCCTACCACCGGCTGTCCAAGCTCAACGAATACTCCGCCATCGATTTCATCGGTGACGCGTCCGCCGTCCGACCCCTGCCGTAATCGACCGCACAAACCAAAAGGGAGCACATGACCATCGACAGCGCCGTCGAGTACCGCATCGAGCACGACACAATGGGCGAGGTCCGGGTGCCGGTCAACGCCCTGTGGCGGGCCCAGACGCAACGTGCCGTGGAGAACTTCCCCATCTCCTTCCGCGGGCTGGAGCGCACCCAGATCCGGGCGCTGGGTCTGCTGAAGGCGGCCTGCGCACAGGTCAACAAGGACCTGGGTCTGCTGGCCCCGGAGAAGGCCGACGCGATCATCGCCGCAGCCGGCGAGATCGCCGACGGCCTCCACGATGACCAGTTCCCCATCGACGTGTTCCAGACCGGTTCGGGCACGAGCTCGAACATGAACACCAATGAGGTGATCGCGTCGATCGCGGCCGCGGGCGGCGTGACGGTGCATCCGAATGACGACGTGAACATGTCCCAGAGTTCCAACGACACGTTCCCTACCGCGACGCACA
Organism: Mycobacterium sp. 141; assembly: GCF_000382405.1. Lineage (GTDB taxonomy): Bacteria > Actinomycetota > Actinomycetes > Mycobacteriales > Mycobacteriaceae > Mycobacterium. The sequence goes on from NZ_KB908258.1 coordinate 378,367, forward strand.
TCGCGGCCACCGAAGCCGCTGTGCGCCACCTGATCCCGGCGCTCGAGGTGCTGCACGAGTCGCTGGCCGCCAAGGCCAAGCAGTGGCGCACCGTGGTGAAGTCGGGCCGCACCCACCTGATGGATGCGGTGCCGGTGACGCTGGGCCAGGAGTTCGGCGGCTACGCCCGCCAGATCGAGGCCGGCATAGAAAGGGTGCGGGCGACGCTGCCCCGACTGGGTGAACTGGCCATCGGCGGCACCGCTGTCGGCACCGGACTCAACGCTCCGGACGGCTTCGGCGCCAAGGTGGTCGAGGTGCTGGTGAACGAGACCGGGCTGGCCGAACTGCGCACCGCCATCGACTCTTTCGAGGCCCAGGCGGCCCGCGACGGGCTGGTCGAGGCGTCGGGTGCGCTGCGCACCATCGCGGTGTCGCTGACCAAGATCGCCAACGACGTGCGGTGGATGGGTTCGGGGCCGCTGACCGGCCTGGCCGAGATCCGACTGCCCGACCTGCAACCGGGTAGCTCGATCATGCCGGGCAAGGTGAATCCCGTTCTGCCCGAGGCGGTTACCCAGGTGGCCTGTCAGGTGGTGGGCAACGACGCCGCCATCGCCATGGGTGGAGCCTCAGGGGCTTTCGAACTCAACGTGTACATCCCGATGATGGCGCGCAATCTGCTCGAGTCGTTCACGCTGCTGTCCAACGTGTCCCGACTGTTCGCCGAGCGCTGCATCGACGGCCTGGTGGCCAACGAGGCACACCTGCGCGAGCTGGCCGAATCGTCGCCGTCCATCGTGACCCCGCTGAACTCCGCGATCGGCTACGAGGAGGCCGCCAAAGTCGCCAAGCAGGCCCTGAAGGAAAAGAAGACCATCCGTCAGACGGTCATCGACCGCGGCCTGATCGGCGACAAGCTGTCGGAGGAAGAGCTGGACCGGCGGCTCGACGTGCTGGCCATGGCGAAGGTCAAGCAGGGCGACTAACTTTCCCCCGCGAGCAGACGCTCAAGTCCCTCGACACGCCGGCGTCGGGAGACCTTTGCGTCTGCTCGCCCGAGTTCTCGCGCCGAACATGGGACGGATGTGACTTTGGTCCTCGCGAAAAGGTCTTTCGGCTTACCCTCTCGGCCTGTCCGGCTACGTACGGTTTGACCATGCCGTACGTGATCGGAACAGCATGTGTCGATGTCATGCACAAGGCTTGTGTCCTGCAATGCCCGGTGGATTGCATCTACGAGGGCGCGCGTTCGCTCTACATCAATCCCGATGAGTGCGTGGATTGTGGGGCATGCCGGCTGGAGTGCGACGCGGGGGCGATCTACTACGAAGCCGACCTGCCCGAGAACCAGCGACAGCACCTGGCGGACAACGCCGCATTCTTCACCGAGATTCTCCCGGGCCGCCACACCCCGCTCGGTCCCCCCGGTGGCGCCTACGCACTCGGCCGGATCGGCGTGGACACGCCGCTGGTGAGCGCGCTACCACCCCACGCGTCCTGACCGCCGAGAGGCCGCTCGACTTGGTCTGGGAGTGACGGCTTCTGACGACTCAGCGGCGGGCGCCGATCGGCCGACGGCGCCGAAACGCCTTGTGTGCCTCGACCGCAACGAGAATCGTCGCGGCGACGAGGATCGCGCGCACCCACGCCTCGGCGCTGATCGGCTCGATACCCAGCACATGCTGGAACGGTGGCAGATACATCGCGGAGACGTGCAGGACCAGTGCCCCCAGCGATGCCCAGTTGCTCGTCGTCGGGAGCCGGGGCCGCGGCGGATTCGCCAGAATGCTGTTGGGGTCAGTCGGCTCCGCGGTGGCGCACGCGGCGACCGTCCCGGTGATCGTGGTCCGAGACTAACGGGGCGCAACCCACGGATCCAGGGACTTTCTGCCCTACTGAGCCGCCCCGACCGGCGGCACCGTGAAGAGGTGAGCAGTAGCTTTCCCGACTCCGAAACGCTGCGAACTGCGTTGGCTTTGGCGGTTCGGGCTCCGTCGGTGCACAACTCGCAACCGTGGCGATGGCGGGTCGCCACGCACAGCCTGCACCTCTACGCCGATCCGTCACGGCATCTCCCCGCGACCGATCCCGACCGCCGCGATCTGCTGATCAGTTGCGGCGCGACGCTGCATCACTGTGTCACCGCGCTGGCCCGGCTGGGCTGGAAAGCCACGGTGCACCGGATTCCCGACCCGAGCCACCCGGACCATCTGGCGGTACTCACCCTGACCCCGGCAGCGCCTTACGAGGCCGACCTCGCGATGGCCACCGCGATCCCACGGCGCCGTGCCGACCGTCGGCATTACAGCGGACGGGAGGCCAACGCTGCTGAGATCGCCCTGCTGGGCGTCCGGGTGGCCAGGGCCGGGGTGACGTTGCGCCGAGTGGAATGCCTGACAAGCCTCAATACGATTGTGAAACAAGCGGTTTCCCGCCACATTGAAGACCGCGCCTATCTGAGCGAGCTGAACCGGTGGAGCGGTCGCTATGCGTCGCTGGCCGGAGTACCCGCACACAACACCCCGACATCGGATCCCGACGCGCCCATACCGGGTCGATTGTTCGCCGGTCCCGTTCTGGCGCAACCACCCAACAGTCCGGGCTGTACCGACCATGCCGTGGTGCTGGCGCTCGGCACCCGCGACGACGACACCTTGGCACGGCTGCGCGCCGGTGAGGCCACCAGCCTGCTACTGCTCACCGCCACGATCGCAGACATGGCGTGCTGCCCGATCACCGAACCCCTGGAAATCACGGAGACCCGAGCCGCATTGCGAGAGGAGCTATTCGACGGGCGCGAGTACCCACAGGTGCTCATCCGGGTCGGCCGGGTCGCCGAAGACGCCGCGCCGCTGCCCGCGACACCGCGCCGCACCCTGCGGGTCTAAGCCTGATCTAAGCCGGCAACGGCACCGTCCAGCGCAGCACTGTGCCACCATCGGAACGACTTTCGATGCTCAGCCGGCCACCGGCCGCCTCGGCCCGGTTACGCAGGTTCGCCAATCCGCTTTCGCTGACCGCACCGGTGATGCCGCATCCGTTGTCGGTCACCACGATGCTCAGATCGTCGGCCACTTCCACCCGCACGGTGAGCTCGGTTGCCGCAGCGTGCCGTACCGCGTTGCTGATCGCCTCCCGCACGACCGCCTCAGCATGGTCGGCAAGCACCGCGTCGACGACCGACAGGGGGCCGACGAACTGGGTGGTGGTGTGCAGACCACTGTCGGAGTACTGCACCAGCACCTCATCGAGCCGTTGGCGCAGCCGCGTCGTCCCCGCCGAACGCCCATGCAGGTCGAATATGGCCGTGCGGATCTCCTGGATCACCGCCTGCAGGTCATCCACGCTTTCACTCAGCCGCCGCTGCACATCTGCTGAGCGGGCCCGCTGAATCGTCCCCTGCAGCGCCAGCCCCACGGCGAAAAGCCGCTGGATCACGTGGTCGTGCAGGTCGCGGGCGATGCGTTCGCGATCGGAAAGAATTTCCAGCTCCTGAACGCGGCGCTGAGAACTCGCGAGCTGCCAGGCCAATGCGGCCTGGTCGGCGAACGCCGCGGCCATGTCCATCTGCTCGTCGGTGAAGGCGGGACCGCCCTCGGTACGCAAGGCCACCAGGACGCCTGCCACCGTGTCGGTGGTGCGCAGCGGCAACACCAGCGCCGGACCGACGAATCCGCACAACTCGAATCGATCGGGGCGCTGCGGCCTGCCCACCCGGAAGACCTCCCCGACAGCCGTGCCTGCCACCGGAATCGACTCGGTACCGCAGCCACTCACTGCACCTGCGGTGGCAGCCACCAGCAGCGTGGCGACGTCGCTGCGGTCGGCCTCGGCGTCGGCCGGCACGGCGACCACCGTGCCGTCGGCCCCGGTCAACTTGAGGGCCTCGTCAGCGACCAGCCGGAACACCCTTGCTGGATCGGTACCGCCAAGCAACTCGGTACCGATGTCTCGAGTGGCGGCGATCCAAGCCTGCCGGGCCCTGGACTGCTCATAGAGGCGGGCGTTCTCGATGGCAATGCCCGCGGCTGCTGCCAGCGCCTGCACCAGCACCTCATCGTCCTCACTGAAGGGCTGGCCGGTCATCTTTTCGGTGAGGTAGAGATTGCCGAACACCTCGTCACGGATCCGGACTGGGACACCGAGGAACGTCCGCATCGGCGGGTGGTTCGGCGGGAAACCCACCGACGCCGGGTGCAGGCGAATGTCATCGAGCCGGATGGGCTTCGGATCGTCGATCAGCACGCCGAGCACGCCACGTCCCTCGGGCAGGTGCCCGATGCTCGCCCGCACGGGGTCGTCGATGCCCTCGTTGACGAACTGCGTCAGCTCATGAGCTTCGCCGCGGACACCCAGGGCACCGTAACGGGCATCGACCAGTTGGATCGCGGTGTGCACGATGGTGCTGAGCGTGACATCGAGCTCGAGCCCTGAGGTCACCGCCAGCATCGCCTCGACCAGCCCGTCAAGGCGGTCCCGACCAGTCAGCATCTGCTCGACCCGCTCTTGGACCTCGGTCAACAATTCACGCAATCGCAACTGCGACAGCGTTCCTCGCAGATCGTCGGCCACCCGACCAACCTAGCCGGGTCGGTCCAGTTTGGAGACGAAGACTGCAGCCTGAGTCCGTCGCTCCATGCCGAGCTTGGCCAGCAAGCGCGACACATAGTTTTTCACGGTCTTCTCGGCGAGGAACATCCTGGCTGCGATCTGTTTGTTGGTCAGGCCTTCGCCCAGCAGCTCCAGCAGAACCCGTTCCTGCTGAGTCAGGCCTGACAGCGGGTCGGCACGCTCGGCGTTGCTGCGTAGCTTGGCCATCAACGCCGCGGCCGCCCGGTTGTCCAGCAGGGACCGGCCGGCCCCGACTTCCTTGATGGCCTGCGCGAGCTCCATCCCCTTGATGTCCTTGACGACGTAGCCGCTGGCACCGGCGAGGATGGCATCCAGCATCGCCTCGTCGGAGGTGAACGAGGTCAACATCAGGCACCGCAGATCGGGTATGCGCGACAACAGCTCCCGGCACAGCTCGATGCCGTTGCCGTCGGGCAAGCGCACATCGAGCACCGCGACGTCTGGCGCGCTCGCGGGTACCCGGGCCAGGGCCTGCGCCACCGAATCCGCCTCGCCGATCACCTCCAGCTCCGGATCGGCACTGAGAAGATCGATCAGGCCGCGGCGCACCAGCTCGTGGTCGTCAACCAGGAAGACTCTGATCATCTCCCGAGTCTCACCGCTGTCGGGACCGATCGCAACAGCATGACGAATCTCTATGCAATAGTGAGGAAGTCAGTGACAGGCCGGCGCGGGGTCGGCGGCGGCACCTCTTCGAGCACCGGGGCGAGCCCGATCCGGGCCAGTACCTGCGGGCAGGCGTCCCGACCGATCAGGGTGGCAACGACGTCACGGCTGGCATGCAGCTCGGTCATCTGCGTCACCGGGCAGGTCGCCAGGCCTGCCATCGTGGCCTCCAGCAGCACCATCGACAGTGCTTCACCGGCGTCCAACGCGTCCGCGCGACTGAAGCCGTCGGTCGACAGCACGATGACACGTGCCGCGTCGTCGGCGATGGCCGGGCGCCGATCGGTGTGGGCGGTGACGGGGAACGCCCGGGACAGCGCAACACGTTCACTTTCGGCCGCCGATACCAGCGCACTCTGCGGGATGCCGTCACTTGTCGCGAAAGGCGTTGTCCACCAAGCCAGATCAGCGTGATATCCGGAGTCGTAGAGCCGCAGCGACTCGCTGAGCATGGCGGCATCGGCCACCTCTGACCGCATGTCCTCGGTCAGCACGTCCAGATGCACCGGCCCGGTGTCCAGCCAGGTCCGCAGCATCGGTTCGAAGGACTCCCAATCCGGTGGCGCGGCCATCGGCAGCCGGTCGGTGCGACGGGCCAAGATCGCATCGGCGCGCCGCCGGTGGGCATCGGTGACGAAACCCAGCGGGCTGAACTGCAGCGTCGCCAGGTGATCCGGATGGTTCGGGTCGGGGAACCGCTCGACGTCGGCAGCCCAGCCGGCGGCTGCCATAGCGACCACGACATGGTCCAACATCACCCCGCAGCTGATGACAGCCTCCCGCGCCGAACGGTCCGTGGAACGCACGACCCGTTCCGGATCGAGGTACAGCTCCAAGCCGTAGCTGCTTGTGCCCCTCCCGTCCGCGCCGGAGGTGTACACCCACCGCCACGGTTGAGTGTTGTGCAGCGACGGGGCACGCGAGGCCAGCTGAACGGCTTTGACGATGGTGGCGCTGTCGAGCGTGGTGTCGGGCATGCCACCAGCGTTGTCTCCGACGACCGATCGGGTTAGGGTCTTTGGTCCTCTAGCGGGTGCGATGCACATCTCACCGGCTCACGCCCCGTTGTTCACCCCACCGGAGTTGGCACCGGGGATGTCGGTGATCGGGAAGTTCGGCATCGGGGCCGGCGACGGCGTCGCCGACAGCTCCGGGATGCTGGCGGGCGGAATGTCCTGCAGACCGTTGACGGGTGGACCGTTCTCGCGGCTGCCGTAGCTGGTACCCGGCTCCCGCGGTCCGAGGAGGTGGGTGACCGTCACCAGGTGGTAGTCATTGGCCTTGAGCACCGGGATGAACTGCTGCACCAGATCGACGGTGGATGAGTAGGTGTCGTGGAAGAGCACCACCGAGTTGGGCTTGATCTGAGTCATCAGCATGTACCGGGTGGCCGCGGTGTTCGAGTCGTTGGCCCAGTCGAATGGGATGACGTCCCAGTTGATGTCGGCCAGGCCCTGCTTCTTGGCCTCGGCCAGCACCGCGTCGTTGATCAGCCCGCCTGCGGTGCGGAACAGCTTCGGCCGCTGACCGGTCGCCGCCTCGATGGCATCGCTGGCCTTGGACAGCTGCGACGAGATGTCTTCAGGCGGGATGGTGGTCATGTTGGGGTGCTCCCAGGTGTGCTGGCCGAGCTCCATGCCTGCCTCGACCACCCGCTTGGCGCCCGCAGGGTTGGCCGCGACCTTGTTGCCGATCTCGAAGAACGTCGCCTTGGCGTCGTTGTCCCGCAGGATCTTCAACAGCCGATCGGTGTACGGGCTGGGGCCGTCGTCGAACGTGAAGGCGATGCACTTCTCCACTGCACAGTCGACATCATCGGCCGAGGCTTTCCGGATGTGACCCGTGAGTGCACCGCCGACCAGGACCACCACGGCGACGAAAATGCCGACGACGGTCCACCGCCACGCCTGGCTGTCGGGGAGTCTCGCCACCCCGGCAGCCTACCGGCCCTGCGATTTGTGTGCGTTTACCAGCGGTGAGCGCCAGTAAACGCACACAAATCACTCAGGGCAGGGCGCCGGGGCTGTACTCCTCCAGCATCTCGGTGACCAGCGCGGCGATCGGCGAGCGTTCGCTGCGCTGCAACGTGATGTGGGCGAACAGCGGGTGGCCCTTGAGCTTCTCGATCACCGCCGCGACACCGTCGTGCCTGCCGACCCGCAGGTTGTCCCGTTGCGCGACGTCATGGGTGAGCACCACGCGTGAGCCGGCGCCGAGCCGCGACAGCACCGTCAGCAAGACGTTGCGTTCCAGTGACTGGGCTTCGTCGACGATGACGAAGGAGTCGTGCAGCGACCGGCCGCGGATGTGGGTCAACGGCAGCACTTCGAGCATGCCGCGGGACAGCACCTCGTCGAGCACTGCTGGGCTGGCCAGGCCCTCCAGGGTGTCGAAGACAGCCTGTGCCCACGGGCCCATC
>NZ_KB908259.1 GCF_000382405.1 Mycobacterium sp. 141
AGCGCATTTCCCCCACCTCTTCGAGCTGGGGGACGATCACGTTGAGTACCGCGATGACGGCGATCCAGCCGAGGATGATCGGCAGTGCCAGGCGCCGGATCCACTTGGCGATACCGCTGCGCTCGGCGGCGTGCTTGGGCGGTGGGTTCGCCGGGAACGCGTCGGTGGGCGCGTCGTGGGTGGGGGTGCTCATGCAGATTTCACCAAGCAGAAAGTCTGGGCGTTGACGCCGGTGGAGGTGTGTTGATCTTTGAGTTCGTCGTCGACGGTGATCCGGCAGCTGATCGTGTCACCGTTGCCTTGGGCCACGATGTTGGGAAACACCGACGGCGCGGTGCTCTGCAGGCGCAGTGTCCACGGCAGCGCCGCGCCGTCGACGCGCTGTGGTTGGGCGTCGAGGTCGAGGTAGTTGATGTCGGCGGTGGCGCCGGGTTCCCCGGTGATCTCGTAGACCACGACCTTGGGGTCGAACGGCTTGGTGTCATCGACTTTCGCGCTGGCGACCCCCGAACCATCACCGGCCCCGAAGAAGGTACGGACCCGCATCACGGTGAACGTCCCGATCGCCACCACCACCACGATGAGCACCGGAATCCAGAACCGCCGGATGATGCCGAACAGTGAAAACTGTTTGCGGCGCGGCTTTTTCGTCTCGGTGCTCATCGCCGTCCGGTGGCGGAACGGCACACGGCAGGCACCGGATGCCCGGCGGGGCTGCCGGTGCGAAACCGGATGTCGTCGCTGGCCTGCGCCATGTGCATCTCGTTGCGCCTCGTCATCGTTATCGTCAGCTGAATTAGGCGAGATATTAGCTTATTTAACAGAACCGCAAACCGGGTAGCTACCTGCGGGACCCCGACGTGACCGTGTTCATGCCGAACGCAGATGGTGACGTGAACAGAAACGAACGCCGGTCAAGCCCTTGAAATGGACAGCCCGCTGCGTGGAGTCGCCGAGGGTCTAATGCCAATTCCATACCGACATGTCGCCGGCCGGGTAGTTCGCGCAGACATCAGTCGTACGGGCGGCGACACCCTTGTTGTTGAAGAAAAGCTTCGCCCAGTTCGGCCACTTCCACGCCATGTTCTCGTAGAACGCATTGGTCGCGGTGTTCTCTGAGTACTGCCGGCGGCCGGCGTAATCCAGCGAGAAGAACCAGTGGATCCGGTCCTGCGTCTCCTGCTGCAGCTCGGGCGCCTTGTTGTTGTAGTCGATCATGTACCGCTCGTAGTACACGGGCTCGACGTCCCGGGCGGCAGCCATGATCTGCTCCGCGGTACAGGTGGTCTTGAGGATCCGGTTTGGGATCGGGTAGTCATCGGTGGCGTCGGCGGACGCCATACCTGGCGCTGCGGCCAGGCTGCCCGCCACGGCACACACGGCGACACTGGCACGGATCAGACTGGCTACCCGACGTGGTCGCATAACGTTCAATGTATCGCTCCGAGTCCTGAGATCTGGATTGGCTGACGATCAGCCCTGATGCGCTGCCACCTGGTCGATCACCGGCTGCAGATCGGGGCAGTAGAAGTTGATGGCCGTCCCCAAGAACTGCCAAGCCTGCGCGGTGGTGCTGTCCTTTGCCAAGTTCGTGGCGACGAACTTGGCCGACTGGTAAGCGTCGTGATCCACCCCGTTGTGCAGCCGCTTGCACGCGATCTTGGCGATCCAGGCGTTGTAGTCACGTTGTCCGTAAATACCGAAGGTGTGCAGCTGGTTGGCGAAGTCGGTGTCGATCTCGGCATGTGCTGGAGCGGCGAATGCGATCGCGGCGGCCGCGCCGATTGCTGCCAGGCCTGCAAGCTTCATGCGCTGAATCTTAGATCATCTAATACAGAATTGGGACAGCAAGCCTCCGCACACCGGATTCCGAATCAGCGCCGCCAACACTGTTCAGCCGTACGCCAACAACAGCGGAATCCGTTGTTCGGCGCTGGTCAATGAGCCGTGCTGCCCGATGAGAGAAGACTCGATCGGTTCGGTCGTGCGCCGTAACAATGCCGCCGAGCCGCGTGCCGCGACGACGACATCGCCGATTCTCCCGCGCACCGCGTCACGGACGCGGGCCCCGAACCAGCCGGCGGCGATGGCTTCATCGCGGCCCAGCACCCACGCCGTGTCGTCAAGCGCCTCCCGCCACTGCGCCACGACGTCGTCGCCCGCGCCGGCCACCGCGTAGATGTGGCGGGCCCGAGCTTCACCGCCGATGTCCTGCACGCCTGCCAACAGATCCGGACGCATATCGAGGTCGACCACCGCGCTGGGATCGACCGCGACCATCCCGTGGTCGGCGACGACGGCGAGCAGGGCACCACGCGGCAAAGCGTCGACAATCGACTCCACCAGCTTGTCGACCTGGCGTAATTGCATGCGCCAGGCCGGTGAACCCGGCCCGTGCAGATGCCCGACGAGGTCGAGCTCGCCGTGATAGCCGTAACAGAAGCCGCCGCGGGCCACGGCGTCGCTCACCCCGGCGGCGAGCTCGCCGAGGGCGTGTACGCCGACATAGCGGGCGCCCCGTAGGACGGCTCGGGTCAGTCCTGACCCGGCGAATTCCGCGCCCGAGACGACGCTCACCGCGACTCCGGCGGCCGCGGCTCGCTCGAACGTCGTGGGCAGTGGCTGCAGTTCCTCGGGGCGGATGCGTTCACGCAGGTCCTCGCCGCGCGGGTGCGGGCGCCACCGCAGGGCGTTGAGCACAGGGACGTCGGAAGCGTCGGGCACCCGGAACGACATGCCCACTAGACCGTGTTCGCCTGACCGGCATCCGGTACCGATGGCCGCCAAGCCGGCTGCGGTGGTGGAAGGGAAGCCGACCTGCAGCGTCTTCCCGCGCAACCCGGCCAGCACGGGCGCATCACCGGCGTGGGCGTCGAGCAGTTCGGCGCCGAGCCCGTCTACCAGCAGAACGCAGGCACCGCGCGCTTGGCCGGGCAGCTCGAGGCGGGAATCGAAGCCCCTCACCCCAAGCGTGCTCAACACCGCCGGCACCACATCGGCAAGTGCGGGCGCATCGGGATCCAGGTGTGGCGCATCCACGTTGTGAGCTTCCCACACCGATCGACCTGCACTGTCCGGCGCGTTCGGCCCCGTTTGCCTTGGCCGGTCAGGCCGGGAAGACCGCTCAGCGGCAGCGGGACATCGCCCCGCACCCGGGTACGCTGGCGTGCTATGAGGCCGATGAGAGCAGCGATCCTCGCCGCGACCCTTGCTGCGGCCGGGGCTGGAATGTTCAGCGGTGTCGCCACCGCTGACCCCGCCACGCCCAATCCGCCGGCGCCGCCCGTGACCCCGGCTCCGGATCCGAACGCACCGCCGGCGCCGGCCGGCGCTCTGGCCACCAGCATTGACCATGACGGCACTTTCGTCGTCGGCAAGGACATCGCACCGGGCAACTACGCCTCGGCGGGCCCCGTCGGCGACGGCGCGTGCTACTGGAAGCGGATCGGTGACGATCAGAATCCGATCATCGACAATGCGATGACCAAGAAGCCCCAGACGGTGGCGATCGAGCCGACAGACAAGGCGTTCAAGACCAGCGGCTGCCAGGCATGGACGTTGACAGACGCGCCCGCCGACGCCCAGCCGGCTGGTGGGCTATCGGCGCTGATCGCCGGAGCCCAACTGCGCGGCTGGCTGAACACCGTGAACAACGGTGCGCGTCAGTACGACGGATCGCAGGTCCCGACACCCTGACAAATCGGGGGTAGCCGACACGCCGAGGCCGCGCGCGGCCGTCCACACAAGCGGGCGGTAAATCGGTTGATCATTTTGCTGCGCAAGCGGATCCGGTTGTTGTTCAGCACCATCGGGAAGTGGTTCAGCAAGTACACAGGAACATGGACGCGCGGCCGAAGCGCCGCCGCTGCTAGTCTGCGAAGGCTGCCGGTCGCCCGGTTGCGGGAGCCTTCCCCCTCGGCCAGCCACGGCGCATGATGCGGGCGAATCGGTGAGTGGACACGTAAATCGGCAAGGATACGGACCAAAGTGGCGCGCGGCGCAGAGATCAAGGCCCTCACCGGACTGCGCATCGTCGCAGCCGTGTGGGTCGTGCTGTTCCACTTCCGCCCATTGCTCTATGAGGTCGCGCCAAATACCACCAAGGCGCTGGCTCCCGTGCTCAACTGCGGGGCGCAAGGCGTCGACCTGTTCTTCATCCTCAGCGGCTTCGTGCTGACCTGGAACTACTTTGATCAGATGGGGCCATCCTGGTCCACCCGCGCGACGCTGCATTTCCTGTGGCTGCGGCTGTCGCGGGTCTGGCCGGTGTATCTGGTCACCCTGCACCTGGCCGCGCTGTGGGTGATCTTCACCCTCAACGTCGGGCATATCCCGACCGAGGACATCAGCCCGTACAGCGCGGTCAGCTACCTCCGACAGTTCTTCCTCGTCCAGCTGTGGTTCCAACCTTATTTCGACGGCTCCAGCTGGGACGGCCCGGCCTGGTCGATCAGCGCAGAATGGTTGGCCTACCTGTTGTTCGGGGCGTTGATCCTGGTCGTGTTCCGGGTCGCCCGGGCCACCGGCGCGCGCAGCCTGACGCTGTTGGCGATCGCCGCATCGACGCCTCCCGTGGTGCTGATGATGGTCAGCGGGCACATCTATACGCCGTGGAGCTGGCTGCCGAGAATCGTCATGCAATTCACCGCGGGCGCGTTGGCCTGCGCCGCGGTGCGCAAGTTAGACCTCGGTGACACGGCCCGTCGCCGTGCCGGCTACCTGTCGATTGCGCTGATTGCACTGGTCGTCACCGGGCTGTACTTCTTCGACGCGCACCCGCTGAACACCGTGGGTGACGCCGGTGGTCTTGTCGACCTGCTTTTCGTGCCGCTGATCGTGGTGCTGGCCGTAGGCACCGGCAGCCTGCCCGCCTTGCTGTCCACCCGGCTGCTGGTGTACGGCGGGCAGATCTCCTTCGGCCTCTACATGGTGCATGAGCTTGTCCATACCGCCTGGATATGGACGGTCAAGCAGTTCGAGCTCACGCTGACGCCCACCCTGTCGGGCAAGGTCACCGTGCTCGGCCTGTTCGCCTTGTCGGTTCTCGGGGCGATCCTGCTCTATCACATCGTCGAAGAACCGGCCCGCCGCTGGATGCGCCGGATGGTCGACATCAGGCCGGCGGAACCACCCAACAGATTGCACCGGATCGATAGCGAGCTCGAGACCCGCTCCGCCGGTGTTTCAGCCCGCGCCGGATAGATGCACCAGGTAGCGAAACAGCCTGTGCCGCAGGTTGTAATGGTCCCGTTATCAGCGTGTCACCGTGGCCGGGGTAACCTGCCTCGGGCAGTCCGTCGGCCTGCCGTGATCATGGTGCGGGACGCGTCGTCTCACCGGCAGTGGAGGTAGCAGTGAGTCGTCTGTTCACGTTCGTCCTCTCACTTGGTCTGCTGGCGGGCGTGGTCACCCACACCCCTGTCGAGCGGTTCACGACGTCCGGCCTGGATCCGCATCTGAATCACATCGCGGTGATCGGCGACTCGTACACCACTGGGACGGATGAAGGCGGTCTGGGACCGAAAGGCTGGTCGAGCCTCGCGTGGAGCGAGCTGGCCCACCGCGGCGTACAGCTGAACGCTGACGTGGTCGCGGAAGGGGGAGCGGGATATGTGGCCAGGGGCAACCGAGGCAGCGTCTTCGGGGATCTGACGGCCCGGGCCGTGAAACCCGACGACACATTGGTGGTGTTCTTCGGATCGCGCAACGACAAGGACATGGACCCGGCAGCGATCACGATGATGAGCCACAATGCGTTTACGCTTGCGCAGCACATCGCGCCGTCGGCCAAACTGCTGGTCGTCGGTCCGCCGTGGGTGTCAGCCGACGTGCCACCTTCGATCCTGGGCATTCGCGACATCCTCAAAACCCAGGCTCACGACGTAGGCGCAGTGTTCTTCGACCCCATCGAAGACGGCTGGTTCTTCGACCGGCCCGATCTCATCGCGAGAGACGGCATTCACCCCACCGACGCCGGGCATGCCTATATGGCCGACCGGCTGGCCCCGCTCATCAGCAGGCAGCTGCCGCGCGCTCTCTGACCGGTCTACGTCGGCTAGCGTCACCTGCTTGTGCAGACCCTGATCGACTTCGACAGCTCTCCGGTATTCGCGATTCCCCTGCGCGACGGCAGCGCCAGCCATGAGGGCGTGCTGGTCGAGGGCCCACAGGGCTGGGGCGAGTTCAGCCCGCCGGCCGCCGCCGACCCCCGGACGCTGGTGCGCTGGCTGACCGCGGCGACCGAGCCCGGCACGGTGGGCTGGCCCGATCCGGTCCGCGGTCGGATACCGATCGCCGCCACCGTGCCCGCCGTCGATCCGGCCCGCGCCCATGAGATCGCCCTGGCGGCGGGCTGCCGGTCCGCCGTGGTAGAGGTCGGCACCGCGCTCGCCGATGACATCGCACGGGTGGCCGCAGTGCGCAACGCGGTCGGGCCCGCCGGAGCAGTCCGCTGCGATGCCAAGGGGCGGTGGGATGTCGAGACCGCGGTGACCGCGATCACGGCCCTCGACCGCGCGGCCGGCGGGCTCGAATTCGTCGTGCAACCCTGCCACGCCGCCACCGACGGTGCCCGTGTGCGGGCCCGGGTCGAGGTGCGCGTCGCGGTCGACATGGCACTGCTCGGAGCCGCGGGGCCCGAGGTGCACGATGTCGCCGACATCGCCGTGCTGTCGTGCGGCCCGCTCGGCGGTGCGCGACGAGCCTTACGGGTGGCCGAGACGACGGGGCTGCCGTGTGTCGTCAGATCGAGTGTGCAGACCAGCATCGGCATGATGGCCGGGCTCGCACTTGCGGGTGCTCTACCGGAGTTGCCCTTCGCATGTGAGCTCGGCGGCCGTTCGTTGCTCGTGGGCGACGTGGTCGCCGAGTCACGTTCGCTGCGGGTCGTGGACGGCTTCCTGCCGGTCGCACCGATGCCCCCGGCGCCCCAACCGGAGTTGGTCGAACGTTATGCCGTCACCGATCCCCGGCAGATCGCGTCATGGCATGGCCGGATTCATACCGCCACCCACCTGGGGGGCTGAGCGCGATCAGTCCTGCACGGCCTTGGCCATGGTCACGCACGTGGTCAGCCAGTCCGCGTCGGGCTTGTCCTGCTCGGTCAACTCCCACATCGCGTTGTGCATCGCTCGCACGATCACCCAGGCCCGGGCCCGATCGACGTCCAGCTCGGCGGTGTCGACCAAGGTGTAGAACCGGCGCCGGACCCCGTCGCGGACGTAACCGCTCAGCTCGTCCCACCGGTTCCACAGCATCGGTGCGATCTCGTAGTGCGGATCGCCGTTGACCGGTTTCGGGTCGATCACCAGCCACGGTTCCCGCTCGGCGCGCAGTACGTTGTCGTAGTGCAGATCGCTGTGGATGAGCGTTGCCGAGCTCGCGGGTTCGGCGCTGAGTTCGGCGCCCAGGGTGATTGCCTGCTCGACCATGCGGCGTGGGACCGGGGCGTTGCGGGGGAGTGCCGTCAGGTCTGCGGTCCAGCGTTCGACGAATCCGGATAGTGGGCGTAGTTGCGGCAGTGCCGGAACGTGGATCCGACGGTACAGCGATGCCACGATCTCGCACGCCTCAATATCCCAGAGCGCGTTGAGATCTCGAGTGTGCAACCGCTCCAGCAGCAGGGCTCGGCGGTGCGGCTCGGCGCGAAGCAACCGGACTGCGCCGTTGCCGCCCCACCGGCGCAACGCGAGATGCTCGTGCTCGGACTCCTCGTCGGGCAATGCCACCTTGAGCACCGCAGCGCCGCGGTCGCGGGTGCGCACGGGCAGCACGACCGAGCAGAAACCGTGCATGGGATCGCCGTCGAGGGTGAGCTCCCAGTCATCGAGCTGGGCTCGCAGCAGGCGAGGCAGCCGGTCGACCCAGTCCTGCCACTGCGGTCCACGCGCGGCCATCGCACGCACCCCGTCGGGCAGATCGATCATCGGCCCCATGGTCGCACCCCGGCCTGCCTGGCCTGCCGCCGGCTTTGACAGACTGTGCACATGGCACAGATAACCTTGCGTGGAAACCCCGTCAACACCGTGGGCGAGTTGCCCGCCGTCGGTTCGCCGGCACCCGGCTTTACCCTCACGGGCACTGATCTCGGCCCCGTCACCAGCGAGCAGTTCCGCGACAAGGCCGTGCTGCTGAACATCTTCCCGTCGATCGACACCGGGACCTGCGCCACTAGCGTGCGTACCTTCAACGAGAAGGCCGCCGCCAGTGGCGCGACCGTGGTGTGTGTCTCGAAGGACCTGCCGTTCGCGCAGAGTCGTTTCTGCGGTGCCGAGGGCATCGAGAACGTCACCACCGCGTCGGCCTTCCGGGACGGCTTCGGTGAGGACTACGGCATCACCATCGCCGACGGTCCGATGGCCGGTCTGTTCGGTCGCGCCGTCGTGGTGATCGGCGCCGATGGCAATGTTGCCTACACCGAGTTGGTGCCCGAGATCGCCGACGAACCGAATTACGACGCCGCACTGGCCGCCCTGAAGTAAGCGTTTGATCGCGCGGTGCCCGCCTGCGATGTCAAGCGGGCACCGGGCAGCCGGTCAGACCGGCCAGCCTTCGCGCCGGTATCCGGCGTCGAAGAACATCCATTCATAGCGCGCAGTCTGCGTGAAATGCGCCCGCGCGACAGCCTCCTCCGCCGTGGTCAGGGTCGGCCCGACACGGTCGGTCAGAGCCAGCACTTCCGAGACGGTGGCGGCAAAGGCCTCGCCGCCGTAACTGTCGATCCAGCGCTGATAGCGCGAGTCAGTCGATCCCAGGGTGGCCAGTTCGGTCCCCACCCGCGCGTAGATCCAGTAGCACGGCAGCACCGCCGCCAGGCCGTCGGCGAAGCTGCCGCTGTACACCGTTGCGAGCAGATAGCTGGTGTACGCCCGGGTGGTCGGCGCCACGGGTTCGGCATTCAGTGTCACCGGGTCCAGTCCGAGTTCGGGCAGTAGCTGCGTGTGCAGTTCCAATTCCACATCGAACACTTCGGCGGCGTGCCGCGAGAACATTGCGGTGTCGGTCAGCGTCGGTGCCTTCGCCGCGACGATCGCCAGTGCGCGCGCATAGTCCCGCAGATAGTGGACATCCTGGGCGACGTAGTGGGCGAAAGCCTTTTCGTCGAGACTGCCGTCGGTGAGCCCCGTGATGAAGGGATGGGCCATGATCGCCGTGAAGGTGTCGTCGATGTCGTTCCACAGCCGGGTCGACCAGCTTGTCGTCGCGTTCATGACCGCTATCTTGTCAGGTCTCTGGACGTTGTGAGAAAAATTGTTGCAGCACAACATGGTTCGACAGTGTGATTCCCGGGTTGCTGCAGCTTGCCGTCAAGTTCCGCGGCCGCTCCGAGTCACCGTTCGGTCACGGTACTGCATCTCATTAGCGTTGTGCCACATAGAAATTGGGCAAGCAGCAAATTCGCCGGTACAAATAGTTGCGGTGGCTGCTGTCGACGGGCAGTCGGCCTCGGATGGTACTGGATCGAAGAGAGTTGAAGAAGCCGATGAAGCGCACGTATGCCTTGATGGTCAGCCTGGCCCTGCTGCTGGCGGCCCCCGGACTGGCGTCCGCCGACCCGTACCAGCGGCCAGCCGGCAACCAGAAGTTCATCGAACAGGTTATCTCCCGGGCACTTTCGCAACGCGGCGTGCCGTTTGTCTACGGTGGAGGTGACTCCAACGGGCCCACCCGCGGTGTTGTCCGTGACGCGGCCGTGGCCACCGCGAATCCGGCTTTGCCGGACGCCGCGGGACCGGTTCTTGCACCCACCACGCCGGCTTCTCCCGGACTGTTCCCCGGCCTGCTGGGTCTCGGGGCGACTCCGGCCGCACCTGTCGCGCCCGACGTCGTCGGTTTCGACGCCTCCGGTCTCATCGTGTACTCGTTCGCCGGTGTCGGTGTGAAGTTGCCGCGGTCCTCGGGTGAGCAGTACAAGGTCGGTCAGAAGGTCGCGCCGGCGCAGGCGGCTCCCGGCGACCTGATCTTCTACGGTCCGGAGGGCACACAGAGCGTGGCCTTGTTCATCGGCAACGGTCAGATGGTCGAGACCACCGACCGGGGGGTGGCAGTCTCGCCGGTGCGCACCAACGGCATGACCCCCTACCTGGTCCGCATCATCGCCTGAGGCCGTGCGGTGGCGCAAAATCGGTGTCAGGGGCGCGGCGCAACCTCTCCGTAGTGTTGAGTCAGACACCACGAAGGGCAGACCGCGATGAACCAGCCACCCGCGACCATGCGAACCGTATTCCCCGGTATCAGTTCCCGGGCCTGGGAGCATCCAGCCGACCGCACCGCACTGACCGCGCTACGCCGCCTCAAGGGGTTCGACCAGATCCTCAAATTGGTTTCGGGAATGTTGCGCGAGCGACAGCACCGATTGGTGTACCTGGCCAATTCGGCGCGGGTCGGGCCGCGTCAGTTCGCTGATCTGGACGCGTTGCTGGACGAGTGCGTGCAGGTGCTCGACGCGCCGAGCAAGCCTGAAATGTTTGTCATCCAGTCACCTTTCGCCAATGCGTACACGATCGGCATGGACGATCCGTTCATCGTCATCACCTCGAGCATGTACGACCTGTTGACGCACGACGAGATGCGGTTCGTCGTCGGCCACGAGCTCGGCCACGCACTCAGCGGGCACGCGGTCTACCGGACCATGCTCAATCACCTGATGCACCTTGCATCGTCGTTCGGCTTCATCCCGCTGGGCGGGTGGGCGCTGCGGGCCATCGTGGCGGCGCTGCAGGAATGGCAACGCAAATCCGAACTTTCTGGTGACCGCGCGGGTCTGCTGTGCGGGCAGGATTTCGACACCGCCATCCGCGTCGAACTCAAGTTGGCGGCCGGCGCTCGGCTGGACAAACTCGACACCCAGGCTTTCTTGGCCCAGGCCAGGGACTACGACGCCGCCGGCGACATGCGCGACGGCGTGCTCAAGCTGCTCAACCTCGAGTTGCGCAGCCACCCGTTCTCGGTGCTGCGGGCGGCCGCGTTGACCAGATGGGTCGACACCGGCGGATACGGCGCGATCATGGCAGGTGACTACCCGATGTGTGCCGACGACGACAAAGCTCGCTGGTCTGACGACGTCAGCGCCGCTGCGCGCCAATACAAGGACGGTTTCGACCAGTCCGACGATCCGCTGATCCGGGGCATCCGCGACGGCCTCGGCGGGATCGTCGACGGGGTCGGTCAGGCGGCCACCAGTGCGGCTGATTCGATGGGCCGAAAAATCTCTGAGTGGCGGCGCAATGCGCGGTCTGATGACGAATAACCACTTCGGCCGTCATCGCCCTACCAGGGTGCGTGAAGGCAAACGCTGACCGGCGAATCAGGCCGCAGGCATCACCCCGGTGAGGCTGAGCATCACCACGATGCCCGGCAGCAGATTGGTCACCTGATGCGCGGCGATACCGGCGAGCAGGCCATTGGTGAAAAATCGGGCCAGCGCGAGCGGAACGGCTATCACCAGCAGCAGCAAAAAGCGCGCGAATTCCAGGTGGGCCAGTGCGAACACCACCGTGCTCACTCCGAGCGCCACCCATCGTCCCCAGCGCTGTTCGAGCGCACCCCACAGCAGGCCCCGGTAGAGGATCTCCTCACAGACCGGCCCGACGACGACGATGACGGCGAAAACCAGCACGGCCACCGGCCAGGAGGCCCGCACCCCGCCGAACACCTCGCCCACCGCGGAGTTCGCCTCCGGCCCGGCGATCGAGCTGTACAGCATCGCCGCCGGCAGCGTGACGAACAGCCCACAGATCCCGAACGCGACGCCGATGCCCCAATCCCGCCATGACCAGTGCATCCGGAAGTCAGTTCGTGGTCCGTTGCCGCGTACCCGGGCGATGAGCAAGGCCAAGCCGGCTGCGGCCAGCGTCGGCACCGCCACGGCAAGTGCCAGGGCTGCCGTCTGCGGCGGTCCGTCGCGGGTGAACGCCACGACGAATGCTGCCGAGATGAGCAGGTAGGCCGCCTCGACAACGGCGAACGCACCCAGGCCCCAGCGATGCCGTGGCGATTGCCTGCCGGCTGTGAGTTCTGGCGCGACTTCGCTGTCGCCCCGCCCGGTTTCGGCGGCCACGGTTACTTGGTCCCGAAGATGCGGTCGCCGGCATCGCCGAGGCCCGGCACGATGTAGCCGTCGGCATCGAGTTCGCGGTCCAGTGCCGCGGTGTAGATCGCGACGTCGGGATGTGCCGCTTGCATCGCGGCGACGCCTTCGGGGCAGGTCAGCAGGCAGACGAACTTGATCGACTTCGGTTGGTATTCCTTGAGCCGGTCGATGGCAGCCACCGCGGAATTGCCGGTGGCCAGCATCGGGTCGACCACGACTACGTCGCGTTCCTGCAGGTCGCTCGGCATCTTGAAGTAGTACTCCACGGCGACAAGGGTTTTCGGGTCCCGGTATAGACCGATATGGCCGACGCGCGCACTCGGGACAACGTTGAGCATGCCGTCGAGGATGCCGCTGCCGGCCCGCAGGATGGATACGAAAACCAGTTTCTTGCCGTCGATCACCGAGCCTTTGGTGGATTCCAGTGGCGTATCGATCTCGATCTCGTGCATCGGGACGTCGCGCAGCACCTCGTAGGCCATCAGCATCGAGATCTCGGTGAGCAGTTGCCGGAAACCCTTGGTGGACACCTCTTTTTGTCGCATCATGGTGAGCTTGTGCTGAACCAGGGGATGGTCGATGATGTGCAGATTGCCCATGCTGCCCTCCTTAGAAGACCGTGCCGTCGCTGGTGACGGCCAGGGGCGGGCGGCCGGCCCGCAGCCGTCGGGCGAGTCGCCGCCCGGCTGCCCAGGTACCGCCTTCGAGCACACAGGCCAACGGCAGTTGCTCTGCGCCGGCACCGAGTCGTGTCCGTACCTGCGCGGCGAGTTCGTCGAGCAGCGCGACGGTCAGGGCACGCCACTCCACCACAAGTTCGTCTCCGACCGACCACGTACGCGCCGCCCACTCGGGCTTCCGGAGCTGCAACACCGCGGTGTCGAGCAGCAGACCGCCGTTACGGTACTCGGGCAGCCCGGTCAGCACCTGCAGGCCGCTCACGTGCACGCCGGCCCATTCGAGCGGTTCCAGCAGCGAGTAGGTCAACCACTGTGACAGCTTGTGGAACGGCATCCAGCCCCACGACGGTCCGTCGCCGGGCACCGCGGGATGACGCCAGCAGTCGCCGAGGGGTTGGCCGTCAATGGCGTTGTCGGCCAGCCAGATACCGGACAATGATGTCAACAGCCGGCTCAAGATGGTGTGGGCGGTGACGGTTGGGCCACCGAGAGTGTCGAACAGCCCGCCGGGGCGGCCCGGCTGTCCGAACACCTCGGGTTGGGCCGCCAGTGCGGCACCCAGACGACGCAACAGTTGCACCCGGCCGTTGAGTCCGACGAGGGGATTGTGCGGACCCACCTGGAACGCCCGCTCGAGTGCATCGGGTTGCAGAGTGGCCAGCCCGATGGCGTCGGCCTGGCAGGGCCGCTCCGGGTCGCTGGAGAACGTACCGTCGAGGAAGGCGTGCCAACTCGCCACCGCGAGGCCTTCGGAGCGGGCGAAGCGCTGCCCGGTGGCGATTTCGCGGTACTGCCAGCCCGGCCCGGCGCCGGCGTCGAGCAGGACACTGATCACGGTCAGATCGATGAGTGTTCTGGCCCGTTCCGCGGGCGCCAGATCCGCCAGGCGGGCGTCGAGTTCGGCCTTGCGGTTTACGCCGCCGGCCTCGAAGTGGCGCCATCGGCTGTGATACGGGATGCGCAGGTCGGGGTACCGCTCACGGGTGACCGAGACGACCTCGGCGGCCGCGCGCGGCAACGCATCGTCGTCGACCACGAACCACGGTGAGCGGCCCGCCCGGGCCCGGTGCAGCAGGACACCCGCACGTTCGCGGATCGCGCCGGTGGTGCGCAGGGTGGCGACCGCGGTGGCGGTCTCGGTGTCGGCGGCGGTCATGACGACAGGCCGCGGCCTTTGGCGATCTTCAGTTCCTCGGCGTCGGGTACCGGTCCGGGGGTGAAATAGCCGGCGGCCATTTTCGCATCGATCTCGACACGAGCGTCCGGCGGGATCAGCTCGTCGGGGATGTTCACCCGTTCGCCGACCTCGATGCCGGATCCGGTGATGGCGTCGTACTTCATGTTGCTCATGGATACCAGGCGATGGATCTTGCGGATGCCCAGCCAGTGCAGCACATCGGGCATGAGTACCTGGAACCGCATATCCTGCACTCCGGCAACACATTCGGTTCGGGTGAAGTAGGCCTCTGCGGTGTCACCGCCCTCCTGGCGCTTGCGGGCGTTGTAGACCAGGAATTTGGTGACCTCACCGAGTGCGCGGCCCTCTTTGCGGGAGTAGGCGACCAGGCCGACCCCGCCACGCTGGGCGCCGCGGATGCATTCCTCGATCGCATGGGTGAGATACGGCCGGCAGGTACAGATGTCGGATCCGAAGACGTCCGACCCGTTGCACTCGTCGTGGACCCGGGCGGTCAATTCGACGCCCACGTCAGCCAGATCGCGCGGGGCGCCGAAAATATAGACGGTCTGCCCGCCGATCGGCGGCAGGAACACCTCGAGATCACCACGGGTGACGAGCTCGGGGTACATGCCGCCGGTCTCCTCGAACAACACGCGGCGCAGGTCGTTTTCACTGCACCCGAACCGCGCCGCGACGCCGGGTAGATACCAGACCGGCTCGATTGCGGCCTTGGTGACCAGCGCGGCGCCGCTGGGCAACAGGACCCTTCCGTCGGGCTGGAGCCGGCCCTTGGTAATCGCCTCGGCGATCTCCGGAACGATCACGTGGGCCTTCGTCACGGCGATGGTCGGGCGGATGTCATAGCCGGCGGCCAGCTCGGCGGTGAACGCCTCGGCGACCATCGCCCCCCATGGATCCAGGCTCACGATCGCGGCCGGATCGCTCCACTGCGGGTAAGGCCCGATCACATCGGTGGGCGCGGTGTTGGTCAGATCTGCCCGGTGTTCGCGCGAGAGCGCTCCGGCCGCCACGGCCAGGGCGCGGTACACGCTGTAGGACCCGCTGTGGGTGCCGATCACATTGCGGTGAGCACGCGTGGTCGTCGTTCCGATGACGGGGCCACGCTGCGCGGCGGTCGGCGCGCCCCAGTGGATGGTCAGCGCATCGGCCGCACCGCTGTGCGAGGTCAGCCGGATGTGCCGGGCCGGCCCGCGGCCCGGCGCCGGAGCGGCAGAGCCTGAATCCACCACCATGTCCGTCGCCCCTTTCTGTGGCGTGAGGCCTCCAGTCAACCCCGAATTGTCCGGCCGCGCAGCGGCGTCGCCGCAGTGTGATGGGATTGCCAGGTACCCAGGTACAAAGGGTTGATGGACCGGACCGCAGCCTGGCAGGCGGTCGCTGTGTTGGCGACGGCCGTGCTGCTGGTCCAGTGCTCTCCCGCACCGCCTCACTTGCCGCCGGCAACGATGTCGTCGGCCCTGGTGCAGGCACCGGCCTCCGTCAACCGGGTGACCGCCGCTGACCTGGGCGCCACTTGGCGCCCGGGCTGCCCCGTCGGGCCCGAGCAGCTGCGCCGCGTCGAGCTCGACTACCTCGGCTTCGACGGCCAGCCCCATCGTGGTGCCCTCGTCGTGCACGAAGACCTTGTCCCACAGGTCATTGCGATCTTCGAGCAGTTGTACCGAATGGGCTATCCGATCGAGCGCATGCGCACAGTGGACCACTATTCGCGCGCCGAGGACGAGCTGTCCATGGCGGACAACAACACCTCGGCGTTCAATTGCCGCGGCATTCCGGGCTCGGCCCACTGGTCACTGCATGCCTACGGCCGGGCCATCGATCTCAATCCGTTGCTCAATCCGTACCTCGACGGTGCCGATCTGGAACCGGCGAACGCTGCGCGGTATCTGGATCGCACGCGAACCGATCCCGGATTGCTCCACGAGAACGATCCCGCGGTGCGCGCATTCACCGATCGCGGCTGGCAGTGGGGCGGGGCTTGGCGATCTCCGATCGACTATCAGCATTTCGAGAAGCGCTGAGCTCAGCGGCCGGCTGCGCACTGGCACGCTGCCGGCCTGGGATCATCGGGGTCGGTCGGGTCCGGGTCGCCGAACCACCGCGATGGTTCACGGGTGCCGTATTCGTCGTGCCAGTCCCACCATTCGTACGGTGCGGTCTGGGGGTAACCCTCGGGCGAGTCCTCCCAGGTCTCCTGGCGGCCCAGGGCCGTCATGTCGAGGAACGCCCAGGTGTTGACGAACGCCTCGTCGCCGCGGTTGTTGATGAAGTACGTGCGGAAGACGCGGTC
Source organism: Mycobacterium sp. 141 (assembly GCF_000382405.1). Classification (GTDB taxonomy): domain Bacteria; phylum Actinomycetota; class Actinomycetes; order Mycobacteriales; family Mycobacteriaceae; genus Mycobacterium. Next base: position 16,263 of record NZ_KB908259.1, read on the forward strand.
GCCGTCACGGATGAACGCGTTGGTGCCGTGCCATTGGTCCACGCCGAAGTCGACGTCGAAGGCGTGTCCGGAATCTCTGTCGGCAACGATGGTGTACCAGGGGATGTTCCAGCCCATCCGCGTCTTGATCCGCGCAATGTCGGCCTGCGAGCCACGCGAGGCGTACACCAGCGTGGTGTTGCGGGCATTGAGGTGGGCGAGGTTGCCGATGTGGTCGGCCATCAATGAGCAACCGACACAACCATGTTCGGGCCAGCCGCGCACTCCCGGATCGACGAACGCGCGGTAGACGATGAGTTGGCGCCGGCCGCCGAACAGGTCGAGCAGCGTCACAATCCCGTCTGGGCCGTCGAATTCGTAGTCGGGGCGTACCCGGGTCCACGGCATGCGGCGGCGCGCTGCAGCCAGTTCATCTCGAGCCCGGGTGAATTCCTTTTCACGAACCAGCATCTGCTGGTGTGCGGCATCCCATTGCAGTGCGGTGACGATCGGCGGTGTCTTCATGTGCGCTCCTCGCAAAATTCAACAATATGGTTGAATATCTGTTCTTCAGCACACCACGCCAGGCGGATATAGTCAACAATGTGGTTGAAGATCAGGTGTTGGACCGGGCGTATGCGGCGCTCGCCGACCCCACGCGCCGGCTGCTGCTGGAGACGCTGCGCCAAGGGGACGCCAGGATCACCGATCTGGCTGCCCCGCTACCCATGACGTTCGCCGGGGTGTCGCGCCATATCGGGGTGCTGGAGTCGGCCGGGCTGGTCCGGCGTGAGGTGCGTGGCCGTGAGCACTGGTTGTCGCTGCGACCCGATGGGCTGACGCTGGCCCAGCAATGGATCAACGAGCAGACCGAATTCTGGTCGGTGCGCACAGAGGCGCTGGCCGAGCGGTTGCGGCGAAAGAAGGGCCGCCGATGAGCACCGAGACGGTGGTGGTCCGGGTGCAACGGGTCATGCCCGCCACGCCGGAGGTGGTGTTCGACGAATGGCTGGACCCGGAGGCGCTGCGGGAGTGGATGTGCCCGCGCCCGTCACGCTGCGTGGCGGTGGAGGTGGAGCCCCGGGTCGGCGGCAGGGTGCGGTTCGACGTCGACCATCTTGGCTCCAGCGTGCTGATCACCGGGCAATTCCTGACCATTGACCGGCCGCGTCTGCTGAGCTTCACCTGGAGTAACTCGAACTGGTCGGACCCGACCGGAGTCAGCGTCGTCAACGTCAACTTCGCGCCGGTAGGCGACGATCAGACTCTCATGTCCATCGAGCACTCCCTGCTGCCGTCCGAGGAATTCGAGAACTTCCACAACGGCTGGATACTCACGTTCGATCAGCTCGCGGCCGTGTTGGAGCGCAGCTGATCCGCCCCGGAGAAGCACACCTCGGCAGAATCTGTCGTCTCAGCGAAGTCCCGGTCTCCCTGGACGGTTTCGGGCATATTGGCATCATGCGGCTCGCGTTCAGACGTATCGGCCTGATGATCGCCACCGCCGTCGTGTCCGTCGCGACGCTCGTGCCGGGGCCGATGGCCCAAGCCACCACAGGGCCTTGGCCGGCGGCCCAGATCGACTACGGCGGGCTGGCCCGCAGTTACGAATTGCATGTCCCAGCCGGTGTCGAACATCCGTCCGGCTTGGTGGTGAATCTGCACGCAGCGGGTGCGACCGGCGCAGACCAGGCCGCGCTGACCCATTACGACGCCGTTGCCGACGCGCACGGATTCATCGTGGTGTACCCCGACGGTATCGATCTGAGCTGGGCCGACGGCCGCGGTGCCTCGGTGCCCGACCGGCAAGGGATCGATGATGTCGGCTTCATCTCCACGTTGGTCGATCAACTGGTCACCGAATACCACGTCGATCGCGGTCGGGTGTTCGCGACGGGCCTGTCGGCCGGTGGATTCATGGCGAACCGGCTGGCGTGCGACCGACCGGACCTGTTCGCCGCGATCGCCCCGGTCGGTGGGACTCTCGGCGTCAGCGTGGGCTGTAACCCGTCGCGACCGGTGGCGGTCTTGGCCACCGATGGAACTGCCGACCCGATCGTGCCGTTCGACGGCGGGGCCATGACGGGCCGTGGCGGCGCCAGCGACATCCTGTCCGCCCCGGCCTTGGTCGACCGGTGGCGCCAGGTGAACGATTGTCCCGGCGTCCCCGCGCAGCAAGACCTACCGGCGACCGGTGACGGCACCAGTACACAACGCATTGCCTATGCGCCGTGCGCGCAGGGCACCGCGGTGGTGTTCATGCGAGTCGACGGAGGCGGCCACACATGGCCCGGCGCCCCGGAGATCCTGCCCGTGCAGGCGGTCGGCCCCGCAACCCGTGGCTTCGACGCGTCGGAGGAGTCTTGGCAGTTCTTCGACAGCCACGCAAGGTAGCGGCATCGGGCCACGGGGAGCCGGCCCCGACTGCGCTGCGTCATAAACTGCGGTCATGGCTTTTGAGGCACCAAAAGGTCTGTTGCGGGTCGAGGACTGCCTCGACGCTCACGGTGACATCGTGCTCCCGCCCGGTGTCCACCTGATATCCCTGATCGAGCGCAACATCGCCAATGTCGGCGACACCATCGCGTACCGCTACGTCGACCACAGCCGATCGGACGGCGAGGTCACCGAGCTGACGTGGACCCAACTCGGTGTCCGGTTGCGTGCGATCGGCGCACACCTGCAACAGACCACCGCGCGTGGCGAGCGCGTCGCGATTCTCGCGCCGCAGGGGCTCGATTACGTCGCGGCCTTCTTCGCGGTGATCAAGGCGGGCATGATCGCGGTCCCGTTGTTCGCCCCGGAACTACAGGGCCACGCCGAACGGCTGGAGACCGCGTTGCTCGACGCACAGCCCGCAGTGATCCTGACGACGACGGCCGCGAACCCGGCGGTCGGTGAGTTCCTGATGACACTGCCGCCTCGGCGGCAACCGCGCGTGATGTGCATCGACGAGATCCCGGACGCGGCGGGGGAGATGTTCGAGCCGATTGTGATCGACGTAGACGATGTCTCACACCTGCAGTACACGTCGGGATCGACACGGCCCCCGGTCGGCGTCGAGATCACCCACCGCGCGGTCGGCACGAACTTGCTGCAGATGATCCTGTCGATCGATCTGCTGGACCGAAACACCCACGGTGTCAGCTGGTTACCGCTCTACCACGATATGGGGCTGTCGATGATCGGCTTTCCCGCCGTCTATGGTGGGCACTCGACACTCATGTCGCCGACCGCCTTCATCCGGCGACCCCAGCGGTGGATCCGCGCGCTGTCCGATGAATCGCGGCACAGTCGGGTGATCACCGCGGCACCCAACTTCGCCTACGAGTGGACGGCACAACGTGGGCTGCCCGCGCCGGGCGACGACATCGACCTGAGCAACGTGGTGCTCATCATCGGCTCTGAGCCCGTGAGCATCGGTGCGATCACCACCTTCAACAAAGCGTTCGCGCCATACGGGTTGCCTGTCACGGCATTCAAACCTTCGTACGGTATCGCCGAGGCAACACTGTTCGTGTCGACCATCGCCCCGCAGGCACAGGCGACCGCCACGTACTTCGATCGAGATCAGCTCGCCGCGGGGCGTGCGGTGCCGGTCGCGGCCGATGCCGTCGGAGCAGTCGCGCATGTGCCGTGCGGTCAGATCGCACGCAGCCTGCGGGCCGTCATCGTCGACCCCGTGACCGCGGCCGAACTGCCGGACGGCTCGGTCGGCGAAATCTGGTTGCAGGGCAACAATGTCGGACGCGGCTACTGGGGCCTGCCCGACGAATCGCGAGAGACCTTCGGCGCTTTACTGCAGAGCCGCCTTACCGCGAACAGTCACGCCGACGGTGCAAATACGGGGGGCTCGTGGCTGCGCACCGGAGATCTCGGGGTGTACCTCGACGGTGAGCTCTACGTCACCGGCCGCGTGGCCGACCTCATCGTCATCGCCGGAGGGCAGCACTATCCGCAGGACATCGAGGCGACGGTCTCCGATGCGTCACCGATCGTGCGACACGGCCACGTCGCGGCATTCGCAGTCGACGAAAACACCTCGGCGGACACCGGATTGGTCATCATCGCCGAACGAGCTACCGGCACTGGGCGAACCGACCCCGAGCCGGCGGTCGAGGCGATCCGGGCGGCGGTGGCGAACCGGCACGGTCTGTCCGCCACCGACGTGAGATTCATCCCGGCCGGCGCGATCCCGCGCACCACCAGCGGCAAGCTCGCGCGCCGCGCGTGTCGCGCCCAGTATCTGGCGGGGGAGATCGGCGGCTGAGGTTTATTCGACGTTGTCGAGTAGGCCGAGCTGGCGCAGATCTGCGATGTATTTCGCGATGAGCTTCTTGGAGAGGTGGGGTACGTCGCGGTCGGTCCCGATCCCGGCGGATTGCACTGCGGCACGGAACTTTTCGGCCGGTATCTGAACTCCGCCGGTCGGGGGTGCGGGGTGTGCGTAGGCGCTCATCAGGGGCAGCGCCGAGTTCTTGCGCTGGTCCTCGGGCAGCGCCCGCATGGCCACCTCGAACCGGTCGCGCCACTCGTCGAAGTCGTCGATGCGTTCGATGTGAAGTCCTTGCGCGATCAGCCAATCGACGAACTCGTCGAGGGAGATCCCGTCGTCGTGGGTGTTGAGGACGTTGTAGGTGTGGTAGCCGGTGGTGCTCGTGGCACCCAGGGTCGTGATCGCCGCCGAGGTGAAATCCGCTGGTAGACCATCGTAATGGGCTCGCCGACGGTCACCCGAGGCATCGAGGGTGTAGAACGATTTCGGTGCCAGTCCGGTCGCGACGATGCTGAGGATCAGCCGGGTGAACATATCGGTGACGTTGACCTGCCCCGAATACGTGCTGTGGGCCAGGATCATGTCCGATCGGAACACCGTGACCGGCAGACCGCAGAGATCGTTGGCCTCGCGCAGCAGGACTTCACCGGCCCACTTGCTCGTCGCGTAGCCGCCTGCGTATGCGGAGCCCAGAGGGCGTGCCGGACTGGCTTCCCGCACATCGACGTCCTCGCCGACGTAGGTTCCGTCGGGCAGAGCGGTCACTGCGACCGTGGAGATGTAGTTGACGGGCTTGAGTCGGGAAGTAATGGCCAGCTTGATTATCTCGGCGGTGCCGACGGCATTCGGCCCGAACAATTGACTGTAGGGCAGAACGTGATTGACCAACGCTGCGGAATGCACGATCAAATCGACCGAGTCCGCGAGCCGATTCCAGGTCGCCGTATCGACACCGAGGTTCGCCGCGCCGACGTCGCCTACGAGCACCTCGAGGTGCTTGTCGGCCAGTTCGCGGAAGCGTTTCGACAATGTCTCGTCACCGGAGTCGATAGCCTCCTCAATACGTTGTCGCGCGGCCATCGGATCGGCGCCGCGGGCCAGGCAGATCAGCCTGCCGCCTGTCGCGGCCAGTCGCTCCAGCCAATCCAGGCACAAGAACCGGCCGAGGTAGCCGTTGGCCCCGGTCATCAGCACGGTGTTCACGGCTCCGGTCGGTGCGGGCAGGCCGGGGGCGGCGGCCAGGGTGGCTGCGTCGATGAACTTGTCCAGGGTCAGATCCGTCGCCTTGACGACCTCTGCCTCGCGACCGTGCACCGACGCGAAGGTCGGTCGGGTGGAGGCTGATTGGCGCTCACCGTCGACGTAATCGGCGATGGTTGTCAGTGTCGCGGTGGGGCTGACAATGGTCTGCACCGGCACGTCGATGTTGAAGATGCCCTCCAACAGGGTCGCGAACGAGAACGCCGACAGTGAATCTCCGCCGAGGTCAATGAATTTCGCGTCATCGGGAAGATCGGATCCGGTCGTCTCCAAGCCGAGTGTCGCAACGGCCGCGCCACGAACAGTGTCGATCGTGGGTCGATGCCGGCTCGCAACACGCAGCGCATCGAGTTGATTGTCCTGTCCGGCCGTGATTTCGGCGTAGATCGCGTCCAACCGGTCCTGGTAACGGGCCTTCAGTGCAGGCCGTAGCAACTTGCCCACACCCGAAAGAAGTCCGTTGTCCCGGGTGAATGGTTCGGTTTCCAGCACGAAATCCCGTGGTATCTCGTATGGATTGAGATGGGTCTCGGCGGCGATCCGTTGTAGTGAATTCGAGATGAGCGATCGAGCATCCCCATTACCCACGCTGTCGGCATTCGGCACGATGACGGCAAGCAGGAACGGCTGATCACTGCTGCCGTAGATGAAGATCTGCCGGATGTACGGGCTGGTCGAATATGTGGCTTCGAGGTTGGACACCGCCACGAACTCGCCCTGCGACAGTTTGATGACGTTGTTGCGGCGGTCGAGGTACACCAGGTGATCCGGGCCGACTTCGGCCATCACGTCACCGGTCTTGTAGAAGCCGTCGGCGTCGAAGATGTCGGCGGACAGTTCAGGGTGCTTGTAGTACCCGGGAATCAGCGTGGTCGTCTTCAGGTACAGCTCGCCGCGCGGATGCGGCTTGTCGGCGGTGGAGTACCCGAGCTCGGGTACGTCGACGAGTTTGTACTCGGTGACCGGCGGGCGTTGCACCACACCGTTTCGCATGATGCCGCCACCGTTTTCGGTCGAACCGTAGCCATCGCTGACGGCGACGTCCAGCAGCGATTCGACGAACGCGTGCATATCCTTCGACAGCGGCGCGCTGCCGCACATCGCCGAGATCACCCTGCCGCCGAGGAAGTTCTGGCGCATGTCTGCCTTCACCGTGTCTTCGAGATCCGCAGCAGTGGGCTCGGCGGCTGTGCGCTGGTCGAGTTCTTTGCGGTAACGCCGGAAGAACATGTCGCATATCCGCGGCACGAGGTTCAGCGCGGTGGGGCGCACCAGCGCGATGTCGTCGAACAAGGTCGACATGTCGCTCTTGGCCGCGAAGTAGCCGATGCCTCCCGAGGTCAATGTCGAGATGAGCCAGGCCATCCCGTACACATGGCTCAGCGGCATGTACTGCAGATGGATCGCCGGGATCTCGACTCCGATGTTCAGCGACGGGCTGCGCGGGCGCTGCCACAGCCGCGTCACCAGATCCGTGGTGTACATCGCCCCTTTGGGGGCGCCGGTACTGCCCGACGTGTAGATCAGAGTGGCCAGCGGGTTCTCCCCGGCCGCCGGGATGAACGGTGCGGTCTCGGCCATCACCCGGCCCGAGTCCATGTCGGCTATCAGCGATACCACCTCGACCGCGCGGCCGGCCTTGGACAGCCGAGCGGTGGCAGCCTCGAAGTATTCACGCTGGTCGTCGTCGGTCTCGGTGTAGTCGAAGACCACCAATCGCTGTACCGACGGCGCGCCGATGATCAACTCGACGGCAGTGTCCAGCGACTCCACGCTGGTGGCGAAGATCCGCGGTGCTGTTTCGGCGATGATCGGTGCCAGCTGCCGAGCGGAGGAACTCGTCTGCAGTGGAACGAAAACCGCCCCGAGTCGGGCGCACGCCAACTGGATGACGGTGTAGCCGATGCTGGTGAAACCCAGTACCGCGACAAAGTCCCCGGGCTCGAACCCGCTGCCGGTCCACGTGTTGGCCAGTGCCACGACATTGTCCCGTAGCCGGCCGTAGGTGATGGTGTCGAAACCGGCGAGCAGCGTGGTGCTCGCGCGTCCGGTGGCCTGGTCGCGCGGCACCTCCCTGGACCGCAGGCCCAGCGCCGGCCGGTCGGAGTAGCCGGTCAGACACGCGTCGATCACTTGCCACAGTCGCAGGTCAGGGCTCTGGATATGTGCGCTGACCTCGGGAGCCGGTGCGGCAGCACGGAATTGCGGGTCAGTTGCCTGCAACTGTTTGATGCGGTGGATGAGTTGTTGTTGCCGGGCGTCGGTCATTGTGGCGTCTTCCCCCCGTCGTACCGAATGCGGACGTATCCACTACATCACTTGGCGGCGGTGGTATCCACGCGTTTGGCAAACACACAGCCACGGTTACGGCATCGTTGACCGATGGAGCCGGGTGGATGATGAAAGGCATTTGTTTCCAATATTTTTCGTCATGTCAGCAGGCATGAGCGCCGAACCGTGCGCCGCCGATGCAAAGATGAAGCGTGGCGATCTTTCCCATCCATGACGGCCAATGGCGTGGCTTCGCGAGCGACAACTACGCCGGTGTGCACCCCGAGGTCCTGGCGGCGATCTCCGCAGCCAACGGCGGTCACCAGGTGGCCTACGGAGGTGACCGGTACACCGAGCGGTTGCAGGATGTCATCCGCGAATACTTCGGTGCGCGTGCCGAGGCGTTTCCGGTCTTCAACGGCACCGGTGCCAACGTCGTCGCACTCACCAGCCTGCTCCCACGGTGGGGTGCGGTCGTGGCAGCAACCACGGCGCACATCAACACCGACGAGGCCGGCGCCCCGGAACGCGTGACCGGTATCAAGCTCCTCACCGTGCCCACCCCGGACGGCAAGCTCACACCGGATTTGGTGGCTCGCGAGGCGTGGGGCTGGGGTGATGAACACCGGGCTCAGCCCTTGGCCGTGAGCATCACCCAGAGCACGGAGCTGGGCACCGTCTATACGTCCGCCGAGGTGCGCGCACTCGCCGACTTCGCCCACGAACGCGGTATGACCGTCCACATGGACGGCTCTCGGCTGTGGAACGCCGCCGCGGCGCTCGGCGTCCCGTTCCGGGAGTTCACCACTGACGCCGGGGTGGACATCCTCAGTCTCGGCGGCACCAAGAACGGGCTACTCGGCGTGGAAGCGGTGGTGGTGCCGGTCGCAGATCCCGCCGCGGGCCTGGTCTTCCTGCGCAAGCTCACGATGCAGCTCGCGAGCAAGATGCGCTTCGCTTCGGTGCAACTTCTCGCCCTGTTCGACGACGACCTGGGCTTGCGCAGCGCAGCGCACGCCAACGCCATGGCGGCGCGGCTGCGGTCCGCGCTCGAGGCCGGGATCGCCGACGGGGCGCTTCGGGGGCTGGCGTTCACTCAGCCCAGCCAGTCGAATGCGATCTTCGCCACGCTGCCGACCGATATCGCCGACCGGATCCGTGAGCGCGTGCGGTTCTACGATTGGGATCGTGCTCGCGGTGAGGTGCGCTGGATGACCGCGTGGGACACCACCGAAGCCGATGTCGATCGATTCGTCACCGTCATCCGCGACGAATTCGGCCGCCACTGAACCGGCGCGCGGATCAGGTGAGCGCGATGAATCCGCCGTTGATCCAGACACCCCAGTGGCCGCCCGAACCCCAGTCCCACCACACGACCGGCTGACCCTCCCACGTCTGCGCCGGCTTACGCGGCGCCGAGGCCGGTGCCTCAAGCGACGGCGTCGGCGCTGCAGGATCGGCGCTCGCGTTGGCGGCACCCAGCCCGATTGCTGAGCCGGCGATTGCGCCCGCGACCGCGACGGCCGCCAGAGCGCTCTTGCGGATGAGGATCATGTTTGCGTACCTCGGCGGTTGAAACTGAAGTCGGACACCTGAAGCTTAACCAATCTAAGCGATTGGTAGGTGGTTGAGTCGGGGCGGCAGGGCTTAATCCCCGCGCCGCAGTTCTGACGCAGAGTGGGCGCGGCGGGTGACGCGTACCCGTGCGCTCAGTCGGCGGGTGGGCGCCCGCGCATATTCGACGTGAGATAGGTGTGGCCGGCCGATATGTGCGACCATAACCTCTACGCTCGGCTCGTTCTCGTGAAGCGAGGGCCGGAACAGACTCCCGCAGGGAACAGAGAGGACCGCCGGATCGATGACCCAGCGCCGCGCCACACTCTCCATCAGCACTGTGAAGTTTGCGATCGCAGGAGTGGCCGCCGCCGGTGCCGTTCTGGGCCCCGTCGGGTCGGCGCTGGCGGATCCTGCCGCCCCCATACCCACTCCGTCAGATCCAGCCGCCGCGGCACCCGGGCAAGTAGTGGTGTCGAACGACGGCCCCGCCGGTCCACCTGCTGCGCCACCGGCCGGCCCACCGCAGGTCCCTGAGATCGCGAATCCGGTATACGGCTCAGGCCAGTACGGTTCAGGCCCGATCGGGACGCTGCGCGATCTGTGGCACCAGGCCCGCGACCCATCTCCTCTGCAGGATCCCGATGAAGCGGGCGGCGTTGCGCCACCGCCCGGTGCAGGCCCTGCACCGAAACTGCCACCCGGATACGTATCGATCAACGCGCCCGGCTCCGAGACTCCGGTGACAGCACCTGATCCTGGCAGTGCGCCCGCTGGTCCGGCGTTACCTCCCGGCTATTACCCGTTGAACGGCCCGCCGCCACCCGGCTACGAGTATGGCCAGGCTCCCGCGCCGGGCACTCCGGCGCCGGCAGGGCAGGTTCCCGCGGCTGCTCCGGCGTCCTGACGGGTCGCCTTCGCTGCATTCCGCTCAGAGGCGCCCAGCGTTTTCCGTGTGCTCGAGTCGCACGCGCTCGCCAACGCTCGGTTGTGTCGCCGGGTGTCCTGAAGGTGCGTATCGCACGGATCGCACCGACGCATTCTGACGGGGCAGATTATTAACAGCAGCCATATCTGCCTCACATCTCACAGTGGTAACAATATTCATTTCTGCCACTGCTATAACTCTGACTATTATGCGTATCAAATTAATCAATCGTCACATTCTGTCGGGCAAATTATGTGATTGATGGGATCTCTGAGGCATTCGGCGCTGTTCCGACCTCTCAATGCTGTGACCTGCTGATTCGCGTACTGCCGCATCCTCATTGGCCTCATTTGGCGCATAACTATTAAATAAACTCATAGAAGATAATTAGACTCACTAGCACGCCTGATTAACTCGAGCCTCATCGGTAAACTCTGTATCACGATGGAGGGCGGGAAGGTGTCTCGTCCTTGCCTTTACCGGCGTGCGCGTTGAGCGCACGGCCATGAAGGGGATCGACATGCTCGTGCGAAAGATCGTCACGGTGCTCGCGATCATCGGTGTGATCGCCGCGGCCCAAACACTCCTGCAAGTGGCGACTGCCGACGCAGAACCCAACTGGGACGCGATGGCTCAATGCGAATCGGGCGGCAACTGGTCGGCTGACACCGGCAATGGCTTCTATGGTGGGCTGCAGTTCACGCCGGCCACGTGGGCGGCCAACGGTGGAACGGGTTCGCCCGCAGCGGCACCTCGGGCTGAGCAGATCCGGGTGGCACGGAATGTGCTGCAGACACAGGGGCTGGGTGCGTGGCCCGTGTGTGGCGGCCCGGTCGGCACGGCTTCGGGAACTTGTCGTTCCATGGTGGCTTGGATTCCCATCGGGCGCCTGCCGCGGTTGTGCACGCTGCTGCTCAACCCGTTTGCCTAACCCGCACCCGGTCGCGTGGCCGCGTCTGCGGGTCGCCCAGTGGAGCGACACGCAGGCGCCTGCTGAGCGCCCAATCTGTGTTGCGGGCGAACGTGCGCCGTAGATCCTCGGTGAAGTGAAGCGATCTCACAGCACCTGATTTTTGGCTGAGAGATTGGATTAGATAGACCACCTCGGTAAGTAATCGATATATCGTGATATTGACGCGATGCAGCGTTGTACCGAGCAGTAGCACACCTCACGAGAGGGAGGCAGACATGTTTGACGGTGGAGGATTTCCCGGTGGATTCGGTTTCGGCGGAGGGGGTTTCGGCCCCTTCGGTGGCGGTTTCGGCGGGCCGGGGTTTGGTGGCGGTTTCGGCGGCCCAGGGTGTGGGGGGCCGGGGTTTGGAGGCCATGGCTTTGGCCTGGGCTTCGGTAGGGCCAAGGTTGCGGCCGCGGCAACAGCGGCGTTGTTGCTCGATGGACCAGCCGATGCTGCGGAGATCACCCGACGGGTGTCCGAGGTTACTGACGGCGCGTTCACCCCGCCCGAAGGAGCCGCAGAGGTCGGCATCGGCCTGTTAGCGGGTCGAGGCGTGGTGACGGTCGAAGATGGTGTGGCGACGCTGACCGAATTCGGAGAGAACATCTTGGCGTGGCGGGGCATCAACAGCGATACCGCGCATGCCTTCTTGGCACAGGCGTCGAAGTTCGCCGGTGTTCTCAAGTTGCGCAAGGAGTTCCTCGAGGTTGCCGGTCTGGCCCGCACGATCATGTGGACCGGGACGGACGAGCAGAAGGAGAAGCTCGAGGAGGCGAGGAACACGATCCTGACCGCTGTCACCGAGGCAAAGCGTTCGCTCTACGCGGCTCTCGCACAGGGCTGACCGGAGATCGTTGCGGCGCGGCCGCCGTACGCGCGGCCGCGCCCACCGCTTCTGGCGGTCGCTTATGCCTGGGTGCTGCCGCCACGACATCGCCGGGCACCGAGAAGTTGTAGAACCAGACGGCGTTGTCGTGGTTCAGGTTTAGGCACCCGTGGCTGGTGTCGGTCTTTCCCTGCGCCCACACCGTGGCATCGAAACCCGAGGGTCAGCGGCACCCGTTGGCGCTGACCCAGCGGCCGTTGTAGCCGACGCAGCCTGTGATGGCCGGAGCCGGGGGTGGGGGAGGAGGCGGCGGGGGTACGTCTTCGGGCAGCGGCGCGTAAGCGGCTGGAGGCGGGGCGTAGGGAGCGACCGCGGCAGCGATGTTGGTGCAGCCGCTGATGTTGATCCGCCGGCCGGCACCCACGCAGACGTCTGCCGCGGCCGTGCCGGCGGGAGTGATGAAGACGATGGCACCGGGAACAGCAACGACGGCCAGTGCCGCAGCGACCCAGGATCGGTGAGAGTTCAGTCTGGTCAACGCTTTCAACGTCGCGAACATCATTGTCCTAGCAGTGGCTGATCGGGTTCGGACATTCCGCAGCGGTTGCGGAAGTCGACGAGTGGTTGGCGAATACCCAGTAGCTCTGAGTGCGCCTGCGGATTGTTGTCGAAGAACGTGCGCACCTGGTCGGCGACTTGGTCGCGCGGCTGGTCGTGCAGCCCGGTGTAGAAGTCGTTGACCTCGGGATGAGTGAACAGATAGGCCGAGGCGGATGCGGCGACACCCGCCGAGACGCCGGCCAGATCTGCCGCCGTGCAGTTCGGGGCGTCTTCCGGTTCTGCTCCCGCCGTCGCCGGCATGAGCAAGCACGCCATCAGCGCCGCAGCGCCCGCTGCGAGCTGCGCTGCCCGTGGAGCAATCGAAGAAGTCACTGGCATGGCGGACTTTTCCTTCCCTATGGGAGCACTGATATCAAACTCCGACGCAACGCAGCAGCAGTATACGGGTCCGAGGCCCGTGTAGATCCCGAATCATGCTGGCATTGCTGTGTCTTCGTCGATCGATGGCACAGGAACAGCAGCAAGCCGCGGATGCGCCACAATGTGGTCGTCGCTTCCCACCGATTAGCGCTTACAGCGTGACAACCTGCCGAATTGCCTGCCCATCGTGGAGGCGGTCGAATCCGTCGTTGATTTCGTCAAGTTCGAGCGTTCGGGTGAGCAGCCGGTTGACGGGGAGTCGGCCGCGCTGATAAAGGCTTATGTAGCGAGGAATGTCCCGATTCGGGACCGCGGTGCCGATATAGCTACCTCGAAGGGTGCGCTCCTCGGCGACCAGCGTGACGGGCGCCAGCGGCATGGTTGCGTCCGGCGCCGGCAGGCCGGCGGTCACGGTCGTTCCTCCGCGGCGGGTCATGCGGTAGGCAAGGTCGAGGGCTCTGGTCGAGCCAGAGAAATCGAAGGCATAGTCCACACCGCCGCCGGTCGCAGCGATCACCTGCTGCGCGGCCTCGGGGTCACTGGCATTGACGGCGTGGGTGGCACCGAGTTCGCGTGCGAACGCCAACTTCTCGTCAGATCGGGTAACCGCCACGATCGTGCGTGCGCCGGCAGCAACCGCACCGAGCAGCGCCGCCAGCCCGACGCCGCCGAGACCGATCACCGCGCTCGACGACCCGGCCGGCATCCGTGAGGTGTTGATCACCGCACCGACGCCGGTGAGTATGGCGCATCCGAACAGGGCAGCTTCCACCAACGGAAGTTCGGGATCGACCTTCACCAGTGAACGGCGGGAAACTGTGGCGTACTCGGCGAATCCCGATACTCCGAGGTGGTGATTGACCGGGGTGCCGTCCTGGCGCTGCAGCCGACGGGCGCCGGATAGCAGGGTGCCCGCAGCGTTGGCTGCCGCGCCCGGCTCGCATAGCGCGGGGCGGCCTTCTGTGCAGGGCTCGCAATGGCCGCACGACGGGACGAAGACAAACACGACATGGTCACCTGGCTTGAGGTCGTCTCCGCCACCGGTCGTGGGGCCCACCTCTTCCACGATCCCGGCAGCTTCGTGACCCAACGCCATCGGCATCGGCCGTGGGCGGCTTCCGTTGATGACAGACAGATCTGAGTGACACAGTCCTGCGGCCTTGACGCGTACCAGCACCTCGCCGGGGCCGGGCGCCCGCAACTGGAGGTTTTCGATCGTCAAGGGTTTGGATGACGCGTACGGCGGGGTGGCGCCCATGGCATCTAGAACGGCTGCTCTGATCTCCACGAATTGCGGTACTTTCCTGGGACTGGTGTTGTCTTCAACGAACTGGGTGACTCGCGGGACGTTAGGTCTCGACGGACCTATGTATGCGGGTGCTGGTCCCGGAGAACCGGATTTTTTGTGTGCCACAGCGGAGGTAGCCGGTTGAGGATGATGAACGCGAATCCACCCACCACGAACCCGATGACGTATGAAAGGTCGCCCCAATCAGGGTGTTTGGCTGCGATGGGACCGGTGAAGAACGCCAGCTGCCAGAATGGCATGGATGCCACGACGCCGATGAGCCATGCGATGAATCCCCACTCCAAGATTCGCCGGGAGTCGTAGAGTTCGGCGATCCTGGACCGGTCGTGACGATGGTTGAGGACGTAGTCCAGAAGCAGTAGGGCGCCGAACGGGGCGATCATGTAGGAACTCAAGAACAGGAACGTCTTGAACTTGTTCTCGAAGTTTTCGTCCGCCCAGAGGGCGATGACGTAGGCGATCACGCAGATGAAGACCACTCCGGTGGTACGGCTGACCGGTATCCGCAGTGTCTGAATGGAGATCGCCCCACCGTAGACGTTGAGGAAGTTCTGTGAGAACGACGACAGCAGCACAGCCATCAGTGCGATGACGGCGAAGGGGCCGGCGGTGAGACGATGGAGCGCCTCGATCGGGCTCTCTCCCGCTGTGGCGAAGTGGCCCAGAATCGCGCCGGTGATGCCCAGCCAGGACAGCGACAGGAAGTTGCCCGCGAAGGTCCAGAGCCCGCTGGCACGGTTGACGTGATCCTCGTCGGGGAGATAGCGGGAGTAGTCCGACGCGAACGGCCACCAGGCAATGAGGAAGGACAAGAAGAACCCGGCGAACGTAATCCAGCCACCGATGGGGCCGACCCATCCTTTCGCATCCGGGTTGGCGGGGAATGAACCGGACCAGCCGCGGGAGAGTGACACGATTGTGATCAGCAGAAAGCCGAAGAACAGCACCACGGCGAGGATGCGTTCGAGGAAGTGAATCATGTTGTACCCGTACACGGCCACCGTGAGCTGCAGGCTGACGAGCACGAGGGCCGTCAGCCAGAACGGGATGAACGGCATCAGGGCGTGTGCCGCCTGTGCGCCGAGGATGATCGTGACGGCGGCCCAGCCGATGCCGGCGAAGACGTTGACGTAGGCGACGGGGACGAAGTTGCCGAAGAACCCCAGGGGTCCGCGTGCTTGAATCTGTTGGGGGACACCGAGTCTGCCACCCATCCTGGACATAATGCCCATCACGGCGGCTCCGACGAATGACCCCGCGACGATCGCGGTGATCGCCGAGACCAGCGATATGCCCATGCCGACCGCGGCGAAACCCAGCACCATGATGGGGAAGTTCATGCCGGCGGCAAACCAGATGAAGAACTGGGAGACTGCCTTCCCATGCCGCTCCGAATCGGGGATCGCGTCGGTGCTATAGGGTTCTACGGCTGCGATCTTGTTTCGGTAATGGAGGTCGGCGGCAACCTCACCGGTGGATGCGAGCGAAACGTCTTCACTCATTGATCTGCCTTTCGGTCCTGCTTGTTGTCGGGCTTCGAGTCAGTCGACGGTTGGAGGAGGCGGCCTGACTGCCACGACCGGCGGGAGTCAGCGGAGATTCGTTATGAACGTGCAGAACAACGCATATCAGTTGAAGGCGGGAACGACTTCCTTGATGAAAAGTTCAAGGGACTTGCGCTTTTCGTCGTGTGACATGCTGTTGTCGATCCAGAAGCTGAACTCATCGACCCCGAGTTCCTGGTAGGAGCGCAGCCGCTCGATGACTTCGTCGGGCGTGCCGATCATCGCGGTACGGTGCAGGGACTCGAGTTCGAATTCGGGACGCCCGGCGAACTTCTCTTCTGGGCTGGGGTCGAGGAACCCGTTGACCGGCGTGGTCTTGTTGCCGAACCAGGCGTCGAAGGTGCGGTAGAACTTTGAGATCGCCGCGGCGGCCGGGCGCCAGCCGTCGGGATCGTCGGCGGAGTGAACATGGGTGTGGCGCAACACCATCAGTTCAGGTCGGGGCACCTCGGGGTGATTGGCAACAGCGGTGTCGAACTTGCGTTTGAGGTCGACAACTTCCTCGTCGCCTTTCATCAGCGGGGTAACCATCACATTGCACCCATTCGCCACCGCGAAGTCGTGGGAATCGGGATCGCGCGCGGCGATCCACATCGGCGGCGTCGGTTGCTGGATCGGCTTGGGCACGCTGGTCGAGGTGGGGAACTGCCAGATCTCGCCGTCATGGGCGTAGTCACCCTGCCAGAGCTTGCGTACTGCCGGCACCAGTTCGCGCAGGTACTTACCGCCCTCAGCCGCGGACAGCCCAGGCATCATGCGGTCGAACTCGAACTGGTAGGCGCCGCGCGCCAACCCGACTTCCATGCGGCCGTCGCTGATCACGTCGAGCAGCGAGCATTCGCCGGCGACCCGGATCGGGTTCCAGAACGGGGCGATGATGGTGCCCGCTCCCAGGCGGATCGTGCTGGTCTGGCCGGCGAGGTAAGCCAACAAGGGCATCGGGCTGGGCGAGATCGTGTACTCCATGGCGTGGTGCTCGCCAATCCACACGGTGCCGAAGCCTCCGGCCTCAGCCATCAGGGACAGCTCGGCGAGATTCTCGAAGAGCTGCCGGTGGCTCACCGACTCGTCCCATCGCTCCATGTGGATGAACAAGGAGAATCTCATCACGCACTACCTTTCTTGCGATCCATCTCGGCGATGGTGATATCGCCTGTTGCCCAATGGGTTCGGGGGACCTCGCGGACGATTACCCGAATGTGCTCGGGTTGGGTGTTCACGGTCCGCAGCACGGCCTCGTGTACTTCGTGGATCATGGCGCGGATCTGGTCGTCCGAGCGACCAGCTGCGAGAGTGACCTCGACGAGTGGCATGTCAGCTCCGCATCACGAACGGGTCGGGAACCGGGCCCTCGTTGGTGTTGATCCACACGCTCTTGAGCCGGGTGTACTCCTTCATGGTCTCGGTACCGTGTTCAACACCCACGCCGCTGCTCTTGAAGCCCTGGCGCGGCGACATCGGTGACATGGCCCGGTAGGTGTTGACCCAGATGGTGCCGGCATCCAGCCGCCCGGCCATACGGTGGGCGCGCGCCAGGTTGGTGGTCCAGACGCCGGCCGCGAGGCCGTACTCCGTGTCGTTGGCCAACTGCACGACCTCGTCTTCGGTGTCGAACGGCATGATTGCCGCGACCGGACCGAAGATCTCTTCGCGGACCACCCGCATCTGGTTGTTGACGTCGACCAGAACCGTTGGTTCGTAAAAGAATCCGCCGAGCCCGGCATCGGTGGCGCGACCGCCGGTGAGCACCCGGGCCCCTTCGTCGCGGCCGAGGTCGACGTAGGACGCCACCTTGTTGCGCTGGTCTTCGAACGCCAGCGGACCGATCTCGGTGTCATCGTCGAGCGGGTTGCCCATCCGGATGCTGCTTGCGCGATCGGCGACCAGTTGCAGTAATTCGTCGTAGATCGCCCGCTGTGCGAAAACGCGGCTGCCCGCGATGCAGGTCTGCCCGGCGGCGGCGAAAATGCCTGCCACAACGCCCATTGCAGCGTTGGCGACATTGGCGTCATCGAAGATGATGTTGGGGGATTTGCCGCCCAGCTCAAGTGTCGACCCGATGAACCGGCTTGCCGCCGATGCTGCGATCCGCGCCCCGGTCGCGGTGCTGCCGGTGAACGAGATCTTCGCCAGCCCCGGGTGGTCCACCAGCGGCTGGCCGGCTTCAGCCCCGAACCCGGTGACGACGTTGACCGCGCCGGGCGGGAAGCCGGCCTCGATCACGAGCTCGGCCAGTTTCAGCACGGTCGCCGAGGTGTATTCGGATGGCTTGATCACCACGGTGTTACCGGCACACAACGCGGGCGCCAGCTTGCTGGTGGTCAGCGTCAGCGGCGAGTTCCAGGGGGTGATCGCCCCGACCACACCGAGCGGTTCGCGCATGGTGTAGTTGAGCACTCGCCGGTCCGATGTGGGGACCACAGCGCCCTCGATCTTGTCGGCCAAACCCGCGTAGTAGTAGTAATACTCGGGCAGCGTGGCCATCTGGCCGCGCATCTCGCGCAGCAATTTGCCGTTGTCGAGGGACTCCGAGCGGGCCAGCTCCTCAGCGTGCTCGCCGATCAGATCTGCGAGGCGGCGCAGCAGGTGCCCGCGCTTGGTCTGGCTGAGGTCACGCCACCGCGGGTCGAGGAACGCCTCGGTGGCCGATACCACCGCGGCATCGATGTCGGTCGCGTTGCCGCGGGCCGCCAGATACAACACCTCGCGGGTGGCAGGGTTCGTGCTCGGGAAGTACTCACCGGATGCAGGCTCCACTGACTTTCCGCCGATGAAGTGCTGCAGCTTGCGGGGTTCAGACACGTGGGTAACCTCCGATGAATTTTCCGAAGAACGAGGACAGTGCGTCGGTGAGTTCGCGCGGGCACTGGACCGGGAGCATGTGTCGCGCACCGGGGATGACGACCGCTTCGCAGCCGGGGATGGCGGCGGCGAGGCGTGACGTCATTTCAGGAGTGGAACCCGGATCGAGCTCACCCGTGACAGCGAGTGCCGGTACGGCGATGCGGTGTAAGTCAGGGCCGACCTCGGCATCGCCGGTGGCGAACACTCGATAGCAGTTCACAAAACTGTCCGGATCGTTGGCCAGCAGCGTCGCCTTGGTCTGTGCGATCTGGTCGGCGGCGACGTCGGTACCGTCGTACCAACGATGCAGGGACGCAGCCGAACTCGCTGCAACGTCCGTGGCGGCGGTATCGAGTCTGGCCAGTACCGCTGCCCGCTCCTCCGGAGTCCGTTGGCACACTGAGGCAACCGAGGTAAGCGAAGCGACCAGCTCCGGTCGGTGCACGGCCAGATACTGGGCGACGAGTGCACCGAGGGAGAATCCGACCAGATGCGACCCGGCTGGGATCTCGTCGGCCACGCCGTTGGCCAAGTCCGCCAACGTCACTCCCGCCGGGGCCGGTGGCCGGCCGCCGTGCCCGGGCAGGTCGGGAACCAGGACCGTGAACCGGTCGTCCAGCAGCGCAGTCACCGGCTCCCACACGGTGTGGTCAAGGCCCACCCCGTGCAGCAGAACGAGTGTCGGCCCGGTCATCGATCGTTACTTTTCGCTGCTCAGGGGAGCGAGGCGCTGCTGTGGGCGACCTTGTGTAGCAGCTGCGAGCGCAATGACGATCTCGTCGGCGTGTGGAGCGTCGGCGATGCGCACCTCGATGGTCTGATGGTGCGACCGGATGGTGGCATCGGTGATGTGCTTGAGCGGGACGTCGAAGATGACACCGGCTGGACCGCGCTTCTCGACAGCAGGCAACAGGGTGGTGGCGTTGGCCGCCTTGCGGAAGTGATCACCGAACTTCAGTGTGTGGATAAGCCCCGAGCCATGCTCGATCTCGCCATTGAGGCCGACGATCGCGGCCTTACCGTAGGCCTCCGCAGTACCCTCGAGAGCTTCCAGGACCAGGGGTGCCAGCAGTGCACCCACATCGGAGGCGGTCGCATCGATACCGGGAGCCAAGTCCTCGACGAAACCCTGTCCAGCCCAGGGGTTTTCGATCACCGCGGCGATGACGGCGATGCGCGCCGGCGGGTTCACCTCGCGTCCGCCCTCGGTGCGGATCTCCTCGACGACGGTGACGATCTTGCGCAGCTTCATGACAGGGCACTCTCCAGATTCTTGACGGTGACGGCGGGGTCAGTTTTGCGGTCCCCGATGCGGGGGTGGGGCCGTGGACCGGTCGATCCGGCGGCGATGATGACGATCTCGTCGGGGCGGGGCGCGTCGGACACCCTGGCGCTGACGGTCTGGTAATGGCTGCGGGTCGCGGCATGTGTCTTGTGCCAGAGTGGAACGACCAGTGCCGCACCGGCTTCGGACCGAGTATCAGCGAAGCAGATGATCGATTCGCCCTCCAGGAACTCCCGCATGAGGTTGCCGAAGTAGGGGGTGTGGATCAGCGCGCCACCGTGCTCGATTTCTCCGGCATTACCGACGATGGCAGCCTTGCCGAACGCCTCGACTGCATCGACCCCACCGAGCGCCGCCACCAAACGATCACTCAGGAGTTGGGCGAGTACCGGAGCGATTTGGGTGACCTCTGGCTGAAGGTCACGTGACGGACCGGTTCCCAACCATGGATTGGCGATCACTGCGGCGACAGTGGCCTGCAGCGCCGGATTGTCCGGTCGTTCGCCGGCCTCGGTTACCACCGCCTCGCGATAGAGAACCAGCTTCCTCAACCCGATGCTGCCTTCGCGCCCACTCTCTTGCATGCCACAGCACAGTAGACCTCTACTGAGAGTTGGTCAATAGTGTATTGGGCCTTTGCGCGGAAATCTGATATGGGCGCTGGCGATGTAACCGCAATGACGACTAAACATGTTGAAACACAGGGTTGTTCAACATTCATGCACGATGGTCGCCGAAGGC
Organism: Mycobacterium sp. 141; assembly: GCF_000382405.1. Classification (GTDB taxonomy): domain Bacteria; phylum Actinomycetota; class Actinomycetes; order Mycobacteriales; family Mycobacteriaceae; genus Mycobacterium. Next base: position 37,038 of record NZ_KB908259.1, read on the forward strand.
ATTATTTGGGCGGTGGAAGGTCTGGTTGCGTCCAACCCCCATCACATTGACATACAACTATGAGCTACGTTACATTTTGTTGTATGCAAGCTTGTCGGCTTTCCGCATGACTCGAGGGATTGCCATGTCTCGGCAGGCTCGACGACCTTCGCGCTGCGGCGGCGGGAGCTGTCGCAGGAGGTGCGAGCAGACAGACTGGCTCTGCCCGCGACCGGCCCGTGGCGGGTTTTTGCACGAGTGTTCAGATCGTTGCGATCCAGATGACCTGGGTGTTTCTTCCCGAACACCACAGTGTTGGTACCGCAGCTGCTCGGTAGGACGCCCTGGCCGGAGGCGTCGGCGCCCGCTAGCCGGCCGTGCTTTCAGTGAACTTGATCTTCCTGGAGTACTTGGCTTTTGGTCCGTCGGAGCATCGCCCGGCCATGACGCAGTCAATTCGTCCGTATGAGCAGATCGGTAGTCGCACAGTGAAAGGAGACAAGGACATGTCTGACATCGACGACCGTCGTGATCGGATCCAGCAAGTGTGGGAGGCGGCATGGGACCGCGGGGAAGTAGATGCTCTCGACAAGCTGTTTAGCCCAGACTACCTGCGGTTTGGCACTTCCAGCAGCGGTCAGGGTTTGGCCGATTTCAAGGCGTCGATTGTCAGCACCCGCGGCGCGTTTCCCGATCTTCTGACCGTGGTGGACGAAATTATCATCGAGGGCGATCGTGCCGCGGTTCGTTGGCACAGCACGGGAACGCACCAGCATCCGTTCTTGGGGGTACCGGCCACTCACCGCACAGTCGAGATCAGCGGGGCGACGTTCTCGCGATTTGACGGCGACCATGTCGTTGAAGAGTTCGTCACCTGGGACCCCAGAGCGCTCCTGACTGCGCTCGGGATCATCACCGTCGGCCAGGATCGTTGATCGAGATGACGAAAGACGACGGCGCAACGGCCCAGATTGAGCCCGACCTCAACGTGATGAAGCAGGTCAATCGACAGTTCATCAGCGGAGTCACGGTTGTTACTGCGCTAGATCAGCAGACGCCTCGGGGCTTGGCGGTTAATGCTTTCTCCAGCATCTCGCTCGAACCCCCAACGGTGATGGTTGCGGTACAGCGAACATCGTCTACTCACGACTGCCTTTATCGGGCGAAGCACCTGGCCATCAACATCTTGTCGACCGATCAACTCGATGTGGTCAATGTCTTTGCCACGAAAACCCCGGACAAGTTCTCAGGCCTGGATTGGGTTCCGGGACCGTTCGGGAGCCCGCTGATCAACCACAGCGGCGCTCAGATGGAAGTGGAGATCCGCGAACGACTGCAAGCCAGCACCCATACGGTGTTCATCTGCCGAGTGGTGCACGCCGCGGTCAGTGACCGTCCGCCGATGGTTTACAGTGCCGGTAAGTTTTTCGATGGCGGCGCTTTGTCGCCGCTGGGCTGACCCAGGGTTGGAGTGACATCGAAGGGGAGGCACGGGTGAGAAGCGACGACGGCTCCCGCAACGGCTCTATTCAGAGCAGACTGATTGCTGAAGTCCGTCGTCGCATCATCACCGGTGAGATCGCTCCCGGAGTCAACATCTCAGAACTCGCTCTGGCCGAGGAGTTCGGAGTCTCCCGCACCCCGGTACGCGAGACGTTCAAGCAGCTGCAGACCGAAGGCCTGATCGAGATTCGACCTCGAGTCGGTACTTTCGTGACTACGCCGTCGCGGCGCGAAATCCTGGAGCTGTTCGAGATGAAAGAGCTGTTGGAAGGCGCTGCGGCACGGTTGCTTGCCCAACGTGGGCGTGTGCCGGAAGTCGATCGACTCGAAGAAAACTTGCGCCAGTTCGATCAGGCCGTGGCGTCCGACGATCGGGCCCGGTACGTCGAACTCATCGACGAGTTTCACAACCTACTCATCGTCGGTGCCGACAACGCCAAATTGGAAAGTCACTACCGGACGTTGATGAACCAGCTCGCCTACTCGCGCCTGGTGACCACTTCACTGAGCCAGCCCGGTCGGCCGCTGCAGTCCAACCGCGAGCACCGTCAGGTGCTGGATCTGATCCTCGCCAAAGACGGTGATACTGCCGAACGCGTGATGCGCGAACACGTCCGTGCCAGCCGTCAGGCCCTTCTTGCTGGTCTCGACCAGGGGTCAACCGCTTCCCGTGGCCGACGACACGCAGTCTAGTTGCGCCGAGAAGCCATGCCGCTCGGTTAGTTCGTTCGCGTTGCCCGGACGCCGTCCGGCCGTGTGTCGATACCAGAGGTGCCGGCGCTCAGCGCCAGTTGGTGGTTCAGTGCAAATAACGTCGCGGTCAGGCCGTCAAGGATCTCGCCGGCGTCATCGACGAGTCGGCACATCACGACCACCGGCGGATGTCCTGCTGCTCTGCTCAGATCGACGGCACGTTCCCACGCCCGCCCCCGCTCTGTGAAACCGCCGTCCGCACAGCGGACCGGCAGGATGTGACCCGGCCGGGTCACATCATCGGCGACGGTGCCGGGGTCTGCGAGCACTCGCATGGTGTGTGCCCGGTCCCGCGCGGATATGCCTGTGCCGATGCCTGATGCAGCATCGACAGCCACCGTGAACGACGCACCGCTGTTCTCCGAGGCGAGAATCGGCTGATCCGGTATCCGCAATCTGTCCAGCAGTGAACTCGGCATCGCGGCGTGAACAATTCCAGACGAGTGACTGATGGCGAAGTGCAGTTGGGCTGTGGTGGCGGTGGCTGCCGGAAATGCGAGCAGCGCGCCGCCCTCATCGAGGAACACTGCGGGCAATCCTGCAGCAAACGCTTCCCGGACCTCGGCACGAAAACCATCGGCCCAGCCGGCGTTTTTCGCGAACGGTGTGATTGTGCCGGTCATCGATCGTGCTCCTGGTCTGATTGTTCGTCGGATTGGTGGTCAGAACTGCACGCCGGCCAGCAGCGCTTGCCGGCTGGCGCGGACATGTTCGCGCATCACACGTTCGGCGTTGGCACCGTCCTGGGCGACGATCAGCTCGAACACGTGGCGATGCTCGCGGTCACACTGGGCAAGCCGGCCGGGCTGGCTCAGCGAAGTGGTCACCAGGCGCGAGTAGGCGAGCTGGTTCATCAACGTCCGGTAGTGGCCCTGCAACTTGGCGTTGTCGGCCCCGGACATGAGCACGTTGTGAAACTCGTGAACCAGCTCGGCGTACCGGGCGCGATCATCATCGACCACTGCAGCGGCGGCTCGCTGGAGGTTGCTTTCCAGCTGATCGATTTCCGGCACCCTTCCGCGCTCGGCGAGTAGCCGGGCGCCGGCGCCTTCGAGTAGTTCTTTCATCTCGAACAACTCGACAATCTCGCGCCGCGACGGGGTAGTGACGAACGTGCCGACCCGGGGCCGGATCTCGACCAGCCCCTCGGTCTGCAGCTGCTTGAACGTCTCGCGTACCGGGGTGCGGGACACTCCGAACTCCTCGGCAAGGGTCAGTTCGGAGATATTCACACCGGGTGGGATCTCGCCGGCGATGATGCGTCGACGTATCTCGGCAATCAGCCGGTCGGGCTTGGAACGACTCACGGGATATCGCGGGTAACGGTGTTGCTGCGGCAGATGTCGACAGGCACTGGATTTACCTCTTCCGGTGATGATCTGGTGTGGATGCGCCAACGGGCCGAACAGTTGTTATGGCTGTTATGGCGAGACCGCGGTCGGGACCGGGGTCGGCCACCTCGCCGGATGCGCTTGTGGTATGCAACAGAATGTAGCTGTCGACATAAAAGCATGTCAATGTGATGCGAGATGCTAAATCAGTTTTTCTGCATATCAGTGTGGATCCAACCGATCATGTGGCTAAAACCGCTGGAGCATGGCACTTGTGGGACGCTGTTTCGCGCACAACGATGCATCAATCAGGCGCACGAGCACAAGCTCATTGTCCTGAAACTGGATGTCCACTGGCATGCAAGAAAGGCAGTGTTGGGTGTTCGAACCCAGTTTTGGTGGAGCATCGGAGCCCTCGGAGACCCTCTGTGGCTGAGTCGCTCGACGAGCTCCTCAACGGTGCTCGCCGCGGACTTGGCCGCTCACCCTGCCGGTTGGGTACGAATATCCTTATCGCACAACGGTTTCTGTCCAACGCATTGCTGACAGCCCAGGAAGACCGAACATGCTGATCCGCCCGTGGGACGCTGCATTGGATACCGCCGAATGGCACAATCCGGTGTTCCGGGCTTCAGGCCACGCCACGCAACCGCGCGGTCGTCGGAAAGGTAACGCCCCGAATATCGGGTGATCACCGGCCCACACGCCGCGTGTGGTCAGCGCCAGAAATGGCGCCTATGGTGGCATGACATATGTGGGTGGCTGATGCATTTTTCAGTGGGGCCGGACAGGGGCCCCGCCAGATCGTCGAGTTGGTGGCCGCTTTTGCGCTCACTGCCTTGATCGGACTCGAACGTGAGGCCAGGGGCAAGAGCGCGGGTCTTCGCACGCAAGCGATCGTGGGTACATCCGCGGCGCTGATCTTGTTGGTGAGCAAGTACGGCTTTGGCGATGTCGTGACGGCAGGTGCCGTTGTCCTCGACCCGTCTCGGGTCGCCGCACAGATCGTCTCCGGCATCGGTTTCCTCGGAGCCGGCATCATCATCACGCGCCGCGGTGCCGTGGTGGGGTTGACGACCGCGGCAGCAATCTGGGAATCGGCCGCGATCGGCATGGCGGCTGCCGCGGGTCTGCTTCTGTTGGCGATTGTCGTCACGGCACTGCATTTCACCATCGTGCTGGGGATCGGGCCGGGACTGCGGAAGCTGTTGCGGCGATTGCCTGGATCTGTTCAGGTACACGTCATCTATCTGGACGGCCGCGGGATTCTGCGCCAGCTGCTGCAGGTGTGCGACGTACATCGATGGCATCTGATCTCGCTGGTGGCCGATTCACCGGGTGGTGCTCCGTCGGTTCTGACGGCCCAAAGTCCCGTGATGCCAGGAGAAGTGGGGATCACCATGACGTTGTCAGGTGCGGGCGTCATGGAAGCAAGCCGGGTGCTCGCGGGTGTCGACGGTGTCGTTCGCATCGACCAGATCCACGACGACGCCTTGTGAGTACGGCGGTCGCCTGCGCCGGCCTCAGTCCGTGGCGTCGAGAATCTTGATCGCGAAGACGAGTGTGTCACCCTTCTGGATTCCGGCGCGGGGCTCGCCATCGGGATACCCGTCGGCGGACGACATGGCGACGGCGACCGTGGAGCCGACCTTCTGTCCTGCGATGGCCTTCTTGAAACCGGTCACGACGCCGTCAAGCGGGAACTGCACCGGCTCGCCGCGTTGGTAACTGCTGTCGAACACATTCCCGTCACGTCCGTTGACGCCCATGTAGCAAACGGAAACCGTTGCGGTGTCGGCGACGACGGGGCCGTCTCCGGGTTGCAGTGTGTGCACCTGGGTCTCGGTCACGGTGAACGGTGTGCCCACGGCGACGTTCGGCGCCGCGGTATCGGTGGATCCCGTCACGGCGACGTTGCCGGTGGCGCCGGCCAGCGTCCATTCGGGGTTGGCACCGGTGTTTGGTGCTGCCGTCGGGCACGCACTGGCGATGGGTGCCGTTGTGCTGACGGGCGACGGAGCCGATTCGGACGCGGAAGACGTATGTGTCGCCGGCGTGCTTGCCGATTGGTTGTCCGCGTCGGAGCCGCATGCGGCGAGTGTCATGGTGATCGATGCGGCGCAGGCTGCCAACACGACGGAGCAAGACACGCGAGAGGAGTTCACGGCCGTCACCGTAACAGCCTCGTTGCCCGGTCAGGTGGCCCGCGTGATCTGACCGGCTGCGGCCGACAGGAGTTCTGGGAAAGACTCACCCCGACGGCTGACCGAGCCTGGCACCGACCCCGTCAAAGTCTTGGACAGCACCGAACTCATTCTCAGCAAAGTCTCAGTCAGCACAGGCAACCTACAGTCGGACGCCGCCACGGCGTATGAACATCTGCGTCTCGAGGAAGAAGAACCCACGCAATGAGCGACTGGTCGAGGAATTCGTCACAGGGAAGCCACGGCGAGTGGCAGCCGAAACAGCCATCCGATCAAGATAACCCGGCACAGTGGAGCCAGTCCGAGCAGCACTACCCGTACAACCCAGCCGGCGCCACCGGAACGAACCCCCCGCCCTATGCTCCGAGACCTGAGGCGAGTACTCCGTTCCAGGAAGGGCCGACGCAGCAAAAGCCGCAGCGTCGGAAGCGCCCTCGAGTCGGCCTACTCGTAGCAGGCACGGCCGCGGTTGCCATGGTGGCAGGCGCCGCGACGGCGGTCGCGGTCGTCGACCATGTGGGACATGCCGTACCTACCGCCCAGGCGCCGGCCCCGGTGAACATCGGAAAGCCCGCGCCTGCCAATGGTTCCGCACCAACCCAGCCAGGAAGCGCGGTGCCCACCGGATCGGTCGAGCAGGTGTCGGCCAAGGTCTTGCCCAGCGTGGTGAAACTGCAGATCCAAAGCGGGCAAGAACGTGAGGAGGGGTCCGGCATCGTGCTCAGCGCCGATGGGCTGATCCTCACCAACAACCATGTCGTGGCCGCGGTCGCACAAGATGCTCGTGGTCAGCAGCCGATGCCTGCCGAAAGCGGGCCGAGTATCCGAATTCCCGGTCTGCCGCGCGGAATGTTCCCGGGTGGAGAGCTCCCCGGCGACGGTCAGTCCGGACCGGACGCCCAGGATCCGTTCGCCAGGCCGTCCGCCCGGGTCGCCGGCGCTGCACAGGCAACTGTGACCTTCTCCGATGGCCGCACAGTACCGTTTACCGTCGTCGGAACCGACCCCGACGACGACATCGCGGTGGTGCAGGCCCAGAACGTCTCCGGGCTCACTCCGATCACCATCGGCTCTTCGAAGGATCTGAAGGTGGGAGAGAACGTCGTCGCGGTCGGCTCACCGTTGGGCCTGCAGGGGACCGTTACGACCGGCATCATCAGTGCATTGGATCGTCCGGTCGTCACCGGTGATGAGCAGACTGGTCAGCATTCGGTGATCAGTGCCATTCAGACCGACGCGGCGATCAATCCGGGCAACTCCGGAGGCGCGCTGGTGGACATGAACGGCGATCTCGTCGGGGTGAATTCCGCCATTGCTTCGCTGGGCAGTGCTCAGGGCTCGCAAAGCGGTTCCATCGGACTCGGCTTCGCAATCCCGGTGGATCAAGCAAAACGTATTGCCGACGAGCTGGTTTCAACGGGAACGGTCCAGCACGCCTCCCTGGGCGTCCAACTCGCGTCTGGTAACGACACGTCCGGGGCGATGGTCGCCGGGGTCGTCGACGGGAGTCCGGCAGCCCAGGCCGGACTGCCCAACGGCGTGGTGATCACAAAGCTCGACAACCAGGTGATCGACGGTCCCGACGCTCTGGTCGCAGCGGTTCATTCCAAGGCGCCCGGGGACAACATCACGCTGACCTACGATGACCAGTCGGGAGCTTCTCGCACCGTGCAGGTCACCCTCGGGCAGCTCCAGTCGTAACCGCACACTCTTGACAGGTCAACGACACAGGGGCCACGAATCCGTCGGGTTCGTGGCCCCTGTCGCTCGATCGGGTCTTTTCGCCAAGGAGTTATGGTGACCGCCGGAGAACCGCGACCAGGAAGTCGGAGTTTTCGGTGAACGGACGTAGATCCCACGAGGACAGCAGCAGATCGGGGGTGAATCCAGCCTCGGCTGCGTCATCGAAAAACTGACCGAATTCGTAGTCGCGACCCCCTCCGAAGCCGATCACCGCCCGACCGTCACCGAGAAGGTGCGCACGAAGTCGGCCCAGCACCTGAATGCGGGTACTCGGGGCGAGAAATGTCATGACGTTGCCGGCCGATACGACCACGTCGAACGGCTGTGAGACGCCACGTGCGGGCAGGTCGAGTTCGGCAAGATCGCCGACGAGCCAGCGTGGCCCAGGGTGATCTTGCTCGGCAGCCTTGATGAGTGCCGGATCGACATCCACGCCGACTACGTCGTGGCCTACGGTGGCGAGGTACCCACCCACGCGGCCGGGGCCGCAGCCGGCATCGAGTATGCGGGCGCCGCGTGCCACCATCGCGTCTATCAGGCGGGCTTCGCCGTCCAGGTCCTGGCCAGCGCGCGCCATGGATCGAAAACGTTCGATGTACCACTGTGAATGGCCGGGGTCAGCCGCGACCTTTTGCATCCAGATGCTCTGCTCGACCACGCCACCATTGTCGCAGCGGGTCCACCACGAGGACATGCCTGGGTTCGAGCGATGTGGTTTGCTGACCGCTATGGCTGGCAGGGTGGGCGCGGTGTGGGCGGACGTGCACACCGAGCGCGTCGCACTCGTCGATGACCTGAGCCGACTCCGGCCGGCCCAATGGTAGGTCGCTTCGTTGTGCGACGGGTGGTCGGTCCGCGACCTCGCCACCGCTTCCCATAACTTCGCGCCTCGTCGAGATCATCGTGCACGGGGAGGACATCCGCCGCCCCTCAGATTGCAGCACTCGTACTGCCTGGACCATGTCGGTACAGCCGTTGCATATGTAGCCGCCGACCGACTGTCGGGCGGCAAGCGGCGGCTGGCCGAGCTCTCCGGATCCGGCGCCGGTGAGTTAGCGCGGCGTATCTGATTGGGGGAGCTGACGCAATATGTTGCGGCAGAACAACACTCGAACGGCAACGACGACGTCACCTCGGCAGGGGGACCGGCCGGCTCAGGCGATTAAGCTCACCGCACCTGCCGATTGGGTGGTTTGTCGACAGCGGCGAATTCCTGTTCGGGCCGACCGGTCGTGCCGTAACGCAGTTGAATCTTGGCCTCGCCGGCGTTGGCCAACGTCGACAGATACCGTTGTGCCGTTGCCCGCGAAACCCCGATCGCCGTGGAGACCTCGGCCGACGACATCGGCTGACCCGATGAGCGAAGTGCCTGGAGTACAAGCTGTTTGGTAGGCGAGGTAGCGGCGGTCGGGGATTGCAGGGGCGTGATGCGGGGGCGCAGAGCATCCAGCGCCGAGTCCACCTTGCTGGCGCCAAGCTTGGTTCCAGAAAGGATTCTGCGATAGCGCGCGTAGCCCGACAGGCGGGCTGCCAGGTCTGCCGGAGCGAATGGCTTCACGAGATAGCTCAGGGCGCCGGCCGCCAACGCTGCGCGGATCGTTCGGGCGTCGGTGGCGGCGCTCAAAACCATACTGTCGCACAGTAACCCACGGATAAAGTCGATCCCCGATCCATCCGGTAGATAGACGTCCACCAAGGCAAGGTCGACGGGGGCTGCCTTGTGGGCAGCGGCGAGCGTTGTCACCGTTGTTGATACGGAGAACCCCGGTAGTGCGTTGACGATGCCTGCGTGCATGTTCGCCACTCGGAAGTCGTCGACCACCAGCACCATCAGGTCTGTGCTAACCATTGGGCTTCCTCCTCCACCATCACACCCGGCAGCCGGGCGATGAACTCTGCGCCGCACAACTCCGTGTCCGGATCACCCGGACTCGACAGCCGGATATCGCCACCCAATGCGCGACTGATCTGGTGAGACAGGGCCATTCCGATGCCGCGCCCACCCGGTATTCCGGAGTCCGGCTCCGTACCGGTCGGCATGGTGCTGGTGACTCATGAAGGCGAGCAGACGGCCTGCGATACCCAGAGTGAGCGTTACTACGGCGACTTGCAGCAACAGCACCTGGGTAGCGAGCCGCACATCCATGTGCAGCCTTCTGGCCATGGGCTGAGCGTACGCGCTGTCGTGAGCACAACGAGCAAAATTAGCAGGATGGTCACGTGCCCGCGGACCGATCGCAGCGATCGTGATGGCGAGCGCCGCCAGCGTTCCGAACCCGAGTCACCGGCCACCTGTGCGATGCGTAGATTTTGGGCCATCGGAATGTCGGGATCGTCCCGGCGTCGACCCGCACCGCGGAGTCCTCGATGTCGGGCGCACCTAAACCACTGGCGCCGAACGTGTTTCGTTCTATGGCGGCAAACGGTGACCGTTGTGTTGAGCGGACGGCGACGACGAGAGACGGCGTCTGTTCCCGCAACCGTTCTTCAGCAGCACAACTCGTAGTCGTGGGGCGAGCCCTTGCCGAAGGGTCTGAACGTGGCTGTGACAAACATCCGACAATTCGCCAACGACTTCACGTTCGGCAGGGGAGTCAGTAGGTCTCGAACGCCGGTAAGGTGTTCCAGCTCGGCCATGTCGTTTCCCAAATACGGCTGATTTTGCCGTCGGTGAATGCAGCGATCAACACCACCTCGATACGAGTAGGGCTTTCGCCCGGGCGGCTGGTCGTGATCCATATCCGGCCTGCGACCTTGTCTGCCGTCTCCACCCAGGCCTGTTCGTCGTATTCCACGGAGTAGTGGATCGGCGTGGAGTAGACGGTCCTGTGGCTTGCGGCGAACGCATCGAAGTCTTGCGTAACGCCGTTGGAGAACATCACGAATGTCGGATGGTAGAAGCGCTCGATGGCTGTGGGGTTTTTGTTCTCCACCATCTGCTCGAACATCTGCCGCAGTACAGCCACGCTCATGGTTCGCCAGTGTTCATCTGCCGCTAGCCCACAGTCAAGGAGGGCCGCCATTTGGCTACCCTCCTTGACCGCGGACTGGTGCGCCGATTACCCGGTGTGGTGTCCGCCTTGCGGACCGGGAGCGGACTTGCATGGCCTGGCCAAATATCAGGCCGACCAGCGAGGCCGCGAAGATGATTCCGGCCGAGGTGATGACACCGCCTGTGGAATGGATGGCACGGATGATCCCGCAGCGATGCTGTTACGTGACTCTTCCCGTACGTGGCCGACCCACAGCAGGTTGTAGTCCACACCGACCGCGACCAAGACGAAACACCCCGTGAGTAAAGGTAGCCTAAGCTAAAGGGCTGCCAGGATCGTCACAGGGAAGTGGAGTTCGTGAATGAAGTTTCAACAAGGAGGGTGGCGCCGGCTGATGATGCCGATCGTCGCCACTGCCGTCGTTGCCGGATTGGTGACTGCCTGCGGAGGCGAATCCACGTCGACGGCAACCGACACCACGACCACGATCAGCCATAAGTTCGGTGAGACAAAGGTTCCGACCAACCCAAGCCGGGTCGTCACCGTGGGCTGGACCGATCAGGATTTCGTACTCCCACTCGGGGTGGTACCTGTCAGCAGTCGCGAATTTTCGGAGAATTACAACGATTTGCCGTGGGTTGAGAAGGCCACCGACGGTAAGGGCGTACCGACATGGGGTGCCGACTCGATCGACTTCGAGGCCATCGCGGCGCAGAAACCCGATCTGATCTTGGCGATTTACGAGACCATCGACCGGCAAACCTACGATCGGCTGTCGCAGATCGCGCCGACAGTCATCCAATCGTCGGACTATGCCGACGAGGAAACCCCCTGGAACGTCCAATTGCTGACTACCGGCAAGGCGCTCGGAAAGGAAACCGAGGCAAAGGCTCTGGTGGATCAGGTACAGGGACGCATCGACGAGGCTCGCGAGAAGAACCCGGAATTCGATGGTAAGACCCTGGTGGTCGATTTCGGCCCGGCTGACGGCGGGCACTACCTGTTGGGCGCCAAGGACCCCCGCCGTTCGTTGTTCACCGCGCTGGGTTTCAACACCCAGGACGTGGTGGGTGACGTCAGTGAGGAGAAGCTGGGACTGCTCGACCGCGACGTGCTGTTCGTCAACGGTGCTACGAAGCAGGAACTCCTCAAATCGCCGGCATTTGCCCGCCTTGGCGTGGTGAGCCAGGATCGTACGCTCTATACCAATTTCGACTCCAAGCTCAGCGATGCACTGACCTACAGCGGTCCCGACTCGCTGCTCTACGCGCTCGACGTGCTGACCCCGCAGCTGGCGAACGCGCTCAACGGCCGACCGGTTGCCGACCTGACCAACGCCTGAGCTGCGCAACAGTATTCGAAGCCCACCGCCGGTCAGATCCATCTCCAGCACGGTGATCGTCAGTTGTGGTTGCTCCAGGCCTGCCACAGCCGAGCATATCTGCCGTCGAGAGCGATGAGTTCGGCGTGGGTACCGTTTTCGACGATGCGACCGTTGTCCATCACCGCGATCTGGTCGGCCTTCGCGGCCTGGGTCAGTCGGTGAGCGACGACGAGGGTGGTGCGACCGGCGGTCGCAGCGGCGGCCGCAAGCTCCAGTTCGACGGCGTGCGCGCTGCCAGCCTCCGCGGTGGCCTCGTCGAGCACCACCACCCGTGGGTCGGCCAGCACCAGCCGGGCCATCGCGACATGCTGCGCCTGCGCTGCTGTCAACGCCACACCGTGTTCACCGACGAGGGTGTCCAGACCGTCGTCGAGGGCCTGCACCCAACCGTGGGCACCGACGGTATCCAGTGCGGCCCAGACCTGTTCGGTGCTGGCGTCGGGTGCCACCAGACGCAGGTCATCGATGAGCGGTCCGGAGAACACGTGGACTTCCTGGGTGATGGTGGCCACCCAGTGTCGCAGCTCGTCGCGCTCGATATCGGCTATCGAGACCCCGCCGATCCGAGCCACCCCGATCGTAGGGGTCAGCATGCCGGCGACGATCCCGGCCAGCGTGGTCTTGCCCGCGCCGGTGGTGCCGACCAGGGCGCACCGAGTGCCCGCCGCGATGTGCAGCGAGACATTGTGCAGCACTTCGGGTCCCGTGTTGTAGGTGTATGAGACTCTCGCGATGTCGACTTCGACGCCGGCTGGAACGCGAGCCCCGGCCGCAGTGTCGTTGCGATCCGCATCAGGCGTCCGTTGGTCGATGACGCCTACCAACCGGCCCAGACTCGCTGAGGCGGACTGGATCTCGTCGAAGTTGTACATCAGTTCACCGATCGGGTTGAACAACCGATGGAACATCAGGGCTGCGGCAGTGACCTGGCCGACAGTGACGTCGCCCGCGCGCACCAGCAGGAAGCCGGACACCAGCGTCGCGGTCAGGCCGATGAACTCGGCCCGGTTGACCCGGCCGACCAGGCGGGTGAAGAAGGTGAACACCGAAATCGAGATGTCGCGCGCCCGCGCCGATGCCCGGTCGATATCGGCCAGGTGCCGGTCGTGGACCTCGTAGGCGTCGATGGTTTTGGCGCCCTGGATCGATTCCACCGTGACCTGCGCCCGGCTGGCGATCGCCACCCGCTCCTCGGCGTACATGGGTGCCGAGCGCGGCAGGTACCACCACAGGCCTGCGACATAGGCAGGGATGGCCAGGCCCCCGGCCAGGCCCAGCCGCCAGTCGATACTGGCCATGCCCGTCAGGGTGACCACACCGAGGAACAAACCGTTGAGGATCATCGGCAGCACCTGCGACACCGTTCGCGCGACCACCGCCACGTCGGGCCCGACCCGCGACAGCAGATCCCCGCGGCCGCTCTGCTCGATCAGGGTGGCCGGCAGGTTCAGGGCCCGATGCAGCACCTGCTCGCGCAGATCTGCCAGCATCTGTTCGCCCAGCCGTGTGGTGAGGTAGGACGACAGCCCGGTGCCCAGGCCACCGGCCACCGCGGCCACCGCGATGACGGCCGCCAGGGCGACCAAGCCGCCAGCGGTGTCACCTTGGTCGGCGCGGTCCACCAGGGTGCCCAGCAGGTAGATCGGCAGTACCGCGGCCCCGGCGGCGGCCAGGCCGACCCCGATCACCGCCGGCAACTGGCCGCGGCGCCGGTGCAAATCGGCCAGCAGCCAGCCCATAGACCGCTTGGTGGTGGCGACCGGAAGTACCGGCGGGGTGATGGGTTCGTCGGAGATCATCGTGTCACCAGATTGCGGTAGTGGTCGTGGGCGTCCACCAGTTCGCGGTGGGTGCCCTCGCTGTGCAGGCGCCCGTCGATTACCAGGAGCACCCGGTCGGCAGCGGCGAGCAACGCCGGGCTGCTGGTGAACACGATCGTGGTGCGCCCGGCCGCGGTGCGCAGCCGGCGTAGACCGTCCGCGATGGCCTGCTCGGTAACCGCGTCGACGGCCGTGGTCGGGTCGTGCAACACCAGCACCTCTGGATTCACCAGCAGGGCGCGGGCCAGGGTCCAGCGCTGGCGTTGTCCACCGGACAGGCTGGAACCGCGTTCGGCCACCGGGTGGGCAAGGCCGTCGGGATGCAGGTCGACCACATCGATCGCGCATGACGCACGCAGAACTTCTTGTATTCCCTGCACATCCGGACCGGTCACCTTCAGATTGGATTCCAGCGTGCCGCTGAACAATGCACTCAGGTGATGCTCGACCAGCAGGTGATTGCGGCGTTGACCTGCCGGAATCTCGGTGATCCGGCGCCCTCCGACCCGTACCGTGCCGGACCGCTCGGAACGCTCGTGGCCGGACAACAGATCGATCAGGGCGGTCGCGTCGCGGACGTCGGTGGTGAGCACAGCGACGAATTCGCCGGGTGCGACGTCGAAGGACAGGTCGCCCAGACCGGCGTGTGTGGCGTGCTGGACCGACAGCGCGCCGGGTGCGACACCAGGCTCGGCCGCAGAAACCTCGGCTGGGGCATGCCGGGTGGGTGCATTGAGGACGTTGGCCACGCGGTTGGCTGAGGCCCGGGCCTCGGCCACCCAGCTCGGCACGATGGCCAGCAACGAGAACGGCTCGATCAGGAATTGGGAGAGCCCGATCACGGTGATCAATTGACCCACCGAAAGATCGCCCTGGATGGCGAAATACGCGGCCAGCACGGCGATGGCCATGGCGGCCAGGGCACCGGCGGCCGCTGCGGCGCCTTGGTGCACGCTCTGAATACGTGCGGCCCGCAGGGTCGCTGACAGTGCCCGGCGGCTGGCCAGCCGGTAGCGTGCGGCCGCATTGGCCTGGGCACCGATGCCCTGCAACGGACGGTGCCCACTGATCAGGTCGGTGGCCAGCGCGGTGGCGCGGCCGATCTCGGCCTGTTGTTCCTCCACTCGGCTCGCGATCAGCGGCGCGGTCAGTTGCAGGCCGACCACCACGACGGGCACGCCCAACAGCACCATCAGCCCCAGTGGCAGGTAGATGCTGAGCAGCACGGCCCCGCAGACAATGGTGCCCACCACCGCGGCAACGATGCGCGGGATGTAGTCCAGCAGGTAAGCGACGTTGTCGGCGTCATCAGATGAGATCGAAAGCAGCTCGCCGACTTTGTATTCGGTGTTGATTCCGGCGGGATCAAGGATCTTGGCGCTGGTCTCCACGCGCAGCAGATGGGATTCGCGCGCGATGGCGAACATCAGCAACCGTGCGCCATAACGGTAAAACACTGTGAGTACTAGGAAGAGCGCAGCCAATACAGCGACCCAGCGAATGATGGCGTCGACACTTCCGGTCGCCACCGCCCGGTCGACGATGATGCCGATTAGCACCGGTATCGAGACCTCGCATAGTTGATGCAGTGCGATCAGGCCGGTGCCTGAGGTGAGCCACTTGAGGTTTCGGCTCACAGTGCGTCGCAGGACGCCGCCGGGGGTCACGCCGATGAAACTGTGTCGGATGCGGCCGCAGAGTGCTGCAGGTGGCTGCGCAGCGATTCGGTAGACCTATCAGCGAACACCGGCCACAGCGAGTGCTGGTTCTCGTCGCTGACGAGCATCGAAAAGCGGCCATTCTGGTTATCAAAAGGGTTGGTATACAAGGCACTCCTCCCGTACGTTCGCGGTCGCCGTAGCACCGAAGGCGGCTCGACGGCGTCGTACCCTGTTGTTGTCGGTTTGGCACTGTGCTGAGTTCTCTCTGCACGTCCCGCAGTGTGTCCGGGCGGGTACCTCACCGCGGCGCCCGAGCTGTGACGGTCCGCGCGTATTGAGATGCCCGCGGCACGATCAACGGCGTCCCGGTCTGCGGATCGTCGATGATCTGACACTGCAGACCGTACACCTCGCCGATCAGATCGGTAGTCATCACGGAGTTCGGATTACCTTGGGCCACAATCTTTCCGGACTTCATCACGATGAGCTTGTCGGCGTATCGACAGGCCTGGTTGAGATCGTGCAACACGGCAACCACGGTCCGGTTGTGCTCATGATTGAGCATCGCGAACAGATCGAGCAGCTCGACCTGGTACGCGATGTCCAGGTACGTGGTCGGTTCATCGAGCAGGATCAGAGGGGTCTGCTGGGCGAGCACCATTGCCACCCAAACCCGTTGCCGCTGACCGCCGGAAAGCTCGTCGACCAGCCGGGCCGAGAGCTCAGTCACGCCGGTATAGCACATCGCGTCGGCAACCGCCTCGGCATCAGCGGGAGACCATTGACGTAGCACTTTCTGATGTGGAAAGCGCCCGCGGGCAACCAAATCCGCGACCGTGATGCCGTCCGGGGCGATCGAGGTCTGCGGCAACAGCCCCAACCGTCGGGCCACCTCCTTGGTGTGCAGCGCGGCGATGTCATGGCCGTCGAGGATCACCTGACCGGCGGCAGGCTTGAGCAGCCGAGCGAATCCACGTAGCAGCGTTGACTTTCCGCACGCATTCGGACCCACGATCGCGGTCACCCGGTCGACGGGAATATCGACCGACAACTCGGTGATGATGGTTCGCTGTTCGTAGCCGATCGTCACCTGGCTCGCCTGCAGTGCGATGCCGGTCTGCACGACGCTGGGGTCTGCGATCGAATTCGCGATTGAGTTCACGGGGGTTCCGCCCTCTTCAGTCATGATCGGCGCCGCGCCTGGGTGAACAGCAGGTACACCAGATACATCCCGCCTACCGACACCGTGACCGCGCCCACCGGCAGCTCATTGTCGGTGAACACGTGTTGGGCGGCGATGTCGCTGGCCAATAGCAGCACCCCTCCCATTGCGGCGGCCGGTATCAGCGCCACGCCTGGACTTGCGGTAAGCCGCCGCGCGATCTGCGGCGCCGCCAGGGCGACGAACGAGATCGGGCCCGCCGCCGCACACGCCAGCGCCACGAGCGCCACTGCGGCTACCAGGTACGCCAAACGGGTCCGTTCCGGTGAAACTCCCAGAGCGCCGGCAGCGTCGTCACCCATCTGCAGCACGGGCAGCTGTGGACCCAGGCCTAGCAGGACCGCGGTGACGATCACCAGGCACACCGTCGTCGGCACCACCTGAGCCCACGTCAGCCCGTTGAGGGTGCCCTGCTGCCACACCGCGGCGGTCACCGCGGTGTGGTGGTCCAGCTTGATCACCACCCATTGGTTCACCGCGTTGAGCACTGCACCCACCCCGATTCCGACCACGATCAGCCGGTAGCCGGCCAGCCCGTTGCGATAGGACAGTGCGTACACCAGCACCGCGGTTATCAATCCGCCGGTCAACGCACCGGCGGCTACGGCGTAGTAACCACCGCCCGTGCCGGCCAGCACCGCCAGCGCGCCGGTGTACGCGCCCGAGTTCACCCCGATGATGTCGGGACTGCCGAGAGGATTGCGGGTCAGCGCCTGGAATATCGCGCCGGACACACCGAGCGCGGCACCCACCAGCAGGGCCATGAGCATGCGTGGCATGCGCCATTGCAGCACCACGACCCGGTCGAACGAGGAGTTCGTGCCGACCAGCACCCGCAACACGTCCACCGGTGTGATCGAGTACTTACCGATCCCGATAGCCAGCACAGCGGCTGTCGCGGCGCCGAACAGCAGCACGGCCACCACCGCAACCGCCCGCCAGGACGCGCGCGCCGAGACCATGCCAACCAGCGGTAGGGAAGCGCGCACCACGCACTGCCGCTTTCCGAAATCGATCACGGTCATGTCCGCTCGCCTCTTGACTTGCGGATCAGCCAGATCAGCACCGGAGCGCCCAGGAAGGCGGTGACGATCCCTGCCGGCAACTCGGCCGGCCGAATCACCACGCGGCCGAGGATGTCGGCGCCGAGCATCAGCGTCGGGGCCACGACGGTGGCGTAGGCCAGGATCCAGCGCCAATCCGGTCCGGTGAAGCGGCGCACCGCATGCGGAACCATCAGCCCGACGAATCCGATTGGCCCTGCACCCGCCGTCGCCGCGCCGGCCAACAAAGTCACCGCTATCAGACTGAGCGTTTGCGTGCGGACCACGTTGCCGCCCATGCTCTTGGCGAGATCGTCGCCGAGCGCGGTGATGTTCAGCGAGCGCGACACCACTACGCACAGCATGACTCCGACGGCGATGAAGGGCGTGATCGCCCCGGCCACCTGCAGCGGTCGTCCGTCGAGCGCCCCGGCGTCCCAGAACCGCATGTTGTCGAAGGCGCGGGGATTGCGCAGTCGGATGACGAAGCCGATACCGTCCATCACCGCGGCGATCGCCACACCGGCCAGCAGTACCCGAACGGGAGTCACCGGTGAGCGTCCGGTCATTCCGACCAGATAGACCATCACCATGGCGAACAGGGCACCCAGGAAGGCGAACCCGATGTAGGTCCAGATGCCGCTGAACCCGCAGAACGCAATTGCGGCCACTACGAACAGAGCGGCACCGGAGTTGATCCCGAGGATCTCCGAATCCGCGAGCGGGTTCCGTCCGACGGCCTGGATCAGTGCTCCGGACAGTCCGAGGGCCAGACCGACCAGAAGCCCCAGCACGGTGCGGGGGATACGCAGGTCGTGCACGATCCACTGATCGCCGACATCGTGGTAGTCGGTGACGGCGTGCCACACTGTTGAGAGCGCGACATTCTCGGTGCCGATGGCGAGGCTGGCGACGCAGACCGTAGCCAGCAGCACGACAGCCCCCGAAAGCCCTACCACGCGGCCGTTGCTGGTGATGCGCTTCCGCGCAACCGGCGCCTGCGCGATCACCGAGCTCAAAGACCCACTCGTTCCAGAGCATCCTCAAATTCTTCGAACGCCACCTTGTCACCTTTTCCGTCGGCCAGTGCGCGTTCATAGACTGGCAGCACGTCGTTCTCTACCGCGGCGAACCTGGCATCCCAGGTTTCGGAGTCGAATCGCCAGTAGCCGGTGATGTCGTACTGATCGCGGTCGAAACCGATACCCCGCAGGTACTTGCGGACCGCCCGGGATTCCGCGGCCTCTCCGGCGAACCAGCAATACCCCCGCCCGTCCGGCAGCGTCAGCTCGCGGACCAACGCACTCAATCGACTTGGGGCGTAACCGTTTCCGGTGCCGACGCTGGGGATGACGGACACCTGCGGATGTGGGGGCAGGTAGTCCAGGTCTGCGCGTTCGGCGACCTCGGCGATGACGGTGACCGGCACAGCGGCGCCGAGCTCCTCGATGATGCGTGCGGTGGCCGGTAACCCGGACAGGTCGGTGACCAGCAGCTGCCACCCGGTGGACGGCTCGGGCCGATACCAGAACCGGGTGTGGTCGAGTCCGATCCGGTCCCCGCTACGGGCTTGCTGCGCCCACGCGGTGCCCAAACCGCGTTCGTGGAGCAGAACGTCGAGATCGATGATGTCGCCGCGCTGGGACCGTACCGAGTAATTGCGGCCTTCAGCATCGGAATCCGGTCCTGAGGCCGAAAAGTACACTCCCACGGCGGAATCGCCAGCCTGCTTCACATCTAACGCCGCTGGATCGTGGACACGCAGGGTGACCCGGACGAGTCGAGGATTCAGCACTTTCGTCTTGATGACCGACGCCTGAGAGTGGCTCACGAGGCTTAGGCTAACCTAACCAAATTCTGTGTGAACCGATTGTGGGCTGATCGACACGCGGTGGGTGAATCTCCTTCCCGGTCGTTCTCTCCGACCGGTCACTTCACTCTCAAGATCAATCGGTGCGTCGCCATCTCGTGCCGCTCAACCACGCCGATGCAGCTGCAATGACCGAACCGTACAACAGAATGGAGCGAAAGGCTATGAACACCAACCGAATTACCGAAGGTGCCGAGCGAGCCATCATCGAGAACATGCTCGATCGCAACCGCGAAGCGCTCATCGAGACCGCGCGCGGCCTATCTGATGCTGACGCCCGCCGACAACCGCCGCGGAACGGATCTGGTTCCAACGATTCTGGGCGGGACTCGACGAAGGCGGGTCACGGCGATATCCTCCGCGAACAGATCGTGTCAGCCCGCTAGTTCGCGCAGCACGTCGTCTGTCGTCGTAATTTCGATCAGCGGGCCGAACAGCGCCATGGCGTCCAGCGCTCGCTGATGATCGGAATCAGTGACGCCTGCGCATGCATCGGCGACGACTTTGACGTGTATGCCGGCATCAGCTGCCGCCAGAGCGGTGGCCAGTATGCAGCAGTCGGTGGACACGCCGGTCAACACCATCCCGTGTGCGTCGGGCATGGCCGCGGCCAATTGCGGACCCCACTTACCGAAGGTCGTCATGGTGACGACTGGGCAGGGCCGGTTGGCGAAGTCGGCTGATAGGCGGTACAGCGGGTCGTCGTCGGGCAGCAAGGCGAAGGGCCAACGGCGGTAGTATCCGGCCCACATGCCGCCGGGTTCGGCGGGCGAAATGAAGCGAGTGAGTACGACCCGGTCGTCAAACAGGGGCATCAGCTGGCAGATTTGGCGCGCTGCCTCGTCATAGCGAGGGACGAACCATCCGCTCTCCGGCCGTCGAAAGACTTCCTGCATGTCGATAGCGACCAACGCATATCCGTCAACCATGTGGCTTGCTCACTCACGTTGCGTAGTTCCGCGTAGCCAAAACGGCGATCGGAATCGGCGGCACGCTACCATACTAGGATTGCCCTCCGGGCGGGAACGCTGCATATCAAGCGGATGTCGTGGAGGGGTTGCACGCATCACCGTTCGTCGCTGCCGGTTAACGCGGGGGAAAGGTGGTAATTCTTGGGCCAGTTGACTTCTGATGACAAATTCGGGAATCGGATAACGCCTCGTCGCCTCGGTCGAAACCTGTGCCACGGCTCGCGTCGGTGCCGGCCTGCATGTCTCATTTGACACTTCTGGCATGCAAGAAGCGCGTCATAGTGGTTAGCCTTATGTGAGAAGAGCGCCTCCCGATAGCCACCACGAAAATCACTACCTGGCAAGACAACTCGATATCAGACCAAGCCCACACCAATTCCACGAAAAATCGTGTCAGTACGCGCCGCGAAATCCTCGTTCGTCGCTACAGCCGGCTAGCCGCGAACCGCGCGGCTTGGTCGACCATGCCGTTGGCGATGTAGGAGTTGTGCGCGCTGGTGGGCGGCCCCGGTGGTCCACCGTTGCAGACAGTGTCACCGGTCGCGCACAGATCGATGGTCTTGGGCACATACAGCGGGCCGATCGTGATCAGCGGTGCACCAGCGTCGCCGAGGAACTGGTTTGAGGGTTTGCCGAACAACGTCACGGCGGCGACGTGGTCAGCAATCTCCGGCGGCATCGGAGGCGGTACGAAAGCCGCGGGGACACCCGCTGGGATGTCGGCTGAGGTGGAGAACGCTGCCACGGCGGCACCCTGCGAGAATCCGCCAAGCACCATTTTGGTGGCGGGGCAGTCAGCGGCCACTGCCTGAATGTGGTTGGTAGCGTCCCTGATCCCATCGATGACCGTGAGGGCAAACTGGATGCCGTCGGCGAAGTCGGCGCTGGCCTGGTAGTTCACCGGGTACACACTGATCGATTTCGCACCGGCCTTGGCGCGCAGGGAATCGACAAATGCCTGTCCGACACCACCGACACCGGGCGGCTCACCGGTTCCACGAGCAAACACCACTTCGGCGTCCGGGCATGGGTCCGCATTGGCAATAGGTGCGGGAGTGCTCATCAGCACCAGTGCAGTGAACACGGCCACCAGCACGCCTGTGAATCTGCGGCGTTCCTTACCTTTGGGTGCCGTAGGAGCTTCAGTGCAATCGTTTGTGTGCATACAGAGAACCTTTGCGCCATGTCGGAGTGCCGATTGCCTGGCTTCGATGTTACGCAACCCTTCGCCGGGGATGACACGGTAATTCCGTGCGTGCCGGGACAGTGGTCGGTTCCTGAACGCGGCGCCCTCTCGTCGGCTGTAATTTTCCACCTCGATTGCAGTTCGCACGTCGAATGACTTGATCGTCGGAGATTCGCAGATACCTGGTGGCACAATCGAATTCATCCTTTCGACCTATCTCGCGTGTTCTGGGGCGAATCCTGCTCCTACAGCGCATGGCCTGTCCGAGCCGACTGTCAGCGCTCGATGCCGGTATCGATGCTGGGAGCCTCGGTGCGTCAGTTATGCCACACTCATCGGATGACGCCTTCGGATCCGCGTACCGACGACTCGCTGCCTGCAAAGACAGCGGATCAGGATGCCAGCGAAGCAGCCGACCTGGTCGTTGCTGCAGCCGCGGGGGTCCGGCACATCAGCGCCACCGAGCTCGGCCGGAGACTGCTCGCAGTCAGCGGCACCGTCGCCGACGAGGACGAACTGCTCAGCCTGCTGCAGAACCTCGCTCAGATTGCCCAGCAGACGGTTCCCGGCGCCGACAGCACCGGCGTGACCATCGATCTAGCCGGGCGGACCTACACGGCTGTGCACACCGACCAGCGCACTCTGCGGGTCGACACCGAACAGTACGACTGTGGCGAAGGCCCTTGCCTGCACGCCGCCCACACCGGCCAGATCGTGCTCGTGGATTTCGGTCAAGCCGCAGCTACCTGGCCGCGGTTCGCGGCCGCGGCGCAAGCCGAAGGCATTCTCAGTTTTCTCGCCGCGCCACTGATCACCAGGGATCAGACACTCGGATCACTCAACCTCTATGGCCGGTCTCGTTCGGCGTTCGATAGCTTCGACGTCGAAATCCTGGATCTGTTGACCGAAGCGGTATCTCGTGCGATTGGCGATTTCGCGCGTTTCCGGTCGGCCCGTGATGTGGCGACCGGACTGCAGCGAGCCTTGGAGACACGCGCGCCCATCGAACAGGCCAAGGGAATGTTGATGGCCATGCACGCAATCGACGCCGATGAGGCCTTCGCGCGGTTGCGTCGTGAAAGTCAGAACACAAATGTTCCACTCCGCATCGTGGCCACTCGTCTTGTGCGGCAGCTCACTTCGCTACCCGGCCCGGCAACAGATGGCGAGGCTGTTTGAGATGCCGCGATTCAGCTCCGGTCGACTATGGGCCTCATCCTGTGCCACGTCAGCGGGGTGGTCGCGACGCGTAAGTGTGTATCCCTCGATCACTCCAGGAGCGGCATATCCTGGTTCACAGGACCAGAAATCCGGCCCAGACGGCTGTCGCTATGACATCTCACAGCGACAGCTCGCCATGAACGACGCCGCGTTGTGCGACGCCCGGCCATCCGGGAGGCAGCGATGTTCGAAGAAGGTCAGCTTTATGCTCCGGTGACGCGCTCGGGAGATGACGTCACCGTTCATCTGGCCGCCGACCATCCGGGTGCGGTGGACCCGGAGTACCGGGTCCGCCGCAACGCCCTCGCTGCGCTGGCCATGGATTGGCAGCCTGGCACACCACCACCGGTTGCGACCTATACCGACGCCGAGCAGGAGGTCTGGCGCATCGTCTGCACCGAACTCCACAAGCTGCACCGGCACCGAGCCTGCGCCGTGTATCTGCAAGGCCGGGAGCGGCTCCAACTTCCCGAGGACCACATCCCACAACTCGTTGAGGTTAACGAGATGCTCCGGCCCCTCACCGGCTTTCAGTACGTACCGGCGGCCGGGCTCGTCCCGCTGCGTGAGTTCTACGGATCACTAGCTGACGAAATTTTCCACTCCACCCAGTACATTCGGCACCACTCCGTGCCCCTGTATACGCCAGAGCCCGATCTGCTCCACGAGGTGGTCGGCCACGGCAATTGTCTGGCTCATGATCGTTTCGCGGCTCTGTACCGGCTGGCCGGATACGCGGCTCGGCGTGTGCAAACGGCTGAGGCACTGGAGTTCATTTCGAAGGTCTTCTGGTTCTCCTTGGAATTCGGAGTGGTACGCGAGCATGGCGAAGTGCGCACCTATGGCGCCGGCCTGCTTTCCTCATACGGCGAGATCCAGCAGATCGAAGATGCCGAACTACGGCCGCTGGACGTCGGCCGGATGGGTGTCCAGACATACGACATCACGCACTACCAGCCGGTGCTCTTCTGCGCCGAGGGATTCAACGAGATCGAAGACGTGATCGGCGCGTTTTTCTCCGATGTCGATGACGACATGGTGCAGCGCCTGGTACATGACGCTTCTGCACCAGCCTGAGTGTGCCGTCGACATACTGATGCGCACGATGATTCATTCCACTACAAGACCCCGGGTCGAAGGCGGGCCGTCGCCGGCACACGGTGCCGCGATGATCGGGTTCCGTCATTCGGGCGGCAGCGGATTGGATATTCGAGTCGCCGGGATGCCTGCGTTCACCGTTGTCATCGAGTTCGGGGACAACGAATTGGCCGTCGACCATCGTGGGATCCGGCACGCACTCAACGGTTTCGTGTCGGGAACGTCCACTGGGCCGATGTGGATCCGTAGCGAACGTGTGGAGTGTATCGAGGTGCGTATCTCGCCGCTGTGGGCGTCGTCGTTGCTGGGTGTCGCGCCGGCCGAGCTGAGTCGCGAGGTCGCTGCCCTGGAGGATGTTTGGGGGTCGGGCGCGGAACGGCTACGTGAGCGACTCGCCGCGGCAACGACGTGGACTGAGCGGTTCGAAGTGACCAATTCCTTTTTGGTACATCAGAGTCGATCGAACCGGGTCCCATACCCGGAAGTGGTCGCCGCCTGGGATCGCATCGTGGCCAGCCGTGGGCAGGTCAGGGTCGGCGAACTCGCCGCATGGTGCGGATGGAGCCGCAAGCGATTGTGGGGGAGGTTCGAGGCGCAGCTGGGCATGACACCCAAACGTGCGGCGATGCTCGTCAGATTCCGTAACGCCGTCGACGGTCTGCTGTCGGGTCGGCCCGCCGCCGGTGTCGCCGCAGCGTGCGGATATGCCGATCAGGCTCACCTGTGTCGAGACGTCTTGCACTTCGCTGGCTTTACCCCGGCGACGGTCGCGGTGGAGGCAGTATCGGGTCTGTCGAAACGCCGTTATGAGGCCTGGGGAACATTTCTTCAATACGGAGAGGGTCCGAAAGTTTGATCGTGATGGTCCAACTACCGAAAGGACCTCACATGACCGACGACAAGCTCATCGATTTCCAGAACCACGTCTTCACCTATGACGGCAAGTCCCGCACGGTCTTTCGCCAAGGATCAGGGCCTGCCGTGATCGTGATGGCAGAGTTTCCGGGCATCTCACCCATGGTGTTCGACTTCGCTCGCAGAGTCGCGGCCATCGGATGTACGGCGGTCGTACCGCATCTGTACGGAAGTCCCGGGCGCGATCCGAGCCCGGCTGCGCACGGACTCGTCGCCGCGTTGGCGAATGTCGCCGGCCAGATCGGGCCGGTATGCATCAGCCGCGAATTCGTGGTGCTCGCCACCGGTCGCACTTCACCGGTGGTGCACTGGTTACGCGCATTGGCTGGGAGTGAGCACCAGCGTTGCGGCGGACCGGGGGTCGGGGCTGTCGGGATGTGTTTCACCGGCGGATTTGCGCTGGCGATGGCCGTTGACGACCGTCTGATCGCACCGGTGCTTTCCCAGCCGGGGCTACCGCTGGCCTTCACCCGTCGCCAGAAATGTGCCATCGACGTGTGCCCGTCCGATATGGCGCGGATCAAGAATCGCTGCGCGGAGGGGCTCACTGTCATGGGATTGCGTTTCCGCGGCGATAGACGCTCTCCCGCTGAGCGATTCGAGTTTCTGCGCAATCAGCTCGGCGACGCGTTCTTGGCCATCGAACTTGAGGACGCCGACGCGAATCCAGAGGGCGTGCTGAGCCCGCATTCGGTGCTGACCGAACATCTTGTCGACGAACCTGGACAGCCGACGCAGATCGCACTGCACCGAGTGTTGGACTTCCTGCGCACCCGGCTCGTTTGTTGAAGCCGGTGCAGAACCGATCGCGGGCGGCGACAAGGTGTTGGCTCGATGGTGGTGTCACTCGCCTGTTCGGAACCGTGCTTTGGCGACCAGGCGTGCGACCTCGTCGGCGATGATCTGGGGTTCGGTGATCGGTACGGTATGCCCGGAGTGCACAGCGGTAACGTGTCGCCCCTCGGGGGATTGCGCCGCGCGATAGCTGTGGGCGGCATTCACCTGGGCGCGGACGTGCTTGGGCATACTCTCGCGTGCGCGTGCGAGGCCGCCCGAAATCACCGTGATGGGCATGTTCCCGGCAGACGGCGGGCTGGTCTTCCACATTTTGACGTCATCGAGGAACGCATTGGCTTGGCGCGCCTCCGTCTCCAGTACACGAGGGGCGAACGCCTCCGCCCGCATATCATCGCGGACGTCGTCGGTGGGTGCTGCGGCGAGAAGCGACCCGTACACGAATCGAAGTAGCCCGAGCTTTGCGAGCAGCTTCCCAGCGCTGACGGCCATTCGTTCGTTGCGGCGCAACCGTGCACTGAACAGCACGCCAGCGGCCTCATCGATCGGATCGACAAGCACGAGTCCGGCGATCAGGTCCAGCCGACGCGAAGCGGCGAGACGAGCGATGGGGCCTCCGGCGCTGTGGCCGACGAGGATGAACGGGCCGGGCCGGAAGTGATCAAGCAGGTCAACCAGATCGTCGGCCATCCGGTCCAGGGTTTGCCCGGTTGGATCTGATGCTGAGCGACCGAGACCGGCACGGTCATACACAATCGTCCGGGCGACGGGCGCTACCCGCAGTTGCACGCCGGCCCAATACGAACGCGTCGCACCGGCTCCGCCCTCGAATACCACCGTCAATGCGTTGTCGGAATCAGGGCCGGGCAGCACCTGCGTGTACAGGCGACGACCGTCGCGGGTCGGCACCCATTCGGGCGCGCCCTGGCTGTGGCCGTGGACACTCGTATTTTCGGGGTTAGCGGCCACTGCCGAGCCGAAACAGGTTGAGCTTGTAGCTGTTCATCATGGGCGGCACCAGGCGGGCCAGAAGCGGCATGCCGTATCGGTAGCGTAGCGGCCAGTTTCTGGCTATCTCCGGTTGCGGCCGGGCGAACGTACGAGTCTCGATCAGCCGCAAACCCCAGTCCTCGAGGCGGTGGGGGTCGTCGCAGATCCATTGCATCCGAGCAGCCAACGATTTCATCGCTCCGTTGCGATGCTGGTTACGCATCATTGCGGCCCCGCCGGTATCGAAGGCGATCAACGAACCGTCAAAGTGACCAGCGAGTTGGGTAAGAACTGTGCGCACCTGGTCTTCTGGCAGATAGAGCAGGACCGCTTCGCTGACAAACAGGTACGGCGGTGGCGCGGCGGCGATTGTGTCGAACCAATCGGTATCGAGAACCGAACCGGCCAACATCGTGTATCGGTCCTGGTTGGTAAAGAACCGGCGCCGGAGCTCGATCGAATCAGGCAGGTCGATGTCGAACCAATGCACCTCACCGTTGTCGAGCCGGTCGAAGCGAGTGTTCAAGCCTGTCCCGAGTTCGACAACCGTCGCCGCGGGATGAGAGCGAAGAAAGCGCTGCACCCATCCATCGAAAATGGCGGTCCGAAGCACCGACCCAGGCAAGGACAGCCCTTTGAACCGGGTGAAGTCGTAATCGATGGTTTCGACGAGCTGTACCGCTCGCCGATCGTTGAGCACGGGATGGCGTGACGCGGCATCAGAGGCTCGGCCAAACAGCGGAATGAGCAGTGTCTCCTGCACATCGCCGAGATCCGGCTTGATCTTGCTCACCATAACGCCCCCGATCCACATGCCTTCACACCGGCAGGCACAAGGCCCGCCCAACAAAATTAGGCTAACCTAACTACACGGTTGAATGCGTGGCTACGTTAGGCGCTCCGGCCACGCTGACCGCACAGGGGTACCGATAACTGTAAGGGGTTGGGAAGCAGTGCAATAGGGCGCAGGTGCACGCCGTGGCTAGCCCTTCCAAACCACCTTGTCGGTGCCCCCGGCATCCCGATAGACAACGCTGTCGGGCGCTGTGCCGCCGCGTACGTCGAAGTAAATCCCACCAGATGTTTGGGTGCCCGGCGCGATCGGTTGATTGGGAAGGCCGTCCGTCTGGTTTCCCTTCATATCCGCGTAGGTGGAGCTGTTGACAGCCCGCGTGGTCCCGAGGTCGTCTACTCGCGGGGGAGAGCTGGGAAGGGCAGTGCGGCGGTGAAGACGGCGACGATACGGACCGCACAGAAGTAGGGTCTGCTCATGGACCTCGAGCCGGTCGAGCAGCGGATTCTGGGCAGCCTTCTGGAGAAACAGGTCACGGTTCCCGCGTCGTACCCGCTCACACTCTCCAGCCTTCGCAGCGCCTGTAACCAGACCAGCAGCCGTGAGCCGGTGATGGACCTCGACGAGCGGACGGTGGAACTGACGGCTCGCGCGCTCAAGGACCGTGGACTGTTGCGCATCGTGTGGTCTGACACCGGACGGCGCACCCTGAAATATCACCAAACTCTTTCGGAAATCCTCGATCTTGCTGACGACGAGCGCGCGGTGCTCACCGTGCTGCTCCTGCGCGGGCCGCAGGCCCCTGGTGAGCTGCGCACCCGGACCGAGCGGCTGTGCCCGTTCGCCGACCGCGCCGCGGTCGAGGCGTGCCTGGAACGGCTACGCAAGCGTGACCAACCGCTGGTGCGGCGCCTCGACCGGCGGCCAGGCCAACAGGACTACCGATGGGTACACGAGTTGGGACCGGTTGAGACGGGGGAGACGCCCGCGCGGCCCGCCGTTGATCGTGAAGTTCCCATCACGGATTCGCCCGAGGCCCGCGACAACCGAGTGCGGGCGACCTACGGTGTCGTGGCTACCACCTACGCGCGTGAGCTGTCGGACGAGCTCGGGGGAATGCCATTCGAGCGCTGGCTGCTCGACCGCGTGGCGGTGGCCGCCCGCGATCTGCCGGTTATGGATGCAGGCTGCGGTCCCGGTCACGTGGCGGCGTACCTGGCCGCGGCCGGCGCTGACGTACAGGGACTCGATCTCAGCCCGGAGATGGTCGCCGAGGCACAGCAGCGGCATCCCGATGTCGGTTACGAGGTGGGAGATCTGCGGCAGCTGATGCGGCCGGCGGCCGCCGTCGGCTGGGGAGCCGTACTCGGGTGGTACTCCCTCATTCACCTCGCAGCGTCCGAACTGCCCGGCGCCATTGCCGCCCTGGCTCGGCCACTCGCATCCGGTGGGTTGCTGGTGCTTGCTCTGCACGCGGGTGACGACGTACGCCGGGTGACCAGCTGGCTCGACATCGAGGTGCCAGCACTGGACATCGTGCTGCACGACCCGGCCGCCGTCGTCGCGGCGGTGCGCTCGGCAGGGCTTACCGACGTCGAGTGGTATCTCCGCGGGCCGTACGAATGGCATGGCGAGACCACCCAGCGGCTGTACGTCGTGGCACGCCGAGCCTGACGCGGGGCGCAGCGCGTCTTGTTCTACGGTCGCAGGATTTCGGCCGGGGAGGAGGTTGGTTCAGGGCGGAACGAGGCAAAAATTTCGTGACGGTTTCAGTTGAGCAAAGGTCCTGCAGCCTACCCGCGATATGAAGGCCGATACCGGCTCGTTGGCTTTAGTGTTGGCTGCTGTGGTCGAACTGGGCAATTATGTGAAGCGCTGGCGCACAGCGCTTCACATAACGATGTCGGTACTGATGGCTGCCACCCTCGGACTTGCCATCACGCCCGTAGCTCGTGCGGCTGCGGCCGCGGCAACCTTATCGGTGACATCGACGTGGCAGACCGGTTTCATCGCCCGCTTCGTCATCACCAACGCGAGCGCGGTGCCGCTCACCGATTGGAAGCTTGAATTCGACTTGCCGGCGGGCGAATCCATCTCGCACACGTGGAGCAGCACCCTCACGCAATACGGTACGCACTATGTTCTCGGCCCCGCGAATTGGAATCGCATCATTGCGCCGGGTGGTACAGCAACGGGTGGTCTGAGAGGCGTGCTGACCGGTCCCTACTCGCCACCGTTGAATTGTGTGCTCAACGGGCAATACCGTTGCACATAGAGGCGACTGCTGCGCACCGAAGCTCGGCCGCTCCGAATGCATCGCCGCCTACTGGCCGGGCGGAAGGTTCACGGGCTTAGCGAAGACGCCAACCGCGAAAGTAGTGGGGTTCGCGTCTCCCTGAAGTGTCGTCACCGTCGTCGCCATACCAATCTCGGTATATCTGCAATCGAGCATTACCTTTCTGTGGCCAGGGCTGTTCAACCACCCGTCGATCAGGTCCGGTCGCGTCGCGAAGTCAGTGTTCAGTCCGAACCCGCCCATGATTTCACCCACGAGGGTGGCCTTGTAGCCTGTGTCCCGGACGCGGCTGCCAGGGGTCGAACCATCCGAACCGGTGTGGTCGGTGGTTTTGAGGGTGGCGTAGTCGTCGGCCTGCCGTTGCGCGGCGGCTATCAGTTGCGGATTCTGGGTGACCGGACCGCATCCGTTTTGCGCCCGTTGCTGGTTGACCAGATCGACGAGTGTTTGATCGGGGTCTGCTGATGCGGTGGCGGGCGTGCCGATGAGTAGGCCCGTCATCAGTGCGAAGGCGATCGCTCCGGTGCTCAGTATCTTTCCGGGCACGCTTGCGGTGCAAGCGTCAAAACCACTTCCTTTCATGGTGTTTCCTTACCCTAGGTGAGTCCGACTATTGGTGAGACTGGTTCGGCTGGAGACGTGTCCCGGATGCGGCCACGGCCCCCGGTCACTGAACGGCACACGTGCCTGCCTTCACATTGAGGCCGGGACGCTTCGATAAGGCGTCGGCTGACGCTTCTTGAAACGTAGGACCCCATCCGAAGACGTAGGTGTTATCTCCCTTGGCTAACACGGCACACCAGTTGTTTTGGCCGGAAGGCACCGTGAAAACTGTTCCCTCAGTGCAGGCGGCGTCCCCACATACGTTCCTTGCACCGGCATAAGCTGCTCCCTCATCCGACGCCCCGCCCGCCCAACCGACATGCTCGCCGTCCGGGGAGGTGGCGATGGCGCCCCA
The DNA here is from genome assembly GCF_000382405.1 of Mycobacterium sp. 141. Lineage (GTDB taxonomy): Bacteria > Actinomycetota > Actinomycetes > Mycobacteriales > Mycobacteriaceae > Mycobacterium. The sequence goes on from NZ_KB908259.1 coordinate 67,767, forward strand.
CGGACTGTCGGCGTGCGCGGCAGGGGCCATGGTGATGGCCAGCGCGGCGGACGCTAATGCACCGGCCATACGAACCGCGGCGCGCGCATGAAAACCGCTCCCTTTCATCGTGGTGTTCCTTTCCTTCTGACGGCCGTTCTGGTTGCTGTTGAAAGCGTGGGCTCGCGTGGTTGCGTCGGTACCCGTGCTGCACTACCTGAATTGGCCCCGGCGAATGCGCTGACTACGCAGCACTGTCCAGCGACTACGCATAAGTCCGCGGGGACTTCCGGTGCCGCCCGCTGCTCTAATCCGGAAATGACCGAATCGGATGGCCAGTCTGAGCCCCGGGTGTCGCGTGCCATGAGCGTGGGACCGGTGTGAGCTGATTTTTGCCAGGGTGATGGGACCACCGGCGCGTCACGCCGGTGGTTTGTTCATCTGTTCGTGGCGGCTCAGGTCACGAAAGCAGGCGGCATGGATTTCGGGAGGTCGGTCTGTACGAGATCAGAGAGATGCTGCAGCCCGGCTCGCCTGCGGGGTTGGCTAGATTCCACCTCCGGGAATCATCGCGATCTGCTAGATCTGCTCAGGTGGCGAACAGCCTCGACGTCCGTTCCTCATGACGCATACCGCTGATTTCCAGGGCGGGTGTTGTGCTGGACAGTTCGTGCAGCGGGCGCTCGCACGCCTCCTTTGATAGCTGAACAGCCAGTTCGGCGGCACGGAGCTGGATGCGCTGGCTCTGTAGCGGGCCCAACCGGCCTAGCCGCACCGCAGCGCTGAGCAGCGCGGCCATCATCGATTGCATCGAACCGAGCACGGCCAGCTGCTGCGGGATACCCAGCCGAGACTGGATCGCCCCGTCGACGACCGCCGCGTGCCCCGGAAAGGTTCCGCTGATCACACCCGCGATATAAGGATCATTGTCTACCATGCCGATTTCGGTTGCGGTGGCGGCGAGTTGGCGGCCGATCGATGTTGATGCGGTCCTGGCGTTGCCGTAAAGCTTGTACGAAGCGGTCAGCTCATCGAGTTCGGCAAGCTGCTGCGGGTGGTCTGACATCCGCCAGGCGTGAGCGGTTATCGTGGCGTCCAAGGGGGCGTGGCCGTGGATGAGGTAACCGAGCGTGGTCGCCTCTAGGGTATCGGCCTGAGCCTCGGGGTGGCCGGCCAGCCATTCCTCCACTCCGTGACTGTGCACCAACCGTCCTGCGGGAAAAGCGCTGTCGTGCAATTGCATCCATAGCGCCGCCCCGACATCGGGGTCAGTGGTGATGGCCGGCATGGCTATCCGCCGAGGTTCGGGACCATCCGTTGCGAGCCATCGCCTCGTCGCCTACTTCGCCGACGAGGCCCATGTCGGCGAGCAGGTGCTGGGCTGCGTGGGCACTGGTGAACAGGGGTGCGGTCAGCCCCTCTTCGTCTACGTCGACCGGGGCATGCTGGTTGCCGAGCATGTGACCGAACATCAGTAGAGCGCGACCGGTGTTGTCCGCGAATCGGACTCGGATAGCTGGTTCGGGAGGACGGCGCACCACAACAACGTTGACCCCGTCGTCGCTGATCACTGCACCGTCGTATAGGAAGCTGCCGCGGGGGAGCTGGATCAGCACTTCCAATCCGGAGTCGGTGGTGACACGTTGTCGGTGTTTACTGGCGTCCCCCCAGCCGATGTCGACGTGATGCACGTTGCACCCGACGAACTGCGGATCGGTCGCGTTACCGAGAATGGCGTCGGCCTTCATCATCATGGGCACCTTTCAGTGCGGCAGGACCGCGTCGCGTACGGCGGCGTGGACAGTCTCTTGGGCGTTTCGTAACGTCGGTGCACGGTCGGTGGTGATACGAGCAAAAGTTCCTGCACCGCGGGGCAATTCGCCAGCACCTCCCCGTACGCCCGGCAGGCCCGCGAGTGCCTCGCGGACCACGCTGGTCACAGCTGGGCGACCCGGGGTGAGTACCATCATGGTCGCAACATAGTCGCCGTCGAGAAACGGCGAGACCGACGGGGTGAACCGTTGTCGATCACGTGCTATCACTTGCCCTTCACTGCGCACCGTGACGGCGAAGTCGCTGGAGGCGTAGCGAAACCGCTCACCGTGGGCGATCCGGCCGGCGGCCACGGCTTCCCAGCCGATGTACGTCCCGGTCGGCGAAATATCGATGTCGAGATTCTGGTCGAACACGGAATCTGATTGCGGTATCACTGTTTTGGGCAGGTACTCCAGGATGGCGTCGGAGCATACTGTGAACTGCAGCCGATGCCTGGCTCCCGGACCGGCCCCGGCGTACACCTGGGTGGCGGCCTGGGTCGTGAGCAAGAGATGGGATCCCGACGTACACACCGCGGTGGTGCACAGGTCGTCGTCGGAGAAGGTCCCGCCGCTGGGGCTCTGCACACAGAGCACCGCAGCGAGCGGGAACCTCTCATCGGTATGCAGGACGGTGGTGACCCGCTGCGGATACCGCTGCCGAAGCTTGCTGATGCGGGTACGCCCGGTGTCGTCGGTGCCGACGTGAACGGTCAGCTCACCGGGTGCGATCACGCGTGGCCCGGGACCAGCATGGCGCCGTCCAATAGGACCTCGGTCAATTCGGTCAGTCCCTGGCCGGAGCGCAGGTCGGTGAACACCGTCGGCTTGGTGGGCCGGGCTATGTCACAGTCGCGACGCATTCCGTCGAGATCGGATCCCACCAGGTCAGCGAGGTCGATCTTGTTGACCACCAGCAGATCTGCTTGCAGCAGACCAATACCCTTCTTACGCGGAATGTCATCGCCGCCCGCTGTGTCGATGACGAAAATCCAATAGTCGACCAGGTCGGAGGTAAAGGTGGCTGCGAGATTGTCGCCACCCGACTCGATGAGGATCAGGTCCAGGTCGTCGAACTCCGCGGCCAGTTCCCGCGCAGCGGCCAGGTTGGCCGACGGATCCTCCCGGATCGCGGTGTGCGGGCACGCCCCGGTCTCGACGGCCCGCACCCGGCGCGGGTCGATGACACCGCTGCGCCGGACCCGCTGGGCATCCTCGTCGGTCACCAGGTCGTTGGTGATCACCGCGACACCGAGACCTCGTCGGATGAGTTCGGGAACCAGCGTCTCCACCAGTCGGGTCTTACCGGACCCGACTGGACCGCCGATACCGATACGGATCACTTCACTCACGTCGTATTCCTATCTACTTCAGCGTGTAACGCCGGCCCAGCGGGACGGATGTCATCGGGGTGCTGGTGCACTCCTCGCCGTCCACGATCACGCGGTAGGTATCGGGTTCGATGGAGATGTCGGGCAAGTAGTTGTTGTGCAGTAGATCGGCTTTCGTCAGGGCCCGGGCACCGCGGCAAGCGACCAGCGGGGTCTGCAGATCCAGCTTGTCCGCCAGTCCGCCGGCGATGGCACCCTCGGCGACAAAGTTCACCGAGACGTCTGCGGGGGTGCGCCCGTAGGCCGCCCACTGCGGACGGTATCGCAGCGGCTCGCAGGTCATCAGCGAGGCATTGGCCTCACCCATCACCGACCAGGCCGGGAATCCGCCCTTGAACACCACCTCGGGGCGAATACCGAAGAACTTCGGCTCCCACAGCACGATGTCAGCCAGCTTGCCCGGTTCCAGTGAACCGATCTCATGGTCGATGCCGAAGAGCTTGGCCGGGTTGATGGTCAGCTTCGCGATATAGCGGAGAATCCGAGCGTTGTCGGAAGGCAGCCCGCTGGTCACATCCTCGGGCAGGGGACCGCGGGTGGCCCGCATATGGGACGCCAGTTGCCAAGTCCGCGCGATGCTTTCACCGATCCTGCCCATGCCCTGGGAGTCCGATCCCATCGCCGAGATGGCACCGAGATCGTGCAGCACGTCCTCGGCCGCGATCGTCTCGCGGCGGATCCGGGACTCGGCGAAGGCCACATCCTCGCGGATGCGCGGGTTGAGATGGTGGCACACCATCACCATGTCCAGATGCTCGTCGAAAGTGTTGAGCGTGTACGGATTTGTCGGATTGGTCGACGACGGCAGGCAGTACGACTCACCGACCACCCGCATGATGTCGGGTGCGTGGCCGCCACCGGCGCCCTCGGCGTGGTAGGTGTGGATCGGCCGACCGTTGATGGCGGCCATGGTGTCCTCGAAGAACCCCGCCTCGTTGAGGGTATCGGAGTGGATCTGCACCTGCAGGTCCAGCTCGTCGCCGGCATCCAGGGAAGCGCGGATGGCTGCGGGCGTTGCGCCCCAGTCCTCGTGGATCTTGTAACCGATGGCGCCCGCGAGTCCCTGCTCGATCAGCGGTGCGGTGCTCGATGCGCTGCCGTTCGCGAGGAAACCGAAATTCATCGGGAAGGCCTCGGCTGCCTTCAACATCCGGGCCAGGTTGGTCGGCCCCGAGGACGTGATACCCACCGTGACGGGACCGAGGCCGCCGCCGATCATCGTGGTGATGCCGCTGGAGATGGCTTCCTCGACCAGTCCTGCGCTGTCGAAATGAACGTGAACGTCGATCGCGCCGGCCGTGGCGATCATGCCTTCGCCGGAACGGATATCGGTGCCTGCTCCGATGACAAGTTCGGGATCGACACCGGCCATCGTGCGGGGGTTGCCGGCCTTGCCGACCCCGGCGATACGACCGTTGCGAATTCCGATGTCGGCCTTACGGATACCCAACACCGCATCGATGATCAAGACGTTGGTGATGACGAAATCCAACGCACCTTCGGCATTGGTGACATCGCCGTGCACGGCCATACCCTCACGCATGGTCTTGCCGCCGCCGAAGACGGCCTCATCGCCGTACACCGTGGCGTCGGCCTCGACCTTGGCCAACAACTCGGTGTCGGCCAAGCGGACCCGGTCGCCGACCGTGGGTCCGAACAGTTCGGCGTAGCGCTGACGGCTGATCCGGTGTGTCATTGTCACACCGCCGAATCGAGGAAGCCGTTGGCGTGCAGATTGGTCATGAGCTCTCCACTCGGTTCAGTCTTGGTCGGGCCGTTGGTCATGTCGTTCTGTCCGATGACGATCTGCTCGCCCGCGTATTGAGTCAATGAAACATTTTGTGCCTCACCGGGTTCGAAGCGCACGGCGGTTCCCGACGGGATGTCCAGACGCATCCCGAAGGCCGCGCGGCGGTCGAAGCGCAGCGCCCGGTTGGCTTCGAAGAAATGAAAATGCGAACCCACCTGGATGGGCCGGTCGCCGGTGTTCTCGACCGTCACCGTTGCGGTCTCCCGGCCGGCGTTGAGCTCCAGATCACCTTCGGCAGCGAGGATTTCACCGGGAACGACGGCGAGTTCGGCGGCGGTCCTGGTGCCCGGTGTGATCGCATCGTGCACGGTGACCAGCTTCTGTCCGTCTTCGAAGAATGCCTCGACCTGGACCGAGCCCAGCAGCGTGCGCACGCCGGGCAGTACATCGTCGTCGGTCAGCAGGCTGGCACCGTGGGCCGCGGCCTCGGCAACCGTGGCGCCCGCTCGGGCCGACTCGGCTACTTCGTCGGCGATCAGCGCCCGCGCCTCGGCGTAGGTCAGGGCAAGCCCCGCGGCACGCCGTTTACGGGCCAGTTCGGCGGCCAGAAACAGCAGTAGCCGGTCTTCGTCCTTGGGTGTCAGATGCATGATGTCAGCCCGTCGAATCCGTTGCCCGGAGACATTTGTGCAGGTACGGATCGGGGTGGATCGACGGTGATCCTGGTGCGATGGTGTCGGGTGAGTTTCGGCATGTGTCGTGGCCCCTGTCGTGTGACGGTGAACTCTCGTCAGCGTAGAAACGGCCGCATCGCCCCGGCTATGGGAGGAATCTCCCATTTGACACCCACTCCGGTTTCGTCACCGTCGTGACGTTGAAATACTCCCCAAATACGTCTTTCAATGATGGTTTCGAGGTTGGCGGTATCTCCGAATCGAGAGAACCGCCCGACTTCATACGAATTTTCTGGAAGCGGCATGGATTCGCGATTCGAGGCATACAATCCGCGGAACCGCGGTCTGTGACAGACAGGGCGGACCAGTTCGGGTGAACTGCACGAAGGGACTTCTGGCGATGGCAAGCACCTACGCCGCAATGCTCGACAGTGACAGCAGCATCGAAAGCCGAGCAAGCGAGGTGCTTGATGCCCTCGGCAAGCGGGTGGCGTCGTCGGCTTCGGCGATCTGCCTGTGGGACCCGATTCAGCGTCGGCACCTCTCCATCGCAAACCACGGGTACCCCGATGAGGTGATGGATCATTTCAACAACTGGTTTGTCGAGCACGACCCGCTGTTCGATGCGATGCGCAGACGCAGCCTGGGTGCTCTGCGGTGGCGCGATTTTCCGGCCTACCGCACTACGTACTCGGTGACGGGGGTTTTCGCCCCGGCTGGGTTCGATGAGGGACTGTCGGCTCGGCTGGTCACTACTGAGGGCAGTTACGCCGGCACCATCCATGTCAACTGCGACGATCCGCGTTATCCGAGCGATGACGATGTGGACGAAATCAACACGCTGCGCCTGCAGATGGCCGAACACTTGGACCTCTCGGTGAGGCCGCGGATGGTGGCCGAACTGATGGGGCCGGAAGCTCAGGCCTGGGCGGTTGACACGACCGGCCGCGCACACTTGTTGCGGCTGGGGGGCCAGTGGGATTCGCCGATCGATCAGGCGCTTGTCCGTGAGATGGCGTCGACCGTGGTGGGGGGTGCGACGACGCGTTGGCATGACGGCACAGGCTGGCTGCATGTGCGGCGCATCGGAACCGCGCCTCGATTCCGGCAAGACAGCCTGCACGCGGTCATGTTGATCACTCGCGTCGCACTGCCTTTCGGAATCACACCTCGCGAACTCGACGCGCTCACCCTTGCTGCAAGAGGTTTGACCAACAACCAGATCGCGGCCCAGCTGTTCATCAGCGTTCGTACTGCGGGACACCATCTGGAGAGTGCGACTGCCAAACTCGGCGCCAGCAACCGGGCATCGTGCGTGTCCCAGGCCATGGCCTGGGGACTGCTATCCGGCAGAATGCTGCGTGACCTTGACCCTCAGGGCATCGCGACCGAGTGAATTGGGGGATGGGCGCTGTCGTCGCAGAGGGCTACGGCTCTGCTCATCGTGCTGGGCGTACATCTGTCGGTGGGTCGTCGTCGACCAACAATTGTGCAGATTCATTGGATTCGGGCGCGAGCTTCATCGGGTAGTCCCAAATGGGAGATTCCTCCCATAGCCGGGGTGATACGGCCGTTTCTACGCTGTCGAGAGTTCACCGTCACACGACAGGGGCCAAACACATGCCGAAACTCACTCGACACCGCCCTACCGCGATCGTCTACCTACAGGACTGTTCCTGGGCAAAAGAATCACGGGCTGACTTCATACATCTGACACCCAAGGATGAAGAGCCGCTGTTCAATTCGCTGTGCGAAAAGTCCTCGACGCACGAAAAGGCTGTGCAGAGGGATCAGTCCGCGGAATGGATCGGCCTCTGATGGGTAATGTCGGACTGCTTTTCGTCGGAGTGGTGCTACTTGTCAATGGGCTGACAGCGATCGGAGTCGTCGATCCGCGGGGAGCCGCGCCGCTGAATTTGTTCGTCGGATCCGCTCAGATTGTCGTGCCGACGCTGATACTTGCGCAGTCAGGGGGCGATCTCGCCATCGTGAACGCGGCCTGGCCGAGTTATCTGTTCGGGTTCACCTACCTGTGGTTCGGTTTGATTCAGATCTTCGACATCGACGCGCGGGGATTCGGTTGGTACTGCTCGTTTGTCGCGGTGATCGTGACTTTCTTTGCGATCAAGAGCGTCGGCACGGACCCGGTGTTCGCCGTCATCTGGGCGACCTGGGCAATCATCTGGGCGTTGTTCTTCGTGATGCTCGGGCTTGGCGTAGCCAAGGCGGGGCGGGTCGACCTGGGGTATTTCACCGGTTGGTTCGTGATTCTTTTGGGTATCCCGACGTGCACCGTGCCGGGCCTCCTACTGCTTAACGGGGTGTGGACGACGGCGGTATCAGCGGGCTTCGGTGCGCTCGCGGTGTTGGTGCTCGCGACAGCGCTCTCGGTGGCACTGGCACAGCGCAGCGCCCGCCGTAACTCGGCAGCTGATGTCCGTTCTCATGAACCTGGGGCAGATTTACGCGTCTGAACTGAGACTGGAAACAGCTGGAGTGTAGGGCAATACGTACATTCTCGTGGTGAATGACTGTCAGAAAATATGACACTGGTACTGGGACAGGGTCTTTCGGTTGAGTTCGATTCGCCACGCGTTGACAACCGATGCGCCTGTGGCGGGATTCAATTTCCGCGATGAGCTTCCGAACGAGTAGCACAGTTGTCGTCGCAGTCACGAAAGCCATTGGGGCATTTTCGATTCCTGCGTATTGCGCCGTGTCGAGTATCGATGGGATGCGATGGAACTCGTCCGCCGGGTCCACGGTGGATTTCAGCGGGCATTCGTGATCCCATACTCAGGTCCGTCTATAACCGCATCGTAGGTCTGTTCGGAGCCACGAAGACCGCAATTGCCCGCGCCGCTCAAGAGCTTCGGCTATAGTCCGGGCCGGGCGAGGGTTCGGCTGTCACTCGACCCACACCACAGGAAGACGTGAGAGGAAGCCTATGAGGACGATCGCATACCGCAACACGGCTGTCGTCGGCCTAGCCGCCGTCGCGCTGATCACTGTGGGCTGCAGCAATGGCACGAACGTCGACGCATCATTGTCGCCTCAGGTCGGGTTGATCTCCACCTCCACATCTGAAACCCCCGTGCAGCCCGCTGAAGTGAAGCTCATCGGTGAGAGAGATGTCGAGGTGACGCTGACCGGCCCGATCGCTGCCAAGTACTCGTCGGCGACGACGAGCCAGAAGGACGCTCTCGGCAAGGCGCTGACGGGTGACCACAACGCGGGAACGCGAGAGAGCGGTGTGGTGTTCCAGCAGTTCCAGGGTGGCGTGATCGTCGCCAAGAACGACGAGGCCGGCACACCCGCGTATATCACCTGGGGCAAGATCCGGGAGGCCTGGAATGTCCAGCGCGATCCGGACGGCGTGCCTGCGGTCACCGGCAATAACGGCTCGGCAGGTCCGCTGGGCGTGCCCACCAGCGACGAGAACGCTGACGGCGATCTGCTCGTGTCGACGTTCGAGCACGGCAAGATCGCGTACAACACGAAGACCGGTCAGGTCGAGGTGACGGTCAACGGCAAGGTCGTTCCATCTGGGCTGTAGACGGTGGTGACGATTCGCGCCGAGAATGTGCGGCATTAGTCGAGCCATACAGTGACAATGACTGCAGAGGCAACGATCGGCAGGATCGCTGTGGCCTGATCAGCCGGCGCGTCCTCGCGAGGTTCCGAGACGAGCTCGTTTGCTGAAGTGCGCGATCGGCGGCCTACCTGACGCCCCAGCAGGCTTATGTGCATATTCGTCATCGCCAATGAAAACCATTGGACCGCATGGTGATACGACATAAACTGCTAGTAACCCGCCGTATTCCTGGAAGTGCAGTGGTGAATCCGCGCCTTCTGACGCGGGTCGGCTGATCTTCGGAAGCGCACTGGGGTCGTTACACAGCGACGTCGACGCTGGTGGCTTTGCTTCCACGTTGTCAGCTAAACGTACGGATCTGGCGCCCATCTGTTCAGACACTGTGAAATATCTGCCATAATTCCGGCAAGAAGCCAGAACCTGGCTTGGGTCGCTGTGCACGAGCCAGGGAGATCGCCTCATAGAGTGACAGCCACCGCGCAGTTAGCTGCGCGATAGCTGGAGTCCCCGAGGTGGCCGGGGGACGGTCCGAGTCAACACGGCCAATCAACCAATTGGAACGCCTGCGGGCGCATGAGCGCGATAAGGAATAAATGAAGAAGAAGCTTGCAGCAGCGATCAGCGTCGCTGCCGCCGCTCTAGGCACCAGTGTCGCGCTCTGCTCGCCAGCGGCGGCTGACACGGATTGCCCGTACGACATGAGCACCCCAGCGGGGCAGCAGGCCTTGGTCGATGCGACTGTTGCTGCCTCCAACCAAGTCAGCAGCGACGAGGCGTCATACGGCCCGACAGGTAACCAGGCGCTAGCCGACCAAGACCGCCAAATTCAAACAGACAACAGCCGCCTGATACTTGCATGTTCAGGAAATTCATCACAAGCATCTTCACAGGCCCTGGCCAATTCCGACCAAATGGTCGCGAACGACCAAGCCGCTGCCGAACAGCAGGCCGCCGAACTCGAAGCCATGAACGCACCGGAGCCGGGAGTCCTTGCAAACGGTCAACCCGACTGCGGGTACTACCAGGCCCAGATCGACAGCATCCCGACGCCCGTCGAAATCGGGTTTCTGAAACTGCCAGACACACTCGACCCGCAGAACGTGGTGCTCACATGTGGGCTAGCAAACTCCGTCATCGGCGGGGTAGACCTCCTGACGGGCAACCTGCCCAGCGCGATCGAGAGCGGGCAGCAAGCCAATGCGGCGTTCTGCAACAGCAGTGCCCGCGTAATCCCCTTCGTGACGCTGCCCCTACCTTGCTAGACGGCTTAAAACGACCCCGGAAAGCTATGCGGGTGACCGGGTAGATATATTGAATTACCTTGTTGTGCAAGGGATGTAGAGTAGCGCCACCACATAATCGAAGGCAGGGGCGGAGGGCCATCGACTGCCCTTCCTCCCAACGATCGGCACAGCAGACGGCCTGTGCGGCGGAGATCAGCACGACCTCAGTAGCGATCGAGTTCGATCAACCGCTCGTCGCTGATCCCGAAGTGATGTGCGATCTCGTGGAGCACGACGTGCCTGATCTCACCACGTAGACGATCCTCGTCGCCGGCAGCGAGTCGGGTGATCGGCCCGCGGTAGATGCTGATTTTGTCGGGAAGTACCCCGCCGTACTGGCTGTTCCTTCGCGGCAGCGGTATCCCGCGGTATAGGCCGAGCAGCCGTTGCCCGTCGGGAGGCTCGTCCTCGATGACGATCTCGACGTTGCTCATCGCCGCACGGAGCTCGGCCGGCAAGGATCTCAGCGCGTCATCGATCGCGTCTTCGAACGGATCAGTGAGACTAGGCTCCGAGAGCGCATCCATCTCCTCAATGGTGCCAGAAGCGGTGCTGGGCTTCTTGCCAATGACAGTTGAAACTGCCCGTCAAAAGTGTCAGATTCCCCAGCCTCGATGAGATGCGTCGCTTTGATGCGGCACTGCGCATCGTCCTTGATCGCTGAGTACTGCGCCGTCGTCGCTGCATTGGATGAAAATGTCTGGTCTCAAATAGCTGGGCAGGCAGAGATGACTTTGATCGTCGATCGGCTGATTCGCCTCCCTGCGTCACTCTGGCGGGACGCTCGACGTCGGCGGTCACTCTGGTGTGACAAAGCGGGAGGGGCCGAAGCCGGGGCGAAGGGAATCGGGACACTGCGCAAGAACACGTCAATAATGGCCAGCCGTTTCGGTGATGCGAGTCAATTCGTCGGTACTGACTGCCGCTGGTATGTGCTGATGATCAGACACTGTCGGTGCTGTTGAGTGTTTTCGCCTCGTAGCGCAGCAGGACCGTGCCACCCGGGAAGATGCGGTTCTCCAACAGTCGCAACGAGATCCATGACGGCAGGGGAGGGAAGAACGGGGTGCCGCCGCCTACGGCGGTGGGCGCGACCACGATTCGATATTCGTCCACCAGCCCGGCCTGCACGATCGGTGCGGCCAGCGTCGCGCCGGCCACCTCCAGGTTGCCGTCGGTTTCGGCTTTCAGCTTCGTCACCACCTCGACCGGGTCGCCGCGTTCCAGGCGGGAGTTCCAGTCGACGGACTCGAGGGTGCGCGAGAACACGACCTTGGGCATGCCGCGCCAGATGCGGGCGAAGTCAACGACCAAAGGGGTGGCATCCGGGACCTTGTCAGCGGTCGGCCAGTACGCGGACATCAGTTCGTAGAGCCGCCGGCCATAGAACGACAGGGCGGTGTCACGCTCGAAGTCGTTCCAGTACTGGTGCAGTTCTTCGCTCGGATCGGCCCAGTCGATGTTGCCTTGTGCGTCGGCGATGTACCCATCCACTGACACGTTGAAGCCATAGATTAGTTTGCCCATGCAGATCGGACTGTACCGGAGAGCAAAATTCATCGCGTGCCACGCGAGATATTGTTCAAATCGTCGTGGATTGGCGAGCGTCGGGCGGCCTCGTTCGTAGCGGACGAATCGGCCAGTCGTTCTATGAGATTGCCATTGTCGAACGCCCGAACTGGGTTACCCGGTCGGCCTTGGTGTCGATGCGGACCAGGCTCTCGTCGAACAGATCGAAGCGGGAACCGAAGGTGCCGAAGTCGTAACCGCAGGAGATGTCGCCGGCCGTGCCGAGCATCGTGTCGGCCATTGCCCGTGTTCTCTGATGCCGCTCCGCTGACAATGTGTTCTCGCTTGATGCCGCCGTGAGCAGCGGGGTTCCCTTATCTGCTTGTCGGACTCGAGCCGAGGTGTGAGCGCAGCGTTGATCCACCGTATTCCTGTCGGAATCGTCCGCGCCGTTGCAGGACAGGAACGACATGGTCCACGAAGTTCTCGATACCGGCAGGCAGGGTGGCCGGCATGAGGTTGAATCCGTCGGCGCCGCCGCCATCGACCCAGCGCTCGATCTCGTCGGCAATGGCTTCGGGCGTGCCGACAAAAGTTGCGTGCCCACCGCCGGCGGCCAGCAAACCCAGGAGCTCACGAACCGTCGGACGTCGGCTCTCGATGATGCGGAGAACGGTGGCGTAGCGTCCCTGCGGGCCGGTGAACTCCTCCAACGGCGGCAGTGGCGGCACGGGAGCATCCAGGTCCCACGCCGAGGTGTCGGCTCCGACGAAGAAGGCGAGTTGGCGCAGCGCATCCTCAATCGGCAGCAGGTCGTTGAGAGTGCGTTGCTGTGCCCGCGCTTCACTCTCGGTCGATGCGACATAGGCCACCAGACCAGGCATCACGGCGATGCCGTCGGGGTCGCGACCGGCAGCAGCTGCTCGGGCCCGGATGTCGTGACGATAGGCGCGAGCTGACGGCAGGTCCCACGCGACGGCATAGACGCCTTCGGCGTACTGAGCGGCGAGGTCCCGTCCGGGCCCGGAGGCTCCGGCCTGGAATAGCACCGGGCGGCCCTGCGGCGGCGAGGGCACATTGAGCGGGCCTGCGACGTCGAAGTATCGACCGTGATGTCGCGCGGGGCGCAGCAGCGAGTGGTCCACGAACACACCGTCTCGGTCGGCGATGATCGCCTCTGCGGGCCACGAGTCCCACAACCCGTTCAGCACCTCAATGAACTCGGTCGCTCGGGCGTAGCGGTCCTCGTGGTCGGGCAGTCGGTCCGCCCCGTGATTGCGGGCTTCGTCGTCGGTCATCGAGGTGACGACGTTGATACCGGCACGGCCCCCGGAGATGTGGTCGAGGCTCGCCAGCAGGCGAGCCGCGTGGTACGGACTCCAGAATGTGCTCGATACGGTGGTGACCAGTCCGATCCGTTCGGTGGCGCGCGCCATCGCGGTCAGGGTTGTGATCGGTTCGAAGTGCCACAGCGGTCCCCGGCTCACGGCGCCGATCCCGAGGGCCTGGCCGTCGGCGAGGAATATCGCGTCCAGTCGCCCGCGCTCGGCAATCCTTGCCAGCTCTTCCCAGTACGTGATTTCTCCGAGCCGGCGCACGCTGGAGTCGGGGGCTCGCCAGGCCGCCGAGTGGTGCCCGCAGGCGAAGGCGAACAGGTTCAAGCGCACCGACGGCCGGTGTCCAGTGGAGGTTTGCATCAGTGTTTGACCAAGCCGCCGTCGACGACAAGGTTCTGGCCGGTGATGGCCCGTGACCAGGGGGACGCGAAGAACAGCACGGCGTCGGCGAATTCCGCTGGTGTGGTGACCGTGCGCAGAGGTGTGGCGGCGGCGATCGCGTCGAATACGGCCCCGGGTGTGGCCGCGCTGGCGTCGGTGGTGCGTAGGAGTCCGCCGCTGACCATGTTGACGGTGACGTGCCGGGGGCCGAGGTCGTCGGCGAAAGTGCGTGTCAGCGAGAGCAGGGCGGCTTTGGATGCGGTGTAGTCGTGATAGGGCACGACGGGGTTCTGGAACAGGTTCGTGCCGATGTTGATGACGCGGCCCGAGCCGGCCCGGTCGAAGTCGCCAAGTGCTCCTTGGATCACGTTGAGTGCGGACCGCACCGCACTGCCGAACTGCGCGTCGAAGCTCGAATAGCCGATCTGATCGGCTTTTTCGCGCGCATCTCCGTTGAAGGAGAAGTTCACCAGCGCATTGTTCACCACGGTCGACACGGGGGCGTGGAACGCGTCGGCCGCCGCCGCGATGAGCGCATCGACCTGTGGCCGGTCGCGGACATCGGCCGCGGCGGCGATCGCCCGGCCGGGATGCTGAGCCGCGAGCTGTTCTGCTGCATCTCGACTGGAGTGGTAATTGATGACCACTCGTGCGCCCTCGCGCAGGAATGCCTCTGAAATGGCGCGGCCGAGCCCGCGCGCTCCGCCGGTGACCAGGACCACCTGTTCGGAGATCCTCGGTGCGGTAGGTACGCCGTTCTGTTCGGGCGGTGTCTCTCGTGCTGGGTTGGTCACGCTCGTGCGCCTTTCTTGTGCGGTGTGGCGGGCCAGAATCTAGAACTGGGTGGGTGCTGCGAGGGCGGGGGACGGGTCGTCCGCTCCGGTGACCGCTTCCAGCAGTGTGCGTTCCAGGCGGCCGAACTCCGGCGTGGTCGTCACCGCGATGTCGCGTGGTCTCGGAAGGTCGACGGCGAGGCTCAGCCGTACCCGTGCCGGTCGTGGGCTGAGCACCACGACACGGTCGGAGAGGATGAGAGCTTCGCGGATGTCGTGGGTGACCAGCAGCGCTGTCCAGGAATTCTCGGCCCAGACCTGCTGCAGCCAGTCCTGGAGCTGCATTCGGGTGAGGGCGTCGAGCGCGCCGAATGGCTCGTCGAGCAGCAGCGTGGGGCGTTGCTGGGCGACTGTGCGTAGCAGTGCGGCGCGCTGTCGCATACCGCCGGACAGCTCGAAGGGGTAGGCGTCCTCAAACCCTGCCAGTCCGAAACGGGCAAACAGATCCCGCGCCTGGGCCCGCGCCTTCCGACGCGGCACGCCCTGGACTTCCAGGCCGAGTGCGGTGTTCTCCGCGATAGTGCGCCAGGGGAAGAGGAGATCCTGCTGAGGCATGTATGCGGCGTGGGCGGGCGTGCCGGTGATGTCGGTGCCGTCCAGCTCGATCGTCCCCGACGTGGGGCGGTCAAGACCCGCGATGAGCGTGAACAGCGTGCTCTTACCCGCCCCTGACGGGCCCAGGATCGAGACGAATTCGTGTGGTTCGACGGACATGGATATGCCGTCGAGCACTTTCCTCGTCTGGCCTCGCGGCAGAGGGAACTCCCGCGTGATGGCGGTCAGTCGCAGTCGCGGCGGCGCCTGCAGCGTCATGTTTGCGCGTTCTTTCGTTGCTTGGTGTGCCAGGGGATTACGGCTCGTTCGATCAGGTAGGTCGAGAGGTAGAGGCCGATGCTGGCAACGGCCGCGACCGCGACAGCAGCGAGGACAAGGTCGGTACGGAAAGCGTTCTTCTGCACGCTCATGTAGATGCCTAGGCCGTGCCGGGCTCCGACGTACTCGGCGAAGATCGCTCCGGTGACGGCGTAGGTGATGCCGATCCGCAGCGCGGTGAAGAAGCCAGGGAGCGCCGACGGCAGCCGTACGAGCAAGAAGGTGCGGGTTCGGCTGGCTCCCATGCTCCGAAGGAGACGGCTGGCTCCGCCGTCAGCCGAGGCGAATCCTTCAATCAGGCCGATTGCGACAGGGAAGAACGTCACGAGGGCGACCACGAGCATTTTGGGCCAGAGCCCGAAGCCGAACCAGATGACCATCAGCGGAGCGATCGCGACGACCGGGAGGGTCTGAGAGGCCACCAGTATGGGCATCAGCCCGCGCCGGAACGCCGGGAAGAAATCCGCGACGATCGCGATCGCCCACGCACATGCCAGAGACAGCGCGAATCCGGCCGCGGTGACTCCGAGGGTAGCGAGCGTATGTTCGAGAATCGTTGTTCGTTGGTCCCAGCCCGAAGTCAGTACCCGGGAGGGAGCTGGAAGCACCTGTGGCCGTGCGTTTGTGACGCGCACCGTGATTTCCCAGGCCACGATGAGCGCGGCCACGAACGCCAGCGGTGCCCATACGGCGGACCCGGTGTTTCTCCGTTGTCCGTCGGGGCGGCGCGTCGATTCCATACCGTCCTGGATCACGGTCGGCGACTCAGCCGGCACGGTATTCGTCGGTGACGTACGCCGTCCAGTCCGGCTCCGCGGTCAACCGCGCGCCGTCGGCGTCGGCAAGCAGCCCGCTGTCGAAAAGAAACTTGCCGAGCTCGCTCCACTGCTGCGGTGTCTGACGCCCGAACTCACCGTTCTGGTCGAGCATGTACTTCGCCGAGAGGAGTTTCTGGCTCTCGGTCAGGAAGTCGAGGTCGGTGAGAACATCACTGTTCTCCTGCTGCAGGATCGCCGCTGCGGCCACGGGGTCCTTCACAGCGTCCTCGTACCCTCGGGCAAGCGCCTGGACGAAGCCTGCCGCGATCTTCGGGTGCTCCTTCAGCCAGGTGCCGTTTCCCGTGACGATCACCTGGTAGCTGTCAGGAAAGCCGTAATCGGTATACGCGAAGTTCTTGAGTTTGATACCGCGGCGCTCGGCCTCGATGCCCTCCCAGGCGACAAACGGCACCGTGAAGTCCACATCTCGCGAGTAAAGCGCCTCATAGGCGGTTGTTCCCAGGACTACCGTGTCGAACTTGCCCGCGCCGCCCGCATTCTGGATGACGGCACGCATGATGGCTTCCTCGGACGCAGATCCGAAGCCGCCGTAGACCAGCCCGTCGAGGTCGGCGGGACTCCGGATGTCGTCGCGGTTCCCGAGGACGCTGATCCGCGTCGTCCAGTGCTGTTGGACCGCGAGCACGGAGCGCAGGTCGGCACCTGCGGCCATCGCCACCGATGTGCTCGGCTGGAAACCTATGCCGAACTCCGCCTGACCAGAGTCGACGAGGACGTCAGGAGAGCTGCTGTTATATGGCACAACCTCGACGTCGATTCCGGCATCGGCGAAGTAGCCCTTGTTGATCGCGACGTACAGCCCGGTGTGGTTCGTGTTCGGCGTCCAGTCCAGCGCAAAGCGCACTTTCGCCCGTTCAGGTGACGAGCCGGTCGACTCGTTGGTCGAACTCGAGCCACAGGCGCCGACTACGACTGCAAGCGTTGCTACGACGCTCGCCGCCATGAATCGGCGACGGGGTGTGGTCATGGTGTGGGCGGGATGGTAGCTCGTCATGACAGGTTCCCCGTTCGGCGATTTGCCAGATCGGCTGCGGTATTTAGGCAGTCACGGCGCAAAGGTCCCTGAATGGGCGATGCCCCGGGGCTGCGAGACGAGGCTGGGTCTGGTCGGGCCCCTTGGAGGTGACGGCCCGCCGAGAGTACGAGCTTCTTTGGACGGCGAGGGCGGACCTGACGACGTGCACCGCGGTCGGCGGGGCGGCTATCCACCCGGTTACGCAAAAACAACTCCGACAATCCCTTCGCCAGTACGAACTGGATCAGGTTCAACGGGTGTGATCTCAGCCGACTCCCGCGCCGGCACCCCGTGTCACTGCAGGGGATCCTAACAGCAGAATGGCGCGCAGCGGTCCTCGAGAGTCGTTCGGTGTCGGTTGCGCCAACGGGCAGCGAAACCTGCGCTACTGCGTGGTCCGTCAATTTTCTCGCAGAACAACCCACCGGAGGTCGACAACGAGACCCTTCGCTGTGGATTCGATCGACGAAAAGTGTTGGGAATCATCGCGATCAGCTCAGGTGGCGAAAGGTCTCGACGTCCGTTCCTCATAGCGCATACTGCTGATGTCCGGGGCGCGCTGCGGATACTGCTGCCGAAGCTTGCTGATGCGGGTATGCCCGATGTCGTCGGTGCCGACGTGGCCGGGACCAGCATGGGGCCGCCCGGGAGGGCGTCCGTCAACACGGTTCATCTGCTGCATCATCAAGTAGAAGTCCCAGGTCAGCGTGTCGCGCGAATGGTCAGGCAAGTAGCAGCAGGCGCCGCATTACGAGGCTTCACCGCAAAGCGTGCGGACGGAAAGGCCTGCGGCGCAGGCGAAAACGGAGGTTTACCGGTGACCCGCCATATTCGATACAGCGTCACTGCGTGACGATATGAGTATGTCGCGACCGATTGATGAATCGTGCTTCGTGGGAAAGTAGTGATGGTCACTGGGGGCCGCTCGTAGGATCGGCGCGTCAAGGGGCGAGGTCATCGAGGGCTACTTACGGGAGTTGCCGGACGCCGCCAACCATCCGGTGTTCATGCCCACCGCGTTGTGTCGGTTCACGCCACACTGCTGACGATTGCTATAATCAGCCCGCCCAGGGTCAGCACCCCGACCATCATCGCGGCGGCGATCGCCCGGCCCCGTCGGCGCCGGCGTATGTCGTAGATCGCCACTGCGATGCCGGCGAAGATCAACGCTGCATAGGCCGCCAATCCCACCGTCAGCGCCGCCGTTGCGGCGGCGCTGGTCAGGGTCACGTTGTGCACGCCGTGAGCCTACGGCGCGAACGGAAGCATCGTGCCGTCTGACAGTTCCGACAAGTCACCGCCACGCGGTTCGCGCATGTTTGATGAACGCTCTGGTCAGCGAGGTCTCGATGTCAGTGATACCCGGCACCTGCGCGAGGGTGGAGGTGGGGTAGTCGTACAGGGCGTCGACAGTCGGGCTGACAACCGTCGCTTGTAGGTTGGCCGGGCCGCTGACCACTGCGACGAACATCGTGGGACCGTGGGTGGTGATGGCGGTACCGGCTGCGTGCAGGTGACGTGTTTCTACCTTGATGTACAGGTTGGCGCCGACGCCATATCCCAGCTTGGCGGGATCGAGATCCAAGTCGAGCTGTCCGGCCGGGTATCTCGATGGAGTCGTCCGCCGCTGGAACAATCCTGGCAAATATTGGCGGATCTGGTTCGGGTACAACCATGCTCAGGCTAGCGATGATTGGACACGCCCGCCACCATCTCACTATCACCTCCGGCACGGTCGAACCACTTTCTGCTGGCCCCGTGACCAATGCTGCCAAGCACCCATCGTCCTGGACTCGGAGAGACGTCGAAGAAGCGGATCGTCTATTCCCCAAAACGCTCAGTGAGTTGGCGTCATTGGCGCCTAGTCCGGGTGCGAACTCGGATCGTAGTCGGAGTCGCAACAGTCCTCTGGGATGTGGATCGGGCCCTGAGGGTTGAGGAACGTGACGGTTTCGCCTCCGAAGATGCCGCCCGCGTGCGTCAAGGCCGCAGGAAACTGCTTGCCGAGCTTTTCACGCAGCACACGCGTCCACTCCTCCAACTGCTCATTAGGCACGAGCGGGGCGATGGTGCTCAGCCTGTAGCTGAGCACCATTGGCAGCGAGCGAAAGGGCTTAGGGGCACCGTTCCCGGGAGCGGACTCAGACATGTGTCTCCATTCCGTCGGTCAAGTGGTACGGCTGGGACGCATCCTAACTGCGTTGGCCTCCGTGCATAGGTATTCGGCAAGTCGAGCACTGAGGGGAATCTTCGCAAGTGCCTCGACGAACAGAAACTGGCCCTGGGGGTTGATCTCGAGAAAGACCGGATCGCCGGTCGCGGGGAGCTTTAGATCTACCACGCCCATCTTGAGACCGAGCGCTGCTACCAGCGTCCGCAGACGGTCGGCCAACTTTTGCGGCACCGTCCATTCCACCATCGGTGTCGTCAGATCGCTCCGCCAGTCCAGGCGACTGGCCGTGAGCAGCGCGGCGTCGACCCGGTTTCCGAATACGTTCGCGCGTATGTGGCGATCGCCGTGGATGTGCTGCTGGTAGATCGCCGGGCAGATTCGCATCGAGTCGTCGTCGTCGAGCGCTGCGGGTGTCAGGCGCTGCGTGGTGATCGTTCCGGCTAGGCGCGACCCGTGGACCGTCTTGATCACCACGTCCCCGTCCAGCGACGCGCAGAACTCGCGAATCGCCACCGGATCGTTGCTCACGAGCGTTCGTGGAACGTTGAAGCCGACGCTTGATGCGGCACGCAGTTGAACAAGCTTGTTGTCCGCGTGGTCGGTGGCTGTCGGCGAGCTCACCCAGGTGCCGGTGAAATCGGTCAGTAGAGCGCCCCGCATCGAACTTCGCGAATCATTGTTGATGAGGTCTTTGTGAACTGTGTCCGCGTCGGCATCGAGCAGTTGCGGAGCGTTCACCCGTCGCCACCAGACGACATCGATGGCCGATACAGCCACGGGGCCTGCCGATGTTGTCAGGACCGACGAACCGGGGTCGCTCGACCAAGAGAGTGGGCCCGAGCTGGAAACGCGATTAGATTCGACGATCACGCAGTCGGTCTCGCGCTGGCGGACCAGGTCTGCGACGGCAAGAGCGTGCAGATCGTTGGCCACCGACACGATGGCGACGCGGGCTGGCGATCTCTGGTCTTGCTCCCGAGAAAGGCGGCGACTGACTGCGTCTTGGTGCACTCCGCCTCCTTCGGCGGACGCTGTGATCATCCGGCGCGGCATCATGCGTTCAATGCTGTGTGCCCAATACAGAGGGTTGCCGCAGGCACGCCGCGCACGTAGCTCACTGGTTCATAACGTGTGGCGATAGAGGACCCGCTAGTGTGCTCGAGCGCCGCTGGTGGCAACGGTGGTGGTCCAGTGCGGTCGGCGAGCGCGCTGCTGAGCCCGGGGCATGGGCCGTCATGCCTCGCTCTTCGAGCTCGCTGGCGGCGACCATCCCGGCCAAGCCCGGCCCGACAATGATGACATCAGTGTCCAGGGCGCTAACGTCATGGGCTAGCACCTCGGACTCAGGCGTTCACTCCAATGGCTCGGGTGTGAAGGTGACGTCGACTCCGCCTATGGTCATCGTCACCTGACCTTCGATCACCATCACTTGTGCCGAAACCCGTCGATCGACAGTCTGGGCCAGTTGCTGCACCGATGTGTGCGGTATCTGCAGCACCGAGAGGTTCGGCAGCCCCGCCACTTTGGGGCCGACGGTGCGCCACCAGGTGGCCACGCCGGCGGCGAACGGGAAGAGCAGCACCTGGTCGGCCTGGCTGGCCGCCTTGCTCAAGGCGCGTTCGTCGGGCTGGCCGACGTTGATCCACTCCAGGATCCGGCCGGTGTAGTCGGCGAGCCGCAAGTCCGGTACGCCAGGGGTGGACAGGCCTGCCCCGAACGTCAACTCACCGTCGACGTCGCTGAGTCGGTGTGCGCGAAGCCCAAAAGCCAACAACCGCACCACCATCCGCTCATCGGTCTCACTGGGATGACGGGCCACGGTCAGTGCGTGATCGGCATAGTAACCGTGATCGACATCGGAGACGCCAAGTTCGACTTTGAATACTGTTGCAGAAAGGGCCACGTCATAGTGTCCACCCAGGTGGTGCCTCCTGAGCAGTCGGGCCGCGTTGAGTGGTCAGACCGCCGAACCGGCCGTCAGTTCGAGTCGCCACCGATAGGCCACGGAGTGAGTACTTTCCGACGATGGTCTATGCGAGAGCGATTGGGGCGCAGCATAATCCGACGTAGATTACTGGTAACCCTCGGTATTCGTTTCCGCCGTATTCCTCCCGATATGCAACAGCGCATCAGTCGAGATGTCGCAGGGGGGGAGGCACCGATTGCCGGGATGGTTGTGGCCTGATCGGCTGGCGCGCCCCCGCAAGGTTCCGGGGCAAAATCGTTTTGCTGAAGCGTGCGATCGGCGTGGTGCATCAGCGTTCCAGGGCGGGCGAGCGTGTCGTCGCAGCGAGTAGCGCCCGGGCTGCGGGTGGTCGCGCGTCCGGTGGCGTAGAGGTAGTCGGCCGGATTGGTGGTGTCGTCGGCGCGGCGCGGGAATCAGTCGAGTACCCGAGGAGATCGTCGACGCGGGCGAGCTGGGCGGTGTTTCCAACAGACCGCCACTTTCGATGAGACACGAAGGCCACTGACAACACCGACCGATCACGGCGCAAGCCAGGTCAGGGCCAGCCGTGCCGCCACTTCCAATGGGACTCGACACTCCCGGCCGGGGCACCGGCGGGGCTTCACGCGGTTTTCGGCCGGACCTTCCGGCCCGGGGAGACGACAACCGGATCCTCGCCGGGCGTCGGCTTCGCTGACCCCCTCGCGCTACACGGCAGCGGGCCGACTGTCTCGGTCCGGATCGACCCCCAAATGACGGTGTATGATCTGGTGTATGAAGCGCACCAACATATACCTCTCCGAGGAGCAGACGACTAGTCTGGACAAGTTGGCCGAGCAACAGGGCGTTTCGCGTGCCGAGCTCATCCGCCAACTGCTTGACAGGGCTCTCAACAACGCCGATGACAATCTCGAATCTGACCTGAATGCGATTGATCAGTCGTTCGGTGCGCTACGTGACGTTGAATCGCCGGATCGTCGCCCCGGCAGCCGGGAGGAGCACCTCGACCGGATGTGGCGCCGCACCTCGTGATCCTGGTCGACTCGGACATCCTCATCGCTCACCTTCGCGGTCTGGACGCGGCGCGAGATTGGCTCGTCGAGGCTCGAGGGCAGGGGCCTTTAGCGATCAGCGTGGTGTCGATCGCCGAGCTCGTCGGTGGGATGCGCAGTGCGGAGCGTCGCAAAGTGTGGCAGCTGCTGGCGTCGTTTCGCACCGAACCAGCTACTGAGATCATCGCGCGCCGAGCCGGCGACTTCAGGCGGCAATACCGGGCGAGTCATTCCAACATTGGCCTGGGTGACTATCTGATCGCTGCGACTGCTGACGTGAAGGGCTATCAGCCGGCGACGTTGAACGTGAAGCATTTCCCGATGTTCAAGAACCTGCGGCCGCCATTCACCCTCTGAGCGATTGAAAATCGTTGAGCAGCAATGCAAAACGGCGACATTTACTGGTAACCCTCCGTATTCGATTCCGCCGTATTCCACCTGAATCGAGCGCCGACCCGAGCGCTGGGCAGGACTGAAGCCCCCGGTCTTCATAGTGGCACGGGTGCCACTGAAAGCAATGGCCGAGACGATCCAGATGCGCATGTTCTGTTTGCTGTTGGCGACACCGGTTGTCGGTGGATAGGCGCTGCTGGGTTGCCGGTGCTAGGTGAAAAAACACTCATGTGGATCCAGCGGTCGTCTTACAAAACGTCGTACACTGTTGCAATGGCTGACACAATCACCTTCAGGCCCGACGAAGACACATCGAAGGCGCTGGAGGTCTTGACCAAAGACGGAACCGCTGTGTCCGTAGCCGTTCGATCTGCTCTCATCGATGCCGCACGACGGAAGGCCGGCGCGGCGATTCGTGCCGAGGCGGAAAGGCTTGCCGAAGACGAGTCCGACCGCGCTGAAGCCATGCAGGTGCTGCGCGACATGGAGACGTTGCGTGCGTGGTGAGGTCTTTCAGTTGCGTGCCCCGCGGGGGAGTCGCGGTCACGAGCAGTCCGGTTCGCGCTACGCCGTAGTAGTCCAGTCAGATCAACTGCCCCTGTCGACGTGGCTGGTTGCACCAACATCCACGTCGGCTCGTGCCGCCAGCTTTCGTCCCGAAGTTGAAATCGGCGGCGTGAACACCCGCGTGCTTGCCGAACAGGCCGCCGCAGTCGACCCGGGCCGACTCGGCAAGAGCGTCGGGTTCCTCAGCTTCGCTGAGATGCGTCGCGTTGACGCGGCACTGCGCATCGTCCTCGATCTCTGACCGTCGGACAGCCTCATAGCCAATGGATGTGCAGTCTGCAGTGCAGAATCAAACCACGACTCAGCTGGGCGACGACGATTTCGATGAGGGCGTTGAAACCTTTTGGCGACTATTCGCCGCCAATCTCGGTGAGATCGCAAAACAGAAAACCATCACTATCTGAACCAGGCCGCGACCTATCAGGCCACTGACATCCGGATCGGTTTCGTCGTCGCATTGCGCACCAGGACCTATCCGACAGCAGCGCCGCACCCGCACCTGACGTCCCTGTTCACACACGAGGTTGTCGACGTCGTGGGAGACGACGTGGCTCGGCATCTGGTTCTGGTCGACGTTCCTGGGAACCGGAGCTCTCCGGCGGCGAAGAAGGCGAAGACTTGACGCGGGGCTGACAGGGGGCGTCTGTCACGGACAGCGTCACGCCACGAGTGTCCGCATCGGCAAGATCGACTGACACGATGTCGAGCGGCAGGCGCAGAGTTGGAACCGTTAGCTAAGTTGAGCTCGCCGCACAAGCACAGAGGCGATGCAGGACACGCCGCTTACATTCGGGACCAACTCGGCTACGGTCGGAGGATATCGGCCGGTGTGGCGATCTTGACGAATGGACGTGCCGCGGCTGCGAGTTCGTTGTCGGCGGTGACTAGCGCATCGGCCTGCAGTTGGGTTAGCACGAGGTATTCGATTTGGTGGATGTCGGGCCAGCTGAGTTTGGCGGCAAATTGCCAGGCATGGTCTTCCAAGGAGCGGTCGCCGAGGAAGCGGATCTTCAGGCCACGGAGACAGTGGAGAATCTGGCGGCCGGTGCGTTCGTCGATCTCGCCACGGTGCACCGATTGATAGACCAGCGCTAGTGCCTGCGAGCGCAGCAAAATGGGGGCGGTGAGGCTGTGCTGCGGGGGAATTGTTGCCCCGCCGGTAGCGAGGTCGATGGCCACTGGAGCATCGATGACGAAGGTGGTCATCTCGGCATTCTCGCCGACAACGGCGCTGTCCTGTGGGCCGACGTGCAGCCGCACCGGCACCTGATCGCCGTCGTCGATGCCTTCGGAGCGGCGTAGCGCGACCTTCAGTGGCACCAAGTAGGTGCCGTCTTTCGGCATCAGTGACGTCTCCACCTCGGTGTTGCCGATACGTACCTGCGCCGGGATGCCACCCCAGCCGTAGGTCAGCTCGCCGATGTGCCGGTGCAGGAATTCATCAATGTGTGCCGGTGCGGCAACGAAGAAGTAGGGTGCGGGACCACGCCATTGGAACACCTCGGCGTCAAACTCCCAGTCCACGCGTCAACACTACGACCGCCGTCACCCTGCCCTGTGTCTACAATTCGTCTACACTGGTTCCATGGCAGCAGAAACCACAACTGTCCGAGTCCGCCGTCCCGATTCTGAGCGGCTGCAATCTCTAGCCAAGGCTCGTCAAACCGCCGTCGTCGACGTCGTACACGCAGCCATCGACGCCTTGGAAAGGCAGGAATTCTTGCGAGGGCTCAACGGGGACTACCAGCGCCTGCGCAACGACCCCGAACTGTGGGAGCAATACCTGGCCGAGCGTCACGAGTGGGATGCACTGGCTTGATCTGGAGAGGGGAGATCTACGACGTCGATCTCGGCCAGCCAGTCGGACACGAGCCGGCCTTTCGCCGCCCGGCGGTGGTGGTGTCGGTCGACATTCTCAACAACGGACCGGGCGGTCTGGTGGTCGTCGTCCCGATCACGACCGCTGGTTACGGTCTGGGAAGCCACGTCGAACTTGAGCCAGCGAGCAGCGGGCTGGACCATGTTTCCTACGCTCGCTGCGACCAACTGCGAGTGGTCTCCGTCGAACGACTGTCATCTCGCCAGGGAATGATCAGTCCAGAACAGATGCAAGCCATTGACCAAGCACTGCGCTTCGTCCTAGATCTGTAGTGCCCAGCTCTCGGCGTAGATCGCTGTCGCCTGTCCGGTCTTGGTTGAGTTGGCGGTCACTCCCAGGGGAGCGCCAGCAAGATTGGGATTCGGAAACGCTGTCGCGTATCGGTGAAGTTGGCGGTTCCGAACGATAATCCCGACTGCTTGGGCACGAGGCTGCCGCACGTCAGTCGAGGTGCCGGTCGACATCCATGCGCTTGTGGAGGATACGCACTACGTCGACCGGCTCTCCACCGGCGCCCACACGGTAATAAGGCGTGTGCGATCCCGCAGTATGCCGCCGGTAGCCGGCGCGAACCTCGTCGCAAGACCCCCCAATGAGCGGGTTGTTCGCCACAAGCTCAACGGCATGCTGAATCACGCGCACGTACGCGTCAGCCTGGTCGTCATTCCAACGTTGGGAGGTATAGTCCCAGATCTGCTCCAGATCGGCCTGGGCGGCAGGGGACAGCACATAGCGGCTCACCGCCCGTGAGGTCCGCCGGCACGTTTCCGTGACACGAACGTGTCGAACTCGAACGGTGTTGACGCTCCGCTATTTTCACCAGCTACTAGTGCGTCGCGAAGGGCGTTTAAGCGTGTCTCGCGTTCCTCGAGCAGCCTGAGTGCGGCGCGTACGACGTCACTTGCCGACCGATATCGTCCCGAGGCGACCTCGTCTTCGATAAACGCGTTGAAGTGCTCATCCAGGCTGAACGAGGTGTTTCGACCCATACGAGAACCGTACCAATTATTGGTACACGTTGCATGGCGATCACGGACAATCCGGATCAACGACATACCCACCGTTCGCCAGAGTGCCGACCAAAAAGGCCGGCGAGCCGCGATCGCCCGTTTGACTGAGAATCGTCGGGCGAGCCGCCGTCCGACAGGCTGACTGCGACAACCGCCAGGTTCACTGAGACCAGACATCGCCGGATGAAAACAATTAGGGCGCAACGCAATAGGACGTACGTACCGGTAACCCGCCATATTCGATTCCGTCGCATTCCAGCTGATTCGCATCAGTGGAGATGCGGCAGGGAGAAGGCGCTATTGCCCGGACCACTGTGCGCGATCAGTTGACACGTCTTCGCGTGGTTCCGCGCAAGTTTGTTTGCTGGAGCGTCCACGCATTCCGCAAGCTCGGTAGCGCTTCGCATCCCATATTGGTACCATTGCGCTATGAGCAAGCAGATCGCCGTTCGGCTTCCGGACGAAGTCGTCGATTTCATTGACAGGGAAGTGGACCAACAGCACGTCGAGAGCCGCGCATCATTTGTACTCAAAGCGCTCGAACGCGAACGTCGCCGGCTGATCGCTGCCCGCGATGCGGCGATTCTCGCCAAGCGGACCACCACAGACGATGACTTCGATGCGCTCGCTGCTCATGCCTCCACCTTCGAACTGGATATCGATTGAGACCAATTCACGTCGCCCAACTTGATAAGGCTCGGCCGGTTCTGATCCTGACTCGGGAACTCGTGCGGCCTCACCTAACCAGGGTCACCGTGGCACCGATCACCGGAACAGTTCGCGGCCTGTCGACCGAAGTTCCGGTAGGTGTGCGTAACGGGCTCGAGAAAGATTCCGTCGTCAGCGTCGACAACATTGTCACGATCCCGGTTGCGGCACTGGGGCGTCAAATAGGTTTCTTTCTTCCTGATCAAGAGGAATTGCTGACAGCGGCGATCCAGCACGCGTTCGATCTCGACTGACAAGCAAGGGCAACTGCCGTGCGGGGATCCAATGATTGAGCCTCCAGGGCTCCCTGCAGGCAGCGTTGGCCTTTAAATAGGGAACGCGTCTGCGGCGGCGAAGAGGTCGTCGTCGCTGCGAAATCACTTGGGTGCCAGCGTAAGGCGGCGTATCTTACTGGTAACCCGCCGTACTCGATTCGGCCGTATTCGCGAGGTAGAAAATCGCGGTCATTCCGCGGGCCGGTGAGGAGAGAACGTCGTCCGCTGTCGCCGCGACAGCACGGGGTCTCGGCGTATTGCGCCGATCAGCCCAGCGGCACGATTAGGCGCCTATATTCGATTCCGCCTATTCCTCCCGATACGCAGCAGCGCATCGTTCTAGGTGTGGCAGGGGAGAGGCACCGATTGGCGGTATCGTACCGAATTTCACACCGTTCGCTGGCAGCGGTAAATCGCTCTTAACGCAACGACAGGGCGGGTAAACGAACCGGAAAGCAGCGGAAAACCCTGGACCCTTCCGGCTAGGAAACCCGCAGGAAGTTGCCCGCCGGGTCGTAGTACACGGTCTGGCGATCGCGCTCCGGGCCGTTGACGATGTAGAGTTCGATCTCCCCGGACATGCTTTCCCGGGCGACGGTGGCGCCGCTGGCGGACATCTCGGTCCGGTCACCCTGGACGCGGTTGAAGGAATCTTCCCAAGAATTGACGAGTATCTCCGGGCTGACTAGATCGGCCCCGAACAGGGTTGCCACCAGTGCATCGTAATTTTCCGCTCCCCCATAATCGTATGGCCGGATATCGGTCCGGCCGTCGGGATAGGCGACGTACTGGTTGAATTCGGTGGGTTTCGCCGGATCCAATGCGTCGACGCTCAAATTTCCGGTCGGTGAAATCGCTATCGACTGCACCTGGATCTCGCCCAGCCGTGCACCAGTCAACTTCTCCAACGTCGAGTTGGCCTGGTTGACTGTCTCGACGGTAAGGGCTGCGGGCGTCGACTCCACGGTCTGGGTAACCGGTGTCACATCCTCCGGTTGAGAGGACTGCCCGCACGCGACGAGCATCCCGCCAGCGATGAGGACGCTTAGTACGGTTGTCGATGTTCTATACACAGAACTGAACTTTAGTGCTGGACGGCCCAACGAAGGGCGGCACCGCCTTCTTCGGCGCCATCGACGACGCCCACTAACGAGGTCGAGCGAGCGAGGATGGTATTCCTCGGTCTTGCAGAACAATAGGCGAGAACCGTTCGGCCGCAGTGCAATACAGTGTAGTTTGCCGGTAACCCTGCATATTCGATTCCTACATATTCTCACCCGTAGCCGATCAACTCGGTGTAGCACTTCACTACAGGGTGGTACACTTGCGGAGTGCCGACGACACGTCCTCGATATCAGGTAACAGAGACACCGGCGGTTGCCCGCGCCCTGGATAGAGCAGCGAAACGATGGCCCGGAGAGCCTCGATCACGCCTGCTCGTACGGCTTGTCGAAGCGGGGGGCGACATGCTCGCGAATGACGAGTCCGCCGACAAACAAGATCATCGATCCGCGGTATTGGCCAGCGCGGGCCGTTACGCCGAGGCATTCGGTCCTGACTATCTCGCCGAGCTGAGAGCGGACTGGCCAGCGTGATCGCAGTGGACGCGAGTGCTCTGATCGCTCATTTGAATCCAGCCGATCCGCATCATCGAGCAGCCACTGAAGTCCTACTGGCCGGCACGCCCGGGGAGATGCTCGTGCACATGATCACAATGGCGGAAGTGTTGGTCGGCGGCGTCCGGATAGGACAGGGCGCTTCGATGCGCGATGACATCCACGCCGCCGGAATCGCGGTCGCGCCTCACGACAACGGGGAACCATTACGACTTGCCGAACTGCGTGCCAGCAGTGGGCTGAAGTTGCCCGACTGTTGCGTTCTTGACGTCGCGATACGACACCAAGCAAGCCTTGCAACCTTCGACCACGCACTGGCCGCGGAAGCTGCAAAGCGCGGCGTACCTATTGCCAGTACGTGAATGCGAAACCCGTTGGCCAGCAACGCAATATGCAGTGGTTTAGTTGACATAATGTAGCTTATCGGTACAAACTAGTGCGAGTTGCACTAAAACGAAAGTGCTCGCACGTCTTGACGATTGGCCGATTTGAGCACGTCACGGTACCGATTCTGTGTACTCATTTCCTAACGGGCCGCCTGCAACAGTTGTTCATACGGGCCACTCTGCCGCCGCGCAGCGTGACCCCTTGATCGGCGGGGCGTCCCGTACGGCTAGTTGTGTTGCGGAGGCCTCGATCTCCAACGCCTGAGCGTCTGGAACTCTTGGATGTTACTGGGTTCGGAGCGCTACCGCGCTTGCCCTTCGGAACTTCCAAATCGTCACTGTGACGAATATGTTCGTGAGGCTGAGGCTGGATGTGCTGGCACCAGTGTCGCGAACACCCGACTCCGGTCTTGATCGTCTGCTGAGCCGGATGTCCGCGTGGCCGAGATATATCATTCGAATGTTGTTGTTGCCATGGCTATTTCATCAATTACGTCATCGACCTGTTTACGACGGCCCCACACGCGGCGCTGCCGCATCGCGCCATTGCCCGCCTGCGCGATGCGCGCCAACTCATCGCGCGCCATATCGTAGTCGCCCAACGCTTCGAGGGCCGGTCGCACGTGTTCAATGAGCTGAGCCGCGAGCAGCTGCGTCGGAGCCAGTGCGGAATCGGCGATCAGATCGATCGCCTGGCCGTCGAGCCCATCGTGGGCCGCTCTCCAGTGCGCAGCCCGCAGGGCCCAGTCCGTGGGCCGCGGTGCCCGATCCCCGCGCTCCCATGCTTGCAGCGCCGTCATCACACAGGCACGGATAAGCGTAGCCAGCAACACAGTCTCGGCCACCGTGGCAGGCACGTCGGCCACGCGCACCTCGACTGTCGGAAACCGGGCCGACGGCCGCATATCCCAATAGACCATGCCGTAGTCAAGTGCGGCACCAGAGTCGACCAGGGCGTGGACTGTGGCATCGTACTGTTCGACCGACTCGAAGTATGGCGGCGGTCCAGAGCTCGGCCAGTGGGACCACAGTATGCTGCGGAAACTCGCGTAGCCGGTGTCGGTGTTGCGGTAGATCGCTGAGTTAGCGGTCAAGGCCAGCAATAGGTGCAAGATGGGTCGGATCCGGTTACTGACATCGATGGCGGCCGCGCGGCTGGGGACTGCGACGTGCACGTGGCACCCGCAGACACCTTGCTCGTGCGCGATGATGCCGAACCGATCGGCAATCCGGCGGTAGCGCGGGGTGCTGGTGACCGGGAACGTGTGTGGCACCGTCGGTGGCAGCGCGACGGCCAACAGCTGCGTCTCATTGGCCTCCGCCGCCTCGGAGGCAATGCGCCGCAGCCGGCTGAGCTCGGCGCGCAACTCCGCGCTGCTGTTGATCACGTCGGTGGTGGTCTCAACCTGACAGCTGGTGAGCTCGAGCTGCAGCTCAACGTCATGTTTGGCCGCATATTCGGCGACGGCTTTATTGCGGGCGGCGGGGTAGCCGTGTCGCTGATCGACGAGGAGAAACTCCTCCTCCACGCCGAAGGTGGGATGACTGGCCATGGCTGGGGATTGCCCGACAGGCGATGCACCAAACAGGGGCCATCCGGGAAACGGCGGTCCGACGCCACGGTCGAACACCCGTGTCGGGCATATGTCGATGCAGCCGGCTTGTGCAGTGACCCGGGATCGGCGATCCGGGCGCCCGTTCCAATCCGAGGTGGTCGTGCAGTGTGCCGTGCCGATATTCGTGTCGAAACAGCCCCCACGCCCGCAGGATCGGAATCACTTGGTCGACTTGAACCGTCGACAGCGCCGGCCCGGAACCACTCGTCTATCGCGTCGCCGGCCGGACGGTATGTTCAACTTCCCCGATTCAGGCATACACAACTGGCCCGAGCGGGGCGCACAACTACACCAGATGGGTAAGCGCCCTGCCGCGGAATAAATTCGCCTACGCCGAGGTTTGACGGGCACGTGCCCGAGTGCAACCAAGTAGCTGACTGGCCTAGCGCGGCGATACGTCGCCACCCATCACCGGTAGTGATCGAGGGGTGTCGGTGATGCGCCAGGGACCGCTGGCTGGACGCTATCCGGCCGTCGCCGCGATGGTGACGCTCGCACTCATTCCGTACCTGGCACTGTCCGCGGCGATCGACCCGTTGGTGCCGATCATCGCTGAGCAACTGCACATGAGCACTCAGGCGATGAGCCTGAGCTCCGGCTTGGGCAATGCCGCTTATGCGGTCGGTACCGTGCTGGCGGTTCAGTTCGCCCAGCACCTGCCACAGCGCAGAATGCTGCTTGCCTATGCCGTTGTTCTGGCGATCGGGTCGGTGCTGGCAGCCGCCGCCCAGAACCCCGGAATGTTTGTCTGCGGCCACGTACTGCAAGGCCTGGCGACGAGCATGCTGCTCATCGCCGCCGCACCACCGCTGACGATTGGCTTTCCCAGATATCGACTGCGCCATACGGCCGTGATCATGAACATGTGTGTGTTCGGCGCGGTCGCGCTCGGTCCGTTCATCGGCGGTGTACAAGCCGAGTCACACGCTTGGCGACCCCTGTTCTGGGTCGTTGCGGGCATCGCACTGTTGGCACTCGTGATGGCCGCGTTGACGTTCGACGACGCTCCGCCGGCAGACCTGGACGCGCCACGAGATCTGTGGGCCATCGGGTTGTCCTCGGTGGGCTGCGCGGCAGCTTTCATCGGTGCCTCGCAACTCACAACGCACGGCTTCGGGGATGTGGCCGTGTCTGCACCGATGTTCGGCGGCCTCGCGTTGATCGTGATTCTGATCGTCTATCAATTCCGCGCCAGCCGGCCGCTGTTGACGATCCGGACGATGCTGACCAGCTCGATCCCGGTGGCCGGTGTGGGCGTTGCACTGTTCGCTGCAGCCGCCTCGGTGGCGGCGACCGCATTGACCGCCGAGGTCTTCCTGCAGACGTACACGCCGGTGCAGGTGGGGCTGATGTATCTTCCCGAGCTCGGTGGCGCGGTGGTTATGGCCTTCGTGTTCGGCTTCGTCATCTCTCGACGGTCAATGCATTACCTGCCGCTTGTCGGCATGGGGTTGCTCGCCGCCGGGATCGTCGTGTTCTGGTTCGCGCTGCCGGCCAGTCAGCCGCTGGCCCTGCTGGCGTCGGCGTTGACGGGACTGGCACTGGGTGCGACCGTCGCTCCTGCGCTCTTTGTTGCGGGCTTCTCGCTGCAGTCCAACAGTCTGCAGCGTGTCTTCGCGATCATCGAGCTGCTACGAGCAGTGGCCGCATTCATGGTGGCGCCCATCTTCGCCCACTTTGCGGCGACGGTGTCGACCGATCTGGCGACAGGTACCGGCTATGCGCTGTGGGTCGGATTAGGGCTGGCGATCGGCGGCGCGATGTTCGGCGTGGCGGTCTACGTTCTGAGTGGCGCGCGACCCCAAACACCCGATCTCGATCGCTTTCTCGATGGCGAAGCCCCCGCGTGGTATTCACCACCGCTGCTGGCCAAGCTCAGGGGCGCGGCTGCGGCGTCTCCGATTTCTGTCGAACCTGCCCCGCTCGGTAGTCCCTCACCCGTGCATGACGGGTCGGCGAGTGCCGGGCCCGTATTGTTCGCCTACGACGGTTCCGAGCTTGCCGGATTCGCCATCGAGCAGGCTGCCGCGCAGCTTCCGCCATGGCGCGATGCACTCGTGGTGTGCGTGTGGCAACCCGTCGACGTGGGTTTCACCCCTGTCGGCTCACGGCATTTCGACGCTGATCAGGCGACCGAGGTTCGGCACGCCGCGGAGCGCACCGCGGCGCATGGCGCATCGCTCGCAGAAGATGCCGGATTTCTCGCCAGCAGCATCGCCGTCGAGGCCTCCCCCACTTGGCGGGGCATCGTCGAGACCGCTCGTGAGCACAATGCGAGTCTGATCGTGATCGGTCCCCACCGGCGGAGCGGACTGCTGGGACACCTGCAAGGCAGCGTGGCTGGCGCGGTCATCGCACACGCTCCGACGCCGGTTCTTGTGATCCCTGAGCAAGCGAACCGACAGGGTGACGAGACGGGCAGGGTGGTCGCCGAGACAAGCGTTGCTCGCCTGTAGACGAGGCGTCGCTATTTGCCGGTGTCGGCCATTCAGCCGAAATGTCTGGTATCTCAGAGCGGCTACTCCCCGGCTGTGTATGCATACAGCGCAACGATGCTGACGACAACCGAGACGTGCGCCCCGGACTCGGTGACGGCCACGCTGTGATTGTGGGAAACGCCTTGGAGTGCAAACCCTTCGGTGGAATCAGCCGCACTGTTGATCTTTTCCTCGAGTGACCGGAGCGCAGCGCCGAGCGCCTGTGTCAACACGTCGTGAACGTTGCAACCGATTTCCGCCGCAACCGCGGACAAGCTGGCGTGATTCATGGTCAGTAGTGGTCAACGCCGTCGTAGGAGGTCAGTCCCCCCGGTAGCCTCGTCTTCGTCCACGCCTGGTTCCGGTGCGAACGAGCGGGATCAGATAAGGTTCTGCAGACAGCACGCTGATGGCGGCATTGGCGGACAGCCGGACCGTACCCGACATCGGCGACTGCAATCCGGCGATCAGCTCGAGCAAGGCCGATTTGCCTGCGTCGGCCGGCCCCAATACTCCAATCCGGGTGTGTGGCTTGATCGTCAGGGACACATCCGAGAGCACCGCCTTGGTGCCATGGACGACGGACGCGGCTTGCAGGGTACAGATCGAGGAGGAGCGCAATGGGCGTCGCCTCATCGATGTCTCCATCCACCGGCGTTGGAGTGGCCGGTGAAGCAGACAGTCGAGCAAAGCCGACCGTCAGGTGTTGAGCGGCGGGGCATAGTTCCTCCCTGATCGTCATCAGGGACCGTCAGCGGCATTCCGCGGTGTCGGGCGAGCCCCATCGCCACTCTCCATCGTGCCGCCTAACAAGCAGATTCGCCAGAGATCGCCGAGACTCAGTCGCGGGCAGGTTGCCGGTGCGTGCGGCCGGGTTTATCGCCGGCGGCGCAACGGTTTTGGCAGCCGTAGGTGCCACGGTCAGTAGTTGTGGCGGGCCAGTTGCGTTCCACCATCGCGGCGGTCGCCGTCGAGGCTGACTTGTGCGGGGACCATTTCGCTGGTGACCAAGCCATGCTCGGCGGTGATGTCGTCGACGATGTCGAAGGATGCGGCGATGTTGTCCGGGGTGTCGATGATGATGGTGGTGACGGGGACGTGGCGGACGAGTTGGAACATCTTGTCGCCGTGGGGTTCATGGTCTCCGTGGAAGCCCCAGATGCCGCGGAGTACCGTGGCGCCGCGGGAGGATCGCTGGCGACGCAGTTCTTGCACGAGCGCTCGGTGGATGGGTTGGCCCCCGTGGGAGGTGGCCTCAGACGTATACACCATGAGCTTCTGCCACAACGGCAAGCCGTGCTCATCGGTCCCCGGTAACGCATGCGGTCGTTCGAAAAGCTGACCGTCGCGTTTGCAGATGCGAACGCGTTCGATGGTGATCAGTGGCCGGTGCAGCAGACCGCCCAGTTCGGGAATGATCTTGCCGATCTGTTCGCCGCTGCCCACTGCGATGATCATCACCGGCACATCGGCATTGCGGTCGAAGAAGCGTGCTCGAACACGGCGCCCATGACTGGTGCCGTCGACCCCGAGAAACACCGAGGCGCCGGCGAGCCGGCGTCGGTACATCAGATCGCACAACGCGACATACGCCGGTACGCCGTAAACGCGTTCTTTCCTGCCGACATAGATGGTGAGTTTGGTCGCTTCGTGCAATTCGTCGGTCAGCTCGATCGACCCGATGTCGTTTTCTAACATGCGCGCACGCTCCAACGTGAGCAGCCCTCGCTTCTTCATGGCGATGAGTGGTTCGAGAACACTGTTGATCACCGGTGCGGTGTCGACGGCCACCACTGCCACAGGCGGGTCTTCGGACATGGACAGTGACTGGTCGGTGCGCATGTGATGGCGCAAACCGAATCCGGCGATGCCGCGTAGCACAATGCTGGAGGCGATCTGGTGGCGGCCGTAGAGATCCAGCATCGCGTCGGCGAGGAACCGACCCTCGGTGCGTTGGCGTTCGCCGAAATAGGTGGTGAGTTTGAGGCAGTCGTCGATCACAAGTGTTCTCCGATCAGTTGTCCGCACGTGGCCGCCGCCAATCCGCAGGTGATGCTTGCTACCACGTTGACGATGGCCAGCCGGTATTGGTGTTCTTCGGTGAGCCTCTGGGTTTCGAGCATCCACGTCGAGAAGGTGGTGTACGCGCCGATGACTCCGGTGCCCACGAGGAACGTGATGTGTGGATCAGGGGCAAGACCACTGAGCCCGCCGAGTACGACGGCTCCCGTGAGGTTCACCGCCAGCGTGCCTGACGGAAACCGCCCGGCCGTGCGCGACATGACCTGGCGATCGACGATGAACCGTAGGACCGCCCCGAAGCCGCCCGCCAGAAGCAGTCCGCCCCACGACAGCGCTGTCATGCGCGCCCGCGGCTCTGAACACGGCGAGTCAACACACTGGCCACGTGCACCGCGACGAGGCCCACGCTGATGCTGACTATCGCGTAGCCCGCTGCCAGGCGGTACTGCTGGGCTTCGATCATGTGGACGATCTCGACCTGCATGGTGGAAAACGTTGTCAAACCGCCACATACGCCAGTCCCGAGCAGCGGCCGTCGGTAACTCGACAACGGCAGCCGCTCCAGCAGACGTGTGGTGAAGTATCCCACGAGGAGTGCCCCGGCAATGTTGACGATGAAGGTGGGCCAGGGCCATTGGCCTGGCGCCGCGGGCAGGACGGTGGCCACCACGGCGCGCAGGCCAGTGCCGACTGCCCCACCCGCGAACACCGCTGCGAGTTCCCGATTGTCGTGACCGAACATTGATCTCCTTTGTCGCGTGGAGGGATATCGTGGAACCGATGGCGGTGGGGCTCGCCAGAACCGCTCGTCCACGCCGGAGAGCCAACGGTCCCTGATCAGTGGTGAACGCTGGACAGTTGACGGAGGTATACAGATGGTGGTCCGATTCTCGTCGTTGTCGGCCTTGGAAATTCTCGATTCTCGTGCCCAGCCCACCGTGTGGGTGCAGGCACAACTGGCCGCGGGTCCCCGTGTCTGCGCCGGGGTGCCGTCGGGTGCCTCTACCGGCAGCCGCGAGGCGGTCGAACTGCGCGATCACACCGACCGCTACCACGGCCGGGGCGTCGAGCGGGCGGTGGCCAACGTGAACGGTCCGATTGCCGACATGCTGATCGGCCCGGATTGGTCGTCGCTCGCCGAAATCGACCTGGCACTGCGAGAACTCGATGGCACGCCCGACAAATCGCGATTGGGCGCGAACGCTATCGTGGGGGTGTCGATGGCCGCGGCGCGTGGCTTCGCGGCCGTCGCCGACCAACCGTTGTGGCAATGGCTGACTCCGGTCGGTGTCACCGCGCGCCTGCCGGTCCCCTATTTCAATGTCATCAACGGCGGGGTGCATGCACCCAATCCTCTTGATTTCCAAGAGTTCATGATCGCCCCGCAGGGAGCACCTTCGCTGCCCGAGGCGATGCGCGCCGGAGCT
This sequence comes from Mycobacterium sp. 141, assembly GCF_000382405.1. GTDB lineage: Bacteria > Actinomycetota > Actinomycetes > Mycobacteriales > Mycobacteriaceae > Mycobacterium. Next base: position 104,586 of record NZ_KB908259.1, read on the forward strand.
GAGATCTATGCACAGCTGCGGAATACGCTGAGCCGGCGTGGTTTTGTCACGTCGCTGGGAGATGAGGGCGGCTTCGCCCCCGATGTCGCCGGCCCCGAGGACGCACTGGTGCTGCTCACCGAGGCCATCGATGCGGCGGGCTACCGATGCGGACGCGGCGGTGTGACGATCGCTCTGGACCCCGCCGCGAGTGAATTCTACCGGGAAGGACGGTATCTGGTGGATGGTCAAGCGTTGTCCAGCCAGGAGATGATCGACCGCTACCGCACGATCATCGACGATTTCCCGGTGTCCAGCATCGAAGACGGTTTGGCCGAAACCGATCATGAGGGTTGGCGCACCTTGACCGAGTCCCTGGGTGAGCGTGTCCAACTCGTCGGCGATGACAACTTCGTCACATGCGCCGACACCATAGCCGCCGCGGCGCGAAGCGGTATCGCCAACGCCGCGTTGATCAAGGTCAATCAGGTCGGCACGGTATCGGAAACCCTTGATGCCCTGCATACCTGCCGGACCTGTGGCTACGGTGCCATGGTGTCGCATCGCTCCGGCGAAACCATCGATGCTTTCATCGCCGACCTCGCCGTGGGGTCCGGATTCGGCCAGATCAAGTCGGGAGCCCCAGCCCGCGGCGAGCGTTCCGCCAAGTACAACCGCCTGCTGGACATCGCCGCGCACAGCACCGCGCTGCCGTTCGGTCTGCTCAGTGGTGAGTGAAGCGGTCATATCGAGGCGTCCGCCGGCTATGAGGTGGCGATGACGACGGCCAGAACAGCGAGGACCGCCAGCAGCATGTACGCCATGTAGGCGTCGAGGCGCCCGGACTGCAGCCTTTTGGCGGTGCGTGACACCCACAGCACGGCGCGGATCATCGGTCGATAGAAATACCGTTCGATGACGTCAACGACATCGACGTGATAGGCGAGCGAAGGCGCCGACGTGGCCGGCCCGGTCGCCGGAGAACTGTTGACCAGTTCCGATCGGGTGAGCAGCACAGTGGCCAGGACATGGCGCACCGGATTGGCGTAGGCGAACGACGTATAGCCCACACCGCGGCCGACCCCCGGCGATGCCGACGACCAGGCCGGCGCGCGACGTACTCGAAACGGGTTGCGGCCGGACAGTATTGCCGCTGTCGCGGCGATCAGCACCGCCAACGTAGGCAAGACGATCCACAGCCAGCTCGGCGACAACGCAGAGAAATCGGCGAACACGGGTTGCAAAACCCATGGGGCCGCATTAGCCCCGGCGGCCTGGCCACCGACGATCGGCGCCAGCCCTGCGGCAATCATTCTGACGACCGACGGAGCGCCGGCTGCCACGCCCAGGCACCCAAAGACGAGGATCGCCACGGCCGTTCGATAGAGCCACTGGCGGTCGAGTCTGCGCCCGGCGCCGTCGTACCCGGGCTCGTCCAGACGAGGCGGCCCGAACGCGGTGAGGGATACGACCCGGACGAACGTGACCGCTGCGATACCGATGGTCAGTGCAACCAGCGCACCAGCAGCGGCGGTGACCAGCTGCATGGACAGGCTTGACACCCGGAACTGCTGCATCAGTGATTCGAGTGTGAACCATTCAGAGGCGAACCCTGCTGTCAACGGCAGTCCGGCCAACGTGAATGCGCCGATCACCAATGCTGTTCCAGCACATGGCAGCCGTTTGACGACTCCTCCGAGGCGGTCCAGATCGGTAGTCCCGGTAGCCGATTCGATAGCGGTGGTGGCCACGAAGATGGTCGTCTTGCCCAGGGCGTGGGCGATCACCTGCGAGGTCGCGGCAACCAATCCGGCGGCGGTCATGGCGGCGTTGCCGGCAGAGGCGCCGACCAGTGCAGCACCGTAGCCCGCGGTGATGACACCGGCGTTTTCGACACTCGACCACGACACCAGCACCGCGAGATCCGGATGGACGGCGGCATGGGCGATGCCGAGGATCGCGGTCAGTCCGCCGACCATCAAGACGGTGCAGGTGAGCCAGACCGGTGGTGGACCGAGAACTTGCAGCGTGCGCCACATTCCGTAGAAGCCGACGTTGACCGCTGAGCCAGCCATGACCGCACGCGCCGGGCCCGGTGCGGCAGGGTAGCCCCGTGGCATCCACAGGTGAGCCGGCACGAGCCCCACCTTGATGCCGAAACCGAGCAGCAGCATCGCATAGGCGGTTTGCCCGAGTGCACTGTGCGTATCGACGCCGTGGGCGGTGAAGGCAAACGAGTGGGTGCGTCCCGCGATGAGCAGCGCACCCGTCAACAGCGCGGCGCCGCTGGCGCGGCCGAAGACGGCGGTCATTATCGATCCGGTATCGCGCCCGGGTCGCGTTCGGTCATAGCCGGACAGCAGATAGAAGGCCACGGTGAGTGCCTCCCAGCCGAACAGCAGAATGAACAGATTGTCGGCGCTGACAATCAGCGCGACGGCAGCCAACGCCGCGGCGACCGCAGCAGCGAGGCGGGGCCGGTACTCATTGCCGGAGCCTGCCGCTGCGATCAGAGCGGGAATCGCGGCGCCGAAGGCGATGATCAAAAACAGCCCTGACAGGGCGTCCACCCGCAGAGTGGCCGGGCCGAAGGCATCCAGACCGTACAGGGTGATGTGTTGCGGGTGGCCCATCACGGCGGCTGCGCCGGCGATGACCATCAGTCCCGCGGCGCCGATGGTCAACAGCCACGCCGAGGCTGTGAGGACCTGCTTACCTGGTATCGGACCCCAGCCCACGGCCCAGCTGGCCAATGCCGCTGCGCCGAACACGATCAAGCCCGCGATGATCATGTCTTCGTCCTACTGCGTTGTTCAACGCGCCCTAGTGCCAACAGGATTGCATGCAGGAGGCTGAAAGGGGTTGCCGGCGAACCGGGAACCCAGATGTCCACCGGGACGATGTCACCGACGCCGGTGCCGCCGGTGTATCCCCCGCCGATCAGGCCGCCGCTGATCGCATCGGTTCCGGCCGCGATGACCACCGTGGGCGCCGGCATCGCCTGCAGGGTGCGGCGCAGTGGCTCGATCATCCCGGCAGTTCCGATGCCGGTGACGAGCAGGATGTCGGCATGACGGGGGCTCGCGGTGAAAAACAGTCCGAGACGGTGAATGTCGTAGACCGGGTTGGTCAATGCCTGCACTTCCCACTCGTCGCTGCCGTCAGATCCCGCGTCGACGTGCCGTAGATGGACCGAACGCCGCAGCCGTCGGACCCGTCGCGCCAACTGCACACGCAGGTGAGCCAACGCCTCTTCAGATTCATCGACCTGCCCGACGACAAGGCTTTCGCGGTCGACAACGCCCGTGTCGCTGCCGATGTCCCAGCCGAAGACCGCCGGATCGGCATCGATGCAGCGGCCACACATAATGCACCGGCCACGGTCCAGCCGCACCGCCGGATCGACGGTGATCGCTGCGGTCGGGCAGGCCGCGGCAGCCTGCTCGATGCGCGCCAGATCCTGTGGCGAGTCGGGAGCCCGAACGACCTTCACCGCCCCCGCAAATGCGGAGAAGTACGGGTCCGGGCGGGCCGGCCAGCGGCTGGTCAGCACCCCGTTGCGTAATCCTCGTAGCATCCAGGGCATCTACATCGCCACCCCGGCATACGAGAGACCGAAACTGGCCTCGATGAACGGGAAATCGGTGAACACATCGTGGCCGAAGACATCGTGGAACAGCAACATGTTGTGCAGTGAGGCGCTGCGCGCAAAGCAGCGGCCCACGATACCGTCTCGCGCGTCCAGTCCATAGATGACTTCGCCCTGGGGTGCCTCAGCCCAACCGATCGTGTATCCGTCGGCGCCAGTGGGCACCGGTGTGCGGATCGGGCTGTCGGGCAGGCCCATCAGGCGATCACAGGCTTGCCGGATCAACAAGCAGGATGAGTCGATCTCGTTGAAGCGAACCCGAAGTCGGGCTTGGGCGTCGCCGCGATCCTCCACAGCAAGCTGGACGCTCGGAAGTTCGGCGTAGCCGTCATAGGCACGGTGGCGAGCATCGTCGACGCAGCCCGAGCCGCGCCCCACCGGGCCGAGCGCCCCGTGGGCGGCTGCAAGCTGCGGATCGAGGCGACCGGTTCCCCTCACCCGGTCCAAAAATGTGGAGTCGCTCATGAGTGCCTTGCGGTCTGAGGTGATCCGGGTGGCGATGGTGTGAAGTTGTCGGCTTGTCTGGTCGGGGCTGAGCCGTGGCGGGCCGACGATCCCTCCCGGGCACACCACGCCACGGCCGAACCGGTTGCCGCACAACGCCGACACGAGACGCATCACTGTCTCCTTATGCCACGCGAACCGTGCGATCGCGACCGACAGTCCGGCCGCTTCGCAGAGTCTCGCGACAACGTCGAGATGGTTGGCGATACGTTCCAACTCGGCGTGCACGACCCGTACGAGACGTGCCGTGCGCGGCGGGACCACGGTGGTGAGTACTTCGACGGCGTGGACGTAGGCGAGTGCGTGGGCGACCGACGCGATACCTTCGACGCGCTCGGCAACCAGGATGCCGTCGGCCAGTGCCCGGCCCTCGAATTGTTTGGCGATGCCGCGATGTTTGTAATGCGGACGGATATTGAGGTGCGGGATGTTCTCCCCCGGTGTCTCGATCAGAAACTCGATCGACTCGAAAACCCCGGACCGCACCGGACCGAGCGGCAGGCTGAACATGCCGCGTCCGACGACATCGACGGGACCGTGGTGGTCGGTCGCGCGCGAGTGGGGATGTTCCTGCAGGGAGATGTTGTCGAGCTGGCCGGGCCGCGGTGACGGCTGGCCGGGGTCGCGAGGTAACAGCAATGGATCCAGACGCGGATGCCCGAGCGGCGTGACAGAGGAAAGGTCGTGCAGTGCTCGCTCATACCAGAACGCGGCGGGCACGTGCGGGGTCAATGCGGGATACGACGTCTGGCCTGCGGCGTCCGGTGCCAACGCGGTGCGCAGACACCTGACGGTGTCGGGGCCGACCAACAAGGCGTGCAGGACCGCGAGGTTATCTCTGTGGGCACAGTACACCCCGGCGAACCGGTCGCCGGTCTCGACGCGCCCGGTCACCTGTTCATACCAGAGCGGCAGCGGCAGATCCGTCACCGTGGTGGGAGTCGTCAGGGTCACGGTGTCCCCCCAATGAGGGTTCCCGCGGCGTGCTGCAGCAGTGTCGACAATGCGCTCGGTGGCGCCAGTCCCAACAACAGAAGTACAGCCACGCCGGCCACAACCGGGACAACCATCCACAGACTGGGCTCGCCCGCGCTCAACGCACCGCCGCCGTCGGGCTGCTGCGGTACAGGCTTGGCCCGAAAGATGATGCGTGTTGTGGCCACCATCAACCCGAGGAAAGCCAATGTCACCAGACAGATGAGTCCGGCGGTTGCCATATAGCGGCTTTGGCTGAATCCCCCTGCCACAATCTGGAATTCACTGCGGAACAGCGCAAACGGCGGCATCGCCGAAAGCGCCAGTATGGCGACGACGAACATCGGGCCCGACCACGGCAGCAGACGCAAGCCGTCGGCCATCCGGGTCAGGTCCTTGGTGCCGAACTTGTGCACGATCACGCCCGCGCCCATGAACGCATTACCTTTCGCCGCCGCATGCGCCAACACGTGCAGCAGGACACCTGTGGCCGCGACGGGTGCACCGAAGCTGATGCCGATCGCCAGAATTCCCATGTGTTCGACGCTGGAGTAGGCCAGCATTCGCTTGATGTCACGTTGTTCGAGTAGATACAGCGCCGCCAGCAGCAGCGAGAGCACACCGAAGACCAGCAGGACTCTCTGCGGAAAATGTGGTCCCAGGGTCACCACGCTGATCTGGTAATACCGCAGCACGGCGTAAAAGCTCACCGCCAGAAGCGAACCCGACAACAGCACCGACACCGGTGTGGGTGCTTCGGCGTGCGCGTCGGGCAGCCAGGTGTGCATGGGAAACAGGCCGACCTTGGTGCCGTAACCGACGACGGCCAACACGAACGCCAGCCGCACCGGAGTGGCGGGCAGGTGCGGTGCAGCGGCCATGAGCGGATCGAAGGCCAGATCGTAGGACTGGCCAAGGACTTGGGCGCCGGCGTAATACATGAAGATGGTGGCCAGCAGCGCGATCCCGAGCCCGGAGGACGCCAGCAGGACGTACTTCCAGGCGGCCTCGGTGGCGCCCTCGGTGGCATCCAGGGCCACCAACAGTGCCGAGATGACGGTGGTGATTTCCACGGCGATCCACAGCAGCGCCAGGCCATTGACCAGCGGTGCACAGATCATCGACCATGCGAATGCATTGAACCCCACGTAGAACCGGCGGCTGTGAGACGCGAAATGCGCGAGGCTGAGCTCGCGGGGGCCATGCTGCTGCGGCGTCAGGTATCCCACTGCGTAGATGGCGGTCGTTGCATACAGGAAACACGTCGCCAGCAGGAACACGACCGACAGCGCATCGGCACGCAGATAACCCAATGCGGACTGGGTCGTCTTCGCAGTGGCGGAAACCAGGGCGAGGGCACCGACGAGGGTCGCCACCCCGGTCAGCGCGGTCAGCGAGCCGGCAACCCGGTGTGGAACGACCAAACAAGCGATGGTGGTCCCCAAGGGCACACCGGCCAGCAGAATCAGAATCGTCGACATTCGTCAGCCTCGCAACTGATCCAGGGTCTCGGTGGACAGCGATCGGGTCCGCCGATGATGAGTACGCATCAACACGCCGAACACCACCACGGCGACCAAAAGGTCGAACAGGAACGCCACTTCCAAGATCAGGGGCATCCCGGCGGCCACCACCAGACTGGCCAGTGACACACCGTTTTCAAGTGAGAAGAATCCGATCGCCTGGCTGACGACGTCGCGGCGCAACACCATGAGAATGAACGCCACCAACACCACCGCAATGGACAGGCTCAGTGCCGTCGCCGGTAGAACATTGGAGTGGATGTCGAGAACACCGACGGCGAAGAATCCGAATGCGGCCACCACGATGGAGATCAGCACCTCGTTGGCCACCCCCAGCGCTCCGCTACCGGCGATTTCCTCGTCCGCGTCGCGTAACAACGACAGCACCAGTAGCGGTACCACCACCACTTTGAGCAACAGCGACAATCCGGCCAGCGCGTAGAGTTCGGGCACGCCGCGACCGAACGCGACAACCGCGGCCAACACGCTCACCGCCAACGATTGGCCTGCATAGAGCCGCACCTGTGTTCGCAACAACCCCGCACGCAGCATTCCGAATTCGAGCAACAGCACCACCAATGCCACGGTGTTGGCGATGCCGTCGAACACGGTGGGTACGGGATGCCCGGCGGCAAAATCGATCACCATCATCCACCACCCAGGTACAGAGTGAACACTGCAAGAACCGCCAAGAGCAGTGCTGCCGAGACGAATTCAGTTATCTTGAACAAGCGAAGTTTCGCGTAAGTGTTGTCCAGCACCGCGATCACACACCCCAGCAGCAGTGCCTTGCCGACGATGGCCGGGATGGCCAACGCGACTGCGACGGCGTCCGTTGTGGAGGCCAGTCCCCACGGAGCGATGAACACGTTCAGGAAGATGACGAACAAGACGAACTGTTTGGTCGCCGACCCCCATTGCAGCATCGCCAGATCCGGGCCGGAGTGCTCGAACGAACGCCCCGCCTCGATCATGCCGAATTCGGTAGTGCCGGTGTGGGTTTCCACAGGGATCCGACCTGTTTCGAACAGGATCACCATGAACAACGCGGCCGAGGCCAACAGGTGCGCCGGGCGCACGATCTGTTCGGGACCGCTTCTGACCGTGGCACCCAACACGTAGGGCAGGTCAGTGGTGGTGATCAGCGCAACCGTGAAGACCACCAGCAACATGACCGGCTCGGTGATCGCCGCGAAGGTCTTGGCCCGACTCGACGACAGCTGTGCGTAGGCGTCGCCGGTTTCGGCGGCGGCCGCAGCCACCAAGAAACTCGCGAACGCCAGTATCAAGCCGCCGCCGAGAATGTCACCCATATATCCCAACGGCAACGGGTAGCTGGTGAGGACTGGAATCAGCATCGGGACAGTCAGATACGAGGCCAGCGACACGATCGGTGCCAGCCGAAACAGCATGCTGGCCCGGGTCGGCACGATGGTTTCCTTGCCGAAGAATTTCATCAGGTCGTAGTAGGGCTGCAGTACCCGGGGCCCACGTCGCCCCTGCAGCCGGGCTTCGGCCCACGCGATGAACCCGGTGACGCCAGGGGACGCCCCGGCCACCGTGAGAACCTGCAGGCCCTGAATCACCGGCAACGGAAGGGCAGTCACGAAGAACCGCCGTCTGGGCGCCACATATTGCCGACATAGCGACCAATCTCGCCGCGACGGTACGCCAAGTCCGGCAGGAATCCGCCGATCGGCGGACTCAGACGTAGCTGCTTGACCTCGGCCAGCGACACCCAGTCGGGATGCCGGCCCGGTTCGCCCACCAACGGCGTTGTGCGGTTGAAGAGTTCGGCCAGAAATACCAGTTCGACGATGCGGCGCCGGCGGATCGGATCATTGACCTCCAACACCAGTCCGCAGCGATTGGGCTGTACATCCAAGCCGGTTTCTTCACGGACTTCGCGACGTGCGCAGCTGCCCATGTTCTCGTGGCCACGGGGCCGCCCGCCGGGCAATACCCAATCCCCACGGTCTGGTCGTTCGATGAGCAGCACCGTGTCATCGCGGACAACCACCACCGCGCAACGCAAATCGACCGGCGAATCTGCCTCTGGCGTGCTCATATGGTCCACCCGCACAGCCCGCGCGGAAGATTAGCGGCACACTCCACCTGCGACTCCTCATGTTCGCAGGGGTCATTAGCCGGTGGGCGGTTCGGAACCATACAACGGCTCCCGGCGGACTCCATCGCCGCCACAAGTTAATCAATGCTGCTTCAGGTTGGTCAAGCCAGCCGCGCCACACCATCGACAATTCCCGGCTACTGTGGTCCACACGGCGATGGATCACCGCCGGAGGCGGCCGCCGCGCCGCCCGAACCGCCGACCGGCTGATGGCTCCTACCCCGCTTCGACGACGGGAGTGACCATGACGATCGACATCGGCAATCTGCCGCACACCACCGGCTTCGGGAGTTGATGGTGGTCCCTGTGACCCGGGTATATCTGGCCCGGCATGGACGTACGCGACTCAACGCCGAGGACCGTCTTCGCGGACTCAGTGACCCGCCACTGGACGAGGTCGGCCGCGCTGAGGCGTCGCGGCTCGCCGCTGCCCTTGCCGGTACCCGGCCGGTAGCGGTGCTCAGCAGCCCCTTGCAGCGTGCCGTGGTCACCGCGCAGATCATCGGTGCCGCAACACATGCCGCGGTTTCCATCGACAATCGACTCAACGACCGAGACTACGGGCCGATGACCGGGCACCTGCGCAGTGAGGTCATCGAACGCTACGGCAGTGTCGATGCCGCACCCGGAGTGGAACCGTTGAGCGCATTGACGCGGCGCGCACGGACTGCTTTCGCGGCAGTCACGGCCGAATACGACACCGGCCCACTGGTACTGGTGTCACACGACGCGTTCAATCGGGCACTGTTGGGCACTATCGATCCCGAGCTCGTCAACGCCTCCCAGCGGACTGCGTGTTGGAACCAGCTGAGCCTGGTCGATGGTAGTTGGCACGTCGATGTCTACGACCAGAAGCCGGCAGAGTAGACCACCGGGCTGCCCGGTGAACGCACATCGAAACCGTTGCGACGACGGCGATCATGATGCGGGCGTTTCACGACGAGTTCGTTGTGGTGGTGTTACCGTGAAGTGTGCTGCGGCGCATCGGTTCGCAGCTGGCGATGAGGCTCCGCCACGTTCGCGCTATCTGGCGCTGATGACTTCTACCCCTACGGTGACCCAGCTGTTCGCCGTCACCGTCGACGGGAGGAGCTGGTATGGACGTCATTGATTCCCCGGAAGCACAAGTGGTTCGGGCCGCCGAGCGGATCGTTTACCGCGAGAAATGGCGGCTGTGCGAGGAGTGGGCCGCCCAGCGCCTCGCACAGACACGGTCGTTGAAATGGACACCGCTCTTCCCGGAGTCCGATGTCATCCAGGTTGTTGCGATTGACGGGGTGGTGGTGGGTCAGCTCCGATTCGGTGCCGGCCGGTGGATTGCGCTGACGGTCGGTGACCGGGGACGTGTGGCCGAGAGTTCGAGCTTCCGCGACGCCATCTCGGCGCTGGCACGTGCGGCCGTTCCGTGGTGACCACCGAAGGCGGTCCCCGATTCAAACTGCCTCAACCAGGAGACTCGCCAACCGTAACCGAGCGAATCATGGTAGCGCCATGAACATCCGGCGACTCCAGCTCGACGTCGACAAGGCCATCGCCCGCCCGGATTTGTTGGAGCTTGCCGAGGCCATCGATACCGTTCCCGGCGTCGAAGCAGCCAACATCACCGTTGCGGAGATCGATTTGGAGACAGTGGGTCTTGAAGTCACGGTCGAAGGGGATCACATCGATGTCACGCGCCTGATCCGCGAGATCGAGAAGGCGGGCGCAGCCGTGCACAGCATCGACGAGCTGGTGATCGGCACCCGCATCGTTGAGCGCGTGCCGCGAACCCGATGAGGGGGCTGCGCCGCCGACCAAGCCTGCGACCGCGCGGCAGGCTCATGTTCGCGATGGCGCTGGGCGTATCCGACGGAATCCTCAACGCGCTCACGCTGGCCTCGGCAACCGTGGTGCACGGGTCTGGTCTGACCATTAGTTTGGGCGTGCGCGTCGGAATAGTCGCGCTGGCCTCGGCGGTGCTGACCTTGTTTGTCGCTGAATACGCACAACTCCGTATGGAGCTGGTGCTCGCAGAGCGGCAGTTGATGTTCACGAAATCCGGACGGTTGGCGGCAACCAGTCTGGGGCGCGCTGTCATCCGTGATTCCGCTCTGGTGGCGGTGCTGGCGGGCGCGTCCAGCTTCGCCGGTGCGGCCTTGCCGCTGGTTATCGGCGCGCTGTTACCAAGAACGAGGTGGGTCGCGTTGATCGTGTCCGCGCTGGCCCTGGCGGTGCTGGGGATCCTATTGGCACACAACGTCGGTGGACGCCAGAAGGTATGGGCGACCGGGCTCGTTGCGGCTGGTGTGGTGGTGACCGTCATCGGTATCCAGGTCGATCTGGTCTGACCCGCACGGCTACCGCCGGCCCTGGTGCGCCGGCCTTTGTCAACGTCGAATCGCCCTATCCACACTCCTCGGTCGCCCGGTCTGAGGTTGTCGGATCGTTGTGCCGCGTTGTCCACCGTGCGTGGGAATGCGTTTGTGGCGTACGGCGCGGCTGGGTACGGGGCAGCGGCGGCAAGGCCATCACCCCGTGCTGGCGGATGATGGCGACCAACTCGGCCGCGACGAGAGCGAGTCGTTGCTCGTCGGGATATTTGAGCGTGGATGTCAGCTCGCCGAGCGTCACCCATGCCACGTCGCACACCTCGTGATCACGAGTGGACAACTCGCCGTGGACATACCGCAACAAATAGTGGTGCACCTTTTTGTGGACGCGGTGTTGATCCGCGGTGAACCAATACTCGGTGCGACCCAGCAATGTGAGCGGTACACCGTGTATACCGGTCTCTTCGGCGATCTCGCGTGCTGCGGCGTCCTCGATCCGCTCCCCCTGTTCCACATGGCCTTTCGGCAGCGACCACAATGTGCGGCCGCGTCGATCGGAGCGTCCGATGATGGCCGCGGCTTCGGAGCCGACCGGCCCATCGAGCCCGGCAATCACCAAACCACCTGCCGAAGTCTCATGGACACTGGGTAATTGACCGGAGTGACTTCGGGGGCGCTGGCTCATCGCGTGTCTCCGTATCGGGTCGTGTTGGCTTGAAGGGCGACGTTGTCGTCTTCGTAGGCGCGTATCACGTCGTCCACGTCACCAGCCATCACGATGGTGCCGCGATCGATCCGACGCCTTCGTCGAGCAGCAGGATCTGCGGATCAATGCTGGTGAGCACTCGCAGTGCGTGCCGAATGCGCATGCCGGTGGAATAGGTGCGCAACGGCATAGACAAGTACGGTCCCAGCTCGGTGAATTCGGCGATCTCGTCGACTTTGGCGCGCATCGACTTTCGCGTTTCACCGAGAAACAGGCCGCAGATGACGATGTTCTCATAGCCGGATATCTCGGGGTCCAGGCCGACGCCGAGATCGAAAACTGGCGCAACACGCCCGTTCACCATGGCAACACCGGCCGTCGGTTCATACACCCCGGACAGAAGCCGCAGCAGTGTGGACTTGCCTGCACCATTGCGCCCGACCAGTGCGACGCGATCTCCGGGGGCAAGGGACAAGGTGATTCCCCGGAGTGCTTCGATCATGACGACTCGCGACGACGTACGCCCGATGGCGCCGCCCGCGGAGCCGATGAAGGCGGCCTTCAATGAACGAGTCTTGGCGTCGAACACCGGAAACTCCACCGATGCGTCCCGCACACGGACGCTGACCGCTGATTGCGGCTCTGCCGCCGCGGGCCGACGAAGGGTCCTCATCGCGAATTCTCTATGAGTCCCGCCGTGCTACCGAATACCCGCAGGAACGAATCCACTCCGTAACTGGTCGGCTCGGGCTCGGCGGCGATGAGTCGGAAGGTGCGTGCGCCGTCATCGCAGCGTTCGGCGCGCAAGAACAGGGCGGTCGGATCACCGCGGTCGTACAAGCTGTGCGCGAGATCGTACAAATGGGTCACGAAAACCACTTTGACGTTCGCGGCGGCACACGCGTCGATCACCCCGCGGGCGATTTGCGAGCCTTCCCGTTCGTTGGTCGAGGCGAACGATTCGTTACAGAGCAGCAGTGACTGTGGTGTCATGACGTCCGCGATCGCGCTCATCCGCGCCAGCTCCTCATCGAGTTTGCCGCTGGTCATCGTGTCGTCTTCCTCGCGTTTGAAATGCGTGAACGTCGCGCGTACGACATTGGCTTCGAAGGATTCTGCGGTGACGAACATGCCGGCCTGCATCAGCATTTGCGCGTTCCCGACGCTACGGAGAAAGGTTGATTTGCCGCCCTCGTTGGCACCGGTGGCCATGATCAGTGTTCTGCCATGACCGTTGATGTCGTTTCCGACAACAGGCTTGTCGGTCGTCAGACATAAGCCGACGTCGCGCAGACCGAGTGCGCGCAGTCGGCAGGTGGCCAGCGGTGTCGGGGTTGGAAAGCACGTGGGGATACCCGATTTCGCGAGCTTTTCCGACAAATTGACGCATCCCCGATAGAAGCCCAGTTCGATGCGCAGCCGTTCGAAAAACCCTTTGACGTGGTCGGCCGACTGTGCAACGGTGTTCGCTGCGTCGTTGATTGCCCTGCCGGCGAGATCGTTGAGCGCCTCTCCCCCGGCCTGGTCACGGGGGTCGATCTCAAATCCATAGAGACCGTGGTAGTTTCCGGTGATCTTGTCCCACCAGCTACGTTGCGGAGTGCGGTGCAAGACATGATCTACGCCCTTGTTGCCGAGGGCAAGATGAGCGCTCAACAGAACACCGCGCGGCAACAAGAGCTCAGCGAGCTCGCGGCCGAGAAGGTTCAGATAGTCGTCGCACAACTCCTCGCTGATCATGGATACGAACTGCCCGAAACCATCCGATTCGAAGCCGTTGCAGTCGTTGTCACACACAGCACGAAGCTGTCTGAGGTTTTCGACAAGGTATTCGAGTATCCGGACCGCACTGCGCAGAATCGCTTCGGGATCCCGGAACAGCAGACCACCGAACAGGACTTTGCGGTGCACCTGCACCGCGTCGGATGCGATGGCGTACATCTTGTCGACCACCTCGCGATGTGCCATGCAGTCGGCCAGGACGTTCTGCCGGTACTCGATCACAACAGGGTCGATCAGGCTCAGCGGAATGATCTTTGCAGCGACCTCGTAGAGGAAGTCGTCGCCAACGGACATCGCGCGGTAGAGGGTTCGAAGTTCGAGGTCGTCTTCTACCAGCGCGATGATCGGTGGAGGCAGTGTCGGTTCCAGCTTGTTGTCGCGGTCGGGATCGAGGAGTCGAACCTTCATCGCGTGATCCTCCTTTCCAGCACGTCACGGGACAACCCGTACTTGTCGGCTAACGCCGCGGCGTAGGCCAGGCCGTCGGCGGGGCGACGGGTGAAGTGGAAAGTGCGCTGGGTCGGGTCGTTGGCAGCAACGTCACCAACCATGCTCACGCACGCCGCATCGAGGCTGGCGAGCTCGTCGATGAACGTCACATAGACCGCGACGCACCCCAGCTTGATGATCCTGCTCAGCACGGCGGTACCGATACATGAGGCGTCGTTGACGGTGGTGGACGAGAAACTCTCGTTCATCACTATCACGCTGTGTGTAGTGGCCTGCGACAAAATATCGTGGATTCGTACGAGTTCGTTGTCGAGCTTCCCCCGCAACGTCGAGAGGCGTTCTTGCCGTTCAAAATGCGTGAAGACGGCATCGGGAAGCATCAGCGTGGCCCGGGTCGCCGGGATCGGGCAGCCCAACGCGGCCAGGTGGAAGACCTGGCCAACTGTGCGGGCGAAGGTGGTCTTTCCGCCTTGGTTGGGGCCGGTCACCACGAGTACACGCTCGCCGTCACCGAGCCGAAAGTCGTTGCTGACCACTGGGTCACCGGAGATCCTTTGCTTGTCGGCCAAGGCCACGTCGAAGGCGTCCTCGATGTAGATGCTGCCGGGGCCTGCGGTGACGACCGGATAGCTGAACCGGAGGTGTTGTGCAGCGAAGCGCTTGATGTAGTCCAGGTAGGTCAAGTAGAACTTGACCTCACGGTCGAACCGGGCAATCGTTCCGTCGATGAAATCACTGTTGTCTGAGCAGAAGTCTCGAAGCTCGGAGAACTCGTCGGGATGCAGCTTGGCGACGCAGTCCAGGATCTGCTCTTCGACATGATTCATGTCGGGGAAATCCTTTCGCTGCACGTGATAGTCGCGGCCGGTGTCGGTGCGGAACCGTTCGAACACCGCGGCGACGTCGGCGCTGTAGTCGCTTTGATGGTCGTATGTGTCGACATCAACGCGGGGACCTTCGATATGCACTGTGTAACGGACGTTGTTGAGCCTGGCACGTACGGTGCGGGTGTGGTCCACCAGAGAGCGAAATGTGGAGTCATCGACGTAGGTAGCGATGTGGTCACAGATTTGGCGCAGGCCGTCCGAACGAATCTCCATGTCTGCCATGGCATCACTGAGTGACAGCAAGGCCGTGCAGTACGCGTCGACAGCGTGAACCAACCAGCCTTGTTTCTGGAGGGGGTGCCAGACCTTGGCGGCAAAGGCCAGATGGTTGCGCACGGTGTCCATGGTTCTTACGAAAGCATCTATAGCACTGCGGTTTTGGTCAATTCCCAGATCGCGGAACACATCTTGGCGATAGTGCACGTCTGCCACATCGCGCAGCGTGGCGTAGAAGTACGGCTCGAGGCGATCGTCGGGGTAGTTGCGCACGATCGTCCCGACAATGAGGTCCAAATGCAGATCGCCGCTACCGTCGGGCGCGGTGAGCTTGTCGAGGTCACGGACTGGGCCGCGACGGAACAAAATGCTCGGAACGCGGGCCATACCCACTCACCTGCTTTCTACCGTGCGTTCATCCACTCGGTAGAAGCCATCAGCCGGTGCGGCATTCGAAGGCGAGCTTCATCGCCTAGTCGCATGGTAGCGCGTGTCGGGTCACCGATGCCAACAACTGGCTATTTGCCGCGACGTCGTGGCGGCAAATAGCCCAGGAGCGACAGCACTGGTGCGGCATTCCGAAAGCGAGCTTCATCGCGTGGCCAAAGACTGACCGATGTGCGGCAAGACCGCTGACCGCTCGCCAGACGCCCGGGAGCTGGGGCAAAATGGGCGAAGGCGATGGAGCTCGCCGAAGCCGCGCGGGATGCTGATGGCTCCTACCCAGTTCGATCTGGTGAGGGAAGGCTGTCGTGAGTTCACCCTTCAATCCCATTGGGAACCCCGCACAACGGGACATTGCGTTCTGGCTGCCGCCGGGCGGCATGGACAACGGCGTATGGGCATCGGCGTGGGCCGAGCTGGCCGATCTCGACGAAGCTGACGTTGCACCCGTGCTCGCGGAATTGGCCGACGCCGACGTCGCCGGTTATGTGGCAACACCGGGGGGTACTCGGTCGCGGTATCGGCATCCCGTTGTTCACCGGCTCTGGGTGGACTCGTTGCGCTACCACCGCGCCGAGGATGTCCTGATGGCCTACTTACACAACCGATCTCAGCACCACTGATAGGACGCCGGCGAAGATCCGATGCCGGCTCACCTCACCATGGACTCCGTTCTCGTCGTTCGCTGTTGGGAACGACGAGAACCGGCAGCGGGCTGCGCCGGATTAGGGTGCGGGCCACGGCCCCGGTGACCATATGACCGAGCGCGGCGCCGATACCGTCCTCGGGGCGCCCGACCACGATTATCGATGCGTCATACTGCGAGGCCACCTCCAACAGCGCATGCGCGGGATCACCGTCGTCGCGCCGATGAAACGTCCATTGCACGTCGAGGCCGTCCAGCGCGCCCGCGACACGAACCTGATCGCTGGTGACGGCCGTTGTGGGTTCGCCACCGCCGTGCGTGGCCAGAGTGCCGTCAGAGACGCTGGTGACGTGCACGACGTGGACATGAGTACCCAAGGCGGCGGCCAAGTCCCCGGCACACTGAAGCGCCACCATGCTGGCTGGATGATGATCGAATCCGACAATCACACTCATGCGGCCTCCCCACGGTGTCCGTAGGAACCATCAGCCGTAGCGGCGGTTCGGATGGGACACACACCCATCCCGGCGGGGATCCATCGCCCTCGCCTCTAAGAATATGCGATGAAGGCGCGTGCGTCATTGCTCGTTGGTCCCGGCGCGGATAACCTGTAATCCTCACTGCGGTGGGGCTCGCATCTGCGGTCGCAGGACTGTGTCGTCGATCGCCAACGGTCCCTGGGAACTGAATTACGGCCGTCGCCATGGCGTCTTTGCGGATGGACCGGCCCATGCACCCAGGAGCCACCCATGGTCACTACGTCCCACCCGCGGCGATCGTCAGAGCGCTCGACTCGCCCGGAGTTTTTCGCCACCCCGGCGCGCATCGCCATCGCCGGGGACTGGCACGCCGACACCGAGTACGGGGTCGCGGCCATCCGCCACGCGGCCCGGCGCGATGTCTCGGTTCTTGTGCATCTCGGTGACTTCGGATTCAACTTCACCGACGAATACCTTGACGCGCTCGATCGCGCGTTGCGCCGCCACGACATGGTGCTCGGTTTCGTCGACGGCAATCACGAGAACTTCGACCGACTGCTCGCCTGGCCGGTGTCACCGGACGGCCTCCGTTACCTGCGTGATCGAGTCATTCACCTGCCGCGCGGATTGCGCTGGCAATGGGGAAATACTCGGTGCCTTGCGGTCGGCGGTGCCTACTCGATCGACAAGTTTCTGAGGATCCCGGGCAAGACGTGGTGGCCGCAAGAGATGATCACACCGGAACAAGCCCGCGACATCGTCGCCGCCGGGCGAGCAGACGTGATGTTCTGCCACGACTGCCCGACCGGCATCGTGGTGCCCGGCGCGGCCGCCGACCGGTACGGATGCCCGCCAGAGGAACTGGCCACCTCAGAGGTGCACCGCGCCCTCCTACGCTCCATTGTTGACGCTGTGCAACCAGCCCGGTTGTGGCACGGTCATTTTCATCACCGCTACCGTGCCCTGCTCACTGGACCTGACTATCAGACCGTCATCGACGGCTTGGGGAAAAACGGCAATCCGATAGACAACAACATGGTCGCGGTCAACCTCGATGAACTCGGGCACCATCGGTTCAGCTTTGCCGGGGACGAAACCGCATCACCGTCAGCTGCAGACCGCGCCAGCTGACGGCACTCCCCCGTCGCTGCCATGCCGCGTCGAGGCCAGCGCCCATCCCCGTACCAGGCAGCATCGAAGCCTGCGTGCGGGACCACGAGCCCGCAATCACCCGACTGGTTGCGCATATTAACTAACCACGGTTATGTTTTTGATGTGTCAGATGGCAGAGACCATCCGGTCGGTACCGAAGCAATCGAGAGGTGGTTGACGCCCGGCGTTGGCGCGGTCGGCGCGGCCAGCTTCTTCTCGGATACCGGCCACGAGGTGACGACGTCGGTGTTGCCGACCTTCTTGACGAGCACGCTCGGTGCACCCGCGAGCGCGTTGGGCGTCATTGACGGCATCAGTGACGCCCTCATCGGTGTGATGAAGCTCGTTGGCGGACCGCTGGCCAATGACCTTGAGTGGCGGGGGCGGGCAGCATCGGGCGGCTATATCGGAACCGCGCTCGCCACCGGGGCGATCGGGGCAACTGTCACGGTGTGGCAGGCCGGGGTGTTCCGCGCGATTGCGTGGATGTCGCGCGGGCTACGATCCCCCGCGCGCGACGCGCTTTTGGCATCGCTGGCTCCGGCGTCCATGCACGGCAGGGCTTTCGGGCTCGAGCGCGCCGGTGACAATCTGGGGGCAGTAGCCGGGCCATTGCTGGCCGCAGGTTTGGTGGCGTGCGTCGGCGTTCGCCCAGCCCTGTACCTCGCCGCCATACCCAGCCTGTTCGCCGCTGCGGCAATTCTCTTGGCGGCCAGGGAAGCTCGTCGTCGAGTCACCACAGCGCAAGGCGCTCGCCCGAGCCGTCGGATCGATGTCGCGGCACTGCGTGATGCGGGAATGCTACGTGCGCTGCTGCCAGTCGCACTGTTCGAATGTGGCAATCTTGCAACAACTCTGTTGATTTTGCGGGCCACTCAACTGCTGCAGTCGCCCTATCGCAGCCTCACTGCGGCCACCTCGTTGGCGATCCTGATATACGCAGCCCATAACGTGATTGCGGCGGTTGGCTCACTGGTCGCCGGCCGATGGTACGACCGTGCCGGACCACGTGTGGTCTTCGCCGCCGGTGCCACAGCCTACGTCGCCGGCTATGGGTTGTTTGCGATCGGCGGACATGCACCGTGGATGATCGCATTGGCGTTCGCGGCAGCCGGTGCGGGGATCGGGCTTGTCGAGCCGACGCAATCGGCGGTGGTGTCCCAACTCTTGCCAGACCACTTGCGCGGCAGCGGCTTCGGTGTCCTCGGGGCAGTCCAGGCTGCCGGTGATCTGATGGCCACCGTCGTAGCCGGAGTGCTCTACACCCTGGCGTCACCCGCGTGGGCGTTCAGCTACGCGGCGGTGTGGATGATCGGTGCGGCCCTGGCTTCAGGGTTATTGCGACCCACGCAGTACTGAACGCCGTCGACCCCCTGTACAGATAGCCATGTTCGCGGTGATGGCATGCTTGTCCCATGGCAGCGCTCGATGAGCCCGACAGTGTCACTGTGTGGCTGCTGCTGGCGTATCGCATACCCCGCGAGCCAACCCGACTGCGCGCTACAGCCTGGCGTCGCCTCAAGGCCCTGGGGGCCGTCTACGTGCAAAATTCGGTAGCAGCACTTCCGGATTCCGCGACGAACGAACGCGCGCTGCGATCATTGCGCCGCGAAATCATCGACATGGGTGCAACGGCGCAGGTTATGCGAGCCGAAATACTGGCCGGCGGCAACGATCTTGTCGCCCTGTATCGGACCGCGCGTGACGAGGAATATGCCGAGATCGTCGACAAGTGTCAGGACTTTCTCACTGAGATTCGCAACGAAACCGCGGACGAGCACTTCACCTACGCGGAACTCGAAGAAAACGAAGAAGACCTCAACAAGCTCAACAGCTGGTTTGTAAAAATCCAGTCGCGTGACTGTCTCGGAGCAAAGGGTCACGAGTCGGCCGAGGCCGCGTTGCAAGAATGCGCCAGGGCCCTGGACGGATTCGCGAACGCCGTTTACGTTGTCGAGGATCAGCTCTAGCGATCCGCCAGCGATCATGACCACAGTCCAGTGCGGCACCGGCCAAGTCATGAAGGATCCGGTGGCGGGTAGGTTGATACTGTTGCATTGCAGTCGCTTTCGGCTGCACAGCGGCTTACGCGCGGTGGTAGCGTCAGGGCTGTCCTGGCGAGGAGTCGACAAAATGCCCATCACGGCGTGGCGAGTCACACGACGCGCAACCGTATGCCTGTCGACGGTTGCGATGCTCGCCGCGATCGTCAGCTGCGATGCCGGGTCGGGTCAGCCTGCCGCATCGGACGATGCGGTGACGACGTTGCCTGTGCCGGCGAATATTCCGGCTGTCCCCCTACCCAGCGACATTCCGCCGGTGCCGTTGCCGAGCGCTGTCCCCGATGTGCAGATGCCAAGTGAACTCCCGAAGGTCGAGATCCCGGCAGACGTGCCTCGCGTGGAGTTACCCGCGGAGATCCCGCGGGTACCGCTGCCCTCCGCGATCCCCCCGATCTCGTTTCCTTGAGTCGGCAATCGCTACTTCCCGCCGAGTGGAGAGAATTTTTGCTTGCCTCATATTTGCTGCAGTGTTACAACAAATATATGTCAACTGACATAGATCTGTAGGAGGGTGAAGGGTCAGGAGGTTTTGAGGCCACCCTGCACCACCTCGACCTGATCGCACACCTCCCTGGCGTATCCGGGCCTGCAGCACAGACATTGGCTGCATCACGGAAACTCTTCGAGAGGATCACCGGAGCAGCGTTTCCGGCATCGATGTCGAACGGGGCCGTCCTGACGGTCGGAACGGGTCGGCGAGCCGCAACAGCATCCGAGCGGGACGCGCTCGGTTCTCTCAGCGACCGTCTGCCATACGTTCTCGGATAGCGCACGCCGCGGCACGAACGACGAGAGCGGTGCTCGGCGATCCATTTCACCGCGCGACGTGGTAGCCCCGCGGGCGGCCAGTGTCGCACCCTAGTCGCTGTGCGCCAGGCTCTCCTCGATGGCCGCGGAGATCTCGGCGTTGAACACGGCGCCTTCCTCGGTGGTCAGGTCACCCAACGCAGTGCCGCCGACGAGGGCGACCTCCACTTTACGACGCGCGGCGCTCTGCTGATTCATTCCTTGGCCAGCAAAAACGTCAGTATTTCCATCCTCGTTTGTAGGCTCCAACGTATGCCGTTCAACTCCGGTGACGTCTTCGCCGGCTACTCCATTCAGCGGCTCCTCGGTGCAGGCGGCATGGGAGAGGTCTACCTGGCCCAGCATCCCCGGCTGCCCCGTCTGGACGCACTCAAGATCCTGTCGACGGACGCCACCCGCGACGATGAGTTCCGCGCCAGATTCACCCGAGAGGCTGAGCTGGCCGCGACGTTGTGGCATCCACACATCGTCGGTGTACACGACCGCGGTGAGTTCGAAGGTCATCTGTGGATCTCGATGGACTATGTGGAGGGCACCGACGCCCGTCACATGCTTGAGCAGCAGTCCCCGTCAGGCCTGCCCTATCAGGATGTGATGGAGATCGTGACGGCGGTGGCCGAAGCTCTCGATTTCGCGCACGAACGGCGGCTGTTGCACCGCGATGTCAAACCGGCGAACATCCTGGTGACCACTCCGACGGCAAGCACTCGGCGCCGCGTCCTGCTCACCGACTTCGGCATCGCTCGCGAAGCTGACGACACCAATGGGCTCACCGAGACCAACATGGCTATCGGTACCGTCGCCTACATAGCGCCCGAGCAACTCATGGGCAAGGCGCTCGACGGTCGGGCCGATCAATACGCCCTGGCCGCGACGGCCTTTCATCTGTTGACCGGCGCACCCCTGTTCGACGACGCCAATCGGATTGTCGTGGCCGGAAAACACCTCAACGCACCACCGCCACTGCTGTCGGAGCGCCGTCCCGACCTCGCGCACCTCGATGCCGCCATGGCCAAAGCACTGGCGAAGAACCCCGATCAGCGCTACGTACGGTGCATCGACTTCGCCCGGGCCCTGGGCGGACGCCTGGATATGGCGACCGCACCCGAGCCGGCACCGGAGCGGACTTCGTGTGAGCCGGCGGCCCACACCGCCCCGCTGGAGGCCTCCGGCGAAAGCGATTGGAGCAGTCCCCCGGACACCAGACGTCTGACCGTGCTCACGGTGCTCGGCACCGCCCGTGCGGTGCAGAAACTGCCGGCCGGGCCCGACGGTGACGACGAAGTCTGGTCCTTCCGGGTGGAGCGATACGACTCGACAGGCGCAGCCCACACCGTTGTGCCGGTCGAACTGCGCGGCAACTCCATCACGGGCGAACTGTCCGACGGTGATGTAGTGGAGGTCAGCGGTTTCTGGGACGACCGGACGCTGTTCGCCGACTCCGTGGTCAACCATTCGGGAGGTACGCGCGGCCGCCGGCGGCGCACGACATCCGGGGTGAAACCGGGTAAGAATTCTGCGTGGACGTCCCGGCCGCTGCGCATCGTCGGGCTGGTGGTCGTGTTCGTGGCGGTGCTGGCCACGGCGGCCTACTTTGTCACCGGAGGCTTCGGTTTTTCATCGCACAGCGGACCGGGGCCGGTCGTGACGCCGGAACGGGCGACGGTGTTCTCCCCCGGCGGCTCACCCGATCACCCGGACGAGGCGGGCAACGCCATCGACGGCAATCCCGATACCGGGTGGCCCACCGATGTCTACCAAGACGCCACCCCGTTCCCCACCTTCAAACAGGGCGTCGGTCTGATGCTGCAACTGCCTGCACCCACCGCATTGAGCAAAGTGACCCTCGATGTGCCCAGCACTGGAACAGAGGTGCAGATTCGAGCGGCCGACAGCGCCGACCCGAACAGCCTGTCCGACACGACCGAGCTGACCCCCAATGTGTCGCTGCAGCCAGGACAGAACACCATCACCATCGACAATCAGAAGAAAACCTCAAATGTGCTGGTGTGGATTTCCAAACTCGGCACCGTCGGCGGACAGAGTCGCACGGCCATCTCCGACATCACGTTGAGGGCGGCTCGGCGGTGAAATCGGCACTCATGATTCTCCCTATCGGCTCGTGTTGATGACGTCGGCAGACACCGCGATGATGCGTCCGATCCGGCGCAGCAGGTCTGCCGCATTCACCATGGATGCGTGTGCGTCGGGCTCGAGTTCGGCGAGCGTATATGCCCGGGAGATTCCGGCGTCGCGCAACTCGATATCGCGCAGAGAACTGCGGCCGGCAACCGCGATGACGGGAATACCCATTTTCGTGGCCACCGCAGCGACTCCGATGGGAGCCTTGCCGTGCAGGCTCTGGGTGTCCAGTGACCCCTCGCCTGTGATGACCATATCCGCCTCGGCGAGCTTGCGGCGGAAGTCGATTAGGTCCAGTACGGTTTCGATGCCGGGCCGGGTTGTGGCGCCCAGGATGGACATTGCCCCGAAGGCGGTCCCACCGGCCGCTCCCGCTCCCGGCGTACGGCTGTCGTCGCGACCGGTGGTGGTGCGGAGCAGATGCGCCCACCGCGTCATCGCGTCCTCCAGGAGCACCAGGTGCTCGGCTGTCGCGCCTTTTTGTGGTGCGTACACCGCTGTCGCACCGCGTGGACCGACCAACGGATTGTCCACGTCGCAGGCGAGCTGAAATTGCGCCGTACGGGCCGCCGGATGCAGATCGCTGAGATCGACCTTCGCGGCTTGGCGCAGTGCCGCGCCGCCGGGTCCGACCTCGTTGCCGTCGCCGTCGAGAATCCGTACTCCGAGGGCCTGCAACATCCCCGCACCACCATCGGTCGACGCGCTACCGCCGAGCCCGATGATGATCTCGCGTGCACCCAGGTCGAGTGCGTGTCGGATGACGGTGCCTAGTCCGAACGTGCTGGCTCCCAAAGGATCCAACTGGCCGGGTGGGAGTGTCACGAGGCCGACTGCCGCGGCCAGTTCCACCACGGCGATCGGCCCGCGGCGCGCATACAGGGCAATACCGGGATGACCTGTCGGACCGGTGGTCTCCACCGCAACCGGAGTCCAACCGGCGGCCACGACGGCCGCGACCGTGCCGTCTCCCCCGTCGGCCACCGGGGCCGTGGTGACCGACCAGGAAGGGTTGCCCGCCGTGAGTCCGTCGGCGAGTGCGTCGGCTACCTCCGCTGCAGTCAATGAGCCCTTGAACTTGTCGGGTGCGACGAGTACGCGTGTCACGATGACCTAGCCGAGCGGGACGCAGCAGTCCACGCCGAGCGCGCGTTGCGCCCGACGGATCAGGCCGCGGTGGGACTTGTTCGCCACGATATGAATGTAGGGCAGTTCGACCTGCGCGCCGACGGCGAGTTCTTCTTCCATGACCCGGAAATCGTAGTCACCTGGGACCGTAACCACGGTCGCGTCCGAGGCCCGGGATGATTTTGTCTGGGTGTTGCTCGGCGGCACCTTCCTGCGAAGGTTACTATCTGCATATGAATGCAGGTAATGCCTCAGTGGGCCTCCTTGATGAGGAGCAGGCCGGTCTGATCGTCGAGGTGTTCCGAATGCTCGCCGATGCCACGAGGATTCAGGTCTTGTGGGCGCTCACGGGGGGCGAGCTGTCAGTCAACGACCTCGCGTCACGCGTGGGCAAACCGGCTCCTTCGGTATCGCAGCATCTCGCCAAGCTCCGGTTGGCACGCTTGGTGCGCACCCGCCGTTCGGGCACCACGATCTTCTACAGCCTGGAGAATGAGCACATCCGCCAACTGGTCGTCGACGCGGTGTTCAATGCCGAGCATGCGGGCCCCGGCATTCCGCCGCACCACCGCAACGATCCGCGGGTGCGTGAACTGGCCACCGATCCCAACCCGCGGAAAGCTGCCCGGCGATGAGTGGCCATCACCCGCATCACCACCACGAGCACGAGCATGACCACGAGCACCCGAGAGGCATGCGCGGGTTGCTCCGGGAGATCTTCGCGCCACATTCCCACGATGCTGCGGACAGCGTCGACGGCGCGCTGGAGTCGAGCGCGGCGGGAATCCGGGCGGTAAAGATCAGTCTGCTTGTTCTCGGACTCACGGCAATCGCCCAGATCGTCATCGTCGCTCTCTCCGGGTCGATCGCCCTGGCGGCCGACACCATCCACAATTTTTCCGACGCGTTGACCAGCGTGCCGCTGTGGATCGCTTTTGCCCTCAGCACCAAGGCTGCCACCCGCCGATACACCTATGGCTTCGGCCGCGCCGAGGACATCGCGGGTCTGTTCGTCGTCGCGATGATCGCTTTGTCCGCGGTGATCGCCGGCTGGGAAGCGATACGTAGGTTGATCGAGCCGCAGCAGATCGAGCACGTCGGTTGGGTGGCTCTCGCGGGGTTGGTGGGCGTCATCGGCAATGAATGGGTCGCCTTGTTGCGCATTCGAATTGGGCGCCGGATCGGTTCGGCGGCGCTGATCGCCGACGGTCTGCACGCCCGCACGGACGGATTCACCTCCCTGGCGGTGCTGATCGGTGCCGGCGGTGTGGCGCTCGGGTTCCCGCTCGCCGATCCGATCGTCGGACTGTTGATCACGGTGGCGATTCTGGTGGTACTGCGCACGGCCGTTCGCGATGTGTTCCGTCGCCTCATGGACGGTGTGGAACCGGTATTCATCG
Organism: Mycobacterium sp. 141; assembly: GCF_000382405.1. Lineage (GTDB taxonomy): Bacteria > Actinomycetota > Actinomycetes > Mycobacteriales > Mycobacteriaceae > Mycobacterium. The sequence continues at coordinate 129,955 of NZ_KB908259.1, forward strand.
ACACCGCCGAGACCGTCCTGGCTGCACATCCCGGAGTGCAAGCGGTGCGCAGCGTCCGTATGCGCTGGATCGGGCACCGTCTGCACGCCGACGCAGAACTCGATGTCGATCCCGACCTCAGCCTCGCCGACGCCCACCGGCTCGCCCACAACGCCGAACATGACCTCATCCATGCGGTGCCCAAGCTGAGCACCGCGCTCATCCACGCATACCCTGCCGAGCACGTGGTTCTCGGGGTTTGACGACAGGCGACTGAGGTCGACCGATTACCCGAGAGCCCCGGCGAGGTGAATCGCCAAGCCGTTTGCGGACACTCGATCGATGAGAGCGAAACCGACCGCCAGTCCGTTGATTTCGCGGTCTGCCGCGCCCGGATAGAGCGACAGGGCTTCGATGACGAATCCCTGTGCGGCGAGGAGCTCGCTGACGCGGCGGTCATCGTGTTCTCGTGGCAGCAGGATGGCGACGTGGAGACCGGCCTCGACGCCAAGTACGGAGAGCTCGGGGCAATGCGTGCCGAGTGCCGCAATGAGCATGTCACGGCGATGCCGGTATTCGCGTGCGGCTCGGACCAGGTGCCGCTGCAGATCACCGGCAACCATCAGTTCCGCGAGTGCATCCCGGGTGATCACGGACAGCGCGAGGCGACGCTCGCGCAGGTAGGCCAGCACCGCATCGCGAAGCGGCCGCGGCGGTACCAGCCAGGCGGCGCCGAGCCCGGGCGTGAGGATCTTCGACGCTGTCCCGATGTAGGCGACGCGCTCCCCCGCTCCCGGGACGGACCGGACCGCCGGGAGTGGTGCAACCCCGTAGCGGAACTCGCCGTCATAGTCGTCCTCGACGATGATCGAGCCGGTCCGCTTGGCCCAGGCGACCAATTCGGCGCGCCGGTTGACCGACAATCGGTGTCCGAGCGGGTACTGGTGCGCCGGCGTGCAGTACACCAGGCCGGCGTTGTCGCCCAGCTGATCGACGCAAAGGCCGTCGTCGTCGACCGGCACAAAGACGGGGCGCAGCCCAGCACCTACGAATTCCTCGTATGCGGCTGGATAGCAAGGGGACTCGAGATAACACCGCGTGAGACCGCTCACGGCCGCGACCGCCTGAAAGGCTGCCCCGGAGCCGGGCACGTCGATCACCGTGTCGGCATCGATCCCGCGGTTCGTGCGCAGGTGATCGGTCAATGCCGTGACGAACAGCTCGCTCGTGTCCTGCCACGGTGAGGAGGTCGTCGGGGTCCGAGCTGCCGCCATGCGCCAGGCGCGAGTCCAGGCGCGCATATCGATCAACCCGGTGTCAGGATAGCCCGGGCGGAGATCCATCGTTGAGCCACGTTGGGGCGCAGCACTATTGGTCGGCGACGCACGCCGCTTGCGGTCAGTTCCGGGGTGGTCGGACGGACGACTGGAGAGGCCGGCGGCGGCCGCGGCCGCCGCGCCGGACGTCGTCCGGGTACCCGAGCCGGGCACCCCTTCGAGAAAACCGGCGGCGACCAGCTCATCGTAGGCAGCCGCCACCATGGTGCGTGAACATCCGAGTTCGTCGGCCAGCGTGCGAGTGGAGGGCAGCCAGTCACCGTCCGCGAGTTGCCCGTCGGCGATCAAGGTCACCATCTGGGTGGCGATCGTCTTGGCGCTCAGATCGCTGGTGTCCAACGGGAGATGAACCAGTCGGGTGTGCCGCGGCATCTCCACACAATACTGGCATCTGATATCTACCTTTTCTGGCCGTTTCGATAATGCCGCAATCATGGTGTTGTTTGAGCATGGAGAAGCTCACCCGCAAACAAGGTCGACAGCCCACCGAGCGTGCCGCATTGGAGGAATTCCTCGATGGGCAGTGGTGGGGAGTGCTGACCATAGGCAGCGTCGAACGACGTGACGGCAGAACGCGGCCCCTGGCGGTGCCGACGCTGTTCGTCCGACATGAGGACCGGATTCTCATGCACGGTTCGACTGGCGCCGGTGCGATGGGAGCTGCCGGGACGGTGACGTCTGCAGCCTTCTGCGTGACGGCGATGGATGCGCTCGTGGTCGCACACAGCACGTTCGACTCGACGGTGCATTACCGCTCGGCGGTGCTCTACGGTGACCTGCAGGTCGCCCATCGCGAGGAACGAGCCATGCTCTTGGACCGCTTCAGCGATCTGCTGCTGCCCGGGCGCACGGCCGAAGTCCGTGGGATGACACCCAAAGAGATCGCCGCCACCAACGTTGTCGCGATGCCCATCACCGATGGCGACTGGGTGTACAAGGTCAACGACAGTCCGGTCAAAGAGCCCGACGAGGATACCGATGTGTGGGCAGGGACCGTTCCGTTCATCGTCAATTACGGAGCTCCGCACCGAGCTTCGTGGTCATCGGCCGAATTGCCGGACTCCGTGCGGACGTTGGTTGCGGCGGGACGTGTGTCCGAGCGGAATCACGACCCCTCACTCAACTGCTGACATCGTTGCAGTGCGGGATCGGCGCCTGGTAGTCCGATGGGAACATCGCGCTACCACGTGTCGCGACGCTCGCGATGCGCCGAGCCGGGGTAGACCGGCGTGGAACCAACTCACCACTGGGCCGCTACCCGATCAGACCGACCGGCGGTGGTCTTCGTGGACGCGACCGGCGCGTTCGACAACGACACCGAATGCGTCAACGGACCCCGCGGGAACGCTGCCGATCACCTCACCAAGGACGTCGTTCCTTTCATGGCGGCGAATTTCGGCGTGAGTGCCGAGCGCACCCATTGGGGCGTCGCCGGATGGTCGATGGGCGGCACGTGCGGTCGACGTGGCCGTGATGCATTCCGACCTGTTCAGCGCGTTCGTCGACATCGCCGGTGACATCGGCCCCAACGCCGGCAACCGGGAGCGCAGCATCGCCACGCTGTTCGGCGGTGACGCCAAACGCGTGGGCCGCGTTCGATCCCACCACTGTCATGGAGAAGCACGGCCGCTACACCGGCATTCCCATTCTGGCTCAACGTCATTGACTCAGCGGTTCGCCTGGTCACGCGACCACCGCCGGAAGGTCTTGCCGGACACGCGCCGTCAATGACATCAATAGCATTGATGGCAAACAGTTTTCGAATCGTTATCCGGTTTCCGAACCGTTATCGCTTACACAGCTCAACCACACCGTCGGCACAGTGGCGGCAAAAATCCGGGCCATAGCTTTACTTGGCATCCGGCGAAGAAGCCGTAACACGAAGAAACGGAGCAAAGCTATGAGTTTCAAGCGAACCCTGGGTGTTTCGGCGCTGGCCGCCGGCATCGGAGTGGCTGGGCTGCTCGGAGTCGGCCTGGGTACGGCAAGCGCAGACCCGGGCTGGGGCTGCGATCGTCCCGGAGCCCCGCCGTGTGACAACCACCGCGACGACCGTGGACCCGGCCGCGGACCTGCCGGTCCTGTCGACTGGCACAACCGTGGCATCGACCAGGGCCGCTACGATCACCAACCGTTCAACTGGAACGGACAGCAGGTGACGCCGATGCAGGCAGGAGACGGCCACGGGTGGGGTTTCTGGTTCCTGAACAACTGGATTCCGATGTAAAGTCCGCTGAAATCGATTGCGGGCCGCCCCTTTTGGGGCGGCCCGCCTGGCGTCCCAGGGCCGTGACCGGTCCGGAAAGTTGGAGCTACCTGGCGTTGCCGCGCTCGTCGGTCGGGCGCGGCGCGAACGGATTGAACTTCGATAGACCCGGGATGTTCGACAGCATCCGGAAGACATCGTTTCCCGTGGCCACAAGCGCCTCCAACTGCGGCAGAAGCCGATCCATCGTGCGGAACATCGGGTCGGCCATCGCCAGATAACGCTCGGTGCGATCGATCGTCGTATTCAGCCGTTCAGTCGCAACCGCCAGGTTCTCGATCAGATCGGGTAACTGCGCGGCGAGTTGGGCCGAGGCCGGTGGAATGCGCATGGCGCTGCTTGCGACGGCCTGCGCGGTCTCGACCGCCGACTGAGCGGTCTCCACCGCAGCCTGTGCGGCTGATTTGAGGTCACCCGGTTTGGGGAGCTTCGGACTGGTCATGTCGGTAACTGTGCCGCACCGCGACCTCGATGTCAGCAGGTTCGGTCCGGAGTGACCTGGTCGCGCCAGATCCGATGGTGCCCGCACGGGTTAGGCTATCGGCAGCCACAGATCTCTTGAGTCTGAGCCAGCGGCCAAAGATGCTGCCTGAGAGGTCAATCCGAGCTGCGCAGTGCCACTTCCGGAATGAGGGTGCGATATGGAGCAGTTCCGCCGCAACGGCCTGGTTTTTGACGTCATCGACGACGGTCCCGCCGACGGCGCCGTCGTTGTTCTCCTGCACGGATTCCCGCAATCTAATACCAGTTGGACAGCCGTGATGGCGCGGTTGACCGCACGCGGATACCGCTGCCTGGCGCCGAATCAACGGGGCTACTCCCCCGGCGCACGCCCCCCGCGCCGCCGCGACTACCGAATGGCCGAATTGGTCGACGACGCGCTGGCCCTCATCGATGCCAGCGGAGCCGATCGCATCCATCTCGTCGGACATGACTGGGGTGCGGCCGTTGGCTGGGGTGTTGCGACGCGGGAACCGGCGCGATTGGCGTCATTTTCGGCGCTTTCGGTGCCGCATCCGGTGGCATTCCTGAGAGCGATACCGACCAGCCGCCAGGGCCTGGCGTCCTGGTACATGTACGTCGCCCAACTTCCTTGGCTGCCTGAGCGGCTGCTGCTCGGTCGGGATGGTTCCGGTATCAGGATCACCGATGCTCTGCTCCGCAGTGGGCAGTCCGCCGGCTACGCGGAACGCGACACCGAAACGATGCTCGAACCCGGCGTGCTGACCGCGGCACTCAACTGGTACCGCGCGATGCTGCTGTCCGATTCGCGCGAGGTCAAGCACCGGGTGCAGGTGCCGACGATGTACATCTGGAGTGACGGGGATACCGCGATCACCGCCAAACCGGCCCACGACACGGCGAAATATGTGAAAGGGCCGTACCGATTCGAGACCATTCGGGGAGCCTCGCACTGGCTCCCCGACGAAAAGCCCGACACCGTGGCGGACCTGCTTCTGGAATGGTTTGCCGCGCACCCGGTCTGAAGTGCGCACCGATCATCTGTCGCGACTACAGCTGCCGACGCTTGACCCGTATCAACCGATAGCCGCCGTAAAGCAGCAGCGCCACACCGAAATTCACGAAGTACGCGATGTCTGCGCCATGCCATGCCGTCGCCACCGCACCATGGATCAGCGTCGTGTTCATGAACGGCATCGCCACCACATACGCAATGACGAAGGTGACCAACGCGGCCACCGCATCGGAACGGTCGGTCTCCTCGACCGATGGATCAAGCGTGTTGCGTCCCTGTATCCGCACTACCCAGTCCACCGCGACCACGGCCACGAATGCCGGAATCCAGTAGCTGACCAACAGCAGTACATCGGTGAACCGGCTGGCGGTGTCGGCGGCGTGCAGCCAAAGGATCAAGAAGAAGGCCAGAGTCGTGACGATGACAGCGGATACGGGGCGCCGCACCCGCACTCCGATGGTCTGCAAGGCCAGAGACCCGCTGTAGTCGTTCATCACTCCTGAGCCGACGGCGGCGAGCGCGATGATCAACAGCGCCAGGCCGCCGAGCCACCCGCCACCCATCACGGTCCGCACGCCCTCGGCGGTCTGTTCACCGATCGCCGCGGCGCCCGCGATGCCGATACCCTGAACAAAGATGTAGGCCGACGCGATTCCGGCGAATGTATACCCGAAGACCTGCGTCCGGGGTGCAGTCGCGGGTAGGTACCGGCTGAAGTCGGCGGCATAGCTGGCCCACGAGATCGCCAAGCTCAACGCAATCGTCACCTCGAAGACGAAGGCACCGACGAGTGCCGGACCGTGTACACCGGCAGGGGTGATGACGTCCTGACCACGGACCAACTTGATGGCGAATACCACGAACGTGACGAGCAGGACGATCGTGAGTACTGCCTGCAATCGGTGGATGAGCTCGTAACCGAAGAATCCAACCACGCCTTGGACGCCGAGCACTATGAGTACCGCGAGCCAGAACGGGATGCCTGTCAAAACAGCAAGTGCCTCGCCGCCGAACAAACCGACCAGGGCGTCCCAAGCGATCGACGATCCCCACTGCAGCACCCCGGGCACGACCACGAAGCCGCCGAACGCCATTCTGGCGTTGGGCAACTGGCCGGCGCCGGTGCGTGGCCCCCACGTCGACAAATAAGCCACCACCAGTGACCCCAACACTGTTCCGATCACCATGGCCAGCATTCCCAGCCAGAATCCGAGACCCAGCGCGATGGCAAGTGTCCCGGTGAAGACGCCCGTCATGTTCACCTGGGGCGCGAACCACACGGTGAACAACCGGGCCGGACGGCCGTAACGCTGGTCTTGAGCAATCGGTGCGATGCCGTGCGTTTCGACCGCAAGATCGCCGGCACCCGTAGGGCGGCGACCGGTGAAGGCCGAGGAATTGAGCACGTTGGGTCGAGAAGGCATGGCCTATTTGATCATGCTGACCGCCGCCAATTCGGAATCACCTGAAAAGACCGACCAGCGGTCGGAGTGGCCGTGGGCGCGATCTCGGCCCTTTCAAGGACGCTCGGTTTCGGCGGGGGTGCCGGGCTCGTCGAGACGGAGTGGCGCGCGACGAATGATGAATGGGGGCCTGCCGTGGCCACATGCGCCTTGCACTAGCGGATCAGTGAGATAACTGTCTTCAGACGATGGATCCCATTGTAAAAGTTTCTAATCGTTGCGGGATCGCTTGTGAACGTCGAGATTGACGTCAGGGCTGTCAAATGTGGAAATTCACAGCCTTGGCGTCAATCTCGACGGCTGGTGCAATCGAACTTGTTGAGCGGCTTGATATCTGACCGATCACAGCGTCGCCGGCTCATACCTGTAAGGTCACAGGTCATGGCTTTTCATCCCATGTGCTCGCTCGAGTTTCGCGACGCCGGTTGCTCGTCGTGACCAGTACCCGCCCGTTCACCGATCTGACGACGCTGGAGTCCGTCGGCCACAGCACGTACGCGGCTTCCGTCGATCCGACCTGGACCATCGGACCCAAGGTGCACGGCGGCTGCATGATGGCACTGTGCGCGGCTGCAGCGCGCAGAGCACTCGGCGCGGAGACCGACCTGCAGCCGATTGCCGTAAGCGCCAACTACCTTCACGCACCCGAGCCGGGCAGCGTCACCCTCACCACTGCGGTGCGCAAGAGGGGACGGCAGGTCAGCGTCGTCGATGTCGAGCTGTCCCAAGGCGATCTGGTGGCGGTCTCCACGGCGGTCACCCTTGGTCATCTGGATATCGCCGAGCCGCGCCACCAGGAGCCGCTGGCTTTGTCCGACATGCCTGCCGAACCGTCCGCCGACGCTGTGCACGTCACCCCGGCCCACCCCATAGGGCAGATCGTGCATGTCGCACGGGGTTGCGATCTGCGGATCGACCCGTCGGCGGCGCTGTTCCTGACCGGACAGCAGGGCGAACCGGTCAACCGGATGTGGCTGCGGCCGTTCGCACACGACGAGGCCGACCCTGACGCAGCGCTGCTGTTCGCGCTGATGGCCGGTGACATCAGCGCGCCGGTGACGATGAACCGGGGCATGACCGGCTGGACACCGACCGTTCAGCTCACCACCTACCTGCGCCGCCGACCGGTGCCAGGCTGGATGCGTGTCATGGCGAGCGCGACCGTCATCGGCGCGACCCTGTTCGAGGAGGACCATCTCATCCTCGATGCGACCGGGCAGGTCATCGTCCAGAGCCGACAGCTCGCGATGATCCCGAAGGGCACCTAACGCCGGGGCGTGGGCGCTCTTGCCCGCAGCCACTGCTGTTGTTGCCGAACGAAATGCGCGTCGACGACGGCGCCGTGGCCCGGCACCAACAGTGCGTCGGGGCCCGCAGCGGACAGCATCACATCCAACGTCGACGGCCATGCCGTGACGTCCGAGTGCTCATCGATCACCGGATCACCGGGTTCCTCGACGAGATCCCCGCAGAACACCACGGTGCGTTCACCCGGAACGACGACGATGAGATCGTGGTCGGTGTGCCCGCACCCGGGGTGCGTCACCGTGACCGAACGGCCAAGATCCAGTGTCGCATCGCGGGTCCGGTGCGGCGATACACGCAAGGCACGGATCGCCCGATCCACCTCGGCCGGATCAGCGCCATGGCTGATCGCGTCGGCGCGCAGGTCGTCTCGCCCGACCGCAAGGGTTTCGGTGACCTCCGGCGCGCAATGAATCCGTGCCGCGGGAAACCCGGCGACACCCAGTACATGGTCGAAATGATTGTGGGTCAGCACGATATCGCCAACCGGCTGACCGGTCAGGACGTGAACGTCCGCGTCGACCGCCTGCGCCTCGGCCAGAGTCGTTCCAGAGTCGACCAGCAGTGCGCCGCGGTCCCCCGATACGAGGCCGACAGTCACATCCAGGAACGGGAGCCGGACCCGCCACACGCCCTCCGCCAACAGCTCCCAGTCGAAGTTCATTGACCGAGCGTCAGCGGCTGGGCGGCGCAATACTGCTCGAACACCTGCGGAGTCGGCGGCGCCGTGTACGGAGTAATGGGGCCCAGGCTCCACGCCGGCGGCGCATCCTGCTTGTTCAACGCCCACGCCGCCTGCCGGGCGGCACCGAGCGCAACATACTCGGCAGGCGGTGGGACGTGCACGGGTCGACCCCAGATGGCCGGGGCGATCCGCCGCACCGCTTCCGAACGGGCGCCGCCACCGACGAGGATGATCCGGTCGACGTCGACGCCGTAACTGACGATCTTGTCGATGCAATATGCCATCGACGCCAACAATCCCTCCACGCCTGCGCGGGCGACGTTGGCGGAGTTGAAGTTTCGCGCTGTCACGCCGTGGAGCGCACCGCGGGCCTGCGGAAGGTTGGGCGACCGTTCCCCTTCGAGGTAGGGCACCAGGGTCAGGCCGTCTGATCCGGGCGGTGCCGACAGGGCCAACTGGTCGAAGTCGTCGTAGCTCACCCGCAGCATGGCGGCGGTGGCGGCCAGTACAGGTGCTCCGTTGAGCGTGCAGACCAGCGGCAATTGCCTGCCCGTGGCGTCGGCGAAGCCGGCCACGATACCGTCGGGATCATGTGGTGCAGCATCGCCGACGGCGCTGACCACACCCGATGTGCCGAGCGAGACAACACAATCCCCCGGTCCTGCGCCCAGCCCCAGCGCGGCGGCGGCATTGTCGCCGGCGCCGGGAGCCAGTAACACCCCACTGGGCAGCATCCCGGCAGTCTCGGCCGGGGCGAGCACAACAGGTAGTTCGGGCCGTCGCCCGCGCATCGCCAACTCCAGCAGATCCACGCGGTAGCTGTCGGTCTCTGCCGAGAAGTAGCCGGTGCCGCTGGCGTCGCTGCGGTCGGTGCGCAAGTCGGCGATGTTGGTCGAGCCACTCAAGCGCCAGGTGAGCCAATCGTGCGGCAGGCACACAGCGGCCGTGGCGTCGGCGTGCATCGGCTCATTGTCGACCAACCACCGCAATTTGCTCACAGTGATCGCCGCGACAGGCACCACACCCACGCGGTTCGCCCATTCCGCAGATCCACCCAGCTCGTCGACAAGTTGGGCTGCACTGGTGGATGAACGGGTGTCATTCCACAGCAAGGCATCTCGCACCACTGCACCGGACTGGTCCAGGCACACCATGCCGTGCTGCTGCGAGCCCACGGCTACTGCCTCGACATCGTCGAGTCCGCCCGCCGCGGCGATCGTCGTCTGCAGAGCTGCCCACCAGCGCTGGGGGTCTATCTCGGTTCCGCCGGGGTGCGGGGTGGATGCCGATCGCAACACCGCGCCGCTCTCCGCGTCGCAGACCACGATCTTGCACGATTGGGTGGATGAATCGATGCCGGCAACAACAGCCACGCCCGCGAAGCTACACCGATGAGGCGGTTTCTGGTCCGCGCTTCGGCACTGTTTCCAGACCCGCCGACCGACCGCTTTTGCGCGGTAGGTTTGCGTCACCGCCGCTGCGGAAACACCTAGGGCATGCTGATCAGACGAATTGCCCGGCCCATGCTGGCGACCACCTTCATCGCCCGCGGCGTCGATGCGCTGCGGAGCCCCAAACCTGCCGCGGACGCCGCCCGGCCCGTGGTAGGAGCCGTGCGCAAACTGCCGGCTCCTGTCATACCGAATTCGATGCCCAACGCCGAGACCGTGGCCCAAGTCAATGCCGCGGTGCAGATCGGCGGAGGTCTGTTGCTCGCGACCGGCAGAATGCCCCGGCTCGCCTCGGGATTACTCGCGCTCAGTGTGGTCCCGGGCGGTCTCGGCGCGCACGCGTTCTGGTCCGAGTCCGATCCTCAAAGGCAGGCTGAGCAGCGGCGCGCGTTTCTTGCCGACATCGGCCTCATCGGTGGGCTGATTATCGCCGCAGCGGACACCGCTGGCAAACCTTCGCTAGCATGGCGCGGCCGAAGGGCTGCCCGTGCCGCCTCCGCCACGGTTGCCGCAGCATTGCCGCTCGGAGAATCGGCCGGAGAATCATTGGCCGACAGCGCCATCGCCGAGAAGATCGGTCACGGCCTACAAGCCGGCGCCGAACGTGGTCGAGAAGTTGCCGAAGCGGCCCGTGAGCGTGCGGTCGATCTGGCCCAGGTGGCCCGCGAGCACGGTCCCGAGCTTGCTCAGGCGGCCGGCGAGCGGGCAGCCACGGTAGCCGACCTCGCCCGTGAACGTGGTGCGGAGCTGGGCGAGAAGGTCCGGACCCAGCTGAACGAGCGCCGCGGACGGTAACTTGAATGGCATGACAACGGGTGATTTCCAACCGAGACAGTACGGCCAGCCAGGGTTTCCCCCAGCGTACGGTGCACAGCAGCCGGGCGGGCTAGCCGCGCGGTTCTTCGCTCGCGTCATCGACGGCGTCCTGGTGGGCATCGTTTCGATCTTCCTGTCGTTTGTCACCGACTCGCTGTCGAGCTACTGGGTGACCGGGTTGTTCACGGGTCTACTCAGTTTCGTCTATTTCTTCTTGTTCGAGACCACCACCGGCTGGACGCCGGGCAAGCGGCTGCTGCGGCTGGCAGTCCGCGGGCCCGGCGGTGCTCCCAAGCCCACCGCCGCACAGTCGGCAATCCGAAATGCGTTCACCCTGTTGCCGATCATCCCGCTGGTCGGTGGATTCCTCGGCGTGGTGGCCATCATCGTGATCGCGGTGACCATCAGCAGCAGCCCGACCAAGCAAGGTAAACATGACCAACTTGCCGGTGGCACACAAGTTGTCAAGGGCTGAAACCCGTCAGACCACCAGGCTGAGCAGGAGCACGAACAGCAGTCCGGCGACCGACAGCACGGTCTCCATCAGCGACCAGGTCTTGATGGTCTGGCCGACGCTGAGCCGGAAGTACTGGTTCACCAACCAGAATCCGGCGTCGTTGACGTGCGAGAAGAACAATGAGCCTGCGCCGACCGCAAGGACGACCAGCGCGGTCTGACCCGTGCTCATCCCCTCGACCAGACCCAGCACCAGCGCTGAGGCGGTGATGGTCGCCACCGTTGCCGAGCCAGTGGCGAGCCGGATGAGGACGGCAAGGACCCACGCCAACAGGATCACCGAGATACTGACATTCTCGGCCCAACGCGCCAGCATCGTCCCGATGCCACTGTCGACGAGCACCTGCTTGAATCCCCCACCGGCCGCGACGATCAGGATGATTCCAGCGACCGGAGGCAAGCCCGACTCGACGCACTTGGTGATCGCTCCCCGCGACATCCCCGCACCTCTGCCGAGCGTGACCATGCCGACAATCACGGCGATGAGCAGCGCTACCAGTGGCGTGCCCAGCAGATCGAAGGTGGCCCGCAGCCACTGATTCTTGTTGTCGATGAAGATGTCGCACAACGCTTTCCCCATCATCAGCACGACGGGGAGCAGAACGCTGAACATCGTGATACCGAACGACGGGCGTTGACCGGTTTCCGCGTCGGGCCGGTCACCTTCGAAGGTGTCGGGGGCCTCGACGACGACCCAGCGCCCGGCCAGCTTGCCGAACAGCGGACCGGCCACCACCACGGTTGGCACCGCTACCAGCACACCAAGCGCCAGTGTCACGCCGAGATCGGCATGCAGCAGATCGATCGCGGTGAGAGGGCCGGGGTGCGGGGGCACGAACCCGTGCATTGCCGACAAGCCGGCCAGCGCCGGGATGCCGACGGTGATGAGCGACAGTTGCGAGCGCCGTGCCACCAGATAGATCACCGGCATGAGCAACACCAGACCGATCTCAAAGAACATCGGCAGCCCGATGATGGCGCCCACCAAGGCCATCGCCCACGGCAACATCCTCGGTGAGGCGTGCCCGATGATGGTGTCGACGATCTCGTCGGCGCCCCCGGAGTCGGCGAGCAGCTTGGCGAACATGGCGCCGAGCGCGATGAGGATACCGACACCGGCTGCAGTGGATCCGAATCCATCGCTGAACGACTTGAGTACAGCGGTCAGGCTCTGGTTGACCTTGTCGCCGGTGAACAGGCCGAGCACCAGTGGCACGACACCCACGGTCAAGGCGCCGAAGATAAGCGCAAGGAACGGATGCAGTTTCACCCACGAGATCAGCACGACGATCACGGCGATACCGACCAGGAACGCCACGACCAATTCCCAGCCCGGTGCGACCGGCTCGGGTAGCTTCGCGTCCTCGGCGAGGAGCGTCCGTGCGGGGCTCATCGGTCGTTTCCAGCCGGTGCAGAGGTGGTGGCGATGTAAGCGTCGACGATGGCATCGATGTTCTGGTCGACATCGATGACGATCCCTGCCTCGTCGGCGCCCAGCGGCTCCAGGGTGTCGAATTGGGAGGTCAGCAAGGTCGCCGGCATGAAATGCCCGGGACGGCTGGCCTGCCGCCGAGCGATCACTTCCGGAGTACCGGTGAGGTGCAGGAAGCGTACGTCCGGGCAGTGCCGACGTAACTGGTCGCGGTACTTGCGCTTGAGTGCCGAGCAGCTCATGACGCCGCCGTCGTGGTGGTCGGCCAACCATTGGCCGATAGTTTCCAGCCACGGGTAGCGGTCATCGTCATCGAGTGGGTGGCCGGCCGACATCTTTGCGATGTTGGCGGGCGGGTGGAAGTCGTCGGCATCGCCGAACGACACCCGCAGCCGCTGCGCCAGCGCAGCACCCACAGTCGATTTCCCTGAACCTGAAACGCCCATGACGACGATTGGTGATCCCATCCACTCCACCTCACGATTGTGTTTGTCATCACGTAGCTTGCCTTAAAAATCATACTTTTGCAAGATTTTCGCTAAGTAATCAGTTTTTACTCCGTAGTGATCTATTTATGACACGATGTAACCGTGTCCTCGCCATCAAACGTCGGAGCGTTGCATGGCAATCTGCTGGCCGCGCTCGGTACCGAGATTGTCTCCGGCGAACTCGCCCCGGGCCAGGTCCTCACCCTTGACGCGGTCAGCGCCGAGCACCGCGTCTCGCGCGGCGTCGCGCGCGAAGCCATGCGGGTGCTGGAGTCGATGGGCATGATCGCATCACGACGCCGGGTCGGCATTACCATCCAATCGCCGAGTAAATGGAATGTATTCGACCCCAGGCTGATTCGCTGGCGCCTGGAGGCCGGCGACCGGGCCGCCCAACTGGTGTCCCTCTCGGAACTGCGTCGAGGAATCGAGCCGGCCGCTGCGGCGTTGGCCGCCCGCCGGGCCAATCCAGACCAGTGCCGCATCATGGCCGCAGCGGTATCCGACATGGTGGTGCACGGACGCTCCGGTGATCTCGCGGCATACCTGCTGGCGGACAAGATGTTTCATCAGACCCTGCTGGAAGCCAGCGGCAACGAGATGTTCCGGGCACTCAACGACGTGGTGGCCGAGGTGCTGACCGGACGCACGCACCATGGGCTGATGCCGGTGCAACCCAATCCGGCCGCGATCGAACTGCACGACGAGGTCGCCCGCGCGATCCGGCTGCGCGACGAGGATGGCGCCGAACGGGCGATGCGCGCAATCATCGACGAAGCGGTTACCGCGGTTGATCCCCAGGACAAGCCCGCCGATTAACTTTGTTCACCGTCGCCGGCGCGATCTTGGCGACGGTAGCGTGCATCTGGGGTAAGGGTCAGCGCGGTCCGTACATGATGAGGCCGACGCCACCCAGGCATATCAGCGCCCCTATGACGTCCCAGCGGTCCGGGCGGAAGCCGTCGGCAACGACGCCCCAGATCAACGACCCGGCGATGAACACGCCGCCGTAGGCGGCAAGAACCCGGCCGAAGTGGGAGTCAGGCTGGAACGCCGCCACGAATCCGTAGGCGCCCAATGACACCGCACCCGCGCCGATCCACAACCATCCCCGATGCTCACGCAAGCCTTGCCACACCAGCCAGGCACCGCCGATCTCGAGCAGTGCGGCCAACACGAACAGGGCAATGGACTTGAGAACCATCAGGCCACACCGAGGTAAGCCGCTCGAACAGCGTCGTCGGCCAACAGTTCTCGGGCAGGGCCGGTGCGGGTGACGTTGCCGGTTTCGAGAATGTAGGCCCGGTCCGACCGGCTCAGTGCTTGTTGGGCGTTCTGTTCCACCAGCAATACCGTAGTGCCCTGGTTGTTGATCTCAGAGATGATCCGGAAGATCTGCGAGATCACCATGGGTGCCAGGCCCATCGACGGCTCATCGAGCAACAGCACGCGGGGTCGGGCCATCAACGCCCGACCGATCGCGAGCATCTGCTGCTCTCCGCCCGACAATGTGCCACCCACCTGGCTGCGCCGCTCGGCCAGCCTCGGGAAGGTCTCCAGCACCCAGTCCAGCCGCTCGTCATGCTCGGATTTGGAGGCGAACTTCCTTCCATAGCAACCCATTTCCAGGTTCTCCAGGACCGACATGCCCGGAAATACCCCGCGGCCCTCCGGTGCCTGGATCAGGCCATCGGCGACTCGCAGATGCGCCTTGACGCGAGAGATGTCCTTGCCCTCGAACCACACCGAACCCGAGGTCAGGGCGCGCAAACCCGAGATCGCGCGCATCATTGTGGTCTTACCGGCGCCGTTGGAACCCAGCAGCGTCACCAGTTCACCCTCGTGCACCACCAGCGAAACACCGTGCAGCGCCTCAATCCTGCCATAGTGCACGACGACATCCCGGACCTCGAGCAGGACCCGGCGGTTGCCGGTGTCAGCCGAGCTCGTCATCAGGCACCCCCAGGTAGGCGGCGATTACCTTCGGGTCCTCCCGGATTTCCGAGGGTAGGCCGTCGGCGATCTTGCGGCCGAATTCCAGCACCACAATACGGTCGGTGACTCCCATCACCAGCCGCATATCGTGCTCGATGAGCAGCACGGTGTATCCGTCGTCGCGGATCTTGCGAATCAACTCGATCAGAGCGGCCTTCTCACTCGGGTTGAACCCCGCAGCGGGTTCGTCGAGGCACAGCAGCTTCGGCTCGGTCGCCAGTGCTCGAGCGATCTCGAGCCGGCGCTGATCGCCGTACGGCAGGTTCTTGGCCTTCTCCTCACCGCGATGCGCGATCCCCACAAAATGTAAGAGTGCAGCAGCGCGTTCGATCGCAGAACGCTCTTCGCGGCGGTGCCTCGGTGTCCGAATCAGCGCGCCGGGCACCGAGGTCCGGTGCCGCGCGTCCGTGCCGACCACGACGTTCTCCAGGGCTGTCATCTCGCCGAACAGACGGATGTTCTGAAACGTGCGGGCAATTCCACGCCGCGTGATCTGGTGGCGTTTGATCCGGCCCAACGGAGCGCCGTCAAACAGCACCGATCCCGAACTGGGCCGGTACACACCTGAGATGGCGTTGAAGCAGGTGGTCTTGCCCGCGCCGTTGGGTCCGATCAGGCCGAGGATCTCGCCGCGGCGGATATCGAAGGTGACCTTGTCCAGCGCGACCAGGCCGCCGAACTTGACCGTCAGATCCACGGTCCGCAACAGCACTTCGCCCTCGGCGGCATTGATTTCGCGATGGACTCCGGCCAGCTCCTCGATGGTCTCCGTCGTCCCGGTCATGTCCTCGGTCATGGCGCCGACCTTTCCACCGGGCCGGAGCGCAACAATCGCCGTGCCGCGCCGCCGTAGGTGAGCAAGAATTGACGTGCCGGGAACAGGCCCTGCGGCCGGAAGATCATCAGCATCACCAGTGCCAGCCCGAAGAACAGATACTTCAGATCCCCCAGGTTGATGCCGAACACCTCGACGCCCAACAGCCGGTTGGGCAGATACACGATGATGAACGCACCGAATATCACGCCGAGCTTGTTGCCTTGTCCACCGAGCACCACCGCGCACAGGAACAGCATCGAGTTGATGATGTTGAACGTCGGGGGCGCGACGAACTGGACCTGCCCGGCGTACAACGCACCGGACAGCCCGCCGATGGCTGCTCCGATGACGAACGCCCACAGCTTGAACCGGAAAGTGTTGACGCCCATCACCTCCGCGGCATCCTCGTCCTCGCGGATCGCGACCCAGGCCCGGCCCACTCGACTGCGCTCGAGATTGCCGACGATCAACAGGATCACCACGATCAACAGTAGGCTCAGCCAGAACCACCAGGTGCCGTAGTTGTCCTTGCCCATCGAGTTGCCATGGGAGAACACACCGGTCGGCGGTTCCTGAGCTTCCCGGAACCGTGGGTAGGCGAGTTCGTTGAGGCCCCGCGGGCCGTTGGTGACTCCGGCGAGGTTGTCGGCGAGCAGTCGGATGATCTCGCCGAAACCGAGAGTGACGATAGCAAGATAGTCACCGCGCAGCCGCAGAGTGGGAATTCCCAGCACCAGACCGGCCATGGCGGTGACGGCCATCGCCAGCGGCACGCAGGCCAGCCAAGCCCAGTGGCTGCCGAGAAATCCGTTGGGCCCGGCCTGATTCCACGGACTGCTGGGGCTGGTCAGCAGCGCCACCGTATAGGCACCGACTGCATAGAAGCCGACGTAGCCCAGATCGAGCAGACCGGCTTGGCCGACAACGACATTGAGGCCGATGGCGATAACGGCGACCATTGCGAACTGCGCCATGGTGCCGCCGAAACTCACACCGGGGGTATCGAGGAACTCCGGCGGGCTCAGCGGCAGCAGTGCCAGCAGGACGAAGACCGGTACGCCGGCGATCCACTTCGCCTGGCGCGGCAGCGCCGACCAACCGTCGCGGATGGCATCACCCGGCGCCAAGAGCGCCTGCCTGATCGATCGATGCGAGGGTTCTTGCCGATTGGTCATGCCCGCGCCTTTCCGAGGCTCTCCCCCAGGATGCCGGTGGGCCGGAACAGCAGCACCAGCACCAGCAATGCGAACGCGACGACATCACGCCACTGGGTGCCCAGCACCGCCTGCCCGTAGTTCTCGATGATGCCGAGCAGCAAACCGCCCAGCAGCGCACCGCGCAGATTGCCGATACCGCCGAGCACGGCCGCCGAGAATGCCTTGATACCTAGAATGAACCCGCCCCAGTAGACGATGCCCTGCGGCACTTTCAGGGTGTAGAGCAGCGCCGCGGCCCCGGCCAGCAGACCACCAATGAGGAACGTTGCCGTGATGATCCGTTCCCGTGACACGCCCATCAATGTTGCGGTGGTCGGATCCTGGGCCACCGCCCGGATACCGCGACCGAACTTCGTCCGGTTGATCGCGATGTCGGTGAGCACCGCGAGGATGACCGCGGCGACGATGACCACCACCGTGACGTTCGAGACACTCGAGTTGAACACGTGAAACTGAGTCTTGGGCTGCACCAGGATGATCGGTGGCTGGGCATTGCTGCCGCCGTAGCCCCTCAACAGCTGCGGCAACACGAAATGCACCGCTTCCTGCAGCACAAAGGACATACCGATGGCAGTGATGAGGAAGGTCAACGGCCGCGCGTTGCGTCTTCGCAGCGGCCGGTAGGCGATCAGCTCCAGCCCCACCGCCGCTGATCCCGAGACCAGCATCGCGAAGATCATCGCGATGCCCAGGTACATCACCGTCAACCCGATCCCCACGTTATAGGCATTGCCGTTGGCGCTGAAGCCCAGTATCACGTCGAGGCAGAAGTAGGCACCGAACATGCCGAGCATGAATATCTCGGAGTGTGCGAAGTTGATCAGGCGCAGTACGCCGAAAACGAGGGTGTACCCCACTGCGACCAATGCGTAGATCGAACCCCACGCCAGACCGTCGATGGTCAGCTGCCAGAACCCGTGCAGCAGGTTCTCGACATTGAAGTTGATGTCGGCGGCCGTGCATACGTAGCCCTCGACGCAATCCGGCGTCATCCGGGTGCGGCTCCTCTTCGCTTGGCGTTACCGACGAAGAACGCGTCCGGAACTGGCTGTCCCGGACGCGCTTCCGCTGTCAGATCGTCACTGAACCTTGTACACCCAAATCAGCGTGTTGGTGAGTTCACCGGTGTCGGTCCACTGGTATTGACGGGCCACGCCCGGCGCGTTGTAGGTCCGCACGTACTCCAACATTGCGGGCCGGTCCTTGATGCCGGAATCGATGCCCTTGAGCAGAATGGTGGCCAGGTCATAGCCCTCGGTGCTGTAGGTACCCGGCTCCTGATGGAACTTGTCGGTGTACTCCTTGGCGAACGCCTCAGGCGCGGGGCTGCACGGGCAGCTCAGGATGGCGTCCTTGGAGGCCTCGCCGGCCTGCTTGACGAACTCCGGGTCCTTGGTGCCGTCGGCGCTGACGAAGGACGCGGTGACGCCGCCGTCACGCAACTGCTGCACGAACGGCGCCGCCTGCGAGTAGTAGCCGCTGTAGAAGATGGAATCCGGGGTGACGCCCTTGATCTGGGTTACCGCGGCCGAGAGGTCCTTGTCCTCTTTCTTCACCGAGATATTGCAACCCGAATCGGCCACCGGGCCAAGCGTTTCGCGCACCACGGTGGCCAGACCGATGCCGTAGGCGGACTGGTCGTCGACGACGCAGACCTTCTTGTTGCCCAGGGTGTTCTTCAGGTAGTTGGCGATCGCGGCGCCCTGGCTGCCGTCATTGCCGAGGCCGCGGAAGAACGTGCGCCACCCGTTCTTACTGAGGTCGACGCGGGTCGCCGACGCGGTGGTGGCAACCAGGCCGGCCTGGTTGAACAGACCGCCGGTGGCGTCGGTCTCACCGGAGAACGCGGGGCCGATCAGCCCGATGATCTCCTGGGTGTCCACGATGCGCGGTGCGACGCCGTTGGCCTTGTTGGGATCGCCCTCGGTGTCGAACTTCTCCAGCGTCACCTGGCAGCCCGGGTTGGCCGCATTGTGCTTGTCGACTGCCAACTGCGCGCCGTCGAGGATGTTGATGCCCAGCGCGGCATCCGGGCCCGTCAGGGCACCCATCATCGCGAGCTTCACCGGCCCGCAGGTGGCCTTGCCGTCGCCGGCCGGATCCGCCGCTGCCGCCGTGTCTGGTGGCTTGATCTGGGCGCCGTTTTCGTCGATCGGAAACTGCTCGACGATCTTCAAACTGCTCTGCGATGCCTGCTGCTCGGGCGCCGACTGCTTCTGGCAGCCTGCCATGCCGAGCACTATCAGCCCCGCACTACCGAGAACCAACGCTTTTCGTGCCATGCCACCGCGCACGTTCACCTCCGGGTCAGTGTTGTCAGCGGCGCCGACGACCATGCCCGACCAGGCAGGTGCCGGTGCTTAGGGGTAGAACATAGCCAAAGCATCGCCACAGTGCGGGATGTTGACTGATGCCGGTCGCGTCGGCACCAGCCGAATGCGATTCTTCGCAACATCAGAAACCCGGAATTGACACCGCTAGCTGTCGTCGTCGGCGGTGTGTTTCGGTTCGTCGAGGGATTCCAGGACCACCTCGGCGACCCGTTTCATGGTGGTCCGGCGATCCATCGCAGCCCGCTGGATCCACTTGAACGCCTCGGGCTCGGTCATCTGGTGCTTGCTCTGCAGCAGGCCTTTGGCGCGCTCGACCAGCTTGCGAGTCTCCAACCGGTCCGACAGGTTGGCAACTTCAGATTCCAGTGCCGTGATCTCACCGAAACGGCTGACCGCAACTTCGATGGCCGGGATGAGGTCGGTGACATTGAACGGTTTCACGAGGTAGGCCATGGCTCCGGCGTCGCGGGCCCGCTCGACCAACTCGCGTTGGCTGAACGCGGTGAGCACGACGATTGGGGCGATGCGCTTGCTGGCGATCTCGGCGGCGGCATCGATCCCGTCGCGACGCGGCATCTTGACGTCCATGATCACCAGGTCCGGCCGCAGATTCTCGGCGAGGTCGACGGCTTCCTGCCCGTCACCGGCCTCACCGACCACGTCATAGCCCTCCTCGCGCAGCATCTCGGCGAGATCGAGGCGGATGAGTGCCTCGTCCTCGGCGATGAGGACGCGGTGGGGCTTGCCAGTGTGAGTCGGTGACCCGGTCATGGAGATATTGTGTCGCGGCAGCCGCTGGCGAGTGACCGCGGGGCCATCCTCTATGGTGGTAGGCCGCAGCATCCAACGGAGCGACGCCCTCGTATCCCAACTGGCAGAGGAAACGGATTCAAAACCCGTCCAGTGTGAGTTCGAATCTCACCGAGGGCACCAAAACACCAGGTCAGAGTAGGCTTTCCTGCCGCTACGGCAGCAAGCACAGAGCACGCGCAGTATGCCGCCCTTGAGAACCCCAGACGCCGGCGCAGCCTGTGCCACAGATCCACCGAAACCGACGAGTCCGATACCCGCAGCTAATACCGCGGCAATTGTTGTAATCCGCATTTTGGTCATCAATTCATGAGACCACGCGATTCCCGGCGGGCACCTACAGAAAACTTTGGGTCTACTGCCGTCGTTGCTCGCTTAATTCCTTCGTGAAAACCGACCATAATTTTCGGGACTGTAAAATTTGCAATTCCTGTGTTCGGCGACAAGATTGGCCGAATTTTCGCGCAGCCTCCAACTGGTCGGAGTGTCGGAGTCGGGTCGCGCCGAATTGGTAGACCCGCGTTGGACTTCAGCCGTCGGTGACAGAGATTCACCGATGTCGCGCTAAGGCAGGAAGCGGGCGATCTGCGGCGGCTGTAGCCCGCGTATAGCGCGCGCCTGTCGGATGCCTAGGGCGCCGCCGGTCGCGGTGAGCAGAACAATCCCGGCAAGTCCAGGCAGTACCGCGAACAACAGGCCCGGTGTGTCGGCCACGCGCAGGTAGTCGGGGTAGCCGGCACGGAACGTTTCAGGAGCTGCGCTGATCACTGGCGTGGTCGGCTGCGCAGCCTGCACAGTGGGCGCGGTGACCTGCGGTGCGCTCGGTGTGGGCGGTGCCGCAGCGGGCACACCACCACCCGCCGTGCCCGGCGGAACGGCAACCGACAGAGGCGGAAGCACGACTGGGACCGGCGAAACGACGACCGACAGGCGTGGAAGCGCAACTGGGACCGGTGAAGCGACCACCGGGCTCGACGGAGTGGCCAGCACCGGAGACCCCGCCTCGGGTCCTGCTTCGGCAGGTGCAAACAGTGTCCCGGGCAGCGGGGCGCGGACCACGATCTGGCGGCTGCTCGGGGCGGTTGGCACGGACGCCAGGCTCGGCGACCGGCCGATGCGCCCGCCCATGGTGGCTCCGCCGCCGATCGAAGAGACGCTTGGCCGGATCTGCGGACCGCTCACCTGAGCCTCAGGAACGGCGGCCGACGTATCCGAGGCGCCCTCTCCCCTGCTCAAGGTCGAGGTTGTGTTCGCTGACTGTACCGACCGACGCGCGCCCGCTTCGTCGAGGCCGACAGACTTCTGACTAGTGGATTTACCGCTCACACTCGTCTTCTGCTTGCCGGTCAGGCCAGATCTTCCGGTCTTCTGGTGGTCGCCTTGGCCGGGCCGGCCAATTGTCCCGGCGCCACCGTTCGGCCTACCGTTCGCGCCGGCACGGTGGTGTGAACCCTTCTTGTTGTCCCTGTGGTGACCGGAGATGCCGAGCACGTCGGCGCCGACACCGAACAGATCAGCGTTCGCGACCGGAGTGCCGGAGACACCGGGCCCACCGACCATGGCGCCGCAGGCGATTGCCGCACCGATCGCGGTGTTCCGTACCCGTACCCGGTCCACGTTCACATTCCCTCAGAGGTCCGCGACACTGGCGTCGCGTGCGCTGGACGATGCTCCATTCTGACACACGAACATCACGAAAAGTTTGCTGACGTTGGATCGGGCCGTGGTTGCGCCGGAACAACCGCAGCAACGTCACTCCGATGATGTGTTCACCGCCAGGGTGATGAGTTCGGCCCCGTCGGCGCCAGTTCGTCGGCGGCGTACTCGATCGGCGATCATCAAATGGCTTCTTTTGAGATCAACCGGGCTCACGACGACATCGCCGGCGTGAGACGCTGCGCGAATGTCGACCGACTGATCGGTCGGCGACGATACGCTCTCCAACGTGGCAGTCAGCGAGTTTCGACGCTCGACATGCATGCCCGAGCTGGCGTTGAACGGTCAGCTGCCCGCGCGGACCGCGCACTACGCGGAGAGCCTGTCCAGTCGGTTGCGAGTGCTGACGATCGCAACGTGGATCGCTGCTTCGGTATCCGGCTTTTTCGGCCTGTTTCAGCTGATTGTCGGT
Organism: Mycobacterium sp. 141; assembly: GCF_000382405.1. Classification (GTDB taxonomy): domain Bacteria; phylum Actinomycetota; class Actinomycetes; order Mycobacteriales; family Mycobacteriaceae; genus Mycobacterium. Next base: position 152,470 of record NZ_KB908259.1, read on the forward strand.
GGGGCCATCTGGCGAGTCGGGTTTCTCAACCTCGGGTTCGCGGCCCTGTTCGTAGTGGTACCGCTGTTGTACCGATTTGGTGAGCTCATCGCACCGTTGACCTTCTTCGTCATCGCCTACATCTCGGTGTCGCTGATGTGTTACCAGGTGGGCACGGGGTCCGGCCTACAGCTCTACTTCCTGGTGTCGGCCTCGTTGGTGGTGCTGGTGCTGGGTATCGAGCGCATCGGCCTGGCCGCCGTGCTCGTCGGGTTGGGTGTCGTCGCATCGATTGCGCTGGCATTCGTGGCGCCGGTCGACCGCGGCCTCGGCCCGTCGTGGACGTTGCGGTTCGGTTTCGTCGTCACGGCGGTTTCGTCGACCGTCATGGTCTTCGCCACGGTGTGGTTGGTGTTACGCGAGAACGCCCGCGCCGAGGCGGCTATGGAAGCCGAATACCAGCGCTCCGAGCAACTGTTGGCCAACATCCTGCCGGCCACCGTCGCCGCCCGCCTCAAGGATCCGGCCCGCACGATCATCGCCGACAAATACGATGATGCGTCCATCCTGTTCGCCGACATCGCCGGCTACACCAGCCGCGCAAGCGACACTTCGCCTGCTGACCTGGTGCGCTTTCTCGACCGGCTCTACACCGACCTCGATGCGCTGGTGGACAAGCACGATCTGGAGAAGGTCAAGACCAGCGGCGACTCATACATGGTGGTCTCCGGTGTGCCCAACCCAAGGACCGACCACGTCGAGGCGTTGGCGTGCTTTGCGCTCGACATGGCCGATGCCGTCGCCGATCTCAAGGATCCGCAGGGCCGGGCCGTACCACTGCGCATCGGATTGGCAGCCGGTCCCGTCGTGGCTGGTGTGGTCGGCGCCCGCAAGTTCTTCTACGACGTATGGGGCGATGCCGTGAACATCGCATCCCGGATGGAGACCACCGATGTCGAAGGTCGAATTCAGGTGCCGCAGAACGTCTATGAGCGCATCAGCGACAGCTTCGTGCTCGAGGAACGCGGAGAGGTCGACATCAAGGGCAAGGGCGCAATGCGGACCTGGTACCTGGTCGGCCGCCGCGACGACGACGTGCGTGCGGCGGTCGAGACCAGCTAGACCTTGCCGTCGCGCACCCGACGCAGGGTGTTCACTACGGCGGGGATCACACCTGCGGTTCGGTGAGCTGCTCATCGTTCTTGTCCTGCTGGCTCAGCAGCCGGGCGTATCCGGCGCCCATTCCCAGCAGCGCCAGTCCCACCACGATGAACACCGCAACCCGGAAGATACCGTCGAGGGTGCCCAGGTCGAATAGGAAAAGCTTGGCCATCGCCGCGGCCACCAGCGTCAGTCCCCCGCCGATGGGCAGTGATCGCTGCAGCCTCGGTCGGCTCGCGGCGTAGTAAAACAAGCCGGCTGCCAACACGACCCAGCAGATGGTCGCCGCCATCTGCCCGCCGAAGAACCCGGCACCGGTCCCGCCGACGAGCACCCCGGCCGTCACGGTGAAAGTCGTCACCGCATAGCCGATCACCGCCGCCGCGACCACCCACAGCAGCCGAATCGAGTCGTCGCGTACCGGTCTACCAACGCTCCACGACCACGCGATCGTCACTGCGGCGGCTATCGCCAGGATGCTCGACATCAGCACCGACGCCGCGACGCTTCCACCGAGTTCGGTTGCGTGCGTGAGAGTTTCCGGTGGCGCGTAGCTGAGGAAATACAAGCCACCGAACACCGCGAACCCGATCGCCGCCCACCTTCCGACGTCACTGCGCCGGGCGGCGATCGCAACCACGATCGCCATCGCGAGCAGTACCGGACCGGCTACCGTGCCCTCGAAGGCCACGGTGACCGCGATCAGAGCCGCGACTGCCGAGAGCGCCGACCATACCTGCCGCACCACAGCCGTGACACCGGGCACCCGATCACCGATCGCGGCGATTCCGACCAGGGCTGCGGCCAGCACTCCGATCATCAGGGCGGCCACCGCCCGATCCGCCGCGGCCGAAACACACAGCAGCGGGATGGTTCCCGCGGCCGTCGTGAGCGCCATCCCAGCCTTGTTGGCAGTCCAGCGCAGCAACAGCACCCCGCCGGCGACGGCCAGCACCGCACCTATCGCGCAGGCCAGCGCCAACCGCAGATCGTTGCGGCCGCCGAACGTCGCCCCCACCAATGCGAACAGCAGCGGCACGGTGCCCGCAGTAGTCCGCGCGACGTGCAATGTCATCCAGTCGCGCCCCCACTGCACGGGCAGTGTGGCCGCCGACAACGCCAGCATGAATCCGATCAGAAGCAGCGTGACACCGTCGGTGACGACCGGTGCCAGCACGATCAACGGCACCAGAACCAGAAGGCCCAGATGCTCGGAGTCCCACGTGCGGGCCAATGTCAGCCCGGCACCGCCGATGACTGCGGCGATGGTCAGCCCTACGGGAGCCGAGACCCAGTGGTAGACCGCCGTCACGGCGATCACATCTATGTAGGCTGCGGCGATCCCGGTCGCGGCCAGTGCGATCGCGCCGATGCGTCCACCGGGCCTCAACTGCTGCCACCAGGCCACCGCGATCAGCGCCACCGCCAGCACGGCACCCGCTGCGACGCGGAACCCGGGCCGCAGAATGCCCGCCTGCGCGGCGAGTACCACCAGCAACACGACACCGACGAGGGTGACGGCCACACCGGCGACAGCCAGAACCTTGCCGATCCAGCCTTCGGAACGTTCGCGACGCGGAGGCGGAGCCGGTGCGGCAACCGGAGGCGGAGCCTGTGTGGCCACCGGTGGCGCGACAGCCACGGGCGCTGCGGCCTGCGGCGGTGCCGGATAGGGGCCGGCCGCCCAATATGGGGCAACCGGCTGCGCGAGAGGTCGGTAGGCCAGCAGACGGTCCAGCTCCGCCAGGTCCGCCGACACCCGGCCCGTGTAGGCGTTGATCGCAGAGATGTCCGCGGCCAACCGGGAGATGAGGGCACGATGCGGTTCGGTCATGCCTGTGATCGTCGCAGCAAACCCAGACCGTCCGGATGAGTAGGACTACTCGTCGAGCCCGTGCTCGATCGCGTACCGAGCCAGCTCGACCCGGTTGGCCACCTGTAATTTACGGAACGTCGCCTGGACGTGGTTCTCCACGGTCCGGTGGCTCAGCGACAGCCGCGTGGCAATCTGCTTGGCGGTCAACCCTTTTGCCACGAAGCGCAGCACCTCGGTCTCGCGTTCGGTGAGGCTCGGTGTGGCGGGGTCCCGGTCCGGACGCGCTGCCATGCGTCGGTACTCCCCCAGCACCAGACCGGCCAGACCCGGTGTGAACACGGCCCGTCCCTGCGCGGTGGCCCGAACAGCCTCGCCCAGTTCGACTTTCGATGCGCTCTTGACCAGGTAACCGGTGGCGCCTGCCTTCACGGCCTCCAGTACGTCTTCGCGTTCGTCGGACGCCGACAACACCAGGACCTTGGTATCCGGGGACACCGCCAACACTTCCGCGGTGGCCTGCGCGCCGGTGCCGTCGGTCAACCGCATGTCCATCACCACCACATCGGGGCGGACGACCGCGGCGCGGCGCCGAGCCGCGGCGACCCCGTCCGCCGTCGCGACCACCTCGAAGCCGTCGTCGGCAAGATCTCGGGCCACCGCATCCCGCCAGATCGGGTGGTCATCCACCACCATCACCTTCGGTACGGACTCAGCCATCACCCGTCCCCCTCCTTGCGCAGCACCGTCAGTTCCCATTCCGTACCGGCGCCCGGTGCAGTGGTCAACTGGGCCGCGCCACCCAGCCAATCCATTCGCCCCACAATCGATTTCGATATACCCAGGCGACCCTGCCGGACCGCCTCGGCCAGCCGGCCATCGGCGATGCCCACGCCGTCATCGCGGATACTGACCATCACGGTCTCCCCCAGATCCTCGACGAGGACGAATGCCCGGGCGTCCGGCCCGGCATGGGCGACCACGTTGTCGAGCGCATTGCCGGCCGCCGCGAACAGTTCCCGGGCCACCGCATCTTCGAGCAGCACGGGCTGCGCAGGCAGGCTGACCGAGACCCGATCACTGGCCCGGCTGCGCAGCAATGCGCCGATGTCGGTCAGTGTTCCCGCGGCCACTTCGGTATCGGGCGCACTGACCAGCCGGCGCAGCGCCCGCTCCTGCTCCCCGGCAAGCTCTGCGAGTGCCGCGGTTTCACCGCCGATTTCACGGCCCCGCCGGGACACCAACGCCAAGACCTGGATGGCCCCGTCGTGCACTCGGCGTGACAGCCGTTCCCTCTCCTCCACGGCAGCGGCCATTCGGACCGCCCGCTCGAGTTCGGCATGGGCACGCCGGGCAGTTTGTGCGGCCATGCCGACCGCGAGCCCAACCGCAACCTCGATGACGATCGTGGCGTTGCGACCGAGGTTGGGGCTCACATACCCCTTCAACGTCGCTGCAACCGCCACCACCGCCAGCCCGGTCGCCATGCCGCCGACCGGGCCGAACTGAAGAGCCGCCGAGATGGTGGCGTTCGTCGCCCACAGTGTGGTCGGCCACGATTGGTTGTCGGCCACCCAGTGATCGGACGCGACGACCTCCGTCGACAACATCAGTGCCAGCACGATCACGATTTCGGTGATCACCCAAGCTGGCCGGCGACCGAACCCTTTCAGGTAGGCGACTGCGCACGCGATGCTCCAGAGCATCAGCACAGCAAACAATGACCAGGCCAGGATCGGGCGCGTCAGATCATCGTTGATCGCGATCTGGAAGCCGGACGCGTAAATGCAGCTCAGCAGCCGGAAGCCCTGCGCCGCCCGCCACAGCGGGGTGACCGGATCCGAACCGCGCTGCACCTGCTCAGCATAAGGTCGGCGGTGCGACCGAGCGGCACCAGCTCAGCGCGGCTATGGTCCGACCGCGACCGGACGATTGGGATCGCTGACCCACTCTGACCATGATCCGGGGAACAAAGCTGCATCCACGCCGGCAGCGGCCAGCGCTGCGACTGTGACAGCTGCGGTGACACCTGAGCCGCAGTAGGCGCCGACCTCGGTGACGTCGGTCAGCCCTTGTGCAGTGAACAACTCGCGGAGCTCGGAACGCGGCAGCAGCGTGCCGTCGGCGGCGAGGACCCGGGTGCTGGGCAGATTCAACGCACCCGGGATGTGGCCGGCGGCCGCATCCATTGGTTCGACGTCACCGCGGAATCGCTCCGGCGCGCGGGCATCGAGCAACACACCGGCATGGTCTCCCGCCTCGTCGGCGGTGATCGTGCGACGGGCTCCGTGGTACAGATCATCGTGAGTGACGACGACATCGCCCGGCGCAGGCTCGACCGATCCGGTCTGCAAGGCGCCACCTGCGGCGGTCCACGCTGCAAGTCCGCCGTCGAGGATGCGGACATCGGCGATGCCGGCCGCGGTCAGCACCCACCAGGCCCGCCCGGACCCAGCCCGGTTCCAGTCGTCGTAAACCACGACGGGCACCCCGGTGCGCAAGCCCCAGCGGCGCGCTGAAGCCTCGAGGTTGCGCCCGGAAGGCAATGGATGGCGCCCCTTTCCGACGACACTGTGATCGGTCAGCTCGTCGTCGAGGGACACGTACACCGCGCCTGGCACGTGGCCGGCCAAATACGCGGCAGTGCCGTCGGGCTCAGGCAGTGTCCACCGCACGTCCAAGACCGTGACGGGATCTCCGGACTCGATGAGTCGTCGCAGTTCGGCAGCGGGGACAAAAACGTCTGTTCGTACTGCACTCACGCATCGAAGCTACATCACCTTCGATAAAAACGCTTTCGTGCGTTCATGTTTCGGGTTGGCCATCACCTCGCGTGGATTACCGCTCTCCACGATGACGCCGCCGTCCATGAACACGAGCTTGTCAGCGACCTCACGGGCGAAGCCCATCTCATGGGTCACGACCACCATGGTCATTCCCTCGCTCGCGAGGTTCTTCATCACCGCCAGCACCTCTCCGACCAGCTCGGGATCCAACGCCGAGGTCGGCTCGTCGAAAAGCATCAGTTTGGGACTCATCGCCAAGGCGCGCGCGATGGCCACGCGCTGCTGCTGACCGCCGGACAACTGCGCGGGGTACGCGTCGGCTTTCGCGGACAACCCGACCTGACCCAGCAGATCTCTGGCCCGCGCCACCGCCTGATTTTTCTTGACCTTCTTGACGTGGATGGGCGCCTCGATGATGTTCTCCAGCACCGTCCGATGCGGAAACAGATTGAAGTGCTGGAACACCATGCCGACCTCGCGGCGCTGTTTGGCGGCTTCTTTGGGACGCAGTTCGTGCAGCTTTCCACCGCGCTCCCGGTAACCCACCAGCTCACCGTCGACGTACAGCCGGCCCGCATTCACCTGCTCCAAATGGTTGATACACCGCAAGAACGTCGACTTTCCCGAACCCGAAGGCCCGACCATGCAGAGCACCTCGCCGTGGCCGATATCGAGTGTCACGCCCTTGAGAACGTCCAGCGCGCCGAAGCTCTTGCACACACTCTGGGCGCGGACCATGGGTTCGGTCATGGATGTGGCTCTCCCATCTGCGCCTTGGCCAGCGTCTCGAGCTGTTTCGTCGTCAACTTCCGGGATGCGCCCCTGGCGTAGTGACGCTCGAGATAGAACTGGCCGACCATCAGCACACTCGTGACCGCCAGATACCAGGTGGACGCCACCAGCAGCAACGGAATCGGCTGGAACAGCGCGACGCCGATGTCTTTCGACCGACCGTACAACTCGAAGCTGTACGGGACTGCGGTGACCAGCGAGGTGGTCTTGAGCATGCTGATGAACTCGTTACCGGTCGGCGGGATGATGACCCGCATCGCCTGTGGCAGAACAATTCGGTGCATCGTCATCCACCACGACATGCCGAGCGCAGTCGATGCCTCGGACTGCCCCTCCGGCACCGAACTGATGCCGGCCCGGATGATCTCGGCCATGTAAGCCGCCTCGTTGAGACCCAGTCCCAGGATCGCCAGCATGAAGAAATTCGGTTCGCTGAGACTGAATTTGAAGAGGGTCGGGCCGAACGGCACACCGAGCTGGACGTTCTTGTAGATCACCGGGACCAGGCCCCAGAGCACCAACTGCACGTACACCGGTGTGCCGCGGAATATCCATAGATAGAGCCACGACACCGACTTGAGCACCGGGTTCGGCGACAACCGCATCACCGCCAAGGCGACCCCGAGGACCAGCGCGAGCACCATGGAGAAGATCGTCAGCTGCAGGGTGTTCCAGGCGGCCTGCGAAATCCGTTGATCGAACAGGTATTTCCCGTACGTATCCCATCGGTAGGCGTCGTTCGTGGCCGCGCCGTAGACGAACAGCGCGAGACCGCCGATGATGAGGACGGCCGTGATCCACCGCCACGGATGTCTCAGCGGGACAGCATCGATGGCGGGTGGCGGCGACGCGTCGGCCATCGCCGGCTCAGCTGGTCGCGCCGTTGATGACCGGCTTGTCGATCAGTCCCTTTTCGGCGCCCCAGTTGGCGGCCACCTGCTTGTAGGCACCGGTCTGGATGAGGTGCTCGAGGGCCTGCTGCAGCGACTGGGCCAGTGGTGAGCCCTTGGGGACGACCCAACCGTAGGGTGCGGAATCGAAGATCTCGCCGACCTGTTCGAGTTTGCCGTCGCTCTGTTTGATCGCGTAGGCCGTCACCGGAGAATCCGCCGACATGGCATCGGCCTGGCCGAGCATGACCGCATTGGTGGCTGCCGACTGGTCGTCGAACTTGAGCACGGCGATGGCGGGCTTGCCCTCCTTGGCGCACTTCGCATTGCGGGCAGGCATCTCGTTGGTGTCCTGCACCGTCGCCGTCTGCACCGCGACCCGCTTGCCGCACGCATCGTCGGGGTTGATGCCCGCGCCGACCTTCTGCGCCCAAGCCGAGCCCGCCTGGAAGTAGGTGACGAAGTCGACCTGCTGTTCACGTTCTTTCGAGTCGGTGAACGACGACATGCCGACGTTGTAACTGCCGCCCTGAACCGACGGAATGATCTTGTCGAACGCCGACGGTCGGTACTCCGGGGTCAGTCCCAGGGTGGCGGCGACGGCGTTCATCAGGTCGACATCGAACCCGATGATCTTGCCGTTGGGATCCTTGAACTCGTTCGGCGCGTAGGTCGGGTCGGTGCCGACGATGAGCTTGCCGCTCGACTTGATCGGGTCCGGCACCGTATCGGCGATGGAGTCGACCTTCTCAGCCGTTGCCGCAGTCGTCGCGGTGCCCGACGTACCGCTGTCACTGTTGTTCGCGCACCCCGAGAGCATCAGGGCGCCACTTGCCGCGATCACACCTGCGACACGCCACATTTTCCCCCGACGGACGTGACATCCAGCTTTCACAGTTGCCTCTTCTCTCTGCCTAGGGCCGTTTTGTGTCTGTTGTTCCAAACCGGCGACATCAACGGGCCGTGAACCCAGCATGCGGTGCCGGTAACGGAACATTAACGACCGCAGTACGACACCACAGCCGTACTGTAAAATCCGGCTCAGGCGCTATTTGTTGTGTCAAACTGCCGGCATGGAAACCACTACTGCCCCAAGCCTCTTGCCTCATCTGTGGAAGGCGACTCTGGCGACCGGTGTCCTCGCGGTCATCTTGGGTGTTCTCGTGTTTGTCCGCCCCGGCGCGGCGATCATCGTGACCGCGATCTTCTTCGGCGCGTACCTCCTGGTTACCGGTATCTGGCAGGTCGTACTCGCCTTCAGCCTGCGTTCCACGGCCGGTAGCCGGGTGCTGCTGTTCATCAGTGGTGCCGCATCGCTCGTTTTGGCCGTGCTGTGTTTCGTAAACCTGGACAACTCGATTCAGCTGCTGGCCATCTGGATCGGCGTCGGCTTCATCTTCCGCGGTGTGGCGACGGCGATGTCGGCGATCGGTGATCAGTCTCTGCCCGGCCGTATTTGGGAGATCATCGTCGGCATCCTCAGCGTCATCGCCGGCATCATCATGTTCGTCACGCCGCTCAATGGCCTCGTCGCCCTCACCCAGGTCACCGGCATCATCCTGATCGTGCTCGGCGTGCTCGACGTCGTTTCCGCCTTCGGCATCCGCAGCGAGGCCAATAGACTGAGGGCCGCCTTCACCCCAGAACCTCCCCGGTGACGTAACACACTGTCCTGGCCATGCCAGGACGCGGTCGCCGAGAACAATCTCTACTACAATTCGTAGTAGCTCGCCCGAGCGACCTCGGAAGTAGGGTCAGATGGATGCCTTGGATGTGTCTCGGTGGCAGTTCGGAATCACCACCGTCTACCACTTCATTTTTGTTCCGCTGACCATCGGGTTGGCACCGCTGATCGCGATCATGCAGACCGTATGGGTGATCACGGGCAATGACAGCTGGTACCGACTCACCCGATTCTTCGGCAAGCTCTTCCTGATCAACTTCGCGATCGGGGTGGCCACCGGAATCGTGCAGGAATTCCAGTTCGGCATGAACTGGAGCGAGTACTCACGATTCGTGGGCGATATCTTCGGCGCTCCACTAGCCATGGAGGGGTTGGCCGCGTTCTTCTTCGAATCCACGTTCATCGGCCTGTGGATCTTCGGCTGGGCGCGACTGCCCCGCCTGGTGCACCTCGCCTGCATCTGGATCGTCGCCATCGCGGTGAACATGTCAGCGTTCTTCATTATCTCGGCCAATTCGTTCATGCAGCATCCGGTCGGGGCCGTGTTCAACGCCGAAAAGGGCCGCGCCGAGCTGACCAGCATCGTCGCACTGTTCACGAACAACACTGCGATCGCCGCGTTTTCACATGCTGTCGCCGGAGCATTCCTGACCGCCGGGGTGTTCGTAGCGTGCGTGTCGGCCTGGTGGATGGTGCGATCACACCGGGCGGGCGCCGCTGAGCACGCTGGCGACACTGCCGGTCACCACAGCCGCAGCACCCCCGCCGAAGACGCGGTCAGCATGTACCGGCCCGCCACCATCCTCGGCTGCCTGGTCACACTCGTCGCCGCCATCGGGCTCTTCTTCACCGGCGATGCCCAGGGCAAACTGATGTTCGCCCAACAGCCGATGAAGATGGCCTCTGCAGAATCGTTGTGTCACAGCCAAACCGACCCGGATTTCTCGGTACTCACCGTCGGGACCCACAACAACTGCGACAGTGTCGTGCACGCCATCGAGGTACCCTTCGTCCTGCCGTTTTTGGCCGAGGGCAAGTTCAGCGGGGTGCACCTGGACGGCGTGCAGGATCTGCAGCAGCAGTATGAACAGAAGTTCGGGCCCGGTGACTACCGGCCCAACCTGTTCGTCACCTATTGGTCGTTTAGGGCGATGATCGGATTCCTCGCAGCACCCGGTCTTTTCGCGCTTGTCGCACTGTGGCTGACCCGCGGCGGCCGGATTCCGAATCAGCGCTGGTTCTCCTGGTTCGCGCTGCTGACCATCCCCACACCGTTTTTGGCCAACAGCGCGGGCTGGGTGTTCACCGAGATGGGCCGCCAGCCATGGGTCGTGGCGCCCAACCCGACCGGTGATCAGGACATCCGGCTGACCGTGGCCCAAGGCGTGTCGCACAACTCGATGACCATCGTCGTGCTGTCCCTGGTGACCTTCACGTTGCTCTATGCGGTGCTTGCGGTCATCTGGTTCTTCCTGCTGCGCCGCTACATCGTTGCCGGGCCGCTGGAACACGACTCCGAACCGGCGCCGCCGGTACCACCGGGCGCCGACGACGTCGCACCATTGTCGTTCGCCTACTGAGCCCAACGCACGAGTCGAGGAGCGATTCGATGGGATTACAGGAACTCTGGTTCATTCTGCTGGCCGCACTGTTCCTCGGGTTCTTTGTACTCGAGGGATTCGACTTCGGCGTCGGCATGCTGATGAGCTTCTTCGGGCGTGCCGCGGACGTGAGGAGCACATCGGGCCTGGCGCACGCGAGGAGCACATCAGACCCCGCGCACGCGAGGAGCACATCAGACCCCGCGGACGGCCGCACCGGAACCGACGCCGAACAGCACCGCCGTGCGGTGCTCAACACGATCGGCCCGGTGTGGGACGGCAACGAGGTGTGGCTCATCACCGCGGGCGGTGCCATGTTCGCGGCGTTCCCCGAGATGTACGCCACCGTGTTCTCCGGTCTGTATCTGCCGCTGTTGGCGATCCTGTGCTCGATGATCGTGCGCGTCGTGGCCATCGAATGGCGCGGCAAGATCGATGATCCCGGCTGGCGCCGATGGGCGGACATAGCGATCGCCATCGGGTCGTGGGTGCCCGCGATTTTGTGGGGTGTCGCGTTCGCCGGGCTCGTGCACGGCCTGCCCGTCGACGCCCACGGACAGATGCACGCCGGAATCACTGACGTCGTCAACCCGTACACCCTGTTGGGCGGGCTGGCCACCGGCGCACTGTTCGCCCTGCACGGTGCAGTGTTCGTAGCGCTGAAGTCGAGTGGAGCCGTTCGCACCGACGCTTTCGGTTTCGCCGCCAAACTGGCGATTCCGGCGACGGTACTGGTCGCCGGCTTCGGACTGTGGACCCAGCTCAGCCACGGAAAGAACTGGACCTGGCTCGTGCTGGCCGTCGCGGTCGTTGCACAGCTCGCCGCCGTCATCCGGGTGTTCAGCCGCAGCGGCGAGGGTTGGGCGTTCCTCTACACCACGATTGTCGTTGCCGCCGTAGTGGTTCTGCTGTTCGGTGCGCTATACCCGAACCTGGTCCCGTCCACGCTCAACCCGCAGTGGAGCCTGACCATCTACAACGCCTCGTCGTCGCCGTACACGCTGAAAATCATGACATGGGCGGCGCTCGCGTTCACACCGCTTGTAATGCTGTACCAGGCGTGGACGTATTGGGTGTTCCGCAAGCGGATCTCGGCTGATCGGATTCCCGAGCCAATCGGACTCTCCCGGAGGCCGGACTGAATCTCTGGCGCGCCCTCGGCATCCGCGGCGGTACGGGATCCGTCACAGCGCTGCGCCGCTACCTCGTGGCCGCGGTGGCGTGTGGTGCGGTGATCGCCGGCAGCACCATCGCGTCGGCGGTGGTGCTGGCGCACCTGGTCGCCGGAATTGTCGTCGCCCCGAACTCCGGTGCGCGGTGGGGCTCGTCGCTGGTGGCACTGGGGGTGGTCTGGACCGTCCGGACCGTGGCGCAATGGTTGCAGGGCAGGCTGTCGCAGCGCGGTGCCACCGCGGTCATCGGCGAATTGTCCAGCCAGGTCCTACGTTCGGTGACGGCGCAGTCACCACGGCGACTGACGGCCGAGCGGGATGCGGCCGCCGCGGTGGTGACGCGCGGCCTCGACGGCCTGCGACCGTATTTCAGTGGCTATCTGCCGGCCGTGGTGCTCGCCGCTATCCTTACTCCGGCGGCTCTGGTGGTGATGGCATGCTACGACCTCCAGGCCGCGGCGATCGTGATGATCGCGCTCCCGCTCATCCCCGTGTTCATGGTTTTGATCGGGCTGCTCACGGCGGAAAGGTCGGCGGCTGCGCTGAGTGCGTTGACCACCTTGCAGAGCCGGCTGCTGGATCTGGTGGCCGGAATCCCCACTCTGCGTGCCCTCGGCAGGGCCGGAGGATCGGTCCAACGCATCGCCGAACTGTCTGCCGCACATCGGCGTTCGACGATGGCGACACTGCGGATCTCCTTCCTGTCGGCATTGGTCTTGGAACTTCTGGCCACTCTCGGGGTGGCTCTGGTGGCGGTCAGCGTCGGTCTACGGCTGGTATTCGGCGATGTGACACTCGCAGCCGCCCTGACCGCGTTACTGCTCGCCCCCGAGGTGTTCTGGCCGCTGCGGCGGGTGGGTGCCGCATTCCATGCCGCGCAAGACGGTAAGACTGCCGCAGAGGCGGCCTTCGAGCTGTGTACACCGGCCGCCCAGCCGAACGGTAGCCGGGTCCCGGCGACGGCAACACCCACGATCGAGGTCGACGGACTCGACCGCACGATCGAACCGGGGCGCGTCACCGTCCTGACCGGACCCAACGGCGCCGGGAAAACCACGGCACTGCAGGCGATTCTCGGCCTCACCGACACGCCGAGAGTGCTGGTGGACGGCATCGCGGCCACCGAACTCGATCTGAGCGCCTGGTGGCGGCAGATCGCGTGGCTGCCGCACCGCCCGGTGCTGATCCCCGGCACGGTTCGCGCCAACCTGGAGTTGCTTGGCCCGCTCCCGGACCTTGAGGGTGCCTGCCGTGCAGCAGGATTCGACGAGGTCTACGAGAGCCTGCCAGACGGGTTGGACACAGTCATCGGCCGCGACGGGGTCGGCCTGTCCCTGGGACAGCGGCAACGGCTCGGGCTGGCCCGCGTGCTCGGATCCCCGGCGCCGGTACTGCTACTGGACGAGCCCACCGCGCATCTCGACGCCGAGCTCGAGGCCCGGGTCCTGGCAACGATCGCGGCCAGGGCCCGGACCGGCGCGACGGTGGTCGTGGTCGGACACCGAGATCCGGTTCTGGCCATCGGCGATACCGTTCTCACGGTGAGTGATTCACGTGTTCGGTCCTGACCCGCTGCTGCGGTATTCCGCACGACTGCTCCGTCCCCGGTTCGGTCGGCTGGCGCTGGCGAGCATGCTCGGTGTCTTTTCCCTCGGCAGTGCGCTGGCGTTGGCCGGGATCTCGGCCTGGCTCATCACGCGGGCCTGGCAGATGCCCCCCGTGCTCGACCTGTCGGTGGCCGTCGTCGCAGTCCGCGCTTTGGGTATTTCTCGGGGGGTACTCGGCTACTGCCAGCGGCTGGCGTCACACGACACTGCACTGCGGGCCGCGGCCAGCGCCCGCACCGGGCTGTATCGCCAACTCGCAGACGCCGCCGCAGATGACGTGATGCGCATGCCCAGTGGTGAACTGGTGGCCCGAATCGGTGGATCGGTCGACGACCTGGCCGAGGTACTCGTGCGCGCACTGCTGCCGATCGTGGTGGCCGTGGTGCTGTCGGGTGCCGCGGTCGGCGTCATCGCCGTGATTTCCCCTTCCGCTGCAACAGTGCTCGCCGTCTGCCTGCTGATCGCGGGTGCGGTGGCTCCGGCTGTGGCGGCCCGCTCCGCAGCCACCGCCGAAGCTGTTGCCGCACAACATCGCTCACAGCGCGACACGGCAACGATGTTGGCCCTCGAATATGCCCCCGAGCTGCGGGTCAGTGGACGCCTGGACGCAGTGATCGACGAGTCCGAACGGCAGCACCGCTCGTTGGGCCGCGCCGTCGACCGGGCCGCGGCCCCTGCCGCCGTGGCCGCCGCCATGCCCGGTGCCGCGATCGGTGTGAGCGTGCTGGGCGCTGTGATCGCGGCAATCGCGCTGGCACCGACAGTCGCGCCGACCACCTTGGCGATCCTGATGCTGCTGCCGCTCTCGGCATTCGAGGCGACCACCGCACTTCCGGAAGCCGCCTTGCAGTTGAGTCGGTCGCGGATCGCTGCGCGCCGGCTGCAGGAACTGACCGAGCCCGGGGAGGACACCCGTCGACGTCCCCCCGCCCGATCGGTGGATCTGGAACCGGGAGCGCGGCTGGCGGTCATCGGTCCTAGCGGTTCGGGCAAGACGACGCTGTTGATGGCGATCGCCGACCGCTACTCCGAGAAGCCGCAACGCGCAGCATTTTTCGCGGAGGACGCGCACCTGTTCGACACCACGGTGCGCGATAACCTGCTGGTGGCCAGGGGCGACGCCACTGACGACGAACTGCTGGCAGCTCTGTACCGCGTGGGTCTCGGAACATGGTTCGCGGCGCTTCCCGACGGGCTGTCCAGCGTCCTCGCGGGCGGAGCCGCTGCGGTGTCGGCCGGCCAGCGCAGGCGGTTGTTACTGGCCCGCGCGCTGATCTCCAGTTTCCCGGTGGTACTGCTCGACGAACCGACCGAGAATCTCGACGCAGCCGACGCCGAGTGCATCCTGACTGAACTGCTCGTACCGGACGGCCTGTTTCCCGCGGACCGGACCGTCGTTGTGGCCACGCATCATCTGCCGGCCGATGTCGACTGCCCGACCATCCGCTGTCCCGAACTGCAGTGCCTGCGCGGCGGGTAGCCTCACTCTCATGACCGATGCGCACGACGGTGCCAACGAGTCGGACAAGCCCGTCGCCCCGGGCGCATCACCGGCGCCACAGGTACCGTACGGGCCTTACCCGGGCCCCTACCCACCCCCGTACGGCGCCTATCAACCTCCGCCGCCCTACGGGGGTGGCTATCCTCCGCCGTCGTACGGCGGCTATCCCGCTCCGCCCCCGGTTCAGGTTCCACACGGGCCGGTCGGTCCACGCAACGGTCTGGGTATCGCCGCACTGGTGACGGCCATCGTCGGGCTGGTACTGGTGTGGTCGGTCGTCGGGGGTATCGCGCTCGGACTTGCCGCGATAATCATCGGATTCGCGGCGCGGGGCCGGTGCAAACGCGGTGAGGCCGACAACGTGGGCGTCGCCACCAGCGGCATCGTGCTCGGCGTCATCGCCGTGCTGGTGTCGGTGGTCTTCGTCTGGATCTGGATCAGCGTGGGACAGCGCTGGTACGACGAATTCGGCGGCCACGAATACATGAACTGCATGCAGCGGGCCGGCAGTGATCGCGTCGCTCAGCAACAGTGCGAGGACACCTTCCGCGACCGGTTGGAAACCGGCCTCGGCGTCACCCCGCATTCGACGCGCTAGCCGCGTCACTTCGACGTCGGGAAGTACTTGACGATGCCTTCCTGCACGACTGTCGCCAGCAGTTGTCCCGACTCGTCGAAGAAATGACCGGTGCCCAGGCCGCGGGACTCGGCGGCCACCGGCGAGGTAGTGGAATACAGCACCCATTGGTCGAACCGGATGGGACGGTGAAACCACACCGAGTGGTTCATCGTCACCGCGAAGATGCGGTCGAAGCCCCACGACAGCCCGTGAGTGGTGATGATCGAATCGAGCACAGTGGTATCCGACGAGTACACCAGGGCCGCCGCGTGCAGCACCGGGTCGTCGGGCATGGTGCCCTCGGCCTTGAGCCACACCCGGTTGTACTGCAGCCGCTCCCCTTTGTCCCGCATCACCCACGCCGGATCGTTGGTGTAACGCCACTCGATCGGCCGCAACGCGTTGACGAACAGCGGCACGGTCTCCTCGTAACCCCGCAGCAGGTCGTCGATCTTCGGCAAGGTGTCGGGGTGCGCGACGTCAGGCGCGGCCACGCTGTGCTCGAGGCCGCGCCCGGCGTTCATGTAGGAGAGCATCACCGTCGTCAGCAGTTGACCGCCCTGCATGACATCCACCCGGCGATTGGCGAAACGCTTCTCGTCACGCAGCCGCACGACGTGGAACTCGAGATCCTTCTCAGGGTCGCCGCCGGCGATGAAGTGGGCGTTGAGTGCGCTTGGCTGTTGCTTGTGCTCGAGCGACCGTCCGCCGGCGACGAACGCCTGCGCGATCATCTGACCACCGAACGTCCGCACCGGATTCTTACTCGGATGCGTCCCGATGAAGAGGTCGTCGTCGGCGCGCTTGAGGTCGAGAACTGCCAGCAGCTCCTCGAAATCCGAGTGCGACACGGTGCCGCTTTCCTCGCCTAGACGTCTTCCTCCCCGATGCGGTGCACATGGATCAGGTTCGTGGAACCTACTGTGCCAGGAGGGGCACCTGCGACGATGACCACCAGTTCGCCGCGTTTGTACCGGCCGAGTTCCAGCAACGATTTGTCGACCTGCCGGATCATGCCGTCGGTGCTGGTCATCTGCGGGACGATGAACGTCTCGGTCCCCCAGGTCAGCGCCAGCTGGCTACGAACCTCGGGCAGCGCGGTGAACGCGAGGACCGGCAGCGGCGTATGCAGCCGCGCCAGTCGGCGGACCGTGTCCCCGGACTCGGTGAACGCGACCAGCGCCTTGGCGTCCAGCCGCTCACCGATGTCGCGCGCCGCGTACGAGATGACGCCGCGCTTGGTGCGCGGAACGTGCGTCAGCGGTGGCACGACGACAGAATTCTCCTCGACCGCATGAATGATGCGGGCCATCGTCCGCACCGTTTCCAGCGGGTACTTGCCCACCGAGGTCTCACCGGAGAGCATCACCGCGTCCGCACCGTCGAGCACCGCGTTTGCCACGTCGGATGCCTCGGCACGGGTGGGCCGCGAACTGTCGATCATCGACTCCAGCATCTGGGTCGCGACGATGACGGGTTTGGCGTTCTCCCTTGCCATCTGGATTGCCCGCTTCTGTACGAGAGGCACTTCCTCCAGCGGCAGTTCCACACCCAGATCACCGCGGGCCACCATGATCGCGTCGAATGCCAGCACGATGGCCTCGAGGTTCTCGACGGCCTCGGGCTTCTCCAGCTTGGCGATCACCGGAACCCGACGGCCGGCGCGGTCCATCACCTCGTGCACCAGCTCGACATCGGCCGGCGAGCGCACAAAAGACAGGGCGACCAGGTCGACGCCGAGCTGCAGCGCGAACTCCAAGTCTTTGATGTCTTTTTCCGACAGTGGCGGGGCCGACACATTCATGCCCGGCAGCGACATACCTTTGTTGTTGCTGACCGGGCCGCCCTCGGTGACCTTGCAGATGACGTCGTTGCCGTCGATGCTCTCGACGGTCAGACCGACGTTGCCGTCGTCGACAAGTACCCGATCCCCCGGCGACGCGTCCTCGGCCAGCCGCTTGTAGGTGGTCGACACCCGGTCGTGGGTTCCGGCGCAGTCCTCGACGGTGATCCGCACCGTCTCGCCGGTCGCCCAGACCGTCGGTCCGTCAGCGAAGCGACCGAGGCGGATCTTCGGTCCTTGCAAGTCGGCGAGGATGCCGACGGCCTGACCGGTGATGTCGGAGGCTGCCCGTACCCGACGGTAAGCGGCCTCGTGATCCGAATAGTCGCCGTGGCTGAAGTTCAGCCGAGCGACGTCCATTCCAGCTTCGACCAGCAATCTGACGACGTCCTCAGTGCCGGTAGCCGGACCAAGGGTACAAACGATCTTCGCGCGTCTGTTCACGGATTCAGAGCATAGTCGTTAATCGATTCAGACGACGGCGAGCGGCAGGGCACCGGGTCGCACCGGCGCGGGCAGATCGGAGTCACCCATCAGATAGGCGTCCACCGCATGCGCTGCGCTGCGGCCTTCGGCGATGGCCCACACCACCAACGAGGCCCCGCGGTGTGCGTCACCACAGACGAACACCCCCGGTGCATCGGTCTGCTAGTCCGAACCGCACGACAACGCGCCGGTGACGTTCGTAACACCAGCGGCCAGGTCGGCCATGGGGAGAGAGAATTGTCACGCATTTCCGGCGGTTCGGGGTTGTAGTCCAACTGGGTCACCGGTTTTGCCCCCTGCCGGTGCGCGGTGCCCAAACAGTCGGCACCGGTGTCACCGCCGCCGATGATGACCACATGCCGACCGGCGGCCGATATCGGTGACGGTCCGTTGCCTTCACATTCCCGGTTGGCCGACACCAGGTGGTCCATCGCCAGGTGGACACCCGCCAGTTCGCGTCCGGGCACGTCGTTGTCGCGGGCCCGCAGGGCGCCGACGGCCAGCACGACCTCCTGGTACCGAGCCCGCAACTGCTCGACGGTCAGGTCGACACCGACCTCGCACTCGGTGACGAATCGGGTTCCCTCGGCCCGCATCTGGGCCAGTCGCTGATTGAGGGTCGCCTTCTCCAGCTTGTACTCGGGGATGCCGTAACGCAGCAGCCCACCGAGCCGTCGTCGCGTTCGTAGACAGTCACATCGTGACCGGCCCGGGTGAGTTGTTGTGCCGCAGCCAATCCCGCGGGACCCGAGCCCGCCACCGCGACACTCTTGCCGGTGGTGATGGCGGCGGGCTGCGGCGCGCGTGCCGTCCATCCAGGCTTGGTCGGCGATGGTCTGCTCGATGCGTTTGATCGTGACGCTACCGCCGGTCTGCTCCTCGGCGATCGACAAGACGCATGCTGACTCACAGGGTGCCGAGCACAACCGACCGGTGAATTCCGGGAAGTTGTTGGTGGCATGCAGCCGGTTGCTGGCCGCGTCCCAGCGGCCCCGCCGCACCAGGTCATTCCACTCCGGTATGAGGTTCCCGAGTGGGCATCCCGCAGTTCCCGAGTGGCAGAACGGGATACTGCAACCCTCGACTTCGGGCGCGGCGACGAACAACTACGCTATGTATGGCATACAGCTCAGCGCCGTCATACCGATGCCGGCACCTTCGGGGTCGACCGGCACCACGCGCCAGCCCAGAACTTGCAGGCCTCCCTCCACGGCGATGGCTTCGACCCGCTCGTGCGCTACCTGTCGGGCCACGGGGTCCTGCGGCAGAAAACAGATTCCGGCGGCGAACGTGCTGGTGCCGTCGGCAGCGGGCGCCGGCAACGCGAAATCCACCACGCGGCTCAACAGTTCGACCGGCAACTGCAGCAGGATGCCTGCACCGTCGATGCCGTGCGACCGTCGTCCTTGAATATCGGCGATCATCGCCACACCGCAGGAATCGGCCTCGTTGGCAGGGTCGTACAAACCCTGAGCGTTTGGCAATGCCGAGAAGACCACGGGAACGCACCTCCACAGTCCGGAACATCCTGGCCCCGGGACTGCACCGGCCCGAATACGAGTGTATCGGTGCAGGTCAGCTACCCATCGACGAATGTTGGGACCAACGGGAAGCCCGGGAGATTTCGGACCATGGTCCAAATGACGGCAGCGATCAGGATAGTGACGATGGCAGGCACCGGAAAGAGCGGCTTGCCCAGGCGCCATCGCACCAGAATCCAGGCGGCCAGTACTGGAAGCCCCACCAGGGCGAAGGCATTGTCGACCACGGCTGCGCCCAGGTCCGCGTGCAGCACATCGTGCATCATCCGCAGGCCGCCGCAGGCCGGGCAGTTCCAGCCGGTGATCAGCTTGAACGGGCATGTCGGGAACAGGAATCCAGGGCGATGCGGATCGGCCACACCGATGTAGGCGACAGCCCCGGACAGCACGACGCCGGCGCCGAGCGCACCGTAGCGCGTCGTCCTGATGCCGGGTCCCGAGCTAGGTCCCATCGCGCAGCGGACGTCCGTTCGGGTCACGGACCTTGTCGGTGAAGATGAGGATCGCATCGATGATGCCCCAGATCCAGGCGCCGATTCCGCATGTCAGGATGCCGACGACGAGTTGGACCACGCCCATGGTGGTGTCGCCGAGATAAATGCGGCCAATTCCCACCAGGCCGAACAAACCCAACAACTGCAGCAGCCCCGCGGTGGTCTTCGATTTGTCCGAGAACGGCTCTCCGGTCAGCGGATGACGTCCGTACGGAGCGGCCGGATCGACATACATCGGCGGCGGGTAATAACCATGCGGCTGCTGTCCGTAGCCGGGCGGCGGGTACCCGGGCGGGGGCGCATAGCCAGGCGGCGGTGGGTATCCGGCAGGCGGCGGGAACGGCGGTACCGAGCCTTCGGCGCCGGGATCCGGGCGATCGGTCATGCCTCTCAGCATGCCAGAACGTGACCCGGCCGAGCCGCCATCACCTTCCGGAGGGCAGTCAGCGCCGCCGTCGCCACCAACGACGGTGTTCGGGCGCTGGTGCTGCCGGCATGCTCGGGACAGCAGCGGCATTTCCTGACGCTTCGTCCTCGTCCTCGACCTCGGCTTCGGTCGGTTCGGCAGGCTCAGAGGCTTCCGCGGGTTTCGACTCAGCCGAATCACCTTCTGTGACTTCCGATTCGGTGTACTCGGGGTCGGCTGCGTCCTCGTCCACCGACGGCTCGTCCGTCTCGGCTGCTTCGTCGACAGGCTCGGCGGCCGCGGACTCAGCCTCTGGCTGTTCAGTCTCGGCCTCTTCGTCGGCCGCGGGTTGGTCGGGCTCGGGTCCTTCGGTCACTACCTCAGCGACCGAACCCTCTTCCGCGGTGGTATCCGCTTCAGTCTCGGAGTCTTCCGCCTCGGCTTCTTGCTCGCTCGGCTCGGTGACAGCGACGTCCTCGCCCTCGGCAACCACCGTATCTTCGGCTTCGGACTCCTCGCTTGCAGCCTCCGGTGGTTCCTCTTCGGTCTCGGCGCCTTCCGCAGCGTCTTCAGCGGGCGCGTCCTGGGCGGTATCGGTCTGCGGGGCGATCGCCTTCAATTCGACCGCGGCGGCGGCATCGGCCCCCTCGTCCTCCGTCACCGCATCCGGATGCATGTCCTCGGAATGTTCATCGGACACATCGTCGACAGTGTCGGAATCCCCGGCAGCCACCACACCCGTTGTGGCGGCCGCACCGACCAATTCCTTGCCGGACTCATCGATCACCGTTTCGTCGGTGTCGCCACGCCGGTGACCTGCCAGCGTGGCCGGGTCCTCACGACCCTTCGGCACCAACATGATGTAGACGACGGCGCCGATGAACACGAACGTCGAGGTGAAGGTGTTGATGCGGATGCCCGCCAGGTGGGTGGCAGCGTCGCTGCGCATCAGCTCGACCCAGAATCGACCCACGCAGTACCCGGCAACATAGAGTGCGAACAACCGGCCGTGGCCGATCCGAAAACGGCGGTCCGCCCAGATCAGCAGCGCGAAAATCAGCAGGTTCCACAGCAACTCGTAGAGGAATGTGGGGTGCACCACGGCCAGCACCGTGCCGTTGGAGACACCGTTGAGTTGATCGGGCAGGCCCGCGGCGTTGCGCCGGTCGTAGATCTCCAGGCCCCACGGCAGCGTGGTGGCGCGACCGTAGAGCTCCTGGTTGAAGTAGTTGCCGAACCGGCCGATCGCCTGGGCGAGCACGATTCCCGGTGCGATTGCGTCGGCGAACGCGGGCAACGGAATTCCGCGCCGGCGGCACGCGATCCAGGCACCGACGCCCCCGAGCGCGACGGCACCCCAGATGCCGAGGCCGCCTTCCCAAACCTGGAAGGCTGCGGCCAGGCCCTTGCCCTCGGGACCGAAGTAGGTACGCCAGTCCGTCATCACGTGGTACAGCCGGCCCCCGACCAGACCGAAGGGCACCGCCCATAGCGCGATGTCGTAGATGACACCCGGTTCACCCCCGCGCGCCGCCCACCGTCGGTCCCCGATGACGAGCGCGGCGACGATGCCGCCGATGATGCACAGGGCATACGCGCGGATCGGTACCGGACCCAGATGCCACACGCCCTGCGATGGGCTGGGCAGGTACGCGAGGATAGCTGTGGTCAAGCCGAGACCCTTTGCCGAACACCGGTGGCCAGTTCTTCGGTGAGTGTGCGGACGGCGTCGAGCCCGTTGCCTAGTGCCGAGACCAACGCCGAGCCGACGATCACACCGTCGGCGAAGGACCCGATCTCCGCGGCCTGCCGGCCGGACCGCACGCCGAGGCCGACACCGACCGGGATGTCGGAGACTTCGCGGACCCGGCTCACCAATTCGGGCGCGGCACTGGAGACCGCGTCGCGGGCGCCGGTGACACCCATGGTCGATGCGGCGTAGACGAACCCTCGGGAGGCTTGCACGGTGGAGACCAGCCGCTGCGGGGTCGACGACGGCGCGACGAGGAAGATGCGGTCCAGCTGATGGGCATCGGAGGCCGCCAGCCAGTCGTCGGCCTCCTCCGGAATGAGGTCTGGGGTGATCAGACCGTAGCCGCCGGCCGCGGCCAGATCACGCGCGAACGTGTCAACTCCCTTGCGCAGCACAGGGTTCCAGTAGGTCATTACGACTGCCCGGCCGCCGGCATTGCTGATCGCCTCCACGGCAGCCAGAGTGTCGCGGACCCTGACCCCACCGGCCAGCGCGGTTTCGGTCGCGGCAGCGATGGTGGGGCCGTCCATCCCGGGATCCGAATACGGCACGCCCACTTCGACCAGGTCACAACCGGATTCGACCAGTGCGGTCATCGCCGCGATCGACGTCGGCACATCCGGAAATCCGGTTGGTAGGTAGCCGATAAGGGCCGCCCGTCCTTCCGCTCGGCACCCGTCGAACAGTTCCGCCAATCGGCTCATCGGGTGCCTCCCTCGTCGAACAGGCCGAACCACTTGGCTGCTGTCTCCACATCCTTGTCACCACGGCCGGAGATATTGACCAGGATGATCGCCCCCGTGCCGAGTTCATTCCCGAGTTTCAGCGCGCCCGCCACTGCATGCGCCGACTCGATGGCGGGGATGATGCCCTCGGTCCGGCACAACAACGAGAACGCATCCATCGCCTCGGTGTCGGTTATCGGCCGGTAATCGGCCCGCCCGATGTCCTTCAGAAACGCGTGCTCCGGCCCGACACCCGGGTAATCCAGGCCGGCTGAGATGGAATGCGACTCGATGGTCTGACCGTCCTCATCCTGCAGCAGGTAAGAGAACGAACCCTGGAACGCCCCCGGCGAACCTCCCGAGAAGGTCGCGGCATGCCGCCCGGTTTCCACACCGTCGCCGGCCGCCTCGAAGCCGACCAGTTTCACGCCGGGGTCGTCGATGAACGCGTGAAAGATGCCGATCGCATTCGACCCGCCACCGACGCATGCGGTCACGGCGTCGGGCAGCCGTCCGGCCTGGTCCTGGATCTGCACTCGCGCCTCCAACCCGACGACGCGCTGGAAATCGCGCACCATGAGCGGGAACGGATGCGGTCCCGCAGCGGTCCCGAAGCAGTAGTACGTCTCGTCAGCGTTGGTGACCCAGTCCCGGAATGCCTCGTTGATAGCGTCCTTGAGCGTCTTCGACCCGGCCTCCACGGAGACCACCGTGGCTCCGAGCAAGCGCATCCGCGCGACGTTGAGGGCCTGCCGCTGCGTGTCGACAGCGCCCATGTAGATCACGCACTCGAGGCCGAGCAGGGCGCACGCGGTGGCGGTCGCGACGCCGTGCTGGCCCGCGCCGGTCTCGGCGATCACCCTGGTCTTGCCCATCTGGCGGGCCAGCAACGCCTGCCCGAGGACATTGTTGATCTTGTGAGAACCGGTGTGGTTCAAGTCTTCCCGCTTGAGAAAGAGGCGCGCCCCACCGGCATGCTCGGAGAGCCGGGTGGCCTCGTAGAGAGGTGACGGCCGACCAGTGTAGTGCCGCTGCAACCGGTCGAGTTCATCGAGGAACGACTGCTCGCCGCGGGCCTTCTCATAGGCCGCGGTCACCTCTTCGATCACCGCCATCAAGGCTTCCGGCACGAGTCGGCCACCGTAAGAACCGAAGTGGCCGCGCGCGTCGGGATCATGGACAGTGGGTTCGGCCACGGCTGCGCTGGACCGCGGCAGCTCGGGACCGGCGATATCCGCCATCAGTGTGCCTTTTCGTGCCAGCAGCTCATCGTCGATTCAACGAGCCGGTTTCGGGCAGGACGGGTGTGTCCCGGCGGTGACCAGATCGGCTACCGCACTTCGGGGGTCACCGCTGGTGACCAACCCTTCGCCGACGAGGACGGCATCTGCGCCCGCGCCGGCATACGCCAGCAGGTCGGCAGTTCCGCGGACGCCGGACTCGGCGATGCGAATGACGTTGCTGGGCAACCCCGGTGCAATTCGTCCGAAGCAATCCCGGTCAACCTCGAGGGTCTTGAGATCCCGTGCGTTGACCCCGATCACGCTGGCGCCGGCCCGCAACGCACGGTCGGCCTCCTCTTCGGTGTGCACCTCGACCAGAGCCGTCATTCCCAGAGACTCGGTGCGCTCCAACAGCGATTCCAGTATCGACTGTTCGAGCGCGGCGACGATGAGCAGCAGCATGTCGGCGCCGTGCGCGCGAGCTTCGTGAATTTGGTACGGCTTGACGATGAAGTCCTTGCGCAGCACGGGAATTGAGACCTCGGCGCGCACCGTGTCCAGATCGGCCAGCGATCCGTTGAACCGCCGCTCCTCGGTCAACACGCTGATCACCCGGGCGCCGCCGTCCTCGTAGGCACGAGCCAGCTGCGCCGGGTCGGCGATGTTGGCGAGCGCACCGCGCGACGGGCTGGCCCGCTTCACCTCCGCGATGACGCCGATACCGGGCTCGCGCAACGCGGCCATCACGTCCAATGGTGCGGGTGCATCCAGGGCGCGCGCCTTGATTTCGTCAAGACTTACGACGGCCTCGCGAGCGGCAACGTCGGCGCGGACTCCCTCGATGATGGAGTCGAGCACAGTGGCCGAACTCATCGCCGTCGATTCCTTTCCGGTACGCCCGGGACGATCCCGGTGGACCTCACTCGAAGGGTAGCCGCCGCCGTACCTTCTGCTGTCACCGACCCTTGTTGTCCGGATCGGTGTGCTCGCCCTTCTGCTCACCGGTCGGATCGTGTCCTTCGTCGAGCGCATCCCAGATCATTCGTTCCGACATCGAGGCGTCGCCCTCGTCGCTGTGTGCGGCGGCCCGACGGGCACTTGGCGCCGCATAGCGAGGGGCCACCGCGCGCGCCCCGGTCGCCGACCTCATGAGCAGTATCGCCGCGACGAGCGCAGCCACCGCGGCGACCAGCGTCAACACGGCCCCGCCGTAGTACTGCTGGGTACCGGTCAGTTGCGCCACCGGCACCAGCGCCAGGTCCGCGGCGCGCACAGCGATGTCCTTGGCAACCCACAGGCTGATGCCCAGGTAGACCATCCCGGCGCTGGCGACGGCGACGAGCAGCGCCAAGAGGCGCAGCAGCCAGCCCCGCAATGCCAGCACGGCGACCGCAGCCGCCAACACCAGTAGGGCGAGCGGTATCAGCGCCGTGGACCACATGGCACCCGTCAGCACCGTGTTCTTGGGCTGCCCCAATCCGTCGAATGACGACACCTGTACCCACGACATCCGCGACGCGCCCCACAGGGCCGCCGCGGCGGCCACGAGCAATACCTGGGCGATCCGCATCATGGTTCGGTGAGCGTGTCGGCGGCAGCAATCGCGTTGAGTACCGCTTTGGCCTTGTTCGCCGACTCGTTGTACTCGTAGGGGCCATTGGAATCGGCAACGACTCCCCCGCCGGCCTGCACATAGGCAGTGCCGTTGCGCATCAGGGCCGTGCGGATGGCGATGGCGAAATCGGCGTTGCCGGCGAAGTCGAGATACCCCAGCACACCGCCATAGAGGCCGCGGCGGGTCTTCTCGACTTCCTCGATCAGCTCCATGGCTCGCACTTTGGGGGCACCGGAAAGGGTGCCGGCCGGGAAGCAGGCAGTCACTGCATCGAGTGCGGTTTTGCCGTCGGCGAGCTCGCCGGTCACCGTGGACACCAGGTGCATGACGTGGCTGTAGCGCTCGATGTGGCTGTAGTCCTCCACCCGCACGGTGCCGGGGCGGCACACGCGGCCCAGATCGTTACGCCCGAGATCGACCAGCATCAGGTGCTCGGCACGTTCCTTCTCGTCGGCCAGCAACTCCTTTTCCAGGAGCATGTCTTCCTCGTCGGTGGCCCCACGCCACCGGGTCCCGGCGATGGGGTGTGTGGTGGCGCGCCCGTCGGTGACCGTGACCAGCGCCTCGGGACTTGAACCTACGATCGAGAAGTCCAATCCGCCTTCGGCATCAGGAACGTTGAGCAGATACATGTACGGGCTGGGGTTGGTGACCCGCAGCAGTCGGTATACGTCAAGAGGATCCGCACCAGTCGTCATTTCGAACCGCTGCGAGGGCACCACCTGAAACGCCTCGCCGGCTTCGATGTCACCCACCAGCTTCTCCACGATCGCCGAGTACTCCTCGAGCGTGCGCTGCGCCCGGTGCTGCGGCGCGGGGCGGCTGAACGTCGCCACCGCCGACGCCAACGGCTGCCCGAGCGCTGCCGTCATCACGTCCAGTCGCGCGACCGCATCGTCGTAGGCCCAGTCGACGCGGTCATCGGTGGCGTTCCAGTTGACCGCGTTCGCGATCAGCGTGATGGTTCCCTCGTGGTGGTCGACCGCGGCGATGTCGGTGGCCAGCAACAGCAGCATGTCGGGCAGGCCCAGATCGTCGACGGCGAGTTCCGGCAGCCGCTCCAGGCGCCGGACCATGTCGTAGGCGAAAAAGCCGACCAGTCCCGAGGACAGGGGCGGCAGTCCGGGCATCGCCGCGGTGGCCAGCAGATCGAGCGTCGTGCGAACCGCGTCGAGCGGATCGCCGCCGCTCGGGGCGTCCTGCGGCGTCGTCCCCAACCACACCGCCTGGTCGTCGCGGACGGTCAGTGCTGACGGCGCACCTGCGCCGATGAACGACCACCGCGACCAGGAGCGGCCGTTCTCGGCCGATTCCAGCAGGAACGTCCCGGGCCGGTTGGCGGCCAACTTGCGGTACGCCGACAGCGGCGTCTCGCTGTCGGCCAGTACCTTGCGGGTCACCGGGACCACGCGATGTTCGGCGGCCAGCGCCCGGAAGTCCTCACGCGATGTGGTGGAAGCAAGCGTGTGCACGCAGATGATCCTCCCAGACTGACCGCACGCGCTCGGCGTAGCGTGGACGCCCATGACACCTCTTAGGCCGGGTGACATTGTTGCGGAGTTCGAACTCCCTGATCAGACCGGCACGGTGCAGAGCCTGACGAGTTTGCTGGCTGACGGTCCGGTGGTGCTGTTCTTCTATCCAGCTGCGATGACGCCCGGCTGCACCAAGGAGGCCTGCCACTTCCGCGATCTGGCCGGTGAGTTCACCGCCCTCGGTGTATCCCGGGTCGGCATCAGCACCGACCCGGTCACCAAACAAGCCAAGTTCGCCGACATTCAACGCTTCGACTTCCCGTTGCTGTCCGATGCCGACGGAAAGGTGGCCAGCCACTTCGGAGTCAAACGCGGCCTGCTCGGCAAGCTGATGCCGGTCAGGCGGATCACGTTCGTCATCGACACCGACCGCGCTGTGCTCGACGTGATCTCCAGTGAGATCAACATGGACACCCACGCCGACAAGGCACTGGAGGTGCTCAGGGCGCGTTGACTGCGCGCAGCACGGCTGCCATCGATGCGGCGAGCACCGAG
Organism: Mycobacterium sp. 141; assembly: GCF_000382405.1. GTDB lineage: Bacteria > Actinomycetota > Actinomycetes > Mycobacteriales > Mycobacteriaceae > Mycobacterium. The sequence continues at coordinate 180,191 of NZ_KB908259.1, forward strand.
TCGCTGCGCCCGCACGCCCAACCGGTCACACCGCCCCTGCGGTACTCCAGATAGCTGACCGCCGCACGCCCGACGGATTGCTGCGTCAGGCTGAGCACCTCGACGTCGCGGCCGACGGCACTCAGCGCCGCTGTCAGCGCATCCAGTGGGCCGATCCCGTGATGTGTGCTGGTCCGGGTCTGGCCGTCGACGAGGGTGATCTCGGTGGTTTCGTCATGGCCGGTGTGCCAGTCCTTCAGCTCGACGGGGCCGCCGGGTTGCAGATAGGCCGCATCGAACAGGTCGAACAGTTCGGCGGCGGTGACCTCCGCACCGTGGGTGTCGGTGTGTGACTGAACGCGGCGGGCGAAGTCGATCTGCAAGCGGCGGGGCAGGTCCAGCCCGTACTCGGTGAGCAGCAGGTAGGCGATGCCACCTTTCCCCGATTGCGAGTTGACCCGGATCACCGCGTCGTAAGTGCGTCCGATGTCGGCCGGATCGATCGGCAGATACGGTACCCGCCAATCGATTTCACGCTCGGAGCGACCTTCGAGTGCGGCCCTGGCGCGATGTTCGGCCAACCCCTTCTTGATGGCGTCCTGGTGGGTACCCGAGAACGCGGTGTGCACCAGGTCGCCGACGTACGGATGTCGTTCGGGGATCGGCATACGCGTGCAGTAGGCGACGGTGCGGGCGATTTCGTCGATGTCGGAGAAGTCGATCATCGGGTCGACGCCCTGGGCGTGCAGATTCAACGCGAGTGTCGCGATATCGACGTTGCCGGTGCGTTCCCCGTTGCCGAAGACGCAGCCCTCGACCCTCTGCGCGCCGGCCAGCACCGCGAGTTCGGCACAAGCGATGCCGGTGCCCCGGTCGTTGTGCGGATGCACCGAGAGGATGACGCTGTCGCGACGGGACAGGTTGCGGTGCATGTACTCGATCTGGTCGGCGTACACGTTCGGGGTGGCCACTTCGACGGTCGCGGGCAGATTGAGGATCACCGGCCGGTCCGTGCCGGCCTGCCACAGTTCGGTGATCGTGTCGCACAACTCCAGCACGTAGTCGGGCTCGGTCAGGTTGAACACTTCGGGCGAGAATTCGAAGCGGACGTTGGGCAGGTCGCCGGCCAACTCGAGTACATCGCCGGCCCCGGACAGGATCAGCTCGCGCAATTCGGTGCGGTCCTTGCCCAACACGGTGTTACGCCACACCGGTGCGGTGGCCGTGTACATGTGGATGACGACCTCGTTGCGGACGCCGCGTACCGACTCCACGGTGCGCTCGATGAGATCGCGCCGGGCCGGGGTGAACACCACGATTCCGACGTCGGACGGGGCGATGTCGGAATCGGCGAGCAGCCGCACGAAGTCGTAATCGGTCTGCGATGCCGACGGGTAGCCGACCTCGATCTCCTTGTAGCCCATGGCCACCAGCAGCTCGAAGAAACGCCGCTTGCGGGTCGGGTCCATCGGTTCGGCCAGCGCCTGATTGCCGTCGCGCAGGTCCACCGGCACCCACAGGGGTGCGGCCGTGAAGCGGACGTCGGGCCAATGTCGTTGTGTGAGTGGAACGTCCACTCGGTCGAAAACGGATGCGTAGCGATGCGACGGCATGGTCGAAGGCTGCTGCCGGTTCCACGTCTGAGTGTGGATCATGTTGGTGTGCTTTCTGCTCGGTCGGCGATGGGTCGACCGGCGCAACGACAGCCCCGCGGCAGGGGGCCGGTCGGTCAGGCCCTGCCGAGGCAGCTAAGGAGAAGCACGCGCGTCACGATGGTTACAATACACACAACTCCTCAGACAAGTAGAGAGGTTGAGATGGTTTCGCAGGTTCAACGCCACCCGTTGGCCGCGCAGACGGCGCAGTTGCTGCTGACCCGGATCCGAGACGGTGAGTGGCCGCTCGGGCACCGGCTCCCCGGCGAAACCACGCTCGCCGCCCAACTCGGGGTGGGCCGCTCGACACTGCGGGAAGCCATCCGCGAGTTGGCAGGCAGGGGCGTGCTGGAAAGCCGGCAGGGCGCCGGGGTATTCGTCACGGCGTTGGATGCCACCGAGGACTGGGACACCGTACTGCGCAGCGCGAACATCGCCTCGGTGATCGAAGCCCGCATCGCCATCGAGGCCGAGGGCGCCGCGTTGGCCGCAACTCGCCGCACCCCGGCCGACCTACGCGCGATCCGGCGCACCCTGGCTGCTCGCGGTGTGCAGGGCCAGTCGGTACCCGAGCACGTCGACGCCGACATGGCATTTCACCGCGCGGTGATCACCGCCGCACACAACGACGTGCTGACCCAGTTGTTCGACGCGTTCCTGCCGCGGCTACGGCTGGCGATGATCGACATGCTCAAGATCCGCCCGATCGCGTCCGAGCCGCACGACCACGCGCTACATCAGCAGCTAGCCGACGCGATCATCGCCCGCGACCCTGCGGCCGCAGCCGCCTCCAGCAGAACCCACCTGAGCGCACTGAAGGAATCCTTTTCATGACACCGGTTTTGGACATCAGCGACGTCACCTTCCGGCGTGACGGCAAGCAGATCATCGACGGCATCTCGCTGAGGGTGCAGTCCGGGGAGCACTGGGCGCTGCTCGGGCCGAACGGCGCCGGTAAGAGCACGCTGCTGGGATTCTGCGCGGCCGTGACCTTTCCGACCACCGGCACGGTACGCGTGCTCGGCGGACAGATGGGGCGGACCGACCTTGCGGTGCTGCGGCGGTCCATCGGCCACGTGAATCCCCGGCACCGGCTGCAGTATCCGCTGACCGTGCGTGACGTCGTGCTCACGGGGATCACCGCCACCATCGACACCGCGGCCCGCTGGACACCGAGCCCCGAACAGCTGACCCGCGCCCGGGAGCTCATCGACACCGTCGGGCTGACGGCTCGGGCCGACGCGACATGGCCGACGCTGTCGCAGGGTGAGCGAGGCCGCACACTGATCGCCCGTGCCCTGATCTCCGATCCTCGGCTGCTGCTTCTCGACGAGCCGACCACGGGCCTGGATGTCGCCGCCCGCGAGCAGCTATTGGAAACCCTTGACACCCTGGATGATTCGCATTCCGATATGGCGTCGATCCTGGTGACGCACCATTTGGAAGAACTGCCGACGTCGACGACGCATGCCCTGCTGATCGCGCACGGGCGGACCGTCGCGAGCGGTCCGGCCCGGGAGACGGTGACGACCGACCACGTCTCTACGGCGTTCGCCCATCCGGTCGAGGTCGGGTTCCACGACGGCCGCTGGACCGCACGCGCCAAGGCCGGGCCCAGGATCCGTTAGCCCTCGGGCGCCTCCCGGCGGCGCCGGCGGGCTTCGCGGTGTCTGGTCACCGGCGTCGTGTCGACGACGCGCGTGACCATGGTGGCCAGAAAGCGTGACGGCTGCAGCTCGGGCGGCACCGTGTCGTGGCGGATCGCGATGTCGGGAAGCGCTGCCAGCGCCTCGTCCACCGCGGCGGTCTCGACGTCGACGATCTCGAAAAGCGCGTCAGGCTCGGCCTTTTCGATGCTGTCCACCTCGTCGTCCTCGACCGGCGCCGCAGCGTCGTAGTCGATCATCACCAGCGCGACGGCATGGTAGGCATCGTCCTCGGTGCCGAGTTTGCCGAGCAGGTCGATCAGCCATTCGGCCTTGTCCGGCTCTGTGTCGAGAATGGTCGAACGCAGCCCGTAGACGAACCCGAGCGCAGCCATCGGGTGGCGCAGCCGCAGGTTCTTGGCGTCGCCGTAGCTCTCCTCGACCCGGTTGGCGGCGTTCTTGCCGAAGCTGGAATCCATCCGCTTGGTACTGACGAGCAGTTCCGGGCCCGTGTCCCAGTCCGACATCACCACGTCGACCTGCTTCATGTAGTGCTTGCCGAGGATGCTGGCGCTGGACCCGGCGACGCCCTTCATGGACCGGCGAAGCCGATGTTCGATGAGTTGGCGTTCCTTGAGCGGCAGCGCCTCGAGCAGGTTGGCGATGGCGCTGGGCATGATCCTCGGCTCACTGGGCCGCGGCCACACCGCATCAGGGTCGAACCCGGCCCGGCGCAGTTCGTACGCCAGCCACACATCCAGGGCCAGCGCCGGCACACCCGTCGTCGATGGGGCGTCGAGGTGCAGTGGCACACCCAGCAGCCTGCGCAGCACCCGGAAGTCGGGGCGGTAGACGAGTTCGTCTCCGCTGCGCACCCAGGGGTTGGTGTGCTCACCACCGGGTGCGGCATCGGCGACGATCCGGTCGAAGATGGCCCACGCGGTGGCTTTCGTCGACGGTTCAGCGGGCACGCCGAGACCTTACCGCCCGGCGGGTAGCTAACGAATATCGCGCTGCGCGAATGGATTCCAAGTCGGCCAAACCAAGTGCTTCGTCGACCAAGTGTACGGCGTCGAGCAACCGACCGTTGCGCAGCAAGGTCGCCGTCCGTCGCCGCGCGGCGCGCAGTTGCGGAGCTCGGGCGACGATGAGCTCGGGTGCCGGCACCAGCCACCGATCCGCTTCGCGTGGTTCGATTTTGAGTATTCCGCCGCCGTAGGAGCGGCCGGTCATCTCGGCGTGCAGCAGCGTCACCGAATTCAAGGCCGCCAGTGGCAACAGGTCGCGCCCGAGCGCGGCTAAACCGTCCCGCAGATACACCCCGTGCACCGAGTTGAGGTGATGGGCCTTGGCCCGGTTGGTCACCAGCCGCGGGGTGTCGGCGTTCATGCACGTCAACAACAGGTCGGCGGGTGCCACGAGCGGCACCAGGTACCAAGGCTTCCGCACCCGGCACTTGTAGGCCAGGTGCACCCCGGCAGCGTGACCGGCGTCGAGGTAGCGCTGGGCAGCCGCCGACAACCGGCCCGCGGGCCGGAACAATTGAGTGGACTTGCCCTGCTCCCCGAGCTGCGCCAGCTGATCAGCGGTGAGGGTGAGGCCACGGAGATGGGCACTCCCCGGCGGGGACAACGGCAGCAGATCGCTGCGGTGAAGCCCCAATTCCCCGACCCGCTGCGGGGACAGCGCGAAGAAGGCATTGTTGCCGGTCACCATGCCCAGCGTGGTGTCCCCCCACAACTCCAGGTGGGCGAACCGACCCGCGGTGTGTAACGCGTGCACGGCGTCGACGGATGCATTGCCGATCAGCCCGCTGACCCATTTGTCGGCCGGGTCGCGTGGCGACCAGTTGCGTTGCACCAGTTCCGATGTCAGCGATGCGGTATTGCGCGCACGGTGAATGACAGCATGGCCGGACGGGCCCTGATCGAATCCGTCGGCCAGCAGGAGCAGGATGTCGGCCTCGGCCTCGGGAAACACCTGTTCGTCGAACATCACCAGCTCGACGTGGGCGAACCGGTCGAACAAGAACCTGCGCACGGCAGCCGCGTAGTTGACGCTCAGCAGCTCCGCGGGCAGCACCAGAGCCATCCGGCCGCCAGGGCGCAAGAACAGAGCGGAGTGCACAGTGAAGGCCGCCCAACTGGAGGCCAGCCCCGACAGCGCCACACCGGCCTGCAGGGCGGCCCGGCGGGACTGGGCACGCGCCGGCCCGCGGAAATCCTGGTAGCGGATATAGGGCGGATTGCCGATCACGGCGGTGTACTCCGGCCGCGGGGTGATATCGAAGAAATCGGCCGTACGGATATGCGCGCTGCCGCCGGCAGCGGCCACCCGGCGCCGCGCGGCGGCGGCGCTGGCGGGATGGATCTCGACACCATCGACCTGCGGGGCCGCACTTCCGAATTCCTGCAGCCGGTGGGTGGCCTCGATCAGGAATGCCGCGTCGCCTGCCGAGGGCTCGAGGATCCGTTCTTCAGCGCACCGCACGGCCCACCGGGTGAGGTACCGGGTGATCTCGGCAGGTGTGAAGAATGCACCACGCGCCTTACGTGCCGTGGCGGAATCGCCATCGGCATGCACTGCGGTGTCGGTCACCACGTCATTGTTATCGAAGCCACCGACAAGCCGGCGCACCGCAACGCCGGGGTGCGTTCATGCACTGCTAGATGCGCCGGTTGGCCCAGCCGTCGTCGTTGTGCGCCAGTAACTGCAATTCACGCTCCCAAGCGTTCGCACGTATCCGGTCGAGCAACCGCCGGACAAGGTAGGCGATCAGCACACTCAACGTCACTGCACCGAGCCACACACCGGCCGCCTGCACGAATGCACTCAACTGGGCATCGGCTTTATGTCTAGGGGCAGCAACGACCTTGCCCTGGTTGTCGAGCCAGATCACCACTCGCTGACCGGTCGAGGTCGACGTCGAGAACGTTGCGCGCCCGGTGCGGATCTGTGAACCCTCGCGCCACTGGACGACCGACGGTAGATCTGCGGAGTAAGGCTGTGCCCCCTGCACCCTGCCCTGGGTCACCACAGCGTCGACCTGATGCTGCGACCGAGTCTGTTCGGCGATCGTACGCATCTGTGCCGCGTAGCGATCGGCACCCGACTGCGCGGCGGTCGGGACGACGAGAAGCGCAGTAGCCAGAACCGTCAGCATGGCAATCGCTTCCACCCGATCGGTCATGCGGGCCAGAGGATTGCGTGCGAGTCCACGAAACACCCACAAGCGGCCGAGTGCGCGTAAGAGCGTGCTATGCATCACACCGGGCCGCGCCCAGAATTTGAACGTATTACCACCACATTTCGATGGTGTCACTAGCGTCGACTACTTTGCCATTTCGCCCATGGGCTGGGCGACGAACATCACACGCATGGGTTCGTCACGGGGGAAACTTCGGGGCGCCGCGCCTATAGCAGTGGTGAGATGCTCGTATGCCGTATGCGACTTTGCTGCTTGGCGCCGCGGTCCTGCTCGCCATCACCTCGGCGGTGATGTGGTGGGCCAAGATCGAACATACGGCCGCGCCATGGTGGGCGGTTACCCGGGCGCTCGGGCAGTTGGCGCTGATCAGTCTCGCGCTGCGCGGAGTCCTCGCTCACCCTGCGCTGGTGGCGCTGGCGCTGGCGGTGATGGTCAGCGTGGCGGCGTGGACGGCAGGCCGCAGGCTTCGGGACCTCCATGGCGGCCCGATCGCGGTGGTGATGTCGACGGTGGCGGCGAGTGCACTGACAATCGGCCTGGCGTTCGGGCTGCATATGCTGGCCCTGGAGAGCCGGTTCGTGATCGCGCTGGGCGGCATCGTCATCGGTTCGACGATGACGGCCACCACCTTGGCAAGCCGTAATTTTCAGCGGATGTCGGTGAAGTCCCGAGCCGAGATCGAAGGCTGGCTGTCCATCGGCGCGACGCCGAGCCAATCGGTGGTGCACATCGGCCGAGCTGCTGCCGGGGACGCCGTGCGCCCGGTCCTCGACCAGACGAGGACGACGGGGCTCGTCACACTCCCCGGCGCATTCGTGGGTGCGCTGATGGCGGGTGCCCTGCCGTTGGAAGCCGCACGGTTTCAGATCGTGGTGCTGGTGTGCCTGATCACCGCCGAGACCGTCGCGACCACCCTGCTCGTACGCATCCTGGGCCGATCACCCGTCCTCGCGGTCTGAGGCTGCTAGCCCTCGGGCGAGAGCAGCAGGTCGGCGTCGAAGCAGGTGTGATTGCCGGTGTGGCAGGCTCCGCCGACCTGGTCGACCTCCAGCAGCACCGTGTCACCGTCGCAGTCCAGCCGCACCGAATGCACGCGTTGGGTGTGCCCGGAGGTGGCGCCCTTGATCCACTGCTCGCCGCGCGAACGCGAAAAATATGTCGCCTCACGGGTTTCCAGCGTGCGAGCCAACGCGTCGTCATCCATCCAGGCGACCATCAGCACGTCACCGGTGCCATGCTCCTGCACCACAGCGGCGAACAGACCGTCGGCGTTGCGCTTGAGCCGCGCCGCGATAGTCGCATCGAGTCCACTCATCGCACAGTGATCCCTGCGTCCGCCATTGCCGCCTTGACCTCGGCGATGGTCAGCTCCCGGAAGTGGAAAACGCTCGCGGCCAGGACCGCATCGGCTCCTGCGACAACGGCAGGCGGGAAATGTTCCGCCGCGCCGGCCCCGCCGCTGGCGATCACGGGCACGGTGACCGCCGCACGCACGGCGCGCAGCATGGCCAGGTCGAAACCCGCTTTGGTGCCGTCGCGGTCCATCGAATTCAGCAGGATCTCGCCGACACCGAGTTCGGCGCCGCGGGTGGCCCACTCGATGGCGTCGATACCGGTGCCGCGCCGCCCGCCGTGCGTCGTGACTTCCCAGCCCGACGGAGTGGGTGCCGCACCGGCCGGAACGGTGCGGGCGTCGACACTGAGCACGATGCACTGCGAGCCGAATTGCCGGGCCAACTCGGCGAGTAGTTCTGGCCGCGCGATCGCGGCCGTATTGACCGAAACCTTGTCCGCGCCGGCACGCAGCAGCACGTCGACGTCTTCCACGGACCGCACCCCGCCGCCGACCGTCAACGGGATGAACACCTGCTCGGCGGTGCGCTTGACCACCTCCAGCATGGTGCTCCGACCGGACGACGACGCCGTCACATCCAGGAAGGTCAGCTCGTCGGCACCCTCGGCGTCGTAGGCCGCGGCCAGTTCGACGGGATCCCCGGCGTCGCGGAGGTTTGCGAAGTTGACGCCTTTGACGACGCGGCCGTCGTCGACGTCCAGACACGGAATGACCCGGGTGGCAACGTCACTGGTCACAGGTAATCCTCCGGGTGGCCTGCGGATTTCACGATGTCCAGTATGCGATCGTGCACACCGGGTGCCGCGGCCAGTGCCGATTTGGACTCGGCAGTCCATGGCTCACCGGCAAGATCGGTCACGACACCGCCGGCCGCGCGGACGAGTGCCACACCGGCCGCGTGATCCCAGATGTGGTGCCCGAAACTGATGGCGGCACTCAGGATTCCGGCAGCCACATACGCCAGGTCGATGCCGGTGGCGCCATGCATCCGCACGCGCGAGCACTCACGGCTCAGATTCGCCAGAACCTGGGCCCGGTACCGCCCCGGGAACCGCCCACGCGAGTCGATGTTGAACGACTGAATTCCCACGATGGAGTCGGCCAGTGTCGGAGAGTCCAGGGCAGGAAGCGCTTTGGCGTTGTCGTATACCGGTCCGCCGGCGAGCGCGGAGTAACGCTGTCCCATGAAGGGCAGCCAGGTCAGGCCCGCGACCGGTTCGCCATTTGCCAACAGCCCCAGCAGAATTGCGGCCATCGGCGAACCCGCCGCGTAGTTGAAGGTGCCGTCGATCGGGTCGAGTACCCACACCAGGTCGGAATCGATCGGTTCGCCGCCGAACTCCTCGCCGTGTACCCCGATCCCGGTCCCTTCGGCCAGCGCCCTGACCACCTGTCGCTCGATGGCCAGGTCGACCTCCGTGGCGAAGTCATTGCCCTGCTTACGGACCGCGGAATCGGCCCGGTGCCCGGCGATGAACGGAGCCGACGCCTCGTCGAGAATCTCGGCCGCAGTGGCGAGCAGCGCGGCCAGCCGGTTGGGGTCCACCGGATCAGCCGCTGACCGCGGCCAGAGCCTCGGGCAGGGTGAATCGTTCGGCGTAGAGCGCCTTTCCGACGATCGCACCCTCGACACCACGCTCGGTCAGGGTGGCGATGGCCCGCAGATCGTCAAGGCTGGACACGCCACCGGAGGCGATGACAGGCACCCCGCTACGCTCGGCTACCGCACCGAGCAGCTCCAGATTGGGCCCGGTCAGGGTGCCGTCCTTGGTGACGTCGGTGACCACGTAACGGGAACATCCCTCACGCTCGAGGCGTTGCAGCACGTCCCAGAGGTCGCCGCCGTCAGTTTCCCACCCTCGCCCGCGGAGCCGATGCGCACCGTCCACGATCTGCACATCCAGACCGACGGCCACCTTGTCGCCATACTCGGCGATGGCCGCCGCGCACCACTGTGGGTTCTCCAGCGCCGCGGTACCGATGTTGACCCGGGCGCAGCCGGTGTCCAGGGCCGCCTTCAGCGATTCGTCGTCACGGATGCCGCCGGAAAGTTCCACGTCGACGTCCAGCTTGCCGACGACCTCGGCGAGCAACTCCCGGTTACTCCCCCGGCCGAACGCCGCGTCGAGATCCACCAGATGGATCCACTGCGCGCCGTCACGCTGCCAGGCCAGCGCCGCGTCGAGCGCCGAGCCGTAGTCGGTCTCGCTGCCCGCCTTGCCCTGAACCAGCCGCACCGCCTTGCCCTCGACCACGTCGACGGCTGGCAAAAGAATCAAACTCACAGTCCCTCAACCCAATTCGCGAGCAGCGTAGCACCAGCGTCGCCGCTCTTCTCCGGATGAAATTGTGTGGCCGCCAACGGCCCGTCCTCGACCGCCGCGATGAACCGAACATGGTGCGTCGCCCACGTGACCAGCGCGTCAGGATTGCCCAACCACTCCTGTGCGGCGTAGGAGTGTACGAAATAGAACCGCGTGTCGGCGTCGAGTCCCCGGAATAGCCTACTGCCGGCGGCAGCCTCGACGACGTTCCAGCCCATGTGTGGGATGACCGGCGCGTCGAGGCGGGTGACCGCGCCTGGCCACTGACCACACCCGACGGTCTCCACGCCGAACTCAACACCGCGGGCGAACATAATCTGCATGCCGACGCAGACCCCGAGCACCGGGTGACCGTGCTGCAAACGGTCGGCGATGATCTTCTCACCGCCGATCGCCCGCAAGCCCTGCATACACGCTTCGTAGGCACCGACACCTGGCACCACCAGACCATCGGCGGCTGCCGCGGCACCCGGGTCTGCGGTCACCTCGACATCGGCACCGACCCGCTGCAAGGCCCGTTGCGCCGAACGCAGATTTCCCGACCCGTAGTCGAGAACAATGACTTTCTTCGTCACAAAGTGCCCTTTGTGGACGGCACCCCTGTGACACGCGGGTCGTATTCGACTGCCTGGCGCAGCGCCCGGGCGACGGCCTTGTACTCGGCCTCGGTGATGTGGTGTGGATCGCGACCATAGATGGTGCGCACATGCAGAGCGATGCGGGCGTTGAACGCCAGCGACTCGAACACATGCCGGTTGATCACCGTGTGATACGGCGTGCTGGACCCGGCGATGGTGAACTCGACCATGTAGTCCGGCTCGCCGGTGTGCACGAAATACGGACGGCCCGAGACGTCGACAGCGGCGTGCGCCAGGGTTTCGTCCATCGGGATGAACGCGTCACCGAACCGCCGGATGCCGATCTTGTCGCCGAGCGCCTGACCGAGCGCCTGACCGAGCACAATCGCGGTGTCCTCCACAGTGTGGTGACCCTCGATCTCGATGTCACCCTTGGCCTTCACCGTCAGGTCGAAGCTGGCGTGGGTGCCCAGCGAGGTGAGCATGTGGTCGAAAAACGGTACCCCGGTGTCGATGTCGACCACACCGGTGCCATCGAGATCGATCTCGACGACGATCTCGGACTCCCTCGTCTTCCGTTCGACTTTCGCGCGACGGGTCACGATGCTCCTACCGTGCTGTTGAGTTCGGTCTTGGCGAGTTCCGCACTGGCGGTCAAGAATGCGTTGTTCTCGTCGGCCAGGCCAATCGTGGTGCGCAGATATCCCGGGATACCGACATCGCGGATCAGCACACCGGCGTCGAGGTAGCGCCGCCACGTTGCGGGTGCATCGGCGAATTCCCCGAACAACACGAAGTTGGCATCACTGGGTATCACGCGGTAACCCAGGCGCGACAGCTCAGCTGTCACTCGATCACGTTCTGCGGCAAGGGTTGCCACACTGCCCAGGGTATCGTCGGCGTGACGTAGCGCCGCTCGGGCTGCGGCTTGGGTCAGCACGGACAGATGGTAGGGCAACCGCACCAGCAGCAGCGCATCGACCACGGCGGGCGCGGCCGCCAGATATCCCAGCCGACCGCCTGCGAACGCGAAGGCCTTGCTCATCGTGCGGCTGACTACGAGCTTGGTCGGGTACTCGGCCAGCAGCGCGACAGCACTGGGCTGTGACGAGAATTCGCCGTAGGCCTCGTCCAGGATCAGGATCCCACCCGGCATCGCATCCAACAGACGACGCAGATCCTCGAGCGGAACACTCTGTCCCGACGGGTTGTTCGGGCTCGTGACGAACACGACGTCAGGCCTACGGTCCTCGATGGCTGCGACTGCCGCTTCGACGTCCAGGCTGAAGTCATCCGCCCGGGTCGCCTGCAACCATTCCGTCTGGGTGCCGTCCGAAATGATGGGGTGCATCGAATACGACGGCACAAACCCTATCGCGCTGCGGCCCGGGCCGCCGAACGCCTGCAGCAATTGCTGCAGGATTTCATTGGAACCATTTGCAGCCCAAAGGTTTTCGGTGGTAAGCGGGACGCCGGTGGCCGACGTCAGGTAGGCAGCCAGATCAGCACGCAACTCCACTGCATCACGGTCGGGATACCGGTGCAGGTCAGCTGCCGCATCGCGGATCGAGGCCGTGACGTCTTCGATGAGTGCCGGCGTCGGCGGATGCGGATTCTCATTGGTGTTGAGCCGCACAGGAACCTGCAACTGTGGCGCGCCGTAGGGCGATTTGCCCCGCAGACTGTCCCGCAGCGGCAGATCCGCCAAGGTCACGTCGCGCATCATCAGTGCCCTCTGTTCTTCGCGCAAGCGCTCATCAGTACCCTCTGTTCTTCGCGCAAGCGCTCATCACCGCTCAAACCTCCGTCGTACCGCCTCACCATGCGCGGGTAGATCTTCCGCCTTCGACAGCGTGATTACATGCCCGGAAACATCTTTCAGCGCGGCTTCGTCGTACTCCACCACGTGGATGCCACGCAGGAAGGTCTGCACCGACAGCCCGCTGGAATGTCGCGCACAGCCCGCGGTGGGCAGCACGTGGTTGGACCCTGCGCAGTAGTCACCGAGGCTTACCGGCGACCACGCTCCCACGAATATCGCTCCGGCAGAACGGATTCGGTCGGCGACACCGGAGGCGTCGACGGTCTGGATCTCGAGGTGTTCGGCGGCGTAGGCATTGACCGTACGGATACCAGCAGATATGTCGTCGACTAGCACTATCGCCGACTGCTGCCCGGACAGGGCCGCGGTCACTCGCTCGACGTGCACTGTGGTGGCCAGCTGGTTGGCCAGTTCACGGTCGGTGGCGTCCGCCAAGGTCACGCTGTCGGTCACCAGCACGCTCGCGGCCATCTCGTCGTGCTCGGCTTGGCTGATCAGATCGGCGGCCACGTGCACGGGGTCGGCGGTGTGGTCGGCGAGGATGGCGATCTCGGTAGGCCCGGCTTCGGCGTCGATACCCACCTGCGACCGGCAGATCCGCTTCGCGGCGGTGACATAGATGTTGCCGGGACCGGTAATCATGTCCACAGAGGCCAGTTCGGCGCCATCGGTGTCGGTGCCGCCGTAAGCGAGCAGTGCGACGGCCTGCGCCCCGCCGACCGCCCACACTTCCTCCACACCGAGTAACGCCGCGGCGGCCAGAATGGTCGGATGCGGCAGCCCGCCGAACTGAGCCTGCGGGGGGCTCGCGATCACCAGGGAGTCCACCCCCGCGGTCTGCGCGGGCACCACGTTCATCACCACGCTGGACGGATAGACCGCGTTACCGCCCGGAACATAGAGGCCGACCCGCTCGACGGGCACCCAGCGTTCGGTGACGGTCGCGCCTGGCGCCAGGGTCGTGGTGGTGTCGGTGCGGCGCTGATCGGCGTGTACCGTGCGGGCGCGCTCGATCGACACCTCCAGCGCGGCCCGCACGTCCGGGGCCAACTCCGACAGCGCCTGCGCCAGCATTACGGCCGGTACGCGCACCGTCGCGGGCCGGACTCCGTCGAACGATTCCCCGTACTCCAAGGCCGCCACTGCACCCCTCTCGGCGATTGCGTCGACGATCGGGCGGACCCTGGGCACCACTGCGTCCACGTCGACGCCACCGCGCGGCAGGGCAGCGCGCAGTTGCGCGGCACTCATCTCGCGGTTACGCAGGTCGATACGGGACATCTGAAACTCGGCCATCTCTTCGATTGTCCCTGATCAGTCCAGTCGAATAAAATCCGGGCGGCGCACGTCGGCGGTGCCCTACGAAACCCCGAGTTCGCTGGCGGTCGCCAGTCCCAGCTGTCACAGCTGCAACGGCAGTCACGACTCTCAGATCATGGTGGTGCCGCCCGGCTGTTAGCGACAAAGTCGCGGAAATCGCCCCACCAACCACATCGGCATCATCACTCTCACCCCAGCCGGTATCGTCCGCCACATATGTCCCTTAGACCCCACGGACCCCGGTGATGAGGCGCCCGCGTTGACTCATTAAAAATGTCCGTTTTGCTGATTCGTTGCCTCATGTGAAAGTGCCCGGTTGCGGCGTGTCGTTGCGGTGGTGGGGGCGGGGGTGGGTTAGCGCCGGTGGATGGGGTTGACGTTGACGGAGCGCAGGGCGGTGACCAGGGTGATCGCGGTGCGGTATGCGCGGGCGGGTCGGAGCGAGAAGTCCCGGATCCTTGATGAGTTGTGTGCCACGACGGGCTGGCATCGTGATCATGCCCGCAAGGCGTTGCGGGGTGCGGGCGCGGGTGCGGCGGCCCCCAACCTATGGCCCGGACGTCATTGAGGCCCTGGTGTTGTGCTGGACGGTGGTGGGGATGCCGGCCGGTAAGCGGTTGGCGGAGGTCTTGGGTGAGTTGGTGGTGGTGCTGCGTCGGTGCGGGGAGTTGGTCATCGACGACGCCACGGCGGGGTTGTTGGCGGGGATGTCGGCGGCCACCATCGATCGTCGACTGGCCCCGGAACGGAAGAAACACCAGCTTAAGGGGCGGTCCCGGACGAAACCGGGCACGTTGCTCAAGAGTCAGATCCCGGTGCGCACCTGGGCGGCGTGGGACGATGCGGTGCCGGGGTTCGTCGAGATCGATCTGGTCAGCCATGACGGCGGGGTGGTCACCGGGGTGCATGCCTACACGTTGACGGTCACCGACATCGCCACTGGCTGGACCGAGACCCGCAGCGTGTTGGGCAAAGGTGAGAAACGGGTGATGGCCGCGTTGAGTGAGATCGCGGCGGGGATGCCGTTCCCGGTCCGGGGGGTGGATTCGGACAACGGGTCGGAGTTCATCAACTTCCACCTGTTGGAGTGGTGCCGCACGCGGCACATCACCTTCACCCGGTCGCGGGCGGGCAACAAGAACGATGGTTGTCACGTCGAGCAGAAGAACTGGACCACGGTGCGGGTCCTGGTGGGCTATCACCGCTACGACACGGCCGCAGAGGTGGTGTTGCTCAACAAGATCTGGGTATTGCAGTCGTTGTTGGGCAACTATTTCTCCCCGCAGCAGAAACTTAAGTCGAAGGTCCGTCGGGGTTCCCAGGTGACCAAGAGGTATCACCGGGCCGCGACCCCGTACCGTCGGGCCCAGGCCCATGCGGTGGTCACCGCCGAGGAGGTCAAGCATCTGGCCGAGGTCTACGCCGGGCTCAATCCCGCCGCCCTGCAACGCGACATTCAAGCGTTGTGCACCGAACTGCTCACCGTGACCACCAGCAAAGCCGGTCCCCGACCGATCGCGCGCCTGGGGCGGGCACCGGTGGCTGAGGCAACGAATATTTCCACCCCCAACGCCTGAACCCGGACACCACCAGTTGAGGCAACGATCCCCGCCGGGCATTGTCCAATTGAGGCAACGAATCCCCCCGCGGGCATATTGACACGAGGCAACAGGCGCCCGGCTGCGAGCGACAAAGTCGCGAATAGGCGGGCAAACCTAAATCTGGGACTGCTGCGGCTGGCGGTACTGCCGTGGCCAGTGGGATTGGCCGGTTGGGTCAGCAGTGAATGGTAGTGCTCATGAGGCGGTTTCCGCGACTTTGTCGCCAACAGTCGGGCAACACCACTATGGGTTCGGGACAGTGACTGTTGTGACACATGTGACTCGGCCTGAATCCGTACCGAAACTCAGATGTCCAATCCCAGGTCAAGCACCCGCACCGAGTGCGTGAGCGCACCCACTGCGAGATAGTCGACGCCGGTGCCGGCGTACTCCGCTGCGGTATCCAGCGTGAGGCCGCCCGAGGATTCGAGCTTTGTCATCGACGACCGGGAGTCCCGTCGCTGCACGGCGATCTGGGTCTGCCAAACCGGGAAGTTGTCCAGAAGAACCAGTTCCGCACCGGCCGAGAGCACATCGTCGAGTTGCTCGAGCGAATCCACCTCGACCTCGCAGGGCAGCTCGGGCGCAGCGGCACGCACGGCCTGCAATGCCGCCAACACCGACCCGGCCGCCGCCACGTGGTTGTCCTTGATCAGCGCGGCGTCACCCAACCCCATCCGGTGATTGACGCCGCCGCCGACGCGGACCGCATATTTCTGCAGCGCACGCAGGCCGGGCAGCGTCTTGCGGGTGTCGCGGATCTTGGCGTTCGTGCCGGCCACCGCATCTACCCAGGCCGCGGTCGCGGTGGCGATGCCGGACAGGTGGCACACCAGGTTGAGCATCGTGCGCTCAGCGGTGAGCAGCTGTCGGGTCGGCGCCTCCACAGTCAGCACGGGCGACTGGGCGTCCAGCCGGGCTCCATCGTCGACGCGGTGGATCACCCGGTATCCGTCGGGCCCGATCACTTCGTCGAGTACCAGCAGGGCGATGTCGACGCCAGCGACGACTCCCGCCTCGCGGTTGACCACCGACGCCGTGGTCAACGACGAGGCCGGCACGGTCGCCTGGGTGGTGACGTCGGGGCCGTAGCGCAGATCCTCCCGCAGTGCACCAGCGATCGTGGCCCTGGCCTCGATGAGCTCGGATTCCGAAAGTGCCATCAGCACACCGTTGTCGGTGTCGCGACGATGATGCCGTCGGCACCGTGTCGAATGCTCAACGGATGCTCCTGGATCTGGTCGGCTTCGGGGAAGTCGGCACGGTGGTGGCAGCCTCGCGATTCGGTACGGGCGAGCGCCGAGGCGGCCACCGCCCGCGCCGCCATGGTGAGTGTCGCGTCTTCAAAACTCCTGCGGTTCAGAGCTTCCCGTTGATGCGCTGTAGCCAGCACCTCACCAAGGCGACCCAGCCCAGCGGCGTCGCGGACCACGGACGCATGAGTGGACATCGCGTGCTGGAGCAGCTCGCGGTCGACGATGTCGAGGCGACGGTCCCGCGGGGCCTGCGCGCGGACCGACCCGACCTGTGCCGCATGGTCGGCCGCGATACGTCCGGCACGACCTCCCACCACGAGCCCCTCGAGCAGGCTGTTGGAGGCCAGCCGGTTGGCGCCGTGCATACCGGTGCGGGCCACTTCGCCCGCGGCGAACAAGCCGGGTAGTTCAGTGCGGCCGTGCACGTCGGTGGCCACGCCGCCACAGCTGTAGTGCGCACCGGGTACCACCGGGATCGGTTCACGGGTCGGGTCGATTCCGGCTACGGCGCACGATGCCGTGACGGTCGGAAACCGACGCCGGAAATCGTTGATGCTGCGAGCGTCGAGATATACGCACGGGTCCCCGGTGGCGGTCAGACGGGCGTCGATGGCAGCTGCCACCACGTCGCGCGGCGCCAGATCGCCCATCGGGTGGACCCCGTCGGTCACCGAACGACCTTGTGAATCAACGAGAACAGCGCCTTCACCACGGATCGCCTCAGTTACCAGCGGCAGCGAGCCACCGGCGCGACCGGTGAACAGCATGGTCGGGTGGAACTGGACGAATTCGATGTCGGCCACCGCCACCCCGGCCCACAGTGCCAGAGCGATGCCGTCGCCTGTCGAACCCTCGGGATTGGTGGTGGCCGAATACAGATGCCCAAGACCACCAGTGGCCAGGATCACCGACGGCGCGTGCAGGATGCCGATGCCGTCCTGGTTGTGCACGAGTACGCCGGTGACTACGGAACCGTCGTGGAGAACCTGCAGTGCAACGTGATGACGCCGGATGTCCAGGTTGGTCGCCGCGACGTCGAGGGCGCGTTGCACTTCCGCGCCCGTGGCATCGCCGCCGGCGTGGATGATGCGGTACCGGGTATGTCCACCTTCGCGGGTCAGTGCCCATCGGCCGGGAGTGGTCTCGTCGAACCGTGCACCGTCGCCGACCAGGTCAGCCACGGCGCGGTAGCCGTCGGCGACGATCGAACGCACCGCGTCGTGATCGCACAAACCGCCCCCGGCCGCCAAGGTGTCGGCGACGTGCGCCTCGATCGAATCGTCGTTGCCAGGCATCGCAACGGCTATGCCACCCTGGGCATAGCTGGTCGCGGTCTCGCCGCTCTTGCTGAGCACCACGACCCGTCGGCCCCGTCGGTGCGCGGCGAGCGCCGCCACCAAGCCCGCAACCCCGGTGCCGATCACCACGACATCGGCGCGCTGTTGCCACAGCGTCGCCGTACCGCAGACGAACGGGCGGCCGGCGATGCGAGCCGACAACGCGCTCACTCGCCGCCGCCGGGTTGGCCGATGGCAATCATCCGTTGCACACTGGCGCGGCCCAGGCGGGCAGTTTCGGGATCGACGTGCACCTCGTCGGCCCCGTCGATCAGGCACCTCAGCAGGGCTGCCGGCGTGATCATCTTCATGTACCGGCAGGACGCCCGGTCGTTGACCGCCAGAAAGTCGATTTCCGGTGCGGCGCGACGCAACTGGTGCAGCATGCCGATCTCGGTGGCCACCAACACCTCGTGCGCCCGGGTTTCTCGCGCTGCGTCCAGCATGCCGCCGGTGGACAGGATCTTCACCCGCTCCTCGGGCACCGCCCCTTCGCCAGCCAGGTACAACGCCGAAGTGGCACAACCGCATTCGGGGTGCACGAACAGTTCGGCATCCGGGTGCGAGCGCGCCTGGTCGGCAAGTTCGTCACCGTTGATGCCGGCGTGCACGTGGCATTCACCGGCCCAGATGTGCATGTTCGTGCGGCCGGTGACGCGCCGGACGTGCGCTCCGAGGAACTGGTCGGGGCAGAACAGCACTTCGCGGTCCGCGGGAATGGAAGCGACGACGTCGACGGCATTCGCGGACGTGCAGCAGATGTCGGTGAGCGCCTTCACCGCTGCGGTCGTGTTGACATAGGACACGACGACGGCGTCGGGATACTCGTCCTTCCATGCCCGCAGTTGCTCGACGGTGATCGAATCAGCCAACGAGCAGCCCGCACGCTGATCGGGAATCAGGACAGTCTTGGCCGGGCTGAGGATCTTGGCGGTCTCGGCCATGAAATGCACGCCGCAGAACACGATGGTGTCCTCGGGAGCGTCGGCAGCGATGCGGGACAGCGCCAACGAATCGCCGACATGGTCGGCGACGTCCTGAATCTCAGGCAGCTGGTAGTTGTGCGCCAACAGCGTCGCGCCACGCTGGTCGACAAGCCGACGAATCTCGGCGGCCCAGCGCTCGTCACCGACCACGCCGGTATAGCCGTCGGGACCGGCCACGATCATGTCGGCCAACTCCCCCGCAGTCGTGCTATCGAGAACCGTCACGGCGGCCTCCTCAATCCAATCCAGGTTTTCGACTTATAATCGAAAACATGTCACATGGTAGCACCGAGCATGAAGTGCTCGCCGTCGTGTTCCAGGTTCGCGGCCTCGACTCCCGGCAACCGGTGCTCAACGTGCTGCTATGGCAGCGTGCCCGTGAACCCGAACGCGGCAAGTGGTCCCTGCCCGGCGGCCGGTTGGGTGAGGACGAGGATCTGACCAGCTCGGTCCGCCGCCAGCTTGCCGAGAAAGTGGACCTGCAACAATTGGCCCACCTGGAACAACTCGCGGTGTTCTCCGCGCCGGGCCGCGTTCCCGGAGTCCGCACGATCGCATCGACGTTCCTGGGGCTGGTGCCCTCCCCCGCCATGCCGGAACTGCCTCCGGACACCCGATGGCACCCGGTCCACGACCTGCCCCCGATGGCCTTCGACCACGCCCCGATGGTCGAACACGCGCAGGCCCGCCTGGTCGCGAAGATGTCCTACACCAACATCGGGTTTGCCTTGGCGCCAACGGAATTCGCCCTCTCGACATTGCGCGACGTGTACGGTGCCGCGCTCGGCTACCAGGTCGACACAACCAACCTGCAACGGGTCCTCGAACGCCGCAACGTCATCACCCGCACCGGTACCACTGCCCGCTCGGGGCGCAGCGGAGGGCGCCCGGCAGCGCTGTACCGCTTCACCGAATCGCACTATCGCGTGACCGACGAATTCGCCGCACTACGCCCGCCTGGGTGACCCGGCTGGATTCTTAGACCCTTCTTAAGCAAGAATGCCGGGATGAACTTGGGCAGTGTCGCCGACTTGACGGGCGCCGAGTGGATCGGTCGTACCCCGCACGAGGAGCTCGATCGCGCTGCCCGGCCTCAGCTGCCGGCCGACGATCCGTTCTACACACCACCAGCCGGCTTCCAGCACGCCGCTCCCGGCACCGTGCTGCGCAGCCGCGACGTGGAGCTGTCCTTCCTCGGGTTCATCCCGCAGCGTCTGCACGCCACACAACTGCTCTATCGGTCGACCGACCGCAACGGGGTCCCCGAAGCCGCAGTCACCACGGTGATCATTCCGCCCGATGCCGAACCGGACTGTCCGCTGGTGTCCTACCAATGCGCAATCGACGCCATCACCGGGCGCTGTTTCCCGTCGTACGCGTTGCGCCGCCACGCCAAGGCCACCGGATCGTTGGCCCAACTCGAACTCCTGCTGATCACCGCTGCGGTGGCCCAGGGTTGGGCGGTGTCGATCCCTGACCACGAAGGCATCCGAGGGATGTGGGGTGCGCCCTACGAGCCCGGCTATCGCATTCTCGACGGGCTGCGGGCCGCGCTGGAATCCGAACACCTCGGTCTCTCTCCGGAGGCCCGCATAGGTCTGTGGGGCTACTCGGGCGGTGGGCTCGCCACCGGCTGGGCCGCGGAGACCTGTGAATCCTATGCGCCCGAACTCAACATCGTCGGCGCTGTCCTTGGCTCGCCAGTCGGCGATCTCGGAAATACCTTCCGCAAGCTGAACGGCACCATTTTCTCCGGCCTGCCCGCACTGGTGGTCGCCGCGCTCGCCGACATCTACCCGGAGCTCAACCGCGTCATCGCCGAACACGCCACCCGCGAAGGCCGCAACCTGCTGGACCGGCTGCACCGGATGACCACTGTGGAAGCCGTTCTGCGCCTCATCGGCACCGACATGGACGATCTCGTGGACATGCCGCTGGAAGAGATCCTCGCCATGCCCGAGGTCAGTGACGTGTTCGATGACATCAAGCTCGGGACTGCTGCTCCGCGGCCGCCGGTGCTCATCGTCCAGGCCGTGCACGACGAAATCATCTCGGTCGACGACATCGACGCCCTCGCCGACGTGTACGCCACGGGTGGCACCGATGTCACCTACCACCGCGACATGTTCTGCGACCATCTGCTGCTGCATCCCATGTCAGCCCCGATGGCGCTGCGCTGGCTGGTGGACCGGTTCGCCGAGCGCCCGCTCAGCGAGCACATGGTGCGAACCAAATGGCCGACGCTGCTCAACCCCATGACCTACGTGGGGATGGCCCGGCTCGCCGGCGTCGGCATCAAGATGGTCACCGGCCGGACAGTGCGACACCGGCCGCTCTGAGCCGTCTCACGCCCCGGGTTGGCCCACCGTGGCCGGCAGCACCGGATAGGCGGTCGTGTCCTCGGGCGGCCATGCGCCCAGATCGTCACGAGCTGCGGAAACCGCCATCAAGGCATAGACCAACGCTGCGACGGCCGCCGGGAACAGGATCGTCGTGGCGATCTGCAGCGGGCCGTGCCCGAAGAACACCGGAGGAGCTTCCACGACATAGTGCACGCGATGTTCGGGAGTGACCGGAGCTCCGAGCACGTCGATAGTGCCGTACCGCAGATGTGCCAGAGCGACGCCCACGCCGGCCGCAGTCGCAGCCGACACCGCACATCCGACGGCCAGTGCCCCGACGAGCACCGGGCCGCGGTGCTCGCGCCACTGCCACACCAGCACGGCCGCCACCACCGACAGCACCACCACGAAACCGACGAACACAAACGCCGCGATGAAGAAGTTGTCGGACTCGCTGCCGAGGTAGGCCTGGACCCGATCGCCGCTGCGCGTCAACGCCACCACTCCGTGGATCGGCGGCGCCAACCACGCCCACAGCGCACCGACGACCGCGCCCGCCACCGCCAGCGCCGCGACGACCGTCACCACTGCGCGCTGTCGTGAAATATGCGGGGCGAGAGCATCATCGGTCACAGTGACGAAAACGCTTGCGGGCTCTTCGGCGGGCATGCTCATCGCGGTACTCGGCTCTTCGCGCAAGCGCTCATCGTTCAGCCTCGAGGTCCTTCGAGTCCACCACTCCGTGCCGCGAGCACTTCGCCCACCAACCATCTGGGCGCACCTGCACAATCATGCGGCGGCCACATCCGGCGCAGAACCGTGGCGGCTCAAGGCCCAACTGCGCGGCGGTCGGAACTGCCGCGCCAGCCACCGCGTTGACCTCGACTCCGGTGTAGACGTTGTACACACCGGCGCTGACGGGCGCGGGCAGCGCCGGCATCTCGCTAATCATCACCCACAGTTCTACAGGGTGGCGTTGAGAGCCTTGATCGGCATCTGCAGATCATCGAGCAGTTCCAGATCCGCCTCGGCCGGACGGCCCAGCGTGGTCAGGTAGTTGCCGACGATCACGGCGTTGATGCCGCCCAGGATGCCCTGCTTGGCGCCGAGGTCACCCAGCGTGATCTCCCGGCCGCCGGCGAAGCGCAGCATGGTGCGTGGCAACGCCAGCCGGAACGCCGCGACTGCCTTGAGCGCCTCAGAGGCGGGCAGCACCTCCAGGTCGCCGAAGGGAGTACCCGGGCGCGGGTTGAGGAAGTTCAACGGCACCTCGTGCGGATCCAGCTCGGCCAAATTCGCCGCGAACTCGGCGCGCTGCTCCAGCGTCTCTCCCATACCGAGGATGCCGCCGCAGCACACCTCCATGCCGGCCTCGCGGACCATGCGCAAGGTATCCCAACGCTCTTCCCAGCTGTGGGTGGTCACGACGTTGGTGAAGAACGAGCGCGCGGTCTCCAGGTTGTGGTTGTAGCGGTGCACGCCCATCTCGGAGAGCCGTTGCACCTGGTCTTCGGACAGCATGCCCAGCGAGCAGGCGATCTGGATGTCAACCTCGTTGCGGATTGCCTCGATGCCGGCGGCCACCTGAGCCAGCAACCGCTCGTCCGGGCCACGGACCGCCGCGACGATGCAGAACTCGGTCGCGCCGGTCTTCGCAGTCTGCTTAGCCGCCTCCACCAGGCTCGGGATATCCAGCCAGGCGCTGCGCACCGGTGAGGCGAAAAGCCCCGACTGAGAACAGAAATGGCAATCCTCAGGGCAGCCACCGGTCTTGAGGCTGATGATCCCCTCGACCTCGACGTCAGGTCCGCACCACTTCATCCGGACCTCGTGCGCCAGAGCGAGAAGTTCCTCGAGGTGCTCATCGGGCAGCTGCAGCACGTGCAGCGTCTGGTCCTGATCGAGGCCCACGCCACGCTCCAGGACCTGTTCGCGGGCCACACTCAGCACATCCACGGCCGCCTGCGTCACGGTGGTTCCTCCTGAGGATCGTCGACTTACACACGCACACGTCGGCGGTGCCGGCAGTTGAACGCTGCGGCGGTGCTGACAGTTGAACACGTCGGCGGTGCCGACAGTTGAACACCGTTCAGGTTAGGGTAGCGGCGTGCAACTCCACAAACCCGACGTGGTGGATGCGGCGGCGGCCATCCTCGACAGCTACGGCGTCGCGGACCTGACCATGCGGCGACTGGCCCGCGAACTCAACGTCAGCCCGGGCGCGCTGTACTGGCACTTTGCCAACAAGCAGGAGTTGCTCGGGGCCGTGGCAGACCGCATTCTGGAGCCCGCCGGCACCGATGCGGAGGCCTTCGCGTGGCGCGACCGGATCCACGAGATCTGCGCGGCCCTGCGAAACGCTCTGCTGTCGCACACCGACGGCGCCGAGCTCGTATCGTCCAGCTTCGCGGCCGGTCAGTCGGCCCGCGCCGCCGCGATCGTCGCGCAACTCACCGAGGCTGCCCGTGACGCCGGTGTGGCGGAGCAAGACGCCCAACCCGCAGCTCGCACCGTGATGTATTACGTCCTCGGATTCACCGTCGACGAGCAGTCCCGGCTGCAGTGGGATGCGGCCGGCGCGCTCACCGACGAGCAGTCGGTGTTGATGGCCGATACCGGCCGCGAGTTCACATTTGGGCTGCAACTGCTCGTCGACGGACTCGGCGTGCACGGCGCTGACCTTGGCGCGCTGCAGCTGCACTTCGAATAGCACACGGCCGCAAGCGATCTGGCCGCAGTGGAGTTCGATCGCAGGTCAGCCGATCAGGTGCTCCGTCCTGTGGTCGCCGTCCCATCGCCGCAGACCCGTGATCTCGCCGGTGATCTCTCGCGGCCGGCCAGCGATCCGCAGCGCCGCGGCGAGCTTTGCCGGGGAGATCCGGCGGGCCAGCGTGACATGTGGAGTCCAGTGCCCTGGTTCGGTGTGCGGCATCGGACCCGGCGTCATCAGCGGTAGGCAGGACCGATAGATGTGGGCATGCACATCGAGGAGCTCCGGCGAAGGCAGCAACAGCCGACCGAGCACGTCGGCCGACCGCCCGAAGATCAGTGTGGCGCCCACATGACAGGGCAGCGGGAAGCGGTCGGCGATCGGCAGTAAGACCGTCTCGACCGCCGGGTCGATGTGTTGGGCTACCGTCAGCGTCGCGTGTGGCCGGCTCGCCGGCGCCTGGCTGGGGATCCCGGCCTCACGCAGTCCGTCCCAGATACCGCGGACCACTGCCTCGGTATCGGCGTCGAACACGAACTCGACGGAATGCACCACGCTAGTCGCTCTTCGCGCAAGCGCTCATCATGCCCATTTCCTCTTCGCGCAAGCGCTCATCGGCCGCACAGGCTCTCGATCCACCCTCGGTCGAACGCGCTAGCGCTGATCGCGTCGAACTCGTCGGCAGTCACGGTCCCAGCGCCGGCGGGCAGTACTGCGCGTAGCGGCGCCAGCCGGGCCAACTCCGTGAGGTTGCCTTCCTCGGCCGGGCCGGGTTGCGCGGGCCAAGCGCCGATCACCAAACCCGCACATGGAATACCTTGCCCTGCAAGCGATTCAAGAGTCAGTTCAGTGTGGTTGAGAGTGCCGAGACCGGCGCGGACCACAATCAGCACGGGTGCGGACAGTTCGGCCGCGAGGTCGCGTAGTGTCACGCCGTCCGCGCCGATCCGCACCAGCAGCCCGCCGGCTCCCTCCACCAGGGTCAACCGCCCGGGCGCGTCCACGGAAAGCGTCGCCGTGACCAGTTCGGCGCGGGTGGGCAGCGTCAGTCCCGCCCGTTGTGCGGCCGCCTCGGGCGCCAGTGGTTCGGGATAGCGCCAGTCCCCGTGAAGCGCGGCGACTCCGGCAAGCCTGCGGACTTCACCGAGGTCGTCGTCGCCGTCGGCGGTCCCGGTCTGCACCGGTTTGCACACGGCCACATCGCTGCCTGCGAGCCGGGCTGCGCACGCCAGTGCCGCAGTGCCTACGGTTTTCCCGACGCCGGTGTCAGTGCCGGTGACGATGACGATGCTCATGGGCGGGCGGCCGCGAGCACCTCGGTCAGCACCCGCCGCGCCAGCTCCATCTCGTCGTCGGACAGCGAAGCTCGCGCGGTCAGCCGCAGGCGCGAGGTTCCGGCCGGGACGGTCGGGGGACGGAAGCAGCCCACCCGCACGCCCCGTTCCAGACAAGCCATGGCGGCAGCGAAAGCAACTTCGGGCTCGCCGAGAATCACCGACACCACCGCGGAGTCGGGGGCGCCCGTCACACCCGAGATCCGGGCCAACTCGGCAGCGTGGGTCAACACTGCCTGGGCCCGCTGCGGCTCGGCGATCAGCACACGCAGCGCCGCGTACGCGGCGCCGACGGCGGCCGGCGCCAGCCCGGTGTCGAAGATGAACGGCCGGGCCGCGTCGATCAGGTGGGCCCGCACCGCCTCGGGCCCGAGAACCACGCCCCCCTGGCTGCCCAGCGCCTTCGACAGCGTGGTCGTCATGACCACGTCGGGCGCTCCCGCCAGCCCCACCTCATGCAGCAGCCCCTGTCCGCCGGTACCGCGGACACCGAGACCATGCGCCTCGTCGACGATCAGCAGCGCGCCGTGGCGACGGCACACCGCGTCCAGTTCGCGCAGCGGGGCCAGCACACCGTCGGCGCTGAACACCGACTCGGTCACCACGACCGCACGCTTTTCGGCGCGCCCACCAAGCGCGGCCTCGACCGCGGCCACGTCGCGATGCGGTGAGACCACCACCCGGGCGCGCGAGAGCCGGCACGCGTCGACCAGCGACGCGTGGGTCAACGCATCGGACACCACCAGCGAGCCGGGTCCGGACAGCGCCACGACAGCCCCGAGATTCGCGGTGTACCCCGACGAAAAGACCAGGGCGGACTCGGCACCGACGAACCCGGCGAGGGCGTTCTCGAACTCCTCATGCAGTTCGGTGTTACCGGTCACCAGGCGCGATCCGCCGGCGCCGGCACCCCAGGTACGCAATGCCTCGACCCCGCCGTCGAGCACGTCAGGGTGCTGCGACAAACCCAGGTAGTCGTTGGAGGCCAGGTCGAGCTCAGCCCCGACCGGTGGGCGGACCCGCAATTCGCGTCGCAATCCGTCGGCCCGGCGCTGCTGTTCGACGTCGGCCAGCCAGGACAACGGGGAAAGATCCGTGCGGGTCACCTTGATGCTCCTCGGTGGCGTGCCGACAAATTGAACGCGTCGGCGGTGCCGACAATTGAACACCGTTCAGGCTAGTGCACGCGCGACGCCGACCATCGCCGCGGTGATCTGTTCGATCTCACCGGGGGTGCAGATATACGGCGGCATCGCATAGACCAGGTTGCGAAATGGGCGCAGCCAGACTCGGTGACGCAATGCAGCCGCGGTCGCCACCCTCATATCAACCGGTTGCTTCATCTCCACCACACCGATCGCGCCGAGCACCCGCACATCGGCGACGCCGTCGAGGTCGCGAGCAGGAGCCAGGCCCTCTTGCAGCCTTGCCTCGATGGTGCGCACCTGAGTGCGCCAGTCGCTGTCGATCAGCAGTTCCACCGCGGCCACGCCGACCGCGCAGGCCAGTGCGTTCGCCATGAAGGTGGGCCCGTGCATGAGCGCACCCGGCTCCCCCGAGCTGATCGTCTGCGCGACTGTGGCCGTGCACAGGGTGGCGGCCAGGGTGATGTAGCCGCCGGTCAGTGCCTTGCCGACGCACATGATGTCGGGGCTGACTCCGGCATGGTTCGCGGCGAACAACTCGCCGGTGCGACCGAAACCGGTGGCGATCTCGTCGAAGATCAGCAGCACGCCGTGGCGATCGCAGGCCGCGCGCAGATCCGACAGGTAGCGCGGATCGTGGAACCGCATACCGCCTGCACCCTGCACGACCGGCTCGACGATCACCGCGGCGATCTCGTCGGCGCGCTCGGCGAGCTGCCGCTCGAACGCCGCGCTATAGGCGGGGTCGTAACCACTGGGCACCTGCGGTGCGAACTCCTGGTCGACCAACACGTCGGTCCACAGTGAATGCATGCCGCCGTGGGGGTCGCACACGCTCATCGGAGTGAACGTGTCGCCGTGGTAGCCACCCCGCCACGTCATCAGGCGGTGCTTGCCGACACGCCCGACGCTGCGCCAGTACTGCAGCGCCATTTTCACAGCCACCTCGACCGAAACCGAACCCGAGTCGCTGAAGAAGACAGTGTCAAGGCCGGCCGGGGTCAGCTCTACCAATAACTGCGCCAGACGCGCCGCCGGCTCATGGGTGAGGCCGCCGAACATGACGTGGTTCATCGTGGTCATCTGGCGGGTGATCGCCCGGTCCAGGACGGGGTGCCCGTGGCCGTGCACCGCCGTCCACCAGGAAGCCATCGCGTCGAGTACTTCGATCTGCTCGCCGTCAGTGGGATCGATCACGGTCAGCCAGGCACCCTTGGCACCGACGGCCACCACCGGTGTCAACGCTTCGGACCCGACGGGGCTGTACGGGTGCCAGACGTGTGCCGCATCGATGGCACTGATCTGGGCTGGTGTCAGCTCAGCCACAGAGCGGCAGCCTATCGCTTTGCTCACCCGCGACGTTGTTGACATGTGAAATGTGAGCGGCACGACGTTATTAGGTAAATTGTCCTCGACCATGATGACCCTCGCCCCAGCCCGGTCGGCGCCGACCACCGATGACTCGCGCGCGACCCCCGCCGCCATGGGGACCCGGAAGTCGGGTTTCTACCGGCACGATCTGGACGGCCTGCGCGGTATCGCCATCGCGCTGGTCGCTGTTTTCCATGTCTGGTTCGGGCGTGTTTCCGGTGGTGTGGACGTTTTTCTGGCGTTGTCGGGGTTCTTTTTCGGCGGCAAGTTGTTGCGCACCGCCCTCACCCCTGGCGCGTCGCTGCGCCCTGTCCCCGAAGTGATCCGACTGGTCCGTCGGCTGTTGCCGGCACTGGTCGTAGTGCTCGCGGCCGCAGCGGTGCTGACCATCCTGATCCAACCGGAGACCCGCTGGGAAACATTTGCCGACCAGAGCCTGGCAAGCTTGGGCTACTACCAGAACTGGGAGCTGGCCAGCACCGCAGCGAACTATCTGCGCGCAGGTGAAGCTGTCAGCCCGCTGCAGCACATCTGGTCGATGTCGGTACAAGGCCAGTTCTATATCGCGTTTCTTGCCCTGATCTTCGGATTTGCCTGCCTGGGTCGGAAGGTCTTCGGTCGACACCTGCGCACGGCATTCGTCGTGCTGCTGAGCACGCTCACCGTCGCGTCCTTCGTGTACGCGATCATCGCCCACAACATCGACCAGGCGACCGCGTACTACAACAGCTTTGCGCGTGCCTGGGAGTTGCTGCTCGGCGCCCTGGTCGGCGCGGTCGTGCCCCGTGTCCGGTGGCCGATGTGGCTGCGCACCGTGGTCGCGACGGTTGCCCTGGCCGCGATCCTGTCCTGCGGCGCATTCATCGACGGTGTCAAGGAATTCCCTGGGCCGTGGGCCCTGGTCCCGGTTGGGGCCACGATGCTGTTCATCCTCTCCGCAGCCAATCTGATGACGGGCACCGGGTCGGATGACCGACTTCCGGCACCCAACCGGATGCTGGCAACCAAGCCGTTCGTCTCACTCGGCTCGATGGCCTACTCGCTGTACCTGTGGCACTGGCCCCTGCTGATCTTCTGGCTGTCCTACACCGGCCATACGCGGACCAGCTTCCTTGAGGGCGCAGTTGTGCTCCTGATCTCCGGAATGCTGGCTTGGCTCACCACCCACTACGTCGAGGAGCCGCTGCGGTTACAGAGGTCGACGAAGTCGGCCACGCCCGCGCCGGTCATCCCGCTACAGGCTCGGTTGAAACGCCCGACCATCGTGCTGGGCTCCGTGGTCGCCCTGCTCGGTGTCGCCTTGACCGCCACGTCGTTCACCTGGCGGGAACACGTCACCGTGCAGCGGGCCAACGGCAAGGAACTGGCCGGGTTGTCGGCGCGGGACTATCCCGGCGCCCGAGCGCTGCTCAACCACGAGCGGGTGCCGAAGCTGCCCATGCGGCCGACCGTCCTGGAAGCCAAGGACGATCTGCCGGCCACCACGTTGGAAGGCTGCATCAGCGATTTCTCCAACGCCGATGTCATCACGTGCACCTACGGTGACAAGAACGCAACGCGTACCATCGCACTGGCCGGCGGATCGCACGCCGAGCACTGGATCACTGCACTCGATCTGCTCGGCCAGTCGCACCACTTCAAGGTCGTCACGTACCTGAAGATGGGCTGTCCGCTGACCACCGAGGAAGTCCCTCTGGTGATGGGCGACAACCACCCGTATCCGAAGTGCCACCAATGGAATGACGAGGTCATGTCCCGGCTCATCACCGACCGGCCCGACTATGTGTTCACCACCTCGACCCGGCCGTGGAACATCAAACCAGGCGATGTAATGCCGAGCACCTATATCGGCATTTGGGACACGCTGTCCAAGAACAACATTCCCGTTCTCGCCATGCGGGACACACCCTGGCTGGTACGGAACGGTCAGCCGTTCTTTCCATCCGACTGCCTGGCCAAAGGCGGCAACGCCGTCTCCTGCGGCGTGGAGCGGTCCAAGGTGCTTTCCGACCGGAACCCGACACTGGATTTTGTCCAGCAGTTCCCGAATTTGAAGCCACTCGACATGAGCAATGCGGTGTGCCGTAAGGACTATTGCCGTGCGGTGGAGGGAAATGTATTGCTGTACCACGACTCTCATCACATTTCTACGACGTATATGAGAACCATGACGGGTGAGCTCGGCCGCCAGATGGCGGCTACCACGGGGTGGTGGTGACAGTGACCTCCGCTACCCAGCCGACCTCCGCTACCCAGCCGACCCCCGCTACCCAGCCGCCCCTGCCCCCGGCCCACGCGACGTCGACGGTCTGGCCCGGTGACCCCTATCCGCTGGGTTCGACCTATGACGGTGCCGGAACCAACTTCTCCCTCTACTCCGAGGTCGCCGAACGCGTCGAACTGTGCCTGGTCGCCAAGGACGGCACCGAGGAACGGATCAACCTCGACGAGGTCGACGGATACGTGTGGCACGCCTATCTGCCGACCATCACCCCGGGTCAGCGGTACGGATACCGGGTTTACGGTCCGTGGGATCCGAGCGCCGGGCATCGATGTGATCCCAGCAAGCTGCTGCTGGACCCGTACGGCAAATCGTTCCATGGCGACTTCGACTTCACCCAGGCGTTGTTCTCCTACGACCTGACCGCGGAGCCACCCGGCACCGGGACTCCCCCGCAGGTGGATTCGCTGGGCCACACCATGACCAGCGTGGTGATCAATCCGTTCTTCCAGTGGGGATCCGACCGTGCACCCAAGACCCCGTATCACGACACGGTGATCTACGAGGCGCACGTCAAGGGCATGACTCAGACCCACCACGGTATCCCTGAGGCGCTGCGTGGAACGTATGCAGGCCTGAGCCATCCGGTGATCATCGAGCACCTCAAATCCCTGCACGTCACGGCCATCGAACTGATGCCCGTGCATCAGTTCATGCACGATCAACGGCTGCTGGACCTGGGGTTGCGCAATTACTGGGGTTACAACACCGTGGGGTTTTTCGCGCCGCACTACCAGTACGCCGCCAACCCACACGCGGGCGGCGCTGTGGCCGAGTTCAAGACCATGGTCAAGGCATTCCACGACGCGGGCATCGAGGTGATCCTCGACGTGGTCTACAACCACACCGCCGAAGGCAACCACCTGGGCCCGACCATCAACTTCCGCGGCATCGACAACGCCGGCTACTACCGTCTGATGGACGGCCAGCGTGAGCTCTACAAGGATTTCACCGGGACCGGCAACAGCCTCAACGCGCGTCATCCGCACACCCTGCAGCTCATCATGGATTCGCTGCGGTACTGGGTGCTGGAGATGCACGTCGACGGGTTCCGCTTCGACCTGGCCTCGACGCTGGCGCGCGAGTTCTACGACGTCGACCGGCTTTCGGCGTTCTTCGATCTGGTGCAGCAAGATCCGGTGGTCAGCCAGGTCAAGCTGATCGCCGAACCGTGGGACGTCGGCGAGGGCGGCTACCAGGTCGGAAATTTTCCAGGTTTATGGACCGAGTGGAACGGGAAATACCGCGACACTATGCGTGATTACTGGCGGGGAGAGTCCGCAACCCTGGGTGAGTTCGCGTCCCGGCTGACCGGTTCGTCGGACCTCTATGAGGCGACGGGCCGCCGGCCCGGCGCCAGCATCAACTTCGTCACCTGCCACGACGGGTTCACGCTGCGGGACCTGGTGTCCTACAACGAGAAACACAACATGGCCAACGGCGAGGACAACCGCGACGGCGAAAGCCACAATCGGTCCTGGAACTGCGGCATCGAAGGACCGACCGACGACCCGGACATCCTGACGCTGCGCGCCAAGCAGATGCGCAACATCATGGGGACCCTGATGCTCTCGCAGGGGACCCCGATGATCGCGCACGGCGACGAGATCGGCCGCACCCAGCTGGGCAACAACAATGTGTACTGCCAGGATTCGGAGCTGTCCTGGATGGATTGGTCGTTGTGCGAGACCAACGCCGACCTGCTTGAGTTCACGCGCAAGATCGTCAAATTCCGCAAGCAGCACCCGGTCTTCAAACGCCGCAGGTTCTTCGAGGGCAAACCGATCCGCAGTGGGGATCAGGTGCGTGACATCGCGTGGCTGACTCCATCCGGAACCGAGATGACACCGGATGACTGGGGCACGGGCCTGGGTACGTGCGTGGCAGTTTTTCTCAACGGCGATGCGATCGAGGCGCCCGATGCTCGAGGCGAGCGTGTGGTCGACGATTCATTTCTGCTGTGCTTCAACGCCAATGACCACACTCAGGATTTCGTCACGCCGGACGGCGACTACGCCAGCCAGTGGACTGCGACGTTCGACACCGCCGATCCGACCGGCGCGTCAGATCTGGTCGTGGCCGCCGGAGAGAAGATCTCGCTGCAAGCCCGTTCGCTCCTCGTCCTGAAGAAGACGGCCTGAGCGGTGACCTTCCCCGTCCTGTCCACGTACCGACTCCAAATGCGTGGCGACTGCTTCACGTTCGACGATGCGTTGGCGCTGCTCGACTATCTCGACGAGCTCGGGGTGTCGCATCTATACCTGTCACCGATCCTCACCGCCGACGCGGATTCGACTCACGGGTACGACGTCACCGATCCGACGGCGGTCTCACCGGCGCTGGGCGGGCCGGATGGGCTGCACCGGCTCTCTGCCGCCGCGCGCAAACGGAATATCGGCCTCATCGTTGATATCGTGCCCAACCACGTCGGCGTCTCCCATGCCGAGCAGAACCGGTGGTGGTGGGATGTCCTCGCCAACGGGCACGACTCCCCTTACGCGCAGTTCTTCGATATCGACTGGGATCTCGACAACGGCCGGATCGTGTTGCCGATCTTGGGTTCCGACGAGGACGCCGAACACCTGGAGGTCGACGGCGACGTTTTGCGGCTGGGCGATCTCGTGCTGCCGGTGGCCGCGGGCACTGGCGACGGCACCGGTGTGCAGGTGCACGACCGACAGCATTACCGGCTCACCGGATGGCGCGCCGGACAGTGCGGGTATCGCCGATTCTTCTCGATCACGTCGCTGGCCGCGCTGCGGCAGGAGGACCGCACGGTGTTCGACGCCACCCACACCGAGGTCCGGCGGTGGTTTGACGAGTCGCTTGTCGACGGCGTGCGCATCGACCACCCGGACGGATTGTCCGATCCCGCCGGATATCTCGCCTGGCTGCGCGAACTGACCGGGCCGACGGCGTGGATCGTGGCGGAGAAGATCCTCGCCACCGACGAAAGCCTGGACTCCTCGTTGCCGGTGGACGGCACCACGGGTTACGACGCGCTGCGGGAGGTCGGCGGTCTGTTCGTCGATCCCACCGGGGCAGCCGCCCTGACGAAACTGGCGGCGCAGGACGACGCGGCCCCGGAGATCGAACTCAAGACCACCACCGTCACCGACACTCTGGCCAGTGAGCTGGCCCGGCTCTGCCGCGTCATCTCGGCTGCCACGGGAGCCCGCGATGCCCGTCTACCCGTAGCCGTCGCGGCGCTGGTCAGCCGGATCCCGGTGTACCGCTGCGACTATCCGGCACTGGCCGCTGTGCTGCCGGTCGCCCTCGCCGAAACAGTGGTGGCCACACCGGAATTGGCTGACGTGTTGGCCATCGTGGCGGCAGCGGTGTCGACCAGCCCTGAAGCGGCGGCCCGGTTCAACCAGCTGTGTGGCGCGGCGACCGCGAAGTCGGTCGAGGATTGCCTGTTCTACCGCGATGCACGTCTGGTGTCACTCAACGAGGTCGGGGGCGACCCGGCGCTGTTCGGGGTCAGTGCCGCCGAATTCCATCAGCGGGCCGCAACTCGGGTCCGCCACTGGCCGTTGGCAATGACCGCATTGACCACGCACGACACCAAGCGTGGTGAGGATGTGCGCGCCCGCATCGGGGTGCTGTCGCAGGTGTCCTCGGAGTGGGTCGACCGGATCGGTGAGTGGTCAGCGTTGGCTCCGCCCCCGGATGCCGGCACCGGGTTGTTCCTGTGGCAGAACATCTTCGGTGTCTGGCCGGCCGACGGCGTCGTGAGCGACGAGTTACGCACCCGGCTGCACGCCTACGCCGAGAAGGCCATCAGGGAGGCGGGCGTCCACACGTCCTGGCACGACCCCGACCCCGATTTCGAGGCAGCCGTTCACAATTGGCTCGATCAGGTGCTCGACGGTCCGGTCGCAGCCGGGCTGACGAACCTGACGACGCATCTGCACGCCCACACCCGCAATGACATTCTGGGCCAAAAGCTCATCCAGCTGACCGCACCGGGTGTGCCCGACGTGTACCAGGGCACCGAATTCCCCGAGGACAGTCTGGTCGACCCGGACAATCGCCGGCCCGTCGACTACGCAGCGCGTCGTCGCGCACTGCGGGAGAACAGCGAAGAGAAACTGCGAGTGACGAACACGGCGTTACGGTTGCGCCGGGAACGACCGGAGAGCTTCCTGAGCGGCAGCTACCGGCCGGTACGAGCCGACGGACCTGCCGCAGCGCACGTGGTGTCGTTCCAACGCGGTAGCGACGTGTTGGTGGCCGTCAGCCGCTGGACCGTCCGTCTGGCCGAAACCGGTTGGGCAGACACCACGCTCACACTTCCCGACGGTGTCTGGGCCGACCGGCTCACCGGCGCACAGCACAGCGGGACGGTCCCCGCCGACGGGCTTTTCGCCGAACTGCCGGTCGCACTGTTGGTGCGCGACAATGACTGAATTCGCGGTGTGGGCGCCGAAGCCCGAACGCGTCCGGCTCGACGTGAACGGTGCCCGCCACGAGATGAACCGCACCGAGGACGGCTGGTGGCGCACCGATGTGGACGCCCCTGCTGACGCCCGATATGGATTCATCCTTGACGACGACCCGCAGGTAGTTCCGGACCCGCGCTCACCCCGCCAGCCCGACGGCGTGCACGAACGCTCCCGGCTGTGGCGCGCTCGACCGGACGCCTGGACCGACGCCGACTGGACGGGCAAGTCCATCGCGGGCGGGGTGATCTACGAACTGCACATCGGCACGTTCACGCCGGCCGGGACTTTCGACGCAGCGATCGAAAAGCTCGACTATCTGGTCGCCCTCGGCGTCGACTTCATTGAGCTGATGCCGGTCAACGCCTTCAACGGAACGTATGGCTGGGGCTACGACGGCGTGCTCTGGTATGCGGTGCACGAACCCTACGGCGGCCCCGACGGCCTGATCCGGCTCATCGACGCCTGCCATGCCCGCGGACTCGGTGTCCTCATCGACGCGGTGTTCAACCACCTCGGCCCGTCCGGCAACTACCTCCCCCGGTTCGGCCCGTACCTGTCTGCCGGCCACAACCCGTGGGGCAGCTCGATCAATCTGTCCGGCAACGACGCAGACGAAGTACGTCGCTACATCCTCGACTGTGCCCTGCGGTGGATGCGGGAGTTCCACGCCGACGGGCTGCGGCTGGACGCCGTACACGCGCTGATGGACAACACCGCGATCCACCTGCTGGAGGAACTGGCCACCGAAACGGACGCGCTGGCAGCAGAACTCGGCCGGCCGCTGTCGCTGATCGCCGAGAGCGACCTCAACGACCCCCGCCTGATCACCCCGCGGGATCGTGGCGGCTACGGACTGACCGCACAGTGGGACGACGACATCCACCACGCCATCCACACTGCGGTCTCGGGCGAAAGACAGGGCTACTACGCCGATTTCGGGTCACTGCAGACCTTGGCGAGCACACTCAAGAACGGCTACTTCCACGCCGGCACCTACTCGTCGTTCCGGCACCGCAGGCACGGCCGCCCGCTGGACACCACGACCATTCCCGCCACCCGGCTACTGGCCTACACGCTGACCCATGATCAGGTCGGCAACCGGGCGGTCGGAGACCGGCCGTCGCAGCAGCTGGACACCGGGCAGCTCGCCGTAAAGGCCGCACTTGCACTCGGATCTCCCTATACTGCAATGCTTTTCATGGGCGAAGAGTGGGGCTCGTCGTCGCCGTTCCAATTCTTCAGCTCGCACCCGGAACCTGAACTGGCTCGTGCCACGGCCGAAGGCCGCAAGGCCGAATTCGCCGAACACGGCTGGGATGCCGACGAGATTCCCGATCCTCAGGATCCGGCGACATTCGAGCGGTCCAAACTGAACTGGGACGAGATCGACGAAGGCGACCACGGCCGGTTACGGCGGCTCTACCACGATCTGATCGGCCTGCGCCACAACGAGGCCGATCTCGCCGATCCCTGGCTTGACCATCTGCACATCGAGTTCGATGAGCGGCAGCGCTGGATCGTGTTGCTCCGTGGCAGCCTCGCCATCGCCTGCAACCTGGGGGAAGCGGCCGCCAGCGTCCCGGTGACCGGAGACCTGGTGCTGGCGTGGGGCGCGCCGACGGTCGGTCCCGACGCCACTACGCTGGCCGGACATTCTTTCGCGATTCTGCGCACTGTCAAACCGCTGTCCACAACCGCCGAGCCTGTGGATAACGCGTTACCCCGCTAGACATCCTGGCGACGATGATGCGGGCATGAGTGATCATGAATTGCTGCCCATCCCGCCGATCGAAACCGCCACCGACCCGATCCATTCCGCCGCCGACTTGCGCGAGCGTTGGCGCGCCCTCATGGGTGATCTCGGGTTCGGGCAACGGTTACTGTGGGTCGGATTCGTCGGCGGCGACCGTCGGATGTACAAGACCATGAGCCAGGTGCCGGTGCGGGCCCGACCGCAGCCGGGACTGGTCGAGTACATCGTCAGTCGACTCCCGCGAGTTCTGAGAGGGATGGAAGACGGCGCCACCGTTGCCATGCTGCTCACGCGGCCGGGACGCGGCCCCGTGTCGAACCTCGACCGCGACTGGGCATCGCTGCTGACCGTGTCTGCCGCCGCATACGACGTACCGCTGGAACCGATCTTCCGCGCCAACGACGACGCGGTGCTCGAGGTGGGGCCGACGCTGCGACTCGCCGGCTGACCGCTCAGGTCAGGTAGCGGTACGTCGGGGATCCGGGCTCGAGCAACTCGACGTGAATATCGGAGGCTCCCATCCGGGCCAGCAGACCTTCCAGGTCGGCAGCCGAGCTCAGCTGGACCCCACACAGCGCCTCGCCGGTCTCCCGGTTGTTGCGTTTGACGTACTCGAAGAGGGTGATGTCGTCACCAGGCCCGAGCACCTCATCGAGGAAGCGCCGCAGCGCGCCGGGCTCCTGTGGGAAATCGACCAGGAAGTAATGCTTGAGCCCCAGATGAACCAGCGACCGTTCCAGTACCTCGTTGTATCGGGAGACGTCGTTGTTGCCACCGGAAATCAGGCAGACCACGGTGGAGCCGGGCTCGATGTCGGCCTCCAGCAGGGCCGCCACCGACAGGGCACCGGCCGGCTCGGCGATGATGCCCTCGTTCTGGTACAGGTCGAGCATCGCGGTGCAGACCGCGCCCTCGTCGACGGTGGTGATCGACACCATGTCCCCGGCTGCCGCCAGTGCGGCGTAGGGCCGCGCACCCGCCCGGGCGACCGCGGCCCCGTCGACGAACTGGTCCACATGCTCGAGGGTGACCGGCTCGCCCGCCGCCAGCGCCGCGATCATCGACGCTGCACCAGCCGGCTCGGCACCGAGCACCGATGTGCTGGTGGTGCGCTCCGCCAGATAGGTGGTGATACCGGAGATGCAACCCCCGCCGCCGACGGGCACGATCACCAGATCGGGTTCGGCATCGAGTTGCTCAAGCAATTCGGCGGCGATGGTGCCCTGTCCGGCCATGGTGCGCACGTCGTCGTACGGGGGTACGAGAGTGGCGCCCGTGCGCGCCACGTCGTCAAGGGCCGCTGCAGCGGCCTGGTCGTAGGTCGCCCCGACGGCGATCAGCTCGATGAACTCCCGGCCGTGATATCGGATGCGGTCACGCTTCTGCTTGGGAGTCTTGGCCGGCACGTACACCCGGCCGTGGATACCCATCGACCGGCACGCCATCGCGAAGCCCTGAGCATGGTTTCCGGCCGAAGAGCACACCACGCCCGCAGCCTTCTCCTCCTCGGACAGCTGGGCCATCAGGTTGAAGGCACCACGCACCTTGTAGGACCGCACTGCCTGCAGATCTTCGCGCTTGAGGTACACCGTTGCGCCGGTGGCCTCGGACAGCCGCTCGCAAATCTGCAGGGGGCTTTGCGTGACCACGCCGGAAATTCGCCGGGCAGCCTCATCGATGTCGGCCGCACAAAGCGGCGCAGACGTACGGGGGCTCAGTTCGGCAGTCACCGGTCAATAGTGCCACCGGCCAGCGGTTTCACTTCACCGGGGTGAGCACAGACACCTGGGCCTCGTAGTCGATCCGGAATACGCACGACTATGGCCAAACAGGCAGACAAGGGGTAAACCCATTCTCATGCGCCACGCCCAACGGCGGATCCGGTCGGTAGGGGCGCGCACCGTGGTGCTCGCCGCTCTGGTGGTAAGCGCGTGTTCGACCCCGCCCGGACCTCCCGCCGGCGGGAACACCGCGCGGATCACGATCAATGGCCAGCAGTCTTCCACCGCGTTTCCGATCGACTGCACGCAGCGAGCCTGGCTGTGGATCATCGATTCGCTGCAGAAGGAACCGGGTTTCACTGCGATGGTCGAGACCGGAACTGCCGTCACCCCCAAGGCGGTCCGACTCCGCGGCATCGACGGTTTCACCGGTAGTTGGGCAGAAGGACGGCAGGGCGCCACCGAGGCCAGTATCAAAGGGGCGACGTTCACCATCACCGGCACGGCACGCGGCGCCCATGACGATCACCCGACCCGACCGGCCGATGTTCAGTACCGGCTGGAAGCGCACTGCTGAAGTCCTGCGGTCACCGACCTTCGAGCAGGCCGCGAAGAGTTTCAAGATCGGCGGTCACTGCGGCGATATCGGTGTCGAAGTCCTCATCGGAGACCCCCGGCCGCTGCCGCACGGTGAACACCACCTCGCACTGTGCTGCCCCGGGGCTGGCGGCAACCACACGCATGGGGTTGTAGACCTCCTCACCGGACGGCAACCGCACCACATGGTCGAGCACGCCGAAAGTGTTGGGCGGGCTGAACTGTACGGTCACCTGTCCCATCGGGGAATCCGCCAGCCAGCCGTCGGCCGACGGCCGCAGCGAGCCCCCGGCCAAACCCGCGGCCCAGCGCGACAACTGGTGCGGGTCGGCGGCGAACGCATACACCGCTTCGGGCGCGGCATCGATCCAGACACTGATATGACAACTCCGCATGTTTCACAGCGTAGGGCGATCCTGTTGGGTAGCGACGCAGCCACCTTCGTCACCACCATCATCGTGTTCGGCATCTGGTGTTGCCGAAACCGGATTGGTGGTCCACGTCGTGGTGGTGCTGTCCACTGCCAGACGCGTAATCGCCAGGGCGGTAAACATTTTGGGCTGATCGTTCAACGTGACGGCGG
This sequence comes from Mycobacterium sp. 141, assembly GCF_000382405.1. Taxonomy (GTDB): domain Bacteria; phylum Actinomycetota; class Actinomycetes; order Mycobacteriales; family Mycobacteriaceae; genus Mycobacterium. Next base: position 219,542 of record NZ_KB908259.1, read on the forward strand.
GGTGTACGGTCGCACTTATGAGGACTGTCATCACCGATCTGACCCCGGTCGAAGAGACGGCCTTGCTGACGCTGTATGCCCGGGCGTTGGACAATCGCGCGGCGCGCCCGATACTCGGGGATTCGCTGGCCGATTCGGTCGTCGACGATATCGACTACGACTTTGCCGGGCTGGGTGTTCAGACCAGCGTGGCGTGCCAGACGGCACTGCGGGCCAAGATGCTCGACGACCGGGTCCGTACCTTCACCTCGGCACATCCGAACGCCGTCGTGGTCGATCTCGGGGCCGGTCTAGACAGTGGCCTATACCGTGTCTCGCCGCCGGCGACCGTGGACTGGTACCACATCGACCTCGCGGGCATCAGCGCCTTGCGCGAGGGTCTCCTGCCTCCGGATCCACGCTCACACATCGTGGCGGCGTCGCTGGCCGCCCCTGATTGGGCAGCGACGATTCCGGCGGATCGGCCCACCATGCTGGTGGCCGACGGGTTGTTGGCATTCCTCACCGAACCGGTGATCGCCGGCATCTTCCGCGGCATCACCGAGCACTTCCACACTGGCGAGATCGCCTTCAACGACTACGGCGGGATCGGCTGGTTCAGCCGCGCAGCACTCAAGTTCTATCCCCAGAAAATGTTCAAAGACGTTGGTAGTCAATGGGGATACCTCGGATTCAAAGACGCTCACCATCCGCAGACCTGGAATCCGCGGCTGCGCCTCGTCGAGGAGGCCAGCCTCACCCACGCCGACGAAGTCGACCTCTTCCCCCGATGGCTGCGAATCGCCACCCGCCTGATGGGGAAGACGAAGGCGACAGCGCGCAAGGGACGGATCCTGCGTTACCGGTTCTAACCCAGACAGCCGGGCCCCAACAGCGCCTTGAGATCACCCATCAATGCCGACGACGGCGTCACCCGCAGCGACTGATCCAACTCCAGGGTCGTGATCCGCTCACCGCTGATCAGCCGCAGATGCACCTGGGCTGTACCCGGATGATTGGCCAGCACTTGCTTGAGCGCACTGACCTTGTCAATGGTGCACTGCCGGGTCGGCAAGCTCACCGCAAGAGGCCGGTCGGCCTGGGCGCTGGTGAAATCCGGCACCACGAGCTCGTGCGCGATGAGCGAGATCCGGTCGTCACGCGCAGCAACTTTGGCCTTGACCAACACCACCACGTCGTCAGCGATCTCGCCACCGAACAGCGAATATGTCTGCGGGAAGAACAGCACCTCGATACCACCGGTGAGATCTTCCAATTGTGCTGACGCCCAAGGCAATCCGTTCTTGTTGACGCGGCGGTTGACCGAGGCCAGGATGCCGCCGACCACTACCTGGGCGTCGTTGGCGACGTCACCGTCGAGGATCGCCGGGATCTGGTCATCGACCTGGGCGGACAGCAGATGCGCGACGCCGTTGAGCGGATGGCCGGACACGTACAGGCCGAGCATCTCACGTTCGAGCGCCAGCTTGTGCTTGTCATCCCACTCCTCGTCGGGGACTTTGATGGTGAACGCGGCGTCTCCGGAATCAGCGGCGTCACCGCCACCGAACAAGTCGAACTGCCCCATCGCCTCGGCCTTCTTGGTACCGAGCACCGAATCGACGGCATCGGTGTGCACGAGGAACAGGCCTTTGCGCGGATGGCCGAGAGAGTCGAACGCGCCGGCCTTGATCAGCGATTCGGTGACCTTCTTGTTGCACGCCGCGATGTCGATCTTGTTGAGGTAGTCCGAGAAGTCGGTGTACTTGCCCTTCTCGGCACGGGTACTCACGAGCGACGACACGACATTCGCGCCGACGTTGCGCACCGCACCGAGCCCGAACCGGATGTCGGCTCCCACCGAGGCGAAGTTCTGCACCGACTCATTGACGTCGGGCGGCAACACCGTGATGCCGAGCCTGCGGCAGTCCGCGAGATACACCGCGGCTTTGTCCTTGTCGTCACCGACCGAGGTGAGCAGGCCCGCCATGTACTCGGCCGGGTAATTCGCCTTGAGATAGGCCGTCCAGTAGGACACCAAGCCGTAGCCGGCCGCGTGCGATTTGTTGAACGCGTAGCCGGCGAACGGAAGGATGGTGTCCCACAAGGCTTTCACCGCACCCTCGGAGAAGCCGTTGGCGGTCATGCCCTCCTTGAAGCCCTTGTACTCGGCCTCGAGCACCTCAAGCTTCTTCTTACCCATGGCCTTTCGGAGCGCATCGGCTTTGCCCATCGAGTACGAGGCGACCTTCTGCGCGATGAACATGATCTGCTCTTGGTAGACGATCAGGCCGTAGGTCTCGGAAAGGATGTCTTTGAGCGATTCCTCGAGTTCGGGGTGGATCGGTTTGATCGCCTGCCGCCCGTTCTTGCGGTCGGCGTAGTCGTTGTGGGCGTTCATGCCCATGGGGCCGGGCCGGTACAGGGCCAGCACCGCGACAATGTCGTTGAACCCGGTGGGCTGCATGCGGCGCAGCAGGTCCCGCATCGGACCACCGTCGAGCTGGAACACCCCGAGGGTGTCACCGCGGCCGAGCAGTTCGTAGGCGGCCGGGTCGTCGAATGGCAGCGTTTCGAGGTCGAGGTCGATACCGCGGTTGGCCTTGATGTTCTCGATGCAGTCGCCGATGATCGTCAGGTTCCGCAGGCCCAGGAAGTCCATCTTCAGCAGGCCGATGGCCTCGCATGACGGGTAATCCCAACCGGTGATGACCGCGCCGTCCTGGGGCCGCTTCCACAGCGGAATGGCGTCGATGAGCGGTTCGGAGCTCATGATCACCGCGCATGCGTGCACACCTGCGTTGCGGACCAGGCCCTCAAGGCCGCGTGCCGTCTCGTAGATGGTGCGCACATCCGGATCGGTGTCGAGCAGGCCGCGGACTTCGGCGGCTTCCTTGTACCGCTCATGGCTCGGATCGGTGATACCCGACAGCGGGATGTCCTTGGCCATGATCGGCGGTGGGAGCGCCTTGGTGATCCGATCGGCGATGGCGAAGCCCGGCTGACCGTAGTGGACACGCGCCGAGTCCTTCAGCGCCGCTTTGGTTTTGATGGTGCCGAAGGTGATGACCTGGGCGACCCGGTCGCTGCCCCACTTGTTGGCCGCATAGCGAAGCATCTCACCGCGGCGACGGTCGTCGAAGTCGATGTCGATGTCGGGGGCCGACGGACGTTCGGGGTTGAGGAACCGCTCGAACAGCAGCCCGTGCGGGATCGGGTCGATATTGGTGATACCGAGCGCATAGGCCACCAGGGATCCGGCGGCCGAGCCGCGGCCCGGGCCGACCCTGATGTCGACCGAGCGGGCGTAGTTAATCAGGTCGGCGACGATGAGAAAGTAGGACGGGAAGCCCTTGTCGCAGATGACCTTGATCTCGTAGGCGGCGCGGTCCGAGTACTCGGCAGGCACGGCATCGCCCCGGAATCGCCGCTGTAACCCCGCGGTCACCTCGTGGGTCAGCCACGACGCCTGATCATGGCCTTCGGGAACCGGGAACACCGGCATCCGGTCGGTCGGGGTCCACACGTCGGCGTAGGACTGGACCCGCTCGCCGATGAGGACCGTGGAATCGCACGCGCCGGGCACCTGCGAGTCCCACAGCGCCCGCATCTCTTCGGCCGATTTGAGGTAGTAGCCGTCACCATCGAATTTGAAGCGGTTCGGGTCGGACAGCGTCTTGCCCGTCTGGATGCAGAGCAGCGCCTCGTGGTTCTGCGACGCCTCGCGCGTCACGTAGTGACAGTCGTTGGTGGCCAGCGGTGGGATGGCAAGCTTCTGCCCGATCTCCAGGAGGCCCTCCCGGACGCGACGCTCGATGTCGAGGCCGTGGTCCATGAGCTCCAGGAAGAAGTTCTCCTTGCCGAAAATGTCGCGCCACTTGGCGGCCGCTTCGAGCGCCTCGTCCCGATGACCGAGCCGCAGCCGGGTCTGCACCTCCCCGGACGGGCACCCCGTGGTTGCGATGATGCCCTCGGCATGCTCGGCGATGATCTCGGCGTCCATCCGCGACCATTTGCCGAGCTGACCTTCGAAGGACGCCAGCGACGAGAGCTTGAACAAGTTGCGCAGACCGGTGGCATTCTCGGCCATCATCGTCATGTGGGTGTAGGCACCGCTACCCGAGACGTCGTCGCCCTTCTGACTCGGGTCACCCCATTGGACCCGCTTGGTGTCGAACCGCGACGCGGGAGCGATGTACGCCTCGACGCCGATGATCGGTTTGATGCCGGCCTTGGTCGCCGAGTTGTAGAACTCGCTGGCGCCGAACATGTTGCCGTGGTCGGTCATGCCGATCGCGGGCATACCCAGCCGCTGCGCCTCGGCGAGCATCGGAGTGATCTTCGCGGCGCCGTCCAGCATCGAGTACTCGGTGTGGTTGTGCAAGTGCACAAAGGATCCTGAAGACCCCGAAGATGAACCGCTCATAGGGTGGCCAGTCTATTGCGGCCCACCGACACATCCGAGCGTGTCGCCGAGCGTGTCCCCAGCCACAGCTCAGTAGGCCCGCTCATCTCCGTCCGGCAACCCGGTGTTTGTCTCGGGCTGTCACAGTGACGACGATTCCGGTTCGATTCGATCGACAGACCCTGAAAAGGGCTCCGGAGTTTTCCTCCCGATCGCCCCGAGGGTCATGATGATCAGCGCCAGCCAGATCAGCGCGAACCCGACCCACCGGCCCAACGGCATCGGTTCATGTCCGATGAACACACCCCACGCCATCTGCAGAGCCGGGTTGAGATAGAACAGCAGCCCCAGGGTGACCAGCGGGAGTCGTTGCGCCGCGGCAGCGAACAGCAACAGCGGGATCGCCGTGACCGGGCCGGCCAGCAACAACAGGGCCGCGTGCCGGGCGCCGCTGTTGAGGAAATGCCCGTGCCCGAGCACACCGAGAGTGATCAGGTATCCCGCGGCCAGCGGCAGCGCCAGCAACGTCTCGACCGCCACACTGACCCGTGGATCGGCCGCCACCACCTTCTTGACCAGTCCGTAGACGGCGAACGACACGGCCAGCACGGCGGCGATGTACGGCGGCGCACCGACCTGCGCGGTCAGCACCGCGACCGCGGCTACGGCGATGGCCAGGGCCACCGCCTGCCAGCGGTTGATGCGTTCACGGAACACCGCGACCCCGAGTGCGACGGTCACGAGTGGGTTGATGAAGTACCCGAGCGCGGCGTCGACGACGTGGCCGTTGGTGACCGCGTATATGTAGGTGCCCCAGTTCACGGAGATGAGCGCCGCCGCAGCCAGCAGTTGCAGCCAGGTGCGCAGGCTCAGCTTCCGCAGATCGCCGAGCCGACGCGCGACAGCCAGCACCAGGAGCAGGAACACCGCGCTCCAGACGATGCGGTGCGCGAGCACCTCGAGCGCTCCGGCCGGCAGCAGGAGCAGGAAGAACCCGGGGCACAGGCCCCACCAGATGTAGGCGGTTGCGCCGTAGAGCACTCCGGTCCGGCGCGCGTCACTCACGGTCAGTGCTGGCGGAGCACATCGAGGGCATGCTGCAGGTCTGCCGGATACGGACTGGTGATCTCGATGCGGCGGCCGTCGGCCGGGTGCGCGAAGGCCAGCGACCGGGCATGCAGCCACTGGCGTTCGAGTTTGAGCCGCTTCGCCAGCGTCGGATCGGCGCCGTAGGTGAGGTCACCGCAGCACGGATGGTGCAGTGCCGCGAAATGGACCCGGATCTGATGGGTGCGGCCGGTTTCCAGGGCGATGTCGACCAGGCTTGCGGCCTGGAAGGCCTCGATCGTGTCGTAGTGGGTGACGCTGTGGCGGCCGTCCTCGACCACCGCGAACTTCCAGTCGTGGCCCCGGTGCCTGCCGATCGGCGCGTCGATGGTGCCGCTCGACGGGTCGGGGTGCCCCTGCACCAGCGCGTGGTACCGCTTGTCGACGGTGCGCTGCTTGAATGCCCGCTTGAGTGCGGTGTAGGCGCGCTCCGAACGCGCCACCACCATGACCCCCGAGGTGCCGACGTCCAGGCGTTGCACGATGCCCTGTCGCTCGTGGATACCCGACGTGCTGATCCGGAAGCCCGCGGCCGCCAACCCGCCCAGCACCGTCGGACCGTGCCAGCCGACCGTGGCATGCGCAGCGACGCCCGGCGGCTTGTCCACCGCGACGACGTCGTCATCGGAGTAGAGGATGGTCATGCCCTCGATGTCGACGGGGGTGTTCTCGACCTGCGCTGGAGACTCGGGCAGCCGCACCTCCAGCCAGGCCCCGGCGACCAGCTTGTCTGACTTGGCTGCCGGCGCGCCGTCGAGGTCGACGCCACCGTCCTCGGCCAGTGCCGCCACGGCGGTCCGTGACAGCCCGAGTAGCCGCGCCAACCCGGCGTCGACCCGCATACCAGCCAGCCCCTCGGGGACCGGCATCGACCGCGTGGCCACTATGACGGATCGGCCTGGCGGCCGACCGGGCTCGACTCGTCGGCCGGATCCTGTGCGACCTGGTCGCCGGCTTTCTCAGGCTGCGCAGTGTCGGCCTCGGCAGTATCGGTCTTCTCGGGCGCCGCCTTCGCCGGCGCCTCATCCGGTTGCTCGTCGGGCTGACGCCGGCCGACGGTATCGAAGTCGAAGCCGAACAACGACAACGCCACCAGCAGGATCGCACCGCCCACCACGGAAGGGTCGGCCACGTTGAACACCGGCCACCAACCGACGGAGAAGAAGTCGACCACGTGGCCACGCAGCGGCCCTGGCGACCGGAAGAACCGGTCCACCAGGTTGCCCATGGCACCGCCGAGGATCATGCCGAGCCCGATCGCCCACCACGGCGAGACCAGGCGACGTCCCATCCAGATGATGCCGATGACGACCCCGGTGGCAATCAGCGTCAACAGCCACGTGTAACTGGTCGCCATGGAGAATGCGGCGCCGGAGTTGCGGACCAGCGTCCAGGTCACCGTGTCCCCGATGATCGAGACCGGCTGGCCAGGCGTCAACAGCCGCACTGCGAGCACTTTGGTCACGACGTCGAGGAACAGCACGACCCCGGCAACGGTCAGCAGCAGGGGCAGTCGGCGTCGGGGCGGGGCAGGGGACGCGGTGTCCCCGGAAGCCTCGGTCACCGGCTCCGCCGGGGTGGGGGTTTCCTCAGTCACTCCCCCATCATCCCAAAGTGTCGATGCGCGACAATCTCAGCCGTGCACAAGCCCGTGACTCTGACCGTCATCACCACCGGCGGGACCATCGCCACGAGCACCGACGGCGCCGGGGTACGGCGCCCCACCCGGACCGGGACCGACCTGACCGCGGACCTCGACGTCGCCGCCGATATCGAGATCATCGATCTGCTGGCCATGGACAGCGCCATGATGACACCGGCTGACTGGGACCGGATCCGGGCTTCAGTCGAGTTGGCGGCGAGCAGTTCCGACGGTGTGGTGATCACCCATGGGACCGACACCATGGAGGAAACCGCGCTGTGGCTTGAGCTGACCTATGCCGGGGCCGTGCCGGTGGTTCTTACCGGCGCTCAGCGCAGTTCCGACGCGCCGGACGCCGACGGGCCCGCCAACCTACACGATGCGCTCGCGGTGGCGGCCAGCCCGCAGACCCGTGACCTCGGCGTCCTGGTCACGTTCGCCGGCACAGTGTGGCAACCACTCGGGCTGCGGAAGGACTCCACCGTGAACCTCGCAGGGTTTGCGGGTACCGCGGTGGGCGCGGTCACCGCGGGGATGTTCGAGCCCGGCTTAGCCAAGGTGCGACCCCAGCTGGGTGGGCTGGCCGCCACGATCGCGCCCCGGGTCGACATCATCGCGGCCTACCCGGGCAGCGACGCTGTCGCCATGGACGCCTGCGTCGCCGCCGGGGCGCGCGGGATCGTGCTGGAGGCCATGGGCTCGGGCAACGCGGGTGAGCCGATCATCGACGGCGTACGCAGGCACACCGCCGCCGGCGTGCCGGTTGCGGTGTCCACCCGGGTACCTCACGGGCCGGTCAGGCCCGATTACGGACCTGGTCAACGCCTTCTCGACGCAGGCGCGGTACTGGTACCGAGCCTGCGTCCCGGCCAGGCTCGGGTATTGCTGATGGCGGCCATCGCCTCGGGGCAACCGGTGCGCGGCATCGTCGGCCAATGGGGTTGACTGCTCCGGTTCAATGGAATACATGCTGTACCGCTTAGCTACGGCTGTCGCGGCCGGCGTGCTGGCCTTGGCGGTCGCGCCGCCCGCAGGCGCCCAACCGCCACCCGGTGCCGACGACATCGACGGCTACCCCACCGCTCAAGGCTCGTTCTCGTCGGCCGCGCCCGGCGACTTCTACTGGGTGTTCTTCAAAACCCCTGACGGCAGACACTGTGGCATCGGCCCCAACGGCGGCCCCGTGGGCTGTGACGCCGTGCCGACCGACGCGCCGGCGGGAACCAACCAGACCGTGGTCAATAGCTGGGGGCCTGCGGACTACGAGCACTCCGACAACGCCAGATTCACGCGCGATGTCGACGTTCTACCCGAAGGGCAACGACTGGAGAACTGGGGAGCCAGTTGCGGCGTCGGATATCAGGGCGCGGTGACCTGCAAGACCTACGGCGAGCATGGTTTCATCCTGTCTGCCACCTACGGCGTGCTCTGGTAGTCCGGTGCCAATTTTGCTCCTCACGTCCGCCCGAGCCCCTCGAGGTAGTCGGCCCACGCCAGGCTGTCAACCGGGTCGGCCCGGGTGATCCCAGGCGTGTCCTCGGCGAAGGTGCGGGTCGGTCCCGGCCCCGACGCCCGCGTTTCGAACCGGACGGTCATCACACCGTGCCCGGCACCCTGAATCCAACCAAAGCCGTAGTCGGGGTGTACCACGTCGTCGCCGATGCGCCACACGGTCGCCGCGACAGGAGCGGTGTCGCCGGACTGGTGAGTGCCCCAAACTTCCTGCGGCTGCTCCAGATCCGGGAACAACGACTCCTGGCGCGTATCGGACAAACCCGAAAATCCCACGCCGACCAGGCGAATCGGCCCGACCTCGACCGGATCGAGAAGTAGTCGGCGCGCAGTACCGATGAGGGTGGCGGCCTCGGTGGTGGCATAGGCCAGGGTCGCCGAGCGCGTCAGCGTGCTCATGTCCGACCTCTTGAGTTTGACCGTGACGGTACGAGCGCCGCGACCATCCTTCTCCAGGCGTTGGTGTGCATGCTCACCGATCGGGCCGATGGCGTCCTGCAACTGGCCCAGCGTGGTGAGGTCCTCGGGAAACGTCGACTCGGCACTGATCTGTTTGGCTTCGGCGCGTTCGCTCACCGGACGGTCATCGATGCCGCGGGCCAGCTGATGCAGGGCTGGTCCGACCGTCGCGCCGAGCACACTGGCCACCTCGGTATCTGACAGCGCCGCGAACGCGCCGACGGTCTCAATGCCCAGCCGGTGCAGCTTCTCCTCGGCCACCGGGCCGATCCCCCACAGTCGCCGCACCGGCAACCCGTCGAGCAACACCCTTTCCTCGTCACGCCGTACCACCCGCACCCCGTCTGGTTTGGCCAGGCCCGACGCGATCTTGGCGATCTGCTTGCCCGAACCAGCACCGACCGACGCCACCAGCCCGGTGCGCTCACGCACCTTGGCTCGTAACTGCTGGCAGAACGCCTCCACCTCGGCCGCCGACGCACCGGCAAGCTCGGCGGGTTCGCCGAAGGCTTCGTCGAACGACAGCTGTTCCAACACCGGGACCACACTGCGGACGGTGTCGAGCGCTCGGCGGCTGGCGACTCTGTACACCGCGCCGCGCGGCGGAAGCACCACCGCCGGTGCCCCGACCAGCCTGCGGGCCTGGTGCATCGGCATCGCCGAACGGGCGCCGAAACGCCGCGCCTCATAACTTGCGCCGGCCACCACGCCGCGCCCGCCCAACCCACCGACCAGCACCGGTCGCCCGCGCAGGGTCGGCCGGGTGAGCTGCTCCACGGACGCGAAGAAAGCATCCATGTCGAGATGCAGGACCCAGCGTCCGCCCTTCCGGGACCCGCTGCCTGCCATACCTGTCGATGCTATGGCGCTACCCTGACCGGCATGGCATCCGATGACGTCCCGATCCGTGACGAGTCGATCCGCCTCGGCCAGTTCCTCAAGCTGGCCTCGCTGATCGACACGGGAGCCGACGCGAAAGCGGTGATCGCCGACGGGCTTGTCACGGTCAACGGTGACGTCGAGGTCCGACGCGGCCGCCAGCTGCGACCCGGCGACACCGTGTCGCTCGGCGGGCGCGCGGCGCGCGTCGCGAAAGGCTGACTCTCGTCTCGTTCGCCGAGTGTGAACTTGTGCGCCAAAAAGTGGAAAATCTCGCACACAAGTTCACACTCGACTGATCAAGGCGTTGTCAGTCGGGTCATCTCGACGGGATAGCCGCGGCCGACAGATCCGGTAAGGGTGTTGCCGGCCGTACCCACGCTGCCTCCTTGGGCGTCCCGGTCAGGGAACAGATCTTCACGCAGCTTGACGGACGGATCAGTTTCGATCTGGAAATCCAGTGCGAGAAGCTCTCTACCGATGAGGGTCTCGAAATCGTCCTTCCATCCCCCAGGTAACTCGGGAACCGTGAGGCGCAGCCGTACTCGGTCACCCACCTCAAGGCCACCCTGTCGACGGAACTCTTGGAGCTCACGAATGATGTCACGAGCCCAGCCCTCGGCCTCGAGTTCCTCGGTGACCGTGCCGTCGAGCACCACCAGCCCGGCACCGTCGGGCAGCGCCGCGGTCGATTCGGGATCCGCCGCGACGAGCTTGGAGGTGTACTCCTCGGGCCGCAGCACCACCGGTCCGGCAGTCAGCGTGCCGTCAGGGTTGACCACACCCTCGCCCGACTTGACAGCCTTGATGGCCGCCTGCACGTCCTTGCCGATGCGCGGTCCGGCGACCCGGGCGTTGACGGCGAGTTCGAACTCACCGTAGGCGGCGATGTCGTCGGTCAGCTCGACAGCCTTGACGTTGAGCTCGTCGGCGATCAGGTCGGCGAACGGGGTGATCGAGGACGGACTGTCCACGGCCACAGTCAGTTTCGGCAGCGGTAGGCGTACCCGCAGTTTCTTGGCCTTACGCAGCGAGGAGCCCACCGAGCACACCTCACGCACCTGGTCCATCGCCGCGACCAGGTCGGGGTCCTTCGGCAGCAGACCGGCTTCCGGCCAATCGGTCAGGTGCACCGACCGCTCACCGGTCAGCCCGCGCCAGATCACCTCGGTGGCCAACGGCAGCAGCGGTGCGGCGAGCCGACCGGTCACCTCGAGCACGGTGTGCAGGGTATCGATGGCGTCGGCGTCCTCTTCCCAGAACCGCGAACGCGACCGGCGCACATACCAGTTCGTCAACGCCTCGGTGAACTGCCGCAGTTCGTCACAGGCGCCCGAGATGTCGCAGACATCCAGCGACGCGGTCAGATCGTCGCGCAACTGCGCCAGCTTGGCCAGGATGTAGCGATCCAGCACGTTCGCCGAATCGGTGCGCCACCTGCCCTTCTCGGGCGCATACAGGGCCAGGAAGCTGTAGGCATTCCACAGTGGCAGCAGCACCTGGCGCACGCCCTCGCGGATGCCCTGCTCAGTGACGATGAGGTTGCCGCCGCGCAGGATCGGCGACGCCATCAGGAACCACCGCATGGCATCGGAACCGTCGCGGTCGAACACCTCGCTGACATCGGGGTAGTTGCGCAGCGACTTGCTCATCTTCTGCCCGTCGTTGCCCAGCACGATCCCGTGTGCCACACAGGTTTTGAATGCCGGCTTGTCGAACAGCGCGGTGGCCAACACGTGCATGGTGTAGAACCAGCCGCGGGTCTGGCCGATGTACTCGACGATGAAGTCGCCGGGGAAGTGAGCGTCTTCGCCGGCCGCCCCACCGAGGAACCATTCGCGGTTCTCGAACGGATAGTGCACCTGGGCGTACGGCATCGACCCGGAGTCAAACCACACGTCGAACACGTCCTCGATACGGCGCATCGTGGACTTACCGGTCGGGTCATCGGGATTCGGTCTCGTCAGCTCGTCGATGAACGGCCGGTGCAGATCGGTCGGCCGCACGCCGAAATCGCGCTCCAGCTCGTCGAGGCTACCGTAGACATCGATCCGCGGGTACGTGGGATCATCGGACTTCCACACCGGAATCGGCGTGCCCCAGTAGCGGTTTCGTGAGATCGACCAGTCCCGGGCGCCCTGCAGCCACTTGCCGAACTGGCCGTCCTTCACATGCTCCGGGTACCAGGTGATCTGCTGGTTCAGCTCGACCATCCGGTCACGGAACTCGGTGACCCGGACGAACCAGGACGACACCGCGCGGTAGATCAGCGGGTTCCGGCACCGCCAACAGTGCGGATAGGAGTGCTCGTACGTTTCGTGGCGCAACAGCACCGCGCCGTTCGCGCGGGCTGAACCGTCACCGTTCTTGAGGTCGCGAATGATCTGCGAATTCGCCTCGAACACATGCTGACCCGCGTAGTCCGGCACCGTTTCGTCGAAGCGGCCCTTGGAGTCGACGGGCGTGACGGCGACGATATCGGCGGCATCGGCCGTGGCCTTGTCGTCCTCACCGTAGGCCGGAGCCATATGCACGATGCCGGTGCCGTCCTCGATGCTGACGAAGTCAGCAGCCAGCACCTGAAAAGCGTTGGGCGATCCCATGAAGTACGGAAACGGCGGCAGGTACTGCGTACCCAGCAGATCTCTGCCGGTATACGCGCCGAGCACCTCCGGCTCCTCGCCGAGCTCGCGTGCGTAGGCGGCAAGTCGAGCCTCGGCCAGCACATAACGCCGCCCGTCTGGGCCCTGCACCAAGACGTAGTCGATGTCGGGGTTGACGGCGACGGCTTGGTTGGATGGCAGTGTCCACGGCGTCGTCGTCCAGATCAACAGATGGGCACCCTTCAGCGCACCCTCGGTAACGGTGAATCCGACCGTCACGGCCGGATCCTGACGGCTCTGGTAGACGTCGTCGTCCATCCGCAGCTCATGGCTGGACAGCGGGGTCTCGTCGTTCCAGCAGTACGGCAGGACCCGATTGCCCTCGTAGGCCAGACCCTTGTCCCACAGCTGCTTGAACGCCCAGATCACGGACTCCATGAACGTCGGATCCAAGGTCTTGTAGTCGTTGTCGAAGTCGACCCAGCGGGCCTGGCGGGTGACGTAGGCCTGCCACTCGTCGGTGTACTTGAGCACCGAGGCGCGGCAGGCATCGTTGAACTTCTCGATGCCCATCTCTTCGATCTGCGCCTTGTCGGTGATGCCGAGCTGGCGTTGCACCTCGAGTTCGGCGGGCAGCCCGTGGGTGTCCCACCCGAACCGGCGCTCCACCTTGTAACCCCGCATCGTGCGGTAGCGCGGCACGATGTCCTTGACGTATCCGGTGAGCAGGTGGCCGTAGTGGGGCAGGCCGTTGGCGAACGGAGGGCCGTCGTAGAACACGTACTCCGGAGCGTCCTGACGACGGGCCACGCTGGCCCGGAAGGTGTCGTCGCCGGCCCAGTAATCCAGCACCTCAAGTTCGCGCTCCGGGAAATTCGGTGCGGCGGGCCTGGGATAGGCGCTCACGTCTCGTCTCCTGTGCCTGTGTCGGGGCCTCCATCTCGGAAGCTCGAACATCGTTCAAAGGCACGGGGACGACGTCGCGCAGGTACGCGAGCGCCGCGGTACCACCCCGCTTGCGTGTGGAAACCACACGCCGCTCAACTATCGGGCGATGACGGGCCCACCCGCCCGGTTCTACTGGGCCGCGTTCTGAAGAAACCCGCGCAGCCGTTCTTCCGGAGGCTCCCCGGTGATGGCCGGATCGACGCCGATTCAAGCAGTCTAATGAGCGGTGCAAATCGCGACCGCCCGTGGAACCGGCTGCAGGCTATCCGGAGGTCACTTCGATCAGCGCGAGCGGGAACTGCTCAGCCAACTCGGCCACCGTGGCACAGTCGAAACCGCGGCTGTCATACCGCCAATCGAGCTGCAATCCCGCCGCAGAATCGCCGTGCAGGTGCAACGCCAGCAAACATTCAGCGGGTGCTGCCGACCCACGCCCGTCGGCGTCGTACCGGAAGTACACTTCCGCGCCGGCAGGGTGGTCGAGACGTTCGACAGGCACCCTGACCGTCGCCAACAGGTCATGCCCGGACAGGCTCCGACGCGAGCTGCAGGCCACCGATGCTCGACGTGCCTGCGCACCGCCGACCTCGACATCGAGGACGCCGTCGCCGATGGCGCGCGCGACAGCCCGACCCAAGGCGGCCAGCAGGATCTCCTCCGCGCTGCTGCCCATGGCCACCCGCGCGCCTGCCAGTTCGGCGCTGAGGACCTCATCCAACACGCTTGTCACCATCGCCATGTCGGACTCGACCGGCGCAGTAGCAGTGGGGTAGTCGCAGAACCAGCACGTGGTACCGGACTGCAACAGCAGAGCAACCATGCGGACCACGGTATCCACGCCGTCCCAAAGTTGGGAGAGTAGTGCCAAAAGTCTGACAGAGATGTCAATAAGGAAATGGCTGTGAGCAAACCGATCCGTGCTGCCCGTCGGCAGTCGGGGTTATCGTGTGGTGATGCCCCGCACCGATGAGAATGGCAGACAACTCAAGGCGCTGCTGGACTACCTGCTCGACGGCGAGATCGATGCCAAAGCCATCTATACCGCGCTCGGGATTTCCAGCAGCACCTACTATCGGCGCATCAAAGAGCCCGACTATCCCAATGCCGAGGAGCTCAGACAGGTCGCGGACCGAATCGGGCTGAGCTACCCCGATCTGCAGATCAGGTTCGGTCTGATGAGTCGTCAGGAGGTCCGGCATTACCTGGAATCGGCACCCGTGACCGTGGCGCCGACCGACACCAGGACGCGGAGAGTACGTCCGGCAAAGTTATCTGAATTAGCGCCACGAACCGACGCGCCGCCGCTCTAGCCATACAATCAGCAATCTGTCAATTCTCGTCGAAGCGACTTGCCCATGTCAGTAGGCATACTCATAACGATCACCCTCGGGTGCATCGCATGGAGCTTGTGGATCCGGCGCGTCACCTGGTCGTGCCGGTGGGAGGTCGCCGCCACCCTCAACATCGCCCTGCAGGGCCTCGCGGTGCTGCTCATGTCGCCGCTGGCCTCGGAAACCCTCGGCCGCCTGCTACACGATCTGACCGGCAAGTGGAACGTCGAGGACTACATCGGTCACGACTGCTACATCGTGGCCGCGTCGGCGATCGTCTACAACGCTCTCGGCCGGTTGCAGGACGACGAAGCGATGCAGCACTCGTTCAAGCAGTACATCGAGCGGCCCGCCACACTGTGTATCCCGCTGCTGCTCGCGACGTTCTCGCTGGGCAACGGCGCAAAGGTCTACCGCCCCGACTTCTTCACGGTGCCAACGGACTTCTGGCTCAGCGCCTACTGGATCCTGCTGTGCGGCACCCTGACGTATCTACTGCTCTACGGCGTGCGGGCGATGCTGGTGCTGCGCAGGGATCCGCGGTCCCGACGGATCGCCAACATCTATCTGATCGCCTCGGTCAGTGGCATCCTGGCCTGCGCGGTGCGCATCACGACTGCATGCTTCCCGGTGCTGCAGCCCTGGGAGAACGGCAAATTCGTCTGGCTGTTCGCCTGCGTGTGCGGTGCGGTGTTCGCGCTCGCCTCGGCACACTCGTGGCGTATCAAGACGCGTGGACGTACAGCCAGTGCTGAGTTTTGATCGACGTCGCGATCATCAGCGGCTGGCGGGCGCCCGCGGAACCCGGCCTTTCGACGGCTAACTAGCCGGCGACCGGCTTGGGCAGCTCAAAGGGAGCGGCGCCGAGGTCGGCCACGGACTGGTAGCCGCGCCGGCGAGCACTGGCGACGTCCTTGCGGATGACGGCGTTGAGGGCGACGAAAGCCGTCATGTCGAGCATCATCGGCGTGATCAGCCGGTTGTGCACAAAACCGATCGCAAGGCCACTGGCCGGGTCTGCCCAGCCGAAAGAGCCACCCATTCCGAGGTGGCCGAAACCGGGCATGATGCCGAACGGCACGGAGTGGTATCCGAGGTGGAAGGACACCGGCACAACCAGATTGCGATCGCGCCGCAGTGCTGCCGGCCCGCTGAAGCCTGCGACAGTTTCCGCGGACAGAAACTCGACGCCCTCGAACCGGCCGCCATTGGCGATCGCGCCGTACATCCGCGCCAGCCCGCGCGCGGTCGCGACACCGTTGGCGGCGGGGATCTCGCTGTCCAGGAACGGCGTGTCCCCTCGGATCAGTGACATCACGCCTGGCACATACATCGACCCGAACACGCCCGAGCGGTTCAACCGGGCCAGTTTGGGTGCGAGGAAATCGAAAACATGGTTGGGCCACAGCCGCTGTGGCGCCAGGATCTGCGCCGGGCGGGTCGGCGCGCAGTCAGGAGGCCGACCGAGGTACAGGCCGTCGGTACCCAGAGGTTCGGCCAGCTCGGTGCGGATCAGCTCTCGCATGCCCTGACCCGTCACGGCACGCGTCAAACCGGACAACAGCCACCCGTAGGTAAGCGCGTGGTAGGCCGGTTTGTCGAACAACGACGGACTCACCGGCGCGGACGCGATGCGCTCCTCCATCAACCGGGGATCCAGCAGCTCAGCCAGGCTCACCCCGTTGAGCTGTGACAAGCCGGCGCGATGTGCCATGACCTGGCGGACCGTGATCCCGGCCTTGCCATTGTCGCCGAACTCCGGCCAATAGGCGCACACTGGCGCGTCATAGTCGAGCAGGCCGCGGTCGACCAGGCGGTGGATGACAGTCGATGCCATGCCTTTGGTCGCGGAGAACACCATCGCACCGGTATCGGCCGTCCAGAATTCGGTGCCGGCGCGGTCGGAGAATCCGGTCCACACGTCGACGACAGGCTGGCCGTCCTGGACGACAGCCAGAGCGCCGCCGCCGAACCGGCGGCCCGGGAACAGCTCCGAGAAGGCTCGCACCGTGCAGGCGAAACTGGCGTCCGCAGCACCCTGGACGCCGTGCGGGAGCGCGACGCCGCGATCCCGACAATCACTGTCCGACACAACATCGAATTTACCTGCAACCCCGGCTAACTACTGCCGAGTTACCGATCTGTTAACGCCGCTCGGCCCTAACGTCACCGCATCGGCTTGTCATCGACCTTGTAGTCGATATTCAGCGCGCCGTTCTTCACAGCCTTGACGGTCGCGGTAACGCCATACTTGGTGCCATTGGTGGCGGTCAGCACGCAATGCTGAGTTGCACCCACTTTGCCGGCGATACCGTTCTCACATGTGACCGCCTTGGCCTTGCGCTTCGCCGCGGCCTCCAGCTTCTCCTTGGCCTCTGACTGCAGCTGGGCTTTGGAAAGCGCGGGCTGGCTACCGCTTTCCGAGTGACCGCTGCATCCGGTGAGCAACACACCAGCCACTGCGCCACCGGCGACAAGCCTGCGCAACGTGGTGTTCACAGGTGACATTCGGTTCGACCCGCCTTTCGATTGCCATCGGCGGCGATCATTCCGCCGCATCAAGTATCTGCTGCGCCGCCAGGGCGGGTGTCAGTTCGCCGTCGCGCACCCGGCGCTCCACCTCCGCGCGGATGCCACGCACCCGCGGGTTGGACAGTAACCGGTCGAGCACGGTGTCGCGGACCATCGACCAGGTCCAATCGACCTGCTGCTGGCGTCGCCGCTTGTCGAACTCCCCCGCGTCGGTGAGCACCTGTCGGTGTCTGAGCACCGCGTCCCACAATTCCGCCAGACCCGTACCCTCCAGTGCGCTCATGTTCAGAACCGTTGGGCGCCAAAGAGATTCACGAGGATAGAGCAATCGAACGGCCCCGACGAGCTCACGAGCGGCCTGCTTGGCCTCGACAGCGTGCTCACCGTCGGCCTTGTTCACCACGATGACGTCAGCCAGCTCCAAAACGCCCTTCTTGATGCCCTGCAACTGGTCGCCGGTGCGGGCCAGGGTGAGGAACACGAAGGTATCGACCATGTTGGCCACGGCGACCTCGGACTGCCCCACCCCAACTGTCTCGATGAGGATGACGTCGTAGCCGGCGGCCTCGAGCAATACGATCGTCTCGCGCGTGGCCTTGGCGACCCCACCGAGCGTCCCCGACGTCGGCGAGGGCCGGATGTAGGCGTCGGGATGCACCGCCAGCCGGGCCATGCGGGTCTTGTCACCCAGGATGGAGCCGCCGGTCCGCGTCGACGACGGATCCACCGCCAGCACAGCGACCCGGTGGCCGGCCTCGATGAGGTACATGCCGAGTACTTCGATGGCGGTCGACTTACCGACGCCGGGCACGCCGGTGATACCGACGTGCATGGCGGTCCCCGCGTGCGGCATCAGCTCCAGCAGTAGCTGCTGAGCCTGCTCGCGGTGGTCGGCCCTGGTCGATTCGACCAGGGTGATGGCCCGAGCCAGGGCGGCGCGGTCGCGATCCCGGATCGCGGCCGCGAGTTCGGTGACTGTAGCCATGCGCCTAGCTCAGCTGGTAGCCGAGACGATCAGCCAGCTTCTGCAGCAGGCCGATGGCCGCGTCGGCGATCACCGTTCCGGGTGGGAAGATGGCCGTCGCACCGGCCTTGTACAACTCATCGAAGTCGCCGGGCGGGATGACGCCGCCAACCACGATCATGATGTCCGGGCGTCCCACCTCGGCCAGCGCGTCCCGCAATGCAGGCACCAGGGTGAGGTGCCCGGCGGCCAGTGACGACACACCGACGACGTGCACATCGTTGTCGGCGGCCTGCCGGGCCACCTCGTCGGGGGTCGAGAACAGTGAGCCCACGTCGACGTCGAAGCCGATGTCGGCGAACGCTGTGGCAATCACCTTCTGGCCGCGGTCGTGACCGTCCTGCCCCATCTTGGCCACCAGAATGCGGGGACGGCGCCCGTCCGCCTCGGCGAACTCCTCCACCAATTCCGTTGCCCGGCCTATTTGCGTCACGTTGCCACCACTTCCTACCTCATCCCGGTAGACACCCGCGATGGTGCGAATCTCGGCCCGGTGCCGGCCGTACACCTTCTCCAGGGCGTCGGAGATCTCGCCGAGGGTGGCCTTGGCACGCGCGGCGTTGATGGCCAGGGCAAGCAGGTTGTTGCCCAGCCCGTCTGGGTCATCTTCGGCGCCGGGGCGCCGGTATTCGCCTGCGGCGCGGGTGAGTTCGGCCAGGGCGGCCTGGGTGGCCGCCTCATCACGCTCGGCGCGGAGCCGCTCGAGTTTGGCGATCTGCTCGGCCCGAACGCGCGAGTTATCGACCTTGAGGACCTCGATCTCCTGATCGGTGCCGGTGGCAACCTGATACTTGTTGACGCCGATCAGGGGTTGGGCGCCGGAGTCGATGCGGGCCTGGGTGCGCGCCGCCGCCTCTTCGATGCGCAGCTTCGGGATGCCGTCGCTGATGGCCTGCGCCATGCCGCCGTGTTCGGCGACCTCCTTGATGTGAGCGCGGGCCTTCTCCGCGAGCTGGTAAGTCAGCCACTCCACGTAGTAGGACCCGCCCCACGGATCGATCGGCCGTGTGGTGCCCGACTCCTGCTGCAGCAGCAGCTGGGTGTTGCGGGCGATACGGGCGGAGAAGTCGGTGGGCAGCGCCAGTGCCTCGTCAAGCGCGTTGGTGTGCAGCGACTGGGTGTGCCCCTGGGTCGCGGCCATCGCCTCGACGCAGGTTCTGGCCACGTTGTTGAACACGTCCTGCGCGGTGAGCGACCAGCCGGAGGTCTGCGAGTGAGCCCGTAGCGACAGTGATTTGTCGCTCTTGCCGCCGAACTCGGCCACCAGCTCGCTCCACAGCAACCGGCCCGCACGCAGCTTGGCCACTTCCATGAAGAAGTTCATCCCGATGCCCCAGAAGAAGGACAGCCGCGGCGCGAACTTGTCGATGCCGAGACCGGCGTCCAGGCCGGCCTTGATGTACTCGACACCGTCGGCCAGGGTGTAGGCCAACTCCAGATCCGCAGTGGCGCCGGCCTCCTGGATGTGGTAGCCCGAGATCGAAATGCTGTTGAACTTGGGCATTTTCGCGCTGGTATAACCGAAGATGTCGGAGATGATCCGCATCGACGGCTTCGGCGGGTAGATGTAGGTATTGCGGACCATGAACTCTTTGAGGATGTCGTTCTGGATGGTCCCGGCCAGCTTCTCCGGGGGCACCCCCTGTTCCTCGGCGGCCACCACGTACAGCGCCAGAATCGGCAGCACCGCGCCGTTCATCGTCATCGAGACGCTGACGCTCCCGAGGTCGATGCCGTCGAACAGCTGGCGCATGTCGAGGATCGAGTCGATGGCCACCCCGGCCATGCCGACGTCGCCCTGCACCCGTGGGTGGTCCGAGTCGTAGCCGCGGTGTGTGGCCAGGTCGAACGCCACCGACAGGCCCTTCTGGCCGGCAGCCAGATTGCGCCGGTAGAACGCGTTGGATTCGGCAGCCGTGGAGAATCCGGCGTACTGGCGGATGGTCCACGGCTGGTTGACGTACATCGTCGGGTAGGGCCCGCGGACGAAGGGTGGCGCTCCCGGGAAGCTGTCGAGCGGATACCCGGCGGCGGCCACCGCGGCCCGGTCGGCGGCGATGTAGATGGGCTTGACGTCGATGCGCTCAGGGGTTGCCCAGGTCAACTGCTCGGGGGTGTAGCCATGGGCCGCGGCAGCCGCCGCGACGTGCGCCTCGACGGCCTGCGGAGTGGCGGGTTCGCCGGTCTTCTCGCCGTGCAGCGGGACATCGGCGAAACTGCCGATTGCTGTTCTGGCAGTCATATCAGGCCCCCAGTTCGGTGAGCAGGTTCGACAAAGCTTCCACTGCATTGATTTTCGCGGTCAGATATCCGTCGGGTCTCGAGTCGGCTTCCGCCACGGCCTTTTCTCGACCGGCCAGCAGAATCCTGCCGACGCCGGCAGCGCGGGCGGCGGCCACCACCGCCGCGGACTCAGTGCCGTAGCGGGCACCGGTCCCGCACAACACCGCGACGCTGGGTGTACCGGCGGCGGCCACCGCCGCGGCAACACCCGCGGCGTTGACCGTGCCCGGGTTGATCGCTTCGATCCCGCCCGAGGCCAGCAGGTTGGTCGCGAACGTGGTCCGCGGGTTGTGCTCGGCCAACGGGCCCAGCGGCAGCAGCAGCACCCGGGGACGGGCTCCGGTACTGGCCAGGAATGCATCGGAGCGGTCCCGCAGCTCTTCGAACCCGACCGCGTAGCGGGCCCAGCCGACAACCGAATCATCTTGCGGGAGAGGAGCTTCGGCGAGGTTCGGAAACTCGTTGACGCCGGTGATGGCGGTGCGACGATGCGCGATGTCATCGGAACGCCGGTGCGCCACCTCGGCGATCTCGGCCTTCAGATAATCCAGGGCCGCCACGAATCCGCCTCGGGCTTCCATCTGCCGGAAGTGCGTCCAGGCCTGCTCGGCGAGCCGGGCGGTGAGATCCTCGACGAACCACGATCCGCCCGCCGGGTCGAGCACCTGGCCCAGGTGCGATTCCTCGAGCAACAGCAGCTGCGTGTTGCGCGCGATCCGGCGCGCGAAAGTGGTTGAGGTGCCGTGCAATCCGCCGGGAATGGCCACATCGAACGGGTAGACCGCGATGGTGTCGGCGCCGCCGACACCCGCGGCAAACGCGGCGAGCGTGGTGCGGAGCATGTTCACCCACGGATCGCGTTGGGTCATCATCGGCAGCGAGGTGACCGCGTGCAGCGTGGCCGCGCCGGAGTCTGTGGCACCGACCACCTCGGCGACCCGGGCCCAGAGCTGGCGGGCCGCCCGCAGCTTGGCGATGGTCATGAACTGATCGTCGTCGGCGGCGTACCGGAAGCTGATCTGACGTAACGCATCTTCGCCCGCGATGCCGCCGTCCACCAGGATGCGCAGATAAGCCACACCTGCGGCGATCGACGCCGCCAGCTCCCAGGCCGCGCCGGCTCCGCGGTTGTGGAAGGCCGGGCCGTCGACAGTGATGGCGCGCACCCGGCCCGAATACCCGGACAGTTGTGCGGCGGTCGTGACGACATCGGCTTCGGGCGCACCGTCATGCCCGGAAAACCGCGCGGTCAGCGGGTCGGCGCCCAGATCGATGGACAGCCGGGCACGCTGGTCGTCGTCGAGGTCCGCCAGCAGGGCCAGCACGTTCTCGGCGGTTGCGCGATAGTCGGCGCCCGTGGCCTCGAACACGATCGGAACCAGGTCCAGGAACACCCCGTCGAGCAGTTGCTGCACATCTGCCGCCGCAGTTCCGTCAGTGCCTCCGATGCGCAGCGTGAGTGCGCTGACACCTTCGGTCAGCGCGAGCAGCACAGCACCGTTGGCGGTCTCCGCCTCGGAACCGGGCACGGTCGGGAACGCTTCGGCGACCCGCCAACCGGCCTTGACGTCACGGCGTGCGTCACCGCCGCGCACGAACGGCCACCGACCGGGCAACGACGGCTCGGGCGCGGCGTCGAGACTCGTGTAGAGCGGTCGGATGGCGAATCCCTCGTAGATGGCGGAGTCCAGCAGCCGTTCCGGCTCGGCCGGCAAGCCGGCGGCGTTCCCATGTCGCCCCTTGGCGAGGACGCCGGCAACCGCGTGGCGCCATCGATCACGGCCGGACTCGATTGCACTGGACCCCTGTAACGACACCCGCATCTCCTGTTACCGCAGCGTGTGATCAGCCACCTGTCCACCAGGCTAAATGATCGCTGCCGGCTCCCGTCCCGGGCAGCATGGCGCGGGCGTCGCCGCGAATGCGAGATATTCACGCGCGGCCCGTAGTCTTGATGAACGTGAAACCCGTCGTCAGCACCCTGCGTACCGTGCGCACCGCGGTAATGACGACGGCACTGCAATTGCCGCCCCGCCGCATCGTCGGGATCCTGGCCGCAGTTGTCATTCTCGTCGCAATCGCGATTCTGGTGCCGCTACCCACCGCGATGCAGCTGCGGGATCAGGCCGACGCCGTGGGACCGTGGTTTCCGCTCGCCTTCCTCGGCGCACACATCGTGGTGACGGTGTTTCCGTTTCCACGCACGGCCTTCACGCTGGCCGCCGGATTGCTGTTCGGTCCGGTGCTCGGGGTGGGGATCGCGGTGGTGGCCAGCACCGTGAGCGCGATGCTCGCGTTGCTGCTGGTCCGGGCAGCCGGCTGGCAACTGAATCGTCTCGTCTCCCATCCGAAGGTCGAATTGGTCGACGCACGGCTGCGTCAGCGCGGATGGCCGGTGATCATGTCGATGCGGTTGATCCCGGCCGTGCCGTTCTCGGTGCTCAACTACGCCGCCGGAGCGTCGGCCGTGCGGGTGGTGCCGTACACGCTTGCCACCCTCGTGGGCCTGCTTCCGGGCACTGCTGCCGTCGTAATCCTCGGAGACGCGCTGACCGGCAATATCAGCCCCTCGCTGTTCCTGGTGTCGTTGGGCACGGCCGCCCTGGGGGTGGCCGGGCTCATCTTCGAGATGCGCAGTCATCGCAGTGACGGACGCCCGCTGCGCTCCGCGAGCGAGCGTGTCGGTACACCGACACGCCGCACATAGCGGGGTTCAACTCTCTCGTCGCAGGCGGATTGCCGCTTCCACCGGGGTAAACATTTGTTTACAATTGTAAACATGGGTTCACCTCCCGATGATGACCGGACCGCGCGAGCCCGCATTCGCGACGAGGCCCTGCGACTCTTCGCCGAACGCGGCTCCGATGCCGTCACGATGCGCGATATCGCCGGCGCCGCCGGCGTGTCCCCCGCCCTGGTGGTGCGACACTACGGTTCGAAGGATGGCCTGGTGGCCGCGGTCGACGATCACGTGGTCGCCACTCTGGAGGGGCTGCTCAGCGAAACGACCGGCACGGTTGCCGATGACGTCCTGGGACCGTCAGCGGTACCAACCCTGGTAGATGCGCTGGCCAACCACCTGCCGCCCGACTCGCCCGTCCCCGCGTATCTGGGCCGGTTGCTTACCACAGGTGGCCCGGTCGGATCGGCATTGTTCGCCCGCCTGTACGGCATCAGCCGAACCGCCCTGGAAGCCATGGTCGCCGGAGGGGTCGCCGACGCCGGAACGGATCCCACGGTGCGCGCGGCCGTGCTCATGGCCAACGACCTGGCAGTACTGATCCTGCGGCCGCGCCTCACCGAGGTCCTGGGCATCGACCCACTGACGCATGGCGGGATGTCGCGTTGGGCGGCAGAAGTTCTCGCGATCTATCGGGATGGGCTGCAGTCCGAATCGAGAGGAGAAATACCATGACTGCCAACACGTTCGCCGGCCTCGGCGCCCGCATCCTGCGCAATCGTCGGCTGGTGCGCGCCCCGATCTGGGTCTATCGCATGCGTGCGGGAGCATTGCTGGGCTCACGGGTGTTGATGCTCGAACACATCGGTCGCACATCGGGCCGACGACGCTACGCCGTGTTGGAAGTCGTCGACCGCCCAGCCCCCGACAGCTACGTCGTCGCCGCCGGATTCGGCGAAAAAGCCCAGTGGTTCCGCAACGTTCGCGCCAACCCTGCGGTCCGAGTCTGGACCGGCAGCCAGGCGCCCAGGCCCGCCGCCGCACACGTGCTCGACCAGCAGGGCACCGACCGGGTGCTGAACGCCTACCGGTCGGGCCGCCCCAAGGCCTGGGCGCAGTTCAAGCCGATCCTGGAAGAGACGCTCGGCCAACCGATCACCGACACCGATACCCCGCTGCCCATGGTCGAGCTGCGTTTACAGGCCGGCTGAACCGAGCCGGCCTCAGGCGCGATGCACTCCGCCAGGCAGCCCCTCCTGCGGATAGGGCGTGTCCAACGGCTGTGGCGGCGGGACCGGGGCCGGAGCACCCAGCGGCGGTGTCGTGGCGCGCGCTTCCGCTTCGGCCTTGGCGACAGCCTGAGCGATGGCAGGATCGGTGTCGGTGGAGAACCACTCGGCGACCTCTTCGCTGTCGTCCTCGGGCTTCGGCAGGTCATCCTCTACCGGGGTCGGGGTGTAGCGGAACACACCGTCCTCGCCGGGCGCACCCAGCATCTTGGTGAATCCCTGCAGCGCCGAACCGAAATCGCTCGGCACGATCCACACCTTGTTCGCCTCACCCTTGGCCATCTGCGGCAGGATCTGCAGATACTGGTAGGCCAACATCTCCGGGTTGGGCCGACCGGCCTTGATCGCCGCGAACGTCTTCTCGATGGCCTTGGCCTGGCCCTGCGCCTGCAGGTACTGGGCGGCCCGCTCGCCCTGGGCCCGCAGCATCCGGGACTGCCGATCGGCCTCGGCGGCCAGGATCGCGGCCTGCTTGGCGCCTTCCGCGGCCAGGATCTGGGACTGCTTCTGCCCCTCAGCCTGTTTGATCGACGATTCCCGCACACCCTCGGCCGTCAGAATCATGGCCCGTTTGTCGCGGTCGGCCTTCATCTGCTTCTCCATCGACTCCTGGATCGACGGCGGCGGGTCGATGCTGCGCAGCTCGACCCGGGCCACCCGCAGGCCCCAGCGGCCGGTGGCCTCATCGAGCACACCCCGCAGCTGCGCGTTGATCGAATCACGCGACGTCAACGTCTGCTCCAGCGTCATACCGCCGACCACGTTGCGCAGCGTAGTGGTAGTCAGCTGCTCGACGCCGACGATGTAGTTGCTGATCTGGTACACCGCCGCCTGCGGGTTGGTGACCTGGAAGTAAACAACCGTGTCGATGTTCAACGTCAGGTTGTCCTCGGTGATCACGGGCTGCGGCGGGAACGACACCACCCGCTCACGCAAATCCACTCGGGCCCGGATCCGGTCGATGAACGGCACCAACAGCGTCAGCTGGCCGCTGACGGTGCGGCTGTACCGACCGAGCCGCTCGATGACCGCCGCCTCGGCCTGAGGAATCAGCGCGACGGACTTCGCCACCACGATGATGGCGAATATCACCAGCACCACCAGGAAGACCAACCCGGCTATAGCACCGTCCATTGGTAGACCCCCTTCGTTGTTTTACATTGACTTGAAGACAACTGCGGTCGCGCCGTCGATCCTGAGGACGGTCACGTGGTCACCCGGCTCGAACACATCGTCGTCGTTGAGCGGCCGCGCCGTCCAGACTTCGCCGTCGAGCTTGACCTGGCCTTCGTGCCGCGCGACCCGGTCCAGCACCAGCGCGGATTGACCTTCCAAGGCTTTGACCGGGTCAGGGAGACCGTGCCCGCTGAGCAACCGCCGGCGCAGCGCCGGCCGTACCAACACGAGCAGTAGAACCGAAACCACCAGGAAGACTGCGCCGTCCGCCCACACCGGCCAGTCCACTAACGCGCTGGTGGCGGTGGCTGCCAGCGCTCCGCCGGCGAGCATGAGCAGGAACATATCGCCAGTCAGCGCCTCAGCCCCGGCCAGCCCCAGCGCTACGATGAGCCAGATCAGCCACACAGGCATGAGTCCACCCTAGCGAATCCCGCCCATTCGGCGTCCGACTACTACACTGCCAGCATCATGTGGTGTCCAAGTGCAACATTGTCGGTGTGGGCCAACGCCTGGCTCGCCGGCGTCGCCGCGCCCGACGACGTCCTCGACGCGCTATCTCAATGGGCTCCAACGCATTCTGTGACCGCCTACGATTCCGCAGCCGCGGTGCGCACCAGCCTGCCCTGGCCGGAACTGGAGGATTCCGGCTCGGTGTCGCTGCTACAGACGTTGCGCACCGCCGCGGGGCGGTCGGTGCAGACTCCCACCATCACGGTCGCCCAGCCGGTCCCCGGTGACGTCCGCGGCCTACCTGCAGGCACCCAGTTCCAGCGCGACGCCGTGACCGTCGGTGAGGCCGTCATCGTCAGTCACGACGAGTTACCGGGCGTCGGTCTGGTCCCCGAGTTCGAGTACTTCGAATTCGATGAGATCGAGGACGATTCGATATTCGACCCGGAGCCTCGGGCGTTGTCCTGGACGGTGTACTCGGTGCCGACGATGCCCCAGCCCGAACAGTTCGAGCTGGGCACGGCCGAGTACGAACTGCGTTCTGCCGTCCGCTCTGCCGCCGAGACGCTGGGCACGCTGCGCGCCGGGCCCGGGATGGCCACGGATGACCCGCGCGGCATGGTCCAACAGATCCTGGACGCCACGCGACTTCACCGCATCCCCGATCACGCCCCGACCCGTGCCATCCGGGTCCTGGAAACTGCAGCGCACGTCGACGCGATCATGACGGTCAGCGCCGGGTTGACCCCGATCGGCCTGCAGACCTCCTCGGAGGTTCAGCTCGCCGGGGACACTCTGCGGCCCCTGACACAAGTGGTGCGGGCCGCGCGGTTAGCCGCGCTCGGCGCGATTCTGCAATCCGCTTGGCGCTGAACCTCGCCACCCGAATACTGTCTACCGTGCGCCGCCGCAGCAGTACGGCGAACAGGGCGCACCGTTGATGCTGAATCCGCAGCCGGGGACCGGGTCCGACCCCGTCACGCGCAGCGGTTCGCCGCCGTCTCGGAGCTCGCCGATCAGCTCGGCGGCCAGCTTGGCGTATCGCCGATCGGCATTCGGCGTGGCGGCTCGGGCCAGCTCGATACCCGCGGCCTCGGCCTGCAACCGCAGTTCGTGGTCGAGGTCCCACACCACTTCGATGTGGTCGGCTACGAAACCGATCGGGCACACCACGACCGACTTGATGCCTTGCTGCTCCAGCTCCGAAAGATGGTCGCCGACATCGGGTTCCAGCCACGGCACCTGCGGTGGACCGGACCGTGACTGCCATACCAAGTCATAGCCGTCGATACCTGCGGCTGCCGCCACCAGACGCGCGGCATAGGCGACCTGCCGACTGTAGAGCCGCGGCCCGTACCGTTCGTCGGCGGCGATCGGGATCGAGTGCGCGGTAAACACCACCCGCGCGTCACCGGGCAGTGTCGCCGCAGCGGCCGTAACCGCCTCGGAGTACATCTCGACCAGCAGCGGATGGTCGAAATACTGACGCAGCTTCACCAATTCGGGCGCGTCCACCCCCACCGCGGCACGTGCTCGGGCAATGTCCTCGACGTACTGCGTGCAGCTTGAGTACCCGCCCCAAGCCGACGTGGTGAACACCGCGGCGCGGCGGACCCCGTTGTCCCGCATCGTCGCGACGGTGTCCTCGGCGTAGGGGGCCCAGTTGCGGTTACCGAAATACACCGGCAGATCGGGCATTTCGGCCCGCAGCTGTTCGATCAGCGCACGGTTGATCCCGTTGATCGGCGATATGCCACCGAAATGCAGGTAGTGCTCGGCGACTTCATCGAGCCGCTCCGGCGGGATGTTGCGCCCGCGGGTGACGTTCTCCAGGAACGGCCGTACCTGCTCCGGTCCCTCGGGTCCACCGAAGGACAGCAGCAACAGCGCATCAAAAAGCACAGCAATCCGCGATCTATAGCAGCTGGGTGTGGGCGCCACCGTCGGCGTAAACGACGGTGCCGGTGGTAGCGGGCAGCCAGTCCGACAGCAGAGCACACACCGTCTTTGCGACCGGCGTCGGATCCTTCATATCCCAGCCGACGGGAGCACGCTGATTCCAGCCCTCTTCCAGCAGCCGCATCTGCTCGCCGGCCTCGGCACCGAGCGCGCCGCCGACGATGGCGCTCATCGCGAGCGTCCGGATCGGACCGGCCGCAACGAGATTCGAGCGGACACCGATCTGCCCGGCCTCCCGCGCCACGAACCGGTTGACCGACTCGAGCGCGCTCTTGGCGACCGTCATCCAGTTGTAGGCCGGCATCGCACGGGTCGGGTCGAAATCCATGCCGACGATGCTACCGCCGGGATTCATGATCGGCAGTGTGGCTTTGGCCAGCGAGGCGTACGAATAGGCCGAGATGTGGATGCCCTTGGCGACATCCTCGTACGGCGCGTCGAAGAACGGGTTGATACCCATGCCCGACTGCGGCATGAAGCCGATCGAATGCACCACACCGTCAAGCTTGTTGCCCTCGCCGATCACCCCGGTGATCCGCTGGGCCAGGCTGTCGAGGTGCTCGGTGTTCTGCACGTCGAGTTCCAGCAAGGGAGCCGGATTCGGAAGTCTGTCGCAGATGCGCTGGATCAACTTCATCCGGTCGAAACCGGTCAGCACCAGCTCCGCCCCGGCTTCCTGGGCCACCTTGGCGATGTGAAACGCGATGGACGAATCGGTGATGATCCCGGTGACCAGGATCCGCTTGCCCTCGAGCAAACCTGCCATTAGTGCGACTCCTTCTTCGGCGAAAAGTTAGGCGAAAGTTCTGGTAGGCCAAATCCGTTGGATCAGTGGCCCATACCCATGCCGCCGTCGACAGGGATCACCGCACCGGCGATGTAGCTCGCGTCCTCGGACGCCAGGAAGCTGACGGCGCCGGCGACCTCTTCAGCGGTGCCGACGCGCTTGGCGGGAATGAACTCGAGCGCCCCGGCCTGAATCCGCTCATCGAGCGCGCGGGTCATCTCGGTGTCGATGTAGCCGGGCGCGACGACGTTCGCAGTGACGCCGGCCTTGGACAGTTCCCGGGAGATCGAACGGGCCATGCCGATCAGGCCGGCCTTGGCAGCCGCGTAGTTGGCCTGGTTGCCGATGCCCCACATGCCCGAAACCGAACCGATGAAGATGATCCGGCCGAAGCGCTTGCGCTGCATGCTGCGCGACGCCCGCTGCGCCACCCGGAACGCCCCGGTGAGGTTCGCGTCGATGACCTCGGCGAACCGGTCCTCCGTCATTCGCATGAGGAACGCGTCCTTGGAGATGCCGGCATTGGAGACCAGCACCTCGACCGGGCCCTGGTGCTCCTCGACCTCCTTGAAGGCGCGGTCTACGGCGGCGTTGTCGGTGACGTCGCACACGACGCCGAAGAGCCCGTCAGGCGCCCCTGATCCGCGGTGGGTCACGGACACCTTGTGCCCGTCGGCGGCCAGACGCTGCGCGATCGCCAGCCCGATCCCCCGGTTACCCCCGGTGACCAAGACAGAACGCGGCACGAACGCGGGCCGGCCAGGGGTGGTTTCGGTGTCGGCTTCAGCGGCGACCTTGTCACTCATGCTGGTCAACTTAACGCGTCGGTCGCGGTTCGCTGAAATCGACACCAGGGCTGTTGCATGCCCGTTTGCACCGTCCCGGTGCCGATCTCGACGTTCACCTAGTTGGGCAGCCTGCGGTTGATGAACAGTCCGGCGAGTGCTGCAAGGGCCAGCACCAACGCACCGAGCCGCAACCAGCCCAGGCTGGCGTCGCCCTTGATGGTCTCGTAGCCGATCTGCTGTTGCAGCGACGTGAAGACCGCCTTGAGCTGCTCCAGGTTCGACGCGTTGAACGAGTCACCACCGGACAGCTGAGCGATCTTCTTCAAGGTTTCGTCGTCCACCGGCACGGGCTGGCGCTGATCGTTGATCTCGACATAGCCGTACGGCGTGCCGAACGACACCGTCGAGATTGGAATGCCCTGGTCCTTGGCGGTGCGGGCCGCCGTGTAGGCGCCCTTGGGGTTGTCGGGATTCGACGGCACCGTTTCCTTACCGTCGGACATGAGCACGATCCGCGCCGGCGGCGGCTCGTCACCACCGCCGATCACCGCGCCCACCGTCGCGATCGCCTGCAGTGCGGTGAAGATGCCCTCGCCCGTCGCGGTCCTGTCAGCCAGCTGCAGCTTGTCCAGAGCGACCTTGGTCGCGTCGCGGTTGGTGGTCGGCTGCACCAACACCGTGGCGGTGCCGGCGTAGGCGATGAGTCCCAGGTTGATGCCGGGCGTCAGCTGGTCGGCAAACTGCTTGGCGGCCTCCTGCGCCGCGGCCAGTCGGCTGGGCTCGACATCGGTGGCCCGCATGGACTGCGAGACGTCGATCACCAGCATCACCACGGCACGGTTGCGTGGAATCCGCACGTCGTGGGTGGGACCCGCCAGTGCCACGGTGAACAGCACCAACGCGGTCACCAGCAGGATCGCCGGCACATGGCGCCAGCGGGTGGGCTGCTTGGGTGCCACACTCTCCAGCAGCTCCATGTTGGCGAACCGCAGGATCCGCTGCTGCCGGGCGCGCTGGACGATGACATACAGCGCCACCAGAGCCGCCACCACCAACAGGAACAGGAACCACCACGGGTGCGCGAACCCCGAAAGGCTCATCGGCCCGAGTATCGGTAATGTCATGTGCTACTTGTCATTTCAGTTTCGATGGTCGTCAGCGTGACTGTTCAACTGGGCGGTCTCCTCTTCGCGCAAGCGCTCATCGCGGTTGTCTCCTCTTCGCGCAAGCGCTCATCGCGGTTGTCTCCTCTTCGCGCAAGCGCTCATCGCGGTTGTCTCCTCTTCGCGCCAGCGCTCATCGGCCCGCGAGGGCGCCGCGCCGCCGGTTCGCCACAAATCGCACCACATCGGCGATCCAGTCCCGGTCGGTGCGCAGGCTCAACAGCGGCGCGTCGCACCGGCGCAACGTGCGGGCCACTTCTTCGCGATGGGCAGCGGCCGCCCGTTCGAAATCGCTACGCAACTGCGCATCGATGGTGAACTCCCGGGTGACGCCGGTTTCAGCGTCCTGCAGGATGACTTCGCCGACGTCGGGCAACTCCACATCCCGCGGGTCGAGCACCTCGATGCCGAGCACTTCATGGCGGCCCGCGATGGCCCGCAATGGACGCATCCAGTTGATCGGCCCGAGGAAGTCGCTGATGATCACGGCCATGCCCCGCCGGCGTTCCGGCCTGCGCAACGCATCGATGGCCGCGGCCAGGTCGCCGCGTACGCCCGTGGGCGCCTTGGGCATCGTCGCAATCGCGCGCAGCATCTCTTGCTCGTGCATGCGACCCGACAACGCGGGAACACGGCGGACTGATTCGCCGTTGGCGATGATCGCGCCGATCCGGTTGCCGCCGCCGCTGTTGAGGAACGTGATCGCCGCTGCCGCTGCGACCGCGAGGTCGCGCTTCTCGCAGCCTGCGGTGCCGAAGTCGAGGCTGGCTGATACGTCGACCACCAGCCAGGTCTCCAGCTCCCGGTCGGCGATCATCTGCCGGACGTGCGGCATCGTGGTGCGCGCCGTCACCGACCAGTCCATCCGGCGCACGTCATCGCCGGGCTGGTAGATCCGCGACTCCCCCGGCTCGGATCCGGGGCCGGGAATCAGTCCGAGGTGATCGCCGTGGAGCACGCCGTCGAGCTTGCGGCGGACCGTCAGCTCGAGCTTGCGAAGCGCGGCCGACAGCGCGGGGTCACGGATCTCGCCGCGCTGCAGCGACGGAAGGTCGACTGAGCGGCGAGCCGGACCGGTCACCGACTCGCAGCCGCGGCGGCAGCGGCAGGCACGACGGGCGGAACCGAATGACCTTGCTGCGGAAGGGCATTCACCTGAGGCAGCGCCACCGTCTGCAGAATGCGGTTGACCACGCTCTCCGCAGAGATCTCGTCGGCCAGCGCGTCATAGGTCAGCACCAACCGGTGCCGCAGCACGTCGGGGATGATTTCGACGACGTCCTGCGGGATGACGTAATCGCGCCCGCGCACCAGCGCCAACGCGCGGGAGGCCGCGATGATGCCCAGCGAGGCACGCGGGGAGGCACCATAAGCGATCCACGCCTTGGCGTCGGGCATGCCGAACTTCTCCGGCTCACGTGTCGCGGTGACGACGCGGACCACGTAGTCGACCAGCGCGTGGTGCACGAAGGTGTTGGCGGCGACATCCTGCAACCGCAGCAGGTCCCCGGTGGCGAGGATCTGTTTGGGCTCCGGGGGTTTGACACCCATCCGGTAGATGATCTCGCGCTCCTCCTCCGGCGACGGGTAGTCGACGTTGAGCTTGAAGAGGAACCGGTCCCGCTGGGCCTCAGGCAGCTGGTAGACACCCTCTTGCTCGATCGGGTTCTGGGTGGCCATCACCAGGAACGGGTTGGGCAGCGGGAACGTCTTGCCGCCGATGGAGATCTTCCGTTCGGCCATCACCTCGAGCAACGCCGACTGCACCTTGGCCGGGGCGCGGTTGATCTCGTCGGCGAGCAGGAAGTTGACGACGACGGGACCGAGCTCGATGTCGAAGTCTTCCTTGCCCTGCCGATAGATGCGGGTTCCGATGATGTCGGTGGGCACCAGGTCGGGGGTGAACTGGATACGGGCGAACGTACCGCCCACCACCTTGGCGAACGTCTCGACGGCCAGCGTCTTGGCGACGCCGGGCACACCTTCGAGCAAAACATGGCCCTTGGCGAGCAGACCGACCAGCATGCGCTCGACCAGTTGATCCTGGCCGACGATGATGCGCTTGACTTCGAAGATCGCCCGCTCCAAGGTATGCACCTCGCCCTGCAGGCCGCCGTTGTTCGACGCCGCTGCGGTGTGCGCGCCGAGCTGCGGAGCAGCAGGCGCGGCCGATGAGCCGGGAGAATAACCCGGCGTCGGGCTCGTGCCGTCATAACCTCCGGCGCCCTGCGGCGGTCCACTCGGTGACGTCATCAATTTCCTCCCACGGTGTTCGTCTGCAAACGCTGTAATACCGATAGCCGGGCAGCCGGGTGCCCAGGGTCAACTATTCCAGGCACTCCGGAATCCGTCGACGCTGCCTAGAAGAGTTCAGGTTCCCCTCAGGATTCGATGATGCGCGACAGATGGG
This sequence comes from Mycobacterium sp. 141, assembly GCF_000382405.1. Classification (GTDB taxonomy): domain Bacteria; phylum Actinomycetota; class Actinomycetes; order Mycobacteriales; family Mycobacteriaceae; genus Mycobacterium. The sequence continues at coordinate 252,951 of NZ_KB908259.1, forward strand.
GCGACATACCCGCTGTCCGCACGGGGCTGACCGTGACTTTGCCGGCACTGCCGGAGGCTTCCAGCATCTTGCCGCCCCCGAGATAGATGGCAACGTGCTGGCTACCGCCGGGCCCGTAGAAGATGAGATCGCCACGTTTGGCCTGCGACGGCGGAATCGCCCGCCCGGTGTTGTACTGATCGCCGGAATACTTCGGAATCTGCACGCCCACACCGGCATAGGCGTAGCGAGTCAGGCCTGAGCAGTCGAAGCCGACCTTTCCGGCGTCGTAGTCCACACCGGGGCCAGGTCCGGTGAGCGTGCCGCCGCCCCACGAGTAGGGCACACCCATCTGGCTGCCGCCGCGCCGGATGGCGTATTCGATGGCCTGCGGACCCCGTACCGCACCACCGGGAAGTGTCGACGCGGCTGTTTTCGGCATCAGACCGATACTCTGCAGGAACTGCTGGCCGAGGCTCTGCGTGGTCTGCAACGCGATCTGGCTGACCTGGAACGACGCATTGGCGATCGCCACCGGATCACCGGGTGCGCCGGAGCTCGCCACCTTTGGCAGCGTGGGGTCCCAGCCGCCGTCATCGGGCGCAGCAGCGGCCGGCCATGCGCCCCCGATGGCGAGCGCGATTGCGACCGCCATCGAAGCCAAGATCCCGACGGGGCGAAACGACTTGGAGCGCAATGCAATCCCTACGATTCAGTATTCGATGTAGCGGATGACGTACGGTGTCATGCCGCTGGTCCGAACGGGTGAGATCTTGACCGTCGACCCCGTGTACGGCGCTTCGAGCATCTGACCGTTACCGAGATAGAGCGTCACGTGCTGGGCGCCCCCAGGGCCGTAGAAGATGACATCGCCGCGACGCATCTGCGAAGCCGGGATCTTGCGTCCGGCGTTGTACTGCGAACCCGAGTAGTGCGGAAGCTTGATGCCGACGCCCGCGAATGCGTAGAGGATCAGGCCGGAACAGTCGAAACCGACGGTGTTCGCACCCGAATCGATGCCACGGCTGGGGCCGGCCGCCGTTCCGCCACCCCACGAGTACGGGACGCCGATCTGCGATCCCGCGCGCTGAATGACGTACTCGGAGGCCTGCCGTCCGTAGACCCGAGGGATGGCACCGTTCGTGTAGCCGGTCGGCGTGGGCAGCAGACCCAGTTTCTGCAGAAAACCGCGGCCCATGTTCTGGGTCACCTGCGCGGATGTCTGCGAGATGCCGAGCAGGGTGTTGATGATCGCGATCGGGTCGCCGCTGACGAAGGCACTCGGGATCGCGGGCAGCGTCGGATCCCACTGGCCGTCCCAGTTGGCGGGGCGCTGTCCGGCGGCGCCGGGGGCGCGGTCCCAGTTGCCCGGGTTCGCCTGGGGAGGTGTCGCGGCCGAGGCGCCGCCGGCCGGGGCCGACATGGGCTGCGCCTGGTCGAGTTTGGCCTGGGCCGCGGCCCGCTGCGCAGTGAGCTGCTGCAATTGGCCCCGTTGGGTGCCGAAGGTCTGCTGGGCGTTCTTGAGTGCCGCAACCGCGGAGTCCTGGCTGGTCTGCGCATCCTGCGCGGCCTGATCCGCTTTCTGTTTCGCCAGCCGGGCCGTCGACTCCCGGTTGACCTGTTCGGTTCGAGCCCGCTGCAGGTCGGCCATCACCTGGTCGGCGCTGACAGCCAGGGCCTGGCCGGTGGCGGCGGCGTCGATCATGTCTTGCGGGTCGGTTGCGGTCAGATACGAACTGGCCGGGCCGTTGACGTAGCTGGCTGCCGCGAACCGATCGAACCGCTTCTGTGCGGCGGCGATGGCGGCATTGGCGTCGGCGACGCCCTGCTGGCTGGCCGCCACTTCGCGGGTGGCCGCGTCGGCTGCGTCCCGCGCGTCCTGCACCTCGACGATCGCCTTGTTCACACCTTCCTGCTGCGTCTGAATGGACGCTCCCAACTCCTGCAACTTCTGGTTGGCGTTGGCCACGGCAGCAACCAAACTCGCGATATCCTCTGGGCCGCCCGGTTCAGCGATCGCCGCCGGGACGCCCCCCACCATCGCCGTGGCGAGCAGCATCCCGATCGTCAGAGATACGGCGCAGATGCGGCCGTACGCCTGACGCGCTCGACTCCGATCTGCTCCTCGCATGCGCGAAGCGCGAACGAAGCGTCTCATTCGACTCAAGTCTCCTAGGGCTCAACGACGGTGTACCGGCGGGTTTGCTCGGAGCCTTTGCACAGTAGTCACATCAAGCACAACTACAACAATGGGCACTGATTGCACCGTACGTCACATCTGTAGCCAAAGAAACTTTAGTCACAAATTACATTTTTGTAATTGCGAATAGTGTGACCGTTTAGTGATATTCGGAGAATTTACGAACTAATGTTCGACGGGTCTGAGGGCCCAGTTTCCGAGCTCGTCGAGGTGGCCGAAGCCCTAGCTCGTTTGCCACGAACCTGCAGGACACGGGTGATGACAGCGGCCGCGGCAACTCCTAGCGTCAACACGATCGTGAGGGTTGTCCACGGGAAGATCGGAGTCGTTATCTGATCGACGAAATTCCGTGCCGACTGCACCGGGTTACCGGTCTTTGCGACGTCTTGTCCGGCCTCCAAAGTGACCCGGTCTATCGACTGGCTATAAGTGCCGGCAAATGTCGGACTGATGGCAAGCACGGTGGACCCAGGATTGGCCTGACCAACCTCCGTGGCGATGTCCCGCAGCGGCGTGTCGATGAACGGGTCCTTGGGCACGACGACGACCTTGAGGTCGATGCCTTCCTGACGCGCGTCACTGACCACCTGCCGCAGCGCGGGGACATCGGCGGCCGGCGCACTCACACCGTCATCGGCAACGTCGGCCTGCACGACCGCCATGCACTTCGCCACGCCATCGGGTTGCGCCGGGGACAGGCCCACTGTGTCGCACACCTCGACCGGAATGAAGGCAGGCAGAAACGGGATGACGTGCGGTCCAGTCACAGGGGCACGGTACGCCGTGTCGCCGAACCGCCAAGCAGCGACACGGATGCCACCGCTTCGACTGCCGGTCGTCACGCTGGAGTGACGATCGCGCTCGAGTGCCACTCCAGCGCGACAGACCCCGCCCCTTCAGGGATGACAAAGCGGGCGCGCCGCATGGACAGAGCGGGATGCTCGGCCGAATCAGGGCATCCCGGTAGCGCCACGGAGACAACAAGAGAAGAGTGTTACGCGCCCTCAAGTCTTTACAGGACAAGCGTACTGTTAGAGTCAGCAGCGCCGTCGACACAGCCCGTCGCGGCGATGATCTAGCCGGGAGTTGATGTGAGCAGCGAGAATACGGAAAATTCGTCCCTTAACTCTTTTGGTGCCCGTGACACTCTGATTGTCGGGGACCAGAGTTATGAGATTTATCGTTTGGACGCGGTGCCCGGAACCGAGAAACTGCCCTACAGCCTCAAGGTGCTCGCCGAGAACCTGCTGCGCACCGAAGACGGCGCCAACATCACCACCGAGCACATCGAGGCCATCACCCACTGGGACCCCACGGCCGATCCGAGCATCGAGATCCAGTTCACCCCGGCCCGGGTGATCATGCAGGACTTCACCGGCGTGCCCTGCATCGTGGACCTGGCCACCATGCGCGAAGCCGTCGCCGCGCTGGGCGG
>NZ_KB908260.1 GCF_000382405.1 Mycobacterium sp. 141
TACGGCTCCGGCTCCTCGCGCGACTGGGCAGCCAAAGGCACTGTGCTGCTCGGCGTAAAGGCCGTCATCACCGAATCCTTCGAGCGCATCCACCGCTCCAACCTGATCGGCATGGGCGTCATCCCGCTGCAATTCCCCACAGGCGAATCCGCCGCCAGCCTCAAACTCGACGGCACCGAAACCTACGACATCACCGGCATCGAAGCACTCAACCAGGGCAAAACCCCCAAAACCGTGCACGTCACAGCCACCAAAGAAGACAACTCCAAGGTCGAATTCGACGCAGTAGTCCGCATCGACACCCCCGGTGAGGCGGACTACTACCGCAACGGCGGCATCCTGCAGTACGTCCTGCGCAACATGCTCAAATCGACCTAGGAGGTAAACGCAACGGCGGTGCTTGTCGAAGTCGTCGACGGCGACCCGGCACAATGGCGGCATGACAACCGAGGATGATCCGTCGTCAGGTCCGAGGGATCCCTGGCAGCCCCAGTCGGACACGCTTGGCAGCTTCATCCGCATGCAGCGCCAGCTGGCGCACCTGTCGCTGCGAGAAATGGCCGCAATGACGGCCGTCTCCAACGCATACCTCAGTCAGGTCGAGCGTGACCTCCACCAGCCGTCGCTGAAAGTGATGCGATCGATCGCCGATGCACTCGGTATACCCACCGCCGATCTGCTGCGCCAGGCCGGTGTCGCGGAGCCGGAAGGAGCGTCCGCCACGTCAGCGACGGAGGACCCGGACTCTATGAACACCGAGCGGGCGATCAAGACCGATCCGCGGTTGAGCCAGGCGCAACGGGAGGCGCTGCTCGGCGTCTATCGCAGCTTCCTCGCAGAAGGCTGAACCGAACTCTCCCGACGCAGGCCCCACGGGCGTACCTGGACGGCCAAAGCCACCGTGTGACAGTGGATTTCAAGTGCAGATCCATCCCATCGGGATGCCTGCGGATCACATCGGTTCAGCTATAACGTAGAGCCGAGCGTCATCGACGCTTCGTACGGAACGGTACGCAAAAGCCGTTCCCTCGGCTGCTCGTCGAGAGATCCGCCTTTGAGCTCACGAGCCAGGCTGCCACAAGCCATCGCGAGAGCGGCCGTAACTGTCGCCAGCTCCCGGCGCGGGTCGGACACCCGCAACTCCAGCACCGCAATCGCCTTGCGATCGCCGAACACCGGCATCGCGACCGCGTTCGATCCGATCTCAAGTTCACCGACAGACACGGCGAATCCCGCCCGTCGTATCGAGACAAGGCTGTGCCGCAATTGATCGGCTGACGTGATGGTGTTCTTGGTGAACTCAGGCAGGCCATTCATGATCAGCCGCTCGGTGTTCCGCCGCGCAGAAAACGCCAGCAGGGCCTTGCCGAGCGCGGTCGCGTGAGCCGGAAGCGTCGCGGAGGTGTCGAAACTCGTGACCGGCTGGTTGGGTCGCTTCTCGATGTAACGGACCGCGGTCCCGCACAACACGCCCAGGCGTGCAGTGCGATGCGTCGCAGCCGACAGGTCATCGAGCACAAACGGACCACGTTCTGCCAGGGTCGGCGGTCGCCACCCAGCCGCTCCCAGGCGCCGCAACCGAGGCGCGACGCGATAACACCCCGAGGCGTCGCGCTCCAGGAAATCCGTGGCGGCCAGCTCGACCGCAAAGCGGTGTGCAGTCGAAACCGGCAACCGGGTGAGCCGGGCGATCTCGGTCAACGAATGCACATTGCTGTCAGTGAACGCCAGCAGAATCGCGGCGATCCTGCTCGTGACCGATTGCCCGGGCCCTGTCGAATTTCCTGCCATCGCACCTTCCTGACGTGGTGAAAAGCTCCCCCACAGGGCCCACCAAAGATATGTGACATGGATCATATCGCCGGTCGTATCGAAAGCCCGCAGCCGCACCCGTCCCCAGCCGGAGCTCCTCAAAAACATTCCTCGACCGGTTGTAGCTGCCGACCGACACTCCAGGAGTGCCCGGATTCACGGTTGCTCACGGGCCGATCCCGTCAGGACCGCAACCAATCCCCTGCCACCATCGATTGACATTCAGTGCATGCGTTAACTATAGTTATCGTTGTTCGCATCCGAACTAAACAGCCACCAGGGAGAAACAATGAACACCGCACAGGAAATCGGCCAGAAGGTTCAGGAACAGGCGCTGGAGACCGTCCGCAAGACGCAGGACGCCGTCGTCGAGGCTGTCACCATCTGGACCGAGACGGCCAACAAGCTCGCTGCACAACTGCCGGAATTCGCCAAGGATTACAAGGGTCCGGAATTCGCCGACTTCACCAAGCAGTTCCCCACTGCCGCAGACCTCATCGATTCAAACTTCGATTTCATCGAGCGGCTTCTGACCAACCAGCGCGACTTCGCCCAGCGCATCCTCGCGGCCACCCAGCCGGTCGCCAAGTAAGCGGTTCGATCGACAACGAGCGGGCTGCGCGCCCCACCCGGGCCGTAGCCCGCTCATCGTGTGTCAGTCCAGGTTCGAACGCCACGGTCGACTCGACGGCGGGCTCGCATTCACATATACGTTGTTCACGCCGCATCTCTGGGAGTACAGGCTCATGGCAGGCAATTCGACAGATCCGGGCCGTTCGGTCACCAGCAAAGTCGCGGCAATACTGATGGCATTCGGCGGCGGCGCCGTTCTGACCCTGACCGAGGTCTCCAGCATCGCAAACCTGCCCACATCGACCACGCATCGTCTGGTGTCCGAGCTGCTGGCCTGGCGCCTGCTGGAGCGCACCGATGAAGGCGGTTACCGGATCGGCCTGCCGTTACGAGTCATCGGAAAAGACGCGGCCGATTTCGACGTCCTGAACCGCGCGATCCTCATGGTGCGGGCTCGTCCGGTGCTGGACGAGTTGGCCTGGACGATGCGCACGGACGCGAAACTGGGCACGCTGCTCGACGACGAGATCGTCTTTCTCGGAAACAGCGGACCGAGCGCTACGGGGGCATCTCTGACACCGGCTCCGCCGGCACATACAACCGCCATCGGAAAAGCCTTGCTGGCCTTCTCGCCGACAAGCGTCATCGACCGGGTCCTCGCCGAAGGCACGCGGGCGGCGAAGACGATGACCGCGCCGGACAAGCTTCGCCAGGAACTATCGGTTATCCGGCTCACGCAAGTCGCGACCGCGTGCGATGAATCGCATTGCGCCCCTGCGGCGATTGCCGTGCCGGTCTTCAGTGGCGGGGGCAATGTCGCTGCGGCGATCGAGTTGACAATCCGCGACTCCGGTATCGGCGTCACGGCCGCCACGGGTGCACTGACCGTGGCGTGTCGAAGCCTGTCCCGACAATTGGCCACCGAGTTTCGCGACGACGCCGCAAATCGCTCCCGCGGGCACCGGAACGAAACCGCAGTGTGAGCTGACGAATCACCTTGCGCGCCAACACCTGACCTGATGGCGAGACATCGAGGATCACCATTGTGGAATATGCCGCTGGCGTCCGGTGTTGCGCCCGTGGTGACTGAAGCCGAGCTGAGCCCAACCGACTGGGTACGCAAGCAGACCGAACAGATCCTCAAGCAGGGCACCACCGACGGCGTCGAAATCCTCGACCGCCCCGTCGTGTTGTTCACGACGACAGGCGCCAAGTCCGGGAAGAAGCGGTACGTGCCGCTGATGCGGGTCGAGGAAAACGGAAAGTACGCGATGGTCGCGTCGAAGGGCGGCGCACCGGAGCACCCGTCGTGGTACTTCAACGTCAAGGCCAATCCGGCGGTCACAGCGCAGGACGGCGACAAGATTCTCCAGCTGACTGCACGCGAACTCGCCGGCGACGAGCGTGAACACTGGTGGAAACTCGCCGTCGAAGCCTATCCGCCGTACGCCGAGTACCAAACCAAGACTGCGCGGCAGATCCCCGTCTTCGTCGTGGAGTAAGCGCATCGTCTGGACGTCAGCGGCACCGGCTGAGCATCCCGTTCAATCCGAGGACTCACCGCCACAGGCCAACGTCGGATAGTAGGCGCTGGTGACCCGGTTGCCGCCGCCGCTCCTGGACTGCTGCATCGCGCGCGTTGCCAGGGTCACGAGGGTGTCGACGACTTCCTCCGCGGAAAGGTCCGCCGCCGAGCGCAGCGGGCTGCACACAGACCCGATACTCGTGGTCAGCCGCATTTCAGTGGTGTTGATCGAGCCACGTATTCGATCGACCAGCGGCGACGGATCGTTGGTCTTGAACACGTCGGCGATCAGGAAATCACTTTCGGTGACGTGTGCCAGCGGCACCTTGTGACGAATCGTCTCCCGCAATGCGCGCCCGACAGCAACCCGCGCGCTGAGCGTGCTATTCGCGCCTTCCATGTCGGTCAGCAGCGCTATGTCGTCGATGAACACTGCAACCACGACGAGGTACTGGTCGTCGTGGCGACTTGCGGCACCGAACATTGTGGCCGCTGCGATGTCGAACGCTTCCCGGTTGAGCAGCCCGGTCAAGGGCTCGATTTCGTCCGGATGCCGCATGGCGTCGGGGTCGACGAGGTGCACCGCCATTCGGCACACCAGCGACGTGAACGCCAGGACCAGGCTGACGCCGATCGCGCCGGCCACACCCACCAAGACGTCGGTGAGCGCCACCCGCACCGCGAGGTATACGACGACGATCTCGCCGGCAGCCAGTGTCAGCAGCCACACCCGACGGCTGTGCAGGAAGGCCGCGTAGCTGGTGAGCATCGCGTAGACCGACATGCCGAGCAGACCGATCGTCGCGTTGGTCAGCACCAAGCAGGTGACGATGATCCCCAGAGCTCCGACGGCGAGGATGATCAAGGACTCGCTCCGGCTGGGCCATTGCAGGCGCCACCACCGCCAGGCCATCACGATCCCGCCGATGGTGATCAAGCCCGCCGTGTAGCGCACAGGGCCGCGCATCCCGACCGAACTGGCAAACAGGAGCAGTGGTACCACACTCAACACGAGCATGGACACCGCGTTGAGCCCCCGCATCCTGCCACGCAGGCCAAGCGCCGCCAGGTGTGCGGTGCGTCCGTAGTAGTGGTCGTACGGACTCACGCCGCACCCCCCTCACCGACTGTTACGACGGAGGTCCGTCGCGGCCGGCAGCTCAAAATCTGCGACACAGCCGCAATTGTCCCACTCCCGCCCAACAAGACCGCCCGGCCCGGCGCTATCGGTCACATTCCGTCGCCCTGCGGTGTCGGAGAAGTAGAAGCACGTTCACCGATCACAGCGAACAGGGCATGACATGACTGCAATCACCAGACCTCGCAGTACTTCCGCACGCGCGATCGCCTACTGGATCACCACCGGTCTGCTCGCCGTAGAGCTGATCCTCGGCGGCATTTGGGACGTCCTGCGTCTTCCGATGGTCCGCGACGTCGTCACCGACCTCGGGTATCCCGCCTATCTGCTGGTGATCCTAGGGACCTGGAAGCTGCTGGGTGGAGCAGCGATCCTGGTCCCGGGATATCCCGTGCTGAAGGAGTGGGCATACGCAGGCGCCTTCTTCGTCTTCTCCGGGGCGATGGTCTCGCACTTGACGACGGGCAAGGACCTGCAGGAGCTTGGAGTTCTGGCCGTCGCGCTCGTGCTGGTAGTCGCATCGTGGGCGCTGCGTCCACCCAGCCGCCGCGCCAGCGGCACAGCGGACCGGTCGGCATCCGGCCCATGACCGGGACAGAGGAGTGCGACCCCATGCCGGACAACAACCGGTGGGCGGAGCCGTTCGAACGCGCCCGACCACAGTTACGCGCGGTCGCCTACCGCATGCTCGGTTCGCTCGCCGACGCCGAGGACGCCGTGCAGGAAGCGTGGCTGCGGCTCAGCGGTGCCGATACCACGGCAGTGCACAACATCGACGCGTGGCTCACCACCGTGGTTGCCCGCATCTGTTTGAACGTGCTGCGCGCCCGACACATTGGGCCTCAGGAGGAATCACTCTCGTCGATGCCGGATCCCGTCATCGACGCGCCAGACGACATCGACCCGGAACATCAAGTGCTGCTGGCCGACTCGGTCGGGTTGGCGTTGTTCGTCGTCCTCGACACACTCGCACCCGCCGAACGTCTTGCCTTCGTGTTGCACGACGTGTTCGCGGTGCCGTTCGACGACATCGCGCCGATCGTCGACCGTTCGGTCGAAGCCACCCGCAAATTGGCGAGCCGGGCTCGCCAGCGCATCCAAGCAGCCGGAGCATCACCCGATCGCGACCTGTCCACCCAGCGAGACGTCGTCGACGCATTCTTCGCTGCCGCGCGCGCCGGAGACTTCGACCGGCTGGTGGCGGTTCTGCATCCCGGCGTCGTGTTGCACGGCGACTTCGGTCCGGGCGGCAGCCGATCGGAGCACGGAGCAGACGCCGTGGCCCGACTCGCCAGTTTGTATGCCCGCTCGGGTGCGCAGGTGCACCCGGCCACGGTCAACGGTGCGGCGGGTGCCGTCATCGTCACAGCCGGCCGGGTCGCAGCGGTCATGGGCTTCGTCGTCGTCGGCGAACGGGTCACCGAAATCGACGTGCTGGCCGACCCGCGACGACTGTCGCGTCTCGACGTCAGCGCGGTGCTCGATTGACTTTGTCGGTGCGCTACCCCGGGTATGCCGCGTCAGTGGTCATACCGTCAGACGTCTCGCGCTGGGCCAATGAATCATTCGAATTTCTTCGACGCCCGTGTTTAAGCGGCAGAACCTGTGAGCCGCAGAGGTGTCCCGCATCGACCAGGTTGCGCTGCGAAAAATGACGAAAGGTATTGCACCGCTGCCAATGTCGCGCTGTACGGCGACGAATGTGCGTGGCCGGCCGGCGGCCATGAAGGTCTGCGGCGATTCCTGTGGAAGATCGCAGATCTTGAGCTGTGTCGTTTGAAATTTCCTGATGGATAACGATATTCGGCTTTCGGTTCCCGAGTCGCCGGATCAACTCGATTGCGCCGGTCAGACGGTCCTGCCGCTCCGGGTAGGTGCCGAACGACCGGGTGCCGCGTTCAGAAGATGGCCCCACTCTCGCCGTGCGGTGCGGAATGCCGGCTGCAGGTCGTCCACTTCGTTCCTCACCTGCCGACCGGAGGCCAGATCAACCAGGGCCTCGGCTAATTCGGACGGGCACATGCGGCAACTCTGCGCTACCTCGATCAACTCGACGATCTCGTCTTCCCATCGTCGACAACGCAACCCGACCAGTACACCGGCTGCAAGGCTGACCATTCGTGCTTGAGCAATGTGATGCTTCTCGGGGCTCAGATCCGCTTCATAAGTTTCCAACGTTGTCTCCTGCATGAACCCGCCGCTGACCACTGGGCATACCCGGGCGTCGACGCGGCCAAACTCCCCCCAAAGTCGACGGTTGCCCAATGCCGCGCAAACGACCGGGTGGTGCCAAGACTTTCCCGCGGTTCTGTCGTACGCGGTTTCCAAGGGGCGCACTCTAGTCCGCACCGAAATACGCGCTCCGCCAGTTGAATACAACGGTTCACCCGTACGCCCACGACATTCCAACACGACACGCCCCTTGTAGCCGCCGGTCACCGGGCCTACGGTTAAATTTGACGGAAGGTGGTCCCGCGATGGAAATCTACCGGTGGTGGCTCAATCTGCCCCTGGACAGCAAGGAATGGCTGCGCGAGAACCTGCGCGCCAAAGAACTACCGCCACAAGTGGTGCAGCATATTGCCGAGGCCGGAGGGCCTGGTCCGGACAAGGCCAGCGACGTTCTGACCGCGGCAGATTGGGACTTTATCGAGACGCAGTCGGAGTTCGTGGACTGACGCTGGCTGAGCTGCGGGCTCGGGCCGGACTGCACGACGCTCGGTCTCGGCGAGCGGCCGCGTCACGACAATCAACCCGCGTCCCCGCGGTGCGCCGCCCGTACGGTCAGCGACCGAATCTTGAGCAGAGCACGCGCCGAACCCGCCCTCAGCGGCGCGGGCAAGAACGTCCGAGATTGCTAACATTCGACCACCGCGCACAGAACCGGCACGGTCAACTTTGCAGAAGCAGTTCAGCCACAGTTCGGCATCAGTTTTGGAGAGAGCCCGGTGCCGCGATATCGGCCGGGGGTGCGGAAGAGTCCGCCCAGTTCGCATTCCACTTACGCCCGGCCGCGGACTGCCGCAATCCCTTGCAAGACTGAACCTCCGACCAACAACCGAGGGGACGGAGCCGATCCCGACGAAATGCGCGGAATTGCATTTTGACGCAAAAAAGCATCGCCGCCCCATTTACCATCCTGGGGAGAGACCCATTTCGCCGTGACGGCCAGAAGCGAAGGCCGCTAATAAGCGGCCTTCATCGGCATACGTCACGTCGTTTGCTAGCTCCTGTCTGCCCCAGCCGCTCCATCTGAGTGGCGCTGACTGGACTGCGAGCGATAGGCTCGCGCATAGGCACTGATCGGCTTCCGAAGGGCAAGCGCGCCGAAGGCGCCGCCGATCGCGGTCAAGGCCGCCACGCCGCTGAGTTTCCAGAACAGCTCACCGTGACCTGTCTGGTGCACGATTACCCAGTAGGCCACGCAGCCGGCGGTGAACAGCAGGATCCCTGCGAACAGCACACCGAAACTCGACGGGTAGTTGGTTTTCCTATCGGTGCTCTTTTTCACCATGTCTCCCTGTTGTTGGAATCAAGGTCGCATCGTTGCGGCCGATTGGAAAAGTAATCCGGGGAGACATAGTTGCCTTGACCCTTGACTCGCCGAGTGATCATAGTACTGCACTATTGGGAAGTCAATGGCTTATGTGTCAACTCTCCTCCTGCACCATATAACCAGAGGTCGAATTCAAAAGGACTTTGGCTGCGGAGTCGAATGCGCTCACCGTGGCCAGCCAATTTCCGTCAGATACCGAGCGCTGCGGCGAGATCTTTGCGTCGTAGGTGGCAATGGGTCGTGGATGGCAATGGTAAGCCTCATTCCTCCCGTGCGCAGCAGAACATCGGTCGCGCCGTACGGGTCGGCGTAATCGCGCCGCGTGCGACGCAACCGCCGACCCGGCGGCTTCAGCAGACCGCGGTCCCGTCAAACCCAGACCGGTGAGCCCGTGGCTAGCCCTATGAGGCGGCGGTCGGCGGTCCCGGATTCTTTGCGACGGTGGGGGCACTGGTGGAGCAACCCGACGTCAGGATATGACCGCCTGGGTTCTGCGCCAGGGCGCTTCGCTGAGCTTGGTAAATGAAGGGGCCTATCCCGGTGGCGTCATCCTTCGCCCCGGCGATGGCAAGCGCGATGCATGGGGCCTGGGTACCACCCATGTATCCGCAGTTCGAACCGCCCTTGCTTACGCAGTCGTTAAGGGAAGCGATCATCGCGGAATGCTCATCCGTTCCGGTTCCCACGCCGCCGATCTGATCATTCGGGGAGCTCGCAGTCTGTGGGTATCCGCGGCTGACCGCCACCCAGGTGCTGGGCGGAGTTGGCGGATTTGGTGGAGCCTCAACGATTGTCGGGGGTGGAGTGGGGGCCGGGACGGGCGGCAGCGCATTGGCCGGTCCGGCCGCGGCGAGCGCACCGGCGACCATCGTGACGGCAACCAGCGTTGTGGCTGTCGCAATCAGTCCGCGACGGGGCGGGCTCTGGTAGGTGGTGGTCATGGCGATTCTCCTCTCGAGTTGAGGCCCGCGGTGGGCTCATACACCTGTAGGAGCACGCCACACGCCCCGGTCGGACACTTTTTGCGGCCTCGATCCGCGCGATCGGATACACGTGGGTGAACGAGCACGTGAGCGCTGGTCGTTTGGGGCTCGCATCGTTGCCGGTTCGACGAAGTCGCTGCCATGGCCAGTCGCATCGCCCGCCACGTTGACAGGCAGGCCTGATGCGGATGTGGATCGTGCCGGGTGTGACGGTCATCGTGTTTGGCCCCCTGCCATATCCGGGGCAACGCCCGACCGCTCCGGAGAAAGACGAATTACCGATTTGAGTTGTCCACTCATTATTGATCAATTCGCTGTGATGGTAGGCATAATATTGCGTTCGAGTATTCGAGCGGATAATGAATACTTGCCAGAGGGGTCGGCGAGTGTCATTCTGAAGCTGAGGCGAGTACCGGCATTTGGTCGCGTCCTGATTTAGTGGAATCACCAAAGAGAACTGGCTGGGCGGCTGATGGTGGGTTGCACAACAGAAATTGTGAGTTTCCTGTCTATATGCTGTGTAATTACCGCATATCGCGCTGTGGTATGGATCTCTGTAATTCAAGTTTTCGGTGACAACTGGACTGGTTTGGTCAGCTCGGTTGCGTCGGCCACACCGAGTTTGAGGTGCCGCCCGACCGGCCCGATTAGTGATGGCACCTCCGAGTGCTTGGAGCGAATGCGGAAAAGGTGTCCTCGTCCGCGGCGCCTGCCACTCCTACCTCGTGAGGAGCAACACGAGCGAAGGGAGCGCGCATGCCCGTCGTATTGCGACCGCCGACCGCCGACCGCCGGCGGCCAGAGGACCGCTCCCGTCGGGCTCGGATCGACAACCAAGTCGTGGGATCAGCACTGAGATCGCGGGTTGTCGCCGACGGATCCTTGAGGAGGCGATGGTAATGACCGCACTGCCAGACTGGGACGCGGTCACCGACGCTGAGCTGGCCTGTGCGGCCGCCGCGGGTGATCGGGGGGCGTTCGCGGGGATCTACGACCGATACGCCGACCGGCTGTACGACTTCTGTGTCGGCATGCTGCGGGATCGCGACGGCGCGGCCGAATGCGTCCAGGAAGCGTTTTGTATTGCCGCAGACCGTCTGCCTCAGCTGCGCGACGCGGACAAGCTGCGTCCGTGGCTGTATGCGATAGCACGCAACGAGGCGTTACGCGCCATTCGCGAACGTAGCCGCGAGCGGGTCGTTGACCAAGTGCCCGAGGAAGTTTCGACCGAGCCGGGGCCCGAGATACTGGCGGTCCGCACCGAACTGGCTCGTCTGGTGGCCGAGGCCACGGGTGGATTGTCCGAACGTGACCAAGCCGTTCTGGAGTTGACCTATTGCCATGGCTTGGATGGACCCGAACTCGCCACGGTGCTCGGTGTGAGCCACGCCAGCGCCAACAAGATGACACAACGACTGCGCGACACGGTCGAACGATCCCTGGGTGCACTGCTGGTTTCCCGCAGCGCCCGGAACAATCCCCGCGGATGCGCGGAGCTGGCCGCCATCATCGAGGGCTGGGATGGCGCCTTTACCGTACTCATGCGCAAGCGGATCGCCCGCCACATCGAATCTTGCCCGACGTGTGACGAGCAGCGCCGCAGACTAGTCAGCCCCGCCGCACTGCTGGGCGGTGTTCCGGTATTCGTTCCGGCCCCCGACTGGCTACGTGATCACGTCCTGCGCCGAATTCGCCTCACCGCCAACGCAAATGCCACGGGCACGCCGGTGGATCGCCGCGAGAGATCGGGCATCGTGCACGGCGGCGCCGACGGCAGTGATCGAGGTCGCTTGTCTCGCCGGCTGCTGCTCAGTGCGGCACTGGTTGTCGTCCTCGCCGGTGGGCTGGCAGTAACCGTCGTCCGGCCGGGTCCCCGCAACCTACCGGTCAGCCCGGCCAACCTCACCCAAACCACGGCCGCGCCGAGGACTACATCGATGACCGCTTCGCCGCGCACCGCCGAGGCACCCCAGCGCAGCGCGACGGCTTCGCCGATCATGCCGGTCGTGCCGTCGAGCGTGGCGGCCAGTGTGGCCGACACTACGGCGAGCACACGGCAGCCTTCCCCGGCAATACCCTCGGAGCCGCCACCCGCCGCACCGATCGAATCCACTGTCCCGGTGGCCACACCGGTGCCGCCGTCGATCACGCCCCCAGCGCCGCCCCCTGCTACGCCAGTCGTACCGAGTGCACCAGTGGCGCCGTGGCGTCCTCCCCTAAGGCCGATCCAGTCGCCCACCACCGGTCCGATCACACCCGCCAAGCCCGTCCCGATACGCCCGCCGCGGGCACCCGTTGCACCTCCCGCGATACCAGTGACAACGCAGCCAGTCATCGGATGACATCACGCCTGTCGTCCACCGTGACTTTCGACTGCCTGATCATCTCGGCAGCAGGTTCGGTCGAGAGCCTCGACCAGCGACCTGAATGCCCGACACGCGGCGCGTCGAAACAGTGTGTCTCCCAACAGAAATAATTCGAGCGGCCGCGTGAAGCCATGTCGTCGCTGCCTCGCGTGGTGAACGACTGACCTCGGCCACTTCGAATTCCTGTAAGCCCTGTGCGAAGACAAGATCGCCCGCCGCGAGTCCGCCGTCCTGAGGCCGACTGCGTCGCGTCAGTCCGAGGAACAAGCCACCACCAGCGACCGACATCGAGCGCGAGACCGGCTACGAAGAGGAAACGGAAGATCGACCGGAGCCCTACCACGCGAAACATCGAGCACCGAACAGACCCACCGCCAGCAAACAGAACCACATACGCTTGAAGACCAGCAGAGTCAGCGGTTCGCCTCAGTCACCTCACGGTATCCGGCTCGTGGGATGAAGAAAACCCTAGACGCGGCCATACTGGCCTCGTAGGCGAACTTAGAACCCGACGCTAGAAATCGACGAGCACGGCTAGGGTCACAAATCCCTTGACACATCCAATGAATCGGCCCCCCGGAGTTTCCTCCGGGGGGCCGATTCCGCTAGTAGCGGGGACAGGATTCGAACCTGCGACCTCTGGGTTATGAGCCCAGCGAGCTACCGAGCTGCTCCACCCCGCGTCGGTGAACTTAAGGTTACCGAAGTGGTTGGCACTGCACCAAATCGAGTGCTCAGAGGCCCTTTTTGGCCGAATCAGCCGTACAAATCAGCCTCTGAAACGCACCACCTGACCGCATCAGAACGGCCCCGGCTGGGTGGCAGCGTTCGGCGAGAGCGGCCACCCAGCGCCGAGGGTCCTCGTCAGGCGAATCAGCGCCCGTCCGGCGTCGTCTGATAGCGCGAGTTCGACAGCTGCGCACTGGTGGGGCCACGGCATCAACTCGGCCACGAGCAAGTTCAGCAATCCGCGCGATCCTTGAGCTGCCTCAACGACCCGCCCGAAATTGAGGACCAGTCTGACGACGAGACAGGTTGACCACTTCTACGCGTTGCGTTTGCTCTGCAGCTCTACGACGTTGTCACCGGCCACCACGCCACGGCCTACCTTCGGTGCGACCTGTTTGTCGTCATTGATGTAGTCCGCATAGATGGTCAGCGTCAGCACGAACGTGGAATGTCCGAGCCACTTGCTGACCTGCATGTAGTGCTCGCCGTCCTGCAACTGTCGGCCGGAGTGCACTTCATGCAGGTATCAAAATGGATGCGGCACAGCACATTCAACCTGACGTTGAACACCGACGGCGACTGGGTGCCCGAAGAAGACGGCGGCGCACTCAACACCCTGCCAGAACCACCTGCGCCGACGGCAGTACCTACCGCGACGATCCTGCAAATGCCTGTGCGGCAGGTGAATTAGGACGGCTCCGGCTTGCCCGCGTTCTCTCGCCGACGCTGTACGTAGTGTTGAGATTGCGTACATGGTCGCGAACTCCCGTCGATCACAGCCGTAGATGCAATCTCAATGCGTCCTGGCAACCCGAGGGTATTGGCTGCAGAATCGTTGCACGCGAACGATGCTGCCGCCGCTTCACCATCTCGCACCCCGCGTTCTAGTGTTTGCAGAGGAGTACGAACTCACTGACGGCGATGTTGGCGACGTGACAGCGTCGTGACCGTAGCGCGGCAGCAGTCCGGCTGCATAGCGGAGTTAGCCGCCAAGTCAGAACAACCCCGGCTGGGTAGCAGGGTTCGGCGAGGGCGGCCACCCAGTGCCGAGGGTCCTCGTCAGGCGAATCAGCGCCCGTCTGGCGTCGTCCGACGGCACGAAGTTCGGCAGCTGCCCACCACCGGACCAGGCATCAACTCGGCCCACGAGCGCTTCGTCCCGGACCGCACCGCGTCTGGCGATGGGCACCGCCACTCCTACCGCGTCCGCTGCGTGACGGTGGCATAGCGCGCTGGAGCCGCGTCCGTCATGGGTCAGCGCCCACCGAGCATCCTGATATCGACGGCGGTCTGCACCGAGACCGAATCTGAGCGTTCCACACACCACGGCGCCCACGCCCGCATCACCACCGCAGCATCTGCTCCATCGAAATTGGTTGCTCAACCGTAGAACTCAGGCAGAAGCCCCGGGAGAAATCGGGATTCTCCGCAGCGTCCGTAGTCCGACAGCAGCGCGGTGCGGGGTGGGTCGACGGTGCTGGCCGGTCATGTCTGAAGTCAGCATCAGAATCGTGTCAGGGGAGGCCAGCAGACGCATATGTCCCCCGACACCGGCGTGTTGGGGGACATACGCGTCTGCTCGCGTGGGAAGGGTGAGGCTACTTGGTGGTGTCGTACTTCTGCATCGCGTCGGCCAAACGCTGCAGCGCCTGCCCGTAATTGGCGAAATCACCACTGCGCTGGGCCTCCTGGGCCGCCGCCACTGCCGCGTCGATCTCCTGCAGCGCTGCAGCCTTGGCCGGCGACAGCTGCACGGGCGGCTGGCCCGGTACGGGCACTGACACTTCCGGTGCTTGGCCGGCCTGACCTGCCGGTGGTGGCGGCGGCGCAGCGTTGGGCGCCTGGCCCTGCACACCCGCCTTCGCGTCCGTGGGTGCGACATTCGTCGCGGTTGCACCGGCTCCTGGACCGAACAGCTCGGTCAGTGCGTCACTGACCGTCGGGCCGTAACCGACCTTGTCGTTGTAGAGCATCGCCACCCGGATCAGACGCGGATAAGACGATGCCGCGTCGCTGGTGCCCGGCGAAGCGTAAACCGGTGCAACATAGAGCAATCCGCCCTCACCGACCGGCAGGGTCAACAGATTGCCCCACCGGATGCGGTTCTGGTTGTCCCGGCCGATCACACCGAGGTCCTGGCTCACTGCGGTATCGGTGCTGATCGCGTTGAACGCCAGCTTGGGACCGTTGACCTGACCTGGGATGGTCAGAACGGTGATCTTTCCGTAGTTCGACGGATCCGAACTGGCACTGACGTAGGCGGCCAGGAAGTCACGCTGGAACCGGTTCATCGCACTCGTCAACTGGAACGACGAGGAATCGTCGTTGTTCGCAATGTCCTTGGCGACGATGTAGTACGGCGGTTGGTAACTGCTGGCTGTCGGGTTCGGATCCAGCGGCACATCCCAGAAGTCCTGCGCGGAGAAGAACGTGATCGGGTTGTCCACGTGGTACCGAGCCAGCAGGGCCCGCTGCACCTTGAACAGGTCCTCCGGGTACCGCAGATGTTCCTGCAGTTCCGGGGAGATGTCGCTCTTGGGCTTGACAGTGCCCGGGAACACCTTCTCCCACGCCTGCAGTACCGGATCGCTCTCGTCCTGGGCGTAGAGGGTGACCGTGCCGTCGTACGCGTCGACAGTGGCCTTGACCGAGTTACGGATGTAGGACACCTTCTTGTCCGGCGCCAACCGGTTGACCGCCACCTCGTTGGAATCCGCGGTCGCGCTCGACAGCGTCGTCAACTCCGAATACGGGTAGTTGTCCAGCGTGGTGTAGCCGTCGATGATCCACACCATGCGCCGGTTGACGATCGCCGGGTACACACTGGTATCGGTGGTCAGCCACGGGGCCACCGCCTGCACCCGCTTGGCCGGATCGCGGTTGAACAGGATCTTGCTGTTCGCGCCGATCACGTTGGAGAACAAGAAGTTCCGCTCGGCAAACTTGGCCGCGAACACACTGCGCGACAACCAGTTGCCGATCGGGACACCGCCCTTGCCCTCGTAGGTGTAGTTCTTGGTCTCGGTGTTGGTCTCGTAGTCGTACTCACGGTCAGGGCCGTTGCTGCCGACAATCGCGTAGTCGGCGTCGGTATTGGCGATTACCGGACCGAAGTACACCCGCGGCTGGTCCAGCGGAGCCGGACCAGGCGACACCACGCTCCCGTTGGCGCCCACGACACTGGCCAAGAACTCGGGATAGCCACCATTCTGGTTGGGGTCGTTGGCGATCCCGCGCACGGTGTTGGCCGGCGAGGCGATGAACCCGTTGCCGTGGGTGTACACCGAGTGACGGTTGATCCAGTCTCGCTGATTGTCGATCAGGCGGTCCGGGTTGAGTTCGCGGGCGGCCACCACATAGTCCCGCAGGTTACCGTCGGGACCGATGTAGCGGTCGATGGACAGCTGGTCGGGGAAGTAGTAGAAGTTCTTGCCCTGCTGGAACTGGGTGAACGCCGGGCTCACGATGGTCGGGTCGAGCAGCCGGATGTTCGATGTGGTGGCCCGGTCCGCGGCGACCTGGGCCGCCGTCGTCTGCCCGTTGCTCTCGTAGTTGCGGTAGGTCACGGTGTCACTGGTGAGACCGTAGGCCTGCCTGGTCGCCGTGATGCTGCGGCTGATGTACTCGGCTTCCTTCTGCGCCGCATTGGGCTTGACGCTGAACTGCTCGACGATCAACGGCCACCCTGCACCGACCACCAGCGAGCTCAACAGCAACAGCACCACGCCGATCGCGGGGATCCGCAAGTCCCGCAATACGATTGCCGAGAACACCGCCAAGGCGCAGATCACGGCGATGGCCAGCAGGATGAGCTTGGCGGGCAACACCGCGTTGATGTCGGTGTAGCCGGCACCGGTGAACGGCTTGGCCGCACGGGTGACGCTGAGCAGCTCGTAGCGGTCCAGCCAGTAGGCGACCGCCTTGAGCAGGATCAGCGTGCCGCCGAGGCTGATCAGCTGGATACGAGCCGAGCGGCTCAGCGCGCCGGTACGCCCGGCCAGCCGGATACCACCGAACAGATAGTGGCCCAGCAGGTTTGCGATGAACGCCAAGAACGTCGCGACGAACAGGTAGGTGAGGATCAGGCGGTAGAACGGTAGATCGAACGCATAGAACCCGAGATCGCGCCCGAATTGCGGGTCTGTGATCCCGAAGTCGCCGCCGTGCAGGAACAACTGGATGCGCACCCAGTAGGTCTGGGCGACGATGCCGGCCAACAGGCCGATGAACACCGGAACACCGATGCCGAACACCCGCAGGCGGGCCAGCACCGTCGTGCGGTACCGGGCGACCGGGTCGTTGGGCCCGGTGGCGGGAACGAACACCGGGCGCGTGCGGTAGGCCAGCGCCAGCCCGGCGAACACGATTGCACCCAGCGCCACTCCGGCGACGAGGAACACGATGAGGCGAGTGGCGAGCACCGTGGTGAACACCGACCGGTAGCCGAGTTCTCCAAACCACAGCCAATCGACGTAAGTGTCGATGAAGCGCGGCCCGATCAGCAACAGCAGCACCACCACGAGTGCCAGCACGATCAGAACCCGGCTTCGTCGCGTCAGCTTCGGCATCCTTGCCGCGGGCCGCATACCCACTCGTCAACTCCAGTCTCGGGATTCCCGGATTACTGGCCTGCCTGTCCGGCCTGCCGGATTTCCCACAACTCTAGTCAGGTCCTCCGTGGGGGCGGTTCAGCAGCGCGGAGGTTCGCCACCGGCAGAAAGCGTGTGCAAGGCGTCGACGGCCTCGGTGAGCGTGTCGACCTTCACCAGTTCCATGCCGTCCTGCTGCGCCGAGCGGGCCTCGGCACAGTTGTCTGCAGGCACCAGGAACACCGTCGCGCCGGCTTCGTGGGCGGCCAGCATCTTGTGGGTGATACCACCGATCGACCCGACCTTGCCGTCGCCCGTGATGGTGCCGGTGCCCGCGATGAACTTGCCGTCGTTGAGATCGCCGGTAGTCAGCTTGTCCACCACGGCGAGGCTGAACATCAGGCCCGCTGACGGGCCGCCGATGTTGGCGAGGTTGAAGGTGATGTCGAACGGCGCCCACGGGGCTTCGAGCACGCCCACTCCCAGGAAGCCGTAATCGCGGTCCGAGTTGTGACCCAGGGTGATGGTGGCCGTGCCGGCGGGAGCGTTCTTGCGGCGGTAGTCGATGACGATGGTGTCCCCTGGTTTGGTCGCCTTGAGCAGCGCCTGGAACTCATCGAGGTTGGCCACCGGCTTACCGTTGACCCCACCGATCGCGTCGCCGACCTGCAGCTTGCCCGCCGAGGGGCCCGGATCGGTCACGCTCTGCACGGTCACCGCCATCGGGTACTTCAGGAACGACAGCGCCGCATCCTCGGCGTTGTCCTCGGAGCGCTTGAAGTCGCTGGTGTTGGCCTTGTCGATCTCGTCCTTGGACTTGTCCGGCGGGTACACCAGGTCACGCGGCACCAACTGTTCGCGGCCCGACATCCACAGCGTCAGAGCCTGACCCAGGGTCAGCCCGTCGCGCTGGGAGACTGTCGTCATGTTCAGGTGCCCTGCCGTCGGGTGCACCCGGGCGTCCGGTCCCTCGATGTCGACGACTTGTTTGCCTTCCACCTCGCCGAGGGTGTTGAAGGTCGGACCAGGCCCCAGAGACACGAAGGGCACCGTCACCACTGAGAGCAGCACGCCGAAGGCCAAAATCGGCACCAGAGCCACCACCAGCGTCAAAATCCGCCTGTTCACGCCGCCAACAGTAAAGCCTGCGGCGTCAGGTTCACTGACAGCGTGACCCACCGCGCCGCGGGCGCACCCTGTGGTGAGTACCGTTGGGGATATGGCTGACCTGCCCTTCGGCTTCTCCGCCGGGGACGACCCCGAGCGCGACAAGCGCAAGAAAGACCCAGATCCGGGATCCGGACCCGGCCCTGGCTCTGATCCGTTCGGTTTCGGCGCCGGGGGTGCCGGCTTCGAAATGGGTGACCTGGGCCAGATCTTCACCAAGCTCGGCGAGATGTTCAGCGGGGCAGGCACGGCGATGGCCGGTGGCGGTCAGTCCGGCCCAGTGAACTACGACCTGGCCCGCCAGTTGGCGTCGAACTCGATCGGCTTCGTCGCCCCGGTGCCCGACCAGACCAAGGGCGCCGTCACCGACGCGGTCCGGCTCGCCGAAACCTGGCTCGACGGTGTCACGGCACTGCCTGCCGGAACCAGCCACACGGTCGCGTGGACGCCGAGCGATTGGCTCGACAACACGCTGGACACCTGGAAGCGGCTCTGCAATCCGGTGGCCGAGCAGATCTCGACGGTGTGGGCTTCTGCGTTGCCCGAGGAAGCCCAGAGTATGGCGGGCCCGCTGCTGGCGATGATGTCGCAGATGGGCGGCATGGCCTTCGGTTCCCAGCTCGGCCAGGCTTTGGGCAAGCTGTCTCAGGAGGTGCTGACCTCGACCGACATCGGACTGCCGCTGGGCCCCAAAGGGGTAGCGGCGCTCATGCCCGCGGCCATCGAATCGCTCTCGGAGGGCCTGGAGCGCCCGCGCAGCGAGATCCTGACGTTCCTGGCGGCCCGAGAGGCCGCGCATCACCGGCTGTTCAGCCATGTGCCGTGGCTTTCCAGTCAGTTGCTGGGCGCCGTCGAGGCGTTCGCCAAGGGCATGAAGGTCGACATGTCGGGCATCGAGGATCTCGCCAAGGGATTCAACCCGGCCTCGCTGTCGGATCCGTCCGAGATGGAGCAGCTGCTCAGCCAGGGCATGTTCGAACCCAAGGCGACACCCGAGCAGGAAGCCGCCTTGGAGCGGCTGGAAACCCTGCTCGCGTTGATCGAGGGCTGGGTGCAGACCGTGGTATCCGCGGCACTGGGTGACCGGATTCCCGGCACCGAGGCGCTGTCCGAGATGCTGCGCCGGCGGCGGGCCACCGGCGGCCCCGCCGAGCGGACCTTCGCCACGCTCGTCGGCCTGGAACTGCGGCCGCGCAAGATGCGCGAGGCGGCCGCGTTGTGGGAGCGGCTGACCGAGGCGGTCGGCTCCGACGCCCGCGACGGCGTATGGCAACACCCCGACCTGCTACCCGACGCGTCCGACCTCGACGAACCCGCCGGTTTCATCGACCGGGTGATCGGCGGCGACACCAGCGGAATCGACAGTGCGTTCGAGCAAGCGATCGCGGATCTGCAGAAGGAACAGGATGAGGGCCCCGAACGCCCCGACGAGTCCTGAGGCCTGTGGATAACTGACCGGGCGGTGCCCCGCGTCGTGGCAGAGTCATGTCATGACGACGCGGTATGTGCTGGCAACCGATCGGCCTGTGCTGTTGCGGCCCGACGGAACAGTCCAGGTGGGCTGGGATCCCCGCCGCGCGGTGCTCGTCCGCCCGCCCGGGTCGATGACACAGGCCCAACTCGCCGGGCTGCTGCGCACTCTGCAGGAAAGCGGTGCTTCCCGAGACGAACTTGCCACTGCTGCAACACAATTCGAATCGGCCGAGGCTGTCGATGAGGTGATTCGCGCGTTGACCGACGCAGGCATCGCCACCGTCGAATCACCGCACCCGGCACGCACCGCATCGGTGCGCATCCACGGCCGGGGACCGCTCTCGGAACTGCTTACCAGTGCCTTGCGCTGCTCGGGCGCGCGAGTCCGGCACACCAGCCGACCGCACGCAGCGGCCGTACCCGACGCCACCGACCTCGTGGTACTCGCCGACTACCAGGTCACCGAACCACGGATGGTGCGCGAACTGCACGAGGCTCGGGTTGCACATCTGCCGGTGCGGCTGCGCGACGGCGCCGGATTGGTCGGCCCGCTCGTCATCCCGGGGCTGACAAGTTGCCTGCAGTGCGCCGACCTGCACCGCAGCGAGCGGGACGCGGCATGGCCGGCACTCGCGGCACAGCTGCGCGGCACGGTCGGTACCGCCGGGCGCGCGACGATCCTGGCCACCGCGGCGCTGGCGCTGCGCCAGATCGATCTGGTGATCCAGGCGGTAAGGGAGGCCGACGCCCCGCGACGCGCCCCCGCACCGCCGCCGACGCTGGACACCACGCTCGAACTCGACGCCGACGGCTACTCGATCACCGCGCGTCGCTGGTCACGCCACCCTGACTGCCCGTGTTGAAAACCGTACGTTGCCGCTGAAGTGTGGCTCGTTCAGCGCCGTCGTGGATGATGGACTGGTGTCTGACATCAAACGGGGAAGCGTCGCACGCAACGCCAAGCTCGCGGGCTTGGCGGGCGGCATGGCCGGCCGGGCGGCTCTCGGCTTGGGCAAACGCCTGACCGGTAAGTCCAAAGACGAGGTCACCGCCGAGTTGATGGACAAGGCCGCGCAGCAATTGTTCACCGTGCTGGGTGAGCTCAAGGGCGGCGCAATGAAGGTCGGACAGGCCCTTTCGGTGATGGAGGCCGCCATCCCCGAGCAGTACGGCAAACCGTATCGCGAGGCACTGACCAAGCTCCAGAAAGATGCTCCCCCGTTGCCGGCAGCGAAGGTGCACCGGGTGCTCGACGGCCAACTGGGCACCAAGTGGCGGGATCGGTTCACCTCGTTCGACGACACTCCGGTCGCCTCGGCGAGCATCGGCCAGGTGCACAAGGGCATTTGGTCCGACGGCCGCGAGGTAGCGATCAAGATCCAGTACCCGGGCGCCGACGAGGCGCTGCGCGCCGACCTGAAGACCATCCAACGACTCGTGAGTGTGTTCAAACAGCTGGCGCCCGGCGCCGACATCCAAGGCATCGTCGATGAACTCACCGAACGCACCGAAATGGAACTGGACTACCGGCTGGAAGCCGAAAACCAGCGCGCCTTCGCCAAGGCGTACCGCAACGATCCGCACTTCGCCGTACCCTCCGTAGTCGCCAGCGCACCCAAAGTCGTCATCGCGGAATGGATGGACGGCATCCCCATGTCGGTGATCATCCACGGGGGCACCCCCGAACAGCGCGACCTCATGGGTACCCGCCTGAGCGAATTGACCTTCGACGCGCCCGCGCGGCTGGAGATGATGCACGGCGACGCGCACCCGGGCAACTTCATGCTGCTGCCTGACGGCCGCATGGGTGTCATCGACTTCGGCGCCGTTGCCCCGATGCCCGGCGGGTTCCCATCCGCGTTGGGACGAACGATCCGGCTGGCCCGCGACCAGAAGTACGATCAGCTGCTGCCCGCGATGGAGGAAGCCGGTTTCATCCAACGGGGCCAACAGGTTTCGGTACAGGAAATCGACGACATGCTGCGCCAGTACGTCGAGCCTGTCGAGGTCGACGTGTTCCACTACACGCGTCGCTGGATCCAACGGATGGCAGCGGGTCAGTTGGACAACTCGGTGGCGCAGCTCAAGATGGCCCGCCAGCTCGACCTGCCGGCCAATCTGGCCATCCCGCTGCGCGTGATCGCCTCGACCATCGCCATCTGCTGTCAGCTTGATGCCCACGTGCCGGTGAAATCCATTGCCACCGCACTGGTTCCGGGATTCGCAGAAGAAGCCGCCTGACCTCTTGGAATTACTCACCTAGCCGAATGTCACGCTGGAGTGACGCCGGCGTTCGGGCGTCACTCCAGCGTGACAGTGGGGGCAAGCGGAGCCGTGACAGGGGGCAGACCAAGCCGGACGGGACGGATCTGCCGTGGCATCATGCCGCGGCCGGATTGCTCTCGACGTCCTTACGCGGACGGCCGCGCGGCCGCTTCCGGGCGACGATGCTGCCGCGGTCGAGGATTTCGCCGCCCCACACTCCCCACGGCTCCTGCCGCTCCAACGCCGCGGCCAGACACTCGTTGCGGATCGGACAGTCCGCGCACAGCGACTTGGCGCGCTCGAGGTCGACGGGGCTCTCGGCGAACCACAGATCCGGGTCCTCGAGGTGGCACGGCACCGCCGGCAGTCGCTTCTCGCATGTCACCGGCGTGAACCCCGTCTCCGGAGCGTTCATCGCAATCGACATGTGCATATCCCCCTGCTTCCTGGTCGTAGTTTCGGCGATCGATCTGTCTTGTGACGGATCTGCGACCAGATTCCTCGGGGGATACCGACAAATATGGCCACGGATCCGGTTGACGCGGGTCCGTGGCCATTGGGCGGTGATGAGAGCTCTACCTAGGTGGGCTCCAATCCACGGACGCGCGGGGCATAGCGGCGGCGGCGCGGCGCTTGTGCGCGGCAATGCCTGCGACAGGCGGCCACACGGCGTTGGCGACGGGCAGATGCCGCTCGGCCGGGACCGCAGCAGCGGCGACCACGCCAACACGGGCAGCGGCCGCCGACCCAGCATGGGCGGCGGCAACCACGCCGGCAGCGGCTACGGCATAGCCGGCACGGAAGGAGGGCATGCTTGTGACCGCGACACCGCTGACTTTGATGTTGCTGATCATTTCGGGCATCCTCCTTCCATCTCGTCACCAGAGTTGGTGATTTTGAGGCTAAAGCTTAACAGCCGATTATGACAACCTATTTTCTACCTGCGGTTTTGGCGTGATCTTCACGATTTCTGACGGCCTTTCACCAATGCCAGCACATCGGCGCCGTATTGCTCGAGCTTGCGGGCACCGATGCCGGGGATGGACACCAGAGCAGCGTCATCGGTGGGCTGCGACTCGGCGATGGCGATCAGCGTGTTGTCGGTGAACACGACGTAGGCCGGGACCTTCATCTCCTTGGAGACGCGCAGTCGCCAGTCTTTGAGCTCGGCCAGCAACTCCTCGTCCAGGTTGGCCGGACATGTTTCGCAGCGCCGCAACATGATCGCCGGTGACGTAGTCAGGGTGGCGTTGCATACCCGGCAGCGCGGAGTGGCGCCGCGTTGGCGACGGTTGCGGTCGGGGGCGGCCGCTCTGGTGCTCGAGAGTTGAGGTGCGATGCCGTTGAGAAAGCGCGACGGTCGTCGCCCCTGCCGCCCGCCCGGCGTACGGGCCAGCGCCCAACTCAACGCCAGGTGCACCCGTGCCCGGGTCACCCCGACGTAGAGCAGCCGGCGTTCTTCCTCGACCGGCTCACTGTCCGGGCCGTGGGTCAGGGCATGCGAGATCGGTAGCGTGCCATCCGCCAAACCGACCAGGAACACCGCATCCCATTCCAGCCCCTTGGCCGCATGCAGGGACGCCAGCGTCACGCCCTGCACAACCGGTGGGTGCCGGGCGTCGGCGCGTTGACGCAGTTCGGCGACCAAGGCTCGCATATCCAGGTCGGGACGCAGTGCGACCTCCTCATCGACGAGTTCGGCCAGTGCGCCGAGCGCTTCCCAGCGCTCGCGGGCCCGGGTACCTGCGGGAGGCTCGGCGGTCAGCCCGAGTGGCTCGAGCAGCTCCCGCACCGAAGCGGCCAGATCATCGGTCTCGGCGCCGCGTTCGGCGCTGCGCTGCAACGCCACCAGGGCCTGGCGGATCTCCTGACGGCTGAAGAAGCCCTCGCCACCACGCACCTGGAAGGCGATCCCAGCCTCGGTCAGCGCCTCCTCGTACACCTCGGATTGAGCATTGATCCGGTACAGCACCGCGATTTCGGCTGGCGCCGTTCCCGATTCGATCAGCTTCTTGATCGAGCGGGCCACCGCAGCGGCCTCGGCGACCTCGTCGGGGTGCTCGGAGAAGGTCGGCGCCGGGCCGGGATCGCGTTGCCCCACCAGATGCAACTTGCTGCCCGCCATACGGCCCCGCGCGGCGGCGATCACCCGGTTGGCCAGCGAGACCACCTGCGGCGTGGACCGGTAGTCACGCTCCAGGCGCACCACCGCGGCGTCGGGAAATCGCCGCGAGAAGTCGAGTAGATACCGCGGCGTGGCGCCGGTGAACGAGTAGATGGTCTGGTTGGCATCACCGACGACGGTGAGGTCGTCACGATCCCCGAGCCAGGCGTCGAGCACCCGCTGCTGCAGCGGGGTGACGTCCTGATATTCGTCGACGACGAAGCAGCGGTAGCGGTCGCGGAACTCCTGCGCCACCGCGGCGTCGTTCTCGATCGCCGCGGCCGTGTGCAGCAGCAGATCGTCGAAATCCAGCAGCGTGGTGTCATCGCGGCGGGCCTTGAGCGACTCGTACCCCGCGTAGACAGCAGACACCCTCGCCGCGTCGAACGGTATGTCACGGCCGACCTCGGCGACGGCCGCCGGATATCCCTCCGGTGTGATCAAAGATGCTTTGGCCCATTCGATTTCGCCGGCGAGGTCCCGCACGTCGTCAGTACTGGTCTGCATACCCGACCGGCTGGCGGCCTGAGCGACGACGGAGAACTTGCTGTCGAGCAACTCCCAGCCGGTGGTGCCGACCAGGCGCGGCCAGAAGTACTGCAGTTGCCTGCGGGCCGCCGCGTGGAACGTCACTGCCTGGACGGCGCCGGTGGGCACCCCGGACTCCTGTCCGAGTGCTCGCAACCGGCCCCGCATCTCCCCCGCCGCACGAGCGGTGAAGGTCACCGCGAGCACCTGGCTGGCCGCGACATGCCCGGTGGCGACGAGGTGCGCGATCCGGCGGGTGATGGTGCGAGTCTTGCCCGTGCCCGCGCCCGCGAGCACACACACCGGGCCGCGCGCGGCGAGCACAGCCTCGCGCTGTTCATCGTCGAGATCGTCCAGGGTTGCGACGGGGGCCTGCGACGACATGGGGTCCATGATGGCAGCCGCCGGCGACATGATCAGGCATCCGGTGTCGGGACACCGCATGTCGGGCCGGTGACCAGCGGAGATCAGTTATACATAAGTGGCAGTCGCGGTCGCGTGGACAGCGCCCGCACCCGGCTGTTCTCGGCCATTCGGGAAAGTAGATCCACTGCCACAGCGGCGGCAGTGCGGAGCCTGCGGCGAACCGGTCGTCGAGGTCGAGCGTGGCAGCCAGGTCCGTCGCGCGCTGCGGGCTCAACGAATCCGATGATTCGATCGGCTCGGGCGACCAATCGGCGATGTGGCGCGCCAGCGTGTCTGAGGTCTCAAAAGCCATGTCAACTCCTCGAATCGCAGTGGCGGCGCACTCGGTCAATGCGTCGTCCCAGTACTGCACCGAGCCGCACTCCGAATACCATGCCAGCGCGCATCACCGTCGTGACACCCCCGCACACGAACACGCCACGGGGACAAGGAATCCAGGTATTCCGAGATCCAGTCATGCTCGGCTCCGTCCCAACACGCTTTAGCAACCGACCGCTGAGCAGGAAGCCACCGGCGGTTCGGCTACGTTGTGTGAACTATGACTGCTACGTCCTCCGACCTGACCATGTACACGACCAGTTGGTGCGGTTACTGCCGGCGCCTGAAGACAGCGCTGCGGGCCGAAGGCATCGGCTGGACCGAAATCGACATCGAGGCCGACCCCGCCGCCGCGGAGTTCGTGGGTTCGGTCAACGGAGGCAACCATGTGGTGCCGACGGTGAAGTTCGCCGACGGATCGACGCTGACCAATCCGAGCATCAAGCAGGTCAAAGCCAGACTGAGCTAGTCGCCGCTTCTCGCGAACAGGCGCTGCGGTCCGCGACACGCGGCTTTTCCGGTACTGCCGTGTCTGTTCGCGGTGAGAACGTCAGTCGAGCGCGGCCCAGGATTCGATGATCTCGCGCGCGATGGAGATCGAGCCCGGCAGCAGCAGCCGCGAGGACGAATCGACCGAACTCCAGTCGCCGTACTCGAGGGCATGACGGATCTCGGCCCGGGTGAACCAACCGGCTTCGACGATCTCGCCGTCGGTGAAGGCGAACGGCTGCTCGGGGTCACCGACGGCGTGGAAACCGACCATCAGCGACCGCGGAAACGGCCACGGCTGGCTGCCCAGATACTGCACATCGCTGACGGTCAGCCCGATCTCCTCGGCGATCTCGCGCACCACGCAGGTCTCGAAGGATTCCCCGGCCTCGACGAATCCCGCGAGGATCGAGAACAGCCGTTCGGGCCAGACCGCCTGCCGAGCCAGCACCGCGCGATCGTGGCCGTCGTGCACCAGGCAGATGACCGCAGGATCGATGCGGGGATATTCCTCGTGACCGTCGGCGGCATTGACCCGGGCCCAGCCGGCCTTGACCGATTTGGTCACCGCGCCGTCGATCGCGCTGAACCCCGCGCGGTCGTGCCAGTTCAGCAACGCCGTCGCAGTGGCCACCAGTTGCGCGCTGGTGTCATCGAACACCGAGCCGGCCCGGCGCAGATCCAATACCTCGGTTTCGGCGTCGGGGTCCTCGGGTGCCTCCAGTGCACCACGCACCGCCCAGACATGTCTGCCGTCGTAGAGGCGGCCCAGAAACACGGCATGCTCCGGAGGCTTGTCGGCAATCGCCGAGGCCTTGCCCAACACCACCTTGCCTTGCGCGATCAGCACCTGGTTTCGGTGGTCGACACGCAGCAGCAACGCGTCGGCCCAGCCGGCGATCGCTGCATCGATGTCGGTGCGCACGGTGTCGGCGCGGTCGGCCCCGATCCGGGACAGCAGTGGGACGTTGCGCAGGCGGAAGTCCATCAACTTCCCCCGTCGCTGCGCTCGCCCCGGGTCATCGCTCGGCGTCTGCGCTGCGGATGTAGAGCAGCCGGTCGCCGGACTCCAATGCATCCACCTCGGGATCGTCCACCCGCACCAGGCGGCCGCCGCGCACCACGCCGAGCACGATGTCGTGCAGATGCCGCGGCGAGCCGCCCTCCTCCTTCAGTTCGACCTCCCGCTCGGCGATCGCGAAGCCCGCATCGGGTGTCAGCAGGTCCTCGACCATCTCCACCACACTCGGGGTCTGGGTGGCGATGCCCAGTAGCCGGCCCGCGGTCTCCGCGGACACCACGGTCGAATCCGCGCCGGACTGCCGCAACAGATGCTGGTTCTCGGCTTCCCGCGCGGCCGCAATGATCTTGGCGTTGGGAGCCAGCTCCCTGGCGGTCAGGGTCACCAGCACCGCGCTGGCATCGTTATCGGTCGCGACGACAATCGATTTGGCGTGCTGTGCGCTGGCCAGCCGGAGGATGTCGGACTTGGTGGCGTCACCGTGCACAGTGACCAGGCCGGCACTCTTCGCGCGTTCCAGCGCTGTGGCGTTCTCGTCGACGACGACGATGTCGGCCGGGGCCACCTCGTCACCCACCATGGCAGCCACGGCCGTGCGGCCCTTGGTGCCGTATCCGATGACGACGGTGTGGTTACGCACTCTGTTCCTCCATCGCTGGATCTTCAGCGCCTGCCGAGACTGGGTGGTCAGGGTTTCCACGGTGGTACCGATGAGGACGATCAGGAAGGCCACCCGCAGCGGCGTGATGATCAGAACGTTGACCAGACGCGCTGATTCCGTATAGGGCGTGATGTCGCCGTAGCCCGTTGTTGACAGCGACACGGTCGCGTAATACAGGCAATCCAGGAACGACAGCGGATGGTCCGGATCCGGCACGCTGTCGTTGTCGCGGTACCCGTAGCGGTCCATGTAGACGATCAGCACCGCCGCGAACAGTGCAGCCAACGCGTAGAACACTCGCATGGCGATTCTGCGCGCCGGGCTGACGAACGGCTCCGGTATGCGGAGCACGTCGGTGAGCGCGGCGTCAGGCCGCGAGGTGAGGTTCTCGTCGATCGCGGCGAGTCGGCGCCGCAGCCTGCCCTTAGCCACGGGTATCGGTCATGCGGGGATCCATCCGAGCGGTCGCACGCCACAATGTAACCATGACCACCGCCGCGCCTCAGCGAACCGTCGCCGCCCGCACCGCCCGGCGGCTCGCCGTCATGCTGCTCGGCATGGGCACATTGCATTTCCTCGCCCCCAAACCGTTCGACACGATCATCCCGGCAGAGCTGCCCGGCACTGCCCGCTTCTACACCTATGCCTCCGGCGTCGGCGAATTGGCCACCGGCGTATTGCTGGCGGCTCCGCGCACCCGGCGGCTCGGCGCACTGGCCGCAGCGGCGCTGTTCATCGCGGTGTTCCCGGGCAACGTCAACATGGTGCGGCTGTGGTGGGGCAAGCCGTGGCCGATGCGCATCATCGCGATCGCCCGCCTGCCGCTGCAGATCCCGTTGGTGACCACGGCGCTCAAGGTGTACCGCAGCTCCTAAGCGCACTGCCAGCTGGTTTGGCAAGGCTATCGTTGCTGGCAGCACGTGGTTTCGATGTATATCGTCGCAGCCGTGCCGAGCCCCACACACCCGGCCGAACCGCACGCCGGATCGGTCTCGTCGAAGCTGAACTGGCTACGCGCCGGCGTGCTCGGCGCCAACGACGGGATCGTCTCCACTGCGGGCATCGTCGTCGGCGTGGCAGCTGCCACCGCGGACCGTGGCCCCATCCTGACCGCCGGTGTCGCCGGCCTGGCGGCGGGTGCGGTGTCGATGGCGTTGGGTGAATACGTCTCGGTGAGCACGCAACGGGACACCGAACGCGCGCTGCTGAGCAAAGAACGCCGCGAGTTACGAACCGACCCCGCAGCAGAATTGGACGAACTCGCCGAACTCTATGAAGCCAAGGGGTTGTCGCCGGTCACTGCGCGCACCGTGGCCGAGGAACTCACCGACCATGACGCCTTCGCCGCACACGCCGAGGTCGAACTGGGTATCGATCCGAACGAACTGACCAACCCGTGGCAGGCCGCGTCGTCGTCGGCGCTGTCGTTCACCGTCGGTGCGCTGTTGCCGTTGGTCGCGGTCCTGTTGCCACCGGCGACGTGGCGGGTCCCGGTCACCGTTGTCGCGGTATTACTGGCCCTGATGCTCACCGGGACGGTGTCGGCCGGTATGGGCGGCGCGCCCAAGGGCCGTGCGGTGCTGCGAAACGTGATCGGTGGTGGCCTGGCGCTGGCGATCACCTATGCGATCGGCCGTTTGGTCGGCGCCGCGATCACCTGAGCTCGATGCCTCCCGTCAGCCAAGGAATCCGATGACAGCTATCAAGACACCATGATCTATTTCTCGGTGGCATTGCTGGTCGTCGCGCTGGTGGCGGTGCTCGTCGGGGTTGCCTCGATGGTGCAGATCTATCGCATCGGGGACGCCGGAGCCCAGTCGGTGTGGAGTAAAGAGATCGCGCATCTGACCTCGGCCAACGAGGGCTAGGTCTGCTGCGCTGCCGGCGATTCCGCCAGTAACGCAGCCAATTCTTCTGCATCGGGCAGGGTTTCGGGCCTGACCGTCTGACCGGACCGCACGTAGTGGAAGGCCGCACGTACCGATTCCGGCGGGCACCCGCGCAACGCGGCCCAGGCCAGTCGGTAGACCGCGAGCTGTATCGCGGCTTGCTCCTCGGCTTCCGGAGTGTCCGGCGGCTCACCGGTCTTCCAATCCACAACGGTTGCGGTGCCGTCGGCGTCGGCGAACACCGCGTCGATGCGGCCCCGGACCAGGGTCTTACCGAGCACCATGTCGAAGGGCACCTCCACCTCGATCGGTGTGCGGGCGGCCCACGGCGACATCACGAACGCGTCCTGCAATACCGCGAGTTCTTCGGCGCAGCCGCGGCCGACCTCGCTGTCGACCGCACCGGGCAGATCATCGAGATCGAACAAGCGCTCGGCATGGAAGAACCGTTGGACCCATTCGTGGAAGACAGTGCCCAGCAAGGCATGCGGGTCCGGACGCTGCGGTAGCCGGCGGTGCAGCCGTTGCAACGCCGCCTGCGGATCCCGGCTGAGTTCGACGAGCGTGCTGACCGACACCTGGCCGGGCAGTTCCGCCGGAACCGTATGCGGTGCCGGGACCCGTTCGGCCAGTAGCGCGTCTACGTCGGCGCCCCAGCCGTCGGTGTCTGTTCCCTCGCCGAGGTCCCCTGCCATCGCCCGAGCAATGAGCTCCGCTCCGCGGCGTACATCGCCGTCAGGACCAGGATTCGCCGGCCATATCGCTTCGACTGCCTTGTCCCGCAACGGATTCTGCTCACCGGCGACTGGCTCGGGCGCCCACTGCTCGATGTCGCCGCAGGGTGTGCCGTCAGCTCCGGCGTCCTCCAGAATGCTCTTGATCTCGCACAGGAATTCCGACGGACCCCGCGGCTTGCTCTCGGTGGCACCCCAGTGGTGTCCGGACAGCAGCAAGGTGTCCTCGGCGCGGGTGACGGCCACGTAGAGCAACCGGCGCTCCTCGTCGACACGGCGCTGCTCGAGCTTACTCTTGTGGTCGGCGATCTTGTCCGACAGCACCTTTCGATCATTGACATCCGAGGTGTCGAGCACCGGGACCCCGATCTCGGACACTGTGGCGCGGTCGCCGCGCAGCAGCGGCGGCAAGTCCGCGGCGTCAGTGAGCCAGGTGCGCGCCGACGCCGTCGACGGGAATATCCGCGCACTCAGGTGCGGCACCGCCACCACCTGCCATTCCAGACCCTTGGCGGCGTGCACGGTCAGGATCTGCACCCGATCGTGCGAGACCGCCAATTCAGCTGGCGCAAGCCCGTTTTCGACCACCGTCGCGGCGTCGAGGTAGGCGAGCAACCCCTCGACCACGGCGCCGGGGCGCCCAACGTACTCAGCGCCGGGGCGCCCAACTCGCTCGGCGCCGGGGCGCCCAACTCGCTCAGCGCCCGAGCGGCCGGCGTAATCGGCCACCAGATCGCAGAACGTGTCGAGATGCTCGGTGCCGGTCCAGCCTGCGGTCACGGGCCGCGCTGCCCGCGCCTCTGCGTCCAGCCCTGCCACCCGCCGGACCTCGGCGACCAGTTCGGGCAGCGGGTGGTTCAGATGTGCCCGCAGCATCGTCAGCTCCCGGCCCAGCGCCACGATCCGCTGGTAGCCCGCGGCCGAATAGTTCTCGGCCGCACCGGGATCGCAGATCGCGTCGGCCAGGCACGCGGCGTCGGCGTCGGGAGCGGCCGCCGCGACGATGTCGGCCGGACCGGGCTCGCCGTGCGGGCGGTCGTCCAGCTCGACCGCTCGGCGCCACAACGCCGTGAGGTCGCCGGCGCCGAACCGCCACCGCGGCCCGGTGAGGATGCGC
The DNA here is from genome assembly GCF_000382405.1 of Mycobacterium sp. 141. Classification (GTDB taxonomy): domain Bacteria; phylum Actinomycetota; class Actinomycetes; order Mycobacteriales; family Mycobacteriaceae; genus Mycobacterium. The sequence goes on from NZ_KB908260.1 coordinate 31,524, forward strand.
ATGACCGCAGGCCCAGCGGTGGGGTCGGCGACCAGCCGCAGCATCGCCACCAGATCGGCCACCTCGGGCACCCCCAGCAGCCCAGCCACTCCGACCACCTCGACCGGAACCCCGCGGGCCTCGAGCGCTTCGGCCATCGGGGCAGCATCAGCGTTGCGCCGCACCAGAACCGCCGCCGTCGGCGCCGAAGCACCGTCTTCGCGGGCCCCGTGGTACCTGCCCGCGACCTGGTCTGCCACCCAATCCCGTTCCGCCGCAACATCAGTCAACAGTGCACAGCGTATGGTGCCCGGATCGGCACCGGGGCGGGGCAGCAATTCCCGCACCGATACCGAACGGCGCCGCGCCTCGGCCGAGATGGCATTGGCTACGTGCAGGGTGCTGGGCGGATTGCGCCAGCTGGTCCGCAACTCCAGGGTCGGTGCCGGCGTGCCGTCTGCCAGCGGGAAATCGGTGGTGAACCGGGGCAGGTTGGTGGCCGAAGCGCCCCGCCAGCCGTAGATCGACTGGATCGGATCACCGACGGCCGTCAGCGCCAGCCCGTCGTCGGCACCGCGACCGAACAACGCCGACAACGCGACGCGCTGGGAATGCCCGGTGTCCTGGTACTCGTCGAGCAGCACGACGCGGAAGCGTTGCCGCAACTGCGCACCAACCTGCGGGAAACCAGCCGCCAGCCGGGCTGCGGCGGCCATCTGCATGCCGAAATCCATCACCTTGTCGGTGCGCAGCCGTTGATGCAGCGCATCGATCAGCGGTACCAGCTCGGTGCGTTCGGTCTGGGTGGCCAGCATGCGTAGCAGCCACTGACTCGGTCCGCGGTCACGCTGATATGGCCCGGCCGGAAGAGTGTGGACCAACCGCTCGAGTTCGGTGTGGGTGTCGCGCAGCTGATCGGTGTCGACGAGGTGCTCGGCCAGCGCCCCGGAAAGACGCAGCACCATCGCAGTGACCGCGGCCGGGGTCTTGTCGGTGTCGAGCCGGGCCGGGTGCGCGCACACCACATCAAACGCCAACTGCCACAGTTCGGTTTCGCTGAGTAGCCGGGTATCCGGTTCGACGGGCAGCAACAGGCCGTACTCGCGCAGCAGAGTGCCGGCGAATGCATGGTAGGTGCTGACGGTGGCCGCTTCGTCGGTGCCGACGGACAGCGCCAGACCCGCCCCGGCCAGCCGCGCCAGCCGGGTGCGGACCCGGCGCAGCAACTGCCCGGCGGCCTTGCGGGTGAAGGTCAGCCCGAGCACCTGTGACGGTGTGGCATAGCCGTTGGCCACCAGCCACACCACCCGAGCGGCCATGGTCTCGGTCTTCCCTGCGCCCGCGCCGGCGATCACCACGAGCGGACCGGGTGGTGCGGCGATCACCGCGGCCTGCTCGTCGGTCGGCGAGAAAAGACCCAGCGCAGAGGACAGTTCGGCCGGGCTGTAGCGGGCCGTCTCGGCCGGTGTCATGACCGCGGCGCCTGTGCCGGGCAGGCCGACCGCACCGGGCAGTTCGAGCATCCGTCGTTGACCCTGGCCAGGAACTGCGGTCCCGCGGTGGCGGCCGCCGCGTCCCCGACCGCTGCCAGCCAATCGGCACGGGTCTCGGACGTCATCGGATCCTGTTCGCGCACCGTGGCACCGGCTGCGCCGGCCTTGCCGAGGTACACCAGCCGACCTCCGCCGGGCTCGTCCTGGTCAGTGCCGACTCCGTCCGTCAGCAGGCCTGCGGCGACGGCCAACTGGTACATGGCCAGCTGAGCATGGTTTTGCGCGTTCTCCTTGGTCACCGGACTCTTGCCGGTCTTGAGATCGACGACCACCAACCGGCCGGCCTGGTCGCGCTCGAGGCGGTCCAGCCGGCCCCGTACCCGGACCCCGGGCGCTTGGTCCCCGGACTCGGGATCGGTGGGCTGGATGACTCCCTCGACGTCGATCTCTGTGCCCACCTCGGTGAGCTGGCACCTCGTGTCGGCCCGCCACCGGGTGAATGTCTCCAGCATCGCGCGGTGCCGTTCCAGCTCGTTGTCCGAATACCATTTCGCCTCGAAAGGTATTTGCTCCCAAACCTTTTCGAGCTCGTTGACGAGTTGACCCTCGGTGCGCCCCGACTCGGCAACCAGCGCGTGCACCAGTGACCCGACGGTGGACCGTACATCCCGGCCTGAGCTACCGCCATGGCGTTCCAACAGCCAGCGCAGCGGGCAGTCGGTGAGCATCTGCAGCGTTGAGGGTGACAACGTCACCGTCTGGTCGGCACCGGACCACAACGGCTCGTCGGTCGAGAGCGGGGTCATGGCGTACCAGTCCGCCGGATCAGCCCCGGGCACTCCAGCGTCGGCCAGCCGGGCCAACTGCGTTGCCGCACAGGCCCGGGAGTCCTCGTCGACCGCCCCTACGGGGGCACACACCACCGCGCGCAACCGCCCGACCAGGGCCGAGGGGGCCAGTACCCGGGGCGCTGCCAGTGGCGGCAGCACCGGCGCGTCGGTAGCCAGGGCGGTCAGCTCGGTGCAGAACGGCGACGGCAACAGCGAGCCGTCGCCGGCATCACTGTCCACCGCGGTCACCAGGAGCCGGGTTCGGGCACGGCCCATCGCTGCCATCAGCAGCCGACGTTCCTCGGCCAAAAGCGGCGCCCGGGTAGACACCGCGGCGTCGGCGGGCCCGGTCACGCCGTCGAGCACATCCACCAGATGCTGGGTTCCGAGCACACCGCCGCGGGGAATGGTGTTGGGCCACAATCCTTCCTGCAGACCGGCGATGACGACGAACTCCCATTCCCGGCCCAGCGAGGCATGGGCGCTCAGAACGGCGACGGCGTCGGGCTGTCGATGCGGGTCGGCGGGTGCAGCCGGCGCGCCGAGGGTCCTGACGTGATCGATGAGACCGCGCAGCGATGCGCCCGCCGTCCGGTTCACGTACTGATCGGCGGTGTCGAACAGCATCGTCACCGCGTCGAGGTCGCGATCGGCCTGCGCGCCAAGAGTTCCACCACGCTCGCTGGCCATCAGCCACCGTCTCTGCAGCCCGCAGGCATGCCAGACGTCCCAGAGGGTGTGGCGCGGATCCGCTCCGGCCGCCACGCTACGGCGAGCCGCAGTCAACACCGCACGCAGCCGCCGCAGCGGGCGCAGTTGCTCAACCGGCAGCCCCCGGGGTTCGGTGTTCACCGCGGCGACAACGAGGTCACCGAAGTCACGCGGTGGTACCGAGCCGTCAGCACGGCGCAGCGCGCGGCGCAACTGCCGCAGGCTGACCGGGTCGACGCGCCCGATCGGCCCGGTGAGCAGGGTGAGGGCGTTGTCACCGGTCAGATCTCCGGTGGCGGCGGCGTCAAGCACCGTAAGCAGCGCGGCGACTGCGGGCTGCTGGGCCACGGGTGGCACGTCTGCGGCAGCCTCGACCGGCACCCCTGCGCTGGTCAAGGCCCGGGCCAGCACCGTTCCGGCCCGTGGCACCGAGCGGACGATAACCGCCATCTCCGACCACGGCACCCCGTCGATCAGGTGGGCACGCCGCAACGCATCGGCGATCAGGGTCGACTCGGCATGCGTCGACGCGGCCAGCCGCAGGGTGACTGCCCCCTCGACCGCGGCGTTACCAACCAATTCGCGGGTCGGGCTGACGCCGGGAAGGCGTCGTCCGATACCGGCGATGGCCGCTGCGACCTCGGGGGCGCATCGGTGCGATTCGGTCAGCACGATGGTCGCGTCGTCGGCGCCGCCCAGATCGCGCAACAACACCGGATCAGCACCGCGGTAACCGAACACCGCCTGGTCGGGGTCACCGGCAATCACGGTAAGCCCGGCACCCGCCTCCAGTACGCGCACCAACAGAGCGGCCTGGGGGTCGAGGTGCTGGGCGTCGTCGACCAGCAGCAGGCTGATCCGGCCGCGTTCGGCGGCCAGCAGGTCGGCGTCGGTGCCGAGGGCCTCCAGCGCGGCACCGACCAGTTCGGCCGCGCCCAGCGCGGGCACGGTTGCCTGCGGAGCGGCCATGCCCACCGCCGAGCGCAGCAGCATGATCTGCTCATAGGCCTGCGCGAACTGCCCGGCGGCCAACCACTCGGGACGCCGCGCCGACCGGCCGAGCCGTTGCAACGCAAGCGGATCCACACCGCGCTCGGTGCAGCGGGCCATCAGGTCGCGGAGTTCACTGGCGAACCCTGCGGTGCTCAACGCCGGCCACAGCGGTTCGGGCCAGCGGACACCCGAGTTGAGCCCGTCCTCCAGGTTGCCGGACAGCAGTTCACGGATGATGCCGTCCTGTTCGGCGCTGGTGATCAGCCGCGGGGGCGGGTCGCCGTTGCGCTGAGCAGCCAACCGCAACACCGCGAAGGCATACGAGTGCACCGTGCGTACCAGCGGCTCACGGACCACGTGCTGCTCCCCCGCACGCAAGAGCCGCGCGGTGATCGCGGCCCGCGCGGCCGCCCGCAGGCGTGCCGAACCGGTCAGCAGCAGAACCGATTCTGGATCGGCGCCCGCGGCGATGTGCTCGGCGGCCGTGTTGACCAACAGCGAACTCTTGCCGGTCCCCGGCCCCCCGAGCAACCGCACCGCGCCCGTGCGTCCCGGGGCCAGCAGCTCGGTACCCGCCAGTGCCGGTTCGACATGTGCAGTCATGGAAGGCATGACACCAGAGGGGACCGACAAGTAGCGAAGCGGATTGGAGCGAACAACCCGACAAGTAACGGAGCGGATTGGAGCGAGGGGGCCTCAAGTAGCGAGGGGTCCCACAATCTGTCGGGCCGGGCCCTGGCAGCATCACCGGGGTGTCCCCCGATATGTTGCACGTCCTCCGGTACGGTCCGCAGGCCCCGGCCGAGCTGCTGTTGATCCACGGTGTGACCGGGCACGGTCAGCGCTGGCAGACCCTGGCCTCCCAGCTTCCCGGGGTGTCGATTCTGGCACCCGATCTGCTGGGACACGGCAGGTCGTCGTGGGCGGCGCCGTGGACCCTGGCGGCCAACGTCGATGCCTTGGCGACCCTGCTGGACGGTCCGACGCTGGTGGTCGGGCACTCGTTCGGCGGGGCGGTGGCCCTCACGCTGGCTGCCACCTACCCGCACCTGGTTTCGGGGTTGGTCTTGCTGGACCCCGCGGTGGGACTCGACGGTGAGTGGGTGCGGGAGATCGCCGAGAACATGATGGCGTCGCCGGACTATCCCGACGTAGCCCAAGCTCGAGTGGAGAAGATGAAGGGCTCCTGGGGTGAGGTCGACGCCGCCGAACTGGACCGCGAGCTCAGCGAGCACCTGATCGCGTTGCCCAACGGCCGATACGGGTGGCGGGTCTGCATGCCCGCGATGATGGCGTACTGGAGTGAGCTGGCTCGCCCAGTTGCCTTACCGCGCATCGGAACACCGACCACACTGGTGCGGGCCACGAAAACCAGCCCGCCGTATGCCACGGATGGGCTGATCGACGCGTTGACCGAGCGGCTCGGACCCGATTTCACGCTGCTGGACTGGGATTGCAATCACATGGTGGCTCATGCCCGGCCCGCCGAGACCGCGGCGTTGATCCGGGAACGGCTCGGATAACCATGGCGGCGGTGACCGAGGAGCAGGTGGAGACGGTCCGCGCGCTGGTCGCCGCCATTCCCGCGGGCAGGGTGTCGACGTATGGCGACATCGCCGATGCCGCAGGGCTTTCCAGCCCCCGGATTGTCGGCTGGATCATGCGCACCGACTCGTCGGACCTGCCATGGCACCGCGTGATCCGTGCCTCGGGCCGCCCCGCACCTCATCTGAGCACCCGGCAGCTGGAGCTGCTGCGCACCGAAGGCGTGCTTTCCGTCGACGGCCGGGTAGCGCTGCGCGAGTGCCGCTACGAGTTCTGAGCGCGAGCAGTCACGCGGGTACCGCAATCGCGGCGTGTTGGGGTACCGCCGCGTCTGCTCGCGCGTTAAACGTGGGTTAGAGGATCAGCCGGACCAGCGACGCGGTGCGGGCCAGTCCGGGGAAGGCCGCCGCGGTGGACCGCGGATGCAAGGCGTGTACCGCCAGCCGGAACATCAACGCCCGCAACAACATCTGCGGCCACTCCGGTAACGCGTCCCAGCGCTCGATGAGCCCGTCATCAGCGTCGCCCCAGGACAACGCGTCGACCACAACGACTCCGGCTGCCCACGACGCAGGGCGCCAGTACGGGGTGATGTCGGTGATGCCGGGCGCTGCGGCTCCCGCGAAAAGCACTGTGCCGTAGAGGTCGCCGTGCACCAGCTGGTTCGCGCTCTTGGTCGGCTTGCGGAGCGTGGCGAGCTGGTTGATCAGCTCGACCGAACGCTGACCGTCCGTCGAACCCGGCGCGAGCCTGGCTCCGGACGGAAGCGAATGCAGCGGCCGGTCCTCCCATGCCGCGCGGTCGGCAGCGATGAACACGTCGACATCCGCCCACGGCGCGACCGGAGGCTGGGTCAGGAACCGGGGCCGCTCCAGGGTTCCGGTGGCCTCGTGCAACCGGACCGCCGCCGAGACCACCTCGTCGTGGCGCGGTTCCGGGGTCCCGGCGACGAATGTGTCGGCGCGCCAGCCGGCCACGACGTAGCGCCCGTCGGTGGAACGCACCGGACGGGCCAGCCGCACCCCGTCGACGAACAACGTCTCCCGGACCTTGGCCGACCACGCCGCACGGGCGTGGTCGGGGACCACCGACAGTACGACTTCGCCGCAGCGCCAGCCGCCCTCCCAACTCGAACCAAGTGGGACCGGATGCACCCCGGACAGCCCGAAGGCCGCCAGCACATGTTCCGGCGGCCGTTCTACACTCACAACCTCAGCCTAAGGTGTAGACCCGCAAACCGGCGGTCAGTACATGACCATGTCGGGATCGACCTGTCGGCCCCAGGCCACGATGCCGCCCTGCAGATGTACCGCGTCGGAGAATCCGGCCTGCTGCACGATAGCCAGCACTTCGGCCGAGCGCACACCGGTCTTGCAGTACAACACCGGTGTGCGATCCAGCTGCAGCTTGGCGAGCGCATCGCCCGATTCGAACGTCGGTTTCGGGATGAGTTCGGCACCCTGAATATGATTGATCTCCCACTCCACCGGCTCACGGACGTCGATGAGCGCCAACGGCTTCCCTGAGTCCAGCAGCTCCTGCAGCTCCCGCGGGGTGATGGTGGAGCCCTTCGTGGCTTCGGTCGCCTCGTCCGAGACGGCGCCGCAGAACTCCTCGTAGTCGATGAGCTCGGTGATCTTCGGAGTCGTCGGGTCCTTGCGGATCCGGATGGTGCGATAGGTCATGTCGAGCGCGTCGTAGACCATCAGCCGGCCCAGCAGCGGCTCCCCGATACCGGTGATCAGCTTGACGGCCTCGGTACCCATGACCGATGCGATGGATGCGCACAGGATGCCCAACACGCCCCCCTCGGCACACGACGGGACCATTCCCGGTGGTGGCGGCTCGGGGTACAGATCGCGGTAGTTCAGGCCCTGCTTCTCGCCGTCGGGACCGTCGGGTGCGTCTTCCCAGAACACCGACACCTGGCCCTCGAACCGGTAGATCGAACCCCACACGTACGGCTTGCCCGCCAACGCCGCGGCGTCGTTGACCAGGTATCGGGTGGCGAAGTTGTCGGTACCGTCGAGGATCAGGTCGTATTGGCTGAACAGCTCGACGGCGTTGTCGGCTTCCAGCCGGAACTCGTGCAGGTTGACGGTGACCAGCGGGTTGATCGCCAGGACCGACTCCTTGGCACTGAGCGCCTTGGACTTCCCGATGTCAGCCTGGCCGTGGATGATCTGGCGCTGCAGATTGGACTCGTCGACGACGTCGAACTCGACGATGCCGATGGTTCCCACCCCGGCGGCAGCCAGGTAGAGCAGGGCCGGCGAGCCGAGCCCGCCCGCACCGATCACCAGCACCTTGGCGTTCTTGAGCCGCTTCTGCCCGATCACGCCCACGTCGGGGATGATCAGGTGGCGGCTGTAACGCGTCACCTCTTCGCGGGTGAGCTCGGCGGCCGGTTCGACCAGCGGCGGTAACGACACACCCATATTCACGGACACCGAATGTCTCCTCAAGTCATGGATCGTACGTAGGGACAACGGTAATCCGGCGGTCATGCTTCCCGCGCCGCGGTAGGCGTCAATCGGCGACTGGACCCGAGACGGGTAGCTAGGCGATGGGATATGGCCAGGGATTGAAGCGGCAGGTCTTCCCGTCCGGTTTGACGGTCTGCGGGTCGAACTTCGCATCGTCGTTGTTTGCGGTGGAGAAAGTCTGCTGCATCATGACCGGCGCCAGGCCGCCGTCGTCGCGGCACGGCTCGTGCCGCTGGTAACCGATGGCGTGGCCGACCTCGTGGTTGATCACATACTGCCGGTATGACCCGATATCGCCCTGGAACGGCACCGCGCCGCGCACCCAGCGGGCTTCGTTGATGAAGACCCGGGCCTGGTCGTCATAAGACGGGTTGTAGCACGACGCTTCCAGCTGGATGTCGTAGCCGCAACCCTCCCGCACTGTGATCGGCGAGGTCAGGGACACGCGGAAGTCAGGCTCGACGCCGCTGGTGGCGTCGACGCGGGTGAACCCGAACATCCCGTCGTGGGTCCAGCTCTTGGGGTTGGCCAGCGTTTCACTGACCATCCGCGCGAAGCCGTCGTCGCCCCCGAACGATGTGGTGTCCACACCGTCCTCCACCTCGACGGTGTAGGTGAACGACTTGGTGGTGCCCTCACCGACCTTCTCGGTGGTGCCGGGGACGATGTGCCAGGTCTTGGCGCCGGCCTCGGTGAACTGTCCGCCCGCGGGCAGGATGCCGGTGGGCAGGCTGGCGTCGAACTGGGTCAGCCCTTTGGGCGGCGCGCCGATGATGGCGGTGGCAGCGTGGTCGATGGTGGGAGATCCCTGGACGGGCCCGTCGTCAGCGTGCCCGGTGCGCGCGGAGGTACCGGTCATCGTCTGGTACAGCACCACCACGGTCAGCACGATGAGGACCGGCAGCGCGTAGGCACGCCAGCCGTAGGTGGACACAAAGCGGCCGAGCCAAGTCTGCTTGCGCCACTTGCCCCGCTCATCGCGATTGACCCGGGGCCGACCCGAATCGGCCGCAAGTGGATCCCGTTGGGCCCGCAACGGCTCCCGCCATTCGTCGCGCAGTGCCGGGACGCGGCTGCCCGCGCGGGGCCCCGGGTCGTAGGTCACCGATCCAGAATGGCACAGCCCGCTGTGAATACCATTCTCGTGCGTCGGGTCCGTGACCCCGCCGCAGCCAATTCGCAACTGTCGGACGTTTCGCAACCAGCGCCGCAACGGTAGTACTGTCGTGCGATGAGCAGCCTGGTTGACCATGACCAGGCGCGCCGGAGGAATCCAGATTGAGGACTACATGAGCGATCTTGCGAACACCGAGAGGAGAGCCGACAAGCCGGCGACCGGTCGACGCGGCAATCGACTGCCCCGCAACGAACGACGCGGCCAACTCTTGGCGGCCGCCAGCGAGGTGTTCGTGGACCGGGGTTACCACGCCGCGGGTATGGACGAGATCGCCGACCGTGCCGGTGTCAGCAAACCGGTTCTGTACCAACACTTCTCGTCGAAGCTTGAGCTGTATCTCGCGGTATTGCAGCAGCACGTCGAGAATCTGGTGTCCGGCGTTCGCCAAGCCCTGCGCACCACCACGGACAACAGGCAGCGGCTGCGCGCCGCCGTGGAGGCATTCTTCGACTTCATCGAGCACGACGGCCAGGGTTACCGGCTGATCTTCGAGAACGACTACGTCAGCGAGCCGCAGGTGGCCGCGCAGGTGAAGGTCGCGACCGAAGCCTGCACGGACGCGGTGTTCGACTTGATCAGTCGCGATTCCGGCCTGGAGGCGCATCGCGCCCGGATGATCGCGGTCGGCTTGGTCGCGATCAGTGTCGACTCGGCGCGTTACTGGCTCAACAACGAACGGCCGATCGACAAGGACTGCGCGGTGGAGGGCACGGTGCAGTTCGCCTGGGGCGGACTGTCACACGTGCCACTCACCCGCGGCTGAACGGGCCTTCTCCAGGCCGACTCAGCTCTGGGCCGACTCAGCTCTGGGCCGACTCAGCCCCGACACCGAAGCCGACGCGGCGCACATCGGCAGCGCCGATCTCCACGTAGGCGATCTTGCTGTTCTGCACCAGGAACCGCCGGCCCTTCTCGTCGGTCAGCGCCAGCACACCCGAGTCCTGGCTGAGCGCGTCGGTGACCTGTTTCTCCACCTCACTGGGCGTCTGCGCGCTGTTGAAACTCAGCTCTCGCGGACTGTCCGTGACGCCGATCTTGACCTCCACGCTGGACCCCTTCTCTGTCTCTACTGTCCGTGTCCCTCAGCAGGCTAGTGGACAGTGCAGGCGCGAGACCGCCAGCGTCGGCCATTGAGAGTTCGCCGTGCGCGAAGCGCTCGATACCTGCCGCCGCGCCGAGCGCGGCGAGACCTTCGGCGACCGAACCGAGTCCGGACCGTAACCAACACGCTGGTCACCAAACCACACCCGCCACATCTGCCTCGATAGCATCAGCAGCGATATTGGACGAGACGACTGGGATAGCCTCATGACCAGGCCTTATTCGCCGTATGGCACGACTTCGACCGACCGTTTCGGTGAGCATTCGACTCGGCCCGGACCGTACGACCCGGACGACAACTTCCGGAGCCGTTACCGCTCGAGCGATGACGGTGGATACCGCACCGGCTACGGGGGTGCCGACTACGACGACTACGACGACTACGACGCCTATGTGGGCGACGGCACCGATGAGGACATCGACGACGACATCTACGAGTACTACGACCCCGCCGACCGGCGATGGATGTGGGTCGCCGCCGTCGCGGGCGTGATCCTGCTCGTTGCGGTCATCTGCACGGTGATCATCCTGGGCGGCGGCGACAGCGGGTCGGTGTCGGCGACCGTGACCTCTTCAGCGGAACCCACGACGAGCCAGCCCACGACCACTCCGGCGCAGGACGCCACATCGAAGCCTGCGCCGTCGCCGACGCTGGCACCGCCTGCACCCGGCATGTCACCCGAGACGGTGACCACCTTGACTCCCGCCCCCCAGGCCACCGCGGAACCGACACCCGAACCTGCACCGCCTGTCGAGGCGGCCCCACCGGCGGCCGTCGCCAACCCGCGCACCATCACCTACACCGTCACGGGCACCCGACAGCTGATCGACCTGGTGACCATCGTGTACACCGATCAGCGGGGGGCTCTGCAGACCGACATCAACGTCGCCCTGCCATGGACCAAGACCGTGACGCTCGACCCCGGTGTCGAGCTGAAGTCGGTGACCGCGACCAGCGTGGCAGGTCAGCTCAACTGCGCGATCACCGATGCCAACGGCACCGCGCTGGTCCAGCAGGCCAACAACACGATGATCGCGACCTGCACACAGTAGGGCGGTCAGGCCAGGCCCAGCTCCTGCATCCGGGAGTGATGAGTGTGCTGCAGCCCGTTGAAGAACTCGGCGAGCTGGGTCAGGCCGCCCCCGCTGGACATCACCAGATCGACCAACTCGTCGTGATCAGCCAGTACGAATTGCGCCTGGGTGACAGCCTCGCCGAGCAGGCGGCGTGCCCACAGCGTCAGCCGGTGGCGCTGCCGGACGCTGGCGGTCACCGCCTCCCGCACCTCGGCCACGACGAACTGCGAATGCCCGGTCTCTGAGAGCACCGACCGCACCACCGAGGCGACCTCGTCCGGTAGCGAGTCGGCGATCTCCAGGTAGAAGTCGGCGGCGAGCGCGTCGCCGATGTAGGTCTTCACCAAAGCTTCCAGCCACGTGCTCGGCGTGGTCATGCGGTGGTAGTTCTCCAGCGCCGAGGCGTACTTCGTCATCGCCGCGACGACATCCACTCCCCTGCGCTCCAACGCATCTCGCAAAATCTCGTAGTGCCCCATCTCGGCGGCGGCCATGCTGGCCATGTTGATCCGGCCCCGCAGATTGGGCGCCATCCGCGCCTCCTCGGTGAGCCGGTAGAACGCGGCGACCTCCCCGTAGGCCAGCACCGCGAACAGTTCGTCGACCCCGGGGTGATCGGCCGACACGCCAGGGGCGACCGGTTCGACGATCTGTTCTGCGGCGGGCTGCGGCGTTGTCATGGGGCCAACTTTAGACGCCGCACGACGGGCCGATTTGCCGGCAAATCGGCCCTGCCACCGCGACCAGCTACAATGGCTCCTGGTAACAGGATCTGCAGCGGCTTCGAGCCCGCTTGCGAGCCGCCCAGGCCGCTACCGAAGAAATGTGCGTGCACGCAGTTGGCCCGCCCGTAGCGCTGGGCCACGCGGATCGGCACCGCCGCCTGTACTGGGCGAACCGGCCGTGTCATTGTCGAAACTCGTGCGCGCGTGGACGCCCCATGAGGTTTGACAGTGAAAGGCTACCTCCACCAACCATGACGCATCTCAACAAAACATTTGCCGAACTCGGCGTGCGCGACGAAATTGTGCGCGCACTGGCCGAGAACGGTATCGAGCACCCCTTTGCCATCCAAGAACTCACCCTGCCTCTGGCACTCGCCGGCAGTGATCTGATCGGCCAGGCTCGCACCGGTATGGGCAAGACCTTCGCCTTCGGTGTGCCCCTGCTGCACCGGGTGGTCGGCGACGAGACCCGCCCGCTGACCGGAGCGCCGCGCGCGCTGGTCGTGGTGCCCACCCGCGAGCTGTGCCTACAGGTCTACGACGACCTGGCCGCCGCAGCAAAGTACTTGACGGCGGATGCCGGAACGTCCTCGCAGCGCCCGTTCACCGTGACCTCCATCTACGGCGGACGTCCTTACGAACCGCAGATCGAGGCGCTGCGCAACGGTGTCGACGTGGTCGTCGGCACGCCGGGCCGGCTGCTCGACCTGGCCCAGCAGGGCCACCTGCAGCTCGGCGGCCTTTCGGTACTGGTCCTCGACGAGGCCGACGAGATGCTCGACCTGGGCTTCCTGCCCGACATCGAGCGCATCCTGCGGCTGACCCCGGATGACCGGCAGTCCATGCTGTTCTCGGCGACCATGCCCGATCCGATCATCACGCTGGCCCGCACGTTCATGAACCAGCCCACCCACATCCGGGCCGAGGCGCCGCATTCCGCGGCAACCCATGACACCACCGAGCAGTTCGCCTACCGGGCCCACGCCCTGGACAAGTCAGAGCTGGTCAGCCGGATCCTGCAGGCCGACGGCCGCGGCGCCACGATGATCTTCACCCGCACCAAGCGCACTGCACAGAAGGTCTCCGACGAACTCGCCGAGCGCGGGTTCAAGGTCGATGCCGTACACGGCGACCTGGGCCAGGGCGCTCGGGAGAAGGCCTTGAAGTCCTTCCGCACCGGAGCCGTCGACGTGCTGGTCGCCACCGACGTGGCGGCGCGCGGCATCGACATCGACGACGTCACGCACGTCATCAACTACCAGTGCCCCGAAGATGAGCAGGCCTACGTGCACCGCATCGGCCGCACGGGCCGTGCCGGCAAGACCGGCGTCGCGATCACGCTGGTGGACTGGGACGAGCTGGCCCGCTGGGAAATGATCGACAAGGCGCTGAACTTGGGCTGCCCCGATCCGGCCGAGACCTACTCCAGCTCACCGCACATCTACGAGGAGCTGAGCATCCCCGCCGATGCCACCGGCACGGTCGGCACCCCGCGTCGTTCGACAGACAAGCGCGCCGACAAGGCTGACAAGTCGGAGAAGCGGATCTCCTCGGCCGACTCGAACTCGGAGCGGCCGAGCAAGACCCGGACGCGGCGGCGAACCCGCGCCGGCAAGCCGACGACCGGGCATCCGGAGGCGTCCTCGGCTCCGGAGACCGGTGTCGAGGAGCCGGCCGACGCACCGGTTGCCGAATCCGAGAACGGCGAAGCTCCGGCTGCCGGACGGCGCCGCCGTCGGCGGCGTCCCCGCAAGACCGAAGCCGCCAGTGCCAGCTAGCTGACCGCGCCACCTATGGTCAAACCCGAACGTCGCACCCGTGGCGACATGGTGGCCGCTGCTGCAATCGTTGCGATCATCGCCGTCGCCGCCGCCCTGATCTGGTGGACCAGCGACGAGCGGGCGACGATCAGCCGTCCCGCAGCGTCGCCGGTCGCCCAGCTGAACCCGGCCCGTGACGTACCCGCCGGACTGCAGCAACTGTGGACCGCGCCGAGCCCCAAGACCACAGTGCCGGTGATCGCCGGCGGGTCCGTGGTCACCGGGGACGGGCGCACCGTCACCGGGCGCGACCCGGTCACCGGTGCCGCGTTGTGGAGTTACGCCCGCGATCTCGACCTGTGCGGTGTGACTTCGGTGTACGAGTACGCCGTCGCGGTGTATCCGGACAGCCGCGGCTGCGGCCAGGTCAGCACCATCGACGGTAAGACCGGCCGGCGCGGGCCGGCCCGCAGCAGCTATTCCGATCCCGAGGTGCGGTTGTCGTCCGACGGCACCACCGTGCTCTCGGCCGGGGACAGTCGCCTGGAGATGTGGCGCTCCGACATGGTCCGGATGCTGTCCTACGGCGCGCTCGACGCCCGCATCAAGCCCGATGTCCCGGCGTCGCCGGTGTGCCGGCTGGTGTCGGCGGCGGCCAGTTCCTCGGCGGTGTCGGTGCTGGAGTCGTGCCCCAAGCGGGATAATCTGCGGCTGACGCTGCTGCGCCCGGCCGACGAAGAGGACCAGCCCGACACCCGGAACGTGGAGTTGCCCGGCGTGACGGACGACTCGGGCGCACAGGTGATCGCCGTATCGGACACGACAACGGCGATCTACGTGCCGACGCCGAAGCCGACGGTCAACGTCATCGACCGCGACGGTGCCACCATCGCCAGCACACTGCTGCCCGGGCCGCCGAGCCCGCAGGCCACCACCAGCCGCGCCGGGGACCTGATCACCTGGTGGACGGGCAACTCAGTGCTGGTGTTCGACGCCAATGGGCTGCGCTACAAGTACACCGTCAGCCCGACAAGCGCGGCCAACCCGGTCGGACCCGCCACTGAGATGGCCGGGCGGCTGCTGGTCCCCGTCAGCGACGGCTACGACGTATTCGATCCCGCTACCGGTGCCGGTGAGCGGCACATCGCGTTGGCCCGCCAACCGAGCGCCTCACCCGTGGTGCCCGCGGTGGCCGGGTCGACTCTGCTCGAGCAGCGTGGCACCGAACTGGTCGCGCTGGGGCCGGCGGGCCCGCAGGTCAGCCCAGGTCGATGACGATGACGCTGGTGTTGTCGCTGCCGCCGGCATTGTTGGCCACCTCGATCAGCCGCTGAGCTGCCGTCGCGGGCTCCACCGCCGCGGCCGCCTCAGCAATCGAGGACTCATCGGCGGCTGCGAACAGGCCGTCGCTGCAGATCAGCAGCCGGTCACCGGGGAGACAGTCGAGGTCGGCGACATCCACACGGATCACCGGCCCGATGCCGAGCGCACGGGTGAGCAAGTGGCGGTGTGGGTGGAAGCGGGCCTCCTCGCGGGTGATCTCCCCGGCCTGCACCAGCTCACCGGCCACACTGTGATCGGCCGTGAGCTGTTCCATACGGCCGTCTCGGATGCGGTAAAGCGGCGAGTCACCGATGTTGAGGACCAGGGGGCCGCCCTGTTCGGCATCGAACATCGCCACCGCGGTCAGTGTGCAGCCCGCGCTTGCGCCTTCTGCCGTGACAAGGGCGCTGACCCGTTCATTGGCCTGCCGGACTGCGACCATCAGCCCGTCCCGGTCGGGGGCGGCGACGAAACCGGCCCGCAACATGTCCAGCGCCAGCCGGCTGGCGTGGTCACCGACCGCACCGAAGCCGTCGGCGATGGCATACAGCACCCCCTCGACGAGCACAGCATCCTGGTTGCTGACCCGGACCGGGCCCTGATCGGTGGCCGTCGCGGCCGCGAGCACTGTTGCCATGGTTCCCCGCTACACGACTTCGGGTGTGAAGGTGTCCATCGCCTTCCCGGACTTCCAATACCTGTGCAGGGCCTCGGCCAGCTGCCGGTAGGCCTGCGCGCCCTTGTTCTTTCGGCCGGCCAGTACCGACGCACCTGACGCGGTGGCCTCGGCGAATCGAACAGTGCGCGGGATGGGCGGTGCCAACACCGGCAGCCGATAGCGGTCCGCCACATCGAGCAGCACATCACGACTGTGGGTCGTGCGCGAGTCGTAGAGCGTGGGCAACGCGCCCAGCAGCGTGAGATCGGCGTTGGTGATCTGCTGGACGTCGGCGATGGTGCGCAGGAACTGCCCGACACCGCGGTGCGCCAACGTCTCGCACTGCAGGGGCACGATCACCTCATTGGCGGCGGTCAGGCCGTTGAGAGTGAGCACGCCCAGCGACGGCGGGCAGTCGATGATCACCACGTCAAAGGAGTCGGCGACCTTGGCCAGCGCACGTTTGAGTGCGTACTCGCGGCCGGCCCGCATCAACAACATGGCCTCGGCGCCCGCCAGGTCGATGTTGGCCGGCAACAGCGTCATGCCTTCATCGGTCTGCACCAGCGCTGCGCCCGGCTCGACTTCGGCGAGCAGCACCTCGTGTACCGACACCGGAAGCTTGTCGGGATCCTGGCCCAAGGAGAACGTCAGACACCCCTGCGGATCCAAGTCGACCAGTAGTACCCGCTGACCGAGCTCGACCATCGCCGCACCCAACGACGCCACTGTCGTCGTCTTGGCTACCCCACCCTTTTGATTGGCGACCGCTAGTACCCGCGTCACACCTTCATCCAAGCACGCTCTCGGCGGGCACCGTGAGACGTGCGGCAGAATCACCGTATGAGCGCCCCACAGCACCGCCTCATGCTGCTCCGTCACGGCGAGACCGAATGGTCCAAGTCAGGTCAGCACACCGGCCGCACCGATCTTGATCTCACCGATACCGGACGGGAGCAGGCCAAGTCGGCAGCCGCGGTGCTGGCCGACCTGCAACCGCAGAACCCGATCGTGATCAGCAGCCCGCGGCGCCGCGCACTGGAGACGGCCGAGTTGGCCGGCCTGACCATCGACGAAGTATCTCCGCTGCTCGCCGAATGGGATTACGGCGACTACGAGGGACTGACGCCCGAGCAGATCCGTGCGATCGTGCCGGACTGGCTGGTGTGGACCTATGGCTGCCCCGGAGGGGAAAGCCCGGCCGACGTCAGCGCCCGCGCCGATCAGGCGATCGAGCTGGCGTTGGGGTACCTGGAAAGCCGGGACGTGGTGTTCGTCGGGCATGGCCATTTCTCGCGGTCGGTGCTGACGCGCTGGGTAGAGCTGCCGATAGCCGACGGCATCCGGTTCACGATGGAGACGGCCTCGGTCGCGGTCTGCGGCTTCAAAGACGGTGCGCGGCAGATCACTGCACTCGGCCTCACCAGCCGCACCAATCCATGCCCGCCGCCACACTGAACCCCGGGTTCGTGCTGGCTGGGCCGTCCGGGGTGCTGATCACCGAAGGTGTGCGTACCAGCTACTCGCGGATCCCCGACGCGCAATCCGCACTACGCTCCGGGGCAGCATCAATCATATTGGGCGCGTTGCCGTTTGACACGACGCGGCCGGCCGCCCTGTACGAACCGGTGACGGTCCACCGTGCCGAGGCGCTGCCGGACTGGCCGGCCGGACCGTCACCGTCGGTGACGTTCCGGGAGACACTGCCGGCCAGTGCGGTGCACCGCGACCGGGTCGCCGAAGCCGTGACTCGGTTGCGGGATCCCGCCACGGCGCTGGACAAGGTGGTGCTGGCCCGGGCACTGCAGCTCACCGCGGACGGGCCGTGGGACCCCCGCACCGTGCTGCGCAGGTTGGCCGACGCCGATCCGGCCGCCACGGTGTACCTCGCGGACCTGTCCCCGGCGGGCGCGCGATACACCGGAACCGTTTTGGTGGGAGCCAGCCCCGAACTGCTGGTCGCCCGCGAGGGCGACACGGTGATCTGCCAGCCCTTCGCCGGTTCGGCGCCACGATCCACCGATCCGGCCACCGACCGTGCCAACGCGGCCGCGCTGGCCGCGTCGGCAAAGAACCGCCACGAGCATCAACTGGTCGTCGACGTCATGCGCAAGGCCCTCGATCCGTTGTGCGTGGACCTGCAGGTCGCCGCCGAACCCGAATTGCACGGCACCGACGCGCTGTGGCACCTGAGCACGCCAATGCGCGGGCGGTTGCGCGGAAAAGACATCACGGCAATCGATCTCGCGCTCGCCCTGCATCCCACCCCCGCAGTGGGCGGGGTGCCCACCGACACGGCCGCCGCGCTGATCGGCGAGTTGGAGGGTGACCGCGGGTTCTACGCGGGCGCGGTCGGTTGGTGCGACGCCGACGGCGACGGTCGCTGGGTGGTGTCGATCCGGTGCGCCGTGCTGTCCCCGGACCGCCGGGAGGCCTTGGCCCACGCCGGCGGCGGCATCGTTGCCGAATCCGACCCCGATGACGAAGTCGACGAGACCACAACGAAATTTCGGACCATCCTGACAGGACTGGGGGCAATATGACCGAAGTGATCCGACGGGTGCAGCCCGGCGACGAGATCGAGATCGTCGCGATGATCCGCGAGCTCGCCGAGTTCGAGAAGGCGCTCGACGAGTGCACGGTGACCGAAAACCAGTTGCACACGGCGCTTTTCGGCGAGAAGCCGGTGGCATACGGGCACATCGTCGAGATCGACGGCGAGGTGGCGGCCACCGCGGTGTGGTTCCTGAACTTCTCGACGTGGGACGGCGTCGCCGGAATCTACCTGGAGGACCTCTACGTTCGCCCGGCGTTCCGACGCCGCGGGCTGGCCCGAAAATTGTTGGCCACCTTGGCAGCCGAGTGCGTGAAGAACGGATACTCCCGGTTGGCGTGGGCGGTACTGAACTGGAACGTCAACGCGATCGCGCTGTACGACGCTGTCGGCGGCAAACCGCAGACCGAATGGACCACCTACCGCGTGTCGGGTCCCGAGCTCACCGCGCTGGCCGATGAACATGACGAAGTGCGGTAGCCCGCCCGACTCGCAGCCTCGATCAACGACACATCACGTACCGCGCCCCGGTCCGCCGAGAGGGCCATCGCGGCATAGGCCCGCAGCGCCGGTGACACCTTCCGGTCCCAGCGCTGTGGCCAGTACCCGCCGGCGTCCTCCAACCGGCGTCGGCGATCGTCGAGTTCGGCGGCGTCGACCCGCAATTCGATGCGGCGGGCCGGGATGTCGATGTCGATCAGATCCCCGTCCTGCACCAGCGCGATGACGCCACCGGCCGCCGCTTCCGGCGAGACGTGCCCGATCGACAACCCCGATGAGCCGCCGGAGAAACGTCCGTCGGTGATCAGCGCGCACACCTTGCCGAGCCCGACGGCCTTGAGATATGAGGTGGGATACAGCATTTCCTGCATGCCTGGGCCTCCGCGCGGACCCTCGTAACGCACCACGACGACGTCGCCGGGCCGCACTCGGCCGGTCAATATCACGTCCTGCGCGTCCTCCTGGGATTCGACGACGATTGCCGGTCCGCTGAAGCGCAGGATCGACTCGTCCACACCAGCGGTCTTGACCACACACCCGTCCTGGGCGAGGTTTCCGCGCAGGATGGCCAGTCCGCCGTCCGCCGAATAGGCATGGGCGACATCGCGGATACAGCCCGATGCGGCATCCAAGTCGAGGCTCTCCCAGCGGCAGGACTGGGAAAACGCCGAACTGGAACGCACCCCACCGGGCGCGGCGTAGAACAGGTCGACAGCCTCGGCCGAGACCGTGGGAGATCTCAGATCCCACTCATCGAGCCACGCGGTGAGTGAGCCAGCGTGTATTGCACGCACATCGGTCTCGAGCAGTCCGGCGCGCAGCAACTCCCCCATCACCGCGGGAATGCCGCCCGCCCGGTGCACATCCTCCATCAGGTACCTGCCGTTAGGGGCAACCTTGCAGATGCACGGAATCCGCGTGGACAGTTCCTCGATGTCGGCCAGCGTGAAATCCACGTCGGCCTCATGTGCCGCAGCCAGCAAGTGCAGGATGGTGTTGGTCGACCCGCCCATCGCGATGTCGACCATCATCGCATTGGAAAATGCTGCGGCAGAAGCGATGTTGCGGGGCAGGACGCTGACGTCATCGCCGTCGTAGTAGCGCCGTGCCAGCCCCATCACCGCCGCACCGGCATCTTCGTACAAGCGGCGGCGCGCGGTATGGGTCGCGAGTGTCGTGCCGTTGCCCGGCAGCGCCAACCCGATCGCCTCGGTCAGGCAGTTCATCGAGTTGGCGGTGAACATTCCCGAGCACGATCCGCAGGTCGGACAGGCGGCAGCCTCCACCCGTTCCATGTCCGTATCGGAGACCTCGGGAGTGACGGCGTCGGTCATTGCCGAGATCAGATGCAGACCGGTGCGGACAGTTCCGTCGACCAGCGTCGTGGTACCGCCCTCCATCGGTCCGCCCGAGACGAACACCGTGGGAATGTTCAGTCGCAGCGCCGCCATCAACATACCCGGGGTGATCTTGTCGCAGTTGGAGATACACACCAGGGCATCGGCGCGGTGCGCGTTGACCATGTACTCGATCGAATCGGCGATGAGGTCGCGGGAGGGCAGCGAGTACAGCATGCCGCCGTGCCCCATCGCGATGCCGTCATCGACGGCGATGGTGTTGAACTCCCGAGCTATTCCGCCGGCCGCCTGGACCGCCTCGCACACGATCCGCCCGACGGGCTGCAGATGGGTGTGGCCGGGCACGAATTCGGTGAAGCTGTTGGCGATGGCCACGATCGGCTTGCCGAAGTCGGCGCCGGACACGCCGGCGGCGCGCAGCAAGGCCCGCGCGCCGGCCATGTTGCGGCCGTGGGTGATAATCCTGGATCTCAATTCGGGCATAGTGCTCATAGTTGTGGACAATTCACCGCGGGCGAAGACAGCCCCGCCACTAGTACTGCCAGTACCAGGTCCACACCTCGAGCCTTAGAATTGGCCATGCCCAACCAGGCCGCTCGCGCTGAACTGGGTGGCTTCCTGCGGATGCGCCGGGAGGCACTGGACCGCTCCGAGCGGAGTCTGCCGCCGATCCGCGGCAGGCACAACGGCTTACGCCGTGAGGAAGTCGCATTCCTGTCGTCGATCAGCGTTACCTGGTACACGTGGCTCGAACAGGGCCGTGACATCAACCCGTCACGACAGGTCCTGGAGGCCATCGGGCAGACTCTCGCGCTCTCACCCGCCGACCAGGCGTATCTGCTTTCGCTGGCCGGTTTTTCGTCCGGCGGCACACAGCCCGTGCCGGATCCCGGCGAACCCCCGGAGCATCTGCGCCGGCTTCTTGAGGCGTTCGGCCGCTCGCCGGCCTTCGCGATCGATCTCGATTGGGAGATCACCGCATGGAATCGCGCGTATGCGGCGCTGTACCCGCGGGTGCGATCAGTCGCCCGCGAGAACCGAAATCTGTTGTGGCTGGTGTTCACCGATCCGTCGATCAGGCAATTGATGCCCGACTGGGAGGTGGAGAGCCGACGTTTCGTGTCCGAGTACCGCATGCAGAACGGGGCACGACTCGACGAACCCGAGGTCATTCAGCTGTTGGATCGACTGCGCGCGGAAAGTAGTGACTTCCAACATATTTGGGAAGACCACGCCATCGAAGGCTTTCAAACCCGGATTCGGCGATTCGACCACCGGCTGATCGGACAGACCGAGTTGGAGTATCACCGGCTGACCCCGGCCGACCTTCCGGATGTCAGCATTGTCGTCTACACCCCGGCTGACGCCGTCGCCACCGCACAACTGGACCGCCTCGTCGCCGACACTTCGTGATGGCGACCGCTCAGTCCCGCCCGGATGTCCAGTGCACGGCCGACGGACTCAGCAGCATGCCCAGCGCGACCAGTGCCAACACGCCGACGGCGATGCCGTAACCGACCTGGTGGGACGTGAACACGTACCAAGCCACGCCGAGCAACAGCAGGTTGGCGAATACGCCGATGCCGCGGCCCCAGCGCCGCCCCGTGATCAATGCCCAGCCGCCGGCCAGCACACCGCCGCCGACCAGAAGGAACCAGAGCGCGGTGCCGTATCCGCTGACGATGTGCTGATCGGCCCCCGCCAGCCCGCGGACCACCAGCACCACCGCGGCCACCAGACCCAGCACCCCTTCGGCGGCGACGAGGTAGCCGGCGTAGCGGACGATGGGCGGCTGCAGAGGCGGTTGAGTCACGACAGCTTACCGGCGAGGTAGCGGACGGCGTACTCGTAGCCGGCCGGACCGGCCCCGGCGATCACCACCTCGGCGACGCCGGACACATACGAGTGGTGCCGGAACGGTTCCCGGCGGTGGATGTTGCTCAAATGCACTTCGGCGACCGGTAGTTCGACCGAGGTGAGTGCGTCGGGGATGGCCACCGAGGTGTGGCTGTAAGCGCCCGGGTTGATGATGATGCCCGCGCAATCGGCCCGGGCGTCGTGAATGGTGTCGATCAGCACGCCCTCGTGGTTACTCTGCACCGCGCGTACCTCGAACCCGAATTCGGCGGCCAGCGCGGTCACCGATGCCTCGATCTCGGGCAGGGTGGTCGCGCCGTACACCTCGGGCTGGCGGGTGCCCAGCAAGTTGAGGTTGGGCCCATTGAGCAGGAGCAGTCGGCGAGCAGTCACGTTCGTACCGTACCGGCGCCACACCGCTGTAAAGCAAGAGCGCGCCCCACCCGACGTAGGGTGGGCGCATGCGAATCGCCATGACGGTCGGGGCGGTTGCTGTCGCATCGGCATTCGTCCTGGCGCCCGGCGCAGCGGCCGACAGCGACGGCGCAGAAGCCGACGGCCAGGTGTTGACGGCCTTTGACACGCAGGATCCTGCGATCGGTCGGCTGGATCCCGCCTTGCTGGCCGCCATTCAGCACGCCACCACGGCCGCCGCGGCCGACGGTGTCACCATGACGATCAACTCCGGCTGGCGCTCACCGGCGTTCCAGCAGCGGTTGCTCGACCAGGCGGTCCAGACCTACGGCAGCATGGCACTGGCCCGCCAGTACGTGCAGACGCCCGAGCAGTCCAGGCACGTGACGGGTCAGGCGGTCGATGTGGGCGGCCCCGGCGCCGACCAGTGGCTCATCGCCAACGGTGCGCGGTTCGGCCTGTGCCGGATCTACGCCAACGAGCTGTGGCATTTCGAGCTGGCCACGGATGCATTGGGCAACTGCCCACCGTTGCTACCGAACGCGGCGGGCTGACAACCCCGATAGGCTCATGCCCTGTGCGCGCCGTCCTGATCGTCAACCCGAACGCGACGTCGACCACCCCTGCCGGGCGTGATCTTTTGGCGCACGCCCTGGAGAGCCGGGTGAAGCTGACCGTCGCGCACACCGATCACCGCGGCCACGCCATCGAGATCGCCCGCGACGCCACCGGCGACGGCGTCGACGTGCTCATCGTCCACGGCGGTGACGGCACAGTGAACGAGGTGGTCAACGGCATCCTGGGGCACTCTGGCGGTCGGGCCGGTGCCGACTCGGCGCCTGCGGTCGCGGTGGTTCCGGGCGGCTCGGCCAACGTCTTCGCCCAGGCCCTCGGAATCAGTCCGGACCCGATCGAAGCCACCAATCAGCTCGTCGACCTGCTCAGCGAGTACCGGCGCAGCGGACAGTGGCGGCGGATCGGTCTGATGGACTGCGGCGAGCGCTGGGCGGTGTTCACCGCCGGGATGGGTGTCGACGGGGCTGTCGTCGCCGCGGTCGAGGCCCAACGTGCCAAGGGCCGCAAGGTCACCGCCTCGCGCTATGTCCGGGTAGCGGTGCGCGAGATGCTGGCCAGCGCCCGCAAAAACCCGACACTCACGCTGCACCTGCCTGGCAGAGAGCCCGTGCCTGGAGTGCACTTTGTGTTCGTCTCCAATTCCAGCCCCTGGACCTACGCCAACGCCCGCCCGGTGTGGACCAACCCCGACACCACGTTCGAGACCGGACTGGGTGTCTTCGCGACGACGAGCATGAACGTGTGGGCGAATCTGAAGCTGGTGCGGCAGATGGTGTCACGCAAGCCGCGCATCGTCGCCAAGCACTTGATCCGTGACGACGATGTGTCGAGCGTGACAGTGACAAGCGACACGCCGGTCGCATGTCAGATCGACGGTGATTACGCCGGACTCCGGGAAATTATGACGTTCACAGCTGTTCCAGAGGCTCTCCGCGTGGTCGCACCGCCGGTAAAAGCTCTTGATCTGCAATAATCAGCCCGGTAACGTCGTTTTGAAGGTACAGGCGGGTCGAGTCTAGTACAACCGGGTAAGGGGTCTGGTAACAGACCAGGCAAGTGACTTTGCGCACTTGTTAACTCACGAGTATTGACATCTGTTCAGCCTGTGAAAGCATCGGATGCAACAGTGCAGGATTGTTTCGTATGCACGCGTTAACAGCCGAAGAAAAGCTTGTGCGCTCCATTGCGCACATATACATATCTGACAAGGAGTTAGATCAATGGATTGGCGCCACAAGGCGGTCTGTCGCGACGAGGATCCGGAGCTGTTCTTCCCGGTCGGCAACAGCGGACCGGCGCTCGCGCAGATCGCTGATGCGAAGCTGGTGTGCAACCGCTGCCCCGTGACCACCGACTGTCTCAGCTGGGCATTGGAGTCCGGGCAGGATGCCGGCGTCTGGGGCGGCATGAGCGAGGACGAGCGTCGCGCACTCAAGCGCCGCAACGCCCGCACGAAGGCCCGCACCGGCGTCTGATCCACTAGCCGGTGTCCAACCGGTCGCTACGGCCCCGACGAATTCGTCGGGGCCGTATCTATTTCTGGACGAATTCGGTAGCAATTTGCGTTATCGCCGTCACATTTCGTATTGACGCGACTGCCCATTCCGTTGAGCGGGCTCTTTACTGTGTGCTTACTGTGCGCCCCGGCCGCGGCGACCGATCGGCACCCGCAGCACCACGTCGGTGCCGCCGTCGGCCGCATCATGCATCCCCAGCGACCCGTCGAGCTCCGCCGAAACCAGCGTCCGCACGATCTGCAGCCCCAGCCGGTCCGACTTCTCCAAGCTGAACCCGGCCGGCAGGCCACGGCCGTCGTCGTGCACCACCACGTCGAGCCAACGGGCCGATCGTTCCGATCGGATGGTCACGCATCCGTGCGGTGCCTTGACGTCGAAGGCGTGCTCGATGGCGTTCTGGACCAACTCTGTGATCACCATGGTCAGGGCCGTGGCGCGATCGGCATCCAGCACGCCCAGATCCCCTACGCGGTTGATCCGGATCGGAGTGTCGACGGATGCGACGTCGTTCATGATCGGCAGGATCCGGTCCACCACCTCGTCGAGGTTGACCTCCTCGTCGACCGACATCGACAGCGCGTCGTGCACGAGCGCGATCGATAACACCCGGCGCACCGATTCGATCAGTGCCTCGCGGGCCTCGACGTTGTTGGTGCGTCGCGCCTGCAGTCGCAGCAGCGCCGCGACGGTCTGCAGGTTGTTCTTCACCCGGTGGTGGATCTCTCGTATCGTGGCGTCCTTGCTCAGCAGCGCGCGGTCCCGGCGTTTCACCTCGGTGACATCGCGGATCAGCACAGCGGCACCGACCGCAGCACCGTGCACCACCAGCGGCAGGGTGCGCAGTAGCACGGTCGCACCGCCCGCGTCGACCTCCATGCGCATGCTGGAACCACCTACCAGCGAGTCACGAACATGGTTGGCCAGTTCCTGGGCCTCGAACGGATCGGAGATCACGGGCCGGGTGATCGCGACGAGGTTGTGCCCGTCCAGCTCGGAGGTCAGCCCCATTCGGTGATAGGCCGAGATGGCGTTGGGACTGGCGAAAATCACGTCACCGACCTCGTTGAGCCGGATGAATCCATCCCCGACCCGTGGGCTGGATCGCGACATGGCCAGATCGCCCACGTTGGGGAAGGTGCCCTCGGCCAGCATGTGCAACAGATTGCCCGCACAGTCCAGATACGCACCCTCCAGGGGGCTGGCGAGTCGTCGGGCGGCCAACGCGGTCTGGTGGGTCAGCACGGCGACCACCCGGTCGCGGTGGCGCACCGGAACCGCCTCGACGTTCAGCCCGGGTACGTCCTGCGCGTGCTGTTGTGCGTCATCGCCTTCGGCTGCGATTGCACCGGATTCGAAGGCAGTGGTGACCACCGGGAGATCAACCGGACCGGCGAGCGTGCCGACGGAGTCGGCGAGCAGACCCGTCGGGGCGGTATTCGGCCGCACCTGCGCGACGCACACCAGCATGCCGTCGTCGCGGCGCACCCACATCAGGTAGTCGGCGAACGACAGGTCAGCCAAAAGTTGCCACTCACCCACCACCGCATGCAGGTGATCCACCGCGCTTCCGGGTAGAACAGTGTGCTGGGCGAGTAGATCACCGAGGGTGGACATCAGCTATTTCCGCGCACGTGAGGAGCATCAAAAGCCACCGCGCACGTGAGGAGCATCAAAAGCCACCGCGCACGTGAGGAGCATCAAAAGTCACCGCGCACGTGAGGAGCATCAAAATGCTCAGCGTTCAGTCGATCACCGCGATGAGGTCACCGGCCTGGATCACGTCGCCCTCGACCACATTGACCTTCGTGACGGTGCCCGCGACCTCGGCGAGGACGGGGATCTCCATCTTCATCGACTCGAGCAGCACGAGAGTGTCGCCCTCGCCGATCTGATCGCCCTCGTGGACCACGACCTCGAGCACACTGGCCACGATCTCAGCGCGAACGTCCTCGGCCATACTTCACCCCACTCACTCCGGCTGCTGTCTGCCTACCGGGCTATATCGAACCACAAGACCGGGTGGACAGTGCTGTAGCCGGGCCGTGAGACACTGGGGAGCAAGCTCTCGAACATCTGGAGGAACATCATGGCCAAGCGTGGCCGCAAGAAGCGCGACCGTAAGCACTCGAAGGCGAACCACGGCAGGCGTCCCAACGCCGGTTCGAAGTCAGTGCGCTAACTGCGCCAACGCCATCCGAAGGCCGGGCTTACATGCCCGGCCTTCGTGCTCAGCCCTGGATGATCGTGGTGCGGCTGATCTCGATACGCAGCCGCTCACGCAAGCCGTCGGGGGCCCTTTCACCACTGCACTTGTTGGCGATCAGCCGCTTCACGCGCTCCTCGACGCCGTAGTGGCGCAGGCAGGCAGGGCATTCTTCGAGGTGATGCTTGAGCTTGTCACGGCTTTCGGGCGTGCATTCACCGTCCAGCAGCGTCCATACCTCGGCGATCACCGCCGCACATTCGGGGTGTTCCGGGTCGATGGGCCCGATTGGGGGCGTCCAGCGCTCATCCCCGTCGAAGTCGCTCATGACGACACTCCCTCCGCCGCGCTGATCTGCTGACCTCGGATGAAGCCACGATCGCGGGCAACATCGGCCAGCAGATCCCGCAGCTGCTTGCGGCCACGGTGCAGCCGCGACATCACAGTCCCGATCGGCGTATCCATAATCTCGGCGATCTCCTTGTACGGGAATCCCTCGACGTCGGCGTAGTACACCGCCATCCTGAACTCCTCCGGCAATGCCTGCAACGCAGCCTTGATCTCGGTGTCGGGCAGCGCCTCGAGTGCTTCGACCTCGGCCGAGCGCAGGCCGGTCGAGGAATGCTCGGCGTTCGACGCCAGCTGCCAATCGGTGATCTCGTCGGTCGGGTACTCCGCCGGTTGCCGCTGCTTCTTGCGGTAGCTGTTGATGTAGGTGTTGGTCAGGATGCGGTACAGCCAGGCCTTGAGGTTGGTGCCCTCGCGGAACGACCGGAAGCCGGCATAGGCCTTGACCATGGTCTCCTGGAGCAGGTCCTCGGCGTCGGCGGGGTTACGCGTCATTCGCAACGCGCCGCCGTAAAGCTGGTCCAGCAGCGGGATGGCATCACGCTCGAACCGCGCGGTCAGCTCGGCGTCGGTCTCCTGCGGCTCGGACAAAGCCCGCTCGTCGACGTCAGTCATGGTGTAGAACACCGTCCCTTCTGTCGCGGCGCCGCCGAACTCCCCGATGTGTACAGGGCGTTCAAGGCACACGGTTGGCACCAAACTCCCCTTCCGATCCTAGAGCGTGCTACCGACAGGTAGCTTCAACCGGCACTCTGGCCACCGAAGCTGCATGCAACAACAGCAGGCGGCACCCGCTGTGTTCCCCGAACGCTCGCCGGCTGTTTTCGGGCTAACCTGGCCCGGTGGCACGCGCAGGGACCCCGGCCATAGCGGCGCTCGTTGCAGCAGGCATCGATCACGAGGTGGTGCAGTACCGCCACGATCCGCGCAATGAATCGTTCGGCACGGAAGCGGTCGCCGAGCTTGCCGCCTCCGGCATCGTCGCCGAGCAGGTGTTCAAGACCCTCGTCATAGCCCTGCCGAAGGGTCTGGCGGTGGCGGTGGTCCCCGTGCCGGCCAAGCTTTCCCTGAAGGCTGCGGCCGCCGCGTTGAGGGTGGCGAAAGCCGAGATGGCTGATCCGGCCGCCGCGCAGCGCTCGACGGGTTACGTGCTCGGCGGAATCTCACCACTTGGCCAGCGCAAACCACTGCCCACCGTCGTGGACGCTTCGGCGTTGAGTTTCGACCGGGTGCTGTGCAGTGCGGGCAAGCGCGGCTGGGATGTGGCCCTGGCGCCGGCCGACCTGATCCGCGCCACGAATGCGGTGACCGCCGAGATTGCGGTTCCCGCTTGACTTTCCGTATCGACCGCCGCAATGCTGGCACCAGTGCACCGCGGGTTGGGATAATCGGCCGATGCAGCAGGCATGCCCGTGTGGATCCGGTGAGGAGTACGAGCACTGTTGCGGTCCGCTGCACCGTCATGAGCGATTCGCCGCCACGGCGCTGGCCCTGATGCGATCCCGGTTCAGCGCATTCACGCTCGGGCATGTCGACTATCTGATCGCCACCTGGCATCCCGACACCCGGCCGAAACGACTGGACCTCGATGACGGCATCAGGTGGCGCCGGTTGCAGATCGTCGACACCGACGCGGGCGGCACTAACGACGAGACCGGCGTGGTGGAATTCCGCGCCCAGTACGAGCGCAGCGGCACACGGCACATCATGCACGAGCGCAGCCGGTTCGACCGGGACCACAGCGGCGCATGGCGTTATATCGACGGTAAGTAATCGACACCGACAAAGTAAGGGAGACAACGACATGCGCGGAGCGGTCATGTACGGCCAGGGCGACGTACGTCTGGAGCAACTGCCGGAGCCGACCATCGTCGAACCCACGGACGCGATCGTGCGCAACGCCGCCTCCTGCGTGTGCGGGTCAGACCTGTGGAACTATCGCGGCATCAACGAGACCCCGAAGCCCAGGCCGTTCGGCCACGAGTACTGCGGGGTCGTCGAGGCGGTCGGCGACGCTGTCACCACCGTCAAACCGGGCGACTTCGTGATCGGCTCGTTCTTCTCCTCCGACGGCACTTGTCCCAACTGTCGCAACGGTTTTCAAACCTACTGCTTGAACGCCAAGCCGATGATCGGCTGTCAGGCCGAGGCGGTGCGGGTGCCGTGGGCCGACGGCAGCCTGGTCGCCACCCCCGAACAGCCGTCGGCCGACCTGATTCCCAGCCTGCTGGCGTGCTCCGATGTGATGGGCACCGGCTGGTTCGCCGCCGATGCCGCGCAGGTCGCGCCCGGGATGACCGTTGCGGTCGTCGGTGACGGTGCGGTCGGGTTGTGCGGGGTCATCGCGGCCCGGCAACTGGGTGCGGAACGGGTGATCGCCATGAGCCGGCACGCACCGCGCCAGCAGCTGGCTCGCGAGTTCGGCGCCACGGACATCGTCGAGGAGCGCGGCGACGAGGGGGTGGCCAAGATCAAGGACATGACCGAGGGCATCGGCGCCGATGCCGTGCTGGAATGCGTCGGGACGGCCGATGCAATGGACCAGGCGATCGCGTCGGCCCGCCCGGGCGCCTTCGTCGGGTTCGTCGGGGTGCCGCACGGGGTCAACATCGACGGCAACAAGCTGTTCCGCACCCAGGTGGGCGTGAACGGAGGCCTCGCGCCGGTACGCCGGTTTCTGCCCAATCTGATCGACCTGGTGTTCAACGGGACCATCGACCCAGGCCGGGTGTTCGACACCGTGATGCCGCTCGATGACGTCGCCGAGGCCTACCGCGCCATGGACGAACGCCGCGCCATCAAGGTTCTGCTGCAACCCTGATCGATGAAATCGGCCGAGTTGGCCACCATCGCGGCGGTGCGACTCCGGACCGCCCGCCGCTGCCCGCGGAATATCGTGGCCCCATGGCACCCACATCGTTGTCCGGAAAAACCATGTTCATCTCCGGCGCCAGCCGCGGCATCGGCCTGGCAATCGCCAAGCGCGCCGCGGCCGACGGCGCCAATATCGCGCTGGTCGCCAAGACCGCCGAACCCCACCCCAAGCTCGAAGGCACCATCTACACCGCCGCCAAAGAGATCGAGGAAGCCGGCGGGCAGGCCTTGCCCATCGTGGGCGACGTGCGTGACGGCGACTCGGTAACCGCCGCGGTCGCTGCCGCCGTCGAACAGTTCGGCGGTATCGACCTGTGCGTCAACAACGCGTCCGCCATCAACCTCGGGTCCATCGAGGAGGTGCCGCTCAAGCGTTTCGACCTGATGAACGGCATCCAGATCCGCGGCACCTACGCGGTCTCGCAGGCCTGCATCCCACACATGAAAGGCCGGGAGAACCCGCACATCCTGACCCTGTCGCCACCCATCCGGCTGGAACCGAAATGGCTCAAGCCCACCGCCTACATGATGGCGAAGTTCGGGATGACGTTGTGCGCGTTGGGTATCGCCGAAGAAATGCGCGAAGCCGGCATCGCCTCGAACACACTGTGGCCGCGCACCCTGGTGGCCACCGCCGCGGTACGGAACCTGCTCGGCGGTGCCGAGGCGATGGCCCGGGCCCGCAAACCCTCCGTCTACGCCGATGCGGCCTACGCCGTATTCGCCAGGGACGCTCGCGAATACACCGGTCAAAGCCTGCTGTGTGAGGACGTGCTACTCGACAGCGGCGTGACGGACCTCTCGGTCTACGACTGTGTGCCGGGCTCGGATCTCGGCGTCGACCTGTGGGTCGACACGCCCAACCCGCCCGGATACGTGCAGCCGTAGGCATGCCGCGTCTCGATGCCCCGCGTCGAGCGTCGGACCGATCGGCCTCAGTCGGCCTGGTAGAGAATCCCGCGCCCGATCGCGGCACGCACCTCCGGCAATGCGGCTTCGGCCAGTGCATGCGCGTCGACACCGTGATGCGCCGCGAGCAGTTCGATGAGGGCGCCGAGCGGCACCTCACCACGGCAGCCGGCGAGCAGCGCCCGCAACACCTGGTCAACACCGATGACCGCGCCGGGACCACCCGGACGGCGCACTGCGGCCCCGACCAATTGCCAGCCGTCGGGACCGGGTAGGGACTGCTCCTCCAGAAAGACCGGCGCCGTCGAGAGCCTGGCGGCGAGCAGTTCGCCATCGCTGGTGTCGCGCAGATAGGCCCGGCGGGCGAAGAACGCCTCCACCTCGGAACCCGTCACCACCTCGTCGGCGCCGGTGATCTCCTCCAGAGTGTGCTCCGCAAGCTCGCCGTCGCGGGGCACCCGCAGCGAGATCACACCCATCCCGATTCCTGTGATTCCCTGTGCGGCAAACCAATCCAGCCATTGAGCGCCCTGTCGCGCCGTCTGCTCCGGGGTCTCCCCGGCATCGGCCAGCCACAGCGACACATAGCTCACCGGGTCGGCCAGCTCACGCTGCACCACCCAGGCGTGCAGCCCGGTCCCGGCCAGCCAGCCGCGTACCCGTTCCCGCCAATCGTCGTCCCGAACAATCCAGTTGGCCATGATGTGCGCAGTTCCGCCCGGCGCCAGGTAATCGGGAACCTGCTCGATGATGCTCTGGCACAGCGCATCTCCCGCCACCCCTGAGTCGCGGTAGATATAGTCCTGGGCGCCGGATCCCACCACGAAGGGCGGATTGGAGACGATCAGGTCAAACCGCTCCCCCGCGACCGGCTCGAAAAGGCTGCCGCTGCGCAGATCCCACGACATGCCGTTGAGCCGCGCGGTCACCGCCGCAAGCTGCAGCGCCCGGTCGTTGGTGTCGGTCGCCACGATCTCGGCGCAGTGCGCGTCGAGGTGCAAGGACTGGATCCCGCAACCGGTGCCGAGATCCAGTGCCCGGCCCACCGGCGTACGAATGACGTTGCGGGCCAGTGATATCGACGCTCCGCCGATACCGAGGACGTGGTCGTGACGCACCGGTCCGCTGCGCAACGCGGCATCCTGGTCGGAGACGACATAGAACTCGCGCATTCCGTCACTGTGTGGGCGGATGTCGAGCGCGGCGCGGGCCGTCGCATTCGACACCTGCACCACACCGTTGGCGGCCAGCACAGCCAACGGTGTCGATGGCAGCGCCGCCTGCACCTGCTCGCGCGGTTCGTCGGAGCCGAGGAGGAACAACCGCACCAGCACGGCCAGTCGTTGCCGGTCGGCGGGTGCCGCGTGGGTTGCCCGCAGCGCCGGCCACCACACGCCGCGGCTCAGGGCCGCGTCGGCCTGCTCACCCAGTAGTTCGGCCACCCCGTCGACTGTGTAGCCGGCGGCCTTCAGGTCGGCACCGATCGCGTCGACCACGCCGGGATCGATCGCCCCGGTCAAAACAGCCCCGGCTCTTGCGCTTCGGGCTTGGCCGGTTCAATCAGCTCCGGGCCGTTGTTACGCACACTGTTGACCAGCCGGGAGACCTCACGGATGGCGATACGGTCCAGGTCGCCGTGGCCCCGTAACAGCCCCTCGTCGATCGGCGCATCCGGATCCAACCAGTGGTCCCAATCGGGTTTGCTGATGGTCAGCGGCATGCGGTCGTGGATCTGCGCCAGCGGCCCGGCGGCGTCGGTGGTGATGATGGTGCAGCTCAGCAGCGGGGGCGCATCCTTCGGTGCACCGTGGGGGCGCCACGTCGACCACAGCCCGGCCATGAACAGCAATTCCCCGTCGGCCCCGTACATGTAGAACGGGGTCTTGCTCGCCTTCTTTCCGTCGGCAACGGGATTGGGTCGCCACTCGTACCAGCCGTCCATCGGGATGAGGCAGCGCTTGTTCTTGGCCGAGTTGCGGAAGGCCGGTGAGCTGGTCACCTTGTCGGCGCGAGCGTTGATCAGCAGCGGCCCCTTGTTGTCCGGGCCACCGTCCTCGGCTGTCTTCACCCACGGCGGGATCAGCCCCCAACGCATCGAGCGCACCCGCCGGGTCGACTCGTCGTCAGATTCGGTGTGCCGCTTGACCACGCTGCTGATGATCGTCGTCGGCGCCACGTTGTAGTTGGCGCCGGGCAGGTCCCTCTCCGCGGAGGCCGTCGCGCTCGCCGTGCTCACCGTGGTTTCATCGAGGGCATCGATTTTCTGGGCCAGCAGTGCCGGATCGATGGTCACCGTGAAACGTCCACACATGGAGCCCATGGTTGCAGAACCTGCGGACAAGGCAGGATGTAGCTGTGCGAACACGCGGACGCGAGGAGCAAAAGGCGCAACGGCGCGACGAGCAGAAGATGCACTGGCCTGCTCCCTCGGCGACGAGCCCGGTCGACGCCACGGTGACGGTTCCCGGCTCGAAGTCGCTGACCAACCGGGCCCTGGTGCTGGCCGCCCTGGCCACCGCGCAGGGGCCGTCGACCGTCAGAGGCGCGTTGCGCAGCCGCGACACCGATCTGATGATCGACGCGGTCCGCTCGCTCGGCGTCACCGTAGACGACAGCGCGGGTGACGGCACCGAGCTGAGCATCAGCGGACGTATCTGCCCGGCGGACGACGCCCGCGTTGACTGCGGGCTCGCGGGCACGGTGCTGCGGTTCGTCCCGCCGGTGGCCGCGCTGAGCACGGCGACCGTGACCTTCGACGGCGACGAACAGGCCCGCGCCCGGCCGATCGCCCCGCTGCTGGACGGGATGCGTGCGCTCGGTGTGGACATCGACGGCGACGGTCTGCCGTTCGCGGTCCGCGGTCGCGGCGCGGTGGCCGGGGGCACGGTCCGTATCGATGCCTCCGGGTCCTCGCAGTTCGTCTCCGGGCTGCTGCTGTCGGCTGCGGCGTTCACCGACGGCGTCACCATCGTGCACACGGGCACCTCGGTGCCGTCGGCCCCACACGTGGCCATGACGGTGACGATGCTGCGCGAAGCCGGCGTCAGGGTTGACGACAGCGTGGCCAACCAGTGGCGCGTCGAGCCCGGCCCGGTGGCGCCGCACGCCTGGAACATCGAGCCCGATCTGTCCAACGCCACACCGTTCCTGGCAGCCGCGCTGGTGACGGGCGGAACGGTGCGGATCGCCGGCTGGCCGCAAGCAAGCATCCAACCCGCCGACACCATCCTGGCACTGTTGGCGAAGGTCGATGCGACTGTGCGCCAAGCCGATTCAGGCTTGGAAGTCACCGGCTCGGCGGGTTACGCGGGTTTCGAAGCCGATCTGCACGATGTCGGGGAACTGGCGCCCACGGTGGCGGCGCTCGCCGCCTTGGCCACGCCCGGATCGGTTTCCAGGCTGGGCGGCATCGCCCACCTGCGGGGGCATGAGACCGACCGGCTCGCGGCGCTGAGTACCGAGATCAACGGCCTGGGCGGTGACTGCGCCGAGACCGAGGACGGCCTGCTCATCACGGCCCGACCGCTGCACGGCGGGGTGTGGCGGTCCTACGCCGATCACCGGATGGCCACCGCCGGCGCGATCATCGGATTGACGGTGCCCGGCGTCGAGGTGGAGAACATCGAGACGACGGCCAAGACCCTGCCGGACTTTCCAGGGATGTGGGCCGCCATGCTGGCGGGCGCACGGGGGGAATAGGCGATTTGAGCCCGCGGGGCGGCAATTTTCGGGACTACGACGAATCCGACGTTCGGATCAGGCCGGGTCGGGGCACGCGTCCGCGCACCAAGACCAGGCCCGAACACGCCGACGCTCGCTCCGCAATGGTCGTCACGGTGGACCGCGGCCGGTGGGGCTGCGCGCTGAACCGGGATCCCGATCACGTGGTCACCGCCATGCGGGCACGCGAACTTGGCCGCACCCCGATCGTGGTCGGCGACGACGTGGATGTCGTCGGCGATTTGTCCGGCCGCCCCGACACCCTGGCCCGCATCGTGCGGCGCGGTGAGCGACGAACGGTGTTGCGCCGCACCGCCGATGACACGGATCCCACCGAGCGGGTGGTGGTCGCCAACGCCGACCAGCTGCTCATCGTGGTGGCACTGGCCGACCCGCCGCCGCGCACTGGATTCGTCGAGCGGGCGCTGATCGCCGCCTATGCCGGCGGGCTCAAACCGATTCTGTGCCTGACGAAGTCGGACCTGGCGCCACCGGAACAGTTCGCCGCCCAATTCGCTGGTCTGGATCTGACGATCGTCAACGCCGGGCGCGATGATCCGCTCGACGCGGTTGCGCCACTGTTGGGCGGTGAGGTGACGGTCTTCCTGGGCCATTCCGGCGTGGGCAAGTCCACGCTCGTCAATCGCCTTGTGCCCGAAGCCGATCGCGCGACCGGCGAGGTGTCGGGCGTCGGCAAGGGCAAGCACACGTCAACTCAGTCCGTTGCGCTGCCGCTCGACGGCGTGGGCTGGGTGATCGACACTCCGGGGATCCGCTCGTTCGGGTTGGCCCACATCGAGCCCGACGACGTACTGTTGGCGTTCTCCGATCTGGCCGAGGCCATCGCCGACTGCCCACGGGGTTGCGGGCACATGGGTCCGCCCGCGGACCCGGAGTGCGCGCTCGATCAACTGTCGGGTCCGGCAGCGGATCGTGTCGCCGCGGCGCGGCGCCTGTTGGCCGTGCTGAAGGAAACCTGAGCTCAGTCTTCACCTTCCGTACCGAACACCCCGAAACGAACAACTGCGGTGAGATCAGCAGTCCGGATGGACCGCGATCTCACCGCAGTGTCGACGCGTCAGCTACGAGGCGTGCCCGACGGCCTGCTTGGTCGCCCGGCGCTCACGGCGCCACTCGCGCACCGTCTCGAACGCGGTCTTGAGGCCGCGCCGGCGCCCGGTGACGGGATCGGTGCCGATGAATCCACCTTCCACGGCATCCAACTCGGCGAACATCCGCTCGCTGTGCGTCTCCGGAGCGTCGTCGGCGGTGTCCCGCAGGAACTTGTTCGGCAAAGACAGCTTGGCGATCGTGCGCCACGACTTGCCGTACTGCACCAGGAACGACCCTGTGGTGTAGGGCAGGTCGTACTTGTCGCACAGCGCCTGCACCCGAATCGAGATCTCGTAGAGCCGGTTGCTCGGCAGATCGGGATACAGGTGGTGCTCGATCTGGTGGCACAGATTGCCGCTCATGAACCGCAGCGCCGGGCCGTTTTCGAAGTTGGCGCTGCCCAGCATCTGCCGCAGGTACCAGTGGCCGCGGCTCTCCCCGACCATGTCGGTCTTGGTGAACTTCTCTGCGCCATCGGGGAAATGACCGCAGAAGATCACGGCGTTGGCCCACACGTTGCGGATGACATTGGCCACCGCGTTGGCTTTCAGGGTGGACTTGAACGTCGCACCGGGTGACAGTGACGTCAGCGCCGGCCAGACGACGTAGTCCTTGGCCAACTGATGGCTGGCCTTGATACCGAATTCCTTGACTCTGACCAATGTGGCGTTGCGGTCGTCGCGACCCTTGAAGATCTTGCCGAGCTCCAGGTGCTGCAACCCCACACCCCATTCGAACAACACGCACAGCATGGTGTTGTAGAACAGGTTGAGCAGGTTGAACGGCTTCCACCGCTGATCGCGGGTGACCCGGATCAGGCCGTAGCCGATATCGTCGTCCATGCCGAGGATGTTGGTGTACTTGTGGTGCATGAAGTTGTGGGTGAACCGCCAGTGCTTGGACGCCCCGCTCATGTCCCACTCCCACGTCGAGGAGTGAATTTCGGGATCGTTCATCCAGTCCCACTGGCCGTGCATGACGTTGTGGCCGATCTCCATGTTCTCGATGATCTTGGCCACGCCCAGGGTCGCCGTACCCGCCCACCAGGCCGAGCGTCGCGTGCTGGCCGCCAGCATCAGCCGGCCCGCCACCTCGAGGGCGCGCTGAGCAGCGATGGTGCGGCGGATATAGCGCGCGTCGCGCTCCCCGCGGGAGTCTTCGATGTCCTGACGGATCGCATCGAGCTCGATGCCCAGGTTCTCGATATCGGCCTCGGTGAGATGCGCGTACGCGGGAACGTCTGTGATAGCCATCGTCAGCCTCCTCTCTATGTACCTACGCTAGCGTAACCTACGATAGCGTAGGTTACCAGTCAGTAAAGTTTAAACGTCGAGTACACAATCGCCGGAAGCCGCCGAAACGCAGGTCTGAATCCGGTTCCCAGGCTCATATTCGACACCCGTACGCAGGTCGCGAACGTGTCCACCGACCAGACCCACGACGCAGGACTGGCAGATACCCATCCGACACCCGAAGGGCATCTGGATACCGACCTGTTCACCCGCGTCCATCAGCGGCGTCGCACCGTCGGCTTCGACGGTCTTGCCACTGCGCTCGAACGTCACGGTGCCACCGACCCCGTGCACCGCGGCCCGCGACACCGCGAACCGTTCCAAGTGCAGATGCTCGGGGATATCCGCCGCCGCCCACACCTTCTCGGCGTCGTTGAGCATGCCCTCCGGTCCACACGCCCATGCCTGGCGGTCCTGCCA
This sequence comes from Mycobacterium sp. 141, assembly GCF_000382405.1. Taxonomy (GTDB): domain Bacteria; phylum Actinomycetota; class Actinomycetes; order Mycobacteriales; family Mycobacteriaceae; genus Mycobacterium. The sequence goes on from NZ_KB908260.1 coordinate 69,038, forward strand.
GTCCGGCACCACCTCGGCCAGCCGGGACAGGTCCAGGCGCCCCTCGGTGCGGGTGGTGCGCAGCTGTAATCGGTAGCCCGGATGAGCCTCGTGCAGCTCGGCCAGCTCGGCAGCGAACATCACGTCGGATTCGGTCGGCGCCGAATGCACATGGATGATGTCGGTGATCTGATCCCGACGCACCAGCGTGCGCAGCATCGACATGACCGGGGTGATACCGGAACCGGCCGTCAAGAACAGTACCGACGCCGGCGCCGGATCGGGCAGGACGAAGTTGCCCTGCGGCGCGGCCAGCCGCACCACGGTGCCTGGCGCCAGGCCGTTGACGAGGTGGCTGGACAAGAAGCCCTCGGGCATCGCCTTGACGGTGATGGCGATGGTGCGCTGATCGGCGATCGGATGCTTGTCCGGCACCGAGGTCAGCGAGTAGGAGCGCCAGCGCCAGCGGCCGTCCATCAGGACGCCGATGCCGATGTACTGCCCGGGCTCGTAGTCGAACGAGAATCCCCAGCCCGGCTTGACCACCAGCGTCGCGGAGTCGGCCGTCTCCTGCCGCACCTCGACGACCCGTCCGCGCAGCTCGCGGGCCGACCACAGCGGGTTGGCGAGTTTCAGGTAGTCATCGGGCAGCAGCGGCGTGGTGATCCGGCCCGCGATGGTGCGCAATGCATGCCAGCCGGGACGCTCTTTGGCACCCGCGACAGTGGGGCGAACAGTGTCGGCCACATTGGCCGAGACTTTTATTGAGTTCTTGGCCATGACAACCTACGGTACCGTAACTTACGGTGTAGTAGCCAGTCCTGGCATCCGGTGAGCGGCACAAATCATGCTCCTGATTCTCCACCAGATCCGCCGCGTCGGCGCGGCGAAAACAGGGGTTTATTCAGAGCAGTTCGAGCAGAAACGGCAGTTCCTGCGGCGCATACCAGGCCAGGTCATAATCCTGGGCATCCCCGACGGTGAGCTCGGCGTCCTCGTCACCGAGATCCGCATCATCGACCACCTCCACCGCCGCCAGCACGGCAGATTCGGCAGCGGCGTTGTCCACGTAGACAGCGATGACATCCTCGATGGCCGCCGGCCCCGCCAGTCGCACGACCGCGTCGTCGAGATCGGGCCGCGGACTGGCCGTCGCCACGTCGGCGACCACCACCGCGCGCCGGGGCGGCAGATCGGTATCACCCCCGCCGGCCAGCAGGCGCAGCGAGGCCAACGCGGCCTCTCGCAGCGCAACTTCGGCCAGTTCGTCGTCGTCACCCGCGGCGTAGGCCTCCCGCAGGGTCGGGGTGACCGCGAACGCGGTCCCGTTCATGACACGCAAGGACCGGTCGGCGACGAGCTGTTGCAGGCCGGCCAGGGTCGCCGGGATATAGACGCGCACTCCGCGAGATTAGCCCGTCCCGGCCCCGAGCTACTCGCAGTCCCCGATCAACGTCGCGACATGATCACCGACGTAGCGGGCCAGATCCCGCGACGGGCGCCGGTAGCCGCCGGTCAGCACGGGCCGATCGGGCAGTGTCACCTGCGGCCGCTCCACGTCGTGGTAATCGATGGTGGACAGCAGATGCGCCATCATATTGAGCCGGGCATGCTTCTTGACTTCGGATTCGACGACATACCAAGGACTTTGCGGCGTGTCGGTGTGAACCATCATCTGGTCCTTGGCCCGCGAGTAATCCTCCCAGCGGTACACCGATTCCAGATCCATCGGCGAGAGTTTCCACTGCCGCATCGGATCGTCTTTCCGCGACCGAAACCGACGCAACTGCTCGTCGTCGGACACCGAGAACCAGTACTTGCGCAACAGGATCCCGTCTTCGAGCAGCATCTGCTCGAAGATCGGTGTCTGGCGCAGGAACAAGTGATGTTCTTGCGGCGTGCAAAAACCCATGACCTGCTCGACACCGGCCCGGTTGTACCAGGACCGGTCGAACAGCACGATCTCGCCCTTGGCGGGCAGGTGCGCGACGTAGCGTTGGTAATACCATTGGCCGCGTTCGCGTTCTGTGGGCGCGGGCAGCGCCGCCACGCGCGCGATCCGCGGGCTGAGATACTCGGTGATCCGTTTGATGGTGCCACCTTTGCCCGCGGCGTCGCGGCCCTCGAACACCACCACGATGCGGGCGCCGGTATGCCGGACCCACTCCTGCATCCTCACGAACTCTGTTTGCAGCCGGAACAACTCGGCCTCATACACCTTGTTCGAGAGCTTCGTCTTGCCGTCGCGCTTCCGGCCGCCGGCCGACCCGCCGTTCGATGCTGCATCCATTCATGAATTCTAGGAGTACACAATCGCTCCGCGGTGCGGGATGTCGGCGGCCTCACCTGGCCGCGTCGAGCAACTCCTCCAACGATTCGCGCAGCAGGCTCGGCACCACGTCGACATCGCTCATGGCGTCGCGGTCCGCGTTGATCCCGAAATACAGCATGCCGTTGTAGGAAGTCACACCGATCGCCAACACCTGGTTCTGCAACAGCGGCGGTACCGCATAGGTCTCCAGCAGCTTGGTCCCCGCCACGTACATCTGCTTCTGCGCCCCAGGCACATTGGTGATCAGCAGATTGAACTGCCGTGCCGAGAAGTCGGTGGCCACCCGAATCCCCATGGCATGCAACGTCGGCGGAGCGAACCCCGACAGTGTGACGATGGTGCGCGCATCGACCAGACTGGCTGCGGTGGAGTGCGATTCGGTGGCGTGGGCGATCTGGGAGAGCCGCACGACCGGGTTACCCTCACCCACCGGCAGGTCGACCAGGAACGGCGACACCTCGCTGATCGCCTGGCCGGGTGCCGTCGAATCCAGTTCGGCGTCGGGATACACCGACATCGGCGCCATCGCCCGCACCGTGGTGGTGGGCGTCACCGGCTCGCCCCGGGAGAGCAACCAGTTGCGCAGCGCCCCGGCCACCACCGCGAGCACCACGTCGTTGATGTCGCAGTCGTAGCGGGCTCGCACCGTCCGGTAATCCTCCAGCCGGTGCTCGGCCACCGTGAACCGGCGATTGCGCGACACCGTGGTGTTCAACGGGCTGCTGGGCGCGGTGCCGCGGGCCACGGTGCGGACCACATCGGCCACCCGGCGCCCGACGGCGGCCAACTCACCGCTGTTGGTGGCCACGTCGACGACCGCGTCCCGCACAGCCGCCAGCTGGCTGGTCGGCCGGGCGATCCACTCGCCGATGGCGCCGAGCACGAGCTTCCTGTCGCTGGGTTCACGGGCCGGTATCCAGATGTCCTCGCCGAACTCCGGCGGCTTCTGACTACGGTCGGCGATCACATGGCCGATCTCCAGGGCCGTCATCCCGTTCACCAACGCCTGATGGGACCTGGTGTAGATGGCGATGCGGTTCTTCGTGAGGCCCTCGACGAGATACATTTCCCACAGCGGACGCGTCCTGTCGAGCGGCCGGGAGCCCAGCCGCGCGACCAGATCGTGCAGCTGCGCATCGCTACCCGGAGACGGCAGCGCCGAGCGACGGATGTGATAGGTGATATCGAAGTCACGGTCGTCGACCCAGACCGGTCGGGCCAGCCCCAGCGTCACCTCGCGCACCTTCTGGCGGTACCGCGGAATCTGCGGCAGCCGCCGTTCGACGGTCGCCAACAGCGTCTCGTAGCTCAGCCCGGCCCGAGGTTTGCGCAGGATCGCCAGCGACCCCACATACATTGGAGTCGAAGAGTTCTCCAGGTGGTAGAACGTCGCGTCGGACGCCGACAGCCTGCTCACCATGCGGCGCCAACCCCCCCTTCAGTCGCCAGGAACCCCGTCACGGTAACCGGCCGTTCTGGAAGCGCGCATCACGGGTGCTGCAGGCCTGCCACGGTATTCGGCGAAACTGGGCGCGCACGGCACCAGTTCGAGCGTGCGATGATGGACGGGTCTGCACCTCTCCAGCAGATGCGTCCTGTTTCTGACCATCGCTGGAGATCGCCGTGCCCATCCCGGAAACCACCCCCACATCGTCGTTGACCTCGCCGGTGGTCGACTGTGAGCCGCCCCCGCACCCACTCGGCCCGGTGACTCTGACGCCATGCCCAGCACCCACCACGCTGCACCGGCAGGGCCCGCGCCGGTTGCGGTTGGTCGAGCCGCCGGCGGACCTGCCACCGCAGACCGGGGCGGCACAGTTCGCCGAGCTCGCGCTGCGGCGAGTGCTGGAGGTCGTCGACCGGCGCCGGCCGCCTGCACAGCTGCGACCGTTGATGAGCCCTCAGGTGCTCGACGCAGTGCTGGCCCACCCGCCGGCTCGGCAAGCGGCAGCCGCAACCCTGCGCCGGGTGCGGTTACGCACTGCACCCGGGCCCGGCGGCGCGGAGGTGTTCGCCACCTTCAGCCGCGGACCACGGCTGCACGCCATCGCCGCAAGGATCGAATTGCACAGCGGCCGTTGGCAATTGACCGCCCTGCAGGTCGGCTAGCCCTTGCGGTGCGAGCTGGGCTTACCGGTCTTGGACTGCCGGCGCGCCGCTTCCCGGCGCTCCCGACGGCTACCACCGGACGGCGCCGCGTGCCGACCCCCGCCGGAGCCCGAGCGCTGCACCTCCACGGAACCGTCCTCGGAAGGCCCGCTGTAGGTCAGCGCAGGTGCGCCGTCGTCGGCACGCCCGTCGTCGATGCCCTTGGCCCGCAATGCAGCCGGACGTTCCTTGGTGGCCACGGCGGCAGGCTCAGGTTGGCCGGCGGAATCCGATGATGCCGAGGCCCTCTCCGCGGCCGCTGCGGCGAACTCGGCAAGGCCCTGCGGGGCGGCCACCGGGGCCACCGCCGGGGCGGGGGCGGCTTCGACCTGCACGTTGAACAGGAACCCGACCGACTCCTCCTTGAGCGCGTCGAGCATGCCGACGAACATGTCGTAGCCCTCGCGCTGGTACTCCACCAACGGGTCGCGCTGCGCCATCGCGCGCAGGCCGATGCCCTCTTTGAGGTAGTCCATCTCGTAGAGGTGCTCGCGCCACTTGCGGTCGATCACGTTGAGCAGCACGTTGCGTTCCAGCTGACGCATGGCGCCGTCACCGGCGATCGCCTCCAGCTGCTGCTCGCGTTCGGCGTAGGCCCGCTCGGCATCCTTGACCAGAGTGTCGCGCAGCTCCTCGCGAGTGAGCTCACCGGCTTCCCCGACGGCGTTGGAATCCACCAAATCGTGGTGATCGATGCCGACCGGGTACAGGGTCTTGAGCGCCGTCCACAGGGTTTCGAGATCCCAGTCCTCGGCATAGCCCTCGGCGGTGGCGCCGTCGACGTAGGCGGTGACGACATCGACCAGCATGTCGTGGGCCTGCTCCTGCAGGTTCTCGCCCTCGAGGATCTTGCGGCGTTCCTTGTAGATGACCATGCGCTGCTGGTTCATCACCTCGTCGTACTTGAGGACGTTCTTGCGGACCTCGAAGTTCTGCTGCTCCACCTGGGTCTGCGCGCTCTTGATGGCGCGGGTGACCATGTTGGCTTCGATCGGCACGTCGTCAGGCAGGTTCAGCCGGGTCAGCAGCGATTCCAGCGTCGCGCCGTTGAAGCGCCGCATGAGCTCGTCACCCAGCGACAGGTAGAACCGCGACTCGCCCGGGTCGCCCTGGCGGCCCGAGCGGCCGCGCAGCTGGTTGTCGATACGGCGCGACTCGTGACGCTCGGTACCCAGTACGTACAGGCCACCCGCGTCGACGACCTTCTCGGCCTCCTCGTCGACCTCGGCTTTGATCTTCTTGAGCGTGTCGTCCCACGCAGCCTCGTAGTCATCGGGTGTCTCGACCGGGTCGAGGCCCTGCCCACGCAGCCGCTGATCGGCCAGGAAGTCGACGTTGCCGCCCAAAACGATGTCGGTACCGCGACCGGCCATGTTGGTGGCCACCGTGATGGCGCCGAGTCGGCCGGCCTCGGCGATGATGCCGGCTTCCTGCTCGTGGTACTTCGCGTTGAGCACATTGTGCGGGATCTTGCGCTTGGTGAACTGCCGCGAGAGGTACTCCGAGCGCTCGACACTGGTGGTGCCGATGAGGACAGGCTGGCCCTTCTCGTAGCGCTCCGCGACATCGTCGACGACGGCGATGTACTTGGCTTCCTCGGTCTTGTAGATGAGGTCGGACTGATCGGCGCGGACCATCGGCTTGTTGGTCGGGATCGGCACCACACCCAGCTTGTAGATCTCATGCAGCTCGGCGGCTTCGGTCTCGGCCGTACCGGTCATGCCGGACAACTTGTCGTAGAGCCGGAAGTAGTTCTGCAGCGTGATGGTGGCCAGCGTCTGGTTCTCGGCCTTGATCTCGACGTGCTCCTTGGCCTCGATGGCCTGGTGCATGCCCTCGTTGTAGCGCCGGCCCAGCAGCACGCGGCCGGTGAACTCGTCGACGATGAGCACGTCGCCGTCGCGGACGATGTATTCCTTGTCGCGCTCGAAGAGCTCCTTGGCCTTCAGCGCGTTGTTGAGGTAGCTGACCAGCGGCGAGTTGGCCGCCTCGTAGAGGTTCTCGATACCGAGCTGGTCCTCGACGAACTCCACGCCCAGCTCGTGCACGCCGATGGTGCGCTTCTTGATGTCCACCTCGTAGTGGACGTCCTTCTTCATCAACGGGGCCAGCCGGGCGAATTCGGTGTACCAGTTCGACGCACCGTCGGCCGGGCCGGAGATGATCAGCGGGGTACGGGCCTCGTCGATGAGGATCGAGTCGACCTCGTCGACGATGGCGAAGTTGTGGCCGCGCTGGACCATGTCCTCGGTCGAATGCGCCATGTTGTCGCGCAGGTAGTCGAAGCCGAACTCGTTGTTGGTGCCGTAGGTGATATCGGCGGCATAGGCGACCCGACGTTCCTCCGGCGTGAGCCCCGACAGGATCACGCCGACATCGAGGCCGAGGAAGCGGTGCACTCGGCCCATCCACTCACTGTCACGCTTGGCGAGGTAGTCGTTGACGGTGACGACGTGCACGCCGTCACCGCTCAAGGCATTGAGGTAGGCCGGCAGCACCGCGGTGAGCGTCTTGCCCTCACCGGTCTTCATCTCGGCGACGTTGCCGAAGTGCAGCGCCGCGCCGCCCATGATCTGCACGTCGAAGTGGCGCTGGCTCAGCACCCGCCACGCGGCCTCGCGCGCGACCGCGAACGCCTCGGGCAGCAGGTCATCGAGCTGCTCGCCGTCGGCGATCCGCTTCTTGAACTCGTCGGTCTTGGCTCGCAGCTCGGCGTCAGAGAGCTTCTCGACGTCGGAGGCCTGGGTGTTGACATACTCAGCCACCTTCTTGAGGCGCTTGACCATGCGGCCTTCACCGAAACGGAGCAACTTCGACAGCACGCTATATCCCCTGTGGGTATCGATGGATCTTCGAGTGTTGATCGTGGTCCATCGTAGGTGACCGGTCGAAATCCCTGTTTGCACTCACCGGCGGAGACGAAAACGCACCCCGGATCGCTCCGGGGTGCGTTTGCGGCCGGCCTGGTCGATCAGGCGAGGCGGATCAAGCCGTAGTCGTAGGCGTGCCGCCGGTACACCACCGTCGGTTTGTCGCACTCCTTGTCGTGGAACAGGAAGAAATCGTGACCGACCAGTTCCATCTCATAGAGGGCGTCGTCCACGGTCATGGGCCGGGCAGGATGCTCCTTGATGCGTACCACCCGGCCGGGTTCGTGATCGTCGAGGTATGTGGGGTCGCCGGTGTCGACCACCGATGTCGCACCCGGCTCTCCCAGGACGGGATCCTGGGCGGTCGCTTGGTGCAGCGATACCGGCGTCTTGTCGCCGTAGTGGATCTTGCGGCGGTCCTTGCTGCGGCGCAGTCGGGCCTCGAGCTTGTCTGCCGCTGATTCGAGGGCTGCGTAGAAACTGTCCGCGCAGGCCTCGCCTCGGACCACTGGGCCCCGACCGCGAGCGGTGATTTCCACATGTTGACAGTTCTTGCGTTGTCGTCGGTTGCGTTCGTGGTCAAGTTCGACGTCGAAGAGGTAGATGGTCCGGTCGAATCGCTCCAGGCGCGACAGCTTCTCCGCTACATAGACACGGAAATGATCGGGAACCTCCACGTTGCGCCCCTTGACCACAACTTCGGCGTCGGGTTCCGCGTTGGCGTCGGTGTCATGGTCCTCGACCACCACGGTGCGGCCTGAATCCATGGAATTGGTTGACATACTTGGCAACTCGTTTCTCTCACTCGTTGCACGCGGTTTGCGTGCCGGGCTCTAACGAATCGCGGCGATGGATCAGAGTTCTGTCGCTCCGCCCATCGGCGCAAGTGTCGAGTAATTCACCTCCTACCTTGCAATGGTTATGTGCGGTGAAGTGGCGCGGTGACGGAGCGCCGCCGTGAGGTGTTCACGGATCGTTGCTGCCGACGGTAGTCCGTGTTCACCGGTTCGTGCCACCAATTTCGACGACATGTTTCCAGTTCTTCATTTCTGTTTGATTGCGCGGCAGTTGCCGCCCGTGTCAGGCATGTGCGAGCACCAACACACCCGCCACACAGACCCCCGCGCCGCGCAGTACGCGCACCGACTCGGCCGCGGTGGCACCGGTTGTCACGATGTCGTCGACGAGCAGGACCTCGCCGGTCACACCGGCCACCAACCGGACCCGTCCGGCGATGTTGCGCTGCCGAGCGGCGCCGGAAAGCCCGACGGAATCACGAACCCAAGGCCGCAGCCGCAGCGCCGGCACGGTTCGCACCCCGGGGCGGCCCGCGCATGCCGCGATGGCCATCGCCGTGACGGGGTCGCCACCGCGGCGGCGGGCGGCGAGCCTACGGGTGGGTGCAGGCACCACGTCCAGCGGCGCGCCGACGACACCCCAGGTCAGTAACCGGTCCAGCCCGACCCGCAGCGCGGCCGCCAGCGGTGCCACGAGGTCCGTGCGTCCCCGCTCTTTGGCGGCCACGATGGCGGCGCGCCTGGCGCCCGCGTAACGCCCCAGCGCGAACACCGGCACGCCAGGATCCGTGCGCGGGGTGATCAGGTGCGGTTCGTCGGAACGCACCGTGAGCATCGACGCACACGCCGGGCACCACGGCGTGGCCGGCGCGCCGCAACCGCCGCATTCCAGCGGCAGGATCAGGTCGAGCATGCTGGCAGTGTGCGCGCAGGGACCGACAGACGCCGGGCCGGCGATGGGAACGGCTCAGCCCGGTAACACGGGTATCGCGCCGGCCACCATCAACGGGTGTACCTCCGACCAGCCGGGGTCGTCGCTGCTGGCCGACGCCGAAAGCTGCAGTACGCCACGCTGATCGGCCACGTACACCGTCGACGGGTTGGCGGCCACGGTGGTCACCGGCATCACCAAATTGCGGCTCGGCCCGTCGGAGTTGACCCCGTCGATGTTGACGTAGGACACCGGGTGCTGCGGATCGGTGCGCGAGACCACGATGTCATCGCCGGTCCGCCAGGCCAACGACACCACGGTGTTGCCGAGCCCGAAGCCGAGCCGGCGCGGATAGGTCAGCTGGAACTGTCCGTCCTGGTTCTGCTCGACACTGGCCAGGATCACCTGCCCGTTGATGACCATCGCCGCCCGGGTGCCGTCACGGGACAACTGTAGGTCGGTGATCGGCCCGGGATATCGCGTGGCAACCGCCGTGGTGTCGACCGGGATCCGGGCCGGGGCACCGGAGGCGTCCTGAATGGCGCGGACAACGTTGATGCCGTCGACCACCACCCAGACCGCCTGGTCCAACGCCCAGCTCGGCCGTGACAGCGTGTGGCCCTCCATGGCCTGCGCTGCACCGCCGCCCAGCGGGCCGATCCACAGGGTGGCGCCGGCATTGGGTGCGCCAGGCGGTGACACCACCACCGACGCAGCGTCCTGCCCGTTGCGTGACACCGACGCCGAGACCTGGTTGGGCGCAAGCCCGAAAGAACCCGAGACCCGTGGCGCCGCCTGCCCCTCCAGCGACACGAGCGATCCGCCTACCAGGGCGTGCAACCCCGCCGCGGCGCCGGGGGCTGCACCGGGGTCGGTGGCCGCGACGTCGGAGGTTTCCCAGCCGTCGGCGAACCGGTCGTCGAGCGGCGCACCGTCGGCGTTGATCACGTACGGCCCACTGATGCCCGCCCGCGCCAGCGTCCAGATGATCTGGGCGGCCAGCAGTTGTCTGCTGTGCGGATCTCCGGCCGGCAGATTCTCCAGATCGACACGGGCGCCGCCGTAGCCGCGACCCACGCCGGTCTTGCCGCCGTCCGCGCGCGTGACCGGGCCGCGCAGTTTCAGCGGGGCGCCCAGCAGGTTGTCCACCGACTTGGCCATCTCGGGCCGCGGACCGACGATCAGCTTGGAGATCAGCTCGGTGGCCAGCTGGTCGGGGTCGGACACCGCGACATAGCGCGGGTCGGGCACGACGGTGTTGCCGGTCGGGTCGACGAAATACAGGTTGTTGCGCTTGTAGGTGGACTGAAACTGTTGCCAGTCAAGGAAAACCCCGTTGGGCAGCTTGTCGATGCGCCACCCGCCGCTGGTCTTGACCAGCTCGATCGGGCCCGGGTCGGGCAGCGCGCCCTCCCCTGTCTCGAACACGCCGAGATCCGAGAACGATCCGAGAATGTCGGCGTGCATGGTCACCGAAACCCGGTCTGAGCTACGGGTTTCGCCGAACACGACCCGGTCGACCAACAGGGCGCTGCCGGCGTCATCCCAGGAACTCGACGCAGATTCGGTGAGAAACTGCCGGGCCGCCAGATGGCGATTCGCAGGATCGGCTGTGGCCTTGAGGAATTCCCGCAGCAACACATCGGGGTCCATCTCCGGAGACGGCTTGGGCAGATTCTGCGGCGCCGGGCGCTCGACGGTGCCGATCGCCTGGGGTGAGGACGTGCTCGGTATTCCCGCACAGCCGGACGTGAGCACCACCAGGCCGACGATCGGCGCGGCCAGCAGGCGCTTCACACGTTCTCCTCTTCCCGGACCGGTCGGTGTGGGTTATGTTGCGGCTCAATCGGTTTGAGGGGAAGGGGGCTTGCGGTCACCTTGTGGCCGCGGACCAGCGGCAGGGTCAGCCGAAAACAGGCGCCCTTGCCCGGCTCACCCCAGGCTTCCAGCCTGCCCTGATGTAGCCGGGCATCCTCGATGCTGATCGCCAGGCCGAGGCCGGTGCCGCCGGAGCGCCGGACGCGCGACGGGTCGGACCGCCAGAATCTGCTGAACACCAGCTTCTCCTCGCCGGGGCGCAGCCCGACGCCGAAGTCGCGGACGGTGACCGCGACGGTGTCCTCGTCGGCGGCCATCCGGATCCGCACCGGCTTGTGTTCGGCGTGGTCGATCGCGTTGGCGATGAGATTGCGCAGAATCCGCTCCACCCGACGGGGATCCACCTCGGCGATCACCTCCTCGCGCGGCATGTCGACGTCCAGTTCGATGTCGGCGTCGGCCGCCAGGTGTCCGACGTTGTCCAGCGCGCTGCGCACGGTGCCGCGCAGATCCACCGACTCGACCGACAGTTCGGCCACACCCGCGTCGTGCCGTGAGATCTCCAGCAGGTCGGCCAGTAGTGTCTCGAAGCGGTCGAGCTCGTTGACCATCAGTTCGGTCGAGCGGCGCAGCGCCGGGTCGAGGTCGTCACTGTGGTCGTAGATCAGATCGGCCGCCATCCGCACGGTGGTCAGCGGGGTGCGCAGCTCATGGCTGACGTCGGAGGTGAAGCGGCGCTGCAGGTTACCGAACTCCTCGAGCTGTTGGATCTGCCGGGACAGGCTCTCGGCCATGTCGTTGAACGACTCCGCCAGCCGCGCCATGTCGTCCTCGCCGCGCACCGGCATCCGCTCGGTGAGATGCCCCTCGGCGAACCGCTCGGCGATGCGTGACGCCGAACGCACGGGCTGCACGATCTGGCGCGCCACCACCAACGCGATGGCGGCCAGTAGACCGAGCAGCACGACACCACCGGTGGCCATGGTGCCGCGCACCAACGAGATGGTGCTTTCTTCGTTGTTCAGCGGAAAGATCAGGTAGAGCTCAAGATTGGGCACCGACGACGAGACCGGGGTGCCGACGACGAGCGCGGGCCCGGAAAACCCTTCGGTGTGCACCGTGGCGTACTGATAGCTGACCTGCCCGGCCTTGACGAAATCGCGTAATGCGTTGGGCACCTGGGCGACCGGACCCGCGGCGGTGGCCGCTCGTGGCCCGTCGCCCGGGACCACCAGGGCAGCGTCGAACGCACCGGCGAGATCACCGCGGACGTCGGCCTTGCGGTCGACGAGGGTGTTGCGTGCCAGTTGCAGGCTGCTGTCGAGCGACCGCGATTCTTCCCCGCCGACGATGCCGCTCACGGTGTTTCGGGCCCGCTCGACCTCTTCGGTGGCGGCCTTGACCTTGACTTCCAGGATCCGGTCGGTGATCTGACTGGTCAACACGAACCCGAGTACGAGGATGACGGCAAGCGAAAGCCCGAGCGTCAAGGTCACCACGCGTAATTGCAGCGAGCGCCGCCAAACCAGACCGACAGCCCTGCCCAGCGTCCCCAACCCGCGCAACAGTGGGCCGGAACCTCCCCAGCGCCCACGGATGCGCCGTCTGGAGCCAAATATCACGGCCACCGCCGCGCAGTGAATATCCCGGCCACCGCGGGCGGTGGGATCATGGCGGTCCGGCCTTGTATCCCACTCCTCGAACGGTCAGCACCACCTGCGGGTTCTCCGGATCTTTCTCGACCTTGGCCCGCAACCGCTGGACATGCACGTTCACCAAACGGGTGTCAGCGGGGTGTCGATATCCCCACACCTGTTCGAGCAGCACATCACGAGTAAACACCTGTCGCGGTTTGCGTGCCAACGCCACCAGCAGGTCGAATTCCAACGGTGTCAACGAAATCTGCTCACCCTGCCGGGTCACCTTGTGGGCCGGAACGTCGATCTCCACGTCGCTGATCGACAGCAGCTCGGCTGGCTCATCTTCGTTGCGGCGCAACCGCGCCCGCACCCGTGCGACCAATTCCTTCGGTTTGAACGGCTTCATCACGTAGTCGTCGGCGCCGGACTCCAGCCCGAGGACCACGTCGACGGTGTCTGTCTTGGCGGTCAGCATCACGATGGGCACACCGGAATCGGCCCGCAGCACCCGGCACACGTCGATGCCGTTCATGCCGGGCAGCATCAGGTCCAGCAGCACCAGATCCGGTCGCAGCTCGCGGACGGCGGTGAGCGCTTGGCTGCCGTCGCCGATGACCGCGGTGTCGAAACCCTCGCCACGCAACACGATGGTGAGCATCTCGGCCAGCGATGGGTCGTCGTCGACGACAAGGATCCTTTGCCTCATGGTGTCCATGGTGTCACCAGAATGCGATAAAACTCGGGTACCACACGCGGTGATCTTGGCGGCGCACCGGCTCGATCCAGTGCATTAGGTGGTTAAGACACGCTAATCGCCCGCGCAACCGGGGATATGCTTAGGCGTAGATCATCGCGATATGGCTGATGTAGCAACTGGGCCGGCGTCTCGGATGAATCGAGGTTTCGATGGCCGATGTCGATCCGTTCATGACCCAATACGCCGTTGCGGGCTCCATCCCGGCGGAATTGGCAGCTGCCGGATTCGAGGACGCTGAAGAGATCGGCCGCGGCGGTTTCGGCGTCGTCTACCGCTGCACCCAACCCTCGCTCGACCGCACAGTGGCGGTCAAGGTCCTCACGGCGGACCTCGACGAGGAGAACTGTGCGCGGTTCTATCGCGAACAGCGTGCGGTGGGCCGGCTGACCGGGCACCCCAACATCGTGTACGTCCTCGAGGTGGGCACCACCGACAGCGGCCATCCTTTCCTCGTCATGCCCTACCATCCCCAGGACTCTCTGCACACGCGGATTCGTGATCATGGTCCGCTTCCGCTGAAAGACGTGCTGCGGCTCGGGGTGAAGCTGGCCGGCGCCCTGGATGCCGCGCACCGCCTGGGCATCGTGCATCGCGATGTCAAACCGGGAAACATCCTGCTCACCGATTACGGTGAGCCGGCACTGACGGACTTCGGCATCGCCCACGTCGCAGGAGGCTTCGAGACCGCCACCGGTCTCGTGACAGGTTCACCGGCCTTCTCCGCGCCGGAGGTCATCGTGGGACGGCCTCCAAGTCCGGCCGCGGACGTCTACGGGCTCGGCGCGACCCTGTTCGCCGCGCTCACCGGTCACGCCGCGTTCGAACGGCGCAGCGGTGAGCAGATGGTGGCCCAGTTCCTGAGGATCACCACCGAGCCCATTCCGAATCCACGCGAGCACGGCGTCCCAGAGGACGTCAGCGTGATCATCGAGCAAACGATGTCCGACGACCCGGAGTGCCGACCGTCCGCTGCGGAGCTGGGCCGCCTGCTGCGTGAGTCCCAACGCCTCCACGGCTTCGCCGTCGACGATATGGCGGCGCATGCCGAACTGGGCGACACGACTCAACCGGACACGACCTGGAAAGCCGAATCACCCTCGAGTGTGCGCCCCAAGGGCAATCTTCCGGCGGAACTGACCAATTTCATCGGACGTCGCCAGGAGATCGCCAAGATCAAGCGGCTGCTCTCGGCGTCGCGGCTGGTCACTCTCACCGGTGTCGGCGGCGCGGGCAAGACTCGGCTGTCTCTGCGTGTTGCCGCGGATCTGCAACGCGCTTTCCCCGACGGCGTGTGGTTGGTGGAATTGGCGGAGCTGAAGGACGAGGCGCTGCTCGCCCAGACCATCGCGAGCACCCTCGGGCTGCACAACCGCAGCGGGCGATTGCCCACGCCTGCCCTGGTGGAATACCTGTCGGACAAAAACCTGCTACTGGTGCTGGACAACTGCGAGCATCTGCGCGACGGGTGCGCCATGGTCGCCGAGGCGATACTGCACGGCGCGGCTGGTGTACGCATCCTCGCCACCAGCAGGCAGGCCCTCGGGCTGACCGGGGAGTACATCTTCCAGATTCCGACGATGTCCATGCCCGACGAGGTGCGACTGCCGCCGGAGGAGCTCGGCCAGTACGAGGCAGTGACGCTGTTCGTCGACCGCGCGACCGCGGTGCAGCCGGAATTCGCATTGACCGAGGAGAATGCCGAGACGATCTCGCGCATCTGCCAGCGGTTGGACGGGATCCCACTGGCAATAGAGCTGACTGCGGTGCGGCTTCGCGCCCTCTCGCCGAACGAGATCCTGGACCGACTCGAGGACCGCTTCAGGCTGCTCACGGCCGGCAGCCCCGGTGTGCTGCCACGGCATCAGACCCTGCGGGCGTCGATCGAATGGAGCCACGAGCTGTGCTCGGAGCAGGAGAAGCTGTTGTGGGTGCGACTGTCGGTGTTCTCCGGCGGATTCAGTCTGTCCGCAGCGGAAGCGACCTGCTCGAGCGACGAGCTCGATGAACTCGACGTACTAGGTGTGCTGGCGACGCTGGTGGACAAGTCGATCGTGATCTCCGAACAGCTGGACGGCCATCAGCGGTACCGATTGCTGGAGACCATCCGCCAGTACGGGCTGGAGCGGCTGCGCGCCGACGGTGACGAACATGTGCAGCGCAGACGCCACCGAGACTACTTCGCCGACCTCGTCGAACGGGTCCGGGCGGACTGGCTGGGCCCCGAACAGGGCAGGTGGCTCAATACGCTGCACCACGAACACAGCAACTTGCGTACCGCATTCGAATTCTGCTTCACGGAGCCGGACGAGGCCGCCACTGGCTTGCGGATGGCCAGCGCGTTGTGGTTCTTCTGGATCGCATCTGGGCTGACCAGCGAAGGGCGCCGCTGGCTGGAGCGCGGGCTGGCGCTGGACACGCAGCCCAGCGACATTCGGGCACGTGCGTTGTGGGTGACCGGATATCTGTCCACGCTCGAAGAGAACATCGGTGCGGCCAGGGCGATGCTCGAGGCGTGCACGCCGCTCGCCGAGCAGCTGGGCGACACCGATGCGGCTGCATGGGCGGTGCAGCTGAACGGCATGACGAAGATGTCCGAGGGAGACCTGCCTGCGGCGCGGCACCTGCTCGCAGAAGCGCTGGACCTGCATCGCGCCACAGGCAGCAGGCTTGGCACTCTCGACGCCAGCTTCTATCTCGTGGGTGTAACCACGTTGCTCGGCGACATGAAGTCCGCCATGCAGGTCTGCACGGACGCCATCGCACTGTGCGACGCGCTCGGCGAGCGCTGGATGAAGTCGTACATGCTGTGGGACCGCGCACTCGTCGCGTGGCTGCAAGGCGATGGCGAGCGCGCTGCCGACTCGGCGCTGGAGAGCCTGCGGCTGGCCCGCGAGTTCAGCGAGCAGTGGGTGATCGCCTTCTGCTTGGAGACCCTGGCGTGGGCGGCCGGCGGCGAGCCGGAGCCCCGGCGCGCGGCCCGGCTGCTGGGCGCGGCCGACCGGCTGTGGCGGCGGATCGGCGCACCGCTATACGGCATGCGCCACCTCGTGTCGGTGCACAACCAGCAGCAGGAGCGCGTCCAGCAGGCGCTGGGGCGCAAGGCATACGACGCCGAGTTCGAGAGCGGCCACCAGATGCGCACCGACGCTGCAATCGGTTACGCACTCTCCGAACGCACGCCGTCGCCGGCGACCGCAGCGTCACCGCGGCCGAACGATGCGTTGACCCGACGGGAACGCGAGGTCGCCGCGCTGATCGCCGAGGGCATGACCAACAAGGAAATCGCCGCAAAGCTCGTGATTGCGCGCCGCACCGTGGAGGCACACATCGAGCACATTCTCGGCAAGCTCGGCTTCATCTCCCGCACCCAGATCGCGGTGTGGGTGGTCGAGCAGCGCGGAAAGGATCCCGCGGCGCCCTGACGGGCCGCGTCAATTCAACTCCGACGCCGCGCGTCAATTCAACTCCGACGCCGCGCGTCAATTCAACTGCAGAGCCAATGCCGCGGGAGCAACGTCGGGGCCGGCAACCAACCACCGTCCGCACCAGTCGGCCGCGGCCAGCGCCGCGTACACCTCACCGGTGCGTCGTTGCAGCCCGCCGTCGCGCTCGTAGGCGTCCTTGGCCCGGTCGGCCTCGGTGTTGGCCCGGCGCTCGGCGCGCTGTGCGGCGAGTTCGGTCGGCACGTTCAGTAGCACCTGCCAGTCCGGAAGGGGCAGCTTCAACCGCTCGTATTCGAGCTCACGCACCCAGGACACTGCTGCGCCGTCGGCGCCCTGGTGTAGCCGGGCCGCACTGTAGGCGGCATTGGAGGCGACGTAACGGTCGAGGATGACGACATCGTAGGCAGCGCGCAGATGCTCGATCTCCTCACGCGCACCGGCCCGGTCCAAGGCGAACAGCACCGCCATCGCGTGCACCGACCCGGCGAGATCACCGTGCGCGCCGTGCAGCGCTTCGGCAGCCAGGTCCGCGGGCACGGAATGGTGGTAACGCGGAAACGCCAGGCTGCCAACGGACTTGTGCGCGGATTCGAACGCCGCCCGTAGCCCGTTGGTCAGTGTGCGTTTGCCGGCACCGTCGACGCCCTCGATCGCGATCAGCACGCCGCGAGCCTAACTAGCCGGCGCGGTCGTCGGCGTTCGCGGCGCGCATCAGATCGTCGCGGGCGCGCGCCACCCGGGACCGGATGGTGCCGACCGGACACCCGCACACCTCGGCGGCTTCGGTGTAGGACATGCCGATCACCTGGGTCAGGAGCAACGCTTCGCGCCGGTCGGCATCCAGGCCGGCCAGCAGCATCCGAATCTCGACCATGTTCTCGATCTGGGTACCGCGCCCAGCCGCCCCCGTGACATCGTCGAGATCAACCACATGCACGGTGCGCGGCCGGCTGGTGTTGTAGCGGATCTGGTCCACCACCACCCGCCGGGCGATCGACAGCAGCCAGGTGCGAGCACTGGACCGGCCGGTGAACCGCGGCAGCGAGCGGATCGCCCGCAGGAATGTCTCCTGGGTCAGGTCGTCGGCACTGCCCGGGTCGGCGAGGTAGGCCACCGTGCGCCAGACGTCGCGTTGGGTGGCCTCAATGAACTGCGACAGTGCGGCCTGGTCGCCCCGGCCCGCGGATTTGGCGAGGTGGGTAATTTGGTCGTCGTCACCTGTCGCCACGGCTAGTCAGCCTAGGTCATCGCGCCCGGGAACTTTCCGGCGCGTTACACCGACCATTAGGCGCATAGGCCTTGGGCAAGGAGGAAGCAACACGATGTCGAGTTCGACGCCGGTGCGCGACGATACGGTGAGCGCCCAGCGCGTCCAACTGGACGTCACCGGCATGTCCTGCGCTGCGTGCGCCAACCGGGTGGAAAAGGCGCTGAACAAGGTCCCCGGGGTGCGGGCCTCGGTCAACTTCGCCACCCGAGTCGCGACCATCGACACCGATGAGCAGACCGGCGCGCAGGAACTCTGCGCAGTCGTGCAGCGGACCGGGTATGAGGCCGCACCCCGGCAGGCCGGCGCCGCCGACGACGCCGATCCCGACGCCGATCACGCGCGTCATCTGCTTATCCGGTTGGCCGTCGCGGCGGTACTGTTCGTGCCGCTGGCCGACCTGTCGGTGATGTTCGCCGTCGTACCGAGCACGCGCTTCACCGGCTGGGCCTGGGTGCTCACCGCGCTGGCACTGCCGGTAGTGACCTGGGCGGCGTGGCCGTTCCACCGCGTGGCACTGCGCAATGCCCGCCACCGCAGCGCCTCGATGGAAACGCTCATCTCGGTCGGCATCACCGCGGCCACCATCTGGTCGCTCTACACGCTGTTCAGCACCCACCACAGCACCGACCGGCGCGGCATCTGGCAGGCGCTGCTGGGCAGCGATGCCATCTACTTCGAGGTGGCCGCCGGGGTCACCGTGTTCGTACTGGCCGGCCGGTACTTCGAGGCCCGCGCCAAGTCGAAGGCGGGCGGGGCGCTGCGGGCGCTCGCGGCGCTGTCCGCCAGAGACGTCACGGTGCTGCACACCGACGGCTCGGAGATGCTCATCCCGGCCGACGAACTCAAAGAGCAGCAGCGCTTCGTGGTGCGCCCGGGGCAGACCATCGCCGCCGACGGTCTGGTGATCGAGGGTTCCGCGGCCGTCGACATGAGTGCCATGACCGGCGAGGCCAAACCGGTGTGGGCCGATCCGGGTTCCAACGTCATCGGCGGCACCGTGGTGCTCGACGGCCGACTGATCGTCGAGGCCGCGGCGGTCGGGGCCGATACCAGGTTCGCCGGCATGGTTCGCCTCGTCGAGGAGGCCCAGACGCAGAAGGCCAACGCGCAACGCCTCGCCGATCGTGTCGCGTCGGTGTTCGTGCCCACAGTGTTCGTATTGTCTGCGCTGACGGCCACTGCGTGGCTGCTCGCCGGCAGTGGCGGAGACCGTGCCTTCTCGGCGGCGCTCGCGGTGCTGGTCATCGCATGCCCGTGTGCGCTCGGCCTGGCCACGCCGACGGCCATGATGGTCGCGTCCGGCCGCGGCGCCCAGCTCGGCATCTTCCTCAAGGGCCACCAGTCGCTGGAGGCCACCCGCGCCGTGGACACCGTGGTCTTCGACAAGACGGGCACCCTGACGACAGGCCGGTTGAGCGTCAACACGGTGGCCGCGGTGCCGGGGTGGAGTCCGGAGGATGTGCTGGCCCTGGCCGCGACCGTGGAATCGGCATCCGAACACGCCGTGGGGCTGGCCATCGCCACCGCCGGTGGCCGCGGTGAGCCCGTGGAGGATTTCCGCGCGGTTGCCGGCCGCGGTGTCAGCGGCAGCGTGGCCGGCCGGGCCGTGCGGGTGGGCAAACCGTCGTGGATCGCCCCGCAGTGCGATTCACCGACCCTGACCGCGGGGCGTCGCAACGGTGAATCCCGCGGTGACACTGTTGTTTTCGTTGAGGTCGACGGCGATCCGTGTGGGGTCATCGCGGTGTCCGACGCCGTCAAGGACTCGGCCGCAGACGCCGTCGCCGCACTGCACCAGCGAGGACTGCGCACGGTCCTGCTGACCGGGGACAACGCGGCCTCGGCCGCAGCGGTCGCCGCGCGGGTGGGCATAGACGAGGTGATCGCCGACGTGCTGCCCGAGGGCAAGGTCGATGTCATCGAGCAATTGCGTGACCGGGGTCGCGTCGTCGCCATGGTCGGCGACGGCATCAACGACGGGCCGGCCCTGGCCTGCGCCGATCTCGGCATGGCGATCGGCCGCGGTACCGACGTCGCGATCGGAGCTGCCGACATCATCCTGGTCCGCGACAATCTCGACGTCGTCCCGCTCGCGCTGGATCTGGCCGCCGCCACCATGCGCACGATCAGGGTCAACATGGTGTGGGCGTTCGGTTACAACGTGGCCGCCATCCCGATCGCCGCGGCCGGCCTGCTCAACCCGCTGATCGCGGGTGCGGCGATGGCGTTCTCGTCGTTCTTCGTCGTGTCGAACAGCTTGCGGCTGCGCAACTTCGGCACGCGCCGCGGCAGTGATCCGGGTTCCGATCCACCAAAACCGCACCGGACTCAGTCACCGATATGAGGAGGGTCTCCTCCTCATATCGGGCTGCGATTGTTCGATCGGTGTGACGACAACCGTCGCCCAGCACAATGCCAGCGCCATCGCGACCACATCGGCCAGCACCAACCAGCCCAGACCGGCACTGTGACGCCCCGTGCGCAGCCACCAGAACGCACCGATGCCGATGACCGTAGCCAGGCCGCTGCAGTACAGCGCCGCACAGCACCACCGGTAGCGACGGCGGACAAGCAAGATCGCCGACGTCGCCGAGGCCACCACGAACATCGCGGCACTCACCGCAGGCACGCCGCTTGACCCGGGCACCGGTCTGCCGCACCACCACATCAGCGACGCTCCGGCCAGCGTGGCGGCCAGTGCGGCGCCTACGACCAGTCGCCTCGATCCGAGCCAAACCCGTTCCAGGACACTGCTTTCGATCTCCCGCAAGGTGTTCATGAGGGTGCCGTTTCGGCCAACCACCTGATTCTCCTTCACCGGACGCTCCGGCAGCGCCCACGTAACTTGTCGCTTCGACGACTGCCCTGGTTCCGCCGGACATGCCGATCTCGGACCACGAGCTCACCACACTCGGAACCGGGCCGTGGTGGCCACCGCATCGGTCGCGTTGAATCCGACCGTGAGGTACAGGGTCCACATACCCGGCCTCGGGGCCGTGGCGAACGTGCTGTGCCAGCGATCCGCGGACGGTGATTCCCACCGGACTGGCAGTGACGCAATACCCGCGTCGACCGATGACAACGACGCCGAGACGGTCTGGGCCGGCGGCGCAGAGCCCGGTGGCTGGTTCACGGTCAGATCGATGACGAGCGGACCGCGGCGCGTCGTCGACAGGCGGATGGCCACGCTGCGACCGTTGTCGAGCGGTGCGCTCAAGGTGATAGGCGGACCATAGACCGTTCTGGCGGGTGGCTGCGCAACAAGCACGGTAGTGATGATGATCACGATGCCGCCGACGGCGGCCTCGATCGGAACCGTGCGCCGCAGCCGCGCCGCGGTGAGTCGGCGCCTGCCCAGATAAGCGAATCCCAGCATGACCGAAACCGCGGCAAGCTTGGCCAACAACGTGATCCCATACCCTGTCGACCACAACGACTCGATCGGAAGTATCTGTCGCCACGCCTGGTATTCGCCGGTGAGCACCAGGACCGCCACACACCCGAAGGCTGTCTGCGACCAGGCGCCGAGACGATCGGTGCGGCCCGCCGGCAGCACGACCAACACCAGCACCAGCAACCCGCCGAGCCACACCGACATCGCGACCAGATGCACAGTGGTCACCGCCGTGGCAAGGCCCGCGTCTGCGCCTACACCCGCGTGTCCATCTACTGCAACGGTTGCCACGAGGCCGACCGCGAATACCGCAGCGACCACTGATATCGCACGCCGGTGATTCGCCCCCGATCGCCACGTCGTTGCGGCGAGCACCAGGGCGAGCACAAGACGGAGACCCAGCACCACCCCTATGGGGCTCAGCACAACCTGGGAGGCACCCGCGGCGTCGGCGACGCCCGACCACCCCAGACCCTGTGACTGCGCCCCGGCGAACACGAACTGAGCTGCCGTCCCCGCCACTATGAGCGCCCAGCCGGCGCGTACCAGAATCCGGGTCGGACTGCGCGACCATGCCCACCCCCAGAACAACCAGCACACCGCCGTCACACCGATGCCCAGGACCAAGCCGACATAGACGACACCACGGGCAGCTGCCGCGGCGCGTGCCAGCGGATCTCTGATCACCGACGGTTCGGCCGCCAACGGATCCTGACCGACACCGAAGCTGACCGAGCCCGACACCTCATGTGTGTCCGCTGATATCACCCGCCACATCGCGGTGTAGCTGCCCTGGGGCAAGCCGGGATTCAACGGCAACTCGACCACAGTCCCACCGCGGTGGAGCAACGCAGCGACGCTGACTCGCGCTCCGGAAGCCGAGATCACCTGCACCGCACCGGGGATCAGCCTGACCGGTTCGTCGAAGGTCAATTCCACGGCTGCTGGGGCCGACGACAGCCTCGCCCCGTCGACCGGGTCGCTGGCCACCAGCACGGCGTGGGCGTGTGCCACCGGAGCCAGTGTCAGCAGGGCCACCACCAGCATCCCCAGCACAGCGCCGGCCGACGACGCGCTGCGCATCAGCTCCTGCGGCGTAGCAACGCCAGGTTGACGACGCCGAACAGCACCGCAATGATCGCCAACACCAGCGCCGTCACCCCCTGCCACGCCGGAGCGCCGGCGGCCGCCGATTCCGCCACCTGCGGTGCGGGTGCCTGTGTCTGTGCCCCTTCGCTATCACCGGATGCCAGCTTCAGAACCGGCGCCGGATGCTCAGGTTCGGGTTGGCCCGGTGCCGCCTTCTCGTTCCAGCTCACGACCTTGCCGTCGCTGTAGGTCTGCACGGCCGGCAGCGACAACGTCTCCGCCTTGGGTAGCGGCCCCGCGGAGACGCTGAACATGTCGAACTCGTTGGGCGGGATCGCCGCCTGCGGGGTGTCCGCCTTCCATTCCACCGTCGACACATAGTCGGTGATGTCGTTGCCGTCGTCATCCTTCTGCGGTGTGGCCAGCTTCTTCTTCACCACGTGAGCAGTCCAACCGGGCTTCGGCTGGGTCGACACCGACAGGACGGGCTGATCGTCGGGAAACGTCACCACTAGGTCTGTGGTTGCGGCGGTATCGGACTCGGTGGGTACGCGAAATGTCAGCACACCGTAGCCGCCCTGGTCGGCGTCGGTGCCCGACACCTTGACATGTGCCAGCGCCGGCGCCGCGAATCCGACCGCTGCCACGGCTACCGCGGCAGCGGAAAAAGCAACTCGAAGAAAATTTTTCATCAACTGTCCTTTCGTTGTACGGGTGGAGATCAGATACAGAGGGCGAAATACGTTGCCATGCCCGCGGCCATCAGGACGTCGGGATACGGGCGCTGAGGCCCGCGGATGAGCTCATAGAGCCAATACGCGGAGCTGAGAAACAACAATCCGGCCAGCGTCGCGGTCGACACCTGCAGCCACAGCGGTGTCACCGCCGGCGCAGACGGTGCCGCTGCCATGACCATCGCGTGTCCGTGCGCGGGCATTGTGGTGCCGACGACGGCGGTCCCGGCCGGTGCCATGGTGATCAACATCGCCGCCATCGCAGCCATCATCAGGGCGTGATGCGGCCAGTGCGCGACCGCAGACCGGAACAGCCCCATGAATACGACGTACAGCGCACCGGCAGTGAACAGGAGCAGATAAGCCAGATCGGGAACGGCCATACCGATCGGCCACACCATCCCGATCATCAATGCGGCACCCACCCCGTGCACGACCCAGACACTCCTTCGGTCCCGACCAGCAGCAGCACGCACCGCAACCGCATAGAGCAGCGCGGCCGCCGCGAACACCACGGTGAGCGCAACGCGCCACCACAACCCGAAGGCCATGACGATTGGTCGTCGCGGAGGCGGGTCGAGTTCCCGCGACCTTTGTCACGGAGTCCGCCGATGAACTCGCGGCCGAGTCACGACGACTCATTGCCTGTCAGGCACCGCCATCCGTTGGACTGCCCATGGCCGTTCGAGGAGGGACATCACGAGACTCCGAGCGCGCGGATTGCCCGACTCCCGCGCGGGCGCCGGCACCGTGAAGCGCGCGCATCACCCGCGTTCAGCGCCGGTCGCGGGACAGTTCCCTGAGCATCGCGTTGTAGGCGTCGAGTTCGTCGTCGGCATAGGAGGAGTCGGCGTGGCGGTCGGATCGCGACGCGGCGCGGCGATCTTGACGCGCCCACTGGGCCACCAGCGCGATGACGACCATGATAACCGGCAGTTCGCTTGAGCCCCAGGCGATTGCGCCTCCGAGGTGCTGGTCGTCCTCGAGGCTGGCCAGCCACGGCAACGCCACGCTGCGGTAGAACGGTCCGCCCATCACCGAGGTCATCGTCATGGTCGCGATGCCGAAGAAGGCGTGGAACGGCATCACCGCGAACAGCAGTCCGAGGCGACCCAGGAACGGCAGCCTCCGCGGCCCCGGGTCGATACCGATGATGCCCCAGTAGAAGAGATACCCGACGAGTAGGAAGTGCAGGCTCATCAACTCGTGGCCCCAGTGATACCGCGCCAGGGTGTTGAAGATCGGCGTGAAGTACACGATGTACAGCGACGCGACGAACAGGATGAACGCGCTCACCGGGTTCGATAGGGACGCCGTGACTTTCGAGTGCACCAGCCACAGCAGCCATTCCCGGGGTCCCGGCGGCCGACTGTCACCGGCGGCGGGCAACGCACGCAGCGCCAGGGTCACCGGGCCGCCCAGGACGAGGAGCACGGGGATGAACATGTTCAGGATCATGTGTTCGGCCATGTGCACGCTGAACATCGCCGATCCGTACGCTCGCACCCCGGAGCTGGTGGTGAAGACCAGCAGGGCACACCCGGCCAACCACGCCACGAGCCGTCCAGCCGCCCAACTGTCACCGCGCCGGCGCAGCCGCAGGTATCCGGCGAGGTACAACCCGGCCAGGACGACGGCGCCGGCGCCGATGAAGGTGTCGAACCGCCACACGGTCAGCAGCGTCAGCACGCTCGGCGGATCGGGTAGCTGGTACCCCAGGAAGACGTCCCAGGCGGTGAAGCGATGCGCCAGCAGGCGCGGCGCGGGTTGGGTGGCCATCACGGCGAGCAGGGCAAGCACGGCGATCAGGGCCACCACGTCGATCCCGGCCTTGCCGCGGTAGGGAGATTTGTCGCGACGCCACACGGTGCCGACGTCGCCCAGCCACACGGCGAGCAGAAGGGTACCGGCGACGAGTCCGACCCGACCGTAGCCGGTGTGCAGCAGGCCGGATCCGGCGAGCAAGGCCAGCAGGATCGCGCCGTAACCGAGCGCGATGGCACCGCTGAGGGTTTCGAGGAGCGACACGCGGCGCGCCAGCTCGGGAGCGGGCGGGCCGGTAACGGCCGCCACCTTGAAACCGGCCAGCGCAGCCAATGCGACGGCGAAGACGATCGCTGTGCTCGTCGCATAGTCATGGTCGGGCCCTTGGCCCGCGTTGCCACTGACCGTCACCGCCACCACGGCGACGACGGCAGGCACCAGCAGCACCACGTGGGTGATCCACTTGACCGAGAATCGCACCGTGACTGCCACGAGGAATGCCGCAGCGGCAACCACGATCCACGCTCGTGATGTCTCCGACGCCACGATCGCGGGGAGCAGGCTGCCGCGCAGCACAAGCTGCGTGACGTCGACGCCCGCGGCGCTCGCTGCGGACACCGCGACCATGATCAGCGCCGTCACCGCCCAGGCCGCGGCGGCCCGCTCGATCAGCAGGTGCACGCGGAACGCCTGCTCGTCGATCACCCCGGCGAGGTCGGGCCGGGCGGTGGTGACGACGTAGAGCAGGCCACCGAAGCACGCAGCGCTACACAGCGTGGCGATGAACTGTCCGATCGGTAGCGCCGCAGCGGTCAGCGCACCCGGATAGGAATCACCGGTGGCCGCATAGACACCGGCACGGCCGGTCAGGCCGTAGACGACCAGGCCGGCCAGCGCGGCCGCGATCGCCAACGCCGCGGCACTCTTCGCCCGCGGGCCCTTCTGGCTTGACTGCACCGGGGTGACGCCCTCCGTCGGAGACAAGTATTCATCAACCAGTCTACGACCGTCTGTCGTAGATATTGCCGGCCGTGGGAACTATTCGCCCGCCCCGACCGACCAATGCACACGAACCACCGTCGATCACCCGTGCCCGCTACACCTAGGAAAGTCGCGACCAACGTGAGCCACACCCCGCTGGAAGATCCCGTCGACCGCGACGGTATACCCGTTGTCCCGAACGCCAGGCCCAGGCCGTTGCCCGCCTCGGCATGGGTCAGATTCCGCCCGCTCCTGATGCGCCTGCATTTCTACGCCGGAGTTTTCGTCGCCCCGTTCATCCTGATCGCGGCATTCACCGGGCTGCTGTACGCGCTGATCCCGCAGCTCGACACATTCGTGAACCGTCACGAACTCACCGTCGAGCACGTCGGCGATCACCGGATCCCGTTGTCGGACCAGATCGCCGCAGTGCGTCGGGCACATCCCGAAGGCACCGTTGCCAGCATCCGGCCGCCTGCTGCGCCCGACGAGACCACCTGGGTCACCCTCAACGTCGCCGACGTGCCACCCGACTATGCCCGCACGGTGTTCGTCGATCCCTACACCGGCGACGTCCGCGGCGCGTTGACAACCTATGGGCAGTGGCTGCCGCTGCGTGCCTGGTTCGACGAGCTGCACCGCAACCTTCATCTCGGGGCGGTCGGGCGCAACTACAGTGAGCTGGCGGCCAGCTGGCTGTGGGTGATCGCCGGCGCCGGTCTGCTGCTGTGGATCGGGCATCGAATCAGCACCGGGAAACTCCGGCGGATCGCCTCCCCCGACACCGGCGTGACCGGCCGCCGCAGACTGCTGTCTTGGCATGGGGCGCTGGGCGTCTGGATCATCGCGGCGCTGGCGCTGCTGTCGGTGTCGGGTATGACGTGGTCGCGTTTCGCCGGCGCGAACGTGAGCGAGATCCGCTCCCACCTGACCTGGTCGACGCCATCGGTGGACACCATGCTGCCCGGCGGCGAACCGGCCGCGGTCGTCGCACACCACGGAAATCCAACGACCGCAGCCGGATTCGACGAATCACAGGCGTTGCGCGGCGCCGACACGGCGCTGCGCGCCGCGCACGATGCCGCGCTGAGCAATCCGATCTGGATGTATCCGCCGGCCGCACCGACCCAGGGCTGGCAGGTCGCCGAGAACAAGCGGGACTGGCCGACGCGCTACGACGCCATCGCCGTCGACCCGGATACGGGAGCGGTGACCGCCCGCGTCGATTTCGCCGACTGGCCGTTCATGGCGAAGCTGACCGACTGGATCGTCGGGGCCCACATGGGGATCTTGTTCGGCGTCGTCAACCAACTCCTGCTCGCCGGGGTGGCCGTCGCGCTGATTGTCGTCATCCTGCTCGGCTATCGCATGTGGTGGCGCCGAAGGCCCACGCGGACAACAGGTTCACCCCTGCCCACCGGCCCTCGGCGTGGTGTATTGGCCGGGCTACGACCTTATGAGGCCGTGTTGGTCACCCTCGCGCTGGCTGGATTCGGTTACTTCGCCCCGCTGTTCGGGGTCTCACTGGTGGCGTTCATCGCACTCGACGCCGCGCTGAGCTGGTGGCAGACCCGGACGGTGCCGCAGTGATCGGCGATCTCTTCCTGCGCTGGATCGTCACCGCGCTTTTTGTCTTGAGCGCGCTGGAATGCGGATACGCCATCGTGATCGGTCACCGGGCCTGGACGCATGTGGTGGGGCATCTGCTGCACCTTGTCATGGCAGTGGCCATGGCGGTGATGGCATGGCCGCGCGGTGCGGCGCTACCCACCACGGGCCCGATGGTGTTCTTCGGGTTGGCCACGGTGTGGTTCCTGGCCGTCGCGTTCACGACGACTCGAAGCCGCGCGGTCGCCGGGTACCACGCGTTCATGATGCTGGCGATGACGTGGATGTACGCCGTGATGAACGGCGGCCTGCTGCCCGGGCAGACGACTTCGGGGCAGCACGACACGCAGGCCTCGACGATGGCGATGGACATGCCCGGCATGGACATGCCCGCCGGCGCGGGGGCGTCGTCAGGACCGGGCTATCCCGGCTGGATCGATGCCCTGAACTGGCTGTGCACGGTGGTGTTCGCCATCGCCGCAGCGTGGTGGTTGTACCGCTATTTCGCTGAGCGGCAGGCTGATCCGGCTCGCCGCCATATCGGTATCGTGTGCCAGGCCATGATGGCCGCGGGGATGGCGGTGATGTTCGGGGTGATGCTCTAGGCGGCCGAGCCGTCAGTCGGCCATAGATGCCCGCGCCGACGACCGCGGGATGCGTTGTGCGGCAAGGTTATATCTGTTTCGGCCGCGTGTTGGCCGGGTTCGGGCCCCGACGTGGACGCATCGCGCCACACCAGGACCGCGAGAATCGCACCGAGCAGTACCGGTAGGTGGGTGAGCATCCGCACCGGCGTGACCGCGCCCATCGTCGCGTCGACCGCGACATACACCGTCAGGACCGCGGCGAACACACCCAGCACCCCGGCCAGGCCCGCGGCAGCGACCGGCCGCAGCGCCGCACCGATCATCACCGCGCCGAGTGCGGCCGACCACGCCGTCGACTCGTTGAGCAGGTGCCCGCCACCCATGCCGTGGCCGTGGGCCAGCCCGACGCTCAGACCGAGGCCCTGCACGGCCGCGAGCGCGATCTGCACCACGCCGACACCGAGCAAGGCCGCGCGCCGCCAGCCCAGCCACGGCCGCCGAGTCTCCTCGACGGAGTGGTCGAGCGCGGTGAGCGTGGGCCGGCGTTCGGCCAGTCGGCGTAGATCGAGCGCCTGCTCGGTGACGGCGTCGCGCCAGGCGCGGCACTCGGCGCACTCACGCAGGTGCTCGTCGACGCGGGCCGACGGCACGGGCTCGCGCTCACCGTCGAGCCGGGCCGACAGCGCCTCGCGCGCCACCTCGCAGTTCACCCCCTTATAGTCGCGCAGAAGCCGCCGATCGTTCCCCGCGGGTGGCCGCCCGGGTCTCAGCCGATGACCGGCAGCGTGACCGAGGAGGGGTGGGCCGGGTCGTGCAGGATGGTCTGGGTGGCCTGCTGGGTCCTGGCGTCCTGCCCGAACGGCGCCCCGGTGTTGGGGTTGGGTGCGAACTGCGGGTAATCGCTGCTGGAGATCTCCAACCGGATCCGGTCGCCGGCCCGGAACAGATAGCTGGTGGGCCAGACCTGGATTCGGTACTGGTACGGCCGGCCCGGTGTGGTCGGCGTGGGGTTCGACAGCGAGTCCCGGAACGATGTCCGCAGGATGCCGTTGTTGAGGTTGACCGCCTGCCCGTCAGGTTTGACGACGATGAGCTTGGCGGTGAAGTCGGTGTCGACGGCGCTGGACTGGGCCCACAGTGTGACCGTCACCGGACCGGTGACCTCGGTGTCCTTGGTCAGCGGCGCCGAGCTGTACACCAACACGTCGGAGCGCTGCTCGACCGGGATCTGATCATAGGGCCCTTGCGGGCCGTTCAGCGCGCCGCAGCAGGAGTGCCCGCCGAGGCTGGGCGCCGGGAACGCCGGATCGTAGAGATAGGTGTCGGGCGGCTGCGCTGCCGGCGGCCGGACGGTGAGTTGACCCTCGCGCTCGGCGAGCCCCCCTGATCCTGACAAATACCAATTCATCCAGTGTGTCTGTGGCAGAGGCCAATTCGGTGCGGTCTTCCAGACGTTGGCGCCCATCAGGAAGTAGTCGACGCGCGGTGAACCGGCCACGTCGTTGTTCTGACCCTTCAGAAAATGGTCGAACCAGGCCAGCTGGAGTTCGTTGATGGGGCTGTTCCCCACCGACCCGATGTCCTTGAGCATCGGTGCGGCCACCGAGTCGGGTCTGCCCCAGCCGACGTGATCCCACGGTCCGATGACCAGCCGCTGGTTGGTGCGGGCCAGATCGCTGCCGCCATGGGTCGTCATCCCGGTGAAATTCTCGATCCCACCGGCCAGGAAGGCGTCGTACCAGCCCTCGACATTCAGCACGGGGACTTTCACCGCCGGGTAACGGTCCCTGATGCTGAAGCGGCGCCAGAAGTCGTCGCGGGCGCTGTGCCGGATCCAATCGAAATACCAGGGCGCGACCACGGGGTTGTCGGGCTGCATCGGCGGAAGGTCTTTGAACGGACGGAAATTCAGCCATCGGGTCGGATCGGCACTGGCAGCGTTCAGTTCGGCCACGGCCTGCCGGTCATCGCGGTTGATCGCGGCGGTGGTCGCGATGTCCTGGATCGCCCACGGCAGCACGAAACCCAGTCGGAACTCCCCACCCTCGTAGTTCCATCCGTCGTAGTAGTCCGAGGCGGTGTTCACGGGCACGATGGTCGCCAGGTGTGGAGGTGTGGTCACCGCCGCCAGCCATTGGGTGGCGCCGACGTAGGACGACCCGTACATACCGACCTTGCCGTTCGAACCCGGCAGCCCAGCCGCCCACTCCACCGAGTCGTAACCATCGTCCATGTCGTGGGTGAACTCACTGAACACGCCACCCGAGTTGCCCTGCCCCCGAATATCCTGCACCACAACCAAATAGCAATGCGATGCGAACCAGTCGGGCGGCTGGAAGCGGTCCACGTCCGTCTGCGCCGCGGACTTGCCGTACTGGGTGCGCATCAGGATCACCGGTACCGCATCGGAGGTCCGCGGACGGTAGACGTCGGCGCGCAACACGGTGCCGTCGCGCATGGTGGCCGGAACGTCGTGCTGGGTCGTCACCTGGCACGGTCCCCGGCCGGTTGCCGCGGGGAACGGACGCTGCGCATCCGCATCCGGCCCGCTCGTGCAGCCGGTCAGGACCAGGGCGGTGCAGACCAGGACGACGATGACGGCGCGGATCGCGTGGGACACCAAGCGAGCGTATCGCCGCCAGGCTTGGCGAGCAGACGTGAAAGTCCCCGAAACACCGAGGTTTCGGGGACTTTCACGTCTGCTCGCGCTACGTCAGTGACTCAGTAGCGGTAGTGCTCCGGCTTGTAGGGGCCTTCGACGTCGACGTTGATGTACTCGGCCTGCTCCTTGGTGAGGCGAGTGAGAGTGCCGCCCAAAGCGTCCACGTGGATGCGGGCCACCTTCTCGTCGAGATGCTTGGCCAGCCGGTACACGGCGTTGTCGTACTCGTCGTTCTTGGTCCACAGCTCGATCTGGGCGATCACCTGGTTGGAGAAGCTGTTGCTCATCACGAACGACGGGTGGCCGGTCGCGTTGCCCAGGTTCAGCAGGCGACCTTCCGAAAGCACGATGATCGACTTGCCGTCATCGAAGGTCCACTGGTCGACCTGCGGTTTGATGTTCAAACGACGAGCGCCGGACTTTTCCAAGGCGGCCATGTCGATCTCGTTGTCGAAGTGGCCGATGTTGCCGAGGATGGCCTGATCCTTCATCGACTTCATGTGGTCGAGAGTGATGATGTCCTTGTTGCCGGTCGCGGTGACGACGATGTCGGCTTGGGAGATGCCCTGCTCGACCGTGACGACGTCGAAGCCGTCCATGAGCGCCTGCAGTGCGTTGATCGGGTCGATCTCGGTGACCGAAACACGGGCACCCTGGCCCGCGAGCGACTCGGCACAGCCCTTGCCCACGTCGCCGTAGCCGCAGATCAGCACCTTCTTGCCGCCGATCAGCACATCGGTGCCGCGGTTGATGCCGTCGATCAGCGAGTGCCGGGTGCCGTACTTGTTGTCGAACTTGCTCTTGGTGACCGAGTCGTTGACGTTGATCGCCGGGAACGGCAGCTCACCGGCGGCCTCGAACTGGTACAGCCGCAGCACACCCGTCGTGGTCTCTTCGGTGACACCCTTGACCGAGTCGGCGATCTTGCTCCACTTGGTCGGGTCGGTCTCGAAGGTCTTGCGCAGGACCGACAGGAAGATCTTCCACTCCGCAGGGTCGTCATCCTCGGCGGGCGGGACCACGCCGGCCTTCTCGTACTGCGCACCGCGCAGCACCATCATGGTGGCGTCACCACCGTCATCGAGGATCATATTTGCGGGTTCGCCATCCACATTGACCCCGCTCGCTGCGCTCCCGGCGGTCGGCCAGGTGAGCATCTGCTCAGCGGCCCACCAGTACTCCTCGAGCGTCTCGCCCTTCCAGGCGAACACCGGCACACCCTTGGGCGCGTCCTCGGTGCCGTGCGGGCCGATGACCACGGCTGCGGCCGCGTGGTCCTGGGTCGAGAAGATGTTGCACGACGCCCATCGAACTTCAGCACCGAGGGCAACCAAGGTCTCGATCAGCACAGCGGTCTGCACGGTCATGTGCAGCGAGCCGGAGATACGCGCACCCTTGAGCGGCGCCACGTCGGCGTACTCGCGGCGCAGCGCCATCAGGCCGGGCATTTCGTGTTCGGCCAGGCGAATCTCCTTGCGGCCGAACTCGGCCAACGACAGGTCGGCGACCTTGAAATCGATCCCGCCCCGGCTATCAGCCTTCAACTCAGTCATGTAGAGCCCTCTTTCAGTCGTGATTGCTTGCCAGCGCACGGGTGTGCCCGACGGCGACGCCACATGCAGATACCTCTAGCCTGCGGGCTCGCGGGACAGGCGCTCACGTGTTCGACAGCGGCGGCGCACTGACAGCTAGACAGTATCTATCACACCGTAGCGCTCGGCGAACGGCGTCATGAGTCGGGCCAGGTCACCGGCTACATCGTGATCAGCCTCCGGTGGCATGGAGACATAACTCATCGCCAATCGCACGATCGCGCGCGCAAGCACCCCGGCGTCCTCATCACTCGCCTTCATCCAGCTGTTCTGGAAGATCCCGGTCAGCCGGTCCGAGCACCGGCTGATGATGGGTCCGCTGCCGGTGGTGATGATCTGCAGCAGGTCGGGTTTGGACGCCCCGGTGAGCAACGAGATCACGAGCGGGTCCGCGGACGAGTCGGCGAAGAATGTCCGGAAGCCTTCCAGGAATGCCTCGTATACCTGGCCGACGTTGTGGTTGATCGCTTGGTCCACCGCGTCGACCAGGCGGTCGGCGAGCCGCATCGCATACCCCTCGGCCAGGCCCTGCCGCGATCCGAACTCGTTGTAGATGGTCTGCCGGCTGATCCCCGCGGCCTGCGCCACATGCGACAGCGTGATGGCCGACCAGTCACGGGTCAGCAGCAGGCCGCGCATGCCGTCGAGGATCGAATCACGCAGCAGTACCCGCGACGCCTCCGCATAGGGGATGCGCTGCTTGTCCCGGGGCCGACTCACACGCGCGACTCTAATCCCTCTCGTCGCCGCAATCGGCCTTCCTGCAGTTCCCGGCGTGCTGGCCCGGGCAGCTCCAGTCATCGGGGACGTCGTCGCGCCCCGCCGCGGTTATTGCTTGCCGGCGGCTTCCCGTTGGCCCAGAACCGAATGTTTGCGGCCGTAGATCGTGTACACCACGAGGCCGATCGCCATCCAGATCAAGAACCGGATCCAGGTCAGTCCGGTCAGGTTGAGCATCAGCCATCCGCACGCCGCGATCGCGGCGATGGGCAGCACTGGGACCAAGGGCGTACGGAATCCTCGCGGCAGGTCCGGGCGGGTTCGCCGCAACATGATCACCCCGGCCGAGACCAGGATGAAGGCGAACAGTGTGCCGATGTTCACCATCTCCTCCAGCTTGCCCATCGGGAACACC
Source organism: Mycobacterium sp. 141 (assembly GCF_000382405.1). Lineage (GTDB taxonomy): Bacteria > Actinomycetota > Actinomycetes > Mycobacteriales > Mycobacteriaceae > Mycobacterium. The sequence continues at coordinate 102,569 of NZ_KB908260.1, forward strand.
GACGCGGCGATGGCGACCAGCACACCGACGATCACCGTGATGCGCACCGGAGTGCCCTGGCTACTGGTTCTGGCGAGCCGGCGCGGCATCAGACCGTCACGGGACATCGCGAACAGGACCCGCGTCTGCCCGAGCATCAGCACGATCACCACAGTGGTCAGACCCGCGAGCGCGCCGACGGAGATGACCTTGGCCGCCCAGTGCACGCCGTTCTGCGCGAATGCCGTCGCGAGGTTCGCCGAATGACCGTCGGAGCTCCGCAGCTCGCGGTAGGACACCATCCCGGAGAGCACTACCGTCACCGCGACGTAGAGCACCGTGACGATGGCCAGCGAGCCGAGGATGCCGCGCGGCACGTCGCGTTGCGGGTTTTTGGTCTCTTCCGCGGTGGTGGCGACGATGTCGAACCCGATGAAGGCGAAGAACACGATGGACGCGCCGGCCAGCACGCCGTACCAGCCGTAGTGACTGCCCGTGGCGCCGCTGATCAACGAGAACAGCGACTGGTCGGCACCGCTGCCGCCCGTACCTGCCTCGCCAGGCGGAATGAACGGCGAGTAGTTCTGCGGCTTGATGTAAAACGCGCCGACAATGACCACCAGCAACACCACCGACACCTTGATGACGGTGATCACCAGGCTCACTGTGGCCGACAGTTTGGTGCCTCGCGCGAGCAGCAGCGTCACCACCGCGACGATCAGCAGCGCCCCCCAGTCCACTTCGAACCCACCGACAGTCAGTGTGCCTCCACCGAAGCCGAATACCGTTCCGAGGTAGCTCGACCAACCTTTGGCAACCACTGCCGCGGCGACCGCGAACTCCAGGATGAGGTCCCAGCCGATTACCCAGGCGATGAACTCACCGAAGGTGGCATAGGAAAACGTGTATGCGCTGCCGGCGACGGGGAGAGTCGAGGCGAACTCGGCATAGCACAACGCAGCCAAGCCACAGGAGATTGCGGCGATGACGAATGAGATCGAAATCGCCGGCCCGGTGAGGTCGCCCGCCGTCGATGCCGTGATGGTGAAGATGCCGGCACCGATCACCACCGACACACCGAATACGGTGAGATCCCACCAGGTCAGGTCTTTGCGTAATCGGGTCGACGGCTCGTCGGTGTCAGCAATGGACTGCTCGACGGATTTGGTACGCCACCGTGAGGTCATATCGACGCCGCCTCTCACGCTTGAGCATGTGCGGGGATTGAATCCATTACTGTTTTCCCCGATGTATCAGAATCTTCATCTCCGCTCCCACCATGCCGTTGTCATCGGAGGCAGCATTGCAGGCCTGTGCGCGGCCCGCGTGCTATCCGATCACTTTGATCGCGTCACGGTTTACGAACGTGACGAACTGCCCGAGACGCCCGTCAACCGCAGCGCGATTCCGCAGGGTCTGCACGTCCATCTTCTGATGGCGCGCGGGGCGCAGGAGCTCGAATCGGTGTTCCCCGGACTGCTCAAAGATATGGTCGCCGCAGGCGTTCCGGTGATCGAGAACCGGCCCGAGTCGATTCACTTCTCCGCGGCGGGCCATGTATTGGGCACCGGCCAACAGATGCTCGGCGACTTCACCGCATATGTACCCAGCCGCGGACACCTGGAATGGCAGATCCGCAACCGTGCGCTGAGCATCCCGAACGTCAGCGTGGTGCGGCAGGTGGTCTCCCAGCCCCGGTTCGACCCCGTGACCCGGAGCGTGACGGGCGTGGTGCTCGACGACGGCGAGATCGTGTCGGCCGATCTGGTGGTCGATGCCTCCGGCCGTGGCAGCCGCCTGCCGGTCTGGCTGGACGAGTGGGGTTTCGGCCGGCCCAGGGAAGATCAGATCCAGGTCGGCGTCACCTATGCCTCACAGCGGGTACGTATCCCCGAGGGCCTGATCACGGAGAAGATGGTGGTGTGCGGTGCCGCGCTCGACCAACCGCGAGGCATAGGCATGCTGTTCCACGAGGATGGCGTCTGGATCGTCACTGCGTTCGGGGTCGCCAAGACCGAGCCGCCGCGGGACTTCGCGGGGATCTGCACGCTGGCCGATACTCTGCTGCCGCCGCACATCAGCGCCGCCCTGCGAGAAGGCGAGCCGGTGGGCAAGATGAACTTCCATCGCTACCCCACCAGCAAGTGGCGTCGCTACGACAGGATGACCGACCTGCCGGTCGGGATCATCCCGTTCGGCGACGCCGTCGCCAGCCTCAACCCCACCTTCGGGCAGGGCGTGACGATGTCGGCGCTGCAGGCCAACAACCTGCGTACCGTGCTCGACGGCGGAATGCAGGATTTGGAAGGCCGATTGGCCCGGGCGACCGCGAAAACCACCCTGCCGGTTTGGCTGATGAACGCCGTCGCCGACATCGAGGAGCACGGGGCCCAGGGGTCGAGGCCGTGGTGGTACAGCCCGGTATTCGGGTTGTTCAAACAGTTCGTCGGCGCCGCCGAGACCGATCCGGTGCTTGCCGAATGGTTCCTGCGGCGCACCAGCCTGCTCGACAGCCTATGGCTGGTTCCGACGCCGCGGCTCATCGGGCGCGCCATCCGCAACAACCTGCGACTGTTGCGGGCCGAACGCCGACAAGCGGATGCCAAAGCTGCCGATGGCGACAGCTTTCAAGGACCGGCGGCCGGACACACCGAACCACGGTTGCGCGCACAGGCCGAGTGACGGCCGGGCTCAGGTCCCGACTGTGACTCGGAACAGCTGGGATGGCCGCTGAGCAGTCAGCCGGATCGGCCCATCGTCGGCGGCCATCCAGGCCGCCGACCCGCGTTCCAGCGCCAGTGTGCCGCTCTTGGCGTGCACCGTTGCGGCGCCCTCGGTGCACAGCAGCACCTGCGGGCCGTCGTGACGGCACGGCGCGTCGATCTGGTGGCCGAGCTGATCGCCGTCGATTTCCAGGACTGACAAGCAGAACTCCGATGCCGGCGTCTTGTAGGTCCGCTCGCGTCCGTCCCTGACGATTGTGGGGCGCAACTTGTCCTGCGGGGTCGGCGTGAAATTCAACACCCGCAGCAGTTCGGGAACATCGACGTGCTTGGGCGTCAGGCCGCCCCGCAGCACATTGTCGGAGTTGGCCATTACCTCGACCCCGATACCGTTCAGATAGGCGTGCAGACTGCCGGCAGCAATAAACATGCCGTCACCCGCCTGCAAACTGATCCGGTTGAGCAGCAACACCGCCAACACGCCCGCATCGCCCGGGTAGCGCTCGCCGAGCTCCAGCACCGTCTTGGCCTCGGTGGCGAAAGTCGTTTGCCCCGAACGGATGTAATTGATCGCACCGTCCAAAACCGCGGGCACCAGTACGTCGAGGTCGGGCTGCGGGGCGGTGATCCACGTGGTGAACAACGCCCGCAGGCCGTCGGCATCGGACTGGTCGGACAGCAAATGGATGTACGGATCGAGATCCGAGACGGCCAGTGCTCGCATCAGTTCGACCGTCTGTGCCACCGGGCGGAAGCCGGCCAGCGCGTCGAACGGTCCGAGCGCCACGAGCAATTCGGGTTTGTGGCTGCGGTCGCGGTAGTTGCGGATCGGCGCCGAGACGGGTATCTCAAGGCGGTCCTCGCGGTCGTAGCCCTCGCGCGCCTGCTGCGCGCTCGGATGCGCTTGCAGGGACAGCGGTTCGCCGGCGGCCAGCACCTTGACCAGGAACGGCAGAGTATCGCCGAAGCGTCCGATGGTTGCGGCGCCGAGTTGTCCCTCGGGATCGTCGGCGACGACCTCAAGCAGCGACTTCTCCCCATGGTCGGTCAGCGCCCACGCAGGATCACCGGGATGCGCACCGAACCACAGTTCAGCCTCGGGATGAGTTGTGGGACTGGGTCTTCCAGTGAAATCGGCGATCGCGGTGCGCGAACCCCACGCATAGGTCCGCACCGCTCCCCGTAGCAAATACACTCGCTTAACCTCGAACCAGTTTCAGGTAGACGGCGGTCATCTCCAACCGCACGGCCAAAATCGCCAATTGTTGTTCCACCCGCCTGGCCGGGATGGTCGAGCCGCTCGGCTCATCGCCTTGACGGCCCGCGTCGGGCACATCCTCGGCGCCGATCGCCGAGATGTCGGCGAACCCTGCGATACGCACGGCCACGGTGGGCCGTTCGGTATCAGTGGTCAAAACAAATGTCCGCAGCCGCCGCGGCAACGGCCCGTCGATCTGCTCGTCGTGGAACAGCGACCGCTCGGAGCCGGACCGGTCAGCAGCGCGGTTCCCCGTGGCGGCCAACACGTCGATCAGGCCCGCGGCAGCGGTCACCTGACCGGCCAACCGCAGCATCACCGTCGCGCCGTGCTGGGCCAGCGCCAGCGTCGCCGCCGTGTCTCCGGCCAGTACGACGTCAGCGCCGGACATCCGGTCGGCCAGCGTCTTGGCCGGGTTGGTGAACAACTCGCGCGCAGTGCTGTTGCGCAGCGCCTCGGCATCCAGTTCGTCGGCCAATTCCGGAAGATCCACCCGAGTCCCGGGATCCACCACGTGCAGCGCCGCCAGGCCCGCGGCCAGATAGCGGGTGAGCCCGAAATCGTCGGGCACCCACAGCCGCGGTGGCAATGCCACCGCGCGTCCCGCCGTCACGTCGCGCAGCGGGCCCTCCTGTGGTGCCACCACCAACACCCGCGCACCCCGGTGCACGGCGGTGGCTGCGGCATTCACCAGAGCCGGGTCGGCCGGATCGTCGCCGGCCACGATCACCACGTCCAGGGCGCCGATCCACGACGGGGTCTCGGCGACGACGACGATCGGCGCGGCCACCGATCCGCCGAGTGCGGCGGCCAGCAGGGTGCCCGCGCTGTGCGCCACTCCACGACCGGCCACCCAGATCACCGTGCGCGGCGGAAAATCCGACCGCAGAGGCTCGAGCGCACCCTCGGCGAGCGCTGCGGCGGTGGCCCGCACCTGAGCACCTGCCATCGCCGCTGCCCGCAGCAGACCGTTGTGGTCGGCCGCGAGCAGACCCTCGCCGTCGTCGAGGTCTACCGTCGCGTCGACGGCATTCACGTCGCTGCCCCGCTCACCGTGCTGATCTGGTCAGCCACCGTCTTCACGATCGCATCGACATCCTCGGTGGTGCGGGCCTCGACGTTGAGCCGCAGCAGCGGCTCGGTGTTGGACGTGCGCAGGTTGAACCAGCTGCCCTCACCCAGATCCACGGTGACCCCGTCGAGATGGTCGACGGCCTGGATACCGGAGCCGAAGGTCTCCAGTACCGCGTCGACGCATGCAGCGGCGTCGGCGACGGTGAAGTTGATCTCGCCGGAGGATTCGTAGCGGTGGTAATCGGCCATCAGTTCCGAGAGCGGGCGGTCTTGCTCACCGAGCGCGGCAAGCACATGCAGGGCCGCCAGCATGCCGGAATCGGCACCCCAGAAGTCACGGAAGTAGTAGTGCGCCGAATGCTCGCCGCCGAAGATCGCGCCGGTGTCGGCCATCAGAGCCTTGATGAAGGAATGCCCGACGCGTGAGCGCACCGGTGTGCCGCCGCGTTCGATGACCAGCTCCGGCACCGCCCGCGAGGTGATGAGGTTGTGGATGACGATCGCGCCGATTTCGCGGCCGAGCTCACGCCCCGCCACCAGTGCGGTCACGGCCGACGGGGAGACCGGCCTGCCGAGTTCGTCGATGACGAAACACCGGTCGGCATCACCGTCGAAGGCCAAGCCGATGTCGGCACCTGTTGCCAATACATGGTTCTGCAGGTCGACCAGGTTCGCCGGCTCCAACGGGTTGGCCTCGTGGTTCGGGAAGGTGCCGTCCAGCTCGAAGAACAGCGGCAGGACAGTGGCGCCGGCGATCGGCCCGAGCACCGCAGGCGTGGTGTGCCCGGCCATGCCGTTGCCCGCGTCGACGGCGATGCGCAGGGGCCGCAGCGCACTCAGATCCACCAGTGAACGCAGGAACTCGCCGTACTCGGCGAGCACGTCGCGGTCGGTGACGGCGCCGGACGCGCCGTCGAAGGCCGGCACTCCGGCGATCATCTCGTCGGAGATGGTCGTCAGCCCGGTGTCTCGACCGACCGGCTTGGCTCCGGCCCGGCACAGCTTGATGCCATTGTAGGCAGCCGGATTGTGGCTGGCGGTGAACATCGCGCCGGGGCAGTCCAGTAGGCCGGACGCGAAGTAGAGCTGATCGGTGGAGGCCAGTCCGATCCGCACGACGTCGAGCCCCTGCGCCCGGACCCCTTCGGCAAACGCCGAGGCTAGCGGCGGAGAGCTTTCCCGCATGTCGCACCCGATGACGACCTGCGCCGCACCCTCGCCCCGGACCAGCCTGGCAAATGCCCCGCCCACGTCGAAGACGAACTGTTCGTCGAGCTCCGCACCCACCAGACCACGCACGTCATACGCCTTGATGACACGCTGAACAACCGCAGCTGGGCGAGGCATGGGAACTCCTTGTGACCGGGATCGTTGGCTAAGCCTAGCCGCCGCAAGACGCCCACAAGGACACTAGCCTCAGTCGACCGCGCTGCTTAACGGTCTTAATCGCTGAGATCGGGCAACACGCGGAGGTGGCCGCGACGCCGACCGTTTGGTTCGGGCCGGTGCGCTGCCGGTGCCATCACGGCACCGCCGGTGACCCCAGTGGTGGGGTCGGAGAACCCTGCCGCGACTCCGCCTCGCACCACCGCGCCGTCGTGTGCCTCGCGCACCGCGTCGGCCAGCGCCACCAGATCGTCTTCATCGGGATGGTTCGGTAGCGGGCCGGCGTGGCGCACCAGCTCCCAGCCACGTGGTGCGGTGATTCGGCTCGCATGCCCGACGCACAGATCCCATGAGTGCGGTTCGGAGACGGTGGCGAGCGGTCCGACGACAGCGGTCGAGTCGGAGTAGACGAAGGTCAGCGTCGCCACGGCGTAATGCGGGCACCCGGGCCGGCAGCAGCGACGGGGAACATTCACGCACCAGAGATTATCTTGGACGATCGCTGGACGCGTTCGGACACGCGCAGTCGCCGGGCTCCCGATCCCGAACCGTTACGATCTCTTGCGTGGCCCAGCGGAACCTTTGGCGATCGCGCCGCGGTCGCGATATTCGTGGGCCGCTGCTTCCCAGATCTGTTCCGGGCTGGCGCAGCCGGGCCGAACGGTTCGACATGGCGGTGCTGGAGGCTTACGAACCGATCGAGCGTCGGTGGGCGTCGCGGGTCAGTGTCCTCGATGTCGCTGTCGACGAAATTCCGCGGATGTCACCGCGCGATCCTGAGACGGTGCAGTGGCCACCGGAAGTCGTGGCGGATGGTCCGATCGCGTTGGCCCGGTTGATACCGGCGGGGGTGGATGTTCGAGGAAACACCACGCGGGCCCGAATTGTGTTGTTTCGCAAACCGATCGAGCGCCGGGCCAAGAGTCCCGACGATCTCGCGGAGCTGTTGCATGAAATCCTGGTGGCTCAGGTGGCCACCTACCTGGGGGTGGAACCGTCGGTCATCGACCCGATGATCGACGACGACTGAGCACTCACGCGAAGCGCTTCAGGTCACCGTGAGCGCTTCGCGAAGCGGCTCAGATTGCGATCTGAAGCGCTTCGCAAAGAGCTTTAGATGACGCCGCGCTTGAGCCGACGGCGCTCGCGTTCGGACAGCCCGCCCCAAATCCCGAAGCGTTCGTCGTGTGCCAGTGCGTAATCGAGGCACGCATCCTTGACTTCACAACCCTGGCAAATGCGCTTGGCCTCACGGGTAGACCCGCCCTTTTCCGGGAAGAAAGCCTCAGGGTCGGTCTGCGCGCACAATGCACGCTCCTGCCATTGGTCATCTTCGGTTGCCGGAGCAACATCAATTTGATCGGGAACCAAACTCAGTTGAGGACGTCCGGTTGCCCCCATCGGTGTCGGCCCGGCGTTGATGTGCGGTGCGTTGTCTACCGAGCCGAGTAACCGGTTGTCAAACCGGACAACACGATCGAAATCGCCGCTCTCATAAGACATATCCCCCGCCTCCTCACTCGGTCTCATAGATCCTCAGTGGAGCCCCACTATGGTGATATAGGCCATTTCATTCGAACATTCGATCGAATCTCCGTTTGCGACACCGGAATCAGTCGCTAACCGGGAAATGACACTGCTGTGATTAGACACGCGTTAGCTGCCAGGGTCAAGCGGATCGGCGGGAATTCATACCATCTCGTGATATCAATTCGGCGCGTCGCAACGTCGGCGTGTCCTGGTCGTGACTACGTCGTTTCCATGCGCGCCCCCTTTCCGCCTAATGTCGACCGTTGTGAAGATCACCGTTTTGGTCGGCGGCGTCGGCGGCGCTCGATTTTTGCTGGGTGTGCAAAACCTGTTGCGGCTCGGCGCCTTCGCGCAGAGCCCTGGCAACGAGAACGCCGAGCACGAGGTCACGGCGATCGTCAATGTGGGTGACGATGCCTGGATGTACGGCGTACGGATCTGTCCCGACCTCGACACGTGTATGTACACGCTCGGCGGCGGCATCGACCCCGAGCGCGGCTGGGGGCATCGTAACGAAACTTGGCACGCCAAGGAGGAACTCGCCGCATACGGTGTGCAGCCGGACTGGTTCGGCCTGGGCGACCGCGATCTTGCCACCCACTTGGTACGCAGCCAGATGCTGCGGGCCGGCTACCCGTTATCGCAGGTCACCGAGGCATTGTGCCAACGCTGGGCGCCGGGCGTGCAACTGCTGCCTGCCAGCGACGACCGTTGTGAGACGCACGTGGTGATCACCGATCCCGGCCCCGGCGAACACGAGGGCCAGCGGCGCGCGATCCATTTCCAGGAGTGGTGGGTGCGCTACCGGGCCCAGGTGCCCTCGCACAGCTTCGCGTTCGTCGGCGCCGAACAGGCTACTGCCGCACCGGGTGTCACCGAGGCGATCGCCGAGGCCGACGTGGTGTTGCTGGCTCCGTCGAATCCCGTCGTGAGCATCGGGTCGATCCTGCAGATCGGCGGCATCCGCGGCGCTCTTCGGTCCACCCCGGCACCGGTCATCGGCTACTCGCCCATCGTGGCGGGAAAACCGTTGCGTGGCATGGCCGATGAGTGCCTGTCGATCATCGGGGTGGAGTCCACCTCAGAAGCCGTCGGGCGGCATTTCGGGGCACGGTCGGCGACGGGGCTCCTGGACGGCTGGCTGGTGGACTCCGGTGATCACGCCGACATCGACGGCGTCGCGGTGCGTTCGGTGCCACTGTTGATGACCGATCCCTCGGCCACCGCCGAGATGGTGCGTGCCGGCCTGGACTTGGCCGGGGTTCCGCTGTGACCACCGGGGTGCGCGCCGAACACGGCTCCGCTGACCGGGTGGAGATCCTGCCCGTGGCGGGTCTGCCCGAGTTCCGGCCCGGCGACGATCTGGTCGGCGCCGTCGCCACCGCGGCACCGTGGCTGCTCGACGGCGACGTACTGGTGGTCACCAGCAAGGTGGTTTCCAAGTGCGAGGGCCGCATCGTCGACGCCCCGTCAAATCCCGATGAACGGGATACGCTGCGGCGCAAATTGATCGACAGCGAGGCAGTTCGAGTACTGGCCCGCAAGGGCCGGACATTGATCACCGAGAACGCCATCGGACTGGTTCAGGCCGCGGCCGGGGTGGACGGCTCCAATGTCGGATCCACCGAACTGGCCCTGCTCCCCAGCGATCCCGACGGCAGTGCCGCAGCGCTGCGCGAGGGCCTACGTGAACGACTCGGCGTCACCGTTGCCGTGGTGATCACCGACACCATGGGCCGGGCTTGGCGCTCCGGCCAGACTGATTTCGCCATCGGTGCGGCCGGATTGACCGTGCTGCACGGCTACGCCGGGACAATGGACCGGCACGGCAACGAACTGGTCGTCACCGAGGTCGCGGTGGCCGACGAGATCGCGGCCGCCGCCGATCTGGTGAAGGGCAAGCTGACCGCGATCCCGGTAGCGGTGGTCCGTGGGCTGAGCCTGCCCGACGACGGGTCCACCGCGCGCACACTGCTGCGCTCCGGCGAGGACGATCTCTTCTGGCTCGGCACCGCCGAAGCAATCGACTTGGGACGCAAGCAGGCTCAACTGCTCCGCCGATCGGTGCGCCGATTCTCGGCCGAACCCGTTCCTGCCGAACTCATCGAAGCCGCCGTCGCAGAGGCGCTGACCGCACCGGCCCCGCATCACACCCGGCCGGTCCGGTTCGTCTGGGTTCGCGATCCGGCCACCCGCGTGCGCCTGCTCGATCGGATGAAAGCCCAGTGGCGCGCCGATCTGACCCGCGATGGCAGGTCAGCCGATTCCGTCGAACGCCGTGTGGCCCGCGGCAACATCCTCTACGATGCGCCAGAACTGATGATTCCCTTCATGGTTCCCGACGGCGCGCACAGCTATCCGGACGCGGCCCGCACAGGGGCGGAGCACACCATGTTCACCGTGGCGGTCGGCGCCGCCGTGCAAGCGCTGCTCGTGGGGTTGGCCGTTCGTGACGTGGGCAGCTGCTGGATCGGCTCCACGATCTTCGCCGCGGATCTGGTGCGAGCCGAGCTGGATCTGCCGGGCGACTGGGAGCCGTTGGGCGCCATCGCGATCGGCTACCCAGAGGAACCTCAGGGCCCGCGTGATCCGGTGCCGACCGACGACCTCTTCATAACGCGATGAGCCTGCACGCCTCTGCCGTGGAGATTCTCACCGAATGGCAGACAACCGATCCCGCGCAGGACTCGATGCGCCACGCGGTGCTGGCCTTTTTGGCCGCCCGATCCGACGCCTGCGAACGCGCCTGCGTCCCAGGCCATATCACGGCTTCGGCACTGGTGCTCGACCACACCGGCACCCAAACCCTGCTCACCCTACATCCGCGCTTCGGCAGATGGCTGCAGCTCGGCGGGCATTGTGAGGACACCGATCTCGACATCCGCGCGGCGGCGCTGCGCGAGGCCACCGAGGAGTCGGGCATCGCCGAGCTCACCATCGACCCGGAACTTGCTGCGCTGCATGTACATCCGGTGACCTGCTCGCTGGGGGTACCGACCCGCCACCTGGACCTGCAATTCGTGGTGCGGGCCCCGGCCGACGCCGCGATCGTCTGTAGCGATGAATCTCTGGATCTGCAGTGGTGGCCGCTGGACAGGTTGCCCCCCGACACCGACTTCGGCTTGCTTCAACTCGCCGAAACTACGGCTTCTGCAGCAGTTTCAGCCGATTCGCGCCACAAACCGTAATCTCGGCGCGGCCCGAGTGCGCTACACGTCGGTCGAAAAACGCAGTCCACCATCGGGAATCGACACACCCGGCCACACCCTGGCCCCGCGCAGCAGTTCGCAACGGGCACCGATGTCGGCGCCGTCACCGATCACGCCGTCACGGATCAACGCGCGCGGGCCGATGCGGGCGCCGAAGCCGATGATCGAGCGTTCGATCACCGCACCGGCCTCTACCCGCACGCCGTCGAAGATCACCGCGCCGTCCAGGCGGGCGCCTGCACCGATCTCCGCGCCACGGCCCACCACGGTGCCGCCGATCAGCAGCGCACCCGGTGCAACACCGGCACCATCGTGCACAAGCGACTCACCACGCTGACCGTGCAATGCCGGTGACGGCGCGATGCCCCGGACCAGATCGGCCGAACCACGGACGAAATCCTCCGGGGTGCCCATGTCTCGCCAGTACGACGTATCGACGTATCCGCACACCCGGCGCCCGTCGGCGAGCAGGCCGGGGAACACCTCACGTTCCACCGACAGTGCTCGGCCCTTCGGGATCTGGTCGATCACTTCACGCTTGAACACGTAGCAGCCAGCGTTGATCTGATCGGTCGGCGGGTCCTGCGTCTTCTCCAGGAAGGCGGTCACCACCCCGTCGGCATCGGTCGGCACACAGCCGAAGGCCCGCGGATCCCCGACGCGGACCAGATGCAGCGTCACATCGGCCCCGCGGTTGTCGTGCGACTCCAACAGCCCGCCCAGGTCGGCTCCGGACAGCACGTCACCGTTGAACACCATGGCGGTGTCGTGGCGCAGGTGCCCGGCGACGTTGGCGATGGCACCCCCGGTGCCCAGCGCCTCGGTCTCGGTGACGTAGTCGATCTGGAGGCCGAGCTTGGATCCGTCACCGAACTCGGTCTCGAACACCTCGGCCTTGTACGAGGTGCCCATCACCGCATGGGTGATGCCGGCGGCGGCGATGCGCGACAGCAGATGGGTCAGGAACGGCAGTCCGGCAGTCGGCAGCATCGGTTTGGGTGCCGAAAGAGTCAGCGGCCGCAGCCGAGTGCCCTGGCCACCGACCAGGATGACGGCATCGACCTCCGCGGGATTGGTCACCTCAACGCTGCCCTTTCGCCTGTTTACGTCGGGAATTACCGACCACCAGGCCCGCACGTACCGCCAGCGCGCCCCGGATTGTCCACCGTAACGGCGCCTGCCAGGGCTCCGGGTACCGATCGGCCAAGAAAGTGTAGGTACTGCGGTGGTGAGCAGCCAAATTGCGGGCAGGGTCCCGGCCGGTGGAGTGGCCCTTGTGGTGCAGTACCTCGGCCGCCGGCACGTAAACGTTCTGCCAGCCCGCCCGGCCGAGCCGATCACCCAGATCGACGTCTTCCATGTACATGAAGTAGCGCTCGTCGAAGCCGTCGATCTGATCGAAGGCCGCCCGGCGCAACAGAAGGCACGAACCTGACAACCACCCGACCGGGCGTTCGCTCGGCGGCTCGCGGTCCTGCCGGTAGGTCGCGGTCCACGGGTTGGATCTCCAGAACGGGCTGACGACGGCGTGCATGCCACCGCGGACCAGGCTGGGCTGGTGGCGTGCCGACGGGTAGACAGAGCCGTCGGGATCGCGGATCAGCGGGCCCAGTGCGCCGGCCTGCGGCCAGCGCTGCGCGGCCTCCAGCAGCATGTCGATCGCCTTGGGCCCCCACTGCACGTCGGGGTTGGCCACCACGAAGAACTCGGGATCGGTGTCGCCGTCGTTGCAGTAGGCGGCCACTCCGCGGTTGACCGCGCTGCCATAGCCGAGGTTGGCGCCGATGCGCAGCAACCGCACGTTCGGATACCGCTGCTCGGCTTCTTCGGGACTGCCGTCGACGGACCCGTTGTCGGCCATGACAACCGTCAGGGGACGCTCGGTGGCCAGTGAGAGTGACGCCAGAAACCGCTCCAGGTGTGGGCCCGGTGAGTACGTCACGGTAACCACGACAAGTGGGCGGAGGGCTTCCTGTGTCACGGCGTAGAGGGTAGCGGTCCGGCGACAGCGTTTCCGTCAGAGTCAGCAACCGCTGCGATCAGAGCATCGCGCCAATCCCGCAGCCCGGTCAGCCCGGCCGCCACCGAACGCTGCTGTGACAGCGCGGTGTAGCCGGGCCGCGGGGCCGGACGCGGGTGCCGGTCACTGCCCACCGGACGCACCCGCTGCGGGTCGGCCCCCAGCGCGGCGAACGTGGCTCGGGCCAGTTCGAAGCGGCTGACAGTCCCGGAGTTGGCAGCATGCAGCACAGGCGCGTCGATTCCGCCATCGGCGACCTGCAGCAACGCAGCGGCCAGATCGCCCACATATGTCGGTGAGCCGATCTGATCGACCACCACCTCCACCGGCTTGTCGCCGGCGGCCAGCCTGCGCATGACGGCGACGAAGTCGGTGCCGTCGCTCCCGCGGTACACCCAGGCGGTGCGGACCACGTGCGCGTCTGGTTTGACGGCCAGCACGGCCTGTTCACCTGCCAGCTTGGTGCGGCCGTAAGCGTTGACCGGTGCAGGCTCGTCGTCGATCTCGAAGGGACGCCGGTCACCGTCGGCCGCACCGCTGAACACGTAGTCGGTCGAGACGTGGACCAGGCCGGCACCGGTCTGGGCGCAGACCTGGGCGACGTTGCCTGCACCGACGGCGTTGACTGCATACGCGCGAGCCTCATCGGTTTCGGCGGCGTCGACCTGGGTGTAGGCCGCGCAGTTGATCACCACGTCGGCGGGCGCGACGTGCCGACGCACCGATTCGAGATCGGTGATGTCACATTCCGAGGACGTGAGCGCCACCACCTCACGACCTGCGCGACGGGCCTGATCAGTCAAAACACGGCCAAGCATGCCACCAGCCCCGGTGACGACGATCCGCTGCGACATACGCTGAGTCTGGCACGCCGGTCGGCGTTACCCGGCTCACGTGTACCCCGCAAGTAGCCTAAGCGGGTGCCTAACCGCCTCATCCGCACGCTCGCTGTCACCACAGCGTCGGCCGTGGTCCTCGGGACAGGCGTGGCCTGGAGCCAGATCCGGTCCTTCGAGTCGGGCATCAACCACATCAGTTCCGCGGCGCTCGGCGGAGGCGGCGACGACGGCGCCATCGACATCCTGCTGGTGGGCTTGGACAGCCGCACCGATGCGCATGGCAACCCGCTCTCCGAGCAGGAGCTGGCGACATTGCGCGCCGGCGACGACGTGTCGACCAACACCGACACCATCATCCTGATACGCATCCCGAACAACGGGAAGTCCGCCACCGCGATCTCCATCCCGCGCGACTCCTACGTCGAGGCGCCGGGCTGGGGAAAGATGAAGATCAACGGTGTCTTCGGCGACGTCAAGCTCGACAAGATGAAGCAGCTCGTCGAGGTCGAGGGTGAGGATCCCGCCGTCGCCGAACCAAAAGCCGTCGAGGCCGGCCGCGAGGAGCTCATCAAGACGGTCGCCAACCTCACCGGCGTCACCGTCGACCACTACGCCGAAATCGGGCTGCTGGGCTTCGCCTTGATCACCGACGCCCTCGGCGGGGTGAACGTGTGTCTGAAAGAAGCTGTCGACGAACCACTTTCAGGCGCCGATTTTCCGGCAGGCTGGCAGAAGCTGAACGGCCCGCAGGCGCTGAGCTTCGTTCGGCAACGTCATGACCTGCCGCGTGGCGACCTGGACCGGGTCACCCGCCAGCAAGCGGTGATGGCCGCACTGGCCCACGACGTGATCTCGGGCAAGACGCTGTCCAGTCCGTCCACGCTGAGCAAGTTACGCGAAGCCGTGCAGCGCTCGGTGGCGATCTCCAGCGGTTGGGACGTGATGGATTTCATCGACCAGCTGCAGAAGCTGGCAGCGGGCAACGTCGCGTTCGCCACCATCCCCGTGCTGCGGGAGGACGGCTGGAGCGACGACGGTATGCAGAGCGTGGTGCGCGTCGATCCGGCTCAGGTGCGCGAGTGGGTGTCCGGGCTGCTGCAGGACCAGAGCGAAGGCAAGACCGAACAGGTCGCGTACTCCCCTGACAAGACAACCGTGCAGGTGGTCAACGCCAGCGACATCAACGGCTTGGCCGCGGCGGTGTCACACGTACTGACCACCAAGGGGTTCACCCCCGGCGAGACCGGCAACCATCAGGGCGGTGCGGTGACAGGCAGCCAGGTGCAGGCAGCCAAAACCGACGATCTTGGCGCCCAAGCGGTTTCGAAGGATCTCGGCGGCCTACCGGTCACCGAGGACGCCTCGGTTCCACCCGGCACCGTGCGGGTGGTGCTGACCGCGGACTACACGGGCCCGGGCTCGGGCCTGGACGGTCACGACGCCACCTCGGACACCGAGTCGGCCGATGCGGCGCCCAGTGCGGGCAACAGCACCGCAACAGATGATGCGCCGCCGCCACCGTCGCCCATCCTCACCGCCGGTTCGGACGACCCGGCGTGCGTCAATTGACCACGCTCAGCGCGGCCGTCCTCGATCCACTGCTGGCCTCGGATCCCGCGGGCCCGCGGATCACCTACTACGACGACGCGACCGGCGAACGCATCGAATTGTCGGCGGTGACGCTCGCGAACTGGGCCGCCAAGACGGCCAACCTGTTACGCGACGAGCTGGGGGCCGGCTCCGGCACCCGGGTCGCGGTATTGCTGCCCGCGCACTGGCAGACCGTCGCGGTGCTGTTCGGCATCTGGTGGATCGGCAGTGAAGTGTCGTTGGGCGGTGGCTCCGACAATCCGTCCGACATCGCGTTGTGCACTCGCGACCGGCTCGACGAGGCCGACGACGCCGTGGCCGGCGGTGAGGTGGCAGTACTGTCCCTGGACCCGTTCGGCAGGCCCGCCGATGATCTTCCGCTCGGCGTGACCGACTACGCGACCGCGGTGCGGGTACACGGTGATCAGATCGTGCCCGAACGCCACCCAGGTTCAGCCCTGGCCGGCCGATCTGTCGCCGAGGTCCTCGATGCTGCCCGAAACGCCGCGGCCGCACAGGGTTTCACCGCCCGTGACCGGGTGCTGTCAACAGCTGCCTGGGACACTGCCGATGATCTCGTGGAGCACCTGCTGGCAGTGTTCGTCGCGGGCGCCTCACTGGTTCAAGTCACCAACCCCGATCCCGCGGCACTGGAGCGGCGACGATCGATGGAGAAGGTCACCCGCGGCTGAAGCCTCACCCAGTCGCGCGAGCAGTCACTGCGGTACCCGACACGCCGCGTTTCGGGTACCTCCATGTCTGCTCGGGCGGGGAAAGTCTCCCGTGGGAGTTACTTGAGCAGGGCGCGGCTCATGACGACACGCTGGATCTGGTTGGTGCCCTCGTAGATCTGGGTGATCTTGGCATCGCGCATCATTCGCTCGACCGGGAAATCCACGGTGTAGCCGGCCCCGCCGAACAACTGCACCGCGTCGGTGGTCACCTGCATCGCCACATCGGAGGCAAAGCATTTACTGGCCGCGGAAATGAATCCCAGATCCTTTTCCCCCCGCTCGGCCCGCGCCGCGGCGTGGTACACCATCAACCGCGCGGCCTCCAACTTCATCGCCATGTCGGCCAACATGAACTGCACCGCTTCGAACTCACTGATCGACTGTCCGAACTGCTTGCGATCCTTGGTGTAGGCAATCGCCGCGTCCAACGCCCCCTGCGCGACCCCTACCGCCTGGGCCCCGATCGTCGGACGAGTGTGATCCAAGGTCGCCAAGGCTGTCTTGAACCCGGTGCCGGGCTCCCCGATGATCCGATCCCCGGGTATCCGGCAATCCTCGAAATACAACTCGGTGGTCGGCGACCCTTTGATACCCAGCTTGCGTTCCTTCGCGCCCACCGAAAAACCCTCGTCGTCCTTGTGCACCACGAACGCCGAAATCCCGTTGGCACCCTTGTCCGGATCGGTCACCGCCATCACCGTGTACCAGGTCGCCTTGCCACCGTTGGTGATCCAACACTTGGCGCCATTCAAAACCCAGTCATCGCCATCGGCCTTCGCGCGCGTGCGCATCGACGCCGCATCGCTCCCGGCCTCGCGCTCCGAGAGGGCGTAACACGCCAGCGCCGAGCCGTCCGCCAACGTGGGCAACACCTGCTTCTTGAGCTCCTCGCTGCCCCGCAGGATCAACCCCATCGTGCCCAGCTTGTTGACCGCCGGGATCAGCGACGCCGAGCAATCCACCCGCGCCACCTCCTCGATGACGATGCACGCCGCCACCGAGTCCGCCCCCTGCCCGCCGTAGGCCTCGGGCACATGCACCGCGTTGAACCCCGAAGCGTTCAACGCATCCAGAGCCTCCTGCGGAAACCGGGCATGCTCATCCACATCGGCGGCATACGGAGCGATCTCCTTTTCCGCCAGCGCCCGAATCGCCGCCCGAAGCTCTACATGCTCCTGCGGCAGTTGAAAGAGGTCAAACGATGGATTACCGCTCCAGCCCGCCATGACAGCCTCCCTGCAGTGTGCAAGCTACTCGGCGGTAACTTTACTCGTCCGCGCCGCCGCCGAGTAATTGCTCCCGTAGTGCGGCGTCTTTGGCCAGCACCATGGCCTCCAGATCCGCCTGGAACGCCGCCATCCGGGCCCGCAGCGCAGCGTCGCCGGCACCCAGGATGCGTACCGCGAGCAGACCGGCGTTACGTGCGCCACCGATCGACACCGTGGCGACCGGCACACCGGCGGGCATCTGCACGATCGACAGCAACGAATCGAGGCCGTCGAGCCGGGCCAGCGGCACCGGCACGCCGATCACCGGCAGCAGCGTCGCTGACGCCACCATCCCGGGCAGGTGCGCGGCCCCGCCGGCCCCGGCGATGATCACCTCGATGCCTCGGTCGGCTGCGTTCTGCGCATAGTCGAGCATCCGGCCCGGGGTGCGATGCGCCGAGACGACGCCAACCTCGAACGGCACCTCGAATTCGGCCAATGCAGTGGCCGCATCGGACATCACCGACCAGTCACTGTCGCTGCCCATGATGAGTCCGACGCGGGGCTGATTCGGTTTACCCGGCATGTGAGTCCCAGCCGTCGGTCCATTCCGCATGGGACAGCCAATGCGCCGCGCGGACCGCCCGCTCCCGCAGGTCGGTCACATCGGAACCGAGCATGTTGACGTGCCCGATCTTGCGGCCGGGCCGCTCCCCCTTGCCGTACATGTGCACCTTGGCCTCGGGCATGCGGGCAAACAGGTGATGCATGCGCTCGTCCATCGACATGGCCGGTGTTTCGGGGGCGCCGAGCACGTTGGCCATCACCGTGACCGGTGCGATGGCCGAGGTGTCGCCCAGCGGATAGTCCAATACCGCCCGCAGATGCTGCTCGAACTGGCTGGTGACCGCGCCGTCCATGGTCCAGTGCCCGGAGTTGTGCGGTCGCATTGCCAGCTCGTTGACCAGCAGCTTGCCGTCGACCGTCTCGAACAACTCGACTGCCAGCACGCCGACGACACCGAGTTCGCAGGCCAGTCGCAGGCCGAGTTCCTGGGCCGCAGCGCCCAGGTCGTCGGACAAGCCGGGCGCCGGGGCGTAGGCCTCCACACAGATGCCGTTGCGCTGGACGGTCTCCACCACGGGCCACGCCGCTCCCTGCCCAAATGGCGAGCGGGCCACCAGCGCAGCGAGTTCCCGGCGCATCGTCACACGTTCCTCGGCCAGCACGGGCACCCCGTCGGCCAGGTAGCTCGCCACAATCTCGCGGGCCTGGTCCAGGTCGTCGGCCATTGACACGCCCTTGCCGTCGTAGCCACCGCGGATGGTCTTGATCACCACAGGACCGTCGATCCGACGCACGAACGCCTCGATGTCCTCGACGGAGGAGATGTCGGTGTACCGCGGGACCGGCGCGCCCAGCGCCTCGAGGCGGCGACGCATCAACAACTTGTCCTGCGCATGGATCAGCGCCTGCGGCGGGGGCGCGACCGTGATGCCCTCGGCGACCAGTTGTTCCAGATGCTCGCTGGGCACGTGCTCATGGTCGAAGGTCAACACCGAGGCGCCCTTGGCGGCTCTGCGCAGCGCATCGAGATCGGTATGCGATCCGATGACCACGTCGGGGGTCACCTGGGCGGCCGGGTCGTCGGGCCCGGCGGCTAGCACTCGCAGGGTCTGGCCCAGCGCAATGGCGGCCTGGTGGGTCATCCGGGCGAGCTGACCTCCCCCGATCATCACGACTTGAGCGGCTCTCCCGCTCGGGGGCGAAGGCTGACTGTTGGGTGTACTCGGCACGGGTCCATCGTGTCATGCGGCTTTCGTGTCTCGGTCATGACCACCGCATTGATCTGCGGTTAAGGTCCGACGGCGCGCAGCGATGCGGCATGTGACAGCTTGTTTACGTACACTGTGTAGTTGTGTCATTTGCCGATGCGACGATCGCACGCCTACCGCGATTCGTCCGTCCGTTCGCCGAGCGGCATCATGAGTTGATCAAGTTCGCGATTGTCGGCGCGACGACGTTCATCATCGACTCGGCGATCTTCTACACCCTCAAGCTCACGATCCTGGAGCCCAAACCGGTGACCGCCAAGATCATCGCGGGCATCGTCGCGGTGATCGCGTCCTACATCCTCAACCGCGAGTGGAGCTTCCAGAACCGCGGCGGCCGGGAACGCCACCACGAGGCGCTGTTGTTCTTCGCGTTCAGCGGTGTGGGGGTGCTGCTGTCGATGCTCCCGCTGTATTTCTCCAGTTACGTGCTGGGGCTGCGGGTGCCGGAAGTGTCGCTGACAGTCGAGAACATCGCGGACTTCGTCTCGGCCTACGTCTTGGGCAACCTCTTACAGATGGCGTTCCGATTCTGGGCCTTCAGGCGCTGGGTGTTCCCCGACGAGTTCACCGACAACCCGGAACTGGCGCTGGAATCCACCTTCACCGGTGGCGGCATTGCCGAGGCGTTCGAGGATCACGCCGAACACCAGCGGCAGGGCGGCACGGTGACGCCGTTACGTCGGTCCGGCCGTCGCAACCGTCAGCTCGGGGACTCCTCGGACCCCAAGGTGTCGAAAACTTCGTGATACAGCAGTGAGTGCACGCGTTCCACACGTGGAATGTCGTGAAACTCCAGCGGATCCTGCGACGCCGATTCGATGATCAGCGTTCCGGTGCGCAGCAGCCGATCACTCAGACCGTGCCGGAACTCGACACTGTTGATCCGTGCCAGTGGGATGTCGATGCCAGAGCGAGTCAGCACGCCGTGGCGGTACATCACGCGCCGGTCGGTGATGACGAAATGCGTCGTCCACCAGTTCAGGAACGGCCACAGCGTCAGCCAGCCGACGACGATCAGCCAGATCGCGCCGATCACGATGAACAGCACGTTCTTGGCGGTCGATTGCCAGTCGGTGGTGTTGACCACCGCGGCGACGAACGCCGCGACAGCGCTGGCGACCAACAACACCACCACCGAACCGGTCAGCCGCTTCCAGTGCGGGTGCCGGTGCAGGACCACCTGCTCGTCGTTGGCCAGCACGTTCTGCGGGTAACCCACGGCACCAACCCTACGGTTCGTCGGGACGCAGATGGACGATGTCGCCAGCGGACACAGTCACCTGTCCGGCTCCGGTACCAGGGTCGGTTCGGATGACCAGACGACCCAGCTCGTCGATTGCCTCGGCAACGCCGACCACGGTGTGATCGCCCGGCATGATCGCACGCACCCGCGTGCCGATCGTCACGCTGCGGCTCAGATAATCGGCGGCGAGCGTGGAATCGCCGCGGCGCCACGCATCGACGCGGGAGGCCAGGTGCCGAAGCAGCACTTCGGCCAATGGAGTGCGATCCACCGTGGCGGCCCCGAGTTGCGTCAATGAGGTAGCCCGTGGATCAGGAGCCTCGTCGGTGGTCATGGTCACGTTCAAACCGAGGCCGACGACGATGACCTGCGCCGGAGACGCCACCTCGGACAGAATGCCGGCCAGCTTGCCGCCGCCGGGCCCGACCAGCACATCGTTGGGCCATTTGAGGCCGACGCGCACGCCGGTGACGTCGGCGACCGCATCGACGACGGCGACGCCGGTCGCCAGCGGTAGCCAGCCCCACGATTCGACCGGCACACCGTTGGCGTCGACGCCAACGGATACCGACAGCTGTGAGCGCGGCGGCGCCGACCACTGCCTGCCCTGCCTGCCGCGGCCTTCGCTCTGATATTCGGCGAACAACACAGCGCCGGCGATATCCTCACCTGCAGCGGCACTGGCCAGCAGATCGGCGTTGGTTGATCCCGTTTCCTCGACGACGTCGATGCGCCGCCACGGCAGGCTGGCCAGCCCGTCGCGCAGCACCGTCACGTCCAGCGGTGGCCTGGTGTTCATCGCGGTCAGCTTACGGCCACACGGACATCAGCCGGCGGTAGCGCCCGCCTTCGCCGCCGTGTTCTCGGCGACTTCTTGCTGCCAGAGGTCATCGGCGTGCATGGTGTCGACCTCGTTTCTCGAACCGCGCCGTCATGTCCGGCTGGACATCGGCGTAAAGCTGGACCGCTGCCACGTGGAGCGCCGGCCGCAACCGAGGATTCCCGGCTGAGTCGGGGAAGCCGAGCCACGCAAACAAGGCCCTGAGCAAGACAACAAACCAGCCGTTCCAAGCCGACGATCAAATAGCGGCATAACGCTGTGCTGTTCGCTTGTCAGCTCGCTGCGGTCAGCGCGCTCGCCCAAGGCAAGAACACGGTGCGATGCGCTGTCCCCGCACCTCGGCAGACGATCATGGCACTATGACCTCATGCGCGTCGAACGGACCGACCTCGCCGACGTCATTGTGCTGATTCCGGACCCCTTCCGCGACGAACGGGGGTTCTTTACCCGAACGTTCGACGCTGCCGTCTTCGACGAATTCCTCGGCGTCCCGGGAACTTCCGCGACGTTTATTCAGGACTCGCAGTCCAGGTCGGCCCGCGGCGTGGTCCGGGGCATGCATGGCCGGTCCGGCCGCGGCGAGGCGAAGCTGGTCAGGTGCGCCCACGGCGCGGTCCACGATGTTTTGGTGGATATCAGGCCGGATTCGCCGACGTTCGGTGCGCAGCAGGCTTTTACGCTCGACGACAACGAATTCCACCATCTGTACATCCCGCCGGGATTCCTGCACGGCTTTCAAGCGATCTCCGCGACGGCAGACGTCTGCTATCGGATCGATCGTCCGCACAATCCGAGCGAAGACATCGGAGTGGCCTACGACGACCCCGATCTGGCAATCGCCTGGCCGCTGCCCGTGACGATGGTGTCGGCCCGCGACACCTCCGCAGCCAGTTGGCAGGAACTGCTCACGCACTTGCCGTGATCTCGCGCATCGACTCGTCCAGGGTGAACCTGCAACCTCACCGCGGCTCTGGGCAGAATGTGGCGGACGCATCGACATCGCGTTCCCAAACGGCCCATGGCCGGTCGCCCTGCTGATACCCGACGTCGAGTTCGGCTCGCTCCTTGAAAGTATCTGCCGGCTTCCAAAATCCACCATGCTTGTAACCGAAGAGCCTGCCCTGTCCAGCCAATGTTCCACACGCGTCGGCGACAAGGTCACCACCTTCGGGGATGAGATCGAACACCTCCTGGGTGAGGACGAAGTAGCCACCGTTCACCCATACAGAGAGATCGGAGGCGGGGATGATGTCCTTAACCTCACCCGCTTCGCTGACCTCGACGCAGTGAAAGGATTGCTGGGGCGAAACGAGCATCATCGACGCCACGGCACCCGATTGATGGAACTTGTCGATGACGTCGTCGAGCGGGGCATCGGTTAGAACATCGGCATAATTGGCCAGGAAGTACTCGTCACCCTGAATGTGCTTGCGTACCCGCCTGAGTCGTTCGCCGATGGCAGATTCCAGGCCTGTATCGACGAACGTGATGGACCAGTCGCTGATATCGCTGTGCAACAGTTCGACCTGCCCGTTGCGCATGACGAAATCGTTGGAGGCAGTCTCCTGATAGGACAGGAAATAGTCCTTGATATGGGACGCGCCGTAACCCAGGCACAGGATGAAGTCCGTGTGTCCGTAGTGGGCGTAGTACCGCATCACATGCCAGATCAGCGGGCGGGGGCCCACCATCTGCATCGGCTTCGGGATATCGTCGGCCAAATTGGTACGCATCCGCATGCCGTACCCTCCGCAGAACAGGACCACCTTCATATTAACTGTCCTCCAATGGATTCGGAGTTGGATGTGTGCAATTCCGGGAGTGGAAAGACGAGTTGTCCACCCCACTCCCCGATGTAGGCGAGTTGCCCGGTCAACTCCGCTTCGAGGTTCCACGGCAACGCAAGCACGACATCTGGCTGATCTTTGGCGATCATCTCCGGAGCGTGGATTGGGATCCGAGTACCGGGGGTGTAGCGGCCGTGCTTGTAAGGGTTGCGGTCCACGGTGTATTCGAGTAGATCGGAGCGAATACCGCAGTAGTTCAGCAGGGTATTGCCCTTGCCCGGTGCGCCATAACCGACGACCCTCTTCCCGGACGCCTTGCAGTCCAACAAGAATCGCAACAGATCGTGGCGAATTTTCGCTGTTCGAGCAGACAGCTGAAGGTAGCCGTCGACATGATGAAGCCCGGCTTCTTCTTCGGCTCGTAACGCCTCGGCCACCCGGTCGGAGGGTTTTTCAGCGGCCTCCGACGGCCGTGCCCACACCCGCAGTGACCCTCCGTGCGTCGTGAGCAACTCGACATCGACGACGGTCAGCCCCCCGGAAGCCAGCGCACGGATGACCGAAAGCACCGTGTAGTACTGGAAATGCTCGTGATAGATAGAGTCGAACTGGCCGAGTGTCACCAGGTTCAACGCGTGGTGCACCTCGATGCTCAACCAACCGTCATCGGCCATCAAGCCACGCAGCGACCGGGTGAACCCCACAAGGTCCGGGATGTGGGCGTAGACATTGTTGGCGATCACGAGGTCCGCCGGACCGTGGTCGGCACTCACACACCGCGCCAACTCCTCATCGAGGAATGCGGTTAGGGTGGGCACCCCGCGTTGGCGGGCGGCCGCACCGACGTTGACGGAGGGTTCGATACCCAAGCAGGGGATGCCGGCCGCCACGGCGTGCTGAAGAAGGTAGCCGTCGTTACTAGCGACTTCGACGACCAACGAGGTGTTGTCGAGTCCCAGATTTTCGATGGCCCCATTGACGAAATCCCTGGAATGCTGTACCCAGCTGTCGGAGTACGACGAGAAGTACGCGTATTCGGTGAAAGTGTCCTCGGGAGTGATCAACGCCGGGATCTGCAGCAGCATGCAGTCTTCGCACAGCCTCAGATGCAGCGGGTAGGTGACCTCGGGGAGATCGAGCTCGGCGACTGCGAGGAACTTCTCACAAGGCGGGGTGGCACCCAGATCGAGGACGCTGACCAGGCGGGTCGAACCGCACAACCGGCATGCAACCGAATCGGATTCAGGCGCTGCAATCCGCGCTTTCATTGACCCTACCGGCGAATCGCTCATGGCGCGAAGGCTACTTTCATTTGCTGAGATGCACTCCAGTTAACACAGTAGCAGCTAAACCGAGATCGGCAACTACGCCCGCTGAGTTCAGCCTCCTGTCAGGCATCTTCAGCCTCTCTACCAGGTATTTTTAGTGTCATTAGCAATAGAAATGCAAGTACGACCGCAGACACTCGTCGATGTGACCGCAAAGCCACAGCTCAAGACCCATGCACCGAGCGTCTCTCGTCAGCACCACAGATAAAGTGTGCTGAATACGACCAGCCTTGGACTAGACCACGTGGAGAACGTCAGTACTTAGCAACCCGGGCGAGTACCTGCGGCCGACCTTCTCTAAGGAAAAACTAAGGGCCACGCGCGACACGGCACCGTCGCACCGATAGCATCGTGACCCATGACGAGCGTTACCGATCCGCCGGAAGCCCAAGCCGAGCACACGGTGGACATCCACACCACCGCAGGCAAGCTGGCCGATCTACGCAAGCGCACCGCAGAGACCCTGCATCCTGTCGGCGAGGACGCCGTGGACAGGGTGCACGCCAAGGGCAAGCTGACTGCCCGCGAGCGCATCTTTGGGCTGCTCGACGAGGGCTCGTTCGTCGAGCTGGACGCGCTGGCCCGACATCGCAGCACCAACTTCGGCCTGGCCGACAATCGCCCGCTCGGCGATGGCGTGGTCACCGGGTACGGCACCATCGACGGCCGCGACGTGTGCATCTTCAGCCAAGACGCCACCGTGTTCGGCGGCAGCCTCGGCGAGGTGTACGGCGAGAAGATCGTCAAGATCCAAGAGCTGGCCATCAAGACCGGCCGCCCACTGATCGGCATCAACGACGGCGCAGGCGCCCGCATCCACGAAGGCGTCGTCTCGCTGGGTCTGTACAGCCAGATCTTCCGCAACAACATCCTGGCCTCGGGCGTCATCCCGCAGATCTCCCTGATCATGGGCGCCGCCGCCGGCGGGCACGTCTACTCCCCCGCGCTTACCGACTTCATCGTCATGGTTGACCAGACCAGCCAGATGTTCATCACCGGGCCCGACGTCATCAAGACCGTCACCGGCGAGGACGTCACAATGGAGGAGCTGGGCGGTGCTCACACCCACGAGGCCAAGTCGGGTACCGCGCACTATGTCGCCACCGGCGAGCAGGACGCCTTCGACTACGTGCGCGAACTGCTGAGCTATCTGCCCCCCAACAACTTCGCCGAGCCACCGCACTACCCGGCCGAGCCGCCGGTCGGGCCGATCGAGGACAACCTCACCGAGGAAGACCTCGAGCTCGACACTCTGATCCCGGATTCACCCAACCAGCCCTACGACATGCACGAGGTCATCTCACGCATCCTCGACGACGACGAATTCCTCGAGGTGCAGGCGGGTTACGCGCAGAACATCATCATCGGATTCGGCCGCATCGAGGGCCGCCCGGTCGGCATCGTCGCCAACCAGCCCACCCAGTTCGCCGGCTGCCTGGACATCAACGCCTCGGAGAAGGCCGCCCGGTTCGTGCGCACCTGCGACTGCTTCAACATCCCGATCGTCATGCTCGTCGACGTTCCCGGCTTCCTGCCCGGCACCGACCAGGAGTACAACGGCATCATCCGCCGCGGCGCCAAGCTGCTCTACGCCTACGGTGAGGCCACCGTCGCCAAGGTCACCGTCATCACCCGCAAGGCCTACGGTGGCGCGTACTGCGTGATGGGGTCCAAGAACATGGGTTGCGACGTCAACGTGGCGTGGCCGACAGCGCAGATCGCGGTCATGGGCGCCTCGGGTGCGGTGGGCTTCGTCTACCGCTCCGATCTCAGGAAGGCAGCGCAGGACGGGCAGGACGTCGACGCGCTGCGCCTCGAACTGCAGCAGACCTACGAAGACACTTTGGTGAACCCCTACATCGCTGCCGAGCGCGGATACGTTGACGCGGTCATCCCGCCGTCGCACACGCGTGGCTACATCGGTACTGCGCTACGGCTGCTGGACCGCAAGATCGTGCAGACGCCGCCGAAGAAGCACGGGAACATTCCACTGTGAGCGGGGCGAACGGTTCAACTGTAGTGAGCGGAGAACAGACGGTGGCAACGGACGGGGTCCAGACCGACGAAGCGAAGGCCGACCATGAGGCCCATATCAAAGTCCTCACCGGTAATCCGACCGACGAGGACATGGCTGTGCTGATGGCCGTGCTGGGCGCCGCCGGCGGCGGCACCGAACGAGTCCGCCGCAATCGCAACCTGTGGGGCCATCCGGCAGACAAGCTGCGCTACTCGATCTTCAGCTGGCAGCGGGTGACGTTGTTGGAGCGGACCCACATTCGGCGCTGATGAGCGCTTGCGCGAAGAAGAAACGGTACTGATGAGCGCTTGCGCGAAGAACATATGGACTGTGAGCGCTTGGGTTCCCTGTCGTCAGGCCGCCTCGATGTACTGCGCCACGCCGGCATCGACCCCGTGGTGGTTTCGGGCGTCGACGAGGACACGATCATCGCCGGATTGGCTGCTTAGCACTGCCGAGGTGCAGCGTGTGGCGGATCAACCTACGAAACCGACCGACCGTTCAGCGCGAACCACGCGATAGTCTCATTCAGGCCAGCGCCGCACGACATCTGAGGCCAGAACCATCACCTCGGCGATGGTGGACCCGGTCGTCCATCACACCGACGTCATCGCTCTCGAAGGCGCCGGCCGCATCAAACAAACCGCGATCGAGTCACTACTCTCCGTGAAAGCCGGGTTCACGATGCGGCCGGTCAATAGGCACCAGACCCCAGCCATATGGCTCGAACCGTTTTGACCGCGATGGCCAGGTCGGTGAGCATCGACCAGTTTTCGACGTATGACAGGTCCAGTCGCACTGACTCTTCCCAGGTTAGGTCGGAGCGGCCACTCACCTGCCACAAACCCGTGATCCCCGGCCGCACCAACAACCGGCGCCAAATCTGAGAGTTGTAGGAGGCCACCTCGTTTGGCAGTGGCGGTCGCGGACCGACCACACTCATCGCACCACTCAGCACGTTGAAGAATTGGGGCAGCTCGTCGAGGCTGTACCGACGAAGGAAGCGCCCTACTGGCGTGATCCGTGGATCCCGGCGGATCTTGAATAGCACACCGCCGCCCTCGTCGAGGTGGGCCACGTCAGACAGTCGGCGATCCGCGTCGACGATCATACTGCGGAACTTGATCATCTGAAATGGCTTGCCGTCCAAGCCGATTCGCTCCGAAAGGTAGAGCACCGGCCCGCGACTCGACAGTTTGATGGCCAGTGCCGCACCGACCAGGATCGGGGAGACCAAGGTGAGCGCCAGAATCGAGAAGCAGATATCGAAAACGCGCTTCTGGAAGCACTTGGCGTCGTCGTAGCGAGGCTTGTCGACGTGGATCAGGGGCTGTCCGCCCACCAGGCGCACGGTCAGCCGCGGACCGGCGACGTCGACCATCCCGGGTGAAACCACCAGATCGACATCCAGCTTCTCCAACTGCCACGACAGGTCGCGGATGGCGTCCGGGCGCAGGTAGCCCGAAGTGAGCACCACGGTGTCGGCTCCTGATTCCGCAACTACGGCGGCCAGGTCCTCGTCGTTGGGGAAGACCGGCACATCCCCCAGTCCAGGAATGTTTACGCGGTCGCGACCGAACAGGCCGGGGGCGCACACGCCAATCACCCGGTACCCCTCGGCGGGACGCTTCGCCAGCGCTTCGGCCAACTCCTCAACCGAATCCGGCCGGCCAACCGCGAGGACGGTGTTCATGAATGCGCCGTCGACCCGGCGGTGCGCGACATATCGACGCCACAGCCAGCGATTGACAGTCAGCATCATCAGCCCCGCCGGGAGCGCAATCGCGAGGTAGCCACGTGCAATATCGAGCCGGAAAAGCGTGGAAACCACGGCGACGGCTCCGAACAAAGACAACGTCGCAGCCCAAACGCGTCGATATTCTTCGAGTCCACTCCCGATCACACGATGAGAGCGAGTCCGGTAGATGGCCATCGCCGCCAACCACGCCGCGGCTAAGGCCAGGGACACCATCGAGTAGCCCACTGAGTTATAGCCAGCGAGGCTCCCACCGTGCAGGCTCCCAAACCTCAGGGATTGAGCACCGGCGATCACCAAGGTGACGACAAGCGCGTCGGAGATCCAGAGCAATTGAAGGTAACCGCGTTGCCACGCCCGAAGCCTGCGTGGCACCGGCATTGCGACAACTTCTGCCACATGCCGAGCGTCGGATATGGCCCTACTCATTTCAAGCTCCCTTATCCGTTCGTCAGCGCAGTTACAGCTAATAAATAGCACCTTCCCCCTTGTGGATACACGATGGGGGTCACCACGGTGATGAAGCTTACGCTAGTACACGATCGATACGTTGCCAAACATAAGTTTGTGCGTATAGTCCTATAGCATCACTCCAGCTAGACACCAATATCTGTTTCCAGTACCCAACAGACTATGATGTTGCTTAAGCAGAGACTGGCTAGGCAGTGTCAGTTGATGACCATATCGACCTCGATGCTTAAACTAGGCTTAGATATGCAGTTTCAGCACTCTTACAGGATGTTGCTGGTGCAGTGGGTCGTCATTCTGCCGAAGCGAACCTGCTGATCACCTTTGAAAGTTTGCTCGTCGGACCGCGCGCTGCGGCTTCCCCAGACGCGACCAGGGCCGCTCACCACACCGACGGCGAGCAGACCGCAAAGGCTCGATACCCTCGTCACCCATGACGGGCGCTACTGGGCCGCCCGAAGTCCGGGCTGAGCACAAGGTGGACCACTGATGAGCGCTTGCGCGAAGAAGAAAGCGGCAGTGATGAGCGCTTGCGCGAAGAAGAAACGGTACTGATGACGCGCGTTGTCCTGGGTTCCGCGTCGTCAGGCCGCCTCGGTGTACTGCGCCACGCCGGCATCGACCCGCTGGTGGTGGTTTCGGGCGTTGACGAGGACGCGATCATCGCCGGCTTGGGCGATGCCCAACCCGATCATGTGGTCGGCGAGCTGGCGGTGGCCAAGGCCGACGACGTCGTCACCCGGCTGCCCGCTGAGATCGCCTCCGACTGCGTGGTGATCGGTTGTGATTCCATGCTTTTCCTCAACGGTCGGCTCTGCGGGAAACCCGGCACAGCCGAGGTGGCACGCCAGCAGTGGCACGCCATGTCCGGTCAGGCGGGCCGGCTCTACACCGGACACGCAGTGATCACCGTGCGCGATGGATCCGTCGGCGACCGCATTGTCGAAACAGCCGCCACCACAGTGTATTTCGCGACACCGACGGACCAAGACCTCGACGCTTATCTGGGCACCGGTGAACCTCTCGGCGTTGCAGGCGGATTCACCCTCGATGGGCTGGGCGGCTGGTTCGTCGACCGCATCGACGGCGACCCGTCGAACGTGATCGGCTTGAGTCTGCCGCTGCTGCGCCGCATGCTGGCCACGGCCGGGCTCTCCATCGCGGGTCTCTGGCAAAACTCCACGCGATGAGTTGACGCCTGCGCGCACGTCGATACGCGGTCATGCGGTGCGCACGTCTCGGGGCAGAAGCAATTGGCGGACCGCTGCGACATGTTGTCGGGCGATGCTTGGGCGCTCGGCACGGCGCACCAGCTCCATGTCGACCCGCTCGGCAACATCCATCCCCAGCAGGTTGGCGTCGGTGTTCAGTTTCCGCACCCACGCGTCCGGCGCGGTCAGCGTCCGGTCCCATTCCTCGATGTCGCGCCAGTCGGTGATGCTCAACTCTGCGGCAGTCTGGCGAAGCACGTCGCCCAACGCACCCTCGAGCAGCCGGCGGACCGAGTCGGCCCCGTGGCGTGGGTTGGTGATGAGCCAGGAATGACAGGCGCCACGCACCCGATACAGCGTCGCGTTCGCGTCATTCGCGACGTCGCAAGCGCTTTCGAACGGCACGATCGCATCGCTTTCGCCATGGAGCACGATCGTCGGAATATGCCGTTCTCGCATCGTACGCAGCAGCGGGGTGCACTCCGCCGACTGCAGGATCGCTCGCGCCGCACCGGTGAATCCCGTCGGGGGCAGGAGCCGGCCCATCGCGACAGCGCTCAGCATGCGTAGGTATCTGCTTGCGGAGGCGAGCTGCATTCGGAATGGGTCCCGGTACATGTCACTCACCGCTCCGGAGATGGCGCGCAATATCTGACGGGGCGAATGCACCACGGTGGCTACGGCGGCGTCGAACGACGTGCCCGCGGCGGCATCGAACAGGATGGCCGCTATCACCCGCTCGGGTGCGGTGGCGGCGAGGTGGATTGTCATTCGCCCACCCATCGAATGTCCCGTGAAGACAGCCCGATTGACCCCGAGCGCATCGAGGCTTCGAATCACGAGATCGGCTCGGTCGCTGAGTTCGCCTGCGCCACAGGGTAGGTCGTGCGTGTCGCCGTGGCCGGCAGTGTCGACGGCCACGACCAGGAACCCCAGGCCGGCGACCCGGCTGAGCAGGCGTAGATATGCCCGACGACTCAGTCCCAAACCGTGCAGAAAGACCAACGGAACACCTCGACCGCCGATGGAGACACCGACCTGATGCCCGTCATCGAGCCGGATTACATGGTGGGACAGCCGAACCCTGGCTCCTGTTCGACCGGATGTCGCCGCTTTCATCGGGCATCGCTCCTCTTTTTGCGATGTGGATACCCTCACCGACCTCAGCCAAACTCCGCCCGGACGACGCGGCGGGCCTACCAAGGACTTCCCGAATCGGATGGGCGCCCTGCCGGCGAACAGGACGGCCGACTGACTGTCATTGCACGACAACGGAATTCGCAATGTCGGCGGCTACTTCGATTTTGGGCGACACAGGGTCCGGGCCGGCGTCACCGTTCTACAGTGACCAAATTGCAACCTTTTTCCGTGACGGCACGCCGCGCCGATGACTCCGATATGCGCTCCGGCGGGTCGACACTGGGCGGCATGCCAGTCGAAGAGACGATGTGGGACGTACGCGTGACACGCGACATCGAGACCTATGATCTGGAGCGGCTGCGCGCCGCATTCGCCGACGTCATCGCCAAGCAGCTCGCACCGGGCAAGCGCCTGCTGCGGGTCGTCACGTGGTGCCAGGACGGCGGGTCGCTGTTCCGCACGCGGTCCTCTCAGATGAAAAGCCGTACCGGGCAGGCCATGCGCCGCTATGCCGTCGCCTACGAGGTCGTGTACACCGCCTGACGACGGACTCCTACCGCCGAACAGCGCTTTCCCGCTCAGCGGTACGCTCGTGGTTGTGCCGCTGCCTGCAGATCCCAGCCCCACACTGACCGAATACGCCCATCCCGAACGCTTGGTCACTGCCGACTGGCTGGCCAGCAACCTCGGCAGGCCCGGACTGTCCATCGTCGAGTCCAACGAGGACGTGCTGCTCTACGACACCGGCCACATCCCCGGTGCGGTGAAGATCGATTGGCACACCGACCTCAACGATCCTCACGTCCGGGACTACATCACCGGCGAGCAATTCGCTGAGTTGATGGATCGTAAGGGCATCGCCCGGGACGACACCGTGGTGATCTACGGCGACAAGAGCAACTGGTGGGCTGCCTACGCACTGTGGGTGTTCACGTTGTTCGGCCACCCCGATGTGCGGTTGCTCGACGGTGGCCGCGACCTGTGGGTGTCCAACGGTCGCGACACAACCCTTGACGTGCCGTCCCGGGAGACCTCGGGTTACCCGGTGGTCGAGCGCAACGACGCCCCGATCCGGGCGTACAAACAGGATGTCCTCGACATCCTCGGCAAGCAGCCGCTGATCGATGTGCGATCACCACAGGAGTACACCGGCGAGCGCACGCACATGCCCGACTATCCCGAAGAAGGTGCGCTGCGGGGCGGCCATATCCCGACCGCGCGTTCCATCCCGTGGGCCAAGGCAGCCAAGGACAGCGGCGAGTTCCGCAGCCGCGCCGAACTCGAGGAGCTCTACAGCTTCCTCACCCCTGCCGACGAGACCGTCGTGTACTGCCGCATCGGCGAACGTTCCAGCCACA
This sequence comes from Mycobacterium sp. 141, assembly GCF_000382405.1. Taxonomy (GTDB): domain Bacteria; phylum Actinomycetota; class Actinomycetes; order Mycobacteriales; family Mycobacteriaceae; genus Mycobacterium. The sequence continues at coordinate 135,103 of NZ_KB908260.1, forward strand.
CCTGGTTCGTGCTGACGCATCTGCTCGGGCTGCCCGATGTCCGCAACTACGACGGCTCGTGGACCGAATGGGGCAACGCGGTGCGCGTGCCGGTCGCTGTCGGCCCTGATGCAGGTGAAGTCCCGGGAGCCTCATGAGCTCCATGCCGGCGGCTCTGGCGGAGGTGGTTTCGGACTTCCAGGAAGTGTCCGGCCAGGACAAGCTCCAGCTCCTACTGGAGTTCGCCAATGAATTGCCGGCGCTGCCACCTGAGCTCGAAGAGGCGGCCATGGAGCCTGTGCCGGAGTGCCAGTCGCCGTTGTTCCTCGACGTCGACGCGTCCGACCCTGATCACGTCCGGTTGTATTTCAGCGCGCCCGCCGAAGCTCCCACGACGCGGGGCTTCGCCGCGATCCTGGCTACCGGCCTCGACCGCCAGTCCACCGCCGCCATCCTCGCAGTCCCCGACGATTTCTACACCGACCTCGGACTCGCCGCGTTGATCAGTCCGCTGAGGTTACGTGGGATGTCGGCCATGCTGGCCCGGATCAAACGGCGCCTGCGCTGAGTCGGCCTGCGCCCCAGGTCACTGCAACCTGTAAAAACTTACTTTCAAGTAACCGGCACCGCCTCACCGAGCATTAAGGAGCGCCGCATAAACTTCCCGCGATACATTCTTAAAGACGATTCTTAGAGAACCTGCCGAGGAGGCACCGTGGCCAACCACGCCAGCTCAAAGATCTCCAAGGTGCTTGTCGCCAATCGAGGGGAGATCGCGGTTCGGGTGATCCGCGCCGCCAAGGACGCCGGACTGATCAGCGTGGCCGTGTACGCCGAGCCCGACGCCGACGCGCCGCACGTACGGCTCGCCGACGAAGCGTTCGCCCTGGGTGGGCAGACCTCAGCCGAGTCCTACCTGGTCTTTGAGAAGATCCTGGACGCCGCCGCGAAGTCAGGCGCCAACGCCGTCCACCCCGGCTACGGCTTCCTGAGTGAGAACGCTGAATTCGCCCAGGCCGTCATCGACGCCGGGCTGATCTGGATCGGACCCAGCCCGCAGTCCATCCGCGACCTGGGCGATAAGGTCACTGCCCGCCACATTGCCGCCCGCGCGCAAGCCCCGCTGGTGCCCGGCACCTCCGACCCGGTCAAGGACGCCGACGAGGTCGTCGCATTCGCCAAGGAGTACGGCGTGCCGGTCGCGATCAAGGCCGCATTCGGTGGTGGCGGTCGCGGCATGAAGGTGGCCCGGACCCTCGAGGAGATTCCCGAACTGTTCGAGTCTGCGACCCGTGAGGCCGTCGCCGCGTTCGGCCGCGGTGAGTGCTTCGTCGAGCGCTACCTGGACAAGCCGCGTCACGTCGAAGCTCAGGTCATCGCTGACACGCACGGCAACGTCGTCGTCGCCGGCACTCGCGACTGCTCGCTGCAACGCCGCTTCCAGAAGCTGGTCGAGGAGGCCCCGGCCCCGTTCCTCACCGACGCACAGCGCAAGGAGATCCACGAGTCCGCCAAGCGCATCTGCAAGGAGGCCGGCTATTACGGTGCGGGCACCGTCGAGTACCTGGTCGGCCAGGACGGCCTGATCAGCTTCCTCGAGGTCAACACTCGTCTGCAGGTCGAGCACCCCGTCACCGAGGAGACCGCAGGCATCGACCTGGTGCGCCAGCAGTTCAAGATCGCCAACGGCGAGCGTCTGGACATTACTGAAGATCCTGAGCCCCGAGGTCATGCTTTCGAATTCCGGATCAACGGCGAGGACGCCGGCCGCGGCTTCCTGCCCGCCCCCGGCCCGGTCACCAAGTTCGAGGCCCCGGCAGGCCCGGGCGTCCGGATGGACTCGGGCGTGGAGAGCGGATCGGTCATCGGCGGTCAGTTCGACTCGATGCTGGCCAAGCTGATCGTCACCGGCGCGACCCGTGACGAGGCGCTGGACCGGTCCCGCCGGGCGCTCGCCGAGTTCAACGTCGAGGGCCTCGCGACCGTGATCCCATTCCACCGCGCGGTGGTCAGCGATCCGGCGTTCATCGGTGACGGCGACAAGTTCGACGTCCACACCCGCTGGATCGAGACCGAGTGGGACAACACCGTCGAGCCGTTCACCGGTGGCGACCCGATCGAGGAAGAGGACACCATCCCACGGCAGACCGTCGTGGTCGAGGTCGGCGGACGCCGCCTCGAGGTGTCGCTGCCCGGCGACCTGGCGCTCGGTGGAGGTGGCGGCGGTGCCCCCGCCGGCGTGGTTCGCAAGAAGCCCAAGTCGCGTAAGCGTGGCGCCAGCGGCGCGTCTGCCGCCTCGGGCGACGCGGTCACCGCACCGATGCAGGGCACCGTGGTCAAGGTCGCCGTCGAGGAGGGCCAGGAGGTCTCCGCGGGCGATCTGGTGGTGGTGCTGGAGGCCATGAAGATGGAGAACCCGGTTACCGCCCACAAGGACGGCACCATCACCGGCCTAGCGGTAGAGGCCGGCGCGGCCATCACCCAGGGCACCGTGATCGCCGAGATCAAGTAGATCTTTCGCGCCGAGTGGCCACCTATGACGCAGATCCTGTGTCGTAAGTGGCCATTCGGCTTTCTTGGAGGGCATGTGGAACCCGTCGAAATCAACAACGGCCAGTGGTACTTGCGCGGACTGCGTGCCGATGACCGCGTCGACGACCGGCCCGCACTGGCCGATCTGGGCGAGACGGACCTGGACTATGTGCACGACGCCGAGGACGGCTGGGCCGATGACACCCGTTACACGTGGGCCGTGTGCGAGCCCACGACGGGCGAGTTGCTCGCCGAGGTCGTACTCGACCCCGTCACCGGGTTCATGAGCAGCCGGGGCCGTCCCGGGTTCGAGGATGCCGCCGCGATGTCGGAGGACACCGTGAGGCGGTATGCGGAGGCGGCGCTGGGCCTGGAAGTGCACACGTAACTTCCGCGCCAGCAACGACTTTCGACAATTCAAGTCAAGTTCCGGCACCAGCTCCTGCCACTGAGACGCGCATCGGCGCACCTAGGACGGCCTGAGGCTTCACCTCCTGGGCCGCACGATCACTGCAACTGGTCGCGCAGCCGCGCCAGCGATTTCGCGAGCAGACGCGAGACATGCATCTGCGAGACACCGACCCGTTCGGCGATCTGCGTCTGAGTCTGAGACTCGAAGAACCGCAGAAGTAGCACCGTGCGTTCTCGCTCGGGCAACGCTGCCAACAACGGGCGCAACGTCTCGCGATTCTCGATGCGTTCGAGGGCGGTGTCGACGTCGCCGAGGGAATCCATGATGGCGGGAGCTTCCTCGTCTCCGCCACCGCCGCTGTCGATGGACAGCGTGTTGTAGGAGCTGCCCGCCACCAGACCTTCGACGACTTCGTCGCGGTCGACACCGAGTTCTTCGGCGAGTTCGGACGCAGTGGGCGCCCGGCCTAACCGTTGAGAGAGCTCAGATGTCGCCGTTCCCAAGCGCAGGTGTAGTTCCTTGAGCCGCCGCGGCACCTTGACCGACCAGCTGTTGTCGCGGAAGTGCCGCCGTACCTCACCCATGATCGTTGGCACGGCGAATGATACGAAGTCCGAACCGGTCTCGACATCGAACCGGTTGACGGCGTTGACCAACCCCACCCGGGCGACTTGTACGAGGTCTTCGCGGGCTTCTCCGCGCCCGTCGAAGCGACGAGCGATGTGGTCCGCCAGCGGCAGGCATCTGGTGACGATCTCTTCGCGTTGGTCAGCGTAAGCCTGCGTGTGTTCGTTCAGCCCGCCGAGCACACGGAACATGTCAAGGACGTCCGCATATTCCGATGTCACTGCGAAAGGCTCGCTCGCCTCGCTATCAGCGATATGCCGAATACCGCGCCGGTGTCGGCGTCCCGACCATCGGTGAAGGTCTGCACGTCGTGCGCCAATGACGTCAGGACATGCCAGCTGAAGCTTCCGGGCTCGACCACCTTCTCGCCCCTGCAGGTCGTCGATGCGGTGATGACCACTTCGTCGTCGCGCGGATCGACCACAACGACAAGCGTCGAATCCGGCACCGAGGATCGAATCAACGCGGTGCACGCCTCGTCCACCGCCAGCCGTAGGTCGGCGACCATGTCGAAATCAAGATCCTCGAAAGTCGCTGCAGCGCCGACCAACGTTCTGAGAACAGCAAGGTTCTCTACCCTGGCCGCGACTCGCAACTCGACGGACCGCACGCCTGCGTCGGGTGCGTTGTCTTGGGCCATGTGACCTCCAGGCATTGTCTCGCCCACCATACCCCCGACCACCGGTTTCACCGTTGACATATGGGCACCGGGAATCAGTCCAGACGACACGTCATCGCTTGCGCGTTTCCCGGCGATTCTCTTTTTCGATTGCTTCCACAAGTTCTTTTTTGTCCATCGCCGACCTTCTCATAACTGTGTTTGAGCGCCGAGTACGCCACCCGGTGGGCACGTTGACCCTCACCATAGGATTTCACTGCCGAGTCGTGTGCTGTTGCGAATGTCCGCTGCGCCTTGGCATCCGATTTCTGCAATGTGCTCGGCAGTTCACTCTGCTTGGCTTTACCCTGCCTCGTGGTCTCCGGCAACGTCCGGCTCCTCTCGGCTGCTGTGGCGGGTACGACGGATCGACCGCACGTTCGGGTATTCCTCACATTTAGTGCCCACATACCGAACAATTCAAACATCACCTCGGACCGCCTCCACCGGCCGGCAACAAGGGGCTGTCGTATGTTCACCCTTCTGCGTTTCGCATCCAATCACATTGTCAAACAACGATTTATGCCCTTTTTAAGTCCGGCCACGGACCACAGCACCTCCCGACACGGACGCGGATGCCCGCTGAATTCTGTCCGAAAACCGTTCCCTACCAAGGCTGTTCAGTCGAGTTCGGCGCGCAGCGCGGCCAGCAGCGGTTTGGCCGCCTCGTTCAAGAACTGCTCCTGGCTATCGCCGCCGATCTGAACCAATGCGATGTCGGTGAAGCCGGCATCGCGATATTCGTCGACCGATTGGACGATCCGGTCGAGGTCAGGCCCGCACGCTATGGCCGACGCAACGTCCTGCGGCCTGACGAACTGCGTCGCGGCGGCGAACCCCGCGGGCGTCGGCAGGTCTGCGTTGACCGACCAGCCGCCGGCGAACCACCGGAATTGCTCATGAGCCCTTCTGACGGCTTCACTCCGGTCGGGATCCCAGCACACCGGAACCTGCCCGATGACCCGGCCTTCGGGCAGTACGCCGGTGGCTTGCCGCCGGTCGCGCCAGTCGTCGACAATGGCGCGGTCGGGAGCCACGTCGATCAGGTGGTCGGCGAGCAACGCAAGTTTCTCGACAGCTTTCTCACCGGTCATGGAGACGCCGATGGTCACCGGCTCGTCGGGGATGTCCCAGATCCGCGCGGAGTCCACTTCGAAGTACTCGCCCCGGAAATCGATCAGGTCGCCGCCGAGGAGCTCCCTGATGATCTTGATTGCCTCACCCAACATGTCGAGCCGGCGCTCGACCGTGGGCCAACGCTGCCCGACTACGTGCTCGTTGAGATTCTCACCGCTCCCCAGGCCCAGGGTGAACCGGCCGTCGGCGAGGATCTGCACGGTCGCCGCCTTCTGGGCGACCACCGCCGGGTGATACCGCATCGTCGGGCACGTCACGTAGGAATACAGGTGCACCGAATTCGTCGCGTGCGCAACAGCACCCAGCACCGGCCAAGCGTTCGGCGCATGCCCCTGCCCAGCCAGCCAAGGCGAGTAATGGTCGCTGCACACTTCGAAGTCGAACCCCACCTGCTCTGCGCCGACTGCATACTCAACGAGGTCGCGAGGGCCGCTCTGTTCGGTCATCAGGGTGTATCCGAATCGCGTCATGCCGATCGAATACCCGTGCATGGCGCGGTGAAACTGGGGTACCCAACCGCCATGACCGAGTCACACACAGGAACCCACCAGGTTGACCAACAGCACCGCGGCTTACGGCTTTCCGCCACATGGATATTGGCGATTCTGACGATTCCTGCGGCAATCGCGGTGTTCTTGTTCGGTATGGCTGCCGTGATGAGCCTGGCCGGTTGCACCGACCAGGCCTGCGCTCACAAGGGGCCGAACGAGTTCTGGTTCGGCATCCTTTTCTACGGGGCGCCAGTGGTCCCCATCGTCACCATCGTGGTGTCCATCTTCACGGCTCGGCTACGTCGCGGCATCTTGGTTCCCCTCGCCGCATTGGCGCTTCTGGCCATCGATTTCGCGGTGCTCGCCCTGACGTTCCGTTCCTGATCCGACACCGCAGTCAACCGTCCGGCCGGCATCCGGCTGGTGACCTTCTTCGCTTGTGCCGCGACGTCGTCAGCTGCTGGGACGTTGCCTGATCACACCCGGATGGTCGGCGTACCAACGCTGTTCGATGTGCCTGACCCTGATGTGTTCGAACGCCAACCACAGGGATCCGACGACGAATCCGGCTGCGGACAAACTGCCCACAGTGAAACCGACCTCGGTATGGCCCGTCGCGAAGGCGGACAAACAGGCGACGAACAACACCAGCGCCAGACCGATCACAACCAGCGCGGGCATGATCACGTTGTCCTTCATCGCCTCACCGGCATACTGCCGAGTTGTCCTGGAGTGATCCACCGGATCTTTAGGACCTTTCATGGCTGCTCCTTCCCGCCATATTCTGCTGGCCCTGCTCCCCCCATACTGCGGGGCTGTATCTACGGTAGAACGATTTCGCCGGATCGACGACAATTCCGTCAACCCGGCGTCCTCGACGCTTACTGCGCAGGTCAATACCAGACGCGTCGACCGCCGACCGGTCGCCCGATCGAGCCGAGTAGCCAGAAGATGGCACCTACCACCAACAGGATCACCCCGATGACCCACAGCAGATAGATGTTGAATACCAGACCGAGAATGAGCAGTATCGCTCCGAAGACGATCATCGGGACCTCGTTTCCATAGGTGTGCGGCTGGATGTCACTGGCTTGGTTGCGGTAGCCGGCACTGGTCCACCTTCGGGTTCACCCCCGCATAGTTGAGCGGGCCCGCCACGACCGTGAGCGCGACGCTGCCTGCTGCGGCACAGCTGGTCGAACCCGTCCGGAAGTAGTCGCGTTGCCAAGCCGCGAATACCCCGATCAGCAACCAGATCAGGACAATTGCTCCAAGTGCGCCACCAAGCCTCATGCCGGTGGAATAGCCCCTGCGAGCCACTTCGAAACGTGACGCCACGCCCGGTTGCGCTGTCCGCCCCGCGGGGTAATCCTCGAATTGGCTACCGCGCAGCGTCAACGCGCCGATTCACGCGATCGAGGAGGACTTCCAGCGATGCTCGAGAGCGATCGCGCTAGATGGAAACATCGGCCCACCGTCGCTGTGTCCGCGGCCGCCGCGGGTCGCAGGCGTGGGTGGCGCGGCATGCCGGGCTTGATCATCGTCGGCGGTGTGGCGATCATCCTCACTGCGTGGTACGGCCTCGGCCACGCCACGCCCCGCGCCGCTACAGCGGAGATAGTCGCGGCCGCGGTCACGGTCATCACCGTCTGGCACGGAATGTTGCTCGGCCGCCCGATCACCAGACTGCACGGCACGCTGGCACTGGCGGCGGTGCTGCTGGCCGTCCTGGCAGATGACATCGGCGAGGTCGGCGGCTTCGCGGTGTTCATCCTCGCGGCCGGAGTTCTACTGATGCTCCCCTGCCAGTCACGGGCCGAGCCCGAGGCATTGCCACAAGTGCACCGGCTGGTGGACCAGACCCACGACGACCCATTGGCGCCATTTGCGATGGCCGCCGACAAAAGTTATGTCTTCAGCACCGATAACAGTGCGGGCGTGGCCTACCGGGCGCTGGGTGGACTGGCGGTGGTCAGCGGCGATCCGATCGGCGACGAAAATCGCTACCCCGAAGTGGTCGGCCGATTCGCAGCGCTCTGCCGGTCCCGCGGCTGGCGGATCGTGGTCCTGGCGGCATCGGAATCCCGCATAGCACTGTGGTTGGACGCCGACGGGGTCGGCAGTCTCAAAGCGATCCCCATCGGGCGCGATGTCGTCATCGACGTCGGCGAATTCAGTCTCTTGGGTCGGAAAAAACGCAATCTGCGCCAAGCGGTGCAGCGGACCCACAACGCGGGAATCACCACCGAGATCATTGCCGAACAGGACCTCGACGCCGACCTACGAGCCGAACTCGCCGATGTCGTGCGAGCGTCCGGCAGAGGTGCGGCCGGAGAACGTGGATTCGCGATGATGCTGGGCGACACCCTCTCCGGCCGCTACCCCGACGTGTGGCTGATCATCGCTCGTGATCGATTGGGGCGAGCACAGGCATTTCATCGTTATGTCACAGCTGCGGCAACAGACCTGAGCCTGGAACTGCCCTGGCGACGCAAGGGCGCTCCCAATGGAATCGACGAACGCCTCACCGTCGACATCATCGAATGGGCTCAACGCACCGGAATTCAACGGGTTTCCCTCGCCTTCGCGCCGTTCCCCGAACTTTTCGCCAAGGACCCGACGGCAGGGATCGCTGTCCACGCCGGTTACCTGCTGGCCCATATCGGCGACCGGCTCATCAAATTGGAGTCGATCTACCGGTACCTGCGAAAATTCGATGCCCTGAAAGAACGCCGGTACGTACTCTTCCCGCCGACTCACCTGCTGTCGACCCTGTTCATCCTCTTGCGCCTGGAATTCGGCCACCGTCCAGACCGCGGCCCGTTGAAGACCGATCCGTGATTCGGGTTTCGTGTTCGCGCAACCGGGATATCCCGAAGACATGATGAAGCTCAACCTAGGAACCAGGATCAAGCGCGACGTCGCACCTCTGGTGTTCGCCGGAGCCGTCGCATCAGCTATCGCCGCCGCGCCATTCGCGACAGCACAGGTCCCCGGCCAGTTGGCGAGTGTGCAGCCTGGCACCATCGCGACTGTCCCGCTCGACCCGGGTGGCGGCGGGTGTATCAACGGCCAATGCGGGTCTGGCGGCACCGATAACGGGCCGGGCGGCGGCCCCGGAGGTAGCGGCTGTGTGCCTAGCGCGAACGGCCCGATCTGCGGGTCCGGCGGCGTCAACGGTGGCCCCGGCGGGGTTCCCGGTGGCAGCGGCTGCCTCCCCGGCGTGGGCTGCGGTTCCGGTCACGGCTGACACACGCGAGACGGCGGTGTGAGGCGGACGGCGCCGGATACGCAACGACACGGCCATATCGGCGCTCTCCGCTGCGGCTTACAGAATTCCCACCGGGTCGCCTGAGTCCGACAGCACGCTCGACTGTGCCTCCACCACGATGGCCGTGGTGGAGGCGCAGCCCGCGACGTGACGGATATACCCGGCCGCTTACCGCCATCGGATGCTCGGGTCGTCGATTCATCACACTGTCTGCCAAGGGATTGCCGTCCTAACACCGCACAAAGTTGACATCCCGCAGAGATCAGACCACGACGCGGAATTCCTTTAGCGACAGATCAGCAGGATCCGGGACGTTCATACCGGCCGCAGAGACCATCTCGGTGTTGCCAAAAAAAGCATCGCGTGGGAGGAAGACCGTTTCCAGTAACAGCTGTCCCGGGTCCGCTGGGATTTGCGGCGGCTGATCGAATTGGGCCGCGGCCGAGCGCAGTGCTGTCGTAGCTGCCTGATAGCGAGTTCGCCCTCCAGCGGCCCGATGTCGGTGGCGATGACCACGCTTGTGTCGAGGATGGCTCTCACTCAGGTATCCAGGGGTCGCGGAGTTCGTGGGAGATCCGAATGCACTGTGGCTCAATGTTTTCTACTGTGAAGGAACGAGAATCAGCAGCCGCGCTGGGATGCGTTTTACCTGAGCGCCGAGCCGGAATTCGGAGGCTCAGCTGTAGAATTCTGGACCAAGCCGGACGCATGAGAGAGCATCGCAGGCTTCCCGCTAAGGCGAATTTATCAGGCGCGCAACAGATTTGCGGAAACCGCCTGACCTACATACGACAAGAGCTTCGCGTCCACGCTACTGAGCCCCTTCAGCAAAACAAGCAACGCGAGGTCCACCGGATAGCCGGCACGCATCGATCCGACAGCGACAGTGGCCTGGATCAGCCTGGCGATTGAACACTTTCTGAACCAAATGCTAGCCTAGCCCCAGAATGTTCGCTTTAACGGGTCGCTTTGGATTCCGCTGCTGTCAAAGGACACAACGTGTAGGTCCGGTCGGCACGCGATCAGCATCACGTGGGCCTCGTCACGCAATAGGGTTTCGCCGATGCCGCGTTGGCTGATGCCCGACTACCGCAATAGTTACCGCTGTGGCGGCTCACATGGTTAAGCCCGTCACCCCGGATACGTCGGGCCGCCGACCCGGTGGACGGACTGCACGCGTCCGGGAGCGCACGCTGCAGGCGACGGTTGAGCTCGTGGCCCTGCGTGGGATCAGCGGGCTGCGCTATGAGGACGTGGCTGAGCGCGCAGGAGTGAGTAGAACCAGCGTCTACCGGAACTGGCCACAGCGCGGCAAGCTGGTCAGCGACGCGCTGTCCGCTTTCGCCGAAGATGCCGTTCCAATGCCGGACTCGGGCGACATCCGTGCTGACCTAGTCCAATTTTTGGTGGCCCTGGTCGCGGCCTATTCCACGCCGCTTGGACAAGCACTCGTGCAGGCCTTGGGGACCACCCGCGATGACCCTGAAGTTCAGCAAACGGTGAACGATGTTTTCGAGCGGAGGTTGTCAGTATTGCGCCGCCGGCTCGACAGGGGCCGCGACCGTGGTGAGCTGCCGGACATGGACGTTCACTTCCTCGCCGAGATGTTAACGGGTCCTGTCCACATGTGGCTTCTCCGCGGGACACGGCCGTTCACGCGCGCCGATGCCGAACGCATCAGTGATGTTGTGTTGGCCGGAATCCGGGCTGTCAGCTCATGACCACGCACCCATCGCGCGCTGGACGGTGCTTATCGTGAAGCCGGGCCGTGTCGGGCTGTCTGGACGAGTATCCCGTCCTGCTCGACCACAAGGCCGTCGGCCAGTGTGGCCTCGGCGCAACCGGACACTTTCATTCGGATTTCCCGACCATCCTGTAGTCGATTTCCCCACCCTCGGTAACGAAATGACCGTCATCGTCCAACTAAGCAGTGGTTCAGCACCTTTCGACGATCCGAGGCTGGACAATCCAGGTGTGCAGGAAGCTATCTGCACAAATGGTCCCCGTAGCCAACGCCCCTATTACACCTGGTGACAGTATGACTATGTGTCATTGACCTACGACATCGAGCGCCAATAACATCGGCCACCGCAGCTTGTTTCGGACAAAGGGGGCGGCGGCATGTCGGTCGACGACATCGTGGTGTTTCAAGACGCGGATCTATTGCGGCGCGCAGAACAAGAACTTCACGATGGCGGAGCGCTGGGAGTCCGGGGCTAGTGCTCCTGGCGTGTTCAGTTCCGCTGCAAAGGATTTCGATCTTCTCGCCGCTCTTGCAGCGGTCAGCGACCGGGCGGCGGAAGTAGGCGAGGTCTTTTTTTACCGCGCGTACGATCCAGGATGGGGGCGGCGATGCCAGCCTCGGTCGACCAAGGGTGACAACCCGAACAAGATGCGGCACATTCCCTCTCCCCCACCGGCGGCGGTCCGTGGCCCTTGAATGCCGCATGGGGAGATGCTAGCTTAAGTGAACAAATAGTTTCTTTAAGGAGGTTCCCGATGCCGACGTTGCGGTTCGGCGATCAGGTCATCGCGTATTCCGTACATGGCAGCGGAGAGCCCGTCGTCCTTATCCATGGAGGAGAGACCGGGAAAATCCAGTACGACTCGATGCGCACCCTGCTCGGGCCGGGGGTTCGCGCCATCGGCTACGACCAGCGGGATACCGGTGATTCACTGAATCCGGCTGATTCCTATGGCATTCAGGACCTCGCCGATGATTGCCAGGCCCTGATCGAAGGACTCGGCTACCAGCGCGCCCACATCTTCGGCGCATCGTTCGGCGGGGCAATCGCGCTGCAACTGGCCTTGACCAGACCACAGGTGGTGCACAGCCTGGCCCTGGGTGCAACGCTTGCGCGAATTGATTTCCAAGCGAACGCCACAACTGGCGCCATCGTGGAAACCCCGCCAGATCAACGCACAGCGCAGATGCTCGACTTCGTTCTGTCTCCGCAGGGGCAAGCATCTGAGGAAATGGTCGCAGAGCTGATGGCGCTGCTGATCCACCGGACACCGGAGGCAGACGTCCGGCGACTGGACGCGGTGCGCCATTTCGATGTGACCGATCGGCTAGCAGAGATCGCCGCGCCAACGCTGCTCATCTACGGCCAGGACGACCAGGGAGCGACCCCTGCCGCCGGCGAGCAGATCGCCGCGGCGATCCCGAACTCGCGCCTGGAGTTGCTTCCTGGTGTTCGCCACGGCATCACGGTCGAAGGCAAGCACCAAACCGCCAAGCTGCTGCGCGAATTTGTACTCGCACACCCAATCAACGGATCGTAAGGAGCGTGGCGTGAAAGTTCTAGTTGTCGGCGCCGGTGTCGCCGGTCTCGGCGTGGGCCTCAACCTCGGCCGCTCAGGTCACGACGTGATGATCATCGAGCGCGCGAACCACCTGCGTACCAACGGCTCTCCCATTGACGTGCGCGGTGATGCAATCGCTACCGTACGGAAGATGGGACTTCTCGACGCCGTGCTCAACGCACGAATTTCGATGTCCCAGCAGTCAGTCTTTGTCGATGCCGATGGTCAAGTCACCGCTCAACTTCCCTGGACGTCGCGGGTGGTCAGCGATTCCGACGACGATATCGAAATCGCGCGGGAAGACCTGGCGAACATCCTCGCCGACGCCCTTCCGTCCAATGTGGCACTTCGTATGAGCGATTCCGTCACGTCCTTGTCCGAGGTGGACGAAGGCGTGGACGTCGTCTTTTCATCGGGCGGGACCGGCCGGTTCGACTTCGTCGTTGGTGCCGACGGGCTGCACTCAACGGTGCGACGGCTCACCTTCGGTCCCGAATCCGAGTACGTCCACCATCTAGGCTGCTACATCGCGATCGCTGACTTGCCGTCAGGCAAGGTCTCTGGCGTCAGCACCATCTACAACTATCCCGACCACATGGTGGGGGCGATGGGATACAAAGATACCGGCCTGGCTGTCTTCCTGTTCCGCTCCGAACCTCTCGATTACGACTACCACGACATCGACCAGCAGCGAAACATCCTCGCCGATGCCTACGCTGGCCACACCGAGTGGCGGATCCCGGAACTGCTCGAGGCCGCCGAGGGTGATCCCGAGCTGTACTTCGACTCAGCGAGTCAGATCCACATGCCCTGTTGGCATCGGGGAGGCGTGGTGCTCATCGGCGATGCCGCCCACGCCGCGTCGGGGCTGTCGGGCCGCGGTACCTCACTTGCGCTGACTGGTGCCGACTTCCTCGCCGAGGAGGTGGGCCGCAGCGGCCGCGACCTGGCTGCCGCGTTCAAAGCATACGAAAGCCGTCAGCGCCCCTATGTGCAGGCGGGGCAAGCAATTCCCGACGGCGGCGGGCTCGCCCTGACGCTGCCCGACTCCTGGGAGGCAATCCATGCGCGCAACGCACAGATTCGGGCGGCAGCGACCGACCAGAGCTGATGCACCATAGTCTCGACGAAAAGGTAAGGCACGGAATAGCTTCGGACTGATGTCGATGAGAGGGGTGTTCGGATGGGCGCGCAGTCAGATGAACTGAAATTGAGCAAACGATTGACGCACAAGGTCTTCTTCGACGGCGAAGACATGGACTTCATGTTCCAGTACTTCCTGTCCAACCATGCCGAGCATGGCGCGGCCCTGGGCGAACTCTTCAACGTCGCACGCCGCATCGACCCAAAGAGTGATGTGAGTTGGAAGACGGAGTTCGTCAAGGAGGCCGAAAAAAGTGAAGCGCTTGCCGGGCAGTGTCTCGAGAGCGGCCACCGGATCAGCGCGAGTGATGCTTTCTTGCGAGCCTATACGTACTATCGGGCGGCGTTCTGTGCTGTAGCACCTGGCGAAGAGGACCATGACCGCATTTATTACAAATCAGCGTCCTGCTTTCGGAGCGGGCTAGACGCAAGATCGGAACTCGTACCCCATGACTGGGTCACCGTTGATTACAACGGGTACAGATTTCCCGGCTGTCTACTCAAGGCTGATACGACCAATGAGCCGAAGCCAACGATATACTTCCACAACGGTGGAGAGTCGCACAAAGAAGATGCCTATTTCATGTGCGGGAAGGCGGCGATCGACCGAGGTTACAACTTCCTCATTCTTGATGGGCCATGGGATCCGCCCGTGCGGTTCTACGAGCCGGAAGCAACGTACAAGGTTTTTGGAGAAACAGAGCTTGCCGGGTGCTGGCGAGCGGCCACCGACATGCTGCTCGCCCGTCCTGACGTTGACTCCGGCGGGCTTGTCCTGGCCGGGGCCAGTTACGGTGGGGCGAAGACGATGTACCACGCGACCGTAGATGACCGGTTTGCCGCAATCGTCCCGAACTCACCCCTCTACTCGATTCCGGAGCTATTCAAGAAAGAAAACGAGGAACTTCCGGTCTATTGGGGAGTGACCCCTGAAGAATCGAGAAGCTTTGTGGCGACGCTCCCCTTGTTCGCCAGAGTGACGTTGGAGCGAGTCGTTTGGTTTCACGGTTTTGATAGCTTGGTGGACTGGATTCCCAACGCTGGATTTCTCGATGTGGACTGCTCGAGAATAACGGCACCGTTCCTCTGCATGTACGCGGAAAGCGAAGCGCCAGAGGTGAAGCGACAGGCGGAGTATGCGTTTGAAAACGTCGCCAGCAAGGTGAAGAGCCAAGCCATTGGAACGCTCGCCGATGGGGCGGATTTGCACTGCCAGGTCAATAACCTCGCCAAAGCTCAACAGATGATGTTCGACTGGCTCGACGAGGTCTTCGACCACAAGATCTCCAACTGAACCCCCTCAGCTCCAATCTCGTTGAGACGATTGATCATTCGTAGGCATCTGCCGCTGGTCTACGCGCCATCCGCGCCGAGCCGGACGAGAGGTAGGAACACGGTGTCCACGATCTCTTCGATGGCCTGATCGGTCAGGGGTGCTAACGTGACCAACACGTCGTGGCGAAGCAGGTCGGTAGGTAGTTGTGCGACTCGACCCTTGATCTGGTCGGGCCCGATCTCCCCTCGGGCGACAGCCCGGGCGATGAGTTTGTTCATGGTGGCGCCACCCTGAACCTCGAGAGCGTCACGTAATTCGGCGATGCGGGTGCCGGTGTCCCGGTAGAAATCACCGAGCCGGGAGACGACGGTGACGGCGAGATGGCCGCGTTGGCTGTTGGACTGCTGCAGCAGATTGATGACGTCGCCGCGCAAGCTACCGGTATCGGGCAGGATGAGTGGATCCTTGATGGTCGCAGCGATCAACGCCGCATGGACTAGTTCGGGCTTCCCGGGCCAGCGCCGGTACAGCACCGCGCGACTGGTGCGGGCCCGCGCGGCGACGCCATCGATGGTGAAGTCGTCGTAGCCATGTTCATTCAGTTCGTCCCAGGCCGCGGCCAGAAGCGCGTTCTCTAGCGCGAGACCGCGGCGACGCTGCGGAGCGACATCGGGGATAAGAGGCATTGCGTTTCCTAAAGTTAACCGCTACCGTTCGTTGGATACACGACGGATCTTATCTCCGTGGAGGCTTACGGATGCGCATTCTCATCTCCGGTGCCGGTGTCGCGGGCCTCAGTGCCGCGATCAACCTCGGTACCGACGGCCATGACGTCACCATCGTCGAGCGCGCGGACCACTTGGGAGGTAGTGCGCCGCCGATCGACATTCGGGGGCACTCGATCGACGTGGCCGACAAGATGGGCCTGCTCGGACAGATCCACGAACGCAAGATCGATATGACCGAGCGGGTGCAATTCGTCGACGGGGCCGGCACGGTGGTGGCGGAACTGCCGCTGGACGAGATCAATGACAGCCCCGATGACATCGAGATCGCCCGCGACGACCTCACCAACATCCTGCGCAACCGGCTGGGGTCGTCGGCAGAATTGCGGTTCTGCGAATCCGTCGCCGACCTCGACGATAGCGGGTCGGGTGTCGACGTGCGGTTCTCCTCGGGCGCGGTCGAACGCTACAACCTCGTCGTCGGGGCGGACGGAATGCACTCGGCGGTACGGCGACTCACGTTCGGTCCCGAACGACAGTTCCTGCACCACCTCGGCTTCTACACCGGGATGGCCGCGTTACCCGGCTACCACCCGACCGACCGGGTGAACCCGATGTACAACTTCCCGGGCCACATAGTCGGCATCATGTCCTATAACACAAAAGCGCTGGCGTTCTTCATGTTCCGCTCACCGTGGATCGACTACGACTACCACGACCTCGCCGCGAAGAAGCGAATCCTGGCCGAAGCCTTCACGGGTCACCATGAGTGGCGAGTACCTGAATTGGTCGACGCCGCCAGACAAGACCCGCAGGTCTACTTCGACTCTGAGAGTCAGATCCAGATGCCCAGTTGGCACAACGGTCGCGTCGTCCTCGTTGGCGATGCCGCACACTGCGCCTCAACCCTGTCGGGACGTGGAACCAGCCTGGCCCTCAGCGGCGCCTGGTTCCTCGCACAGGCCCTGCGCGCACATCCCAGCAACCTCGGCGACGCGTGGGAACAGTACGAACGCGACCAGCGGCCGGAAGTGCTCCGCTGCCAGGCGACGGCGGCGCCGGGTGGCGAGCTCCTCGCCCCTGCCACCCAGGACGAGATAGATACGCGCAATCGGGAGTTGATCGCGCACAGTAAGAATCAGCGCCCTTAGTGGTCTCGATCGAGACCACTAAGCCGTGACTCAGCCGGCCATAAACTGCTCGTAGGCCGACGCCAGGTCCGGCGGCAACACCGTGACGTTGCACTGGCGTTGCGCGTCGCCGATCGGCGCCAGGATATTGCGCAGGTCGTAGTACTCCCCCGGGTTTGCGGTGAAGTAACCCCTCAGGTCAGCTGCGGCCTGGTCCCGGGGCTTCCCGTACGCAGCGGTCACCGCGTTGTCGGCCCCGGGGTGTGCGGCAAGGTACTGGTGGGCCGCGCCCGTCACCGAACTGACCGTGCCCGCCAGAGTTTGGGCGCTGCACTGATCAGGGGTCGCGGAAGCGACGGGGATTGCGATCGTGGCCGCACAAACCCCGCCGAACAAAAAGCCCGCACCGACACCGGCGAAACCTCGGCGTGCGGTTCTGCTACTCAATTTCATGATCATTTCTTTCTTCGACTGCGAATTGTCGTCTTTTTCCCAACCCCGAAAACCACGGTAGCGCAGCGCGAAAGTGCCGCCGTAGTAACCGGTTTGCGATGCGCACCCCGCAGCGCCGGGTTGCCAGTTCGCGATGAGCGAACAATCGGGCAGCGTTACACCGATCGACCGTGACATTGATCGCAATGGGCGCCGAATTCGGCAAAAATCCCAATCGAATCACAGAAATACCACCCTATTCTTAATCAATCGTGACCTTGAGCGCACGGGAAAAACCGGTCCGGGAACCGTTGGGTCGGCGGACCGGCAGGCGGTCGTTCGTTATTCGGATACCGGTTTTCGTTTGACGAACCGTTCACGCGGCGATCGAGCCGGCTCGCCGTGACCAGGAGCTTCGTGAGCGTCGGTACGCTGGAGAACCGAGGTCGGCTCAGAACGATGCCGTTGGTCGTTATGTGTTGTCCAGGGGTGAGTGATGTCTGCAGTTCTGCTTGACACCAACGACATCGATGCCGCCGAAGCCACCCTGAGCGCCGTCTTCGCCAAGCTCCGGATTCGAGTGCCGCACCCGGAGACCCCCACACCGATGCGTCTGGAACGCTCGTCGGCGGGCGCCATCGGCGTCGACACTGCCGAGTACGGCTGTAGCTTCGGATACCAGATGGATCCACCCGCGCAGATACTGGTGTGCCACGTGATCAGCGGCGGCGTCGAACAACGATCGCCGCATTCAGGAGGCGAGCGGTACCGGCCCGGCGAAGTCACCGCGTTCATACCCCGCGCGGCACCACGATTCGACGGACGAGTCCTGTGCGGCCGCTATCACCATCTCGTCGTAGACCCAGGCATCCTGACCAGTGTCGCGGGTATCGGGAATCCGGTCCGCCTCACCGGAACCGACCCGATCTCGGCTGCTGCCAACCACCAATTGGCCGCCCTCGTCGATTACGTGGGCCGCAGCGGCGCCAATGGGCACCTGCAGGGCAGTCCTTTGCTGGCCCGAATGCTGGAGCACCACGTTGCGGCCGTACTGCTGGCGACCCTGCCGCACGATGCGGTCCTCGAACCGACTTCGCAGGACCGGCGCGACAGCAGCCCGGTCCTGCTGCGGCGCGCCATCGCCTTCATCGAGGACAACGCCCACGCCGATATTTCGCTGGCCGATATCGCCGCCGCGGTCTACGTGACGCCCAGGGCACTGCAATACATGTTTCGCAGGCATCGCGATTGCACGCCCATGGCGTACCTGCGGCGCGTCCGCCTGCACCACGCTCACCTCGAGCTGCTCACGGGCGCCGAGGCGACATCGGTCGGTGAAACCGCCCGCCGCTGGGGCTTCGCGCACGCAGGCCGGTTCGCCGCGTATCACCGCGAGCACTACGGGTGCTCGCCACAGGAACTCCTCAGGGATTACCGAGCCGACGCCGCCGAACCGCGATTGGCTACGCGCTCACCCGAGCAGTGACATGGCCAACCGCAAGTCAGTCACCAACCCGTCGTAGGCGTCGGCGCGCGCGTCGCGTGGCGCACGCAAGACCGCTGAGGGATGGATGCTCACCACCACATCCGGGTCCAGGTGGTCGGCGGTCACCGCCGAGGCGGGCATCCGCAATACTTCGCCGCGGTGGGCGGACAGGCGAAAGTCGTTTCCCATCAGTGACTTTGCCGCCGTTGCGCCGAGCAACACCAGGACATCGGGCTGCACGACACCCAGTTCGGCGAACAACCACGGCCGACACGCGACAACCTCGGTGCGGCTGGGGGTCTTGTGAATGCGACGCTTCTGGCCGGCCGCCCGAGTGAACTTGAAGTGTTTGACGGCGTTGGTCAGGTAGACCTGGTCCCTGACAACCTCTGCGGCGAGCAGGGCGTCGTCGAGAAGTCGCCCGGCCGGGCCGACAAACGGCTGCCCGTCGCGGTCCTCACGGTCACCAGGCTGCTCGCCGACCAGCATCATGGTCGCCGTGGCAGGTCCGGCGCCGAAGACCGCCTGCGTGGCGTCACGAAACAGGGTGCACCCGCGACACCCCTGCACGGCATCTGCGAGCCCGGCGAGCGTGATGGTCTCGGGGATGTAGGGTTCTGCACCCTCAACGTGGCGGGCAGTCATCGATTCACTCCCCCACTTGGCGGTGCACAGGGCGGCTATCCACAGCGCCGTCGGGAGGGGGTGTCCGTTCGCTCATCAGCACCCGCACAGCGCTGTTCAGAAACGCGATGGTCGGCACGGCGATCAGCGCTCCCACCACGCCGGCCAAAACCCCGCCGGCGGCGATACCGAGAACGACCGCCAGTGGATGGATGGACACCGCCCGGCCCATCACCAAGGGCTGCAATACGTGCGCCTCGATCTGCATGACGGCCACGATGACCCCGAGCGTGATGAGCGCATACAGCAGTCCTTTGGCCAGTAGTGCCACGATGATGGCCAGAAAGCCGGATACCAGCGCCCCGATCAACGGGACGAACGCGCCGAGGAACACCACCGACGCCAACGGCAACGCCAACGGAACGCCCATGATCGCGAGTGCGGTGCCGATGCCGGCCGCATCGACGAAAGCGACCAGCGAGGTTGCCCGGATGTAGCCGATCAACGAATGGAATCCGGCATTGCCCGCCTTGCGAATCCGCTCGCGCACACCCAACGGCACGATCAGGGTGCTGAATCGCCAGATGTTGCGGCCGTCGAGAAGGAAGAAGATCACGGTGAAAAGCCCCAGGAGTGCGCCGGTGACGATCTCCGACAGCGTCCCCGCGGTGGACAGTGCTCCTGTGGTCAATTGCTCCTGATGGTTGCGCAGGGACTGAATGGCTGTGTCCCCGATGTGGTTGATCTGATCGCGGCTCAGGTGCGCGGGCCCCGTGATCAGCCAGTCACGGGTCGAGTCGATACTGTGCGTGACTTGTTCGACCAGGCCTGGGACGCCGTCGATGAATTGGGTGATGACGAAGGCCAGTATTCCGCTCAGTACAGCCACTCCCGTCACCATGACGAGCGCGACAGCCGCTCCCCGTGGTGCGCCGACACGGTCTAGCAGGTCGACCACGGGCAGCAGCAACGCCGTGACCAGAAGCGCAAGTAGCACCGGCACGACCACCACGCCGAGATGGCGCAGCATCTCCAGCAGGGTCGCGATGGCCACGGCGATCACGAGCAGCCGCCAAGCCCACGCCGCGGCTTGGCGCACAACAGGCGTCACCGCCGCGCCATCCGAGCGCAACTCCCACGACGCCATGATGGTGGGATTGCCGCGAGCGCATCTCGCGAAACCGTTACACGCAAAGCCGGGCAGAGCCGGGGCAATTCGGTTTGGCCGAGCACCGTGGCGGGCAGTCTCCGGTGATGGCACGCGAAGATGAAAACATGCTCGACCAGCAGGAAAGCCTGGACTCCGACGAAGTCCGCAACGACGACGGAGACCAGACGGTGGATCCGCCCGAACAGTGGATCGAACCGAAAGAAAGCGGATCGCTGGACGAACGGCTGTCCGAAGAGAACCCGGAAGTGACACCCGAGGACGTACCGGCTGACACCGGAGACGACTCGACCGTCCGCGGTTCCGAATCCGAGCCGGACCCGCTCACACTCAACGAGCAGGCCCGCACGAAAGGCCAGATCGACGGAACTCCCGAGGACGGTGACTCGTTCTACGACGTCGTCGAATAATGGCGCAGGGCCTGGCCATCTGCTGTGCCCGGCGGGCCGAGGGTCAATCTGGCGGACTCTCCCAACGGCAAGGTTTGCGCCCCGGAGGTTGGTGCGGGCGTGGTAGCAACGGAGTTCGTTTCCGCAGCGGGACAGAGATCGGCGACGCCGTTGTCAGCTCGAGATCACGATCGCCGTGGCGTAACCGCAGGCATCCGCGGGACCCGTCACGCAAGGTGTACGTCGCGGCCTCATGCGTGATGTCCACGGTGACCCGGTAGTCGTGCCACCGCAACCGGAACTTCAAACGCGTGATGTCTTCGGGCAGTTGCGGATCCAGCGCGAGAATTCCCTCGCTGTCGCGCAGTCCGCCGAAACCCGCGAGCAGAGCGATCCACGCACCGGCGAGCGACGCCACGTGCAGCCCGTCCCGCGTGTTGTGTTCCAGATCGCGCAGGTCCATGAGCGCCGCTTCGGCGACATAGTCGTGGGCCAGTTCCAGATGCCCGACCTCGGCGCACAGCACCGCCTGGGTACATGCCGACAACGACGAGTCACGAGTGGTCCGCGGCTCGTAGTAATCGACGTTGCGGGCCTTCTGCTCGTCGGTGAAGCGGTGTCCCAACCAGTGCATGGCCAACACCAGGTCGGCTTGTTTGATCACCTGCGACGGGTAGAGCCGCACATAGGGCTGACTGAGCAACAGCGGGTAGGTGGTGTCCTCGGTGAACCGCCATTCGCGCAGCCTCGTGAATCCTTCGCACTGTTGATGGACACCCAGTTCTTTGTCGTAGGGCACATGCACGGTGTTCGCGGCCTCTCGCCAGGCCGCCATCTCATCGTCGGTGACTTCCAGCCCTGCGGCGAGATCGGGCTGCCGCTCGCAGGCGGCCGCGGCGATGCGTAGGTTTTCGGCCGCCATGAGGTTGGTGAACAGGTTGTCGCGCGCCACTGCGGTGTATTCGTCGGGACCGGTGACCCCGTCGATGTGCCACACGCCGTGGCGATCGTAGTGTCCCAGCGAGCACCAGAGCCGCGCCGTCTCGACCAGAACCGGCAGCCCGCATTCCGACTCGAGCGTCCCGTCACCGGTCACGATGCGGTACCGCTCGAAAGCCAGTGCTATGTCAGCGTTTATATGCCATGCCGCGGTACCGGCCGGCCAGTATGCCGAGCATTCCTGGCCACCGATGGTGCGCCACGGAAACGTGGCGCCGTTCAACTCCAGTTCTGCGGCCCGTTCCCGCGCGAGATCGAGGGTCGAGGCCCGCCACCGCAGCGCATCGGCGGCCGCCGACGGCCAGGTGTAGGTCAGCACCGGCAAAACGTAGCCCTCGGTGTCCCAGAACGCGTGGCCGTCATAGCCGGGACCGGTCAAGCCTTTCGAGGGAATCGCTCGCCGCTCGGCCCGGGCACCGGCCTGCAACACGTGAAAAAGACCGAACCGCACGGCTTGCTGACAACGCGCATCCCCTTCGACTTCCACGTCCGCGTTGTCCCAGAACTCGTCGAGGTACTCCCGCTGCGAATCGAGTAGGCCCTGCCATCCGGTGTAGCGGGCACCGGCCATCGCGCCGGCAACCTGATCACGCAGAGCCGGCCGCGACCGCAGGCTGGACCAGCCGTAGGCGAGCAATTTGACGATGCGCAGGCGTTGACCCGGCCGCAATCCACAGATCACCGTCGTACGAGCCAGATCTGCACTCGTCTCGGTCGAGACCTCGACCCTGCCTGGCACATCGACCAGGTGATCCATCGCGGCGGCCATGGTCAGTTCGCTCGATCGGGTGCGGTGCATCAAGAGCGCCTGCTGACCGTGTCCCTCATGCGCCACCGACGTCAAGGGATGGCTCAGAACCGCCGCCGCACGCGGATCCGGTGAGGTGCTGGGCTGGTCCTCGTTCGCGACAAGTTCGGATTGCACTGTGATCCGGGCGAATTCACCTACCGGCTGGATGACGAACTCGATCGCTGCCACGCTGCGGTGGCACAGGGACACCAGCCTGGTCCACTGCATCAGCACCTGCTTGCCTGCCGGCGAACACCAGCGGGCTCGCCGCGTCAACGTGCCTGCCCGGAAATCCAGTGTCCGTTCGTGCTCGATCAGTTCGCCGTAGCGGACATCGAACGGTTCATCGTCGACCAGCAGCCGCAACACCTTTCCGTTGGTCACGTTGATCAGGGACTGGCCTTCTTCCGGATAGCCGTAGCCGGCCTCCGCATAGGGCAACGGCCGCAACTCGAAGAACGAATTCAGATAGGTGCCGGGCAGGCCGTGCGGCTCGCCCTCGTCCAGATTCCCCCGGAACCCGATGTGTCCATTGGACAACGCGAATACCGATTCGGTCTGGGCGATGAGGTTCAACTGGAGCTCGGTCTCGCGCACCCGCCAGGGCTCGACCGGAAAAGCATCATCGTTGATCATCACACCACCAGCAGTTCGGCAAGGTCGCCGACCACGATGTCGGCGCCGTTGTTCCGCAACGCTTCGGCCGATCCGGTCCGGTCGACGCCGACCACGCAACCGAAATGCCCGGCCCGACCGGCCTGGACGCCGGCGACCGCGTCCTCGAAGACCGCCGCCTGAGCCGGCATGACGTCGAGCAGGCGCGCGGCATACAGATACGAGTCCGGCGCCGGTTTTCCCTTGAGATGGTGTTCGCTCACCGTGATGCCGTCGACCCGGCAGGCGACGAACTTGTCGAGGCCCGTGATGCCGAGTACGTCGCGGGTATTCATGCTCGACGACACGACGGCGACCGCGAGATCGGCGCGGCTTACGGCCTCAAGATAGCGGCGGGAGCCCTCGAACGCCGTGACACCGTCGCGATGCAACAACTGCTGGAACAGTTCGTTTTTCCGGATGGCCAAGCCGTGCACGGTGTCGGCGCGGGCGTCGTCTCCGGGATCCCCCTCGGGGAGGTCGAAATGTCGGCTGGACAGAAAATCGCGCACGCCGTCTTCCCGGGTGCGGCCGTCGACGTAGCGACGGTAATCGTCATCGCTGAACCCGCGTCCGTCGCCACGCCCGCGCAGGTATTCGTCGAACATCGACTTCCACGCTCGCTCATGCACGCTCGCGGTGTCGGTGAGGACACCGTCCAGGTCGAACAGGCAGGCCCGCACATGAGTGGGCAGGCCCAGCGCTTTGGCCTTGGGTGCCAAGCCGGCCCCCGGGGCGCGTTCATCGGTGTGGTCTTCAGCCATACCTGCCGATTACCCGTTCGTCGGTCACGTCACCGCATGAACTCCCAAGCGATGTGAGAACTGACACGCGGGTCAGGAAGCTGGCTCCCATCACCTCCAGATCGGCCCGTCCCGACCGTTCCTGATCGCCGACGACGCACAAGCCGCAGCGCTGACGCTGGCTGCCGCGGGATTCGCCATTGAACACCCGCCCGAGGATTGGTTGTTCAAGGCGCGAACGGGGGACGTTGTGGTCGATGTGCTGTTCCGGGTCAACGGTTTACCGGTCGAGCCGGCAACCGTGCAGAGTGCCGAAGCCCGCGACGTACTCGCGATCACCATGCCGGTGCTGCCGCCTACCATTGTCATCGTCCAGAAACTGCGCTCGCTCCAAGAACATCGGTGCGACTTCACGTCCCTGCTGCTTGTGGTGCGCGCCACGCGAGAGGTGTTGGACTGGGAACGTGTTCACAAAGAGACCGCCGACAACGACTACGCCGCCGCGTTTCTGCTGCTGGCCGAACGGCTCGGGCTGACTGTGTGACGGCCGCTATGGCGCCGGCGGCTGTAGTTCGCCCGTCCGCATGAACAACGGTATTGCCAGCCAGAACAGCGCGAACATGGACAATGCGATGGCACCCGCGATCAACGCCGCGGCGGTGCCGGCGACCGCATCGAACACGATGACCGTTACGCCCACGAGTGCCACCCCGAGCAGGATCAGTCCGGAGTAGGCACACCGGTGCGCCGCGGCCACCAGCACCGCCAGCCGGTGGCGGCGGAACAAGAGCCGGTGCATCCCGACCGGTGCGATCAGCAGCACGGTGGCAGCAACCGACGCACCGACGGTGGCGAGATAGACCAGTCGCATCTCGGCGGTGAGAATATTGAACCGTTGCTGGAACGGCAACGTCAGCAGGAACCCCGTCAGCAGTTGCACACCGGTTTGGGTGACCCGCAGCTCCTGCAGCAGGCTGGACCAATTACGGTCCAGCCGTTCGGTTTCGGTCTCCTGACGCTGCCGGGTATCCCAGTGCTGATCCCGTTCCGGATGGTCGATGTCCATGATCTCACCGCTAGTTGGCCGCGCATCCGCGGTCACATCTGCCGCAGGCGGACACCCGCCGCCCCGCCGACGGCGATCGCCACTGTCGGCGGCCATGAGCACCTGCTGTCGACGTCGTCCCGTAGGGCTGTCGGTGTATTGCTGGTCATATTGCGCCCCTAGTGTGGGATCAGCTCCTGTGCTTTGGTTTTCGCTCCCTGATACATCAGGTGCCAGCCATTGGGATCGCCCTTGAGCACCGCGGAGACCATGTCCTTGATCTGCTCGTAGGTGGCGTGCGGCGGGATCGGGGGCACCTCGGGATCGCAGTGGACATCGAGGACGGTCGGACCGGCACCGGACAACGCCTCGTCCCACGCCGTGCCCATCGAATCCCCGTCTGTCACCACGATTCCGTTCAAGCCCATCGTGCATGCGATGTCGGCGTACGACACATCGGGAAGCGCTTGCGAATCGACGAATTTCGGGGCTCCGCCCATGGCTCGCAGTTCCCAGGTGACCTGGTTCAGATCGTTGTTGTGGAAGACGCAGACCACCAGGCGCTGATCGGACCATTGGGAGTGGTAGCGCGAGATGGTGAGAAGTTCGGCCATGCCGTTCATTTGCATGGCGCCATCCCCGACCAGAGCGATCACCGGGCGGTCCGGATGTGCGAACTTCGCTCCGATCGCATACGGCACACCGGGTCCCATCGTCGCCAGGGTCCCGGACAACGAGCCTCGCATACCCTCACGGAACTTGAGGCAGCGGGCATACCAGTTGGTCGACGAACCCGAGTCAGCGGTCACGATGGCGCGCTCCGGCAGCCGCTGCGACAGTTCCCACGCCACGCGCATGGGATTGACCGGTTTGGCCGACAGCAGGCTTTGCCGCTCCAGCGTTTCCCACCATCGGGCCACACCGCGTTCGATGTCCTCGCGCCACGAGCGGTCCTTCTTGGGTTCCACGAGCGGAAGCAGTTCGGTGAGTGCACTTTCGGCGTCGGCGACGATGTTGACTTCCGTCGGGTAGCGCATGCCGATAGCACTTCCGTCGATGTCGATCTGGATCGCGCGGGCCTGCCCGAAATCGGGAAGGAACTGGCTGTACGGGAAGTTCGAGCCCACGATGAGCAGCGTGTCGCAATCGCGCATCATCTCGTAACTGGGACGCGTACCGAGCAATCCGATGGATCCGGTGACGTAGGGCAGGTCGTCAGGGAGCACGTCCTTACCCAGAAGCGCTTTGGCCACTCCGGCACCCGTGCGCTCGGCCAGTTCACGCACCTGGGCGGCGGCCGAACGGGCTCCCTGCCCGATCAGAGTCGCAACCCGCGTACCGGCATTGAGTATCTCTGCCGCGCACCGGATTTGGTCGCTCTGCGGATCCACGACAGGCCGGACGTACGCGGCGTCGCTCGAGGGGACCTGCTTGAACTCATGGCCGGGAGCCGAGTAGGGCTGCTCCTGCAGGTCCGAAGGGATCACCAAGGCCGTGGGCGCCCGCCGGGCGAGGGCCGTGCGGATGGCACGGTCGAGTGCGTTGGGTAATTGGCTGGCGACGTTGACCTCCACCAGGTAGTCGCTGGCGACATCCTTGTACAGACTCTGCAGATCTACCTCTTGCTGATAGCTGCCACCCATGGCGCTGCGTGCGGTTTGACCGACGATGGCCACGACGGGAACTCGGTCCAGCTTGGCGTCGTAAAGCCCGTTGAGTAGATGAATGGCGCCGGGCCCGGAGGTTGCCATACACACGCCGACGTCGCCGGAGAACTTGGCGTATCCGACTGCCTGGAAAGCCGCCATCTCCTCGTGCCGGGCCTGGACGAACTGTGGTGCGTCCTTCGCTCGCCCGAAAGCCGCCACGATGCCGTTGATCCCGTCGCCCGGGTAGGCGAACACATGGCGAATCCGCCACTGCCTCAATCGCTCGATCAAAAAGTCACCGACAGTCGTCGTCATGCCGCCTCCCTCAGGTCTTCGGCTCTGTTTCGGCGAGTACCCGCATGCCGCGGGGAGTAACCGCCGGAAACGCTGGGTAATCCACCCGTATGACGGCTGACTGCGCGGTTGAGACGATCCTTCCCGGCGACGTCGCAGAGGGCGATGTCATAAGAGATCCGGCGGCAGACCGCTGGTTTACCGTGAACGAGATTCAGGTGGCCTCCGGCGAGGGCAGTGGGGTGTTCAGCTTCTATGACAAAGACCCGGACGACGTCATCACCTTTTCGGGCGACGAAGCGGTGACCCGCAGGAAAGGATCACCACGAGTTTGATGGCGCCGTCGCGACCGTGACCGTTGTAGTGGTCAAAGCGAAACCAGAACGGGCCAAACATGATTCGATCAATAGCCGTTTCGGTCCCGCCACCTGGGGTATCCCTGTCAGGGACAGGAGTTGATCGCCATGAGAACAGCCCGACGCGATGCCGGCGCCTGCGCCCGTAGCCCGGTCGTGGGCAAGCGGCATCACCATCATCACCGGAGCCCACAATCTTTGGCGCTGGAGGCCGGGTGCCGAGTCATCGTCAAGAACGCCGTTCGGATGTGGGCACTGCAACCGAAGATGCGCTGGCCGTTCGACACGATCGATCGCCTCGCAGAGTTCGCGCCGCTGCCGGCGGCGGTGTCCGTCGAGCTGATCGATCTGCCCTCGTGTCCCGCCGAGTTGATCTGCGCGGCAGGCATATCAGCGCGCCGTGCGGTGCTGTATCTGCACGGTGGTGCGTTCCTGACCTGTGGGCTCAACACCCACCGGCCCCTGGTGACACGGCTGTCGCGCGCCGCGGACGCCGAAGTTCTCAACATCGGATATCGCATGCTGCCCAACTACGGTCCGTCGGCAGCGGTCGCCGATGCTCTGGACGGGCTCCGATGGCTCGTGCGCCGTGGCTATCAGGACCGCGACATCGTACTGGCAGGCGACTCCGCCGGTGGTTATCTTGCGCTTGTCACCACGCTGGAACTGCTGCGGCGTGGTCACACCCCAGCAGGCGTGGCCGCGATTTCGCCGCTGACCGATCTGAACCCGGAAAGCAAACTAAACCAACCCAATTCGGGTCGGTGCTCGATGTTCACCGCGCGCGCCATGTCGGTATTCGCCCGCCACCTCGCGACGCAGCGCCGCAGCGCATTCAACCGGCACATCATCTCTCCCGTCGATGCGAAGCTGACGGACATGCCACCGGTTTCGATCCATGTGAGCACCGACGAGTTGCTGCTGTCCGATGCCGAGCTGATGTACCAGCGCATGAACGATGCCGGAGCAACCTGCGATCTACACCTGTGGGACGGGCAGATCCACGACTTCCCGCTGGCGGCTGACATCCTCCCAGAGGGACGCCGGGCCATCCGCTATGTCGGTGAGTTCATCAAGCAGGTCACCCCGGCCTCAGACGAGGACGCCGTCGCCCGCGACTACGCCAGAGCAGCCTCTCTCTGACGGGCTCAGGCTTTGACCCGAGACATCTGCGGTGTTTGCGTGTGAGGACCTCGGGTACCCACCGGCCAAGCGTCCCCGCAATGAGAGGAATACGGTGAACAACACCCCGAACCCGAAGCAGCGGCAGCTCGACAATGCGCGCGTAGACAATGCCAAGGCGTACTTGACGACCCAACAAGGCGTGCGCGTCGACCATACCGACGACGCGCTCACCGCCGGTGAGCGCGGCCCGACTCTCCTGGAGGACTTCCACGCCAGGGAGAAGGTGACCCACTTCGATCACGAGCGGATTCCCGAGCGTGTCGTCCACGCCAGAGGTGCAGGCGCCTATGGCTATTTCGAGCCCTACGACGACGGTCTGGCAGAGTTCACCGCGGCAAAGTTCTTGACCACCCCCGGCCTTCGGACCCCCGTCTTCGTCCGGTTCTCCACGGTCGCCGGCTCCCGCGGCTCAGCGGACACCGTCCGAGATGTGCGTGGCTTCGCCACGAAGTTCTATACCGGACAAGGTAACTACGACCTTGTCGGTAACAACTTCCCGGTCTTCTTCATCCAGGACGGTATCAAGTTCCCCGACTTCGTCCACGCCGTCAAACCCGAGCCGCACAACGAGATTCCCCAGGCAGCGTCGGCACACAACACCCTGTGGGACTTCGTCTCGCTGCAACCGGAGACCCTGCACGCCATCATGTGGCTGATGTCCGACCGCGCGCTGCCCCGAAGCTACCGCATGATGCAAGGGTTCGGCGTACACACGTTCCGGCTCGTAAATGCATCGGGCCAAGGTATTTTCGTCAAATTCCATTGGAAGCCACTACTCGGGGTGCATTCGCTCATCTGGGAGGAGTGCCAGCAGATCGCCGGGAAGGATCCCGACTTCAACCGCCGCGACCTCTGGGAGGCAATCGAAGCCGGCCATTATCCGGAGTGGGAGTTCGGGGTACAGCTGATCCCCGAGGCCGACGAGTTCGAGTTCCCATTCGATCTGCTCGACGCGACCAAGGTCGTCCCCGAGGAACGTGTCCCGGTGCTCCCGGTGGGACGGATGGTGCTCGACCGCAACCCGGACAACTTCTTCGCCGAAACCGAGCAGGTGGCGTTCCACACCGCCAACGTCGTGCCGGGCATCGATTTCACGAACGATCCGTTGCTGCAGTTCCGCAACTTCTCCTACCTCGACACCCAGCTCATTCGGTTGGGCGGACCCAACTTCGCCCAGCTGCCCATCAACCGCCCCGTCGCCGACGTTCGCAACAACCAGCGCGACGGCTATGGTCAGCAAACGATTCCGCAAGGTCCGTCGAGCTACTACAAGAACACCCTCGGCGGTGGCTGCCCCGCCATCGCCGATGACGACGTCTTCCGCCACTACACCGAACGCGTTGACGGACACAAGATTCGCCAACGCGCGGAGAGCTTCAAAGACTATTACAGCCAGCCGCGGATGTTCTGGGACAGCATGTCCCAGGTGGAAGCCGAGCATATTGTTGCCGCGTTCGCCTTCGAGCTCGGAAAAGTCGGACCCACCACCGGCATTCGCCCGCGTGTCATCGAACAGCTCAACATGATCGACCACGATCTCGCAGAACGGGTCGCCGCAAAGCTTGGGCTGACGGCGCCCACGGCAGTTCCCATCGAGGACCGGCAGCCGCCCTCCCCTGCCCTATCTCAGCTCACGGCCGCCCCCCACACGATCGACACACGACGCATCGCCGTCCTGGTGGCCAGCGGAGTCGATGCGCGCGGGACCGAGCGGGCGATGGCGGCACTGCAGCGGCTGGGCGCCACAGTGGACATGATCAGCACAATGGCCGGTGGCACCGTGCGCGGTGATACCGGCGACGAACTCACGGTGGATCTCGGCATCAATACCACCTCTTCAGCGCTCTACGACGCAGTGCTGGTTCCTGGCGGAGCCGAATCGGCCGGGCAGCTCACACAAGACGGATCGATGGTTCATTTCGTGAGCGAGGCATACAAGCACCTGAAGCCCGTTGCTGCATTCGGCGCAGGCATCGATGTGCTGCAGGCCGCCGGAGTGAGAACTCGGCCGATGAATGGCTCCGTCGCCGGCGCAGATACCGGCGTGGTCACCTCCGACAGCGGCGCCGACGACCTCGACGACGCGTTCATCGGAGCTTTCGTCGGAGCTGTCGAACGACACCGGGTATGGGACCGGGTGACCGACATGATTCCCGCCTGACGATCCGTCGCAAGTCTTCCGATCGACACCGCGGCAGCTGCCCAGCTATGAGAGATCCCTTAAGACGATTGTCCCCACCGCCCAAGCGACGTAGAGTCATATCTAGGTTGAGTTCACAGCCGCACACGCGCGTCGGCGTGCAGGGCTATGCAAGACTCCCTGTACCCATTGCTTTGAAAAACCAGAGCTCGTTTGCGTGCCATACAAGAATCGACTATTTCGATTGATGGAGGCAACGTGTCTGTTGTCAACGTGCCGCTTACTGCCGGAAAACAGTACAGTCTTCGCGGTGACCAAACCGCAGGCTTCAGCACTCACTGGGCCCGGTCGTGCACTGCAGTGGTGACCGCGTACGGCGAACTCGACGCGGCCAACGCCCGCCAATTCGCGGAGTACGCGGTGGGCCATATCAGCCATAGCAAAGAGCTCATCCTCGATCTCATGGCCGTCGGGTTTTTCGCGATCTCCTGCTTCCCGGCGCTGCACAACCTGAACATGCGCTGCGGACGTGAAGGTGTCGGCTGGGTACTGATACCCAGCCCCGCCGTTGCCCGAGTGCTCCGCGTTTGCGACCTCGATGGGCAGCTGCCCATCGAGGCGACCGTCGCGACGGCATTGTCGGCACTGCGAAGCCGGCGGATCACCGGCTCGATCACCGCCGCGGAAGCTTCGCCAGATGCCTTCTTTGCCGTGTGACGAGTCGGCGCCCGGTCAGCTCGTGCTCGAATATGCCTGTGCCGCAGCGTAGTCGGCGGACGCGGGCTACACCGACGGCCGTCGCCTGCTGTTCTGCGGGTCCGCAGCGTCGGATGACCGGATGAACACCAGGAGGTGTTGGGACAGGTCGTCGATCCGCGGTGGTGTTCGTACACCCGGCCCGCCCGCTGCCGCCGCTGGCCGGGGTACCGGGACCGCTGGTCGACTACCCATACGCCTCGCGCGCTGTGTCGGCGGAGTTCAGCCGAATCCTCGACGAGGAGACCGGCCTCACAGCCGAGCAGGCCACCGCGATCAACTCCGGCAACGCCAAGAATCTTTTCCTCCGCTTCCAGTGAGCGAGCGCCGCATCTTTGTCTTCCGCTACCAATCCTTCATTGAACAGCGCTCCGAGAGACGACACCAGACATCGTCGGTGATACGTAGACCGCGGGGCCTATTCGGTCGTAGACCCGCAGGGTGTCAGCGGCGATCCGGTTCCATGAGTAGCGTGATCGCGCGCGGTCCCGGCCCGCGGCGCCGAGGCTGCGGCGCAGGAAGTCGTCGCGCAGCAGACTGGAGAGCGTGTCGGCCAACAGATCCGGTCGCTTCGGCGGGACAAGCCGACCCGTGACGTCGTGCACAACCGTATCGAGCATCCCGCCGACAGCCGAGGCGACCACCGGGACACCACACGCCATCGCTTCCAGCGGCACGATGCCGAAGGGCTCATACCACGGCGTGCACGCGACGATATCGGCCGACCGTAACACGGCCGGCATGTCAGCGCGGGCCACTGATCCGCGAAGCTTGACCCGACTGGCGACACCGAGTTCTCGAGCCAGTGCCCGCAACCGGCGTGCTTCCGGATCTGCTTTGAGCCCGACCCGGTCCGGACCGCCCACGATCACCAGTTCCGTGTCGGGAAGACTGGGCAACGCCCGGATCGCGAGATCAAAACCCTTGCGCGGCACGAATCTACCGACGCTGACGATACGGTGCGGCGCACCACGGCGTGACTTAGGTCCTTCGGGGGTGAACAGTTCCAGATCCACGCCGCAGGGCACCACCGAGGTCCGGGACCGCGACCGTCCCAGTCGCATGAGCTCGAACACCTCATCCGTGCACGTCGCTGTCACCCAGGTCGCCCCACGCGCCACCATGGCCTCAAGCTTGAGCCGCTCGGGTGGGCTGGTGTCCAGCTCGCCCTGATGCCTGCGCTTGACCACGCCGAGAACATGGAATGTCTGCACCGCAGGAAGATTCAGATGCCGGGCGGCCAGTTGGCTGGCGACTCCCGACATCCAGAAATGTGCGTGCACGACATCCGGCCGTTGGACCGTCCAGGCGCGGTCGAGAAATCTTGCGAATTCGCCCATGTATTGCAGCAATTCGTCCTTGGGCACGTGTTCAGCCGGACCGGCAGGGACGTGTACGACGGTGTATCCGTGCGGTGTCGTCGTTCGTTGCGGCAGATTCGGGTCGTTTCGTCGGGTGTAGACGACTACCCGATGACCTTGTCGGCTCAACGCCGCGGAAAGCTCGGCCACGTGGACGTTCTGGCCACCGGCATCGGTTCCTCCGAGCGCCGCCAGCGGACTGGCGTGCTCGGAGACCATTGCGATTTTCATTCACATCCTCCTTCGGGAACTCATCGGCAGCACTCGGCGATGACGCGGTCCCAGTCGTTGACGAACCGGTCAAGGGTGAAGTGCGCCAGCGCGTATGCGCGCGCTGCCTTACCCGCAACCGCAGCCGCCGACACGTCGGTCACGAATCCCTGCAGCGCGTAGGCAAGCGTCTTCACATCGGCGCTGACGACGCCGGCCTCGGCGAATACCGTCATCGGCGCCATCGTCGAGCCGATCGCAACGATCGGCATCCCGAGGAACATCGCCTCGATCAGCGAGATGCCCAAGGACGTCCATCGCGCGGTGTGCAGGTACACGCGACGGCGGACAATCTGATGCAGGACATGCGGGTGCGGAACGTCGCCCTTACCGCGCACCGCCGCAAGGGCGCCTTTCCTGTTGAGTTCCCGAGAGCCGATGCCCCACACGTCGATCGGGACCTGGCTGCTGAGCTCGTCGAGGAGATCCGCCCCGACAGTGCGCCAGCGACGCAGCGGTTCGTTGATCATCGTCGCTGCCGCAGCCACATCGCCTGTGTACAGATTGCCGGGATCGGCGATTCCGTGGGTGATCACCCTCGTCGGGGCAACCCCGTTGTCCCACATCAACCTGTTGAACTCGGTGACGTGGACGATCGGGATATCGGTGCGCGTGGCCAGTACGTGTTGACTGTCCGCAGCGTACGGTCGAGGGGCGTTGTGCTCGACATACACCGCCGGTACGTCGACACCGGGACGCCGACCCAGCAACTCGGCGGCCAACTCGATCTCGTGCGGCCGCTGCAGCACGATCAGGTCGATGTCCTGATCTCTTAGTTTGTCTGTCGAAACTTCTTCTGCGCGTGGCCAACTGCGGCCAATAAGGCCCCGGCCATCTGCATCCTTGGCACCGTTGACGGGTACCAGATAGCGGTGCGGGCCTGCGACGAACGACTCCATCCACGAGCCGTGGACATGCCACGCAAGCACTGTGCGCGGGAAGTCTGAATCCATTGGGCGGAAATACCCGGGCAACCGACTCTTAAACGCGCGAAGAGTTTTGGCCTCAGCTGCTCTCGGGTCGGCCGCCCGCGCCGGGGTGGCGGGCGTTCCATTGACGTTCGTTCCGACGCACCCGCCAATGCTCGAGGCCGAACCACCATCCGCTGGCCACGAACAGAAGGGCGGAGATCACGGCCAACCATGTGCCGACATCGCCGTGTGAGGTTCCGAATGCCGCCAGACACGCGAAGAATGACACCACAGCCACAAAGAGCAAGACCAATGCCGGCATGTTGGCCGTGTCTTTCATCGTCTCGCCGGCGTGCGGTCGGGTCGTACGGGCATGATCCACAGGGTCCTTGGCGGTGTTCCCCATCATTGCTCCTCTCGGCTCATCGGTCGGCGGATGCCGATCCACCGACCATCCACGTCCGCGTTTTCCCGGGATTCGGCAGGTTCAAACGCGGCGCTGACGGTTGCCCTTTTCCGCCATCGGGTAGCCGTTCCTGCGAGCAGGAGTCGCCATAGACGTTTTGCAGTGCGTCGGGCGGGGAATACCCCCGGCCGATATGACGACTTTCCCGATTTGTGCGCAGCCCAAGCTACCCGACGCCCGCGGACCTGTTTCAGCCGTGGTCATCGAACTGCTTAACCGATGCACCCCCCACGCTCACCTCGAGCCGGTCGAAGCACGATTGCACGACTCCGACCCGCTGGGTCTGGACCTGCAACTGGCGCTCTACGTGTGCTACGAACTGCACTACCGGGGTTTCGCGGAGGCCGACCCGGCCTGGGAATGGAACGCCGGTCTGCTGCATTTGCGTTCGCGATTGGAACGCGTGTTCCTTACGGCGCTTCGCCGCGAGATTGGGACGGTGGAACCGGCCGCGACCCCGGCCGACGAGATGGACCGACTGTCGGTCGAACCCGTCGACGGCACCGGCCCCAGCTACCACCTGCGGGATCACGGCACGTGGCAGCAGATGCGCGAGTACTTCGCGCACCGATCGGTGTACCACCTCAAGGAAGGCGACCCGCACGCCTGGTTGATTCCCAGACTCGCCGGGCAGGCGAAGGCCTCGTTCGTCGCCATCGAGTTCGACGAGTTCGGCGCGGGCTCGGGAAGTCAAGTGCACCAACAGTTGTTCGCCGACCTCATGCTGGCCGCTGGACTCGACAACAGCTATCTCGGGTACATCGGTGCCGTGCCCGCGGAATCCTTGCTCACGGTCACTCTGATGTCGCTGTTCGGACTGCACCGTCGTCTCCGCGGCGCGGCGGTAGGACATTTCGCGGCGACGGAGATCACATCCTCCCCGGGCTCACAGCGAATGGTGGCCGCGCTGCAACGGATGTCGGCGCCGAACGCATGCGTCAAGTTCTACCGCGAGCATGTCGAGGCAGACGCGGTCCACGAACAGGTGGTCCGCACCGAGGTGATCAATAGCCTCCTGTCGGCCGAGCCTGCGCTGGCTGCTGACGTGGTGTTCGGTATCCGTGCCTGGGAAGTCGTGGAAAACCGGCTCGCCGACTGGATGATGAAATGCTGGAAATCCGAGCGCAGCTCGTTACTTCGCCCGCTTGACTGATCGTCTGGCCTTGCGGTGGCTGGTATCGCACAGTGGATAGTTCTTCGACCGGCGGCAGGCGCAGATGGCCACCATGAATCGTGACGATTCAACAATGCGCCCATCCGGCGTCTCGATCCGCACCGGCCCCTCGACCAATATCGGTCCACCCGCCACCACCCGAACAACTCGGCACTCGCTCATCGCTTGTCCGCCCTGATCACCACCAGTAGCTCATGACGACGCCCCGGGCTGAGCCGGCCCGAAGCTTCGAGACCGGAGGCGTGTGCCGACAATACCGGGCCGAATGGAATCGCCTGTACAGCAATTATTTTCGTTTTCATACCCAACCCGCGAAGCAATGTCACCGACTCGGTGATACCCGAGAATTCCGACTGGACAAGCAGCAGCGTTCCACCGTCGGTCAGCATGCGCGGCGCCGCCGCACACAGCGGATCGAGAACAAGGCGGCCGTCCGCACCACCATTCCAGGCGGCCATCGGCCCGGACCACGGCGGGACCGAGCTGGTGTCGACGTCGACGCCAGAGGGGACGTAGGGCGGATTACACACCACGATGTCGAACGGTTCGCATTCCAACGCCTGCGTCCAGGAGCCGAGCTTGACGTGAACATCCGCGCCGGCAGCCAAGGCATTCCTGCGAGCGCATCGGACGGCGTTGGGGCAGATGTCGAATGCCGTAACGGAAGTCGCTCCCAGTTGGGCGGCCGCGACCGCCACGACTCCACTTCCGGTACCGAGATCCGCAACGCGCCGGCGCTGCAGCGGACCGCTGCGAGCCAGCACGTCGATCAGCAGCTGAGAATCCTGCTGCGGCGGATACACACCGTCGACGGCAAAGGCTGTCATCTCATTCCTTTCGCGGGGCACTACCTCCGGTACCCGCGCAGCACAGGGTGTAAACCCCAAAGCCCTCAGATTGCCCCTCTGGTAACCGTTTTGGCAGAATTGCGCAAGAGTTGACTACGGTTTCAGGTTTCGCAACGAGAGCATCGGGAATACGGGTCGGACACGCAACGGTGCGTGTAGTGACCAATCCACTCCAGTAGCGGAAGGTAAGTATGACCGAGAAGAAGTCAGGTCCCGAGGAAGCAGTCAAGGGCATCGTCGAAGACGCGAAGGGCAAGGCAAAGGAAGCCATCGGCACGGTAACCGGGCGCGAAGACCTGGTCCGTGAGGGTAAGGCCCAGCAGGACAAGGCCGATGCTCAACAGGATGTCGCCAAGAAGGAGGCAGAGGCCGATTCCGCACGCGCACGGGCCAAAGCGGCCGAACAGCGTGAGCAGGCCCACCAGCGGCCCTAAATGTCGGTGCCGACGTCTAGCGTTCGTTGCGTGACGCGGCTGAGTTTCAAGCTCTATCTGACGGCAGGTGTGGCGTGCGGCGCCGCACTACACCTGAACGGCAGTAGCCCGGCGGTCAGTCTCGGAGCCGGAGTATGCGTGGCGGTCGCGCTCTTGATAGCGCCCCGCTTTCTGCTCGGGGCCCTGGCAGGAATCACTACCCCCGGTTCGCACGAGAACAAGACTACGGAGATGACTGGACTGGAGTTCGAGGACTATGTGGCGCGCATCGCCCGGTCCTGCGGTGTGCCGGTCATCATGACTCCCCTCAGTGGGGATTGGGGTGTCGACCTGATCGTCGGGCACCGGCCCAATCGTCTTGCCGTTCAGTGCAAGCGGCAAGGCCGCCCGGTCGGGGCGGGTGCAGTCCAGGAAGTGGTCGCCGGCGCACCGATGCAGGACTGCGCCAAGACCATGGTGGTGACCAACCACGAGTTCACTCCTGCCGCACGCAAACTCGCCGAGTTGCACGGCTGCGAGCTTGTCGGGGGTGCGGATCTCCCTCGGTTGAAATCAGTGATCCGGCGGGCCGTCACGCAATAGCGTTCCGGTGTCGGTCGACGAGTTCGTCGCGATGCGTTTAACGAATCGCGGCGCGCACGGCGTCAACGGCGGCGTCGATTTCGCTGCGGGATACCGTCAATGCCGGCCGGAACCGGACGCTGTGAGTACCGCTGGGCAGCATGACGACGTGCCGATCCCACAGTCGACGGATCAGCGCATCACGCTCGGCGGGAGTCGGCAAGCTGAAAGCACACATCAGTCCACGCCCGCGGGGATCGAGCACCAGCTCCGGGAATTCATGTGCCAACTGCTGCAACCCGCCGAGCAGATACCGACCGGTCGACGCCGCATTGTCCAGCAACCGGTCGCCCTCGAGGACCTCCAGGATGCGCCGCGACCGAACCATGTCGACCAGGTTGCCTCCCCATGTGGAGTTGATCCGGGAGCTGACGGTGAACACGTTGTCGGCAACCTCGTCGATCCGGGTTATATACCGCTCCGCGCGTGCGCCGGTTCCATACCGCTCCCCACCCGTGTGGCCGCCCGCCATCACGCCACACACCTGCGTTTTCTTGCCAAACGCCACCACATCGGGCGTCACACCCAATTGCTGGTAGGCCCAAGCGGTTCCGGTGATCCCGCACCCGGTCTGCACCTCGTCGAAGACGAGCAGCGCGTCGAACTCGTCGCACAGGTCCCGCATCGCGGCGAAGAACTGCGGCCGGAAGTGCCGGTCACCGCCCTCACCCTGGATCGGCTCGGCCAGGAAACAGGCGATATCGTGCGGATCGGCCTCGAAAGCCGCCCTGGCCTGACGCAACGATTCGGCTTCCACCTCGGCCATGTCGGCCCCCGGCCTGATATAGGGAGCGTCGATACGCGGCCAATCGAACTTCGGGAAGCGGGCCACCTTGTTCGGGTCGGTGTTGGTCAGCGACAGTGTGTAGCCGCTGCGGCCGTGGAAGGCCCCGCGCAGATGTAAGACCTTGGTGCCCAATGCCGGATCGATCCCGCGCGCTTCGTTGTGCCGGCTCTTCCAGTCGAATGCCACCTTGAGGGCGTTCTCGACGGCAAGTGCGCCGCCATCGACGAAGAACAGATGCGGCAATGCGGGATCGCCGAGGACCCTGCGGAAGGTGTCGACGAAACGTGCCATCGGGACGCTGTAGATGTCGGAGTTGCTCGGCTTGTTCATCGCGGCCTGCAGCAACTCCGCACGGAACTTCGGATCGTCGGCCAGAGCCGGATGGTTCATCCCCAGCGCCGAGGACGCGA
Organism: Mycobacterium sp. 141; assembly: GCF_000382405.1. Lineage (GTDB taxonomy): Bacteria > Actinomycetota > Actinomycetes > Mycobacteriales > Mycobacteriaceae > Mycobacterium. The sequence continues at coordinate 173,782 of NZ_KB908260.1, forward strand.
AGAACGTGAACATGTCCAGGTACCGCTCACCGGTGGCGGCGTCCACCAGATACGAGCCTGCCGAACGGTCCAGATCGAGCACAAAATCGTAGCCGTCGGTCAGGATGCTGCGAGCCAGCACCTCGCGCACACGGCCGGGAGTGATGAGTGTAAACACAGCGGTCATGACACCAGCTTATCGTGCTTTTTACGTCTATGCTTATTGACAACCGTAATAGTTACGGGATGAAGTTCCTTCCGGTGTAAAATGTCTGCAAGATGACGGTGCTACGGGTGCGTACATTGGCCGCGGTCCTGATGCGTTGCAGCAAGTCCTCCAGCGCGCGCGCTGACGCGACCCGCACCTGCAGGACGTAACTCTCGTCACCGGCCACCGAATGACACGATTCGATTTCGGGGATGCTCTCCAACCGAGCAGGCGCATCATCGGGTTGAGACGGATCGAGAGGAGTGATGGCCACGAACGCCGACAGCATGTTGCCCAACGCCTCGGGATTGAGCCGCGCCGAATATCCGGTCACCACGCCACGCGCCTCCAACCGGCGCACCCGGGCTTGTACCGCCGACACCGACAACCCCGCCGCCGCGGCCAGGTGTGCCAATGTGGCCCGGCCGTCGGCCACGAGTTCACGTACCAAGACCCGGTCGATGCCGTCCAGCGGTTGCTCGTCCGGTTCACCCATGGCCCGAACTGTAACCCCTTGACCCCGCTCTCATTCCGAGCAGATCAGAAAGGCGCACGATGACCACGACCGAACGGACCCACTTGCCCACCGCCGATGACCTGCGCCGTCAGGTGCGTCAAGCCTTCGAGGCCGTCGGCGCGGCAGTCACGCTCGGCCCGCCCGACGCACACCCGGCCGGCGTGCCGGCAAGTACGCCCATCACCGGGGACGTGCTGTTCACCATCGCCGAAGACACTCCCGAACGGGCGGATACCGCCATAGGCGAAGCTGCACAGGCATTTTCGGTCTGGCGTACCACCCCCGCGCCGGTACGGGGCGCCCTCGTCGGCCGGCTGGGTGAGTTGCTCGTGGAGCACAAGGACGCATTGGCGACACTGGTCACCATCGAGGCCGGGAAGATCGTCTCGGAGGCCCTGGGCGAGGTGCAGGAGATGATCGACGTCTGCCAGTTCGCCGTCGGGCTGTCGCGGCAGCTCTACGGCCGCACCATCGCCTCCGAACGCCCGGGCCACCGACTCATGGAGACCTGGCACCCACTGGGTGTGGTCGGTGTCATCACCGCCTTCAACTTTCCCGTCGCGGTGTGGGCATGGAACACCGCGGTCGCGCTCGTGTGTGGGGACACCGTGGTGTGGAAACCGTCCGAGCTGACCCCGTTGACCGCCATCGCCTGTCAGGCTCTGATCGAGCGGGCCGCCTCAGATGTCGGAGCCCCGGCATCGGTGAGTCGGCTGTTGCTCGGCGGCCGTGAGCTCGGCGAGCATCTGGTCGACGACCCTCGCGTGGCGCTGGTGAGTGCGACTGGCTCGGTGCGGATGGGTCGGGAGGTCGGGCCGCGGGTGGCGGCCCGGTTCGGCAAAGTCCTACTCGAGCTCGGTGGCAACAACGGGGCGGTGGTCGCTCCGTCGGCCGACCTCGATCTGGCGGTACGCGCGATCGTCTTCTCCGCCGCAGGTACTGCGGGGCAGCGCTGCACCACGCTTCGCCGGCTGATCGTGCACTCGAGCATCGCTGACGAGCTGGTGACGCGGATCGTCGCGGCATATCGCAGCCTGCCCGTCGGCGCCCCGGGAAGTGACGGCACACTCGTCGGGCCGCTCATTCACGCGCGCGCCTACCGCGACATGGTGGGAGCGCTGGACCAGGCCCGAGCCGACGGTGGTGAGGTGTTCGGTGGCGAGCGCCATAACCTCGGTGACTTAGGCGGACGCGAGGAGCAACCAGGCGAGGGCGGACGCGAGGAGCAATCAGGCGAGGGCGCGTTCTACGTGGCGCCCGCGGTGGTACGGATGCCCGCCCAGACGGCCGTGGTACACACCGAGACATTCGCGCCGATCCTCTACGTGCTGACCTACGATTCGCTAGACGAGGCCATTGCACTGAACAATGCAGTGCCGCAGGGTCTTTCATCGGCCATCTTCACCAACGATGTGCGCGAGGCGGAGCGTTTCTTAGCAGCTGACGGCTCCGACTGCGGTATCGCCAACGTCAACATCGGGACGTCCGGGGCCGAGATCGGCGGGGCGTTCGGCGGCGAGAAGCAGACCGGCGGTGGCCGAGAGTCCGGATCGGACGCCTGGAAGGCCTACATGCGGCGCGCCACCAATACCGTCAACTACTCGTCGGAGCTGCCGCTGGCCCAGGGCGTGCACTTCGGCTGACCGGCACTCGGGTCGCCGCCGCCCGGCGACGAGTGCGGCTGCGGCCTCATCATCCGTTCGGCAGAAAGTCCGGTAAACAGATGGGATGCAGATCGAAGACCGGGTAGCGATAGTCACCGGTGCCGGCTCGGGGATCGGCCGGGCCGTGGCGCGGGTGTTGAGCGCGGCGGGCACACGGGTGGTCGTCGGCGATATCGACGAAACGGGTGCCGCAGAAACCGCGAAGCTCGTTCATGATTCCGGCGGCACCGCGGTGGCCATCCGCGCCGATGCCTCGGTCACCGCGGACATCGCGAATCTCGTCGCGTTGGCCGAAGCCGAGTTCGGGCCGGTCGACATCTATATCGCCAACGCCGGGATCATGGGCGCGCCCGGCCTCGGCACCGATGCGAACTGGGACGTCATCCTCGACGTCAACCTGCGGGCGCATATCAGAGCAGCGAACATCGTTGTACCCGAGTGGCTCTCGCGTGGCGAAGGATATTTCGTCTCGGTCGCCTCGGCGGCCGGATTGCTGTCGCAGATCGGCGCGGCCGGGTACGCCGTCACCAAGCACGCGGCGGTCGGGTTCGCCGAGTGGCTGGCCATCACCTACGGCGATGACGGCGTCGGGGTGAGCTGTGTGTGCCCGCTGGGTGTTGATACCCCGCTCCTCGATACGGTGCGTGCGGCGGCCGACCCCGAAACCCACGCCAGCGCCGAAGCCGTGGTGCGGTCCGGCGCGGTGATCACCGCCGAGCAGGTGGCGACGGATATCGTCGATGCGATCCGCGCCGATCGGTTCCTGGTGTTACCGCACCCGGAAGTGCTCGACATGTATCGCCGCAAAGGCAGTGACTACGACCGGTGGATCTCGGGAATGCGCCGCTACCAGAGGACACTTCGCGGTACCTAGCAGGCAGTCATCCACCCGTGGTCTGGTCGTGCGGCGCGCGGCGGGCGACCGGTGGGACATATTCTCCCAGCAGGGTGCGATGCCACCAGATCCCTTCGTGCCTGAGCTCGTGCCGACTGCTGAAGCGGTACCGGTAGACCCGCGCCCGCACATAATTCGGAGGCGATTCGGGAAAAGGATTGCGCCGCAACAGACGAACGGTGCCGGGGTCGTTGTCGAGCAACAGCCGCAGGAAAGCAGGCAACCAGTCCTGCCCGTACGCCGGGGATATCGCGACGAACCACATCAACCAGTCCAGGCGCAGGTGGTATGGGGCGAGCTGCGGCGGCCGGCGGTGCACATCTCCTGGCTTACCTTTGAACTCGTACTCGTGCCAGATCGTGTGCTCGGTCAGTCGGGTGTCTGCAGTGCCTTCGATGACCACCTCGTCGCGAGTGCGGCCGACCACGCCGAACGCCCCGTAGGTGTTCACCAGGTGGTACCGGTTGAAAGACGCGTTCATTCGCTGTCGGCGTGACAGCAGATTGCGCACCGGCCAGTAACTCAGGACGACCACCACCGCCGTGAAGGCGATGATTACGGCGACGAACCAGTACGGTGGATCGGGTAGGGCGGGCGATGCGACCCCGACGAACGAATCCGGGATCACACTGCACGCCAACAGGATCGTCACCCAGTTGAGCCAGGCGAAGTTCCCGGATATCACCAGCCACAGCTGTGTCACCACGACGATGACGGCGGCCACACCCGCCACCGGCTGCGGGGTGAACAACAGGAACGGCACCACCAGCTGCGCGACGTGGTTACCCGCCACCTCGACCCGGTGCAGCGGTTTGGGAAGGTGATGGAAATACCAGCTCAGCGGGCCCGGAATCGGCTGCGTCTCATGGTGGTAATACAGGCAGGTCAGATTGCGCCAGCACCGATCACCGCGGATCTTGATCAGGCCGGCACCGAACTCGACCCGGAACACCAGCCACCGCGCGAGCCACAGCGTCAGCACCGGGGGCGCGATGTCGTCATTGCCCAGGAACGCCACGAGGAACCCGGTTTCGAGCAGCAGCGACTCCCAGCCGAACGAGTACCACGCCTGACCGACGTTCACGATTGACAGGTAGAGCACCCAGATGAGCAACCACACCAGCATGGCCGCCCACAACGGCACCAGATCACCCACACCCACGACCAGCGCTGCCGACAGGAGCGCACCGGCCCAGCATGTCGCCGCGAAAAACCGGTCAGAATAATGGAATTGGAAGATACTCGGTGCTCGACGGAACGGTGTCCGGGCCAGATATCGGGGCACGGGCAGCATCCCCCGCTCACCGATGAGCGCACGAAACTGCCGGGCGGCCGCGATGAATGCGATCAGGTAGATCGCCGCGGTCCCCCGCTGCAACACCTGTCTGGCCAACCAGTATTCCGGTGCGGTGAACCATTCCATGTGAGGGCCTGTCGAGGGGCTCTTTCCATGCTAAGCACCCACCCATCGCGGCGGCAATGGTTGCGCTTGTCAGCGCCGCCGCAGCTCCAGCCGGAAGCCGCGCGGCATCGTCGTGAGCCGTTCCTGGATCTGCAGCCGACAATCCGGGTCGGCGATCAGATCGTAGCGCCGCAGCAGCACGCCGAGCAGCAACACCGCCTCGTGCAATGCGAACTGCCTTCCGATACAGGATCTTTCCCCGGTGCCGAACGGCTTGTACAGGCCTGCCGGCCGCGCGCGGACCCGCTCCGGGAGGAATCGGTCGGGATCGAACCGGTCCGGATCTACCCCCCACCGAGGATCGCGGTGCAGGGTCATCGTCAGCGCAAGCGCCCAGTCGCCTTTACGCATCGGGTGGATGCCGGCCAGCACAGTGTCCACACGGGCGGCCCGGTAGTAGCCCGGAACAGTCGGCTGCAGCCGCAGCGACTCGTCGAGAACGCGTCGCACATATCGCAGTTTTGCGACCTTCTCGAAGTCGGGCCGCTGCTCGTCGCCCCACACCTGGTCGACCTCGGCGCGGGCCCGGGCGCATTCCTCGGGATGTTGCGACAGGAAGTACAGCGCGAACGACAGTGCACCCGAAGTGGTTTCATGCCCGGCCACAAGGAAGTTGATCAACTGGTAGCGGATATTGGCGGCATCGAGATCCGACGCCAGCATGATCGCCAGCAGGTCGTCGTGACCCGATGAGGCGCTGGCGCGACGCTTGGCGACGATGTCGTCAGCCAGGGCGTGCAAGTACGCCGCGTCGCGGCGGACCCGTCGCTCATAGCGCCTGGCGACGAATCCGGGCAGGAATGTCTTCCGCAACACCCCGAGCCGGTCGGAACCCCGTAGAGCAGACACCATGTGTTCGACGAACGGGTGGGTCTGCTCGGAGCCGAAACAACCAAATGAGTAGCCCGCCGCGCACCGGCCGATGGTTTCCAAGGTCACCCGGGTGGTGTCTGCCGAGACGTCCGTCGGATCCCGGCTGTCCCAGCGATCGGTGAGTTCCCCTGCGACGTCGAGCATGACCCCGTGGTAGCGGCGCATGGCGGCCTGGCTGAACGCCGGCATCAGTAGTTGATGCGCCTTGAGCCAGTTCGGTTCATCGTTGTACGCCGTGAACAGACCGTCACCGGCGATGATGCGCAGCGCCTCGATATCGGGGCCGATGTGCTTGGCGAACCGGGTCTCGTCATTGAGGTCCATGACGGCGTCGGCCCCTGCCGCGATGACGTATTGCGCACCAAGGAAACGGAATTCGAGAACCGGCCCGAGTTCGGCCAGCGCGGCCGCGGACTGCGATGGTGCATCGGCATCCAGGCCGAGCACGTCACCTAGGACCGGGACGCGCCGCGGCGGGTGGGGCAGCTTCGGGTACACACGCCGGTGGTCCAGGGCGGTCACGTGTCCAGCCTCCGCCACTGTTATACATGCGTCAAGTAGTACGCCTGGAGCTTCTGACCGGCCGTCGAAGTTAAGCTGACCGGGTGGGTGCCGAGACGAGACGACGGCTATCCCCCGCCGACCGCCGTAGTGAGCTGTTGACGTTGGGAGCCGAGGTGTTCGGTCAGCTGCCCTACGACCAGGTCCGCATCGACGAGATCGCCGAGCGTGCCGGAGTGTCCCGCGCCCTGATGTACCACTACTTCCCGGACAAACGGGCATTCTTCGCCGCCGTGGTGCGGGCTGAGGGCGAGCGCCTGTTCGCCGCCACCAACACTCCGACCGAACCCGGTCAGAACCTGTTCGGCCAACTGCGGGCCGGCGTCATGGCGTACCTGCAGTACGACGAGGAGCATCCGCACGGTGCCTGGGCGGCCTACCTGGGCATGGGACGCACCGACCCGGTGCTACGCGGCATCGACGACGACCGGCAGGCCGACCGGATCATGAGCCGTATCGGCGAGGCGGCGGCCCAACCGTTGGACGCCAAACTGGAGCGGGATGTGCGTGCCATCGTCTACGGCTGGCTGGCGTTCACGCTCGAGATGTGCCGTCAGCGCCTCGCCGACCCGTCGATCGACGCCGGATTCGTCGCCGACACCTGTGCCCATGCCCTGCTCGACGCGGTGGGACGGGTGCCCGGCCTGCCCGCCGGGTTGGCGTCCGCAGCCTCTCCCGAATACCGCTGACGGCTAGTTGTCGGTGCGGCGCGGCAGTATGGGTGGATGGCCCCGCCCGATCCGCTGACCCGGTTCAGCCCGCTGACCCGGGAGTGGTTTGCGACGGCGTTTCCGGCGCCGACGGCCGCGCAGGCACAGGCCTGGCTTGCCATCGCCGAGGGCAACAACACCCTGGTCATTGCACCGACGGGATCGGGCAAGACGTTGGCGGCCTTTCTGTGGGCGATCGACCGGCTGGCCTTCGAGCAACAGACCGCCGCCACAGGCCCCGGTACCCGGGTGCTCTACGTGTCCCCGCTCAAGGCCTTGGCCGTCGACGTCGAGCGCAACCTGCGCACGCCGTTGACCGGGATCACCCGCGTCGCAGAACGCCAGGGCCTGCCCGCGCCGTCGATCAGCGTCGGCCTGCGCTCCGGGGACACCCCGCCCAACCAGCGCCGCGCCCTGATCGCCAAACCGCCCGACATCCTGATCACCACCCCCGAGTCACTGTTTCTGATGCTCACCTCGGCGGCGCGGGACACGCTGGCCACCGTGCAGACCGTCATCGTCGACGAGGTGCATGCCGTGGCTGCCACCAAACGCGGTGCGCACCTGGCACTTTCGCTGGAACGGCTGGACCAGTTGTTGGACAGGCCCGCCCAGCGGATCGGGCTCTCGGCGACCGTGCGGCCACCGGAAGAAGTCGCGCGATTCCTGTCCGGTGCGGCCCCGATCACCATCGTCGCTCCCCCGGCCAGCAAGACCTTCGACCTGACGGTGCAGGTCCCGGTGCCGGATATGGCTCATCTGGACAACAACAGCATCTGGCCCGATGTCGAGGAGCGCATCGTCGACCTCATCGAGGCGCACCGCTCCTCGATCGTGTTCGCCAACTCCCGGCGTCTGGCCGAGCGGCTCACCTCGAGGCTCAACGAGATCCACGCCGAACGCACCGGCATCGAACTGCCACTCGACCGCAACCCACAGGTCGGTGGCGGTGCTCCGGCACAGCTGATGGCCAGCGGTCAGGCCAACGGCGCACCCTCACTGTTGGCCCGGGCCCACCACGGATCGGTGAGCAAGGAGCAGCGCGCCCAGGTCGAAGACGATCTCAAGAGCGGGCGGCTGCGCGCCGTGGTCGCGACCTCCAGTCTGGAGCTCGGTATCGACATGGGCGCGGTGGATCTGGTGATCCAGGTGGAGGCGCCGCCGTCGGTGGCCAGCGGCCTGCAGCGCATCGGCCGCGCCGGCCACCAGGTCGGCGAGATCTCCCAAGGAGTGCTGTTCCCGAAACACCGCACCGACCTGATCGGCTGCGCGGTGACGGTCCAGCGGATGCTGGCCGGTGAGATCGAAACCATGCGCGTCCCGGCCAACCCGCTCGATGTGCTGGCCCAGCACACCGTCGCAGCAGCCGCGCTCGAACCACTCGACGCCGAGGGCTGGTTCGACGCGGTGCGGCGCAGCGCGCCGTTCGCCACGCTGCCGCGCAGCGCATTCGAAGCGACGCTGGACCTGCTGTCCGGCAAGTATCCGTCCACCGAGTTCGCGGAGCTGCGGCCCCGGCTGGTCTACGACCGCGACACCGGCACGCTGACGGCCCGCCCCGGCGCCCAGCGGTTGGCGGTGACCTCCGGCGGAGCCATCCCGGATCGCGGACTGTTCACCGTATACCTGGCCACCGATTCCGAAAAGCCTTCCCGCGTAGGTGAACTCGATGAAACGATGGTCTACGAATCGCGTCCCGGCGACGTCATCTCGCTCGGCGCCACCAGTTGGCGCATCACCGAGATCACCCACGACCGCGTGCTGGTCATCCCGGCTCCGGGCCAGCCCGCTCGGCTGCCCTTCTGGCAGGGCGACAGCATGGGCCGCCCGGTCGAACTGGGCGCGGCAGTCGGTGCGTTCACCGGCGAGCTTGCCGCACTCGATCGAGAATCGTTCGACGAACGTTGCCGGGCAATGGGTTTCGACGGATATGCAACGGACAATTTGTATCAGCTGCTGCGCGAGCAGAGGGAGGCCACCGGTATCGTCCCCAGCGCGAGCTCCCTGGTGGTCGAGCGGTTCCGTGACGAGCTGGGCGACTGGCGGGTGATCCTGCACTCGCCGTATGGGTTGCGGGTGCACGGCCCGCTGGCGCTGGCGGTCGGTCGCCGGCTACGCGACCGGTACGGCATCGACGAGAAGCCGACGGCGTCGGACGACGGCATCATCGTGCGGTTACCCGACGGCGGTGAAAGCCCGCCCGGCGCCGATCTTTTCGTCTTCGATGCCGATGAGATCGATTCGATCGTCACCGCCGAGGTGGGCGGGTCGGCACTGTTCGCCTCCCGGTTCCGGGAATGCGCCGCACGGGCCCTGCTGCTGCCGAGACGCCACCCGGGGAAACGGTCGCCACTGTGGCATCAGCGCCAGCGCGCCGCCCAACTCCTCGACATCGCGCGCAAGTACCCCGATTTCCCGATCGTGCTCGAGGCGGTCCGGGAATGTCTGCAGGACGTCTACGACGTGCCGGCGCTGACCGAGCTCATGCGCAAGGTGGCCCAGCGTCGGCTTCGGGTGGTCGAGGTGGAAACCGCCACGCCGTCGCCGTTCGCCGCTTCTCTGCTGTTCGGCTACGTCGGCGCGTTCATGTACGAAGGTGACAGTCCGCTGGCCGAACGCCGCGCCGCTGCCTTGGCACTGGACACCATGCTGCTCTCCGAGCTGCTGGGTCGGGTCGAACTGCGGGAACTGCTCGACCCGGCCGTGATCGCCTCGACCGCCGCTCAGCTACAGCATCTGGCCCCGGATCGGGCCGCACGCGATGCCGAGGGAGTTGCCGACCTGCTGCGGCTGCTCGGCCCGCTCACCGAGGCCGAGATCGCCCAACGCTGCACTGCGGAGGTCGTCGGCGGTTGGCTCGACGGTCTGCACGCCGCCAAGCGGGCACTGCCGGTGAGCTTCGCCGGTCAGGCTTGGTGGGTGGCTGTCGAGGACATCGGTCTGCTTCGCGATGGCATCGGAGTGCCGGTGCCGATCGGTGTGCCCGCCGCGTTCACCGAATCGGTGGCCGATCCGCTCGGCGACCTGCTGGGGCGCTATGCCCGCACCCGCGGCCCGTTCACGACTACCGACGCCGCCGCCCGGTTCGGCCTCGGCCTGCGGGTCACCGCCGACGTACTGGGCCGGATGGCGGTCGACGGCCGCATGGTGCGCGGCGAGTTCGTCACCGACCTGGCCGGTGATCAATGGTGCGACGCCGAGGTGCTGAAAATCCTGCGCCGCCGGTCGCTGGCGGCGCTGCGGGCCCAGGTGGAGCCGGTGTCCACCGCGGCCTACGCGCGGTTCCTGCCGGCCTGGCAGCACGTCGGATCCTCGCACGGCAGCGGTGTCGACGGGTTGGCCGCGGTGATCGACCAACTCGCCGGGGTGCCAATACCCGCCTCGGCCGTGGAGTCGCTGGTGTTCGGCCAACGGGTGCGCGACTACCAGCCCGCCATGCTCGACGAGCTGCTGGCCTCCGGTGAGGTCATATGGTCGGGCGTCGGGCAGATCGGTGGTGGTGACGGGTGGATCGCGTTCCACCAGGCCGAGACTGTGCCGTTGACGCTGTACGCGCCCACCGAGATCGAGTTCACCGATACCCACCGCGCAATCATGGAGACCCTGGGTGGCGGCGGAGCCTACTTCTTTCGACAGCTCGCCGAAGGAGTGCCCGCAGATGAGCTGAAAACTGCTCTGTGGGAACTTATTTGGGCCGGGTGGGTCACCGGGGACACGTTTGCTCCGGTGCGCGCGGTCTTGGCGGGGCTGTCGGGCCCGCGACGCGGTGGCACCCCTGCGCACCGGCAGCGGCAACGCCCGCCGCGGCTGAGCCGCTACAGCGTGGCCCGCCCGCAGGCCCGGCCCGCCGATCCGACCGTGTCCGGGCGGTGGTCGGCCTTGCCCGGCGCGGAACCCGATTCGACGGTGCGGGCGCATTTCCAGGCAGAACTGCTGCTGAATCGGCATGGCGTGCTCACCAAGGGCGCGGTCAACGCCGAGGGTGTGCCGGGCGGCTTCGCCACCCTCTACAAAGTGCTGAGCGCTTTCGAGGAGGCCGGGAGGTGCCAGCGCGGATACTTTGTCGAGTCGCTGGGTGGCGCACAGTTCGCCGCGGCCTCAACCGTCGACCGGTTACGGTCCTACCTGGACAGCGTCGATCCCCAGCGTCCCGAATACCACGCGGTCGTGCTCGCCGCGACAGACCCGGCGAACCCCTATGGGGCCGCGCTCGGCTGGCCTGACGACGGCAGGTCCGGCCACCGGCCCGGCCGCAAGGCCGGCGCACTGGTGGCACTGGTGGACGGACAGCTCGTGTGGTTCCTGGAGCGCGGCGGGAAATCGCTGCTCAGTTTCGGCTCCAACACCGACGCGCAGCGGGCCGCCGCCGCGGCACTGGCCGATCTGGTCAGCTCGGGCCGGGTACCGTCGTTACTGGTGGAACGCGTCAACGGCACCGCCGTGCTCGACCCGGGCATCGACGAGGAACGCAGCGTGGTGCAGGATGCGCTGACCGGAGCGGGCTTCGCCCGGACGCCGCGCGGGCTGCGACTGCGTTAGGCAGTTCGATACTAGAGCGGTTCAATAGGTCATGCCCGAAGGTGACACCGTTTTCCACACCGCCGCGGTGCTGCGCAGCGCACTGGCAGGAAAGACGTTGACGCGCTGCGACATCCGTGTACCGCGTTATGCCGCGGTGGACCTGACCGGCGACGTCGTCGATGAAGTGCTCAGCCGTGGCAAGCATCTGTTCATCCGGGTAGGTGCGGCCAGCATCCACTCACATCTGAAGATGGAAGGCAGCTGGAAGATCGGGTGGACCGGTGGTGGTGCACCACACCGGATTCGGATTGTGCTGGAAACCAACGACAGTCGAGCCACCGGCATCGACCTGGGGGTACTGGAAGTGCTGGATCGGGACCGCGATATGGACGCCGTCGCACACCTCGGACCCGACCTGTTGGGCTCCGACTGGGAGCCCCGCACCGCAGCAGCCAATCTGGCCGCCGACCCGGCCCGGTCGCTGGCGGCGGCCTTGCTCGACCAACGGGTGATGGCCGGTGTCGGCAACGTCTATTGCAATGAACTGTGTTTCGTTTTCGGGCGTCGCCCCACCACACCGGTCGGCACCCTGAAGGACCCGCTGCGGGTCGTGCAGCGCGCCCGGGACATGCTGTGGCTCAATCGGTCCCGCTGGAATCGGACCACCACCGGTGATACCAGGAACGGCCGCCAACTATGGGTGTACGGCCGGGCCGGTGCACCGTGCCGACGCTGCGGCACCCTCATCGAGACCGACAGTGCAGGCGACCGCGTGACGTATTGGTGCCCGAGCTGCCAGGTGTGACAACTCGCTGAGTGGCCACTCGACCGCACAGGCTGCCATGGTGCGATGCACAGCGGATCTTCAGCTACAGCGAAGCCCAAATCCACCCCGAGGTTCGCCACCGGAGGATGAGAATCGGGTCATGGCGATACAGAGCGGCTGGGCCGGGGTGCCCGAGTCGGTCGGCTATGTGCTCAAGCGACTGTTCTTGGGCAAGCCACTGGTCAGTGAGCAGCTGAGTTCCGAGAAGTTATCAAATTCGGTTGCCCTGGGAGTGTTGTCGCCCGACGCCATCTCGTCGAGCGCCTACGGCACCGAGGAGATCTTGATCGAGCTGATGCCGTTCGCCGGGTTGGCCGCTTTCACGCTCTTGTTGCCCATCACCGGAGTGATCCTGGTGATCCTGGTTCTGGTGGCGGCCTCGTATCGCCAGGTGGTGATGGCCTACACGCGTGCCGGCGGCTCGTATGTGGTTGCGCGCGAGAACTTTGGTCCGCGGGTCGCGCAGATCGCCGCGGCCGCCCTGCTGATCGACTATGTGGTGACCGTTGCGGTGCAGGCGGCTGCGGGCACGGTCGCGGTGGCGTCGGCGCTGCGCCTGCTCGGGCCCTACAGCCTCGAGATCACGGTCGGCGTCGTCATCGTCATGTGCTACGCGAACCTGCGCGGGCTGCGCGAAGCCGGCCGACCGTTCGCCATTCCGACCTACTTCTTCATCACCATGATGACGTTGATGATCGTGGTCGGCGTTGCCCGTGCACTCTTCGGTGATCTGCCGACCTACGATCCGCAGCACATGACGGGCCTGGTCGAGATCCATCAGGCCGACGGCCTGGTGATGGGGGCATCGATTCTGGTGCTGCTGCGAGCATTCGCCAACGGTGGATCGTCGTTGACCGGAGTCGAGGCGATCTCCAACACCGTGAGCTTTTTCCGAAAGCCGCAGGGCGCCAACGCACGCAAGGTGCTCACGGTCATGGCCTGCATACTCGCCTTCCTCGTCGGAGGAGTGTCTTACCTCGCCTACGCCACGCATTCGGCGCCGTACGCGGCGGGATATCCGTCGGTGTTGTCCGAGGAGGCACGCGTCGTTTTCGGTGCCGGGCCGATCGGCAGCACCTGCTACGCTCTCCTCCAGATCGCGACCGCGTCGATCCTGTTCACGGGCGCGAACACCAGCTTCAATGGATTCCCGGCGCTGGCCAGCTTCGTTGCCGAAGATCGCTTCCTACCGCGGCAGCTGACCAAGCGGGGACATTGCCTGGTGTTCTCCAACGGGATCATCGTGCTCACCGCGTTGTCCGTCGCGCTGCTCGTTGCCACCGGCGGGTCTGTCAACGCCCTGGTGCCGTTCTACGCGATCGGTGTGTTCACCGGGTTCGCCATGGCCGGCTACGGAATGACGAAACACCATCTGACACAAAGAGAGCGAGGCTGGCGGTACAAGCTCGCGATCAACCTCTCAGCCGCCGTGGTGTCGACCGTCGTCGTCGGGATCTTCGCGGTCGCAAAGTTCACCGAGGGGGCTTGGCTCGTCGTCGTGGTCTTCCCGCTTCTCGTGTGGGTGCTGATGCGGTTGAACCGCGAATACCGGGCCGAGGCCGCGATTCTGGAGAAGCTCCACGCCGATCGGTCGGAGGTGACGAAGTACGCCCGGCACATCGTGTTGGTGTTGGTCAACGCCGTCGATCTCGCGGTGATCGAGGCGCTGCGGTACGGGCGCGGATTGCGTGCCGATCAGTTGACCGCGGTGCACATCATGATCGACGCCGCGCACGCCGAGCAAGTGCGAAAGCGTTGGGAATACTACAGATTCGATATCCCCCTGCGGGTGGTGGATTGCCCCGACCGTCGCCTGACCCGCACCGCTGTGGAGTTGGTGGCCGCCGCCCGGGACCAGTACCACAACGCCAACGTCACCGTCCTGTTGCCCAGGCGGAGCTACGCTCCGCTGCTGGGGCGCTTGCTGCACGACCGGACCGCCGACAGGATCGCCCGCGCCATCAGCCACGTCCCCGACGCGGCGGCCACCATCGTGCCCTATGACGTGCAGTCGCGTATCCGGCAGGCGTTCCCCGACCTGTTCGAGGAACGCATCACCCGCGGAGTCGAAAAGGTTCAAGCCCGCGTCACCCAGGCTGACCAAGAACGCGCCGACGCCTACGAGCATCCGGAGCCGCCACCGATGGCGGTCGCGATCGACGGCCTGATCCCCGGACACCGGGCGATGGTCGAAGGACGCGTGAACGAGGTCGATGACGTCCAGAAGCAGGGCAAGCGGGTCCGCATCGTCGTCATCGGCGACGACACCGGGGAACTGCGGATCACCCTCGGGCGCGGTCACCGCGGCGACGACGTCGAACCCGGCCAACTGGTTCAGGTCACCGGCAAGGCCCGACGATCCGGCAACCAGCCGATCTTCATGACAGACCCGTCCTACCGCATCGTGCAGACGACCGACGGTGGTGTGGGTCCCGGCGGTCATCCAGCCGCATGACCGTCACGCAGCGACACGAACCCATCGATGACCCGTAGCTAGATTGGGACGTTATGGTCAACGCCATCACCGTCCGTCCGGCCGCTTCTGCGGACCTGGACGCGATCGGCGCCATCTACGCCCACCACGTCCAGACCGGGGTAGCCACCTTCGAGCTGACCGCACCGGACCGGGCCGAATGGGACCGTCGGCTGCACACTGTCCGCGAGCGCGAATTGCCGTTTGTTGTTGCAATATTCGACGACACCGTTATCGGCTATGCCTACTGCGCGCCGTGGAAGACGCGACCCGCGTACCACCACACCGTGGAGGACTCGATCTATCTGGCACCTGAAGCCACCGGCCGCGGTGTCGGCGGCATGTTGATGACGGCGCTGCTCGACGGCTGCGCTGCGGCGGGGATCCGTGAGGTCATCGCGGTGATCGTCGACACTGGCGACGCGGCCGCATCGCTGGCACTGCATCGCAAACACGGTTTCGTCGACGCCGGGCGGCTGCGCGCGGTCGGTTTCAAACACGGCCGGTTGCTCGATACCGTGCTGCTGCAGTGCAGTTTGTGCGCGAAACACCATGCGGGCGAAGCCAGTATCCCGGCTCCGCCCGCATGGCAATAAAAGCGTGCGACGTCAGGGCACGAGCACCAGTTCGCGTTCCGCCGTCGCTTCAACAACCTGCTCGGTCACCACGTCCACCACCGACTCGGCGACGGAATCGACCACCTCGGGTTGGGTGTCCTTTCCGCCGCCACCCCACGGGAAGGCCAACCGCACGATCTTGCGGACGACGGTACCGAACTGCTTGTGCAGCGGGCCCGTGTTGTAGGGCAGGCCGTAGCGTTCGCAGATCTCGCGGACCTCGACGGAGATCTCGGCGTGCCGGTGGGCCGGGATGTCGGGGAACAAGTGGTGCTCGATCTGGAAGGACAGGTTGCCGCTGAGGATGTGGAACAGCTTGCCGCCGGTCAGGTTTGCCGAACCGAGCAGCTGCCGGAAGTACCATTGCCCGCGAGACTCGTTCTGAGTTTCCTCGATGGAAAACTCCTGGGTGCCTTCCGGGAAGTGCCCGCAGAAGATGATCATGTAGGACCACACGTTGCGCATGAGGTTCGCGGTCATGTTGCCGGCGAACACAAACGGCGCGAATGGTCCGGCCAGCAGCGGGAAGGCCACATAGTCCTTGAGTGTCTGGCGCTTGGTCTTCGCCCAGATGCCGCGCAGCACATCCTTCTTGTCGGCGATGCTGATCTCGCCGGACCGGATGCGCTCGGTTTCCAGTTCGTGCAATGCCACGCCGTACTGGAAGAACACCATCAGCAAGAAGGCGTAGACCGGATTGCCCAGGTAGTACGGCGACCACTTCTGGTCTTCGCTCATCCGCAGGATGCCGTAACCGATGTCGCGGTCCATGTCGACGATGTTGGTGTAAGTGTGGTGCATGTAGTTGTGCGAGTGCCGCCACTGGTCGGCCGGGCATGCGGTATCCCACTCAAATGCCTTGCTGGAGATGGCCGGATCGCCCATCCAGTCGTACTGGCCGTGCATGACGTTGTGGCCGATTTCCATGTTGTCGAGGATCTTCGCGATGCCCAGCATGGCGGTACCGGCCAACCAGAACGGCGGGAAGATCGAGGCGAACAACAGTGCGCGGCCGCCGACTTCGAGCTTGCGCTGGGTCTTGATGATGTTGCGGATGTAGGTGGCGTCACGCTCACCGAGATCGGCGATCACGCGCTCGCGGATGGCATCGAGTTCGGCGCCGAACGCGTCGGCTTGCTCGGGGGTGAGGCTGTAGATCTTCTTCTCGGGGCGAGCGGAGCGACGGGAAATATTGTCCGACATGACTGTTCCTTTCGGGTCAGAGATCGATGGCGACGTCACCGACCGGGGCGGTAACGCAGATCTGGATGTCTTCGCAGTCGGCGCTGGACACCGCGCCGGTGATGAGGTTGCGCACGGCACCACGGGTCTTGAATCGGGTGCAGCTGTGGCAGATGCCCATGCGGCAACCACTTTCCGGCGTCAGGCCTGCGGCCTCGGCCTGCACCAGCAGCGGTTGGCCGTCGTCTGTCACCGTGATGTTGCTGTTGGTGAAGGAGACGGCACCTCCGGTCGCTTCGGCGGGCACCGCGAACATCGGCGGTACGAAGCTCTCGGATTGCGCATCCGGGCACAGCTCGCGGACAGCGTCGACAAGCGCCGCTGGGCCGCAAACATAGACCGCGTCGGGTGCAGTCCCAGGGAACGCCGCGGCCAGATGCGCGGGTCCGAAATGGCCGTCAAGAGCGGCACCGCCGGTGGTCCGGGTATATCCGCGCAGCACCCGGACACCGCGCATCGCCGCGAGCTCAGACCGGTAGCAGGCCTCGTCGGCCGTGCGCGCGTAATGGACGAAGGCCACCTCACCGGTGAAGCCTTCGGTGTGCAAGGTGCGCAGCATCGACAGCACCGGGGTGATACCGCTGCCGCCGGAGACGAACAGGATGCGCCGGGGCCGTACGGCCGGCATCACGAAGTCGCCGCCGACGGAGTCCAGCCCCAGCACCATGCCCGGGTAGGCGTGGTCGCATAGGTAGGTGGACACCAGACCACCGTCGTGGCGGCCGATGGTCAGCTCGATCGATCCGGCACGCTCGGCGCTGGCGGGCGAATAGCACCGCGTGCGACGCCGCCCGTTGATCTCGACCGACAGGTTGATGTGCTGGCCGGCCCGAAATCCGGTGAACGCGTCGTTCGGTTCCAGGGTCAGCGTCACGCTGCGCGGTGTCTGGCGCCGCACCGCGATTACCTTGGCGCGGGCATCGCCGCGCGTCCAAGTCGGTTCGACCAGCTCGGTGTAGCGATCCACACCGTGCGGCCCGGTAAGCAGGTTCACCAGTGACGAGCTGGACACTCTCCGGCGAACTCCCGCTGTCAGAGTTTGAGTGAACATATGTACACGGTACCGCCGGTAACACGGGGCCTGTCAACGCTAAAATTACTGGTTGTGTTACACTTCACATCAGTGAACAACCGTACGCCTAATTCACGAACACGACGAGCGGAATCATCGCGACCAGCACGTTCGCGGGACGTGCTGTCCAGGGACGAACGCAAACAGGCCACCCGTCGAGCCATCATCGCCGCGGCACTCAAGCTGCTGGAGGATCAGAGCTTCAGCTCGCTGAGCCTGCGTGAGGTGACCCGCGAGGCGGGCATCGTGCCCGCTGCGTTCTACCGGCACTTCGATTCGATGGACGCACTCGGCCTCGTGCTCATCGACGAGTCGTTCCGCTCCTTGCGCGACATGCTGCGCGGCGCCCGTGCGGGCAAGCTCGACCCACACCACTTCATCGAGTCGTCAGCGGACATCCTCATCGGCAGCGTCAACGAGCGCCGTGAGCACTGGCGCTTCATCTCCCGCGAACGCAACAGCGGCGTCTCGGTGTTGCGCTACGCCATCCGCACCGAGATCCGGTTGATCACTTCAGAACTCGCAATCGACCTGGCCCGCTACCCGGGTCTGACGGACTGGAGCAGCGAGGACCTCAACATCCTGGCCAATCTGTTCGTCAACGCGATGATCTCGATCGCCGAGGCCCTGGACGACGCAGCCGACGCCCAGTCTGTCGATGCGATCCACCGCACCGCGGTCAAACAACTGCGCATGATCGCAGTGGGCGTTCAAGGCTGGCACAGCGAAAGTTAGCCGAGAATCACAGTCCGACGTCAGACGAATCCACTGACGTTGACCAGTGACTTCACCCATTTTCTCCAGGAAACCGGTTACTGCGCTTGGTGATTCGATACCACTAGCCGTCCGAGTCACCGCGTCGTCTCAGGTAGGACAGCAGGTACGGTTGGTGCTGTAACGAACGACGCCGTGCCGTCGATTCACCCATCGACAGTCGAGTCGCGGCGGGGCCGGCACGACACAGTAGTGTTGCTGAGCTCGAGTACTGACCGTAGATCTGTGGGGGAACGATCATGAACGCCGGCGCACGGGCGTGGTATCGCGGCGCTGGGCCGGCAGGGCTCATGGTGACAGTTCTTGTGCTGTGGATCGGCATCATCGTGGTCGCCGCACCCGCGCACGCGGTCGACAGCTGGCAGCATCGGCAGCCGCCCCTGTCCACACCGTGGACGCAATCGGTCGATGCGGCGCACGCGCTCCCCGACTACCCACGCCCGCAGATGGCCCGCAAACACTGGCGGAACCTCAACGGCGGCTGGGACTACGCGCGCCGGTCAGCACCAAACCCTCCGGCACCGAACGATTATCACGAGCGGATCCTGGTGCCCTATCCCACGGAGTCCGCGCTGTCCGGTATCCAGCGTCACGACGACCAGATGTGGTATCACAAGACACTGAAAATCCCACGCACCTGGTGGGGCCGGCGGGTGTTGTTGCACTTCGGTGCCGTCGACCAGGTCGCCACCGTCTGGGTGAACAACCGTCAGGTCGGCTATCACGAGGGCGGCTACACCAGTTTCACCGTGGACATCACCGATGCCCTGCAATGGCCCGGCCCGCAGAACCTGTCCGTGCGGGTCGAGGACCGCAACGAGAACAGCCCGTACGCGGTCGGCAAGCAACGCAACCAGCCGCACGGGCTCACCTACACCGGCGCATCGGGCATCTGGCAGACCGTGTGGATGGAGCCGGTGCGTGCGACGCACATCGGCAAACTGGACATCACGCCGGACCTGACCGGCTTCGCCGTCACCCCCGCCATCACCGGGCCGGATCCCGGGCGCGTCGTGGTGTCCGTCGCCACGCGCAACGGCCGCGAGGTTGCCCGAGCATCCGGCAAGCCCGGGGACACGGTTCGGGTGCAGGTATCCGCACCGCATCTGTGGACGCCCGACGATCCCTACCTGTACGACATCAAGGTTTGGCTGATCAACCGGTCCGGCAAGATGGTCGACGAGATTTCCAGCTACGGCGGGCTACGCACCATCGGCCTCGTGCGGGACGCGCAGGGCCGCCCGCGCATCGCTCTGAACAACCAGATCACCTTCCTGCAAGGCGTTCTGGATCAGGGGTACTGGCCTGACGGGATCTACACCGCGCCCACCGACGATGCCCTGAGATCGGACCTCGAACAGATAAAGAAGCTGGGGCTCAACACCGTTCGCAAACACGCCAAGGTGGAGCCGGCCCGGTGGTACTACTGGGCCGACAAATTGGGCTTGATGGTGTTGCAGGACATGCCGTCTCTGGGCGTGCCGATCGGCGGCCCGTGGGGCCCTGACCCCGATCCGCCTCTCGATGCGAAAGTGCAATTCGAGAAGGAGCTGTCGCGGATCGTGGACCAGCTGCGCAGCGTCACCTCGATCATCGGCTGGGTGCCGTTCAACGAGGGCTGGGGAGAATACGACACCGCGCGAATCGCCAATCACGTCAAGGCCCAGGATCCGACCCGGCTGGTCGACGCCGAGAGCGGGGTCAACTGCTGTAAATCGCGCCCCGACAGCGGTGCCGGCGACATCTACGACGACCACACCTATGTCGGACCGGGCGCTACCGCCGTGCACGACGGCCGGGCGGCCATGATCGGCGAGTACGGCGGGCTCGGGCTGGTGCTTCCCGGCAATCGGTGGCCAGGTCCGCCGGAGTCCTACGAAATGACCAGCGACCAAGCACAATTGACCAGGCGCTATCTCGAGATCGGCCGGGATCTCGAACGGCAGGTTCGTGTGGGTGGCCTGTCCGGCGCGATCTACACGCAGACAACCGATGTCGAGAACGAGGTGAACGGCTACCTGAGCTATGACCGTCGGCTGGTGAAGGTCGACGTCGCGGCCGTCGCCGCTCAGAATCGTGCGGTGATCGCCGCGGGTGGCACCGGACCCGGCCGCAACTGACCTGCCGTCACAAGGTGCGGCGGCTGATGAACTCCCGGAGACGGCCTGTCACCGGGTCGTCGAACTCGAGGCGGTGCGCGAGCAGCTGCAGTGGCGCGCTGAAGTCGTCGGGTGCCACGTCGATCACGTTGGGGTACAACGGATCACCGAGAATCGGCACGCCGAGAGAAGCCATGTGCACACGCAGCTGATGCGTACGCCCGGTGTGCGGGGTCAGCCGGTAGAGACCGCCGTCGAGTGCCTCGACGAAGGTCTCGGCGTTGGGTTCACCGGGCTCCTCGAAAGCCTGTAAACGTCCGCGCTGCTTGATGATCCGGCTGCGCAGCATGACGGGCAGTGCGATGTTCGGCGTTCCGTGCGCGCGGGCCAGATACGTCTTGCGTACCGCACCCTGGGCGAACAGCGTCTGGT
Source organism: Mycobacterium sp. 141 (assembly GCF_000382405.1). Classification (GTDB taxonomy): domain Bacteria; phylum Actinomycetota; class Actinomycetes; order Mycobacteriales; family Mycobacteriaceae; genus Mycobacterium. The sequence continues at coordinate 194,707 of NZ_KB908260.1, forward strand.
AGCGGCCGCGGAGTTCGCGGCGGGCGGTGAACAGCAACACGCCGGCAGTGAGACGGTCCAGCCGGTGCGCCGGGCTCAGCTCAGGCAGGTTCAACTCTCGGCGCAATCGCACCAGCGCGGTCTGCGCGACGTGTCCACCGCGAGGCATGGTGGCCAGGAAGTGCGGTTTGTCGACGACGACGACATTGTCGTCGCGGTACAGCACCGGAATGTCAAACGGCACCACCGTCTCGTCGGGCAGGTCGCGGTAGAAGTACACGTGCGCCCCTGCGGGCAGCACCGTCGTCGCATCGACCACCGCGCCGTCGGGCCGAACCACTTCTCCGGCAAGCACTTTCGCACCGATACCGAACCGCGTCTGCAGTTCGTCGAGCACATTGCCGCCCCACAGCCGCAGCCGCGCCGGGCCGAGGCCCTCTCGGACCGGCAGTGGCGCCGGCCTTCTCAATTGAGTGGCACGGGCTCGAGGATCTCGGCGCGGGCCTCGGGTGCGGCCTGACGCAGCGCATCGGCGGACTCGTCGTCGGGCTGGGTCTGCGACAGCACCTCGGCCTCGACCCGCGCCAGATACGTGGCGACCTCACGGTCGACGTCCTCGGCGCTCCAACCCAGCACCGGCGCAATGACTTCGGCGACCTCGCGGGCACACGCCACCCCGCGGTGCGGGTACTCGATCGAGACCCGCATGCGGCGGGCCAGAATGTCCTCCAGATGCAGCGCGCCCTCGGCCGCTGCGGCGTACCAGGCTTCCACCTTCAGGTACACGGGCGCCTCGGAGATCGGCTCCAGCAACTCGGGGCGACCATCTGCCATCTTGAGCACCTCACCGATCAGCGAGCCGTACCGGTCGAGCAGATGACGCACCCGGTACGGATGCAGACCGTAGTGCGCGCCGACATGTTCGGTCTGGTTGATCAGCGCGAAATATCCGTCGGCACCCATCAGCGGCACTTTCTCGGTGATCGACGGCGCCACCCGGGTGGGAATGAACTCGGCCGCCGCGTCGATCGCATCCTCGGCCATGACGCGGTAGGTGGTGTACTTGCCGCCGGCAATCGCGACCAGCCCCGGAGCCGGCACCGCGACAGCGTGCTCACGGGAGAGCTTGGAGGTTTCCTCACTCTCGCCGGCCAACAGCGGACGCAGCCCGGCGTACACGCCGTCGATGTCGTCATGGGTGAGCGGCGTGGCCAGCACGGTGTTGACGTGGCTCAGGAGGTAGTCGATGTCCGCCTTGGTGGCGGCCGGATGGGCCAGATCGAGATTCCAGTCGGTGTCGGTGGTGCCGATGATCCAGTGCGTGCCCCACGGGATGACGAACAGCACCGACTTCTCGGTGCGCAGGATGATCGCCACCTCGCTGACGATGCGGTCGCGCGGCACCACGATGTGCACACCTTTGGAGGCCCGCACCCGGAACCGGCCGCGTTGTTTGGACAGCGCCTGGATCTCGTCGGTCCACACGCCGGTTGCGTTGACCACCACATGGCCGCGGACCTCGGTGACGGCGCCGTTCTCCGAGTCGCGCACCACCACACCGGTGACCCGGTCACCCTCGCGCAGCAGCGCGACCACCTGCGTCGACGTGCGCACCACCGCGCCGTAATGCGCCGCGGTCCGGGCCACGGTCATCGTGTGCCTGGCGTCGTCGACGACGGTGTCGTAGTAGCGGATTCCGCCGATCAGCGAGCTGCGCTTGAGCCCGGGAGCCAGCCGAAGGGCCCCGGCCTTGGTCAGATGTTTCTGCGCCGGAACGGATTTCGCGCCGCCCAGCTGGTCGTAGAGGAAGATTCCGGCCGCCACGTATGGCCGCTCCCACCACCGGTTGGTCAGCGGAAACAGAAACGGCAACGGCTTGACCAGATGCGGGGCCAGGGTGGTCAGGCTCAGTTCGCGCTCGTGGAGGGCTTCGCGCACCAGGCCGAATTCCAGCTGCTCCAGGTACCGCAGACCGCCGTGGAACATCTTCGAGCTGCGGCTGGACGTGCCCGACGCAAAGTCCCGGGCCTCGACCAGAGCGACCTTCAGGCCGCGCGTCGCGGCGTCCAATGCCGCGCCCGCCCCGACCACACCTCCGCCGATGACGACGACGTCGAACTGTTCGCTGTTCAATTGCTGCCAGGCTTGTGCGCGTTGTTCGGGTCCGAGGAGGGTTTGCCCGTCGCCCGGTGCTGAGATCGGGTCAGTCACGGTGCCTAGGCTACGTGGCCCGGTCGGCATTTGCTTGCCGCCACGGTTCGGCGCGGCCCGAGTTCAGTCCAAGTCGTCATGTCTCATCAGCTGGCGCGCGGCCTCGGTGATCGAACCGGACAGTGACGGGTACACCGAGAACGTCTGGGCCAGCTCGGCGACCGGGATGCCGTTCTGCACGGCCAGCGCTATCGGCAGGATCAGCTCCGAGGCGATCGGCGCGACCACCACGCCGCCGATCACCACGCCGGTCGCGGGGCGGCAGAAGATCTTGACGAAGCCGTGCTGCAGGCTGGACATCTTGGCTCGGGCATTGGTGTTCAGCGGCAGGGTCAAGGTGCGGGCCGGCACCGAACCGTCGTCGATCTTGGCCTGCGGAACCCCGACCGCGGCGATCTCGGGCCGGGTGAACACCGCGGCGGCCACTGTACGCAGCCGGATCGGCGCAACGGCCTCGCCCAGCGCGTGGTATATCGCGATGCGGCCCTGCATGGCGGCCACCGAGGCCAGGGGCAGCAGGCCGGTGCAGTCCCCGGCCGCGTAGATGCCCGGCACCGTGGTTCGTGACACCCGATCGACGGTGAGGTACTTACCCGGGCCCAGTTCGATACCGACACGGTCCAAGCCGAGCCCACTGGTGTTGGGCACGGAACCGACCGTCATCAGCGCGTGACTGCCCTCGACGGTGCGCCCGTCGGCCATGGTCACCCGGACGCCGGTGTCGGTGCGGGTGACGGATTCGGCCCGGGCATTCTTGACCAGGGTGACCCCACGCTCGGAAAACACGTCCTCCAGCACAGCCGCCGCGTCGGAGTCCTCGTGCGGCAGGATCTGGTCGCGGCTGGCCACCACGGTCACCGTGACACCCAGTTCGGTGTAGGCGTTGACGAACTCGGCACCCGTGACACCGGAACCGACCACGATGAGGTGCTCGGGCAGGGTTTGCAGATCGTAGAGCTGACGCCAGTTGAGGATGCGTTCGCCGTCCGGCACGGCATTCGGCAACACGCGTGGGCTTGCACCCGTCGCGATCAACACCACGTCGGCGGTCAACTGACTGACCCGGCCGTCGGCACCGGTGACCCTGATGCGGTGCTGGGCCATGCCCGGACGGTCGTCGATCAACTCCCCGTGGCCCTCGATGACATCGATGCCCTCGCTGCGCAGCCGCTGGGCAATGTCGGCGGACTGCGCCGTCGCCAGCGTCTTGACCCGCGCATTGATCTGCGTCAAGGAAATCTTGGCCTGCTCGAAATCCAGCGAGTAGCCGAGGTCGGGCGCGCGGCGCAGCTCGGTTCGCACGCCGGTCGACGCGATGAACGTCTTCGACGGCACGCAGTCCCACAGCACGCAGGCGCCGCCGATGCCGTCGCTGTCGACAACTGTGACCTGGGCGACATGCGGGCCGCGCGCAGCGGCGACCAGCGCCGCCTCGTAGCCGGCGGGGCCACCTCCGATGATCACGATGCGGGTTGCCACCGGACCAACCTAACGAACTTCGCGCATTAAGCTGTCTTACCGTGCCGCTGTACGCCGCCTACGGGTCCAACATGCATCCAGAGCAGATGCTCGAGCGGGCTCCGCACTCCCCCATGGCGGGAACAGGGTGGCTGCACGGGTGGCGGTTGACCTTCGGCGGTGAGGACATCGGCTGGGAGGGTGCGCTGGCCACCGTTGTCGAGGATCCGCTGTCGAAGGTGTTCGTGGTCCTCTACGACATGACCCCCGCCGACGAGCTGTCGCTGGACCGGTGGGAGGGATCGGAGCTCGGCTTCCACAAGAAGATCCGGTGCCGCGTGGACCGGCTGTCGTCGGACACCAACACCGATCCCATCCTGGCCTGGCTGTACGTGGTCGACGCGTGGGAGGGCGGGCTGCCCTCGGCGCGCTACCTCGGTGTGATGGCCGACGCCGCGGAGATCGCCGGCGCGCCGCCCGCCTACGTGCACGGCCTGCGCACCCGGCCCGCCCGCAACATCGGTCCATAGCTGGTTCCCCTGCACCGCGAGCGTGCGCGTCTGTCGTCCGCCACGCCGCATTTCGTCAGCACTGTGCGCACCCTCACGCCGCGCGAGCGTGACTCAACTGCGCATTGATCCGCGCCACCATCTCTCCTTGCCGGTGACGCACGTCCTCGAACACGATCGCGATGACGATCCAGTCGATCGCCATCAACGCTGCGGTACGCCTCCGGTCGTCACGTAGCGCGTCGGGGTTGCCGTGCCAATCCAGGCTGTCGTACTCGACCGCGACCCGGTGCTCGGGCCACGCGAAGTCGAGCCTTCTCGGCTGGCCGTTGCCGTCAACGATCTCGTACTGCAGCTCAGGCGTCGGAAGACCACCATCGAGCATGACCAGGCGCGCCTCGCTCTCCATCGGTGACTCAGCACGCGCGTCGGCCAACGCGATCAGATTCCGGACATTGACGATCCCCCGCCGCCCGGCCTGCGCGATGGCAGCCTGCCAAAGCCCGGTGCGGGTGCACGTCCCGCTGCGCAGCGCGGCATCCAGGGTCGCCAGCGCCCGCGGGCGACGCAGAGCCCGCGCCACCTCGACGGCGGTCCATGCGGGAGCGGTCGTGTATCTGTCGTCGACGAATGTCAATGGAGCGCCGTCGCGGCGATGCACGATCAATCCGTCCACCGATCGCAGTTGACCGCATGGCGGATTGAGGACATGCAGGTCCGGAGGGTGTTCTGTGTCGAATCCGTGTATCGCGGCGGCGGTGCCGAGGCAAACGGCCACCTTACGGCCACAGGACAGGTCCAGCCCGCGGAGACGCAGACCATCGGTCGGTTCACCCAGGCAGTAGATGCCCTGCCAAATCCGTTCCAGCACACCGGTATCGACTGCGTGGTCGAAAGCGTACCGAGTGAGCAGGCTGAGGATCTGTCCACTGGTGGCGACGCCACCCTGGGCATCGAAGAGCTCGATGAGTTGCGGGTTCATGTCGACGAGCGTCGACACCGAAACCGACTTACGGAAGGCGGCAGCGCTCAATTGTGGATGAGTGACGGCCTGTGGATAGATTCGCGGGGATCAGGTTTTCGCGAAGGTGCTCAAAATGTCGAGGGAACACGGTGTGTCGGGTGACAGACGCACACGCTCGCGGTGCGAGTGGGCAGGACTAGCAGGACGACGCGGCGACGATGTTGACCAGCGTGCGCACGCCGACACCGAGCGCACGCTCGTCGAGGTCGAAGGTCGGCTGGTGCAGATCAAGCTGGGGCCCTTGGCCGCTCCACACCCCGAGCCGCGCCATCGCGCCGGGCACTTCCTCCAGATACCAGGAGAAATCCTCGCCGCCGCCCGACTGGTGGGTGTCGGCGAGCACGTCGGGGCCGACGGCCTCGATCGCGTGGGTGAGGATGCGGGTGGACACCTCTTCGTTGACCACCGGTGGCACGCCGCGCCGGTAGTTGAGGGTGTGCTCGATGTTCAGAGGTGCCAGTAAAAACGAAACAACCTCTTGGACAATCGATTCCAGCGTCAGCCAGGTCTCCCGACTCGCGGTGCGGATGGTGCCGGCCAAGGTGCCGATCTGCGGAATAGCGTTGGCGGCGACACCGGCGTTGACCGCACCCCACACCATCACGGTGTTGTGCCGCGGATCGATGCGCCGCGACAACACCCCGGGCAATCCGGTAATCAGGGCGCCCAGCCCGTACACCAGGTCACCGGTCAGGTGCGGCCGCGACGTGTGGCCACCCGGCGAGTGCAGGGTGATCTCGATCGAATCTGCCGCCGACGTGATCGGCCCCGGCTTGGTGGCCACGCGGCCGACAGCCAGCCGCGGATCACAGTGCAGCGCGAAGATCCGCGACACCCCGTTGAGCACCCCGGCGGAGACGGCGTCGATCGCCCCACCGGGCATCAGCTCCTCCGCGGCTTGGAAGACCAGCCGGACCCCGACCGGAAGTTCCGGCGCCGACGCCAGCGCCATCGCGGTGCCCAGCAGCACCGCGGTGTGGGCGTCGTGTCCACAGGCGTGCGCGACGTTCGGCACGGTCGACGCGTACGGCGCCCCGGTCCGATCGGCCATCGGCAGCGCGTCCATGTCTGCCCGCAGTGCGACCCGCAGACCGTCCTCTGGACCGAAGTCACAGGTCAGGCCGGTTCCACCGGGCAGAACCTTCGGGTTGAGCCCGGCCTCGGCGAGGTGTTTGGCGACGAAGTCGGTGGTGGCGAACTCCTGACGGCCCAATTCGGGGTGAGCATGCAAGTACCTGCGCCAGGACACCAGCTCGTCGTAGTGGGCAGCCAGCCAGCTGTCGGCGATCCCAGCAAGGTTCACCGCAGTCATGATGCCGCCCGCCTCTCTTGCGCCTGCAACACCCGATCCCGTTCGACAGGAGTCTCCGCGAGCCGAACGACGGTGCGGGCCAACATGATTGCCCCTTCTACCACGGCCCGGTCAGCACTCGGTCCCGCAGCCGCCGCGGCGAACGCGGGCTGATGGATGGCGGCGCCGCCGGAGTCGATGCCGATGACCGGATGAATGCCCGGCATCACCTGGGTGATGTTGCCCATGTCGGTACTGCCCATCGGCACGCTGGCTTCCACACTCGCCGGGAGCGGTTCCCGACCGAAATTCACCATCTCCGCCCGGACGGTCTCCGAAAGCCAGGGGTCGGGCAACAGCTCGGCATAGGCGGGTGCGGTTTCACTGACCTGATGCGTGCACCCCGTCGCGACAGCCCCCGCCGAGAAACACCCCGCCATCCGGCCCTCCAGCTCGTGCAGGGCCGTCATGTCGGTCGCCCGCATGGTGTAGCGCAGCTCCGCGCGGCCCGGAATCACGTTGGTGGCCTGGCCACCGAGAGTCACGATGCCGTGCACCATCTGCCCCGGCAGCAGCTGCTGACGCAGCAACCCGATGGCCACCTGGGTGACAGTGACCGCGTCACCGGCATTCACACCCATGTACGGCGCCACCGCGGCGTGCGATTCCCGGCCCGTGTAATCGACCGTCACCTCCGACAGTGCCAGCGAGCGGGCCGCGGCGATATCCACCGGACCGGGATGCAGCATCACCGTGGCGGCGATGTCGTCGAACGTTCCGGCGTTGAGCATCAACACCTTTCCGCCGCCGAGCTCCTCGGCCGGGGTACCCAGCAGCACCACCGTGAGCCCGAGTTCGTCGGCCACCTCGGCCAGCGCCAGCGCGGTGCCGACCGCCGAGGCCGCGATGATGTTGTGTCCGCACGCATGCCCGATCTCCGGCAGAGCGTCGTACTCGGCACAGATGCCGACCACGAGCGGTCCGCTTCCGTACGACGCCCGGAACGCGGTCTCCAGCCCAGCGGGCGCGGCCGTCATCTCGAAGCCGTACTCGGCCACCAAAGCCTGCGTTTTGGCGCAGCTGCGGAACTCGGCGAAAGCCAGCTCAGGCTCGGCGTGGATGGAGTGCGACAGCTCGACGAGGTCGCCACGGCGCCGGTTGACGGCGTCTTCGACGCTCAGCGAGGCGGCGACGGTGGGCATCATCGCAGTATCGCATTGCCTGTTTGCGCCGGTTAAGCTCGGCCACCGTGACCGATCCGGACACCGCAAGCTATGCCTCCGCAGAACAAGACTTGCTCCTCGCGTCCGCAGAAGCCGATTTGCTCCTCGCGTCCGCAGAAGCCATCGCCGAGCGCACCGGCGTCGACCACCACGACGTCGCGGTGGTGCTGGGCTCCGGCTGGGCGCCCGCGGTCGCCGAACTCGGCGACCCGGTCGCCGTCGTGCCGATGGCCGAGCTACCCGGATTCACCCCGCCGAGCGCCACCGGACACGGTGGACAGGTGCTGTCGGTCCGCATCGGTGCCCACCGAGTCCTGGTGCTCGTCGGCCGTATCCACGCCTACGAGGGGCACGACCTGCAGCACGTCGTGCACCCGGTGCGCACGTCGATCGCGACCGGGGTGCACACCGTGGTGCTGACCAATGCCGCCGGTGGCCTGCGGGCCGACTACCAGGTCGGTCAACCCGTGCTGATCAGTGACCACCTCAACCTGACCGCACGGTCGCCGCTGGTCGGGGCACAGTTCGTCGACTTGGTCGACGCCTACTCGCCGCGCCTGCGCGATATCGCCCGTGAGATCGACCCGACGCTGACCGACGGCGTCTACGCGGGTCTGCCCGGACCGCACTACGAGACCCCGGCCGAGATCCGGATGCTGCGCACGCTCGGCGCCGATCTGGTTGGCATGTCGACCGTGCACGAGACAATCGTCGCCAGGGCCGCCGGAGCGCAGGTTCTGGGCGTGTCGCTGGTGACCAACCTGGCTGCGGGGATGACGGGCCAGCCGCTCAGCCACGAAGAAGTGCTGGAGGCCGGCCGTCAGTGCGCAACCCGGATGGGCTCCCTGCTGGCCGGGGTGATCGCGCGTCTCTGACCGCTGACCTTGGCAAGCGCCCGGGCCATCAGTGGCGCCGCGAACAGCATGAGCAACATGCGCACCACCTGGACCGCGATGATGAAGGTCACGTTGGACCCCGTTTCCACGGCAGTCGCCAGCACGGCGTACACACCGCCCGGACTTGTCGCGAGGTAACCCTCCAACTGGGTGATGCCGGTGACTTTCGCGAGCACGGCGCCGAGGCAGGCGGTGCCTGCGCCCAACGCCAGGATCAGCACGAGCGCCAGCGGCAGGGCTCGGCCTATCGCGCGCATCGAAGCCAAGGTGAAGGACAGCCCGGCCTGCCACCCGATCAGCATGTAGGCCACCTGCACCAGCACCATCGGCACGGTCAGACCGAACGGCAAACCGGTGAGTTGCAGCACGATCGTCAGCGCGAGGGGCCCGAGCAGCCCCGCGCCGGGCAGCCGGACCAGCCGGCCCGCAGCAGCTCCCACCACGACCAGCACCGCCAGCATGACGAGGCTCAGAGGCCAAGGGGCCGGATCGGTTTGGGTCGGCGACACGCCTGGGTGCGACCTGTCGGCGTGATAGAACACGGTCACCATGACCGGAATCGTCGCGGTCACCAGCGCCACCCGCAGATACTGCACCACTGCTACCACGCGCTCATCGCCGCCGAGTTCGCGGGCGATGGCCACCAGCCCGGATGCCCCACCGGCCACCAACGCCAGCGAACCCGTCAGCGGGCTGATGTCGCGATGCAAGCCGAGCAGCGCTCCGGCGACGACACTGAGTAACAGCGTGCCCACCGCGACCGTCAACACGATCAGCCAGTCGGGCCGCAGCGCGTCAACAGCCTCCGGCCGAACCATGGTGCCGATGTAAACGCCGAGCACACCCTGTGCTGCCAATCCGCCATGTCGGGATAACCGTGCCGGGGCCGAGCAGGTCAGTGCCAGTGCGATACCGACCACCAGTGCGGCGAACAGTCCGGCCGACGGGATACCGATGACGGTGAGTGCAATGGTGGTGGCCACGGTCAGTGTCACCAGAACGACCCAGCGCAACAATGGCCGCATCCACCCTCCATATCAGATAATCCCAAGTACTAACTGATTAAATCACAGCGACAACCAGTATGATCTTCTGATGCGGTGTGAGATTTACCAAGGTATAACTTGCTTATGGTTGGAATAACGTCCACGGCCCCCGGGGCACCGACACAGGACAGCACCGCCACCGAGCTGCGGGAATCGATGATGGCGGTCGCGCGACAGATGCGCAGGCACCGTCCCGACCACGGTCTGACACTCAGCCAGCTCCAGCTCCAGCTACTCGGCGAGATCGGTCGCGCCGGGACCACCACGCCCGCCGAGCTCGGTGCGCGGATGCAGGTGCGGGTGCAGTCACTGACCGACGGCATCAACGAACTGATGAACCGCCAACTGATCACCCGACGCCCCGACCCCCACGACCGGCGGCGCCAACTCATCGAGCTCACCGCACAGGGCGGTGAGCTACTACAGATCGACCGGGCCGAACGCGATGCCTGGTTGCACGCCGCGATGCATGACAACCTCACCGAACTCGAGCTGGGGCTGCTCGCGCTCGTGGCACCAGTACTCCGCAAGATCGCGTACGCCGACGCAAAAGCGGGCACACTTGCTCCATGACCCAATCGGCGATTTCGGCGGTTGTGCAGAATTGGATCGCTCATGACCCGGACCCACAAACGGCTGCGGAATTGGCCGCGTGCGATCCCGAGGAGCTGGAACGGCGATTCGCTCATCCGTTGACGTTCGGTACGGCAGGGCTGCGCGGGCCGGTACGCGGTGGACCCGACGCGATGAACCTGGCCGTGGTGCTGCGGACCACCTGGGCGGTGGCACAAGTGCTCAAGCGGCATCTCGCACACGAGGGACACGAGGGAAATGCCTTCAGCCCCGGGGAAACGCAGGTGGTGGTGGGCCGCGACGCCAGGCACCGGTCCGACGAATTCGCGCTCGCTGCAGCTGAAGTCCTTGCTGCCCAAGGGTTTCGGGTGATGCTGATGCTGGCCGCGGTGCCCACACCGGTGGTGGCATTCACCGTGCGCCACCTGGGGGCGACGGCGGGAATTCAGATCACCGCATCACACAACCCGCCGTCGGACAACGGCTACAAGGTATTCGCCGACGGCGGTATGCAAATCATCTCCCCCACCGACCGCGAGATCGAGGAGATCGTTGCGCGGGCACCATACGCCGACGAGATTCCCCGGGTAACCGTGGAAACCGGCGGACTCAAAGAGATTCGGCACTACCTGGAGCGGGTTGCGCACGTGCGTCACACCACGGGCTCGGTGCGGGTGGCCCTGACGCCGCTGCACGGGGTGGGCGGCGAGTTTGCGCTCGACGCCCTGGCCCTGGCCGGGTTCGACGACGTCCACGTGGTCGAGAGCCAGTTCACTCCCGACCCGGATTTCCCGACCGTGGCGTTCCCCAACCCCGAGGAACCGGGAGCCACCGACGCTCTGCTCACGCTGGCCGCCGAGGTGTCTGCCGACGTCGCGATCGCACTGGATCCCGATGCCGACCGGTGTGCCGTCGGGATCCCCACGGCCACCGGCTGGCGCATGTTGTCCGGCGACGAAACCGGTTGGCTGCTCGGCGATTACATCTTGTCCCAGGTGGAACCGGGGCCGGTCAGCGAGGCCACCGTGGTGGCCAGCACCGTGGTGTCATCGCGCATGCTGGCCGAGATCGCCGCCGCACACGGTGCCCACCACGCCGAGACGCTGACGGGATTCAAGTGGCTGGCGCGGGCCGGCGGTCCGGGCGCCACGCTCGCCTACGCCTACGAGGAGGCCATCGGGTACTGCGTCGACCCGGCGGCGGTGCGCGACAAGGACGGCATCAGCGCCGCGGCCCTGTTTTGCGATCTGGTCGTCGCACTGCGTGATCAGGGCCGCACGGTCACCGATGCGCTCGACGCCCTGGCCCGGCGACACGGCGTGCACGTGACGGGCGCGGTGCCTCGGCCGGTCGAGGACGCCGGCGACGCCATGTCGCGACTGCGAGCCACGCCACCGACCGATCTCGCAGGCTTTCCGGTCGTCGTCGACGATCTCCTGGACCGGCCCGGTGAGCAACGTACCGATGCGCTGATCCTCACCGGCGGTGACGATCGGACCACGGTGCGCGTTGTTGTGCGCCCCTCGGGAACCGAGCCGAAACTCAAGTCCTACACCGAAGTTCGGTGTGCCCCCACCGACGACCTGACCCTGGCCCGGGCACGCGCGAACACACTCAGCGACGAACTCATCGCGGCCGCCGCGCTCTGGTAACGGCTACCGAGGACCGAACTGGCGGTCCCCCGCGTCGCCGAGACCCGGGACGATGTAGGCGATCTCGTTGAGACCGTCGTCGATGGTCGCAGCGACCAGCCGGATGCCGGGAGCGATCTTCTCCAGCGCCGCAATACCTTCCGGTGCACACACCACGCACACCGCGGTGATGTCGACGGCGTTGCGGGCCTGCAGCAATCCAATGGTGTACGCCATCGACCCTCCGGTGGCCAGCATCGGGTCGAGTACCAACACCGCCCGGTCGCTCAGGTCGTCGGGCAGGGACGCCAGGTAAGGAATGGGTCGCTGTGTCGTTTCATCCCGCGCCATCCCGACGAAACCCACCTGAGCCTCCGGGATCAGCGCGTGCGCCTGGTCGACCATGCCGAGGCCGGCACGCAGCACCGGCACCAGCAGTGGTGGGTTGGCCAGCCGCGAACCGGTGGTGTCGGCCAGCGGGGTACGCACCGGGATCTGTTCGCACGGTGCGTCGCGGGTGGCTTCATAGACCAGCATCAGCGTCAGGTCGCGTAGCGCCGCACGAAACGCCGCATTGTCGGTGCGCTCGTCGCGCAGGGTCGTCAGCCGGGCAGCGGCCAGTGGGTGCTCGACGACACGGACGTCCATCGGCCGACCTTAGACGGTCCCGCAATCGAGACGGAACCGATCGGCGCCGGCGGGCGTCATAAACGACATGTTCGCCGATACCGCCCTGATCCGTGCTCTCGGCGGCGCGTACGCCATGCACGCCGCCGATCTCACCGCTGCCGCAGCGCTGCTGCGTACGGTCGATGCCTCCGCGTCGGCTCTCGGACCGGTCGGCGCAGACTTCTCGGCCGCGTTCCGCCAAGCCCTCACCGACCAGTCGGCAGCGATCGCTGCGCTGGGCGAGGACACCAGGGCCACCGGCGTGGCCGCGGCCCGAACCGCCGGATGGTTGGACGCCGCGGGCGACCGTGCCGCCGAACTGCTACCCAGGGTGTAGCAATGCCGAGCGCACTGGTCAGCGCGCTGATCGCGCCGCTACGTGAAGTGCAGGCGCTGGTCGGCCCGGGATGGTCGACGCTTGCCGGTCCCGATACGGCGATCGCCGAAGTACGCGATGCGCTCGGCGCCGTGGCCGCCGCTTCCCGCCGTTCGTGGGCGGCCGCAGGCGATTGGTCGGGCATGGCGGCCGAGGCTGCCGAACGGTCAGCAGCCGGCGCCGCTGCGACGGCGGACGCGCTCGCCGACCACGCTGAAACGCTGGGCACCGCCGCACGCCAGGCCGGCGCTGCGGTGCAGTCGGCGGCGTCCCGACTGCGAGCCATCGTGGACGGCTTCCAGACCCGGGCTGCGGCATTGGAAACCCGCCTCGCGGAGCCCGGGGTGGCCGAGGCGCTGCTTGCCGAAGCGCACGACGCCCTGCGGGAGGCCATCACCGTGGTTGACGAGTTGCGGGCTCAATTGGACGACCATGCCGCGGCGGTCAGCGCCGCTGGTCCGGCGCTGCCCGCTGCGACCGTTCCGGCGGGCTCCGCCTCGACTCAGAGCGGTTTCGGCATGCCGTCGGGCTTCGGTGCGTCATCAGGTCTCGCGCCGTCGGCAGGGTCGGCGCCGTCGGGTCTGGGCTCCCTGGCCGGTATGACGGGCCAGCTGGCCGCGCTGGCCGGCCGGCACCGTTTCGGCGGTCCAGCCGGCTCGACGCCCGAGGCGGCTCTCGGCGGGCGTGATCCCGGCGTGTTCGGCGAAGGGGTGGCGGTGCGACTGCCAGACGGCAGCACCGCGTTGGCTCCGAACGCGGTCGCAGCCAACGCCGTGCGCAACGCGTTGACCCAGCTCGGCGTGCCGTACCGCTGGGGCGGCACCGCCCCCGGCGTCGGCCTGGACTGCAGCGGCCTGACCCAGTGGGCGTATCACGAAGCGGGGCTGGAGATTCCCCGCCTGGCGCAGGAACAGGATGTCGGCGCCGCGGTTTCGGGGGATGCGCTGCGGCCCGGCGACCTCGCGGTGTGGGACGGCCACGTGGCGATGATCGTCGGTGATTCGACCATGATCGAGGCGGGTGACCCGGTCCAGCTTTCCCCGATCCGAACCACCAACGCCGGCCAGGGCTTCCATGGGTTCTTCCGCCCCACCGCCTGACTTTGCCGCAACGATGGCCCGAGCCAGGGCCTTCCTCGAGACGCTCGCGCGGGCCGGTGACGACCTGAGCGCACTGCGTGACGGGGCCGATGCGGTGAACCGACGCCGGCGGCTGCTCGATGACCTCGCGGCGGAGTTCGGCGACCAACCGGAGACGACCTGACAACCCGTCAGGGTGCGCCGTTAGGCTGTGCCGCATGGCTGCTGACATCGTGCCGGTTCGGCTGGCACTGACCAAGGGCGACCTCTACACCCTGTGGGCTCCGCGGTGGCGGGACGCCGGTGACGAATGGGAGGCGTTCCTCGGCGACGACGAAGACCTGTTCGCCTTCGAGTCGGTCGCCGACCTGGTCGCCTTCGTGCGCACCGATACCGACAACGACCTGAGCGATCACCCGGCGTGGGAGAAGTTGACCGAGGCCTCGGCACACAGGTTCGATCCGGCCGAGGACCGGCGGTACGACATCGTCGGGGTACCGGAGTTGGTGGCCGACAAGCCCTCCGAGGAGTCGGTGGCCAGCCTGCACCGGACGCTGGCGATCGTGTCGTCGATCGGCTCGGTGTGTGAGCTGGCAGCGATCAGCAAGTTCTTCAACGGCAACCCGGTGCTCAGCAGCCTCGGCGGCGGCCTCGACGAATTCACCGGTCGCAGCGGGCGCAAGCGCTGGGGCGAGATCGAAGCGGTCATCGCCCGTGGCTGGGACAATGTGCTCGACGCCATCGACGAGATCGTCACGATCCCCGAGGACGTCGACACCGACGCGGTGAAGAAGGCCGAAAAGGAACTCGACGAGCCCGCACCGGAACCCGACGAGGACGAGACCCAGGTCGAGGAGACCGAGGCTGACGAGGCTCAGGCCGACGAGGCGGACGAGCCCGAGGAGGAAGAGGAAACCGACGCCGTGCTGGGCGGCGACGAGGACTTCTGGGTGAAGGTCGGTATCGACCCGGTGCGGCTGATGACGCGGTCCGGCACGGTGTACACGCTGCGCTGCTACCTCGACGACGAACCGGTTTTCCTGGGCCGCAACGGCCGTATCAGTGTGTTCAGCTCGGAACGTGCGCTGGCCCGCTACCTGGCCGACGAGCATGACCACGATCTGTCCGATCTGGCCACCTACGACGACATCCGCACCGCCGCCACCGACGGATCGCTGCGGGTGGATGTCTCCGACGAGAACGTCTACGTGCTCAGCGGAATCTCCGACGACATCGCCGACGGGCCCGATGCGATCGACCACGATCAGCTCGAGCTCGCGGTCGAACTGCTGCGCGACGTCAGCGACTACGCCGAGGACAAGACCGTCGAGGAGACCCTCGCCACCACCACGCCGCTGGGCAAGTTTGTCGGGCACGTGCTCGACCCGGACAAGGTGAAGGCCCCGGCAGCGCCCTACGCTGATGCGGTCGAGCAGTGGGAGACGCTGGAGCGCTTCGTCGAGTCGCGGCTGCGGCCTGAGTAGATCTGCGGCTGAGAGCTCAGCCCACCAACACCGCTCAGCCCACCAGCACCGCGTAGCGCGGCTTGATCACCTCGTCGATGATGGCCAACCGCTCGTCGAACGGGATGAACGCGGACTTCATCGCATTGATGGTGAAGCGCTCCAGGTCGCTCCAGCCGTAGCCGAAGGCGTCGACAAGGCGGGTCATCTCCTGGGTCATGGTGGTGTCGCTCATCAATCGGTTGTCGGTGTTGACGGTGACCCGGAACCGCAGCCGGGCCAGCCGGTCGAACGGATGCTCGGCGACGGACGGCGCAGCCCCGGTCTGCACGTTGCTGCTCGGGCACATCTCCAGCGGAATTCGCTTGTCCCGCAGGATCGCTGCCAGCCGTCCGAGTTTCTGGGTACCGTCGTCGAGCTGAGTGATGTCATCGACGATGCGCACGCCGTGACCGAGCCGGTCGGCCCCGCAGAACGCAATCGCCTCATGGATGGACGGTAACCCGAACGCCTCCCCCGCGTGAATGGTGAAGCGGGCGTTGTTGCTTCGCATGTACTCGAATGCGTCGAGGTGCCGCGACGGTGGATAACCGGCCTCGGCCCCGGCGATATCGAAGCCCACCACACCTTTGTCGCGAAACCGGATGGCCAGTTCGGCGATCTCCCGGGATCTTGCGGCATGCCGCATCGCGGTGACCAGGCACCGGACTGTGATGGTGCGCCCCTCGGACGCAGCGGCCTTCTCGCCGTCGGCGAAACCGGCCAGCACCGCGTCGACGACCGCATCCAGGGACAAGTCGCGGTCGATGTGCAGTTCCGGCGCGAACCTGACCTCGGCATAGACCACGTTGTCGGCGGCGAGATCCTCGACGCATTCGTAGGCGACCCGGTACAGCGCCTCCGGGGTCTGCATGACGCCGACGGTGTGGGCGAACGGCTCCAAATAACGCTCCAGCGAGCCGCTGTGCGCGGCGGTGCGGAAGAACGTCGCCAGCTCGTCGACTTCGGTGGCGGGTAGGTCTTCGTACCCGAACTGACCGGCAAGATCGAGCACTGTGCCCGGGCGCAGGCCACCGTCGAGGTGATCGTGCAGCAAGGCCTTGGGGGCGTGGCGGATCGTGTCGAGAGTCAGTGGCGTATTCATTCGTCCATCATCCGCGACCGCGGTGCAACTGTGCAGACGAAACCACGCCGTCGCCAATCACTTCACCATCGGCGACGAGGTCATCGCGACCCCGGACGACAACACCAAGACGCTGACCATTCGGCGCAACCGCGCGGTCGTCAAGACCATGCCGATCTCGATGGGCGAGAACGGCACGCCCACCAGCCACGGATCCTGAACGTGAGCACCGCCAACGTCCGATGGTTCTTCGAGAACACCAAGCTAGGGCGACATCGTCGGGGTGGCCAACACCGTCGGTCCGGTGTTGCCGGGTCGCCTGATCGAATCGAAGATGCCTGGTGGTCGTGCGTCACCTGACACATGGACGGGAACGGAGGCCACCCCTAGAGTCAAATATGACTTACATCACATCTAACTCTAGGGTCGATCGCATGAATGGACTTGAAGCGCTGGACAGTCTGGCCTCGCCGAGCCGACGTGCTGTCGCCGAGGTAGCCGCAACCGTCATGGAGAATCGCGCGAGCGTCGAGCTCGCTGCCGAGGTCGCGGAACTTCTGCGTCCGCTGATCCCTTGGGTAGGCATCTCGTTGTCCACCTATGATCCCGTCGCCCAGCAACATCGCTCGATCGCCTCCGCCGGTTACGACGAGAGCACGGTGCGTTACCTTGATGAGTCGTATCTCCAGGTTGATCCCGCCTACCGCTGGATTGTGTCGACGGGCCGTCCCTACTTCAGCTGGGAGACCACCGGCTTCGATTATTCGAAAACCACCTCGGCTATCAACTACTGGCTTCCCGCGGGTTATTCAGGCGGCGCCAGCTGGTATCTCACGACCCACGACAACAGATATGTCGGAAATATCCACGTGAGTACAGAGAAGCTTGAATGGCCGAATTCTTCCGCACTCCAAGCGCTTTGTGATATTTCGCCTATGCTGGCACCCGTCGTGGATGCATGGAGGGAACCCCGCGATATTCTGCGGCGGTGGCCGGACGGCACCTGCGCCGCGCTCATCTCACCCGACGGTACTGAGCATGCAGTCCCTGGATCGGCCCTCTGCTCTGGCTCGGGGATACATCAGCGACTGCACCGATTAGCCAAGCCGGCGGTCGCCAGGCCGTCCCGTGATGACGGGATCACGATGCTCATCGACCGATTCCCGCGGCGCTGCTGGTTTCTGGATGACGACGAGCCGCAGCAGGTCGAACTTGTCAAGTGCAGCTACGGATGGACGGTGCTGCATCGTCCGCTCGATCTGCCGTACAAGCTGACCGACCGGCAGATCGAGGTGTGCTCCCTCACCGCCCATGGCATGACGAACGTGCAGATTGCGGCCCAACTGGGCGTGCGGACCGGAACAGTACGCCGACACCTGGAGAACATCTTCGACAAGACCGGCGTGCGCAGCCGTACAGCCCTCTCGGCCGCCGCGTGGAGTGAGGGTCTCATAGATCTGCGTGATCTCGCGCGCCATACCACGCTCACCTAGAGATCTGTAGCTTCCCCTCGCCGAAAACAGGTCTAGGCGTATCACGCGCCTGTCATTGAAAACCCCTACAACCCTCTGAGGAGACATCCATGCCAAAAACCGGCGTCGGCGCCGTTCGCGATCCCGCCGACTATCGAGATAGAAATATCGACTGGCTCGAGTACTTCAATCGACACCGACGCGAGGAGATCGCTCGCATCGTACGAGAGCATCCGGAGATCATTGCCGAGCATGCGCTAAATCCTTTCGGTTACCGCAACCATCCCAGCCCATATCTGCAACGAATCCACAACTATTTCCGTATGCAACCGACGCTCGGCAAATACTACATCTACACGGTGGAGCCGTGGCGCGATTATCGCATCGCCGTTGTCGGAGAATTTGGAACACGTCCGGTCATCTTGGACGAGCCTCACTTCGATACCGAAGAGGCCGCCCTGCACGGAGTGTTCCTCCAACGAATCAACGATGTTCTCAACGGCGAGGCCTGAAAGGGATTAATCGAATGACGACGACCTTTATCCGTGGGTACTGCGACAACATGAGCGCGGCGCCCGGTGAAGATCTGAATTTCTATGTGTCGGCGGACGAACCTGGCGAATACGATGCCGAGGTGGTCCGACTGATCCACGGCGACGTTCACCCGGAAGGTCCGGGGTACAAAGAAGAGGTTGTGGATTCCACGATTCGAGGTCGATATCCGGCGCGCTTTCAGCGGACGCAGTTCGGCAGCTATGTCGAGGCGTCGGACGCGGTGGCTCTGCATCCATCCGGTGGATTCTCGGTCCATACGTTTTTGTGGTCCACCACCCCGACCCGTGGGCGCCAGGGCCTGGTCTCCCGGTGGAATGACAGCGCGAAGAGCGGCTGGGCACTGGCCATCGACGATGGCTATGTGGTGTTCATGATCGGCGACGGCAGCGGTCGAATCGATCGGGTGGTCAGCGATCGCCCGCTCTTTCAGGAGGTCTGGTATTCCATTGCCGCGACGTTCGATCCCGACCGCATGGAGCTTGCCCTCCATCAGACCTCGGTAGTCAATCGGGTCAACAGCCGCTTCGGACTTGTCGTGCCGCTCAATTCGGATACCGCGGTGTCCGCGGCCACAAGTATCCGCCCGGACGATGGTCAGGTCCCCGTGCTCATCGCGGGCCTGGCCGAAGGCGGCCACACGGAGCGGGGTCGCACCTGGTGCACAGCTATGTACAACGGCAAGATCGATGCACCCAAGGTCTACGACACGGTGCTCGACGCTGCGGACGCGACAGCCCTGGCGACCGGCGAGATCGTGAAAGCCGAAGCACGGCTTGCGCACTGGGACTTCTCGGCGGGCATCGGACCGAACGGCATCCCTACCGACCATGTCGAGGACGTCTCGGGTCATGGCCGGCACGGGCTCTGCGTCAACCAACCCGACCGCGGTGTCACCGGCTGGAACTGGGACAGCCACGAAGAGAACTTCGTCCATTGCCCCGAGCAGTACGGAGCGCTGTGGTTCCACGAGGACTCGCTCGACGACTGCCGCTGGGACCGCGACTTCACCTTCACCATTCCCGACGGGCTGCGAAGTGACTTCTACGCGATTCGCATCCGGATGGGTGAGGCGGAAGACCATATTCCCTTCTTCGTCCTGCCGCCGCGCGGCACCGCAACCGCGAAGATCCTCCTCTTGGTGAGCACATGCAGCTATCTCGCCTACGCCAACGAGCAGATCATGCACAAGGCTGATATCGGGCAGGCGGTGGCCGGGCACGTTCCCGTTCTGAACGAGCGTGATGTGGAGTTGCACGAGAACCTGAGTTTCTACGGCCTGTCCACCTATGACGGCCATGTCGACGGACGCGGCGTCCAGTACACCTCCTGGCGCCGTCCGATATTGAACTTGCGGCCACGGCATCGCCAGGGATTCGGGTCGATCTGGGAGCTGCCCGCCGACTTGCACCTCGTCGATTGGCTCAATGCGCAAGGCTTCGAGTACGACGTGGCGACCGAGCACGACCTCAACGAGCAGGGCGTCGACCTGCTGCAGCGCTACAACGTTGTGCTCACGGGGTCTCATCCGGAGTACTACACCACTGCGAATGCCGATGCGTGGGAGGACTATCTCGCCGATGGCGGTCGTGGAATGTACCTCGGCGCCAACGGCCTGTACTGGATCGTGTCATTTCATCCGGAGAAACCGTGGGTGATGGAGGTGCGTAAGGAGCTTGGCGTGACCGCCTGGGCGGCGCCTCCGGGTGAGTCCCACCACAGCACGACGGGTGAGCGCGGCGGCCGGTTCCGTCGTCGCGCTCGCGCCACGCAGAAGATTTGGGGCACCGGAATGAGCAGTTACGGCTTTGATCATTCGGGCTACTTCGTTCAGATGCCCGACAGTACGGATCCGCGTGTTTCCTGGATATTAGAGGGGATCGAGGAGGGCGAGACGATCGGCGACTTCGGCCTGGTCGGCGGCGGCGCAGCAGGCTACGAGCTGGACCGCTACGACCTGTCGCTCGGTACACCGCCCAATACCGCAGTCCTTGCAAGTTCGGTCGAGCACAGCGTCGTCTACACCGTGGTGCCGGAGGACAAGTCATTCCCACATCCGGGGATGAACGGCGGCGAGCATCCGCTGGTTCGTGCCGACATGACGTACTTCTCCACGGCCAACGGCGGCGGAATGTTCAGCGCTTCGTCGATCTCTTATCTCGGGAGCCTGTCGCACAACAACTACGACAACAATGTCTCCCGCATCACGGGCAACGTCCTGCGTCAGTTCATGAAGGACGAGCCGGCGCCGATCGTGTGACACTCGGCAACTCAGTGGAATTCGCCCGCGAGAACACCCCTCGCGGGCGAATTTCAGTGAACGTCACAACACCGAGACTGCGCGAAGTGGCGACACGACGATCGCCCCGCCGGGCTCGACAATCTCGTCGACGCCATCACGCGGCTCTACGCGTCGTGAGGCGATGGATCAGCGCTGCGGTCGGTCGATTCGGTCGATGATCAGCGGCGGCGGCCCCGGCGCGGAATCACAGACACCCCAGGCGCCGTCGAGCTCGGCCAGCGCCGTACCCAGCCGATCCGGTGTGTCGGTGTAGAGCGTGAACACGACCTCACCGGCGGCCACCGGCTCGCCGGGTCTGCGATGAATCCGCACCCCGGCGCCGGCCTGCACGGGGTCTGCCGGGTGGGCGCGGCCGGCGCCGAGCCGCCAGGCAGCCATCGCCACGCCCATCGCGTCGATGTCGCCCATCACGCCGCCGCGGGTTGCCGTGACGGTCTCGGTTGCCCTGCCGATCGGCAGCGGCCGGGACAGGTCGCCGCCCTGGGCCCTCACCAGTTCCCGAAATCGGTCCATCGCCGACCCGTCGCGCAGCGTGGCGGCAGGATCAACCCCTTCGATGCCTGCGGCGTCGAGCATCTCGGCGGCCAGTGCCAACGTCAGTTCGACCACGTCGGAGGGCCCACCACCGGCCAGCACCTCCAATGACTCGGCCACCTCGACGGCGTTGCCGACAGTGCGCCCCAGCGGCCGGTCCATATCGGTCAGCAAGGCCCGGGTCGGCACCCCGTACGCGTTTCCGAGGTCGACCATCGCGCGGGCCAGCTGCCGCGATTCGGCCTCGGTCTTGAGGAACGCGCCGCGGCCCACCTTGACGTCGAGCACGAGCGCCTCGGCGCCCTCGGCGAGTTTCTTGCTCATCACCGAACTCGCGATGAGCGGCAGCGATTCCGTGGTGGCCGTGACGTCGCGCAGGGCATAGATCTTGCGGTCGGCCGGCGCCAGCTCGCCGGCGGCGAAGATGGCCGCCCCCACATCGCAAAGCTGTTGGCGGATACGGTCTTTGGACAGCTCGGCGGTGAAGCCGGGGATGGCCTCCAGTTTGTCGAGCGTGCCGCCGGTGTGCCCGAGGCCGCGCCCGGCGGCCTGCGGCACCGCGCCTCCGCACGCCAACACCACGGGCACCAGCGGAATGGTGATCTTGTCGCCGACGCCGCCGGTCGAATGCTTGTCCACCAGCGCGAGCGGTTTACCGGCCCGGCGCAGATCGGTGAAGTCGAACCGCTCGCCCGACGCCACCATCGCCGCGGTCCAGCGGGTGATCTCAGCCGGCGTCATGCCGCGTAGGAAGATCGCCATCAGCAGTGCCGACATCTGTTCGTCGGCGACACGGCCATGCGTATAGCCGTCGATGATCCAGTCGATGGCGGCGTCCGACAGCACTCCGCCGTCGCGTTTGGTTCGGATGATGGTGGGCGCGTCGATGGCGCAAATCCTAGCCGCTCACCCCACCAGCGCACCCCGCAGCAACGCCCGCAGGGCCCAGTCGAAATCGTCCCGTTCGGGTGGAGCGCCCTGCAGATGCCCGAACGGATGCCGGCAGGTCAGGTGGCCGATCATCAACCGCCACGCCGCGCGGTACGTGCGTTGCGTGGCCACGTCGTCGAGGCCCGCCGCGCGCAGCAACGCCACGCAATGGTCGGCGATCGGTTTCGCCGACGACAGCGCGTAGTCGCCGTCGGCGATGACGGGTCCGCTCCACGGGTGCGCAACCAGGTAGTCGTACATGGCCTGCCACTGCCGGACCACCGCCTCCACCGGGGCGACTCCGACAGTGTCGATCATCGGGTAACCGGCCACCAGGTCTTCGACGAGTAGGAGAAGTAGTTCCTGTCGGTCGGCGATGTGCCGGTAGAGCGAGGCCGCGCCGGTGCCCAGTTCGCCTGCGATCCGCCGCAGCGTCAGCTCGGCCGGACCGTCCCGGTCGGCGATACGGCGCGCCGCCGCGACAATCGAGTCCTTGTTCAGCGGCGGCGTCATAGGTAGGCCCCGACGCGAACAGCGTTCGCGTTACGGTTACCGCAGATGCGAACAGCGTTCGCACATGTCGGAAACACCTGTTCGAGGAGATCCATGGACGTCATCGCCCGCCAGCATGCCGCATCCGAGGCCGCCCGGCGGGGCGGTTCGCGGCGCGTCCTCACGGCGATGTGCACAGTCGTCGTCTCATACGGGCTCCTGCAGACCATGCTGGTGCCCACCATCGGCGTATTGCAACGCGATCTGAAGACGACCACCGCAGCAGCGTCGTGGGCGGTGCTGTCGGCCATGCTGCTGGCCAGCGCGGTCATCACCCCCGTCGCGAGCCGGATCGGCGACCGGTTCGGCAAGCGCCGGGTGCTGCTGGGGATGCTCACGATTTTCCTGGCCGCCACGCTCGCGGCGGTCGCGGCGCCGAACATCGGCACGCTCATCGCATGCCGGGCCGTGCAGGGCGTCAGCCTCACCCTGCTGCCGCTGACGTTCGCAATCCTGCGCGAGGCGCTGCCCGCAGCGCGGGTGCACGGTGGCCTGGCCGCGGCGTCCGGGCTCGTGAGCGGCACCGCCGGGGTGGGCCTGCTGGTGGGCGGCCTGGTGGTCGACCATGCATCGTGGCGGTGGCTGTTCGTAATCGGAGCCGTTCCCGTGTTGATTGCGCTGATCATGACGGCGCGATGGATCCCGGAGAGTCGCGGACGCCACCCCGGCCGGCTCGACCTGTGGGGCACAGCCTTGATGACGGTCGGCCTGCTGGCCCTGTTGCTCGCCATCACCCAGGGACCGGCATGGGGGTGGGCTTCGGCCCGGGTACTCGGATTGTTCGGCGCGGCGGTGGCGGTGCTCGCAGTGTTTGTCACCGTGGAGCAACGGGTCGCCCACCCCGTCGTGGACCTGGCACTGCTCACCAAACCGCCTCTGACGGCAGCACATCTGGGCGGGCTGCTGCTCGGCGTGAACCAGTTCGCGGTGTACGTGGCCCTACCCAAACTGGCCGAACTCCCCACGGGCAACGACGGGTTCGGACTATCGGTGACAGGCGCGGCACTCGTGTTGGTGCCCGGAACGCTGTTGACGATGCCGGCCAGCTGGGCTGCTCCTGGCCTCGCCAACCGGTTCGGGGTGCGTACGCCACTGGCCGCCGGACTGTTGTGCGGGGCGATCGGCACCGCTCTGTTGGCCGTCGCGCACGGATCGGTATGGCACGCGGTGCTGGACTACGCGATCGCGAGTCTCGGCTGGGGCTTGGCGATGTCGGCGCTGCCCCGGATGGTCAATGCGGCCTGCCCGCCGACACAAAGCGGGAGCGCCAACGGACTGAACACGGTGGCGCGCACCGTCGGCGGCGCGCTGGGCGGGCAGATCGCAGCAGCGGTACTGGCCGGCTGCACTGCCCCCGCCGGCGTCAACACCGGCTTTACCGTGGCGTTTTCGATCGCGGCCGGCGCCGCCGCGACAGGCGGACTGGTGTTACCCCTTTGGCTGTTTCGGGACCGGTGAGCCACGCCCAGGCCAGAGCCGTTGACATGCTTGACATCACGCCTGCGGGGGGCGGCGCCCCGAGCGGGCGAGATCCTCGGGTCCGAACGCGTCGGGAAGCAACTCTGCGAGCCGGCGTGGACCACGGGGGTGATCGATCAACAGCCCCGGCCCGCCATGCTCCAACAGCACCTGCCGGCAGCGCCCACAGGGCATCAGCAACGCTCCGTCGGGCCCGACACAGCTCAAAGCGACAAGCCGGCCGCCACCCGAAGAATGCAGGGCGCAGACCACAGCGCACTCGGCACAGAGACCTAGGCCATATGAGACATTCTCCACATTGCATCCGGCCACGATTCGGTCATCGTCCACCAGCGCCGCGGCGCCGACCGAAAATTGCGAATACGGTGCATAAGCGGTATGCGACACGGAAATCGCCTTGTCCCGCAATACTTTCCAGTCGATATTCGGCGCCAATTCAACAACCTCGGCCAGCTACTGAATGCATTCCGAAACCTCCACCCCATCGACGCGCGATGTAGATAGGTAAGCCTAATTTTCTCATGTTCACGGCTTCTTACGACGACACCGTATTCGTTCGCCCGTGCAAATGGGTTTAGAGTCGCCCCGAGGTTTGGGGCTAATCGACAGACCGGTCCCGAACATCCGCTGATGATGTTGGAGGGCCCTATGAGCGCACAGACGGAGGTGCCGGCTCCGCGCCCGGTCAAGTCCCGCCGGTTGACGTTGTATCGCGGTGATCCCGGCATGTGGTCGTGGGTGTTGCATCGCATCACCGGCGCCACAATTTTCTTCTTCCTGTTCGTGCACGTGTTGGATACCGCGTTGGTCCGGGTGAGCCCCGAGGCGTACAACGCAGTCATCGAGACCTACAAGACCCCCATCGTCGGGTTGATGGAGATGGGCCTGGTGGCCGCGGTGCTCTTCCACGCACTCAACGGCATCCGCGTCATCCTCATCGACTTCTGGCAGTACGGCCCGCGCTATCAGCGGCACATGCTCGCCGTCGCCGTCAGCGTCTTCGCTGTGGCCCTCATCGCCGGACTGGGAGTTCTCGGTATGCATATGGTGGAGCGGTTCCTATGAGCGCGCCAGGGACGGGCGAATCCCGCCTGGGCCGGCCCGCGCCGATCCTCGAACGCGAACACGACCGCCCGGCCGGACTCGATCACCCGCGCGCCCCACGGCGCCCCCGGGGCATTCCGTACTTCGAGAAGTACGCCTGGCTGTTCATGCGGTTCTCCGGTGTGGCGCTGGTTTTTCTGGCGCTGGGCCACCTGTTCATCATGCTGATGTGGCAAGACGGCGTGTACCGGATCGACTTCAACTACGTGGCGCAGCGCTGGGCCTCACCGTTCTGGCAGATCTGGGACATGGCCCTGCTGTGGCTGGCGATGATCCACGGTGCCAACGGGATGCGCACCATCATCGGCGACTACGCGCGCAAGAACGTGACCAAGTTCTACCTGAATTCACTGCTGCTACTGGCAACCGGATTCACCCTGGTGCTGGGCACCTACGTCCTGGTCACCTTCGACGCGAACATCGGGGGTTAAAAGCATGATCCACCACCATCGCTACGACGTCGTCATCGTCGGCGCCGGTGGCGCCGGGATGCGCGCCGCGGTCGAGGCAGCCCCCCGCGCGCGCACCGCGGTGCTGACCAAGCTCTACCCCACCCGCAGCCACACCGGTGCCGCCCAGGGCGGCATGTGCGCCGCGCTGGCCAATGTCGAAGAAGACAACTGGGAATGGCACACCTTCGACACCGTCAAAGGTGGGGACTACCTCGCCGACCAGGACGCCGTCGAGATCATGGCCAAGGAAGCCATCGACGCGGTGCTCGACCTGGAAAAGATGGGCATGCCCTTCAACCGCACCCCCGAAGGCCGCATCGACCAGCGTCGCTTCGGCGGACACACCCGCGACCACGGTAAAGCCCCGGTGCGCCGAGCCTGCTACGCCGCTGACCGCACCGGCCACATGATCCTGCAAACCCTCTACCAAAACTGCGTCAAACACGATGTCGAATTCTTCAACGAGTTCTATGCCCTGGACGTCGCCCTGACCGAAACCCTCGCCGGCCCCGTGGCCACCGGCGTCATCGCCTACGAGTTGGCGACGGGAGATATCCATGTCTTCCACGCCAAGGCCATCGTGTTCGCCACCGGCGGATCCGGCCGCATGTACAAGACCACCTCCAACGCCCACACCCTGACCGGTGACGGCCTGGGTATCATCTTCCGCAAGGGACTTCCCTTGGAAGACATGGAATTCCACCAGTTTCACCCCACGGGCCTGGCCGGCCTGGGCATCCTGATCTCCGAGGCCGTGCGCGGTGAGGGCGGCCGGCTACTCAACGGTGAGGGCGAACGCTTCATGGAGCGCTACGCCCCCACCATCGTCGACCTCGCCCCCCGCGACATCGTCGCCCGCTCGATGGTGCTGGAGGTGCTCGAAGGCCGCGGCGCAGGCCCCAACAAGGACTACGTCTACATCGACGTACGCCACCTCGGCGCCGACGTCCTGGAAGCCAAACTGCCCGACATCACCGAATTCGCCCGCACCTACCTCGGCGTGGATCCGGTCACCGAACTGGTACCGGTCTACCCGACATGTCACTACGTCATGGGCGGGATCCCCACCACCGTGCACGGCCAGGTACTGCGCGACAACACCAACACCATCCCGGGCCTCTACGCCGCCGGGGAATGCGCATGCGTCTCGGTGCACGGCGCCAACCGGCTGGGTACCAACTCACTGCTCGACATCAACGTCTTCGGTCGCCGTGCCGGCATCGCCGCCGCCGAATACGCCAACAACCACCACTTTGTCGACCTCCCCGAGAACCCCGCCGACATGGTGGTCGGCTGGGTCAGCGACATCCTCTCCGAACACGGCAACGAACGTGTCGCCGACATCCGCACCGCGCTGCAACAGTCGATGGACAACAACGCCGCGGTGTTCCGCACCGAAGAAACCCTCAAACAAGCGCTGACCGACATCCACGCGCTCAAGGAGCGGTACTCCCGCATCACCGTGCACGACAAGGGCAAGCGCTACAACAGCGATCTCTTGGAAGCCATCGAGCTCGGCTTTCTGCTGGAACTGGCCGAAGTCACCGTGGTCGGTGCGCTCAACCGCAAGGAATCCCGCGGCGGACATGCCCGCGAGGACTACCCCAACCGCGACGACACCAACTACATGCGCCACACCATGGCCTACAAACAAGGCACTGACCTGTTGAGCGATATCCGGCTGGACCACAAGCCAGTGGTCCAGACCCGGTATGAGCCGATGGAAAGGAAATACTAGACATGGCCCCAGTCGCAGCAGTCGTGGACAAACCCGAAGCCGGCGACCCGCCCCTGCCCCCTGTCCCCGAGGGTGCGGTCATGGTCACGTTGAAGATCGCCCGGTTCAACCCCGAGAACCCCGACGCTGCCGGCTGGCAGAGTTTCCGAGTGCCGTGCCTGCCCACCGACCGATTGCTCAACCTGCTGCTCTACGTCAAGGGCTACCTCGACGGCACCCTGACCTTCCGACGCTCCTGCGCCCACGGTGTCTGCGGATCCGACGCCATGCGCGTCAACGGCGTCAACCGACTGGCCTGCAAAGTGCTCATGCGCGACCTGCTACCCAAAAAGCCCGGCAAACCGCTCACCATCACCATCGAACCCATCCGCGGCCTGCCCGTGGAAAAGGACCTCGTGGTCGACATGGAACCGTTCTTCGACGCCTATCGCGCCGTCAAACCGTTCCTCATCACCAGCGGCAACCCGCCCACCAAGGAGCGCATCCAAAGCGCCACCGACCGGGCCCGCTTCGACGACACCACCAAGTGCATCCTGTGCGCCTGCTGCACCACCAGCTGCCCCGTCTACTGGAACGAAGGCAGCTACTTCGGCCCCGCAGCCATCGTCAACGCCCACCGATTCATCTTCGACTCCCGCGACGAAGCCGCCGCCGAACGACTCGACATTCTCAACGAAGTCGACGGCGTCTGGCGCTGCCGCACCACCTTCAACTGCACCGAAGCCTGCCCCCGCGGCATCCAAGTCACCCAAGCCATCCAAGAAGTCAAACGCGCCCTGATGTTCGCACGGTGAGTTCCTTTCGCCGAGTGTGAAGAAGATCGCGAGATTTCTCGAAAATCTCGCGATCTTCTTCACACTCGGTCTGTCACACATCACCGGGTCGTCTCGTCTGACTGATATGACCACACGAATCTCCCCTGTGACCCCCAAGCGCGCCGGCCTGCTGACCCGGATCATGTACCGCGTTGCCAAGCGGAAATTCGGTGAGGTGCCCGAACCGTTCACGGTGGCCGCCCATCACCCGCGGCTGCTGGTCGCCAACGCGGTGCACGAGACCCTCCTGCAGAGTGGTTCGAAGAAACTGCCGGCCAGTGTCCGGGAACTGGCGGTGTTCTGGACCGCCCGCACCGTAGGTTGCTCGTGGTGTGTCGATTTCGGGTCGATGCTCATGCGCCTGGAGAACCTGGATGTCGACCGGCTCAAATCGATAGACGAGTACGCCACCTCACCGCTGTTCACCGATGACGAGCGCGCTGCGATCGCCTACGCCGACGCCATGACCACCGACCCGCACACCGTGACCGACGAGCAAGTCGCCGATCTGCGAAAGCGATTCGGCGACGACGGCGTGTTCGAGTTGACGTATCAGGTCGGCGTGGAGAATATGCGGGCGCGGATGTACTCGGCGCTGGGAATCACCGAGCAGGGCTTCAGCTCGGGGGATGCGTGCCGGGTGCCGTGGGCCGACCAGCTGGAGTGATCTCGATGCAGGTGATCGAAGCCGGTGAAGCGGGCTCTTCTCGCATCACAACGCATCTCCGCGGAGTGGAGAACCGGTGAACTTGTCGGGGTTGGCGATATCCCATACCGCACAGACCTTCCCGTCACGGATGGTCATCGCGGTGACGCGCGGCATCATCTCCGGATAGCCCGCACCCGCGGGTGCACCCGGGGTGTAGACGCCCAGCTCGCCGTTGACCAATGCCAGCTGCGCCTCCGCCAACCAGTTCGGCCCGTAGCGCGCCGCCAACCCGAGCAGAAACCGGGCCACCTTGTCCGGGCCATGGATGACCCGCGCGGCCGTGGGCGCCCGGCGATTGGAGTCGCCGGTGAACGTGACGTCCGGATGCAAAAGACGCACAACGGCTTCCAGATCTCCAGTGGCCAAGGCCGCCATGAACGCCCCTGCCACCTCGTTGTGCGTGTCGGCCGGGGCCGCGGGCGGAGTGTCGGCCACCGCCCGACGGGCCCGCGAGGCCAATTGCCGCGCAGCCGCGGGGCTGACGCCGAGCACCTCGGCGATCTCGGGGAACGGCACAGCGAAACCGTCGTGCAGCACGAAGGCCACTCGCTGATCCGGCGTCAACCGTTCCAGCACCACCATCGCCGCGAACCGCGCGTCTTCGCCGGCGACCACCGCGGTCAACGGGTCGACGGTGCCGGACCCGGTCAGATCGAACCTCGTCACCACCGGCTCGGGCAGCCATTCGCCGACGTAGGACTCGCGCCGATGGGCGGCCGACCGCAACCGGTCCAGGCCGAGCCGGCTGACCACTGTGGTCAGCCAGGCCCGCAGGTCGTTGATCTCGCCGCGGTTGGCATTCCACCGGATCCAGGCGTCCTGGACGATGTCTTCGGCATCGGCGTAGGTGCCCGTCAACCGGTACGCGACCGCCAGGAGGTGGGGCCGCAACGCCTCGAACTCGTCGGTCTGCGCCGCCGTCGTCACCTACCCGAGGGTAGTCACCGCGGCACCGTTGATCCGACCGTCGGCCGCGTTCACTGCCACCCTCATGGCGCCATGCGATGACCAATCCCTACGAGATACCGCGGTCAGGGGCCAACTAGACAAATGATTTCATCGAAATAGCTGCCACAAACAACGAATTCCGTGCAAAATCGTTGTATGACCGACCCGGATGGTGACGAGCAGACATCCGCACCCGTCCCCTTTCGTGTCAACTATTCTCGGCCAGGAGCCGCCTTTCCGCTCGATGAACTGTCAAAAGCGATCATCGAACAACTTCAGCAGGATGGTCGACGCTCATATGCGGGCATCGGGAAGGCCATCGGGCTGTCCGAGGCCGCCGTCCGCCAGCGCGTGCAACGGATGGTCGACGCCGGCGTCATGCAGATCGTCGCCGTGACCGATCCGCTGCAACTCGGCTTCTCCCGGCAGGCGATGATCGGCATCCGCTGCACCGGAGACACGATCAAGCTGGGCGAGAAGCTGGCCGCCATGGCATCGGTCGACTACGTCGTGCTGACCGCGGGATCATTCGACATCATCATCGAAGTTGTCTGCGAAGACGACGACAGCCTGCTCGACCTGCTCAACACCCAGATTCGCGCACTACCGGGAGTGATATCAACCGAAACGCTCGTCTATTTGAAACTCGTTAAACAGCAATATAATTGGGGTACACGATGACAATCACAGATCCTACCCGGCGAGCTCCGTCTGATCTGGCCGCCAAAGCCGACCGCCACCTGTGGGGCCACTTCGCCCGGCACGGGCAGGGCATCACGCCACCGATCATCACCCGCGGCGAGGGCGTCTACATCTTCGACGACAAGGGCAAGCGCTACATCGACGGCCTCTCCGGGCTCTTCGTCGTCCAAGTCGGCCACGGCCGCAAGGAACTTGCCGAGGCGGCGGCAAAACAGGCCGAGACGCTGTCCTACTTCCCGCTATGGTCCTACGCCACCCCGCCGGCCATCGAACTGGCCGAACGCGTCGCCGGGTACGCACCGGGCGATCTCAACCGGGTCTTCTTCACCACCGGCGGCGGCGAAGCGGTCGAGAGCGCCTGGAAACTGGCCAAGCAATACTTCAAGCTCACCGGAAAACCGGGTAAGCACAAGGTGGTTTCACGGTCGATCGCTTACCACGGCACGCCGCAGGGCGCGCTGGCGATCACCGGGATCCCGGCGTACAAGGCACCGTTCGAGCCATTGACTCCGGGCGGTTTCCGCGCCCCGAACACCAACTTCTACCGGGCACCTGCCGAATATGCCCACGACGAGAAGGCATTCGGCCGCTACTGCGCCGACCGCATTGCCGAGGCCATCGAATTCGAGGGACCGGACACGGTGTGCGCTGTCTTTCTCGAGCCGGTGCAGAACGCCGGCGGCTGCTTCCCGCCGCCGCCCGGATACTTCGAACGCGTCCGCGAAATCTGCGACCGCTACGACGTGCTGCTGGTCTCCGATGAGGTGATCTGCGCGTACGGCCGGATCGGTTCGATGTTCGCCTGCAACGACTTCGGCTACGTACCGGACATCATCACCAGTGCCAAGGGCTTGACGTCGGGCTACTCGCCATTGGGCGCGATGGTCGCCAGCGACCGGCTGTTCGAGCCGTTCAACGATGGCAAGACCGTCTTCGGGCACGGCTATACCTTTGGCGGACACCCGGTTTCGTCGGCAGTTGCGCTGGCCAATCTCGACATCTTCGAGCGCGAGAAGATCAACGATCACGTCAAGGAACTGGCACCGGCGTTCCGGGCCACTCTGGAGAAGCTCTACGATCTGCCGATCGTCGGCGATGTGCGGGGTGACGGCTTCTTCTACGGCATCGAGCTGGTCAAGGACAAAACGACCAAGGAGACATTCAGCGACGAGGAGAGTGAGCGGCTGCTGCGCGGGTTCCTGACCCCCGCGTTGTGGGATGCCGGTCTGTACTGCCGCGCCGACGACCGTGGCGACCCAGTGATCCAGCTGGCGCCGCCGCTGATCAGCGGGCAGGCCGAGTTCGACGCCATGTACGAGATCCTGCACCGCGTGCTCAGCGAGGCAAGCGACGTGCTGTAGCGGTTCGCGGGCGTACCGTCAGCTTGTGCCGCGCAAGCCCCCGATCGATCCAGTCCGCTGGACTCCGCCGCCGGTCGGTGGGCTGCCCGATTTCCGGTCGGCCGAGCTGACGGTCGTACCCATGCCGGGTGGCGGGCCCGAGGATGTCGTCGTCGACGCCACCGGGCAGCTGTGGACCGGGCTGGTCGACGGCCGCATCGTGCGCGTGACTCCCGACGGGGCCGCGACGGTGGTGGCCGACACCGGTGGCCGGCCGCTCGGCATGCATGTGGCACGCGACGGCCGGGTGCTGATCTGCGACAGCCACCGGGGGCTGCTGGCGTTGGACCCGACGACGCACAAGTTGTCGACGCTGGTCGACTCAATCGGCGGGCGGCCGTTGACGTTCTGCTCGAACGTCACCGAAACCTCGGACGGCACAATCTATTTCACCGAGTCGACCAGCCGGTTCCACGTCGAGTACTACACCGGCGCCATCCTGGAGGCCCGTGGCGCCGGCAGCCTGTTCCGGCTCGTGCCGGACGGCACGGTCACCACGCTGGTCGAGGGACTCTACTTTGCCAATGGGGTGACCCCCACGGTCGACGAATCGGCGTTGGTGTTCGCCGAAACCCAGGGCCGTCGGTTGTCCAAATACTGGCTGAGCGGACCGACGGCCGGGACCGTGACACCTCTTGCCGAACATCTGCCCGGCATGCCGGACAACATCTCCACCGCACCCGACGGCCGGATCTGGGTCGCGCTGGTCAGCGCGATCGTTCGCGCGGCCGAGCGATTGGCTCCGCTGCCACCCGTGCTGCGCAAAGCGGTGTGGCGACTGCCCGACGCCCTGCTGCCGAAGATCAAGCCCGAGGTGTGGGTGGCGGCCTTCGACGCCGAAACCGGTGCGGCCGTCGACGGCATCCGGACTCAGAGCCCAGACTTCGGCGCGGTTACCGGCGTCGTCGAAACGGGTGAAAAACTGTGGATGTCGACCATCGAATTCCCTGTGCTGGCCTATACCCGCCTTTAACATCAGTCACACACGTCACAGCGTGGCTCCCCGGAATCGGGGTCCGGATCGCCTAACCTTCGGACACGATGGGGACCTTGCGGAGTATCTCGACGCGCGCGCTCATGCGCGGATGTTCCGTGCTCGCGGCGTTGACGATGCTCGCGGCACCGGCCCTGGTGACCGTGCCGACAGCGTCCGCCGACCCCGTCGCGGCACCGGCGCCGGCACCCCCGCCGCCGGAGTGCCCGTTCAAGGTGACGACGCCACCCGCGGTCGACTCGTCGGAGGTGCCCAAGGCAGGCGATCCGCCGCTGCCCCTGCCGGTACCCACGAAAACCATCGGCGGCGAGGCACTTTCGGGCTGCGGGATCATCACCGCACCCGATACCCCGCCCGTTCCCAATGACATCTCCGCCGACGCGTGGGTAGTGGCCGACCTGGACAGCGGCGACATCATCGCCGCGCGAGATCCCCATGCCCGGCACCGGCCCGCGAGCATCATCAAGGTCCTCGTCGCCACGGCCGCGCTCAACGAGCTGAATCTCAACAAGCGCATCCAGGGCACCCAGGAGGATGCCAACGCCGAAGGCACCCGCGTCGGCGTCGGCCCCGGCGGCGTGTACTCCATCAACGACCTGTTGCACGGCCTGCTCATGCATTCGGGCAACGACGCCGCGCACGCGTTGGCCATGCAACTCGGCGGCATGGACACCGCGCTGCAGAAGATCAACGTGTTGGCGGGCAAGCTCGGTGGCCGCGACACCCGGGCCGCCACCCCGTCCGGGCTCGACGGCCCCGGCATGAGCACCTCGGCCTACGACATCGGGCTGTTCTACCGCTACGCCTGGCAGAACCCGGTGTTCGCCGACATCGTGGCCACCAAGTCGTTCGATTTCCCTGGGCGCGACGGTAATCCGACATACGAGGTCGAGAACGACAACAAGTTGCTGGACAACTACCCGGGCGCGCTCGGCGGCAAGACCGGCTACACCGACGACGCCGGACAGACCTTCGTCGGCGCGGCCAATCGGGACGGTCGCCGCCTGGTGGCGATTCTGATGCACGGCACCCGGCTGCCGATCGCTCCGTGGGAGCAGGCCGCACATCTGCTCGACTACGGTTTCGCCACTCCGCCGGGCACCAAGGTCGGCACGCTGGTGGACCCCGACCCGTCACTGACGACACCCAAGCAGCCCGATGCGCCCACCGCAGCGCAAGCCGCGAGCGTACTGCCCGCTGCCGATGCGCTGCCGGTGCGAGTGGGCGTGGCCATCGTCGGCGCCATCATCGTGTTCCTGCTCATCATGGGCGCCCGGTCGCTGAACCGCCGCCCGCAGCACTGACTTCGACCGCCTTCCCCGGCGAGCAGACGTGGCGGCACCTCGAAACCGGAGTGTCGCGTACCGCAGCGTCTGCTCGCGCAAGAACGTCAGTGCTGCTTGATGAACCCGAGGGCCCGCTCGGCGACTTCGCGCCAGCCGTTGTCGATCACCAATGAGTGTCCGCGACCGGGGATCTCGACGATCTCGGTGACATTGGGGTTCTTCTTGTTCAGCTTGTAGGAGGCGTTGGCGATCGCCCACGGGACGGTGTTGTCCTTCTCGCCGGAGATGATCAGCAGCGGACCGCGCTCCGGGTTCTTGGTGTTGACCTTCGTCTGCGACGCGGGGTTCAAGTTCGCGACCGCAGCCTGGAACAGCGGCGCACCAGAACCAGCGACGGAGTATTCGTCGTAGAGCCGGTTCGACTCCTCTTCCGAGACGGCGTTACCAAAGGCGAACCGGAACTGCCTGCGGGTCAAGGCGATAGCGCGACCGTAGTTGAGCGGATTGCCGAGGACGGGGAATGCGGCCCGCAGCGCCGACACGGGCAGCGGCAGCACGCCACGGAACGGCGCCGGGTCGATCGCGATCGAGGCCGCGGCAAGTCCCATACCGGCGAGCTTCTGAGTGATCAGTCCGCCGAAGGAGTGCCCGATCACGATGGGCTTGCGGTCCAGTGCCCGGATCACCTCGGCGTAGTGCTCGGCGATGTCACCGACTGTCTTGTGAGCGAACACCGAGGGATCGCGGCGTGCGTGCGCGACCGTTGTCGGGTCGTCCGGCCATCCGGGGGCCAGGGTGACGAAGCCCTGCTCCTCGAACAATGCGCGCCAGTTGTCCCAGCTGGTGGGCAGCAGCCAAAGGCCGTGGATGAAGACGACGGGCTGAGCGCCCGAGGCGTTGGCGCGCTCGATCTCGGCCTGTTCCCGAGGGGTGATGGCGGTCATGGCGGTCTCCTATCGATAGAAAGAACGGTCGTTCTGCTGCATGTAACCGGCATGATGGCCGACCTGTTCCCGATTGCAGAAAGAACGTTCTGGCCGACGGAGTACCGTCGAATCATGGAAACGTCGATACCCGTCTCGCAGGCCCGGGAACGGCTGTTGCGCACGGCCGCGGAGCTTTTCTATCGAGAGGGAATTCACTCTGTCGGCGTGGACCGGATCCTTGCCGACGCGAACGTCACCCGCGCCACCATGTACCGGCACTTCGCAGGCAAGGAAGGGCTGGTCGAGGCCTATCTGGTGCTGGAGGATGCGACGATCCGCGGCTACTTCTCCGAGGCGCAGACGCATGCCGGCCCGGACGACGACATGCTCGAGCTCGTGATCGACGGGATCGCCGAGGACATCGCGCGCTACCACACCCGCGGATGCCCATTCATCAATGCGGCTGCCGAATACCCCGACCCCGACAGTTCGGTCCGGAAACTCATCGCGACACACCGAAGCTGGTTTCGGGGTGCACTCGAACAGGCCGCGGCCGGGCGCGACGACCCCGCCGCCGTCGCGGCATCGCTGGTCCTGCTGCGCGACGCGGCACTCGTCGGCGGCTACCTCGACGGGATCGAGACGACGAAGCGCTCGTTCGTTCGAGCCGCGCGACAGGCGGCGGGGTTACCGGCGCGCGACTGACCTCTTCCCGCCGAGCAGACATGTAGGTACTCCAGACGCACGGCGTGTCGGGTACCGCAGTGTCTGCTCGCGGGGAAAGGCTAGGCGCGCGCGACGAAGCAGAACCGGTCTCCTCGGTATACCGACCTGGTCCACTCGACGATGCGGCCGGTTCTGTCCCGGCTCGTGCGATGCACCAGCAGCAGGGGCTGCCCGGTCGCGATCCGCAGGAGCTCCGCCTGGTCCGGGTTCGCCAGCGCGGTCTCGACGGTGTCCTCGACCGAGTGCACGCCGCGGTCGTAGCAATCGCGCAGCGCCGCGTACAGCGAACCCGTCTCGGCCAGCCGGGCCTCCAGTCGCGGCAGCGCGCCGGGCAGGTGTGCCTCCTCGATCGCCAACGGCTCGCCGTCGACCTCGCGCAGCCGCGTCAGGAGATGGATCCGCTCTCCCGGCGCGATTTCCAGATGCTCCGCGACGGCCGGCTCGGCACGCACCCGTTCCAACCCGAGGATCTGCGAAGAGGGTTGCATCCCTTCGGCTTTCAGATCGTCGGTGAGGGACGAGAGCTGCCGGACGTGAACCACCTTGGGCGGCGCGACGAAGTTGCCGCTGCCCTGGGTCCGGCGCAGGACGCCTTCCCCCGCCAATTCCGCCAGGGCCTTGCGCAGCGTGGTCCGAGACGTGCCGAGCTGTTCGGCGAGCTGCCGCTCGGGGGGCAGCGACGCGCCCCGGTCGAGGCCCGCGATGAGGTCGGCCAGCGCGAGCTTGACCTGG
Organism: Mycobacterium sp. 141; assembly: GCF_000382405.1. Classification (GTDB taxonomy): domain Bacteria; phylum Actinomycetota; class Actinomycetes; order Mycobacteriales; family Mycobacteriaceae; genus Mycobacterium. Next base: position 231,611 of record NZ_KB908260.1, read on the forward strand.
AAATACCGCGGCGGGGCAGGTTCGGCCATATCAGTTTTCCCTTACCTCTTGACGAACGAAATTGGTGTATGCCAATGTTACCTCCATCATATTGGCGTATACCAATTTGACCCCGTCACATTCATCCCGCAGCGAGAGGAACCGCACGTGGGCTCTACCGAAACTCGAAAACCCCCGCGGCTTGCGGTGCTGGTGGGGATCGCCGCCGCCAGCGTCGGCGTCATCTACGGCTACGACCTGTCCAACATCGCCGGCGCCATGCTGTTCATCCCCAAGGAGTTCGACCTGGACACCGCGGGCGTGCAGTGGATCACCACCATGGTGGTGATCGGTGAGATCGCCGGCGCGATCATCGGCGGCTGGCTGGCCAACCGGATCGGCCGCAAGAAGTCGATGGTCCTGGTGGCGGTCACCTACGCGGCGTTCGCGCTGATGTGCGCCTTGTCGGTATCGGTGCCGATGCTCATGGTCGCCCGGCTACTGCTGGGCCTGACCATCGGCATCTCGGTGGTGGTGGTGCCGGTGTTTGTCGCCGAGTCGGCCCCCGCCGACATCCGCGGGTCACTGCTGGTCGCCTACCAGGTAGCCACGGTGGTCGGCATCATCATCGGCTACCTGGCCGCCTACGCGCTGGCGGGATCGGGCAGTTGGCGCTGGATGCTCGGCCTGGCCGCCGTGCCCGCCGTGGTGGTGGCCCTCGTCCTGCTACGCATGCCCGACACCGCCCGCTGGTACATGCTCAAGGGTCGCACCGAAGACGCTCGCCGCGCGCTGCGGATGGTCGAACCCGCTGCCGACGTCGATGCCGAGTTGGCCGAGATCGGCAGGGCACTGCACGAAGAACGCGGCGGCGCGTTCCGCGAGATGCTGCGTCCGCCCTACCTGCGGGCCACTGTCTTCGTCGTCGTGCTCGGGTTCTTCATCCAGATCACCGGCATCAACGCCATCGTGTACTACAGCCCGAAACTGTTCGAGGCCATGGGTTTCCACGGCAACTTCGCGCTGCTGATCCTGCCCGCTCTGGTCCAGGTCGCCGCCCTGATCGCGGTGTTCGTGTCGCTGGTGCTCGTCGACCGGCTGGGCCGGCGCCCGATCCTGCTCGGCGGCATCGCCATGATGGTGCTGGCCAACGCTCTGCTGATCGGTGTCTTCGTCGCCGGCGAGAACTTCGGCGGGGCGCTCACGGCGCTCGGCTTCATCGGAGTGCTGCTGTTCACCGTCGGCTTCACCTTCGGATTCGGTGCCCTGGTCTGGGTGTACGCCGGGGAGAGCTTCCCGTCGCGGCTGCGCTCGATGGGTTCCAGCGCGATGCTCACCTCCGACCTGGTGGCCAACGCGATCGTCGCGGGATTCTTCCTCACCATGCTGCAGACTCTCGGCGGGTCGGGCACGTTCATGGTGTTCGGCGCACTGGCCCTGCTGGCCTTCGTCTTCGTCTACCGGTTCGCGCCGGAGACCAAGGGCCGCCAACTGGAGGACATCCGGCACTTCTGGGAGAACGGCGGCCAGTGGCCTTCAGAAAAGACCAGCACAGCGGCCGCCGGCGGCACCCCGACCGAGGCGACCGGACGATGAGCTCGACGGCGGTGCTCGGCCTGGACATCGGCGGCTCGAAGACCCAGGCCCTGCGGGTGGAGAATGGCACGGTGGCCGCCGAGGCCCTGGCCGGCAGCGCGAACATCTCGTCGGTGGGTCTCGAAGAAGCCGGCCGGCAGCTCGACGTCATTCTCGACCAGTTGGGCACCAAGGACATCAAGGCAGTCTGTGCCGGCGCGGCAGGGGTCGAAACACCCGACGGCGAAGCCCGACTGCGTGATCTGCTGGCCCGCCGACTGCCCTGCGCTCGTATCCGGGTGGTGCACGACAGCCAGCTGATCCTGGCCGCCGCGGGCGTCATGGACGGCATCGCCGTCATCTCCGGCACCGGCTCGGTGGCCTGGGGGCGCCGCGGCGAACTGCAGAGCCGGGCCGGCGGCTGGGGATACCTGCTCGGCGACGAAGGCAGCGGATACTGGGTGGCCCGGGAAGCGTTGCGGCGCAGCCTGATCCGTGCCGACCGCGGCGAGCCCGCAGACCGGCTCGGTCAACAGCTGGCCGCTGATTGCGGCCTGCAACTGCCCGAACAACTACTCGAGCACTTCTACACCCAGCCGGACCGGCGCTATTGGGCCGGCCGCGCCCGCGTGGTGTTCGAGCTGGCCCGCGACGGCGACCCGGTGAGCCGCGACATCATCGACGCCGCCGCCGCGGCGCTCGCCGAGCTCGCGGTGTCGGTTGCCACGCGGCTCGGTTCGCCCGGCCCGGTGGTGCTGGCCGGCGGACTGGCCGTGCATCAGCCCGCACTGCAGAAAGCCGTACGCATACGGCTGACCGAACAGCAGTTCACCGACGTCCGGGTACTGGCCGTCGACCCCGTCCGGGGTGCGGTGGAACTGGCCCAACGACTACTACTGACATGTGATTCCGAGAAGGAGAAGAAGTGAGCAACCTTGACGCCACCCACGTGAGCACCCCCGGCCACCTGATGGCCGCCGAGATCGCCGAACAGCCGCAGGTATGGCGCCGACTGCTCACCGACGGGCTCGACCCGATCCGTGCCGCTGCCGATCGGATCACCCGGACCGCACCGCGTTTCGCCCAGTTGGTGGCCCGCGGCACCAGTGACCATGCCGCCTTGTACGCCAAGTACCTGATCGAGATCAAACACGGCCTGCCCGCCGGACTGGTGTCGCCGTCGACCGTCACGGTCTACGGCGCTCGGCCCGATCTGCGCGACGTGCTCTACATCGCGGTCAGCCAGTCCGGCGGATCGCCCGACCTGGTGCGTTCGGTGGAGGTCGCCCGGGCCCAGGGCGCTTTGACCGTCGCCGTCACCAACAACGCCGCATCCGACCTGGCCGCGGCCGCCGAGATTCACATCGATGTGCTGGCCGGCTCGGAACGCTCGGTGGCGGCGACCAAGTCCTACACCGCTGAACTGCTGGCCCTGCAATTGCTTCTCGGCGGCGGTGACAGTCGGGGCACCGAGGCACTGCCCGAACTCGGTGAGGCCGTGCTGGCCTGCGGTGAGCAGGTGCGCGAAGTCGCGCAACGCTACCGGTTCGCGCAACGGCTCGTCACCACCGCACGTGGATACTCCTACCCCACCGCCCGGGAAGCCGCCCTCAAACTCATGGAGACGTCATACCTTTCGGCGCAGGCATTCTCGGGTGCCGACCTGCTCCACGGCCCGCTGGCAACCGTCGACCCGCAGGTGCCGGTGCTGGCCATCGTGCCCGACAGCGCCGGCGGGCAGGCGATGCAGCCGGTGCTGGAGCGGTTGGCCGAACGACACGCCGACGTGTTCGGGGTGGGCGCTCCGGCGGCACTGGCCGGGCTGGCCGGCGGCATCGCCTTGCCCACCGTGTCCGATGAGCTCTCTCCGCTATTGGAAATCCTTCCGCTGCAACAGCTTGCCCTGCACCTGGCCCTGGCCCGCGGCGGTGACCCGGACCAGCCGCGCGGGCTGCGCAAGGTTACGGAGACCCTGTGACACTGATCGCGGCGGGCACCGTGGTGGCCGCCGACAGCGTGCACCGGCCGGGCTGGATCGAGACGAGCGCCGACCGCATCATCGGCTGCGGCGCCGGTGCTCCCCCACGGCCCGCGGATGTCGAATACCCGGATGCGATCGTGGTGCCCGGATTCGTGGACATCCACGTGCACGGCGGCGGCGGCGCGTCCTACACCGACGGCGTGGCCGATGAAATCGTCCGGGCGGCAACGTTTCACCGCAGTCACGGCACCACCACTACGCTCGCCAGCCTGGTCACCGCATCGCCGGCCGACCTGCTGCGTGAGGTGGCCGCACTCACCGAAGCCACCAATGCCGGTGTGGTGGCCGGGATCCACTTGGAGGGGCCGTGGCTCAGCTCGGCCCGCTGTGGCGCGCACGATGCCACGCAATTGCGCGATCCGGACCCTATGGAGGTCAAGGCCCTGCTGGCCGCGGCCGACGGCGCCATCCGCATGGTCACCATCGCACCCGAACTGCCCGGCAGTGACGACGCGATCCGGCTGCTGGTCGACGCCGGAGTTGTTGTCGCGGTTGGCCATACCGATGCCAGCTATCTGCAGGCCCGTCGGGCCGTAGAACTGGGCGCCACAGTCGGCACCCATCTGTTCAACGCGATGCGGCCACTGCACCACCGCGACCCCGGCCCCGCCCTGGCCTTACTGGAGGATCCACGAGTCACCGTGGAACTGATCGCCGACGGCGTGCACGTGCATCGCGCATTGCTGCGGCACGTCGTCGAATCGGCAGGAGCCGACCGGGTTGCGCTGATCACCGATGCCATGGCCGCGGCCGGGCTGGCCGACGGTTCGTTCCGGCTCGGCACACTCGACGTCGACGTGCGGGACCACGTCGCGCGGGTGCGTGGCGAACCGACCATCGCGGGCAGCACGGCGACGATGGACCGGATCTTCCGGGCTGCCGTGGACTCGTCGGCGTCCGATGATGCGCTCACAGCCGCAGTACAGATGACGGCGACGACACCGGCCCGCACTCTCGGGCTCACCGACGTCGGCAGCATCTCGCCACACCTGCGTGCCGATCTCGTGGTACTCGATGCGGATCTTGCCGTGCAGGCCGTGATGAGGGAAGGTCGCTGGTCGGACCCGCTCAGCCTCGGCTCATCAGCTGTGTAATCGTCTCCGCCGCGGTCAAGGCCCGGGTCACCATGCCGACCCCCTCCCCGGCGTTCACCGGCGTGGCCTGACCCGCAGCGTCGACCAGCACGCGTTCGGGAATGCTCGACGGCCAACCATATCCGGAGGCGATGTCGAATTCGGAGGTCAGCGTTGTCGATCCGGCGTCGGCTGCCAGCAACGCGTCCCGCGCCGCATCCGGGGTGAGTGCCTCGACACAGGTGGAGAACGCTGTGCCCACCCATGCCGCGGCCGCCCCGGCCGCCAGTACCGCGGCCACCCCGCGCGCCGAGGCGATGCCACCCGCGGCGAGCACCGGTACCTCGACCGTGTCGAGCACGTCGGTCAGCAAAGGCAAGGTGCCGACGAGCGGCTTCCCGTGCCCGCCGCCCTCGGCACCGCGGGCCACCAGTACATCCACCCCGGCATCCACAGCGCGCCGCGCGGCGTCGACCGTCGCAACCTGCGTCGCCACCCGCACCTCGGCGTCGTGGGCACGCCGCACCCATTCCCAGTCGTCACCGAAACTCACGCTGAGCAGCGCGGGCCGGGCGGCCAGCGCGACGTCGAGGAGCTCGGGCTGATCGGTCATCACCCAGTGCACGAGACCGATGCCGAATGGGCGGTCGAGAGCACCGAGGGTGGCGAGCTCGCCGCGTAACAACTCGGCTGTCGCGGCACTGCCCATACCGATCATGCCGAGGCCGCCGGCCCGGGATACCGCCGCCGCCAGCCGGCCCCCGGCCGCACCGCCCATGGGCGCGTTGACAATTGGTACGTCGAGGCCCATCTCACGCGCCCAGCTGGTAACGATGCTCACACCCGGCGATGTTACTCTCGGGCCCGCCGAGCCCTGACACCGGACGAGGCCGTCGCTATCTCCGCATCAGCCGTGAAATACCCAGCGCACCAATCGCGCCGGCCGCGGCGGCGGCGACCAGCCCGGAGGCGCCGGGCCCCTCGTGTACCTCTACGCGAGTGGTGATCTGCGCCGGATCAGGTGGGGCCACGTGCCGCTCAATGAGGCTCTCGGTCGACGTCGCCGCCCATGCGGTCGCGAACAGGATCAGCCGTGCAGTGACATAGGCGAACACCATGAGGCCGAGCACCGGGCCGAATGTCGCCCCCGCGGGGCCGCGGGTGACCGACTGCAGATATAGCGACGCCACCTGTTTGAACAGCTCGAATCCGACGGCAGCCAGCAACCCGGCGCGCAGGGCGCTGTGGAAGTGCACGGATTCCCGCGGCAACCGGGCGATGATCCAGCTGAACAGCAGCCAGGAGATCAGCAACGAAACCAGGATGGACGCCACACGCAGCCCACCGCCCAGCGCAGCGAAATCGGGTAAGCCTATCCATCGCAACACTTTTCGCATCAGCTCCGGGTCGCCCAGTGCCGTCAGCGCAATGGTGAGCACCATCGCCAGAAACGCGGAGACCAGCGCCAGCAGATCCGACAGCTTGTTGCCGACAAAACTGGAATCATGCTTGTGCTGCAGCCACATCTGACTCAGCGCCTCACGCAGGTTGGCCATCCAGCCCAGTCCGGCCCAAGCCGCCGTGGCCAGGCCGATCACGCCGACCGTGCCGCGCGAGGCGATGGCCGAGTCCATGAGTGCGACCAGCTGCTGGCCGAGGTCACCGGACACCACCGACCGGATACGGTCCTCGATCTCGGCGAGCAGGCCGGGCTTGCTGGCCAGCACGAAGCCGCCGACGGCGAACCCGACCATCAGCAGTGGGAACAGCGCGAAGATGGTGAAGTACGTGATGCCCGCTGCGTAGAAGTTGCCGTTGCAGTCGTTATAGCGATCCTGTGCCCGCATCACCCGGTCGAACCACGGATAGCGGGACCGCAACCGGTCAAGGAAACCCGGTTTCTCCTGCTCGCTCACCGACCCCCCTGCCCGGGCGCTTATGACGTTTGCTGAAGAAACCCTATCCTGTCGTAAACCCGGGCGAGGGTCTTGCCGGCAACCTCCCGGGCGCGATCCGCCCCGGCCGCCAGCACCGCGGTGAGTTCGGCGGTGTCGGCCAACAGCTCATCGACCCTGGTCTTGATCGGTGCGACGAACTCCACGACCACCTCCGCGGTGTCCTTTTTGAGGTCGCCGTAGCCACGGTCGGCGTAATCGTCGACCAGCGTGTCGATCGCAGTGCCGGTCACCGCGGACTGGATGGTCAGCAGATTCGAGATGCCCGGCTTGTTCTCGGGGTCGAACCTGATCTCACGCTCACTGTCGGTCACCGCCGAGCGGATTTTCTTGGCCGTGGCCTTCGGGTCGTCGAGCAGGCTGATCAACCCCGCGTCGGTGGCCGCCGACTTGCTCATCTTGGCCGTCGGATCCTGCAGGTCGTAGATCTTGGCGGTGGCCTTGGGGATCATCGCCTCGGGCACCACGAAGGTGTCCGGGAACTGCCCGTTGAGCCTTTGCGCCAGGTCACGGGCCAGTTCCAGATGCTGCCGCTGGTCCTCCCCGACCGGGACCAGGTCGGTGTCGTAGAGCAGGATGTCGGCGGCCATCAGCACCGGGTAGGTGAACAGGCCGACCGTGGCCGCATCCGCGCCCTGCTTCTGCGACTTGTCCTTGAACTGTGTCATCCGCGAGGCCTGGCCGAACCCGGTGAAACAGCCGAGCACCCACGCCAACTGGCTGTGTTCGGCCACATGACTCTGTACGAACACCGTGCTGCGGGCCGGGTCGATGCCCAGGGCCAGGTACTGCGCCGCGGTGATCAGGGTGCGCCGGCGCAGGGTCTCGGGGTCCTGCGGGACCGTGATGGCGTGCTGGTCGACGACGCAGAAGAATGCGTCATAGCCGTCCTGCAGCTGCGCCCAGTGCGTCACCGCCCCCAGCGCGTTGCCGAGGTGCAGGGAGTCGGAGGTGGGTTGGGCGCCGGAGAACACGACGCGTTTGCTTCCGCTAGTCATGATGGAGACGATTTTCGCACTGGCGTCATCCGGTTTCTTCACCGGTCAGCCGACGCGGGACGCGCAGCAACACCTCGTGATCGCCGGCGGTGGGGTTGTCCCAGCCAGCGGCCGCGCCGGGTTCACCCGTAGCAAACGGTCACCGGCGAGTGGTCGGACCACCGCAGCGCGTACGCCTCGGCACGGTCGACGTGGGCGCTGACCGCCCGGGCAGCCAGCTCCGGGGTCGCCAGGTGATAGTCGATGCGCCACCCGGCGTCGTTGTCGAATGCCTTTCCGCGCCATGACCACCAGCTGTACGGCCCGGCGACGTCGGGGTGCAGCACACGGACCACGTCGACCCAGCCGGTGGCCAGCAGATCGGTCAGCCACTGCCGCTCGCTGGGCAGAAAGCCCGACTTCTTGATGTTGCCCTTCCAGTTCTTGATGTCATTCTCGGTGTGGGCGATGTTCCAGTCGCCACACACGACAACCCCTGTGCTCCTCACGTCCCCGGCAACACCTGCGCTCCTCGCGTCCGCGGCAACATTTGTGCTCCTCGCGTCCGCGGCAACACCTGCGCGCTCACGGCGCAGCTCAGCCATGCGGGCCGCGACGGTCGCCATGAACCGCTCCTTCTCCAACTGCCGGTCGGTCTCCGCCTCGCCCGTCGGCACGTACATGCTGACCACCGTCACCCCCGCGGTATCGGCCTCAAGGTAGCGGCCGTGCGCTCCGAATTCGTCGGATACCAGCAGCCGAGACGCGTCGATCGCGTGCCGTGACAACACCGCAACGCCGTTGCGTCCCTTGACATGCGGCGCTGCCGACGCCAGGTACCAGCCGTCGGCCAGCGCCGGAGCGAGCGCGTCGGCCAGCTGATCATCGTCGGCGCGGACCTCCTGCAGGCACACCACGTCGGCCGTCGTCTCCTTCAACCAGGGCAGCAGGCCGAGATTCTCGGTGGAGCGCTGCTTGACCGCGGCGCGGATGCCGTTGACGTTGATGGTGCTGACGGTCAGCGAGCCGGGAGATGCCACGGCCGAGACCCTACCGACCCGCACCGACAGCCCCTTGCGGTACCAGCGGTATCGCCTTAATGTCGGGCGACATGGCCGAACGCGCACCGATCCACCTCGGCACTCCGGGCGGGGAACCGATCCTGCTGCTGCACCCGTTCCTGCTGTCGCAGAGCGTGTGGAAGTACGTCGCACCCCAACTCGCCGAGACCGGCCGCTACGAGGTTTTCGCCCCCACCATGGCCGGCCACCACGGCGGCCCGCATGCGCCGCTGCTGCTCGATGTCGCCACCTTGGCCGATGATGTCGAGCGTCGCCTGGATCAACTGGGCTGGGGCACCGCACACATCGTCGGGAACTCGCTGGGCGGCTGGGTCGCGTTCGAACTGGAACGCCGCGGCCGCGCCCGGACCCTGACCGGCGTCGCACCCGCGGGCGGCTGGGCCCGGTTCACGCCCGCGAAGTACGAGATCATCGCGAAATTCGTGGCCGGGTTGCCGATTGTGCTGGGCGCCACCCTGTTCGGGCAGCGACTACTGCGATTGCCGTTCTCCGAGCAGATCGCCTATCTGGCGGTCTGCGCGACACCCGACGCCATCACCGACAGCGACCGCCGAGACCTGATCGACGACCTGTCGCACTGCCCGGCGTATTTCAAGCTCATGCTCAAGGTGCTGACCACCGCGGGACTCATGGAGATCGCCGATTCCCGCACGCCTACCCACCTGGTGATCTGCGAAAAGGACCGAGTGCTGCCCGCACCACGGTTCACCAGGCATTTCACCAACAGCCTCGCTGCCGGCACGCTCGTCACGACGTTGGACGGCGTCGGCCACGTGCCGATGTTCGAGGCACCCGACCGCATCACCAAGCTGATCGTCGACTTCGTCGACAGCCACACCGACCAGGCGCGCGCCACCGGCTAGTCCACAGCCAACCGCGCCGCGGTCTCGGATTGCTGGCGCCCTGGGGACAGCTGCACGGGCGTACGCTGCAGCCGTGAACGAAGCACACGAAATGTGCGGCAGCGACGAATGGCGTCAGATGATCCGCGAGACCATCTTGCCGTGGGCGCTGGGAGAGGCGGACCTGGGCGACAACGTGCTGGAGGTCGGGCCCGGCTACGGCGCGACGACCGATGTACTGTGCCGGGCGGTGCCGAAATTGACCTCGGTGGAAATCGATCCGAAGCTCGCGGCCATGCTGCGCGAGCGCTACGCCGAGGTGCCCTCGGTCGAGATCGTCAACGCTGACGCGACCGCATTGGACTACCCCAACGAAAACTTCAGCGGAGCAGCCTGTTTCACGATGCTGCACCATGTTCCCACCAACGACCTGCAGAACCGGTTGCTCGGCGAGATCGCCCGGGTGCTGCGGCCGGGCGCGGCGTTCGTCGCCAGCGACAGCCTGGGCAGCGACGAACTCGCCGCCCACCACGAGGGTGACACCTACAACCCCGTCGACCCCGACACCCTCCCCGCTCGGCTGCAGGCCGCCGGGTTCGGTGACATCGAGGTACGCACCAACCCGTACGGCTGGTCGGCGGTCGCCAAACGGGTTTAGTCGGGTTTAGTCGGCCAGCGCCCTCTTGAGATGGTCGGCGATGGTCGACAGGAACGCCTCGCTGGTCTGCCATGGCTGATCCGGACCGATCAGCAGCGCGAGATCCTTGGTCATCGAACCGCCTTCGACTGTCTCGATGACGACGCGCTCAAGCGTCTCGGCGAAGTGCGCCACTGCGGGGGTGTCGTCCAGCTTGGCCCGGTGCTCCAGAGCTCGGGTCCAGGCGAAGATCGACGCAATCGGGTTGGTGGAGGTTGGCTTGCCCTGCTGGAACTGGCGGTAGTGCCGGGTGACGGTGCCATGCGCGGCCTCGGCTTCGACGATCTTGCCGTCCGGTGTCATCAGTACCGAGGTCATCAACCCGAGTGAACCGTAACCCTGTGCGACGGTGTCGGATTGGACGTCACCGTCGTAGTTCTTGCAAGCCCAGACGTAGCCGCCCGCCCACTTCAGGCAGGAGGCCACCATGTCGTCGATCAGGCGATGCTCGTAAGTCAGGCCGCGCTTGTCGAATTCGTCCTTGAACTCGTCATCGAAGATGCGCTGGAACTCGTCCTTGAACATCCCGTCGTAGCCTTTGAGGATGGTGTTCTTGGTCGACAGATAGACCGGGTAATCCTGTTGCAGCCCATAGGAAAACGAGGCGCGGGCGAAATCCTGGATGGACTTGCGGAAGTTGTACATGCCCATGATGACCCCACCGCACTCCGGGATGTGCACCACCTCGTGCACCAGCGGCTCACTGCCGTCATCAGGGGTGAACGTCACGGTGAACGTGCCGGGCTTGTCCACCTTGGTGTTGAAGGCCCGGTACTGGTCGCCGAACGCGTGGCGGCCGATGATGATCGGCTTGGTCCAGCCCGGGACCAGCCGCGGCACGTTCTCGATCACAATCGGTGCGCGGAAGATAGTGCCGCCGAGGGTGTTCCGGATCGTGCCGTTGGGCGAGAGCCACATCTTCTTGAGGTTGAACTCTTTGACGCGAGCCTCGTCCGGGGTGATGGTCGCGCACTTGACGCCGACGCCGTGCCGCTTGATGGCGTTGGCCGCGTCGATGGTGACCTGGTCGTTGGTGGCGTCGCGATGTTGGATGCCGAGGTCGTAGTAGTCCAGATCGATGTCGAGGTACGGCAGGATCAGCTGGTCCTTGATCATCTGCCAGATGATGCGGGTCATCTCGTCACCGTCGAGTTCGGCAATGGTGCCTTCGACTTTGATCTTGGACATGTGAGCCTGCGCCCTTCTGCTCCTCGAATGTCTCTCGCGGCCACCCTACAAGGGGGTCCGCCTTACTGACGTGCCACTTTCGTTACCGCCGAGTAGTTGGTGGCCCGGACTGAAACATGTTCAGCAGCGCTCGGAGCGACCCGCCAGATCAAACCACTTGGCTCTGACCCGCCGTCATGAGATACCCTTTATCTCGGTCATGAGTGTCAGCGACAAGCCCCGGCTTGCTGGCCGGCAACCCTCCAACCGCGGTGGGGTGCCCCGGGTGATGACCAGGTTGAGTAGCCGTCGCCGGCTGCAAGGCAAGCGCGGGTCCGAAGGTACGGGCCCCCAGAGAGACAGGGAAATCCTGATGGAGGCCACCCATGTGCTGTCGTCCGTGAACTGTTCCGTCCGTTTGCCGTCTTGTGCGTGTAGGCACGACGCCCGGTAGCCGATTCACCCCCGACTTCATAGGAGACACCGACGATGACCACACCCGACGCCTGGTCATTCGAGACCAAGCAGATCCACGCGGGTCAAACGCCTGACAGCGTCACCAACGCCCGGGCACTGCCCATCTACCAGACCACGTCGTTCACATTCCGCGACACCGACCACGCCGCGGCACTGTTCGCGCTGACCGAGCCGGGCAACATCTACACCCGGATGATGAACCCGACCACGGACGTGGTCGAGCAGCGCATCGCGGCCCTTGAAGGCGGCGTCGCCGCGCTGTTCCTGTCCTCAGGACAGGCCGCCTCGACGTTCGCGATCCTGAACCTGGCCGGCGCGGGTGATCACATCGTGTCATCCCCGCGGCTGTACGGCGGCACCTACAACCTCTTCCACTACACGCTGCGCAAGCTCGGTATCGACATCAGCTTCGTGGAGAACCCCGACGACGTGGCCTCGTGGCGGGCCTCCGTCAAGCCCAACACCAAAGCTTTCTTCGCCGAGAGCATCTCCAACCCCCAAATAGACGTGTTCGACATCCCCAATGTCGCGGCCATCGCCCACGACAACGGCGTCCCCCTCATCATCGACAACACCATCGCCACCCCGTACCTGATCCAGCCGATCGCCCACGGCGCCGACATCGTGGTGCACTCGGCCACCAAGTACCTGGGCGGGCACGGTTCGGCGATCGCAGGCGTCATCGTCGACGGCGGCAGCTTCGACTGGACGGCAAGCGGACGCTTCCCCGGGTTCACTCAGCCGGACTCCAGCTACCACGGGGTGGTATTCGCCGATCTGGGTGCACCGGCCTTCGCGCTCAAAGCCCGGGTGCAGCTGCTACGTGATTTGGGAAGCGCCGCCGCACCGTTTAACGCCTTCCTCATCGCGCAGGGATTGGAAACACTGTCACTGCGCGTTGAACGCCACGTGTCCAACGCGCAGAAGGTTGCCGAGTACCTCGCCGGGCACCCGGACGTGACGTCGGTGAACTATGCCGGGCTGCCCACTTCCCCCTGGTACCAGCTGGGCCGCAAACTCGCCCCGAAGGGCACCGGCGCGGTGCTTGCCTTCGAGCTGGCCGGCGGTATCGAAGCCGGCAAGGCCTTCGTCAACGCGCTGACCCTACACAGTCACGTCGCCAACATCGGCGACGTACGCTCCCTGGTCATCCACCCGGCCTCGACCACCCACGGGCAGCTCAGCCCGCAGGAGCAGCTGTCCAGCGGTGTCACCCCCGGACTGGTACGCCTCGCCGTCGGTCTCGAGGGCATCGACGACATCCTGGCCGACCTGGATCAGGTTTCGCTGCCGCTCACCCGTTCCGCGGCACCACCGACCAGGCCCCGTCGACGGTGTGAGAACGTGAGAAAAGCATCGTGACGATCACCGAAATAGCCACCACCATGCTCCCCGGCCTTCCATCTGCCGCCCTGCCCGCCGAGGGCGAGTTGGGCGTGGTCAACATCGGCGCGCTGCGCCTGGAAAACGGCACCATCCTGCCCGATGTCACCATCGCCGTGCAGCGGTGGGGCGAATTGTCTCCCGCCCGCGACAACGTCGTGGTGGTACTGCACGCGTTGACCGGCGACTCCTACTTCACCGGTCCGGCCGGCCCTGACCACCCGACACCGGGCTGGTGGGACGGCGTCGCGGGCCCGGGTGCCCCGATCGACACCCGCCGCTGGTGCGCGATCTCGACCAATGTGCTGGGCGGCTGCCGCGGTTCCACCGGCCCCGGCTCCCTTGCCCCCGATGGAAAGCCTTGGGGCTCAAGGTTTCCCAAAATCACCATTCGCGACCAGGTGGAGGCCGACCGGGCTGCGCTGGCAGCGCTCGGTATCACCAGGGTCGCGGCGGTAGTCGGCGGCTCGATGGGCGGGGCCCGCGCGCTGGAATGGCTGGTCGGCCACCCCGACGAGGTCAGCGCCGGTCTTGTGTTGGCGGTCGGGGCGCGGGCGACCGCAGACCAGATCGGCACCCAGAGCAGCCAGGTCGCCGCGATCAAGACCGATCCCGACTGGCAGGGCGGCGACTATTACGGCACGGGCCGCGAACCCATCACCGGTATGGAAATCGCGCGGCGATTTGCGCACCTCACCTACCGCGGTGAAGAGGAGCTGGACTCCCGGTTCCGTAACGACCCGCAGGCCGACGAGGACCCGGTCACCGGCGGTCGCTACAGCGTGCAGAGCTACCTGGAGTACCAGGGCGGCAAGCTCGCCGCCCGGTTCGATCCCGGAACCTATGTGGTGCTCTCCGACGCGTTGTCCAACCACGACGTCGGCCGGGGCCGCGGCGGGGTCCGGGCCGCACTGCAGGGTTGCCCGGTGCCGGTGGTGGTCGGCGGAATCACTTCCGACCGGCTCTACCCGATCCGCCTGCAGGAGGAACTGGCCGAGCTGCTGCCCGGTTGCCACGAGCTGGATGTCGTCGACTCGGAGTACGGGCACGACGGCTTCCTGGTCGAGACCGAGGTGGTCGGCAAGCTGGTCCGCCGGACGCTGGAGCTGATACCGAGGTGAGCACGTGAGCCAGCAACGTTCCCTCTCGTTCGGCTCCGAAGCCGCCGCCTACGAACGCGGCCGCCCGTCATATCCACCGGAAGCGATCGACTGGTTGTTACCCGCGGGCGCGCATGACGTGCTCGACCTGGGTGCGGGCACCGGCAAGCTCACCACCCGGCTCGTCGAACGCGGCCTGAATGTGATTGCCGTGGACCCGATTCCGGAGATGCTCGAGCTGCTGACGAACTCGCTGCCGGGTACCCCGGCGCTGCTGGGCACCGCCGAGGAGATCCCGTTGGCGGACAACAGTGTCGACGCCGTGCTGGTGGCCCAGGCCTGGCATTGGTTCGATCCGGACCGGGCAGTGGCCGAGGTGAGCCGGGTGCTGCGCCCGGGCGGGCGGCTGGGCCTGGTGTGGAACACCCGCGACGAGCGGATGGGCTGGGTCAAGGACCTGGGCCGGATCATCGGTCACGAGAACGACCCGTTCAACCATGAGGTCACGCTGCCCGCACCGTTCGCCGAGACCGAACGCCAACAGGTCGAGTGGACGAGTTATCTGACGCCACAGGCACTCATCGACCTGGTGGCCTCCCGTAGCTACTGCATCACCTCGCCCGAACAGGTGCGCACACGCACACTGGGCCAGGTACGCGAACTGCTGGCCACGCACCCCGCGCTGGCCAGCAGCACGGGTTTGGCACTGCCGTACGTGACGGTATCCATCCGGTCGACCCCGTCCTGACGGTCGGCGGTTCACAACAAGCTGCGTGCCTTCCGGCGA
Source organism: Mycobacterium sp. 141 (assembly GCF_000382405.1). Classification (GTDB taxonomy): domain Bacteria; phylum Actinomycetota; class Actinomycetes; order Mycobacteriales; family Mycobacteriaceae; genus Mycobacterium. The sequence continues at coordinate 246,746 of NZ_KB908260.1, forward strand.
CACTGCTCGGCCAGCTGTTGTTCACGACCGAACAGCAGGCCGAAGGTGAAGCCGTTTTCACCGACGGTCATTCCACCCGACAGTGCCATGCGGCGCAACACGGCAGACGCGACAACGGTGTCCTGATGGTCACCAAGGACAGACTGAAACCGCTTGTAGTGCTTCGCCGTTCGCTTGGTTTGCGTCGAGCCGCCGTCAGCTGTGCACAGCTCGGCGGCGTATCGGGCACGCTTTGCCGCTTTACGCGCGCGATGCAGCGTCGCGTCGTCCGCGGCGTCGTCACCGAGCGCCGCGGTGAGCCGCCGATCGGCTTTCCGCTGGGCCTTGCGCGCCCTCTTGGTCAATCCCCTGGTACCCGTCTCGGGGTCGACCGGGGGTGCCGTGCGCCACGTCCGCAGCGCAGCCATGATCGCCAGGTAACGCGGCGAGTCCATGGCCTCGGTGATTTCAGCCCGCGCGGGAAGTTCGATGGCCTGCAGGTCGTTTCGCACCCGGGCGCGCACCGGGCCGAGGATCAGCTCGTCGGGAAACTCGTCGAGCGCGTTCATGAATCTGCGGTGCTGAACCTGGCAATCGCGGACATCGCCGAGCAGCCCGGCGAACCACCGCAGCTCGTCATCGAGACCACCGACGGCGGACTGGTCCAGCACCTTGCCGAACACCCGGAGCGTGCTCCGCAGCCGCCGGATCGCCACCCGCGTGTCGTGGATGGGATCCCGACCACGCCGCAAACCGATGTCGCCGGCGACGATCTGATCGATCTGCGTGCTCAGGTATCCGAACAACGCGCTCGCCGCCGACGACCTGGGCTCGACCGTCGGGAGCGGAGGCAGGACGTGGGCGAGCTTCGACGGATGGGAAGACGGCCGGGCACCGGCTGCCGCCAGACGGTTGGCCAGCCGCTTGGGGACCGACGGGGTACGAGGCCCGAGTTCGACCTCGACCTCGCGCCACGCCAACAGCCGGTCGTCCGCCCACGCGCGCACCGAGTCGTCGGCAATCTCTGCGTAGAGTTCGCCGGCCGAGGGTTTGCAGATCCGGTAGCGGTTCCGGGCGGTGTGGATCGTCGCGACACTGTCCAGGCGCCTGCCCAGGCTCGTCCCCGTGAGCAGCTCCTTGAGTGCGTCGGGCAACGCGTCCGTGGGCGGCCAGTGCAGTTCCACGCGCCCATCGGCCGCCGGAACCTTCAACTGCCACCCGGTGTCGTCGTCACCGCAGCGGCGACGAAGCAGGATGCCGTGCGCCTGCAGATCATGCTCCGCAGTGTCGTAGTACTCGCTGGTCAAGTCGACGGTGTCGTGCTCGACTTCAGCATCCGCAATGATGTTGTGGAGGTCTGGCAAGTGAAATTGATCATCGACGTCCCACTTGTCTTCACGTTCGAGAACCTCATGCATACCCAGAGGGATTTCCACCTGGTCAGACGGTCAAACCAGGTTCTCCAAGGTGGCGCGCCGCACCCTCAGGCGGTGAGCTCCGCAGCGGCGTCCACGTCCTCGGCGCCGAACCACCGCTGCAGTGCATCGGTCAACCCACTGTCGTCGAATCCGTCTGCGGCCCAGGCGACATAGCCGTCGGGCCGGATCAGCAGCGCAGTCGGCCCGTCGACCACACCTGTCCGGACGATCTCGACCCGGTCGGACCATCCCTGCGCGGCCTCGGCATGGCCACCGGAGGAATCGATCAGCACCGGACGGCCGGCCCGCATCAGTTCGGTGACTCGACGCCCGTCATCGAGAACCAGCTCGGGCACCATCGACCCGCAGAGCCGATGTCCCTCCGGTCCCATGTCGTAGGGCAGGTCGGAGCCGGCGATCACGTTCGCGATGTGCGTCGCGCCGTCGGGCGTCGCCAGCAGTTCAGCGAGAAGCGTTCGCAGCGCGGCAACTTCGGGACCGGCCGCCATCAGTGCGGCCTGCGCCATCGACTGGGTCATCACACGCTGACCGATCGGGTGACGTTCGGTGTGGTAGCTGTCCAACAGGCCGGGCGGCGCCCAGCCGTTCAGTTCGGCGGCCAGCTTCCAGCCGAGGTTCATCGCGTCCTGCATGCCCAAGTTCAGCCCGGGACCCCCCATCGCCGAGTGCACATGGGCGGCGTCCCCGACCAGGAACACGTTGCCGGCCCGGTACCGGTCGGCCTGCCGCGTGTTCTGGCCGTTGATGCGCCGCAACGCATGTGGCCCCTCGCCGGGCGGCGGACCCATCGGCAGGTCCACCCCGATCACCCGGGCGGCACTCTCCCGTAGTTCCGCCACCGTCAGCGGCGGCGCGTCGTCGGCCAGCAGGTCACCGTACTCGATCGTCCCGACCATCGGCCGGTCCGGCTCGAACTCGGCATAGATCAGCACGCCACCATCAAACCTGTTGTGCCCGAACGGGATATGTCCGAAACCTGGAAGGTTCAGCGCGCCGTCACCGGTGCGCAGCTCAGCGGGCACGCTGACGTGCGCGACCCGGGCGACCACATCGGTGGTGAAGCCGGGGAACTCGATGCCCACGCTCTTCCTGACCAAGCTGCGCCCGCCGTCGGCACCGACGAGGTAACGGGTGTCCAGCCGGTAGGAGTCCTCGGACGAGGTCACCGCCAGCGTGACACCGTCGGCGCGCGAATCGATTCCGGTGAGTTCGTGACCCCAGCGGATTTCTACACCCAGGGAATCCACCCAGCCGACCAGCGCGCGCACCACACGGGGCTGCTGAATCATCATGCCGTACATGGGGTTGTCGGCGACCCCGAGGAAGGGCAGCCGCATACCCGCGAAGATGTAGCCGGGCATGGGTTGCGGCGGATCGGCCGAGCCGCTGAGCAGCGAGTAGAGGCCCCGCAGGTCGAGCGCCCGAACCGCCTGCCCGACAATCCCGTTGGCCTTCAACTCGGTACTCGGAGCGGGCAGTTGCTCGAGTACGACCGGACGAATGCCGGCCAACGCGAGCTCACCCGCCAACAGCAGGCCATTGGGCCCGGCGCCGGCAATGACGACGTCCGTCTTCTCGTTCATTTCTTCCTGCCAGGTTCAGGTAGTCCGGCGGTGATGACCGCGAATCCCTCTCGCATCAGTGCGGTAAATGACACCGGCGGGTCGGCATTTGCGTATTGGTTCATCGCGACGTCGCCCACGGCGCGGACAACGGCCACCACCAGCTGTGGATACATGTCGTGCGCGGGATCTGTGCCGGTACGCTCGGCGATGACCGCGACCCATTCATCGAACATCGCACGGAACGTCGCATCGCGAATCTCCGGAACCATCAACAGTTTTCGGACCTCGGCTAGCTGCCGCCGCGTCGGCAGGACGTTCTCGGCGCCGTACATGTCCTCGAAGTCCTCGTCGAGCGGCTCCAATACGGCCGCCATGACCGACGTCCACAATGGCTCGTCGGCCGGTCGATTACGCAGTGTCTCGATGCTGCGCCGCATCCGTTCGACCTGGCGGTATGCCAGTGCGTCGTACTTGCCGCCGAAATAGTTGGTGAAGGTGCGCAACGAGACACCCGCCAAGTTGGCGATGTCTTCGCGGGTGACGTTCTCCAGCCCACGCTCGAACATCAGACTCAGCGCGGCGTCACTGAGCGCCCGCCGGGTGTCGAGTTTCTTGCGCTCCCTCAGCCCCACACCGACCACGGTAGCCGAATGCTGCCCGTCAGGCAATATTTCCTACCGGGCACTTTTCTGGCAGTACGGTGAAACGAGTTGAACGCTCCCGCCAGGCGCCTACGGTGGTGGCCATGTCAGGCGCGACTTTCTTCATCCGCATCCGCATCTCCTAGCGGCGGATCTGCTCTATCTCGACACATCCGTCGCAGCAGCTTTGTCCCTGCGATCGCGGAGTTCCCGTGTCATCCTCATATCAAGGCCGGCATGAGCGCGGCCAGAATTTCCTGTGCGACTCTCGCGTGGTCGCCGACATCGTCAAGATCGTCTCGCACACAACAGGTTCCATCGTCGAAGTCGGCGCCGGGGACGGCGCACTGACGGTGCCGATGGAGCGCCTCGGGCGGCCACTGACGGCCATCGAGATCGACCGCCGGCGAGCCATCATCAAATCAGTGCTCGACCACGCCGTCATCGCACCCGGCCCCCCCGGCTCCCGCAAGTTGGATACCAACCGCGTACAGCCGCAGTGGCGGATCTAGAACGTTTCGTCCGTTCGGCGTATGCCGACCTCATCTTTGAGGACATGTATGAGTTTGCGTGTGGGGCCTGGCTATCGCTGCATTTGGACATCCGGGACAGATCTCGTCGGCCAGGTTTGGTGTATTCGCGTCAGGCGTGGTGTCGGGGAGCGGTCATCACGCCCGTTAGACTCAGCTCACGGGGCTTGCCGTGCTGGTCAGGACGGTTGTTTGAACCGAAGGGAGGTCGGCGGTGGCGACAAATGACCAGTTGAAGGCTCTCGTCATGAGCCACGCCGAGGGCGACGACCCCCAGTTCTACGCCGTGGCGATGCAGGTGGCTGCAAAAGCTGCACGAGCTGGGCACGCAAAGTTCGCCCAAGAACTGCGCGACCTGGTTGACGAGTTGCGTAAGCGTGGTGCAGTGAAGTCGCGGGTCGCCTCGGTGGTGCCCGTGGCGCAGCCTCGCGGTGAACTGAGCTCTCTGCTCACTGTCAGCTATCCGGAGTCTCGACTGGCAGACCTCGTGTTATCTCCTAGTCTCGCCGAGCACCTGCGGCATGTACTGCTTGAGCAGCGTCAACGCGACATGCTTGCCCGCCACGGTCTTCGGGCCGCGCGCCGGTTGCTGCTCATCGGCCCCCCAGGGACCGGCAAGACCTCAACCGCGCAGGTTATCGCCGGTGAGCTAGGGCTTCCCCTGTTTTCGGTGCGGCTGGACACGATCATCACCAAATACATGGGTGAGACGGCAGCGAAACTGCGCTTGATCTTCGATGCACTCATCGACACGCGTGGGGTCTACTTGTTCGACGAGGTCGACGCACTTGCCGGCGACCGGGCCGCACCCAACGACGTCGGCGAGATCCGCCGAGTCCTAAACTCCTTTCTCCAATTCCTCGAAGAGGACCCCTCGGACAGCATCATCATCGCGGCCACCAATCACCCCCAGCTGCTCGACAACGCCCTCTATCGCCGATTTGACACAGTGATGGACTTCGCGCTGCCCGACGACGCGGCCACCGAGGTCGTCATCCGGAACCGACTTGCTCGGTTCCACATCGGCAACCTGAGTTGGCCAAGGGTCGTCGCGGCCGCCCAGGGGCTCAGCCACGCAGAGATCGCGACTGCAGCAGAGAATGCGGCCAAACGAACGGTCCTGTCGGGCAGGGCCCGAGTGCGCACCGATGACCTGGTGGCCGCTCTGCACGAGCGGCCGCGTCCCCATCGCCGCGGCGAGCCGGCGATCTAGACGTCATGGCAACTCGAGATCGTCCCCACCTTGTTGTGCCGGTAGCACCGTCATCGGAGCCCTTCACTCTTGCCAGCGCTGGTGGCGGCGGCGAGAAGCACGAGTTCACCGGTGACCGCCAGGGGCATGGCCGACGCCTCACTGACGAATTCAACGCCGCCGTCGCCCCCACGACCGACGATGAGATCGAGCCCGCAGGCACCTACGTCACCTTTGTGTCATTTCCGGATTTAGAACTGGCGCTGCAAAGTCTGGACCCACAGCGCTCTGGTGAGCAGCCCGAGCTGGTCGCCGTCCGGGAGACGCAGACCCCCGACGGGATCGTTCAGATGGCGACCGTGTACATCCCGCGGGGCAAAAAGGAGTACTTCCTCAAGCGGTTGGATGCCTATGTGTCCTCTGCGGACCGGGCCAAGGCGGACAATGCCGGACTGATTGAGGGTATCGGGTCGATCCGGCGAGCGACGATCCGCGAACTGTGGACCGATCCCGATGAGTTGTTTCCCGACGACCCCACCGAAGTCCGTTGGTGGGAGGTGTGGCTGCTTAACCGTGACCGCCGCGAACAGGCCAGGTTCAGCGACTTTGTTGCCCAGCACGCACTGCGCACCAGTCAGCACTATCTGGGTTTCGGTGACCGCACCGTAGTGCTGTTACACGCTTCGGCAGACCAACTGGCGCAGACGTTTCAATCAGTTGACGACATCGCCGAGTTGCGCCGACCGCACGATGTCGCCACCTTGTTGACAGAACTGCCCGCCACCGAGCAGACCGAATGGGTGGACGATCTGCGCGCGCGTCTACGGATGGCCGACAAGGATGCTGCGGTGGTGTGCATCCTCGACACCGGCGTGCATGACACGCACCCTCTGCTCACCGACTCGATTGCCAGCGCGGATTTGCACGTCGCAGACCCGCGCTGGCAGACCACGCCCGTCGAGTCGCACGGAACTGAGATGGCAGGCCTGGCCCTCTACGGAGACCTGCACGCCGCACTCGTCGACACTCAGCCGGTCCACTTGACGCACCGCCTGGAGTCGGTGAAGTTCTTGCCGGATAACGCCCACAACGATCGTGATCTCTACGGTGCTATCACTGCTCGTGCTGTCGACCGCCCAGAGATCCAAGCCGCCGACCGGCGCCGCGTGTTCATGCTCGCGGTCACTGCGCGCCGCCCTCCCCTCGACGGAACTGACGCCGAACCGACCACACGGATCGACACCGGCCGACCCACGTCGTGGTCTGCAGCTATCGATGCTTTGGCCTTCGGCCGGGCCATCGATGACACCGATCCCAAGCTCACCTACCTCGACCGTGACGAGCCGCGGCGCCCGCGCCTGTTCCTCGTCTCGGCCGGCAACATCCGCGACCTTCGCGGCAGCGATGATCACCTCGCTCGAAGTGATGTCGAGCCGGTCGAAGACCCCGCCCAGTCGTGGAACGCGCTCACGGTTGGCGCTTACTCTAATCGTGACGACATGTCCGGTGCACCAGCTGATTTCGCCGGCTACGTGCCGGTAGCCAAGAGAGGTGAACTATCCCCGGTCAGCCGCACATCGGTAGTGTTTGACCGCACGAAATGGCCGTTCAAGCCTGACGTGGTCGCTGATGGCGGCAACGTCGCGGCATCACCGGACCGCGCAGACGTTGATACGCCGCCCAATCTCGCTCTGCTCACGACCCGCCTCCAACGCCCGGGACACGGTTTCTTCACCGCGACGCGAGACACCTCGGCCGCCACCGCTCAGGTCGCAGCCATTGCTGGCAATCTCTCCCAGGCCTACCCGCAGCTGCGTCCCGAGACCATCCGCGGGTTGATCGTGCACTCAGCTCAGTGGACCGACGCCATGCGCGCCCGCTTCAACGCCGAGTCGAACAAGACTCGCCTCGCCAGCCTGCTGCGCCGCTACGGCATGGGGGTACCCGACGCGGCCCGCGCACTGCGCAGCGCCACCGACGCGCTCACCCTCATCGCAGAGGCCGGAATCCATCCCTACGAGCGCGACGGCGACAGCAACGCAGGCAAAGTGCGGGAGATGAATCTCCACCAATTGCCATGGCCGACCGAAATACTCGAAGGGCTAGGAGAAACCGAAGTACGCATGCGTGTGACCTTGTCCTACTTCGTTGAGCCCAATCCGTCCAGCCGCGGCTGGACGGGCCGTTATATCTATCCCTCCCATGGCCTAAGGTTCGCCACCCGACGGCCCGAGGAAGGAGTCGAATCGTTCCGCCAACGCATCAACACGCGCGCACGTATCGACGGGCAGCGCCCACCTGCCCTCGACACCGAGAAAGGCTGGCTGTTCGGCAGCAATCTGCAACAGGCCCCCGGCTCACTACACACCGACATCTGGACAGGGGATGCAGCCAAACTCGCCAGCAAGGGAGCCATCGCCGTGTACCCGGTCGCGGGATGGTGGAAGAACCAACGCAAGTACGACCAAAGCGACAAAGGCGTTGACTACTCACTCATGGTCAGCATCGAATCCCCACACGTCGACGTTGACCTGTGGACGCCGGTCGCCCAACAGATCAGCACAACCGTCGAAATCCAAACCTAGCCAAGCGTTTACGCGGGAGTGTCGCAGTAACGGTGTAAGTGGCCTTAAAGCCCCCGGTGTGTCGGGGGCGGAAAGGTCACCTGATGACCGAGACTGTCGTGGCTGTGGAGCCATCGCAGAATGACTATGACGATCCCGCTCCGGCGGCGATTGATATCCCGCGCGGCCGTGAGGTCGATGAACTCGAGGTGGCCCGGGAGCTGGTGCGCCAGGCCCGGGAGGCCGGTGTTGCACTGACCGGCCCGGGTGGGCTGTTGAAGGCGATGACCAAGACGGTCATCGAAACCGCGTTGGATGAGGAGCTTTCCGAGCATCTGGGGTATGACCGCCACGACCCCGCGGGTCACGGTAGCGGTAACTCCCGCAACGGAACCCGCTCGAAAACCGTACTCACCGACTCGTGCGGCAATATCGAGATCGACGTGCCCCGCGACCGGGCCGGCACCTTTGAACCGCACATCGTCAAGAAACGCCAACGGCGCCTCACCGACGTCGACGAGGTGATCGTGTCGCTGTATGCCCGTGGGCTGACCACAGGCGAGATCAGCGCCCATTTCAGCGACATCTACGGCGCCGAGGTCTCCAAGGACACCATCAGTCGGATCACCGATCGCGTTGTCGAGGAAATGACAGCCTGGCATACGCGTCCACTGGAGCGGGTGTATGCCGCGGTGTTCATCGACGCTCTGCACGTCAAGATCCGCGACGGCCAGGTCGGTCCCAGGCCGATCTACGCGGCCATCGGGGTAGATCTGGCCGGCCATCGTGACGTGCTGGGTATGTGGGCAGGTGAGGGTGACGGCGAGTCGGCCAAGTACTGGCTCTCGGTGCTGACCGAACTGAAGAACCGCGGCGTGGCCGACATCTTCTTCCTGGTCTGCGACGGCCTCAAAGGACTGCCGCAATCGGTGGGTGCGGCGTTCCCCGACACCGTCGTGCAGACGTGTGTCATTCACTTGATCCGCGGGACGTTCCGTTACGCCGGGCGCCAGCATCGTGATGCGATCGCCAAGGCCATCAAGCCGATCTATACCGCGGTCAACGCCGAGGCCGCCGCGGCGGCGTTGGATGCCTTCGAAGCCGAATGGGGACAGCGCTATCCGGCAGCAATTCGGTTGTGGCGCAACGCGTGGAGTGAGTTCATTCCGTTCCTGGACTACGACACTGAAATAAGGAAGGTGATCTGTTCAACCAACGCCATCGAATCCTTGAATGCCCGCTATCGCCGTGCGATCCGGGCCCGTGGACATTTTCCGACTGAGCAGGCCGCCTTGAAATGCCTATACTTGGTCACCCGGTCACTGGACCCGACCGGGACCGGCCAGAAGCGGTGGACGATGCGCTGGAAACCAGCACTGAATGCCTTCGCGATCACCTTCGCCGACCGCATGCCGGGAAGCGAAACTGCCTAACAGAACACGCCGCTTACACCGTTAATCGGACAGTCCCG